>DASREW010000016.1:0-126193 GCA_035651895.1 Gaiellaceae bacterium
TCAGGGACTGCTCGTCCTCGGCGATCGTCTCGCGGATCTTCTCGAGCGAGCGCCGGATCAGCCGGGAGACGTGCATCTGCGAGATCCCGACCTGCTGCGCGATCTGCGACTGCGTCAGACCCTCGAAGAAGCGGAGCTGGAGAATCTTCCGCTCCCGCTCGTCGAGCGCCTTGAAGCCGGGCGCGAGCACGGCGCGATCCTCGGAGACCTCGTACTGGTGCTCCTCGGTGCCGATCGACTCGAGCGGGTCGAGATCCTCGTCGTCGCCGCCGCCGCTGCCGGCCGAGAGCGACAGCGACGAGTACGCGCGGCCCGACTCGAGCGCCTCCAGCACCTCCTCCTCCTCGACCCCGGCGGCCTTCGCCAGCTCCGGGATCGTCGGCGAGCGGCCGAACTGGACGGTGAGCTGCTCGATCAGGCGCGAGAGCTGGACGTTCAGCTCCTGGAGGCCGCGCGGAACGCGCACCGACCAGCCCTTGTCGCGGAAGTGGCGCTTGATCTCGCCGATGATGTTCGGCGTCGCGTAGGTCGTCAGCTCGACGCCGCGGTCGAGGTCGAAGCGGTCGATCGCCTTGATCAGGCCGATCGCGCCGATCTGGACGAGATCCTCGAGCTGCTCGCCCCGGAACGAGTAGCGCCGCGCGAGCGAGCGCACGAGCGACATGTACTGCTCGATCAGCTGCTCGCGCGCCTGCAGGTCGCCCTGCTCGTGGTAGCGGCGCAGCAGGATCTTGTCGTTCTCAGCCATGCGCGGCCACCTTCTTCGTCAGGCGCACCCAGTCGCCGTCGATGTGCACGTCCTCGACCGTCGACTCGAGCACGCGCCGCAGGCCGAGCTCGTCGTCCGGCTCCTGCTCGATGCGGTCGAGCACCTTCGCGGTGAGCGGACCGATCGACGTCTCGAGCTCGCCCTCGTGCAGGCGCATGCGCACGGTGATCTCGCCCGCGTTCGGATCGGTGTTGTCGAGGATTGCGTCGAGCGCGATCTGCATGTCCTCGAGGTTCTCGATCGTCAGGTCGAGCCGGACGGCGAGCCCGCCGAGAACGAGGTGCGCGACCCGGTGGAAGTCCGGCTCGCGCGGAATGGTGAGCGTGATCTCGTCAGTTCCGTCCATGTGCAGCCTTCAGCTCTTCGTCGAGATCGCGCTCGCGCCGGGCCGCTGCGGCTTTCCCCTCGGCGACCGCGTCGCCGAAGCTTCGCCGCGTCCTGAAGGACGCCCAGCCGTGCGACACTCCGGCGCCGAGCCCGGCGAGCTTCCGCACGGGCGTCTTCACGGCAAAGCTGACGGAACGGACTGCCTCGTCCACCGCCTCGACGGCGTCGACAGCGCTGTCCGTTGCCGTGTCCAGCTTGTCGAGTTGCGCGTTGACCCGATCCACGGAACCCCCGACTTTGTTGATAACGGGCAGAACCTCACGCTCTGCTCCCCGAATCAACGAAGAAAGCCGGTCGAAAGTTACGGCCAACCGCAAAAACGCCCAACCGAGGCCGATTCCCACCGCGACGAGGAAGATCGCGAGCGCGAGGTCGGCGAGATCCCCGAAGGAGAAGGCGACGATCACGTAGTCAGCCTAGCCCGCCGCTGCGGACGAGACCACGCCTGCCCCCACGACCACGTCGCCGTCGTAGAGCACGGCCGCCTGCCCGCGGGCGACACCGTAGGCAGGCTCTGCCAGGTTCAGGCGGAAACCGGACGAAGTCTCCGCCACGGTCGCGGCGATCGCAGGCGAGCGGTAGCGGAGCTTCGCCTCCACCTCGCCGACCGGCGCGTAGAGGCGCCCCCGGGCGGAGACGACCGTGCGCGCAAGCGCTGCGCGCGGTCCGGCGACGACCGTGTTCGTGCGCGCGTCCGTCTCGACGGCGTACAGCGGCTCGGAGGCGGCGATGCCCAGCCCGCGGCGCTGGCCGGGCGTGAACCGCCAGAAGCCGTCGTGCGTTCCGAGCTCCCGCCCGTCCGGAGCGACGATCGGGCCCGGCGACTCCGCGAGCCCGTGCCGTGCGAGGAACGGCCGGTAGTCGTCGCCGGCGAGGAAGCAGGCCTCCTGGCTCTCGGCGCGCTCGGCGACGGCGAGCCCTGCGGCAGCCGCCTGCGCGCGGGTGGCGGTCTTCGTCTGCCCGCCGAGCGGAAACCGGATCCGCTCGAGCCGCCGCGGTGCGAGCGTGGCGAGCATGTAGCTCTGATCCTTCTGCGGATCCGCGGCGCGCGCGAGCAGGCGCTGTCCGTCCCGCTCGACGATGCGCGCGTAGTGGCCCGTGGCGAGCGTTGGCGCACCGATGCGCCGCGCGAATGCGAGCAGCTCGGCGAAGCGGAAGCCGCCGTTGCAGCGGATGCACGGGTTCGGCGTCTCACCGCGGGCGTAGCCACGCACGAACGGTCCCACGACCGCGCGGCGAAACTCCTCGCGGAGATCGAGCGTCACGTGCGGGAGTCCGCGCGCGTGACAGAGATCCCGCGCGGCGATCACCGCGCTCGGCGAGCAGCATGCGCGCTCGGCGCTCGGCCCGTTCGGGTCGAGCCACAGGCGAAGCGTGACGCCGACCGCCTGCGGTCCGGACGCGAGCAGCGCGACGGCGCTGTCGACGCCGCCGCTCATCGCAACCGCGACGCGCTCGTCGTCGCGGGCGGCCGTCACCGCCGGCCCGATCGCGTTCGCGAGCGCATCGACCGGCAGCGTCTCGCCGCCGACCGCGGCTGCCTCCAGCAGTGTCAGCCCGCGCAGGTCCTCGGCGAGCCCGGCTGCATCGGCATCGACGATCCGCCCGCCGTCGACGCGCAGGCGGACGGCCGCCCAGTCCTCGCCGCGTGACGAATCGCCGAAGAGCTCTTCCATCGTCTCAGAGTAGTTGTGGGGGAGCCCGAGGGCTCCCCCACCGCACTCCACGTCGCCGACAGTGCCGCGTCCGTGTGAACCTGGACAAGCCAGGTGGGTGCCGTGCGGGACGTCAGCGCGAGGCGCCTATTCCCGACCCGGGCTCCCTTTCACATGGTGTTGGTTCTACATGGATACGCAGCGCGCGAACGACGTCGAGCACTCGCCTCGTACCGTAGCCGACGTCAGGAAAGCCGTGCGTACGACCACCGGACCGGCTGCACGCCGCTCAGGCCGACCTGGCGCGCGAGCGCCTCGGTGAGCTCGAACTGACGACCACGCTGAAGCCCGTGCGCGATCACCTGCACCAGCACGGTCTTGTGGTGGAACGTGACGAAGATGCGCGTCCCGCACGGCAGCGTCGGGTTCGCAACGCCGATCGTGTCCGCGTTCAGGACGACGCCGCACAACGTTCGGTGCCCGACCGCTTCCGGACCGCTCGCGCCCGCGAGCGCGGTGAACGAGCCGAACGGCTTCGGCACGTGCGTGTTCCTGTGGCGGGTCTGCGCGATCACCGCGAGCGCGATCGCTGCTGCGAGGACTGCGAACCCCGCGAGCGCGATCTCGCGCACGGCGAGCGGCTGTCTCAAGATACGGCCGCGGCGAGCAGGTCGCCGAACGACTCGCGGACGAGACCGTCGAAGTCGATCGGCAGCGTTCCGGCGGAGTCGGCGTAGTCGCGCAGGTAGAGCAGGATGAACTCGCGTTCCTCGTTACCGTCGTCGCGCTCGCGCACGACGCGCTCGAGATCCCAGAGGTTCCAGCGCCGCGGCTCGGACGGAACGAACGCGACAGGCTCGGGCTCGGGCTCGGGCTCGGGCTCTGGCTCTGGCTCGGGTTCTGGTTCCGGCTCCGGCTCGGGCTCCGGTTCCGGCGCCGGTGCGAGGGCGACAGGCTCGGGTTCCGGCTCCGGTTCGGGTTCGGGCTCCGGCTGGGGCTCGGGCTCGGGTTCGGGTTCGGGTTCGACGGCGACGGGCGCGGGTTCCGGCTCCGGCGCAGCCTCGGGCGTGCGCGGCAGAACGCGCACCGACTCGCTGCGGACGGGCTCCGGCTGTGGCTCGGGCTCGGCGGCCGGCTCTTCGGCGCGCGCCTCGCGCACCCGCGCGGCGGCAGTGCGCCGCTCGGCGCGGCCACGTGAGAGCGAGTGCTCGACGATCGCCGAGAGCACCCAGACGATGAAGACCACGATGCCGATCACGATCCAGCTCGAATGGAGGACGCCGGTGATGACCGCCGCGAGGATGATCGCGACGGCCTCGACGACGAGCCGGATGCCCGGGTGGTGACGGATGACGGACATTGCGCTAATCCTGACGGCTCGAGCGGCCGGGGAGAACCCGCACGCCTTCCGGACGCGCGGGCACCTGAACGGCAGGCGTCGCGTCGCCGCCGCCACCGCGGCCGAAACGGCGCTTCGGCGCAGGCTCGGCGAGGGGGTCGAAGGTGTAGCGGGCGACGCGCTGGGCCGACTGCGTCAGCACGACGTCGATCGTCGGCGTGGGCACCGGCTCCGGCTCCGGTTCCGCGGCCGGCGCCGGAATCGGGACGATCTCGGTCACGGGCGGCAGCGGCACCGGCTCGTACGCGACCTCCGGCTCTGGCTCGGGCTCTGGTTCTAGCTCGAGCTCGGGAACGACATCCGGCTCTGCCGGACCCGGCTCCGGCGTCTCCGGCTCCGGCTCGGGTGCGACCCGGCCGCTGACCGGCCATTCGCCGAGCATCTGCTCACGCAGCGCAGCCGGTGCGATCCAGGTGGGCGCCTCGTCCCGGCTCGCGTCGGGATAGCCGCCGACCGCGACCTGCTCGAGCGGCTGCGCCGGCGGGAGGTTGACGCTCGGAACGTAGTAGCGCGGCGGCAGGCCGCTGCCGTAGTGCGGCTCGCCCCGCCACGCAGCCCACTCGAGCACGGCGACGATCACCCAGCCGAGGAGCATGACGCCCGCGATCTGCAGCGCGCTCAGCTGCGCAAAGGTCAGCGCGCCCGCGAGCAGGAGCAGGAAGAGCACTTCGATCAGGAAGCGTGACCCGCGCCGCTCGGTCATGCCGTCCCCTTTCGACTAGGAGGCGTCGTCGCCTTCGCCGTGCTCGGACGGCGGCGGGCCCGAAACGGGCGGCGCGCTGATCGGCGGCGGGATCGGCACATCCTGGTGCGCGCCGGGGTCGACCGTCTGCTCGGCGTCCGGCGCGGCCTCGTCTTCGGGCTCGGGCTCCGGGGCCGGCGCGAGCTGCGGCGCGGGCGGCGCTGCAGGTGCCGGTGCCGGCGGGGCGCCGCGGCTGCGGCTCGACTCGGCCGCCGCGCGGGCCGCGGCGACGATCGCCTCGGAGACCTCCGAGAGCGCGTCCGGCCCGAGGCCGGCGGCGGTCAGGAGCTGCTCGGCGCCCTGCTGGGCGCGGGCGAGGATCGCTCCGGCCTGCGCGCGCGCCCACTCGAGCGTCTGCTCGACCTCGGCGCGGGCGGAATTGGTGAGCTCGGTCGCCTGATGGCGCGACTGCTCGAGCAGCCGGGCGCCGCGCGCCTCGGCCTCGCGCAGCTCGGCGGTGGCGTCGCGGTTCGCGTTGGCGAGCAGCTCGCGCGACTCGGCCTTCGCGGCGTTCAGGATCTCGTTGCGCTGGCGCTCGCTCTCCTCGCGGTAGCGCTCGACCTCGCGCTCGCGCTGCTGCAGCTCGTGCTGCCGGCGCGTGACTTCCGCCTCGGTGCGCTGCAGCTGCGACGCCGACGCGTTCTGGGCGTCTCGCTCGAGCGCGTCTGCGAACTCGGCGGCGGCGCGGATCAGGTGCAGCGCGTCCATGCGCACCGCGTGCCCGGTCGGGTCGACGCTCGCCGTCTTGCCGGCCGCCTGGAGCACGCGCACCTGCGCCTGGAGCTGCAGCGCGTGACGGCGGAATGCGTCGAACGCGGAGCGAACTCCGTCGGCCTCGTAGGCGCCCTCGCCGGTCTGCGGCAGGTCCTCGAGCCGCGGCAGCGAGGTGAGCGGAGACGGATTCGGAGAGGGCGTTGTCATGGCAGCAGGCAATGGTCCGGCGTGGCCGGGAACCGAAGTATGCCTTGTCTATCGGTCGGAGTTCGCTGGCGGCTTTAACCGTCCTGCGGGAGCGCCTTGATGCCGCTCTCGGCGAGGACCGCGTCGGGCATCGGCGTCGGCGCGCCGGTGAGCGGGTCCGAGCCGCTCGAGATCTTCGGGAAGGCAACGATCTGGCGGATGTCCGGCTCGCCTGCGAGCTGCGCGACGAACCGCTCGATACCCATCGCGAAGCCGCCGTGCGGGGGCGCGCCCATCGCGAGCGCGTCGAGCAGGAAGCCGAATTTCGACTGCGCCTCCTCGTCCGAGAGGCCCATCGAGCGGAAGACGCGCTGCTGCACGTCGACGTCGTGGATCCGGAGCGAGCCGGACCCGAGCTCCCAGCCGTTCCAGACGAGGTCGTAGTGCTGCCCGCGGACCCCGGTCGGGTTCGACTCGTCCCACTCCTCCTCACCTGCGACCGGCGCCGTGAACGGGTGGTGCATGAACGTCCACTCCCCTGTTTCCTCGTCGTGCTTGAAGAGCGGGAAGTCGATGACCCAGTGGAAGACATCGACGTCGTCGGGGATGAGGTCGAGCTCGCGCGCGAGCTCGAGCCGCAGCAGGCCGAGCACGTGCGCGACGGTCTCCTCGTCATCGGCGACGAAGAGCGCCGTCGACCCCTCCGCGACGCCGAACGACTCGAGCTCGCGCTCGGAGAGGAACTTCGAGATCTGCGCCAGGTTCGCGAGACCCTTCGCGCCCCACTCCTTGGCGAAGCCCTCGAGGCGGGCATGCTCGCTCCGCGACACGCTTCGGGGAACGACGACGAAGCGCACGCACGGCGCGTTCTTGAAGACGCCGAACTCCGAGTCGCGCGTGACCTCGGTCGCATCCTGGATCTCCATCCCGAACCGCAGGTCCGGCTTGTCGCTGCCGTACTTCGCCATCGCCTCGGCGTAGGTGATCTGCGGGAACGGCCGCTGCGGCGGCGTCCGTCCCACCGCCTCGAACGCGCCGACGACCGCCGCCTCCATCACGTCGAGTACGTCCTCGCGTTCGACGAACGCCATCTCGAGGTCGAGCTGGCGGAACTCGAACTGACGGTCGGCGCGGAGATCCTCGTCGCGCCAGCACGTGGCGATCTGGTAGTAGCGGTCGTAGCCGCCGATCATGCAGAGCTGCTTGAAGAGCTGCGGCGACTGGGCGAGCGCGAAGAACTTCCCGGGCTGCAGGCGGACCGGCACGAGGAAGTCGCGCGCGCCTTCGGGTGTGCCGCGCGTCATGCTCGGCGTCCAGATGTCGACGAAGTCGCGCTCGTCCATGACCCGGCGGATGCCGGCGATCGCCCGGTGCGCGAGGCGCAGGTTGTGCTGCATGCGCCGACCGCGCATGTCGAGCCAGCGGTAGCGCAGGCGAACGGTCTCGTCGACGTTCTCCTCGTCGATCTGGAACGGCAGCGGGGTCGAGCGCGAGAGGATGCGCAGCTCGTCGACCTGCAGCTCGACCTCGCCGGTCGGCAGGTTCGGGTTGACCGCCTCCGGCGCGCGCGCGACGACCTCGCCGACGGCCTGGACGACGAACTCGTTGCGGAGCTCCTTCGCGACCTCGGTTTCCTTGAGGACGAGCTGCACCTTGCCGGTGTGATCGCGGAGATCGACGAAGACGAGTCCGCCGTGATCGCGGCGCGTGTCGACCCAGCCGGCGAGGGTCAGGCGCTGCCCGACGTGCTCCGTACGCACAAGACCGCACTGAAGGTCGCGCCAGCTCATGGAGCGCTGAGGGTAGCGACGAGGTCGTCGAGCGCGACCGCCTGGTCTGTCTTGCCCTCGCGCCGGACCGTCGCACCCCCGGCGCCGACGACCACGATCGTCCTCGCGCCGGACCGGCCCGCCTGCGTCAGCTGGCCCTTCAGCGAGCGGCCCGCGTAGTCGGTGTCGGCGGCGATTCCTACCTGCCGCAGCGCGGTGAGCGCGCGCAGGACGTCGTCGCGCGAGCCGTCGGGATCGCAGACGAGGAAGACGTCGACCGTCGGCGGCGTGAACGTGATGTTCTCGTTCTCGAGCGCGAGCAGCAGGCGCTCGAGGCCCGCGCCGAAGCCGATCGCCGGCGTCGCCGGGCCGCCGATCTGCTCGACGAGGCCGTCGTAGCGACCGCCGCCGCAGATCGTCGAGTTCGCATTGTCGTCGGGGCCGATGAACTCGAAGGTCGTGCGCGTGTAGTAGTCGAGGCCGCGCACAAGCGTGGGATCGAGCGTGAACGGCACGTCGTAGAGCTCGAGCAGGCGTTGCACCTCGGCAAAGTGCGCGCGGCACTCGTCGCAGAGCGACTCGCCGATCTTCGGTGCGTCCTCGAGTGCGGCGCGCACCTGCGGGCTCTTCACGTCGAAGACCTGCAGCGGGCTCGTGGCGCGCTTGTGCCGCGCGTCCTCGTCGAGGACGTCCTCGTGCGCGTCGAGCCACTCGTTGAGGCGGGCAACGTACGCCGGCCGGCAGTTCGCGTCGCCGATCGAGTTCAGGCGAAGCTCCCACTGCGTGACGCCGAGACGGCGAAGCAGCTCGTAGTAGAAGTGGATGATCTCGGCGTCGATCGCCGGGTCGGCCGAGCCGATCGCCTCGAGCGAGAGCTGCCAGTGCTCCCGATAGCGACCGCGGCCCGGCGCTCCGTACCGATACATAGGGGCGATCGTGTAGGCCTTCACCGGCTGGGGCTCGCGATGGAGTCCGTGCTCGATGTACGCGCGGCAGATCGGCGCTGTTCCTTCGGGGCGCAGTGTCAGCGAACGGTCGCTGCGATCAGTGAACGTGTACATCTCCTTGTGCACGACGTCGGACGCCTCGCCGGACGTGCGCGCGAACAGCGCGGTGTCCTCGAACACCGGCGTCTGGATCCGCCGCCAACCGTAGAGGGCAGTGAGCTCCTCGAGCGTCCGGACGAGCCGCCACCACGCAGCGTCGTTCGGCAGCACGTCATGCGTGCCGCGCGGCGCCTGGAAGCGCTCAGCCATCCGCGCTTCGGAGATCGCGCAGGAAGGGGTTCGTCGCGAGCTCGCGTCCGAGGGTCGTCGCCGGACCGTGCCCCGGGTGCACGACGGTGTCCTCGGGGAGCCGGTCGAGCAGCATCTGCACCGACGCGAGCAGCGTCGCCCAGTCGCCGCCGGCGAGGTCGACGCGGCCGACCGAGCCCGCGAAGAGCAGGTCGCCGGAGAAGAGCTCGCCTTCGGCGAGGAACGCGACGTGGCCGGAGCTGTGGCCGGGGACGTCGAGCACCTCGAAGTCGATGCCGGCGACGCTGAGGGTGTCGCCGCCACTCACCGTGTGCGCAGGGTCGTGCGGGGAGACGCGCATGCCGCCGCGCGTCTTGCCCTCGCGAAGCGCCTCGACCTCTCCGGCGGGCGCCCACACGTCGGCTCCGGTCCCCTCGGCGAGCGCCGCCACCCCGCCGATGTGGTCGACGTCGCTGTGCGTGACGAGGATGCCGCCGGTCCGGCTCCCCATCCGCGCCAGCTCGAGCCGGAGCGGCGTCGGATCGTCCCCCGGATCGATGACCGCGGCCTCGGGCGCGCCACGCTCACTGCGCACGACGTAGCAGTTGGACTGAAAGGGCCCGAGCACGAAGCTGTCGACGACGAGCGGCATCGAGCGTTTGAGTGTAACCAGGTGTGGAAACGGCTCTGCCGTGCAGCACTGGGAGCTTCTCCAACTCGACGCGCCGGACGGAACGCGCGATCCGCTCGTCCTCCACTCCGGCAACGAGGCGCGCGCGGTGCTGATCGTGCTCCAGCCAGGACAGTCGCTCGACGACCACCAGGTCAAGGAGAACGCCTGGGTCACGGTGCTCGACGGCGAGATCGAGGTCGACGCCGGCGGTGAGACGACGACCGCGCCGCGCGGGACGCTCGTGCGCTTCGACCCGGACGAGCGGCACGCCGTGCGGAGCGCAGACGGCGCGCGGATCCTGCTTCTGCTCGCTCCGTGGCCCGGCGACGGCCACTATCGCGGCGACGCGGTGGCCTAGCTCTTCTTCGCGGCGGGGCGTGTCTTCGTCGCCGCCGGCTTGTTGATTCGGCGCTGGTACGCCCGGTACGCGGTGCGGTCGATCCAGTACGTCAACGGGATGAACGCGACGGCGTAGAAGATCGGGATGATCACACGCTGGACCGCGGGGCCGTTCTTGAAGAGCAGCAGGAAGACGACGAGCATCGCGGCGCCCATCAGACCGCCGCGCTTGAACGCACGCTCCCACGACGGTGGTTGCACCTCGCGGGGCGCGCGGCTCGAGCGGCTTCCCTGATTCGCCTTCGCAGGCGTCTTCGCCGGCTTCGCGTCCTGCGCGCGCAGCTCGGCGATCGGAACCTCGTTGCCCTCGTCGTCCACTTCGAAGACGCGGACGTCGTGGCGGAAGTCCTTCTCGCGGCGGCGGCGCTGCTTGCGATTCGGCACACCGCCAGGTTAGCGCCGGAACGCCACCGAACCGTCACGGATCACGGTCGCGACGACGTCACCGGCCAGGTGGTACGCGAGGTACCGCCAGTCCGGCGCGTCGAGGAGCACGAGGTCGGCGCGGCGGCCGGGCAACAGCCGGCCGAGCTCGTGCGCGCGGCCGAGCACGTGCGCGGCGTTCACCGTCATGGCGGCGAGCGCCTCTTCGGGCGCGAGGTGGAGCTGCGTGCACGCGAGCGACGCGATCAGCGGCAGGCTCGTCGTGAACGAGCTGCCCGGGTTGAAGTCGGTCGCGAGGGCGACCGCGGCACCGGCATCGACGAGGGCGCGCGCAGGCGGCATCGGCCGGTCGAGAAACAGCGCGCTCGCCGGAAGCAGCACGCCGACGACGTCGCTCGCGGCGAGCGCGCGCACGCCCGCGTCCCCCGTGGCCTCGAGGTGATCGACGCTCCGCACGCCGAGCTCGACGGCCAGCGGGATCGCACCGCTCTCCGTGAACTGGTCGCCGTGCAGCCGCAGCGCGAGCCCGGCGGCGCGGCAGGCCGTCAGGTACCGCCGCGCCTGGGAGGCGTCGAACGCTCCCCGTTCGAGGAACACGTCGGCTGCATCGGCGAGCTGCGCCGCATCCGGCAGCACCTCGTGCAGCGCGAACTCGAGATATGCGTCGGCGTCGGCTCGTTCCGGCGGAACCGCGTGTGCGCCGAGCCACGTCGGCGAGCCCCCTGCGACGCGGACTGCCCGAAGCGACGCGAGCTCCGTGTCGCGGTCGAGGCCGTAGCCGGACTTGCCCTCCCAGGCGGTCGTGCCCTGGGCGAGCATCCAGGCTGCGTGCCGCTCGACGCGCGTCTGGAGCTCACCGGCAGTGAGCGCACGCGTCGCCGCGACCGTCGAGACGATGCCGCCGCCGGCCGCGTGCAGCTCCTCGTAGGAAGCGCCGCCTGCCCGCAGCGCGAACTCCGCGACGCGGTCGCCGCCCCACGCCGGGTGCGTGTGGCAGTCGACGAGCCCCGGCAGCGCACAGCGGCCGGCGCCGTCGAGCTCCTCGACGTCCCCCTCGAGCGGTTCGAGGTCGCGCATGCGGCCGACCGCCTCGATCGCACCGTCGGCGCACAGCACGTACGCGTCCTCGACCACCTCCACCTCGCGCAGCTGGCGGCCGCGCAGCGGCGCCGCCGTGCCCGCGTGCGTGACGATCTGCGCGAGGTCGCGGACGAGCAGCCGCGGCGATCCCCGCTCCGGTGCCGGCCAAGCTGGCACCTCCGCTCCTGGGGCGCCTCCGTCGAGCCTACGGCTCACTACGCGTCGAACATCGGCGTCGACAGGCCGTGCTCGTGCGCAGCCGCCTCCGCCTCGGGGTAGCCCGCATCGAGGTGCCGCACCACGCCCATGCCTGGGTCGGTCGTGAGCACGCGCTCGAGCCGCTCGGCCGCGTCGGCCGTCCCGTCGGCGACGACAACCATGCCGGCGTGGATCGAGTTGCCGATGCCCACGCCGCCGCCGTGATGGACGCTGACCCAGCTCGCGCCCGCCGCGACGTTGACGAGCGCGTTCAGGATCGGCCAGTCGGCGATCGCGTCGGAGCCGTCGCGCATCGACTCGGTCTCGCGATAGGGCGAGGCGACGGAGCCGGCGTCGAGGTGATCACGCCCGATCACCACCGGTGCCTGCACCCGTCCGGTGCGGACGAGGTCGTTGATCGCGAGCCCTGCCTTCGCACGGTCGCCGTAGCCGAGCCAGCAGATGCGCGCGGGCAGCCCCTGAAACGCCACCCGCTCGGGCGCCAGCTCGAGCCAGCGCTGCAAGAGCTCGTCGCCTGGAAAGAGCTCCCGCAGCGTCTCGTCGATCACGGTGATGTCGGCCGGGTCCCCGGACAGCACGGCCCAGCGAAACGGCCCGATCCCGCGACAGAAGAGCGGTCGGATATAGGCCGGGACGAAGCCCGGGTATGAGAAGGCGTCCGCTACCCCAGCTGCTTCGGCCTCACCTCGCAGGTTGTTGCCATAATCGAAAACATAGCTTCCGGCCCGGACGTACTCGAGCAGGGCGCGAACGTGCTCGGCAATTGCCGCGTGCGCACGCCTGAGGTACGCGTCCGGATCGGACACGCGCAGGGCGTTCGCGTCGGCGAGCGTCATGCCGTTCGGCACGTAGCCGGTCAGCGGATCATGCGCCGCGGTCTGGTCGGTGACGAGATCGAAGTGCTCGCCGCGGCGCGCGAGCTCGGGCACGACGTCCGCCGCGTTGCCGAGCAGACCGACCGACAGCGCCCGGCCGTCGGCCGCCGCGGCTCGCACGCGCGCGAGCGCGTCGTCGAGCGAGTCGCTCGCCTCATCGAGGTAGCGCGTCTCTAGACGGCGCTCGATGCGGGCCGGGTCGACCTCGACGCAGAGAATCGCCGCGCCTGCGAGCGTCGCCGCGAGCGGCTGCGCACCCCCCATGCCGCCGAGCCCGGCGGTCAACACGGTGCGGCCGGCAAGCGACGGGGTACCGAAGTGCTTCTGCGACGCCGCGGCAAAGGTCTGGTAGGTGCCCTGCAAGATCCCCTGCGTGCCGATGTAGATCCACGAGCCCGCGGTCATCTGGCCGAACATCGTCAGTCCTTCGGCCTCGAGCCGCCGGAACTCGTCCCACGTCGCCCACTTCGGAACCAGGAGCGAGTTCGCGATCAGCACGCGCGGCGCCGCGCGCGTCGTGCGGAAGACCGCGACCGGCTTGCCCGACTGCACGAGCAGCGTCTCGTCGTCGCCGAGCTCGAGCAGCGCGCGGACGATCGCCTTCAGCGCCTCGTGTGAACGCGCCGCACGTCCGCTGCCGCCGTAGACGACGAGGTCCTCAGGGCGCTCGGCCACCTCGCGATCGAGGTTGTTGAGCAGCATGCGGAGCGGCGCCTCGGTCGCCCACGAGCGCGCGTTCAGCGTCGTGCCACGCGGCGCCCGGATCGCGGAGAGGTCGCCCGCGAGCGACTCGACGAGCGCGTCGATCGACGGAGCAACGGTCACGACTCGCGCCTCCCCGCCTCCGCGCGCTCGCGCGCTTCGCGCCGCAGCCGCCTGCGCCACAAGGCGACCCCCCACGTCGATGCGCCGACGAACGCGAGCAGGGCGACGGGGATCGCCTTGCGCACGTCACCGCCGGTGAGCCACGCGAAGACGACGATGAAGATCGCGAACCCCGCGTAGACGAGCAGCGTGTCGCGGTACGGCCGCTTCGGCGTCGAGCTCTCCGGCAGGCCGCTCCACGTCAGACGCCTGGATGGACGGCTCATGCGCCGCTCACTCGAGCTCACCAACCTCGCTCTCGACGGCAGCAAGCAGCGAACCGTCGCGAATCGCGGAAGCGACCGTCTCGATGTCGCCGCCGAGCGGACGGTCGTCGCGCAGCCGCGGCGACAGCGAGCGCACGAACTCGTGCACCGCCCGCCCGCCATGGCCGGGCTCGAGCGGGGCGAGGAACTCGACCGCCTGCGCACCCGCGAGCAGCTCGATCGCGAGCGCGCGCTCGGAGTTCGCGACGATCTGCCACGCCTTCAGCCCGGACGCATTGCCCATCGACACATGATCCTCCTGCCCGGCGCTCGTCGGGATCGAGTCGACCGATGCGGGATGGCACAGCGATTTGTTCTCGGAGACGAGCGAAGCGGCCACGTACTGCGGAATCATGAACCCGGAGTTGAGTCCGCCGTCGGTCGTGAGGAACGCCGGCAGCCCATCGCTCAGATTCGGGTTGACGAGCCGCTCGACGCGACGCTCGGAGATGCTTGCGAGCTCGGAGACCGCCATCGCCAGCGCATCGAGCGCGAAGGCGAGCGGCTGGCCGTGAAAGTTGCCGGCCGACACGAGCATCCCATCCTCGACGAGGACGAGCGGGTTGTCGGTCGCCGCGTTGAGCTCCGTCGTGACCGTGTACTCGACGTAGTCGAGCAGGTCGCGCGAAGCACCGTGCACCTGCGGCGCGCAGCGAAGCGAGTACGCGTCCTGCACCTTGTCGCACCAGCGGTGCGACTCGATGATCGCCGAGCCCTCGAGCAGCCGCAGCACGTTGCGCGCAGCAGCCGCCTGACCCCGTAGCGGCCGCAGCTCGTGCACCTGCGGGATGAACGAGTTGCGCGATCCCTGCAGCGCCTCGAGCGAGAGCGCGCACGCGCAGTCGGCGGCGCGCATCAGGCGGTGCGCGCGCATGAGCGCAAGGGCGGCCTGCGCAGCCATGAACTGGGTCCCGTTGATCAGCGACAGACCTTCCTTCGCGAGCAGTCGCACGGGCTCGAGGCCTGCCCGAGCGAGTGCTGCACCACCGTCGAGTAGCTCACCTTCGAAGAACGCCCGGCCCTCGCCGACGAGCGGCAGCGCGAGATGCGCGAGGGGTGCGAGATCGCCCGACGCGCCGACCGAGCCGCGCGACGGCACGTACGGCAGGACACCGCGGTTGAGGCAGTCCAGCAGCAGCTGCACCGTCTCGATCCGCGCGCCCGAGTTGCCCTTTGCCAGTGCGTTCGCACGCAGGAGCATTGCCGCGCGAACGACGGCGTCCGGATACGGGTCGCCGACACCGCATGCGTGCGACCGCAGCAGCCGCAGCTGCAGCTCTTCGGTCAGCTCCTCCGGGATCTGCTTCGAGACGAAGCGGCCGAAGCCGGTGTTGACGCCGTAGGTGTGCTCGTGCGCACCGTGGGCCGCGTCCTCGACGACCGCGCGGGCCGCGCGCATCCGCTCGCGGGCCGTATCCGAGAGCGGCGCTGCGTCGATCCCCTCGACCGCGACCGCCCACACCTCGCCGAGCGTGAGGTCTTCGCCTGACAGCGCCTGCGCGACAGTCACAAAGGGCATGGTAGTCCGGTGTCCGACCCCGTCTTCGACGAGCCCCGTGAGCTCGAGGCAGCGCTACCGCCTCACCGCGCCACCGACCTCCTGCGACTGCGCGACTTCCGGCGGACCTTCCTCGCCGTCGCGGCGAGCGAGCTCGGCGACTCGCTCCACTACATCGCCCTCATGTGGTTCGCGTTCGACGTCGGCGGCGCCGGCGGCGTGATCGCGGTGCGGGTGGCCGACAGCATCCCGGCGCTCATCTTCGGGCTGCACGGCGGCCTCGCCGCCGACCGCTTCAGCCGCAAGCGGCTGATGGTGAGCGCCGACCTCGCCCGGGGAGTCGTGCTGATCCCGGTCGCGGTCGCCGGGATCAGCGGCCACCTGCCGCTCTGGGGGCTCGTCGTGGCGTCGTTCCTGCTCGAGGCGGCGACGAGCTACTTCGAGCCGGCGTACGGCGCGATGATCCCGACACTGGTCGAGCGCGCGAACGTGCAGCGCGCGAACGCGTTCGTCCAGTCAACGGTGCAGTCGCTCTCGATCGGTGGCTGGGCGGTGTCCGCGGCGCTGCTGACCTTCATGCCGGTCAGCGTCTTCTTCGGTGTGAACGCCGCCTCGTTCTTCATCTCGGCGCTGCTCCTGTCAGGCCTGCGCCACGGACGCGAGCACGACGTGCACGCCGAGGCGCCGCAGCTCCGCGCCGGCATCGACGCGCTGCGACCCCGTCGTGTGCTCGCCGCGTCCGTGCTCGCGCTCGGCGTCGCAGTGACGATCACATCCGGGAGCTGGATCGGCGGCGTGCCGAAGCTCGTCAGCGACACGCTGCATCACGGCGCCGGCGGCTTCGCCATCGTCATGGTCGGCTACGCGGCGGGATCGATCGCGAGCGGCGTGCTGCTCGCGCGCGTGCACGTTCGCCGCAAGGCGCGGTGGAGCATGCTCGCCTGGCTGATGTACCTCCCCGGATACGGCCTGATGGCGCTCGCCCACTCGCTGCCGATCGCGGTCGCCGGCGCGTTCTTCGCCGCGACGGGACAGAGCAGCGCCGTCGTGCTCGTCAACTCCGCCGCACAGGAAGAGGTGCCGGACAACCTGCTCGGGCGCGTCTCGGGCCTGATCTCGCTGACGCACCGCGGAGCGCATGCGACAGGGCTGCTGTTCATCTCACCGCTGTTCCTCGTCGCGAGCGCGCCGGCGGTCTTCGGCGGCGCGGCGATCGCGGTGCCGCTCGTCGGACTGATCAGCCTAGGAGTCGCAGCTCGAGGACTCGGCTCGCGTCGAACCCGTCGATCCTGAGCATCGCGCCGGCCGCGGCTGCCGCGGCGCCGGCCGGCATCAGCCCGACGAGCTCCGAGCCGACGACCGCCGCACCGCGCGCCTCCGCCTCGGCGGCGATGCGGTCGACGATGTCGTGCAACGCGGCGGCCTCCCAGTCCTCGACGTTCATCGAGACCTGGACGAGGCCCGCGCTCGGCAGGTCGAGCCCGAGCGCGCGGACGCCCGGAAAGCCGCCGCCCTTCTCACGCACGACCGACGCGACCGCACGTGCGACCTCGAGTGAGCCGCGAAGGTTCACGTTGAAGGCGATCAGCGGCCGCCGCGCGCCGACGATCACGCCGCCGGCGCTCGCGTGCAGCTCGCGCGGACCGAAGTCGGCCACGAGCTCGCCGGCGTCGAGCCGCCGCTGCAGCTCGCCGGTCCCGCCTCGCCGGTAGTAGGCGGGGCCGCGCTCGGGCGGCGCGTAGAGGAACACCGGCAGGCCGAGGGCGCCGAGCCGCTCCCCCACCGCGACCGCGGCCGCTTGCGCCCGCTCGAAGTCCTCGGGCCGGAGCGGGACGAGCGGCACGACGTCGGCCGCACCGATGCGCGGATGGGCGCCCGCATGCGCACGCAGGTCGATCCGCTCGATCGCGACCGCGACCCCGGCTGCGAGAGCGGCGACGAGCTCCTCTTCGGAGCCGACGAGCGTGAAGACGGAGCGGTTGTGGTCGGCGTCCGCGTGGACGTCCAGCAGCCGCGCATGCGCCGAAAGCGCGTCGCCGATTGCATCGATCGTCGCCTGGTCGCGCCCCTCGCTGAAGTTCGGAACCGACTCGAGCGGGAGCACGGCCGTACTCTACGGTGGGGTGAAGGAGTACTACGACAAGCGGGCGCAGGAGTACGACGAGTGGTGGCTCGGCCAGGGCCTGTTCGCCGAACGCGACCGCCCCGGGTGGGAAGACGAGCTCGACGAGGTCGCCGACCTGCTCTCGAGCCTGCCGCCCACGCGCACGCTCGACGTCGCCTGCGGCACCGGCTTCATCACCCAGCACCTCCGCGGCGACATCGTCGGGCTCGATCAGAGCGCGAGCATGCTCACCGAGGCGGAGCGCAAGCTCCCCCACGCCACCTTCGTGCAGGGTGACGCACTCTCGCTGCCGTTCCCGAACGAGTCGTTCGGCCGGCTGTTCACGAGCTACTTCTACTGCCACCTCGAGGAAGAGGAAGCCGCGCGCTTCCGGGATGAGGCGAGGCGGGTCGCAAGCGAGCTGGTCGTGATGGGCAGCAACGCCCAGCCGGGCGAAGAGCTCGCGCGCTGGGAGGAGCGGGTGCTGAACGACGGTACGCGCTGGCAGGTCTACAAGCGCGTCTTCGTCCCCGAGGAGCTCGCCGCGGAGCTGCACGGCGAGGTGATCCACGCGGGACGCTGGTTCGTGCTCGTGCGCGCGACGCTGTGACGCGACGGCGAACGAACTACCGGACGCTCGCGGCGATGAAGCGCGACCAGCGTGTCTGCCGCGCATGCGCCGAGGCCGGCTACCCGCTCGAGTCCCTGCCGGTCGTCGCACCCGGTGAGGGCCAGCGCGCGTACCTCTTCGGCCAGGCGCCGGGCATCGTCGAGGGCGAAGAACGACGGCCGTGGCGCGGTCGCGCCGGAAAGACGCTGCGCCGCTGGCTCGAGCTCGACGAGGACGAGTTCTACGCGACCTTCCACTGCGCGTCGGTGACGCGCTGCTACCCCGGACGCGCGCCGTCCGGGCGCGGCGACCGCACGCCGGCGCCCGAGGAGCAGCGGCTCTGCGCGCTGTGGCGCGACAACGAGCTGCGCCTGCTGCGGCCGGGACTGATCGTCACCGTCGGCGGGCTCGCGGCGCGCACGCTGCTCGGCGTGAAGAGCGTGACCGAATGCGTCGGCGTTCGCTACGAGCTCGGAGGCGCCGTCGCGATCCCGCTGCCGCACCCGTCCGGCGCGTCGAGCTGGCTGAACGACCCGGCGAACCGCACGCGCGTGACCGAGGCGGTCGGCACGATCAAGGAGCTCCTGGCTACCCTCGGTTCGTGACCGCGACGCCGCGCTATCGCACGACCTTCGTTCGGCTGCTCGCGTTCCTTCGTCCCTACAAGGTCTCGATGGTGGTGTCGATCGTGCTCGCGATCGGCTCGCAGGCCGCGATCTTCGCCGCGACGTACCTCACCGGCTCGATCGCGAACGTGCTCAAGCACCGCCACGAGCACGCCCAGCTCAAATGGCTCGTGATCGCGATCGTCGCGCTCGGAGTCGTGCGCGCCGTGATGATGGCGGGGCGCCGCCTGATCGCCGGCCGGCAGGCGCTCGGCGTCGAGCTGGACATGCGCACCGCGATGTACTCGAAACTGCTGCGCCTGTCGTTCGGGTTCTACGACCGGCATCAGACCGGTCAGCTCATGAGCCGCGCGACCGTCGATCTGCAGGGCGTGCGGTTCTTCCTCGGCTACGGCCTCGTCTTCTTCTTCCAGAACCTCGTGACCGTGCTCGGGGTCGGCATCTTCGTGTTCGTCATCTCGTGGAAGCTCGCGCTGATCACGATCGCGATCGTTCCCGCGCTCATCGCGGTCGCCTACCGCTACAGCCACGTCGCGCACCCGCTCCTGCGCGACGTCCAGCAGAAGATGGCGGACGTCGCAACCGTGGCCGAGGAGAACATCGTCGGCGTCCATGTCGTCAAGTCGTTCGCGCAGGAAGCCTCCGAGCAGCAGAAGTTCGAGCACCGCTCCGAGCTCGTGTTCGAGCAGAGCGTGAAGGCGAACAGGCAGCGCGCCTTCTACATCCCGATGTTGAGCTTCCTGCCGCTGCTCGCGCAGGCCGCGATCCTGCTGATCGGCGGCCGGATGGTCGCGCATCACACGCTGGCACTCGCGAGCTTCGTCCGCTTCAACTTCTACCTCGCGATGCTCGTCGCGCCGTTGCGCTCGCTCGGCATGTGGATCGGCCAGGCACAGCGCGCGACCGCGTCGGGCGAGCGCATCTTCCAGGTGATCGACGAGCCGGAGGACATCGCCGACGCCCCTGACGCGACTCCGCTCCCGCCCGGTCCCGGCCGCCTCGTCTTCGAAGACGTGACGTTCGGCTACGAACCGTCGCGCCCGGTGCTGCACGACGTCGATCTGACGCTCGAAGCGGGCAGGGTCGTCGCGCTGATCGGCCACACCGGCTCGGGCAAGACGACGCTCGCGTCGCTGGTCTCGCGCTTCTACGACGTGCAGCGCGGACGCGTGACGCTGGACGGCGTCGACGTGCGCGGCGTGACGCTCGCCTCGCTGCGTCGCGAGATCGGAGTCATCTCACAGGATCCGTTCCTCTTCTCGGCTTCCGTGCGCGAGAACATCGCCTTCGGCCGGCCGGATGCGACCGACGAGCAGGTCGAGCACGCCGCCCGCCTCGCCCAGGCGCACGAGTTCATCGAGCAGCTGCCGCAGGGCTACGACACGATCATCGGCGAGCGCGGGATCACGCTGTCCGGCGGGCAGCGCCAGCGGGTCGCGATCGCTCGCGCGCTCGTCGTCGACCCGCGCATCCTGATCCTCGACGACGCGACCGCCTCCGTCGACGCGACCACCGAGTCGAAGATCCGCGAAGGCCTACGCGAGGCGATGCGCAACCGCACGACGATCATCATCGCGCATCGCCTATCGACGATCGCGCTCGCCGAGGAGATCGTCGTCGTTGCCGACGGCCGGATCGTCTTCCACGGCGCGCAGGCCGACGCGCGCGCGAACGGCGTCTACCGCGAGATCGCCGAGCACGGGATGCTCGAGCGGATCTTCACCGAAGAGGTCGCGTAATGCGGGTGCATCAGCCCGGATCGCACTTGATGAGCCGCGGGCAGCGGGTGGAGGTCGACGACTGGTCGTGGACGCGCACGAAGCGACGGCTCAAGGCGCTCTACCGCCTCGCGCGCCCGTACAAGGCGCGCACGCTGACGGCGATCGTGTCGCTGCTCGGTGCGACTGCCGTTGCGCTCGCACCGCCGTACCTCCTCAAGAAGACCATCGATCTCGTGGACCAGGGCTCGACGACGCGGCTCGCGCTGTACGCCGGTCTCTTCCTGGGCTCCGGCGCGCTCGGCATCGCGTTCGGCTATGCGCAGACGTACTTCACCGGCTGGACGGGCGAGCGGATGCTCGCCGACCTGCGCAACGTCCTCTTCCGTCACCTGCAGCGCCTCTCGCTCGGCTTCTACGAGCGCAACCGCGCGGGCGTGATCATCAGCCGGCTGACGAACGACGTCGAGGCGCTCGACCAGCTCGTCACGGACGGCGTCACCTCGCTCGTCCAGAACACGCTGACGCTCGTCGGCACGGCGATCATCCTCTTCTTCCTCGACTGGCGGCTCGCGCTCGCGTCGATGACGATCATCCCTCTGCTCGCGATCGCGACGGCGATCTTCCGCAGCCGGTCGGGCCGCGCGTACCGCGAGGTGCGCGAGACGCTCGGCGCGGTGACCGCGACGCTCGCCGAGGACATCGCCGGCATGCGCGTGCTGCAGGCGTTCACGCGTGAGCGCGCCGCCGAGCAGAACTTCCTGCGCGTGAGCAACACGTATCGCGAGTCGAACATGCAGACCGTCGTCCTCAGCGGGGTCTACTTCCCGGTCGTCGACTTCCTCTCGTCTGCCGCGACCGCGGTGGTGGTCGGGTACGGCGGCTGGCTCGCGTTCCACCACGAGGCCACGATCGGCACGGTCGTTGCGTTCCTCGTCTATCTCGGCAACTTCTTCGACCCCGTGCAGCAGCTCTCGCAGCTCTACAACACGTTCCTGTCCGCGGTCGCCGCGCTCGACAAGATCACGGATCTGCTCGACGAGGAGCCGCAGGTAGTCGACTCGGCCGAGGCGGACGCGCTCGATGCCGTGCGCGGCGACGTCGAGTTCGAGGACGTGCGGTTCGCGTACGGCCGCGGCCCCGAGGTGCTGCACGGAATCGACCTCGCCGTTCCCGCCGGTACGACGGTTGCGCTCGTCGGACACACCGGCGCGGGCAAGTCGACGATCGCGAAGCTGCTCGCGCGCTTCTACGACCCGACCGAGGGCCGCATCACGCTCGACGGCCACGACCTGCGCGACGTGACACAGGAGTCGCTGCGCAGGCAGCTCGGGATCGTCCCGCAGGAGGGGTTCCTCTTCGCGGGCACGGTTGCCGAGAACGTCGCCTTTGGAAGGCGTGACGCGTCACGCGAGGAGATCGTCGCGGCGATCCGGGCCGTGGGCGCCGACGAGTTCGTCGAGCGGCTCGAGGACGGCTACGACACGCAGCTCGGCGAGCGCGGCTCACGTCTCTCGCTCGGCCAGCGCCAGCTCGTCGCCTTCGCGCGCGCGCTGCTCGCCGACCCGCGCATCCTGATCCTCGACGAGGCGACGAGCTCCGTCGACATCGGCACCGAGCAGAAGATCGAAGCCGCGCTGCGGCGCCTGCTGCACGGACGGACGGCGTTCATCATCGCGCACCGGCTCTCGACGATCCGCGACGCCGACCTGATCGTCGTGCTCGAGCACGGGCAGATCGTCGAGCAGGGGACGCACGACGAGCTGCTCGCCCGGCGCGGTCTCTACCTCTCGCTGTACGGCGACTGGGCCGAGACCGCGGCCTGACGATCAGCCGCGGTAGACGGGCAGCGACCCGGCCGCCTTGTCGTGCCAGGTCTGCTTCTCGGAATCCCAGAGCATCCAGAGGAAGCCGAGGAAGACGACGATCGTCGAGACGATCGAGACGAGCCAGCGCAGCGCGGCGCGTCCATAGCCGATCGTCTCACCCGGGTTGTCGCGCACGTCGACCACCCTGATGCCGAGCGCGGCGTCGCCCGGCGTCTGGCCGGTGCGCCCGTGGAAGTACGTGAAGTAGGCGAGCGAGACGAGGATCCCGATCACCTGACCGGCGCCGCCGAGGATCAGCCGGAGGATGTAGTCGATGACGGCGAGCGCGACGCCGTCGATGAATGCCGCAGCGAAACGCCGCCAGAAACCGGCCGCCTGCCCGACCAGAGCGCCTGCATCGTCCATTGCCGCGCCGTATGGTGTCAGACGTGACGGACGACACCCGGCTCGACGCGGAAACCGAGGAGCGGATCGAGAAGCCGGCGTCGGCCGAGGCCGAGCGCGAGGCGCGCATGACTCCGGCGGAGGCGGTGCGCGAGATGCGAATCCGCGTGCCGGTCCGGGCGAACCGCAAGCTGCGCACCGTCATCGACCGCGTCAACAAGGACGACCGGCTGAAGGGCTGGTGGCACGTCGCGAACGTGAACGCCGTCGCGCGCATGGAGATCAACGACCACTCGTGGGTCCACATCCAGATCGTCACGAACATCGCGCTGAAGCTCCTGCGCCAGCTGACGAAGCATCACGTCGAGCCGAACGCGGTCCGCGACTACGGCTACTCACGCGACGACGCGGAGGTGATCGTCGCGCTCACGGCGCTGACGCACTGCGTCGGCATGTCGGTTCATCGCCACGGCCACGAGGACTTCAGCCTCTTCCTGGCCGAGCCGAAGCTGCGCGAGCTCCTCGACGGGATCTACGACGAGCCCGACCTCACCGTGATCGTCTCGGAGGTGCTGCAGGGGATCATCAGCCACCGCTCCGACGGCGAGCCGCTCACGCTCGAGGCGGGCATTCTGCGCGTCGCCGACGCGCTCGACATGGAGCAAGGACGCTCACGGATCGCGTTCGAGCGCGGCCGCGTCGGCATCCACTCGCTCTCGGCGGCTGCGATCGAAGAGGTCGAGATCTCGGACGGCGAGCAGAAGCCGATCCGCATCTCGATCCGCATGAACAACTCGTCCGGGATCTACCAGGTCGACGGGTTGTTGAAGGCGAAGCTTCGCGGCTCGGGGCTCGAGCCCTACGTCGAGGTGATCGCCCACATCGACACCGAAGCCGAGAAGCGCCTCGTCCCGCTGTACGAGCTGGATCTGTAGCGCCGGAGCCCGGCTACAATCCGGGCGCCCTGCGGGATCGTCTAATGGTAGGACGCCTGACTCTGGATCAGGTAGTCTAGGTTCGAGTCCTAGTCCCGCAGCTCGTTCGGAAAGCCCCGCTCAGGCGGGGTTTTTGTTTGCTCGGAGAGCAACGCGGTCAGGGCATCGGCGCCGTTGCTGGTAGGCCATTGCCATGACCGGAGTCGAAGCTTCGACCTCTCCCCCTGCCCTGCCGCGCTGGTTCGGACCTGCCCTGGGTTCGCCGCGGCCGGGTTGCGGGACTGCGGCGCCTGCGCGAGCGGCTCCAGCACACACCGGTCCGCGTCGCTCGCCCGCTGCCGATCTCCGGCGGCGACCTCGTGCGAGTGGCGGATCGCTGGGCGGAGCTCGAGGAGTTCATCGAGCACGTGCAGCCATCGGCCGGCGATGACTCCTGCGTCCGCCTGTTCGAGGAGCTCGGACGCGTTCACGCTGCGCTGGCAGCAGTGTGGGAGCCGGGTCCGCCCGAGCCGCTCGACGACCACAGAACGCTCGGCCAGCTGCGTTACTCGATCGGCTTCACCCGCCGCAGGCTCGGAACCGCCAGCGAGCCGGTGGTGCAGCGGATGCGCGACCTGACCGGCGAGCTCTCGAAGCTCCGGCAGGAGGTGGAGCTTCCCTGCGCACCGATTCATGGGGACTACAAGCTGAGCAACGCAGGAGAGCTGTCGGACGGCTCGTGGGCCACCTTCGACCTGGACTTCGCGCGGGTCAGGGAGCGGCTGTACGACGTCGCCGCCAGCCTGCACCACGCCGCACCGAGCGGCGAACTGCTCGAGCCGCGCCGGCTGCTCGCTGCCTACGAACGGACGGCTCCGGAACCGCTGACTCCCGACGAGCGCCGCTGGCTCCCCGGTGCGCTCGCCCTTATACCCCTGCACTGGGCCGCCACCGCAGGGCTCGCAGGCGACGGCATCCGCGAGGCCGACGTCGCGATGACCGCCGCCGAGGCCTGGTGGTCGCGCCGGGCCGAGCTCTCGTCGTAGTCCTTTCGCTGCCGGTCACGCACTGAGACCGGACTCGCGCAGGATCGTGATGCAGTCGTCGCAGATGCCGTGCGTCGTCTGCGCGATCGCGGCATGCGCGCTCGGCTCGACCCTCACCCAGCGGGCCTCGCCGATCCGGTAGCGCCCGCACCACGCGCAGCGACACGTCAAAGCGCCTTCCCGCAGATCCTCCCGCTGGGCGGCGACGACCTCCGACCGGGCCACGATCCCGGCGGCCGCGTCGACCGCCTGCTGCGCCCGGTCGAGGAGCGTATCTTCGAGCCGCTCTTCCCCCGATTCGTTCACCCGTAGGCAAAACGAGCGAACAGCCGGCCGCGGTACGGACCGCCTCTAGGAACGGGTCGACGGCGCTGCGCGCGTCGTGAACGGCAGCGTCCACTCCTCGTGCGAGTCGCCGTTGATCGTCATGCGGAACTCGAGCCGCGCGTTCGGCGGCAGCTGCGTCACCACGTTCAGGGCGAATCCGCCGTCGAGCGGCGTTCCCGGCTTCACGCCGTCTGGGCGCGCGGCGGTGAAGCCGCCCTCGACGAGGAACGGCTGCTCGCCGAGCGGTGTCGGGATCACGACCGCGTTCCCGTCCGAGTCGAGGAGCTCGAGCCGGAACTGGTTCTGCAGATCGGCGCGATGCCATGCGGTCTGGATGTTGACCGCGACGGCGAACGACACGGTGCCGGGATCGATGATCGACCAGCCGCCGCCGAGGATGTACAGCTTTCCCTGCACGTACTGCGCCGCGTCGGCGAGCAGCATCGTCACCTTGAAGTCGCGGATGACGACGTCGTCACTCAACGCGATCGCCGACCGTGATCGTGCCGCCGCGGAGGATGTCCGCGCGCAGCCCGGCGCGGTGGACGAGCGGCCGCATGAGCCCCGCGCCGGAGACCTTCTCCAGGTGCGCGCACGGCTCGGCGAGGCGGCGGCCGATGCACTCGACCTCTCCGATCGTGAACCGCTTCCCGACGAGCGCGTTCAGCTCGACCCCGCGGGTGACGACGTTGCGCCGCGCATCGGGCCAGGGCAGTCCGAGCTCATCGAGCACCTCCGACTCGACGAGCGTGAGCTCGTACCCGCGCCCGCCGCCGCTGAACGTTCCGCGGCCCTCGTAGTAACGGTCGCCCTCGAGTCCGCGGCCCGGAACGGCCGCGACAGAGTCGACCGGGACGAGCTGTGCTTCCGCATCCGGCGCGACGAGCAGCCCGGCGACGGCGCCGGTGTGGGCGTCGACCCCGTACGGCGACTCGATCGGCAGGTGCACGTCGAGACGCGCGACGACCCAGCCTTCGTCGACGGCCGCGCCGTTCGTCAGCGCGCCGGCCGGGTCGTGCAGCGGGCCCGACGGCGAGCCGAACATGACGACCGCGTGCTCTCCGGCCCGGGCGAGCCAATGTCCGGGCCACGCGAACGCTGCGGGATCGGCGATCGGGACGAGCCCGAGGTTCCGCTCGGCGAGCCACTGCTTCGTGAAGAGAAGCGCGTCGCCCTCCGGCTCGGGCGGGCGTTCGCCGAGCACGACCTCGAGGCAGTCGCGCAGCTCCGCGTCGAAGGACACGAAGCGATCCTAGGCGCTGCCGCCCGCTAGCAGGCGGCCGCGTGCGGCGCCGGCGCGAGCACCGACTGGAGCGCCCGCTCGAGCGCGTAGAGCGGGAACGGCTTGACGAGGTACGCCACCGGATCGAGCGCGAGCAGGTCCGCGTCCGCCGGGTAGATGCTCGTGAAGAGCGAAGGGATGTTCCGGGCCCGCAACGTGCGCGCGAGCTTCAGGCCGAGCGGCTCGCCGGGCTCGATCACGGCCGCGTCGACGCTCAGGTCGTCGTCGTCGCCTTCGCTGTAGGTGATCGGCTCGTGCCCGAGCCGGCGCACCACGAGCTCCAGCAGAGCGCTGATGTCGTCGTGCGGTTCACAGATGAGCACGCGGGCCACTGAGGCATGTTCGACCCTCGACGCAGGGATTCCAGCGACGGGATGGTATGAACTCGGTATGAATTCGCGCCCCCGCGTCCTGGTGGTGGACGACGACGAGGACATCCGGCTCCTGCTGCGCGAGCTGCTCGAGCGCGCGGGCTACACCGTCGACGAGGCCGACACCGGCCGCGCCGCCCTCCGTCACCTCTTTTCGAACGCCCCGGCGCTCGTGATCCTCGACGTGACGATGCCGGACATGGACGGCTACCAGACGCTCGAGCGCATCCGCGACCTGTCCGACGTGCCCGTGCTGATGCTCACCGCGCGGACACAGGAGCTCGAGAAGGTGCGCGGTCTCTCCGCCGGCGCCGACGACTACGTCGCGAAGCCGTTCGGACGGCAAGAGCTGCTGGCACGGGTGCAGGCGCTGCTTCGCCGCTCCGGCGGCAGGACCGAGGTGCTCGAGGCGTACGCCGACGACTTCGTCGAGATCGACTACCAGCAGCGCCGTGTGTCGGTGGACGGCCGCGACGTGCAGCTGACGCCGCTCGAGTTCAAGCTGCTCGCGGCCTTCGTGCAGAACCCGAACCAGGTGCTCTCGCGCGACCAGCTGCTCGAGCTCGTCTGGGGCGACCCGTACGGCGTCTCCGGCGACCAGGTCAAGCTCTACGTGGGCTACCTGCGCCGCAAGCTCGTCCCGGACCAGCCGGACTCGGCGCCGATCGAGACCGTGCGCGGCTTCGGCTACCGATATCGACGCGGCTAACCCGAACCGAGGAGCTCTTCGATCGTGGCGACGAGCTCGGGTGCCTTGAACGGCTTCGGCAGGTAGGCGTCGGCCCCGGCGTCGATGCCGCGCGCCTCGTCGGAGGCCTGCACGCGGGCGGAGAGCAGGATCACCTTCACGTCGGCGAGAGACGGGTCGGCGCGGATCTCCGCGAGCACCTCGAGGCCCGTCTGCCGCGGCATCATCACGTCGAGGACCGCGACGGCCGGCTTCAGCTCGCGCGCCGCAGCGATCGCCGCCTCGCCGTCTCCCGCCTTCGCCACGTCGAAGCCCGCGCGCTCGAGCCGAAGCGCGACGAGCGAGAGAATGTCCTCGTCGTCGTCGGCGCACAGGACGAGCGGGCGTTCGCTCATCCCCGCTCCGGCGCTGGCCAAGCCGGCACCTCCGCTCGTTCTGAGCCTCCGTCGAGCCTACGGCTCATAGGTCCGCTCCGGCGCCGGCCAAGCCGGCACCTCCGCTCCTTCTGAGCCTCCGTCGAGCCTACGGCTCATAGCTCCGCTCCGGTGCCGGCCAAGCCGGCACCTCCGCTCTTTCTGAGCCTCCGTCGAGCCTACGGCTCATAGCTCCGCCCCCTCCACCGGCAGCTCGACGATGAACTTCGTCCCTTCGCTGTTGTCGCCGCTCTCGACGCCGATGCGGCCGCCGTGCGCCTGCACGATCGCCTTCGAGATGTAGAGGCCGAGCCCGGTTCCCTGGATCTGCCGCTCGAGGGCCGCCTGCGAGCGGAAGAAGCGCTGGAAGAGACGCTCGCGCTCCTCTTCGGGGATACCGATGCCCGTGTCGGAGACCTCGATCAGCACGCCGTCCTCGCGCTCGCACAGGCTGACGCAGACCTCGCCGCCCGCGGGCGTGAACTTGATCGCGTTCGAGACGAGGTTGTCGAGGAGCTGTGCCAGCCGGTCGGGCTCGCCCGAGACCGGGGGAACAGCGGTCAGGTCGGAAGTCAGCTGCACCTTCGCGACATCGGCACGCGGCCGTGCGGACTGGATCGCCTGTTCGACTATTCGCCGGATGTCGACCGACTCGCGCTTCAGCTCGAGTCGCCCGTCCTGCAGGCGCGCGGCGAAGAGCAGATCGGAGACGAGCCCGAGCAGGCGATCGGCGTTCCGCTCGACGATGTCGAGGTAGGCGCGGCGCTCGTCGTCGTGCTCGTCCTCCCGCAGGAGCTCGACGTAGCCGGTGATCGAGGTCAGCGGCGTCCGCAGCTCGTGCGACACGCTCGACACGAACTCGTCCTTCAGCCGGTCGAGCTCGACGAGCTGCGCGTTCTGGTAGCTGAGGAGCTGCTGCGCCCGCTCGGCCTCGTGGCGCGCCGTCCGCTCGGCGCGACGCGACCGCTCGACCGCGCGCACGAGCCCGGCGAGCCGGGCCAGGACGATCATCCCGATCGCCGCCGTGAACGGCGCCACGGAGTACGCGTGCGGCGTCCGGCCGTGCGCCTTCTCGACGAGCATGATCACCGGCCCGACGAGCAGCGCCGCCGCGAGCAGGCAGAGCCTCGACATCGTGAGCCGCGGCAGCCGGCGCCGGTCCGGGCGGGCGAGCCGGGCGATCGACGGGTCGAGCGCCGCAGCGCCCCAGGCGACGTACGCGGCGAGCCAATAGATGTCGATCCAGTCGCCGGCCCGGTAGCTCGAGACGTTCAGTCCGTAGATCTCGTCCCCCACCACCCAGAGCCCCACCGCCACCAGCAGCAGCCGGTACGCGCGTGTGCGTCCGCCCGGCCCGAGGACGAGCTGTGCCAGGCCGACGAGCAACAGCACGTCTGCCGCCGGGTAGGCCATGTCGACGAGGCGTGCGAAGCGCGAGCTGTCCCGGATCGGCTCCAGGAAGAACACCCACTGAACGAGCACGACCGCCAGGAAGACGACGACCGAGTCGAGGATCGCTGCGCGGCTCGTCTGGCCGCCGAGCCTCCGCAGGATCAGGAAGATCGCAAGGCCGAGGAGCGGATAGCCGCCGAGATAGAAGACGTCTGCGATCGACGGGTTGGGCGGCTCGCGGTTCAGCCCGATCTCGTAGACGGCGGAGATCGCGTCGCCGACGACCTGGCCGAGGAGCCCCAGCGCGAACAGATGCCACGGCAGCCGCTCGCGACGGGGCAGGTTCCGTGCGGCGCCGTAGACGAGCGCGCAGACCGACGCGAGCCCGACCGCGACGTAGAGGATCGACTGCGCGCTGCCGTGAGCGGGGAGCGCCGCGAAGTAGACGGCGATCGCGATCGCGCCCATGGCGATGAACGCCCAGGGGCCAGTTGCACCTCGGAGGCGGGCGGCGCGCGCCGGGCCGGCGCGTTCAGATGACGTTAAGGACGTCACTCGTCGTGCCTTTCGCCACCAGCGTAACCAGGCGCGGGGTTGGCGTTATCGCCGCGTCTCTCTATGCTCTTGCGCATTCCCCTGACCCCCCAGACAGGAGGACGAGTGAAGAAGCGCATGTACGTCGGAGCGGGTGCGTCCGCCCTCATTGCGATCGCCGCGCTCGTGGCGACCGTGAGCGGCGCATTCGCCCGCAGCAGCGCAACGCCCCTGCCGGCGTCGTCCTGCTCGGCGATCCAGAACGGAAGCGGCCAGATCCTGGTTGCGTCCGACCTGCCCCTCGAGGGCTCGGGCCGGACCCAGACCGAGCAGATGACCCGGGCGATCAAGTTCATCTTCAACCAGCATGGCTGGAAGGCGGGTAAGTACTCGATCGCCTACCAGAGCTGCGATGACGCGACCGCCCAGGCCGGTAAGTGGGACTCCGGGAAGGCCTCCGCGAATGCGAGCGCTTACGCCTCTGACCAGAGCGTCGGCGCCGTCATCGGGACGTTCAACTCGGGTGCGGCGGAGATCGAGATCCCGATCCTCAACCGCGCGCCGAACGGTCCGATCGCGATGGTCAGCCCGGCGAACACCTATGTCGGTCTGACGCACCCGGGCCCGGGCACCGTTGCCGGCGAGCCGGGCAAGTACTACCCGACCGGCAAGCGCAACTACGCGCGCGTCGTGGCGGCGGACGACTATCAGGGCGCTGCTGATGCGATCCTGGCCAAGTCGCTCGGCGTCCACAAGGTGTTCATCCTGAACGACAAGGAGGCCTACGGGCTCGGCGTCGCCACGAACTTCAAGAACGCGGCGGTCAAGCTGGGCATCAAGGTCGTCGGCTTCCAGGCATGGGATGGCAAGGCGTCGTCCTACGAGGCGACCGCTGTGAAGATCAAGGCGTCGGGCGCGCAGGGCGTGTTCCTCGGCGGTCTGATCTGCGAGAACGGCGGCAAGCTGATCAAGGACATCCGCGCCGGCGTCGCGAGCAGCGTGCACATCATGATGCCGGACGGGTTCACGCCTGTTTCGGCCACGGTGCAGCAGGCGGGCTCGGCGGCCAACAACGCGACCGTCTCGGTCGCAGGCCTCCCGAACTCGGCCCTGAAGGGCGCCGGCAAGGCGTTCGTCTCGGCGTTCACCAAGGCAGACCACCAGCCGCCGGACCCGTACTCGGTCTATGCGGCCCAGGCTGCTGAGGTCATCGTCGCGGCGATCGCTCAGTCCAACGGCACCCGCGCCGACATCGCGAAGCAGCTGTTCAAGGTCGATCTGAAGAACAGCATCCTCGGCAACGTCTCGTTCAACCACAACGGTGACGTGACGGCCAACCCGGTCACCATCTACAAGGTGGTCGGCGGCAAGTCGACGACCCTTCGGGTCATCGTCCCGCCGAAGTCGCTCGTGAAGTCCGCGTAAGCCGGGACCCCAGACGGTACGGTCGAAGGGAGGGCGTCAGCCCTCCCTTCGCCGTTTACGCTCTCTGGGTGCCGCCGCTCGCCGCCGTCCCCGATCTCGAGCGTGAGCTCGACGAGCTCTATGCGCTGCCGCTCGAGCAGTTCACGAAGGCGCGGAACGATCTCGCGTCGCGGCTACGGAAGGCGCACCAGTCCGACAAGGCAGCCGAAGTGAGCGCGCTGCGCAAGCCGAGCGTCGTCGTCTGGACCGCGAACCGGCTGGCGCGTGCGAAGCCCGACCTCGTGCGCGCGCTCGTCGCCGCCGGTGAGCGGCTCCGCGAGGTGCAGCAGCGCGGGCTCGCCGGCGAGGCCGACGTCGACGAGGTGAACGACGCCGCGGCGCACGAGCGAGATGCGGTGCGTGCGCTTCTCACCGCCGCGCGGGAAGAAGGCGGGCGAGGCACGACCGCGCCGATGCTCGACCGGCTCTCGCAGACGCTCCGGGCGGCCGCGGTCGATCCCGAGGCGTCGCGGAGACTCGCCGCGGGCCGGCTGACCGAGGAGCTCGAGGCCGTCGGCTTCGGCCCGCTCGAGGCCGTCACGCCGCGCCACCGAGGTCCGAGCCCGGACGAGGTGCGCCGCGCGGCACGCGAGCGCGTCGCGGCCCTCCGCGCGGAGGCGCGCAGGCTCGCTGCGGAAGCCGACGCGGCCGAGCGCGACGCGGCCGCGAAGCGGCAGGAGGCCGACCAGGCCGCCGCGGAGCTCGCCGAAGCCGAAGAGGATCTCGCTAGTCGGAGATGACCTCGGCCGTGCAGCGCAGCAGCGCCGCGGGCGAGAACGGCTTCTCGAGAAAGCGCGCGTTCGGCGCGAGCACGTCGTCGCGAAGCGCGTCCGCGGTGTACCCCGACATGTAGATCACGCCGGGCTCCCGGCCGCGCGCGTCCTGCGGGTACACCGGCGCCGCCGACGTTCCGCCCGGAAGGACCACATCCGAGACGATCGCGTCGACCACGCTGTCGGCGAGGATCATCCGCGCCTCGTCGGCCGACGCCGCCTCGAGCACGGTGTAGCCCGCGCCCTCGAGCACCGCGACCGCAAGCGAGCGAACGGCCTGGTGATCGTCGACGACGAGCACGATCGTGTCGGGCGGCGCCCGATGGACCTCGGCGCCGTCGTTGAGGACGAGCTGGGTCGCGGCGCCCTGCGCCACGTCGGCGGCGGGCAAATAGATCTTGAACGTCGTGCCACGCCCGAGCTCGCTGTAGACCCAGATCGTCCCGCCGCTCTGGTTGACGATGCCGTGAACGACGGCGAGCCCGAGCCCGGTGCCCTGGTCGCCCTTCGTCGTGAAGAACGGCTCGAAGATGCGTGCGCGCGTCGCGTCGTCCATTCCCTCGCCGGTGTCGCTGACCGTGAGCACGACGTGCTGCCCGAGCGACGCGTCGGGATGCGCGGCGACGTATCCCTCGTCGAGCGTCGTCTGTGAGACCTCGATCACGATCGAGCCGCTGTTCGGGATCGCATCGCGCGCGTTCAGCACGAGGTTGACGAGGATCTGCTCGAGCTGGCTGCGATCGAAGAGCACCGGCGGCACGCCTGTCGCCATGCTCGAACGCAGCTCGATTCGCGACTCAATCAGGCGCGAGAGCAGCGGCAGGAGCTGCTCGACGACCTCGGCAACGTCCACGAGGCTCGGGAGCAGCAGCTGCTGGCGGCTGAACGCGAGCAGCTGTCGCGTGAGCGCCGTCGCGCGTTCGGTCGCGCCGGCGATGTTGTCGAGTGTGCGGCGCAGGTCGTCGTCGGGGGGTGCCTTCTTCTGCGCGAGCGTCGTGTAGCCGCCGATCACCGTCAGCAGGTTGTTGAAGTCGTGCGCGATGCCGCCCGCGAGCCGGCCAACCGCTTCGAGCTTCTGCGCCTGGCGCAGCCGGTGCTCGAGCTGGCGCTGCGCGGTGACGTCCTGGGCCTGCATCAGGCCGCCGATCACCTCGGCGCCGTCGCGGAGCGGCGCGACGGTGACGAGGTAGTCGTCGTCTCCGTGGCGGAGCTCGAGCGCCGACTTCTCCCCGGCGAGCGCCGCGCGGAAGGCAGGCTCGAGCTGATGGGCGATGTCGTCGTCGAACGCCTCGCGCACCGTCTTCCCCTCGACCTCCGGCGTCGTGCCCGCGCCGGCCGCGAGCGTGAACCGGAGGTCGCCGTCGAAGACGTAGATCGAGCCAGACGGCACGTTCTCGGCGATCAGCCGCAGGGTCGCGTGATCGACAGGGAGGGACAGCTGGGCTTCGGGGTTGACGGCGGCTTCACTCATCTGGCGAGAACTGTAGTCATCACCCAGGCTGGCGCATCACCCGTCCAGGCAACACCACTCGGGAACACGCTTCCCGCGCCGCGGAGCTGACCCGGCCCCGCGGAACGGAAGCTGCGCCGCCTATTCCCGCTCGGTGCAGGCGGAAACGCGGCGAGGGGCCTCCGCCGGCCCCTCGCCGCGGTGTGCCGCTAGCTCGCCTTCTGGTTCACGCCGGACTTGAACATGCCGCCGGTCGCGATCTTCGTCAGCAGCTTGTCGGCCGCGCCCTCCTCCTCGAGGGTCTGGCCGAGCAGGTCCTTGGCCTCGTCGAGGCCGAGGTGGTCGGCGAGGGCGACGACGGTGCCGTAGCCCGCGATCTCGTAGTGCTCGACACGCTGGGCGGCCGCGATCAGGGCGGCGTCCTTCGCCATCGAGTCGCCGTCCTCCTCGATCGTCTCCTCGCCCTCCTTGATCAGGCCCTTCATACCGTCGCAGGTCTCGCCGGTCTTCTCGAGCCCGACCTGGGCGATCACGTCGTCGATCCGCTCGAGATGCTGCTTCGTCTCGGTGAGGTGCTCCGAGAACGCCTGCTTGAGCTCCTGCGAGGTGGCCGCCATCGCCATCTTCGGCAGCGCCTCGACGAGCTGCTCCTCAGCGCTCCGCAGGTCGTTGATCTGCTCCTCGAAGACGTCGCGCAGTGAATCCAACCCCATCAGACCCCTCCTTGTCGCGGTGGTGTGCGGGCGCTCGATTTCCCGCGTCGCAGTCCGCGAAACGGTCGTACTACGAGGGAACCGTCGGCGCGGCGGACGAGCACGTTCCGCGGCCCGCCGCCGGGCCCCCACTGGATGACGACGACGACCGGCTCGCCGCGCTCGTAGTAGATGCGGCCCTCGATGCTCACGGCGTACGCGGGAACTTAGTTCGGCTGCGCCGAACTAAGTTCCGGAGTTTCGCGCCACAAAAGAAGGAGGCCCATACGGGACTCGGACAGACCTGCACATCGGCCGCTTTCAACGCCGCGGGCATCACCGAGGTCTGCACCGTCCGGTCACGCACGCACGCTTTCGCAATGATTGCGGCGTTGCAGGGGCACGGGTGGCACTGGTCAGCCGTGCAGTGGGCGACAGTCCTGGGCGCCCTCTTCGCCGCTGCAGCGGCATCGGCGGCGTGGCGTTCCGCTCGCGCGACAGCGGCGATTCAGCGCGCGAGCCGGGTGCCGCAGGTCTCGGCCGCGGTTCTTCATCATGTTCCCTCCGGTCGGATTGGGATGACCTTCGCAAACGCCGGCCCGGTGCTCGCCGTCCAGGTCGTCTTCATGCTCGTCGTCGACGACAGGATGGCTTTCGGCCTCGTCGGAGACGGCCACCTTCGGGTTGATGAGAAGGTCGCGATGGAGACCGACATCGTGAGCTCGAACCACAAAGCACCCTCGTATCTCGTCTGGGGATGGCGAGACCTCGACGACAACGTCTACCAGCGCAGCCACGATTGGGAGACGAAGCGGATCGCGAAGCGCCGCTATCTCAAACGAGACCGCACCACGCTCGCCGCCATGTTCGAAGAGATGTACCCGAACGTGCCTTACGCCAACTGCACCAAGGCGGCCGTCACGGTCGTGTAATCGAGCTCGCTTCGATCGACAAGCGACGCATGCGCATACGTCTTCAGCTGCTCAACGGGCGAGTGCCCCAGCCATGCAGCGGCTTGAACGGGTGGAACACCCGCCATGTGCCAGAGCGTCGCGAGGCGGAACCTAGGCTTCCTCGTCCTCGTCGGGCCATTCCTGGCCCGGCGGCGGCGCGTTCACAACGTGAATCGGGAACGCCTTGACGTTCCCATCTACCTCGTGTTCGACCGTGTAACTGCCCTCTTCGGCGACCTCGAGCTGAACGACGCTGCTCAGAATGATGCCCGTCAGCCAATCCTGGCGAGCACCCTCGGACCCTTCCATCCGGAATTCGCCTCCCACTTCGCTCACGAGATCGCCCCGGGTGTCGCGGACGCGGTTGATCGCGCTGTGAGCCACCTCGGGATCGAGTTCTTCATGGGTCGCGAGTAGACGCACGGCGACCACGACAGCGATTGTTGAGGGCAGTTCGCGTAACCAGTATGTGTCGATTCCGGCACCAACGATCGTGCCGAGGTTGTCATGCACCTCGACGTACCGGCAGGGGATAACCCAGTCGATGTTCAGGGGAGTGGCTCGCCCGGCGGGTTGGTTAGTTTGCAGGCCGGCCGCGCGTGCCCACGTGGCTTGCCGAGCGCGCAATCTCGGCGAGTTGCTTCCGCGCTGGTCCCGTCGCGACGACAGACATCTTCTTGGTCACGTGGTCGAACACCAGGAGAGGACTCTGCATACCCCAAGTGTAGGCGGTCTCCGGGCGGCCGTCGACCGGGGGCGCATCTTCTTAGGTATCACCAGGGTCTGCACCACATGCCCCCCGCTGGCTCCGGCGACACGCCTGACACACGCAGTTGAGCCGAATGCGTGTGTCGATGCGGTGAGGTAAGGCCCATACGGGATTCGAACCCGTGCCGCCGCCGTGAGAGGGCGGTGTCCTAGGCCACTAGACGAATGGGCCCCGCGGCGCGCCAGTGTAGCGAAACGCCCTCTCGGGTATCCGCCGCCCATGTTCGGACGCTGGAAGCGCAAGAAGGAAGATCACCGCGCGAACAAGCAGCAGGGCGATCCCGGCGCGCTCGAGCGCGAGGGCGACCCCCGCGGCGGGTTGCAGGCACCCGAGTACCGCACCGCCGAGCCGACCGAGATCGTCGAAAGCGACGGCACCGCGATGAGCGGACCGGGCGGCGCACCGCAAGACTGACGAAAGGGATTCCATGGGACAGACGACGGCCGACTTCCTGCTCGAGCGGCTGCACGAGAACGGCGTGCGGCGCATCTACGGCTATCCCGGCGACGGGATCAACGCGATCGTCGGCGCGCTCGCGCGCGCGGAGGACAAGCTCGAGTTCGTGCAGACCCGCCACGAAGAGATGGCAGCGTTCATGGCCTGCGGGCACGCGAAGTGGACGGGTGAGGTCGGCGTCTGCCTTGCGACCTCCGGCCCGGGAGCGATCCACCTGCTGAACGGCCTCTACGACGCGAAGCTCGACCATCAGCCCGTGCTCGCGATCGTCGGCCAGCAGGCGCGCAGCGCCCTCGGCGGTCACTACCAGCAGGAAGTCGATCTGCAGACGCTGTTCAAGGACGTCGCGCACGAGTACTGCGAGATGGCGACCGATCCGTCCCAGATCCGCCATCTCGTCGACCGCGCGCACCGCATCGCGCTCGACCAGCGGCAGCCGACCTGCATCATCATCCCGAACGACCTCGCCGAGGAGCCGGCCGTCCCCGACCCGCCGCTCAAGCACGGCACGATCCACTCGTCGCCCGGTTGGAGCGCGCCGCGCATCGTGCCGCGCGAGCCCGACCTGAAGCACGCCGCCGAGATCCTGAACGCCGGCGAGAAGGTCGCGATCCTCGTCGGCCAGGGCGCGAAGAACGCAACCGACGAGGTGATGCAGATCGCCGAGAAGCTCGGCGCCGGCGTCGCGAAGGCGCTGCTCGGCCGCACCGTCCTCGACGACACCCTCCCCTACGTCACCGGCTCGATCGGCCTCCTCGGCACCAAGCCGAGCTGGACGCTCATGGACGAGTGCGACACGCTGCTGATGATCGGCTCGTCGTTCCCCTACTCCGAGTTCCTGCCGGAACCGGGACAGGCACGCGGCGTGCAGATCGACATCGACGGCCGCATGCTGAACATCCGCTACCCGATGGAGCTCGGGCTCGTCGGCGACGCGAAGTCGACGCTGCAGGAGCTGATCCCGCTCGTCCAGCACAAGACCGAGCGGAAGTGGCGCGAGAGCCTCGAGGGCGAGATCCGCGACTGGTGGAAGCTGATCGAGGAACGCGCGATGCAGGACGCGGACCCGATCAACCCGCAGCGGCTCTTCTGGGAGCTGAACAAGCACCTCCCCGACGACACGATCATCAGCGCCGACTCCGGCACGAGCGCCGACTGGTTCGCACGCGACCTGAAGCTGAAGCCGTCGCACCTCGCGTCCCTCTCGGGAACGCTCGCAACGATGGGGCCGGGCATGCCGTACGCGATCGCGGCCAAGTTCACGCACCCGAACCGGCCGGCGCTCGCGCTCGTCGGCGACGGCGCGATGCAGATGAACGGCATGGCCGAGCTCATCACCGCGGCGAAGTACTCCGACCGCTGGGCCGACCCGCGGCTCGTCGTGCTCGTGCTGAACAACCGCGACTTGAACCAGGTCACCTGGGAGCAGCGCGCGATGGAAGGCGACCCCCGCAACCTCGAGACGCAGAGCATCCCCGACGTCCGCTACGCCGACTTCGCGCGCCTGGTCGGGCTCGACGGCGTGCGCATCGAGTCGCCGGACGCGATCGACGCGGCCTGGGAAGAGGCGTTCGCCGCCGACCGGCCGTTCGTGATCGACGCGGTGGTCGATGCGCAGGTGCCGCCGCTGCCCCCGCACATCACGCTCGAGCAGGCGAAGTCATTGATGTCGTCACTCCGGCACGGCGACCCGGACGCGCGTGCGGTGATGCGCGAGTCGTTCAAGCAGAAGATGCTCGAGTTCCTGCCAGGCCGATGAAGCTGGAGGTCTCGTCCTTCACGATCCCGACGGACGCGAAGGAATCGGACGGAACGCTCGAGTGGGACTCGACGACGGTCGTCGTCGTCGAGGCCGTGGCCGGCGGAAAGCGCGGCCTCGGCTTCACCTATGCGCCCGAAGCGGCGGCGCACGTCGTCGAGGACACGCTTGCGCCGCTCGTCGAGAACCGCGATCCGGACGACGTCGCGGCGCTGTGGCTCGAGATGGGTGCGCAGCTCCGGAACGCCGGCCGACCCGGCATCGCGCGCTGTGCGCTGTCGGCCGTCGACCTCGCGCTCTGGGACCTGCGCGCCCGCATCCACGACGTGGCGCTCGTGACGCTGCTCCCTGCCGTCCACGACCGTGTGCCGATCTACGGCAGCGGCGGCTTCTGCTCGTACTCCGACGAGCAGCTTCGCGAGCAGCTCGCAGGCTGGGTCGCGCAGGGCATCCCGCGCGTGAAGATGAAGCTCGGCCGCGAGCCCGCGCGCGACCCGCACCGGCTCGACGTCGCGCGCGAGGCGATCGGCGACGCGGAGCTGTACGTCGACGCCAACGGCGCCTTCGGCGCGAAGGAAGCGGTGCGCTGGGCGACGCGCTACGTCGACGACTGGGACGTGCGCTGGTTCGAGGAGCCAGTGTCGTCGGCGGACTTCGACGGGTTGCGGCTCGTGCGCGAGCATTCCCTGCTCGACGTGGCGGCCGGCGAGTACGCATACGTGCCTGCGGACTTCCGCAACCTGATCGGCAACGTCGACTGCCTGCAGGCCGACGTGACGCGTTGCGGCGGCATCACCGGACTGCTGCGGGTGAACGGCCTCGCGTCGGCGCACGGGCTCGACCTGTCGGGTCACTGTGCACCGCAGCTCTCCGCGCACGCGCTGTGCGGGGTCGACCGGTTGCGCCACCTCGAGTACTTCCACGACCACGTCCGCATCGAGTCGATGCTCTTCGACGGCGTGCTCGAACCGGTCGACGGTGCGCTCGTGCCCGACCGCTCCCGCCCCGGGCACGGTTTGGAACTGAGGCGTGCCGAGGCACAACGGTGGGCGGCATGATCCGGCGCCTCCTCCAGAACATCCGCGAAGGCCGCGTGCAGAAGCTGCTTGCCGCGACGACGGCGATGTCGGCGCCCGCGCTCGGGATGGAGATCTACTTCGAGCACTACAAGGGCTCCTTCGGCGACAAGTGGATGTGGACGCCGCTCGTGCTCACGCCGCCGCTCACGGCTGCCGGCGTGGCCGGGTTCTCGTCGGAGAAGGCCGCGAAGACGGCGCTGCCGCTCGTCTCGACCCTCTACTTCCTCGACGGGCTCGTCGGCATCGTCACGCACGTCCAGGGCGTCCGGAAACGGCCGGGCGGGTTCAAGGAGGCGCACTACAACCTCGTGATGGGCCCGCCGCTCCTCGCACCGGGCTCGCTCTGCCTCGTCGGCGCGCTCGGCATCGCGGCCGCAATCGTCAAGCGCGAGCGCTGATGCCGCTCGAGGACCAGGCACACCCGGACCCGCACCATCTGCCGAAGCAGGAGAAGGGCGTGACGCCGCAGATGGTCGGGCGGTATCCGACCTACGACGTGCTCACGCAGACCCGGCACTGGGACGAGGTCACGCGGCGCGTCGTGCTCGACCGTCTCGAGAACGTCCCGCCGATCCGGTTCTTCACCCCCGAGGAGGCCGACACGCTGAAGGCGTTCTGCGACATCGCGACCGCCCAGGACGCCGAGCCGCGCATCCCGGTGCTGTCGTACGTCGACGAGAAGTTGCACGGCGGCGTCGGCGACGGGTACCAGTTCTTCGACCTGCCCGGGGACGGAGAGGTGTGGCGCAGGCTCGCGCGCGGCCTCGACGAGGAAGCGCGGCAGCTGTCGTTCGCCTCGTTCGCCGCAGCGCCCGCCGAGGCGCAGGTCGGCATCGTGCACCGCTTCTCGAAGGCGGAGCTCCACGGCGGCGTCTGGGAGACGATCAACGTCAGCCGCGCCTGGTCGGTCGTCATGCGCTACGTCGTGCAGGCGTTCTACTCGCACCCGTGGGCCTGGAACGAGATCGGCTTCGGCGGTCCGGCCTACCCGCGCGGCTACGGCGCCTTCGGGAGCCCGAAGCTCGGCGAGGAGGAGTCGTGGGAGGCGAAGGAGTCCGTGCACTACGACCCGGTCCGCGACACCCGAGAACGAGGGCTCGATTGATGCTCAAAGGGTCCGTCCTCATGCCGAAGGACAACGACTCGGCGTTTCTGCTCGACCAGCACAAGCGCGGCCTGCAGAACCTCCACAAGATGGCGCGCTACCGCGACGAGGACACCGTCGACCTCGTCGTCGTCGGCTCGGGCGCCGGCGGCGGCGTGCTCGCGCAGCGGCTCGCGCGGCGCGGCTGGAAGGTCGTCGTGCTCGAGAAGGGGAAGTTCTGGGACCCGGACCGCGACTGGGTGAGCGACGAGAAAGGCGCCGGCCAGGCCGGGCTCTACTGGACGGACAACCGGATCATCTCCGGCAACGACCCGATCCAGATGGGCAAGAACAACTCGGGCACCGGCGTCGGCGGCTCGATGACGCACTTCGCCGGCTACGTGCCGCGCCTCCACCCCTCCGACTTCGAAGTGCGAACGCGCGACGGTGTCGGCGCGGACTGGCCGATCTCCTACTGGGACCTGAAGGAGTCGTTCGAGCGCGTCGAGCGCGAGCTGCCCGTCGCCGGCGAGTACTGGCCGTGGGGCGATCCGCACGGCTACCCGCACGCCCCGCATCCGGTCGCGGGCGCGGCTGTGGTCGCGTGGGAAGGCGCGCGCAACTACGGCATCGAGATGCGCGTCGGGCCGGTGTCGATCACGAACGGCTCGTTCGGCAACCGGCCGCACTGCATCTACCGCGGCTTCTGCCTCGAGGGCTGCAAGGTGAACGCGAAGGCGTCGCCGCTGATCACGCACCTCCCCGATGCAATCGAGCGCGGCTGCGAGGTGCGCGCCGACGCGTTCGTCACGCGGGTCGAGATCGACGATGCCACCGGCCGCGCGACGGGCGTGACGTACGTGAAGGACGGCGTCGAGCGCTTCCAGCGCGCCGACGCCGTCGCCGTGTGCGGCTATGCGATCGAGACGCCGCGCCTGCTGCTCAACTCGACGTCGAAGCGCCACCCGAACGGGCTCGGCAACAACGCCGACCTCGTCGGTCGCTACGTCATGGTCCAGGGTGCGACGCAGACAGCGGCGCGCTTCCCCGAGCTGATGCGCATGTACAAGGCGCCGCCGCCCGAGATCTCCTCGGAGCAGTTCTACGAGACCGACGAGCGGCGGGGGTTTGCGCGCGGCTTCTCGATCCAGACGATCTCACCGCTCCCGATCGGCTGGGCGGAGCACGTGCTCGCCGAGGGGCACTGGGGCCAGGCGCTGCGCGAGTACATGCGCGACTACAACCACTGGACGGTGCTCGGGATCCTCGCCGAGTTCCTGCCGCAGCCGGAGAATCGCGTGACGCTCGCCGACGAGAAGGACCAGTTCGGCGTTCCGGTTGCCCACTTCAACTACAACCAGTGCGACAACGACAAGGCGATCGTCGCCTACGCGAAGAACATCCTCAACGAGATCTGGGACGGTGCGAACGCGATGGACACGCTGACGATCGACCGCTATGCACACCTCGTCGGCGGCGCTCGCATGGGGTTCTCGCCCGACGACTCGGTTGTCGACTCGTCGCACCGCATCTGGGGCGTCGACAACGTGCTCGTCGTCGACGGCTCGGTGCTCCCGACCCAGGGCGCCGCCAACCCGGCGCTCGCGATCATGGCGCTGGCCGACCGCTGCGCAGGGCTGCTATGAGCGTGTCGAACCGGCGTGACCTGATCGTGCAGCTGCTCGGCGAGCTGCTCTACGTCGAGCGTCGACTCGGCGACGCGGTGATCCGCGACCTCGTCGAGTCCGTGCACGACGAGGAGCTCAAGGCGGCGCTCGAGGCCCACTGCGAGGAGACGAAGCGGCATGCGGAGCGGATCGAGACCGTCTTCCGCGGGCTCGAGGTGGCCGTCACGTCGAACCGCTCCCAGCCGTTCGAGGGAGCCGTCTCCCAGCACGACGAGCAGGCGTCGTCGATCGTCGACCCACGCCTCGCAGACCTCTTCCACGCCCAGGCCGCACTCCACACAGAGCACTGGGAGATGGCCGCGTACCGGACGCTGATGCCGCTGCTCCCAAAGGACCTCGCAGAGATGCTCCGGCCGTCCTACGACGAGGAGGGTGAGGCGGCGAAGCAGCTCGTGCGCGCGATCGACCGCCTTGCGGATGAAGGCTGAGCTGGCGGCGCTCGAGCTCGACCAGGTCACGCGCAAGCGGATCAAGAAAGCCGTCGCGGGGGTCTACGACGACTTCATGCAGTACGACCTCCTCACCTACTCGAGCGCAATCGCGTTCCAGGTCCTGTACGCGGTCGTCCCGCTCGTCATGCTCGCGCTCGGTGTGCTCGGAGACGTCGGCGCGCAGTCGGTCTACACGAACCACATCGCTCACACGCTCCGCCACGCACTCTCGCACGATGCCTACAGCCTGGCGAACCGCACTGCGCTGAACGCGATCGGCCCGGAGAAGATCTGGTGGACGTCGATCGGGCTCGTCGTCACCTTGTGGGGCGTCGGTGCTGCGTTGCGCTCGATGATGACGCCGCTGAACGCGGTGTACGGCGCACGCGAGACGCGGTCGTGGCTGCGCCGCCTCGTCGAGTCGATCGCCGGCGGGGCGGTCGTCCTCGTCTGCGTCTACGGCGCCATGCTCGCAGTCCTCGCCGGCCGGCTCATGCATCCCTCCGGCGCGGTGTACGTCGTCGTGTTCGTCACCCGGTGGCTGGTCGCGATCGCACTGCTGCTCGTCGCGGTCGCAACGTTGATCCGCGCCGTGCCAGCGAAGAAGCGCCCCGTCGAGTGGCTCTCCGTCGGATCGAGCGTGTCGATCGTCTGCTGGATCGTGGCGACGCTCGGATTCGCCGCCTACATCAGCACCGTCTCGTACTCGTCTTTCTACGGCGCGTTCGCAGCGATCGTGCTCCTGCTCATCTACCTGCACGTGTCCGCGATCGCGTTCCTGCTGGGCGTCACGGTCGACGCCCACCTGCGCGAGCTCGTCAGGAAGCAGGGCTCGTCGCGGCGGCGCCGCTGAGCGACCGCGAGACGCCGCGGCGGAAGCCGCGTGCGACCTTGCGCGCGTACAGACGCTCATCGGCGACGCGGTAGAGCGCGAGGGCGTTGTCGCCGTCGTGCGGGTACGCGGCCCAGCCGAACGTCATCGTTCCGTTCGGGCCGGAAAGCTGCCGCTCGAGGAGCAGCGCGAGCATGCGCGCGCTGCCGCGCGGCAACGGTGAGAGCACCGCGAACTCGTCGCCGCCGACGCGCGCGACGTCCTCGTTCGCCCGCTTCGCGCTCATCAGCCTGTCCGCCAGCTTGCGCAGGAGATCGTCGCCATGCTCCTCACCGACTCCGTTCACATGACGCAGCTCGTCGATGTCGCCCACGACGAGCGCGAACGGCTCGTCGCGCTCGAGACGCGTCGCGATCGCACTCTCGAAGGCGCGTGTGTTCGGCAGCCCGGTCAGCTTGTCGCGGCCGGCGAGGCGCGACAGCTCGCTGACGAGCGTGCGATTCGACTGCGCGTAACGGCCCACGATCACCCCGACAGCGACGAAGGTGGTGAGGCGAATCGCCGCCGACGACCAGACGGGCATCGACGGCAGCTCGGGATTGAGGACGACTGCCCCTTGATAGAGGACGACCGCGACGACCCCACCCGTCAAGCCGACCAGCGGGCCGCCCCAGATGGCGAGGAGCAGAATCGGGATGTAGTAGAAGTGCCCGAGACCGAGGCCGGGATGCTCGAGAAAGAGCACGCCGGCAGTGACCACGCCGTACAGGACGACGGCGAGGACAGGCAGGCCGTAGCGATGGACCGCAGATTCCATCGCAACGAGCATCGTCGGCCACGCCGCCGCGCACCTCCCTCGACCGAGGGAGTAATTGCAAATTCTTAGGTCGGGCCGGCGCCGATCTCGTGCAGCAGCGGCCCGCAGTCGAGCGGGTCGAAGCCGAGCCGCGCCGCGATCTCCTCGCTCGTCGGCTTGGTGCCTTCGCGGAAGAGCTCGCGGAGCAGCTCGCCGGTTTGCGGGTTGCGCCACCAGTCGGCGCCGACCTCGCTGACGAGGTGCTCACGGAGCTGCGCGGAGCGGATCCAGGCGCGCAGATAGTCGGCCGAATAGAAGCCGGCATCCATATCAGCGAGGTAGTTCTCCTTGCGGTAGCGGATACCGGTCGCGTCCGTGAGGTAGCGCTCGTAGACCTCGGGATCACCTCCGTCGCCGTCGAACCGCGACCAGAAGTCGAGCTCGAAGCGCAGCTTCGCCTCGTAGCGGCGGAACAGCAGCGCCTCGAGGAACGTCGTGGCCTCCGCGTTCTCGCGCGCCTCGTCGGCGCTCAGCCCGAAGTACGCCTCGTGCCACTCCGGCTCGCGCGAGATCGCCTCGCAGATGTACGAGTAGATCTCGGTCAGCGCATGGTCGCGCGAGATGCGCCGGAACACGTACGGCAGCGACGGGTCGCAGCCGGCGTAGTGCAGCGCGTGCCCCGCTTCGTGCAGGAACGCCTGGTAGTCGTGCAGGCCACCCTGCGCCCGCGTGATCAGATGCACCACCTTCGGCGGGTCGCTGGCGATCACGCAGGCCCGCGGCGATTTCTGCGGGCGGTCGTCGAGATCGAGCTTGATGTTCGGCTGCTCGTTCAGGTCGAAGCCGAGCGCCTCGAGCGTCTGCAGGCAGACGTCGGTCGCCCGGTCCTTGGTGTACGTCGACTCGAGAATCGAGAGGCGCCGCATGTACGAGGTGTGGAAGCTCGTCGGCCGCTCGTCGCGCTCCGGCCCGAGCAGCTTGTCGAACCAGGTCGCGCAGAGGCGCTCGTAGCTCTCCGTCGAGGCTTCGCCTGCTGCAGCGAGCGCGCGCGAGAGATCGCGCAGCGAGATGCCCTTCTCCTCCTCGTTGCGCTCGATCGCGGCCGCGATCCCGGAGTAGTCGGCGGCAAGCTCTTCGGTCGCGCGCAGGAGCTCCAGCCGGTCGGGATTGAAGCGCGCGCTTGCCTCGGACTGCAGCTTCCCGAGCTCCTCGCGGTCGCTGTAGGAGGGCAGGATGCCGAGCTGCGCCTGGGCGTTGCGGAGCGGCATCTCCTCGCCCTTGAACGTGACGCGCTCGGCCAGCAGCCGATTCTCGAGCTCGTCCTCGCGCTCGGCCAGCTCGGCGGAGATGAGGCCCGACTCGCACGTCTTCCTGAGGCGGTAGAGCAGCTCGCGCTCCTCGCCGCTCGCGCCGTCCTCGGACTCGCGCAGTGCATCGAGCTGGTCGCGGCTGAACAGATCGGCGTAGCGGCGGACGATCTCCGCCTGCTCCGAGACTTCCTTCTCGCCGACGCGGACCGCGCGCCACTCCTCCGAGCGCTCGAACAGGTAGCGCTGCAGCCGCGCCTCGAAGTCGGTCGCCGAGAGGACGGAGGTGCTGCTCATTTCGCCGAGCCCATGCTCACGCCTCAACCCTAGCGAGCCGGCGCGCGAGGTTCACGAGCGCCTGCGGCTCGAACGGCTTCGTGAGCACCGCGTCCGCCCGGTCCCGATAGAGATCCGCGTCGCTCGATCCGGTCACGAGCACGACCGGAACGCCGCGCGAGCGAAGCAGCGCGAGCAGGCCGTCCGATTCGTCATGACCGAGATGCACGTCGAGCAGCACGACGTCGCACTGGCTTTCCCGCGCCGCGCGCTCGGCGTCCGCAAGCGTCGCCGCCTCGGCGACCTCGAATCCGTCGAGCTCGAGATTGACGCGAATCAACATCCGCAGCGCCTCGTCGTCGTCCACGACGAGCGCCCGGGGCCTGGACGCCTGCATCGGCGGCCGATGGTAACGAAGTCAGGTGCCTCCCGGCCGTTAGCATCGGTCCATGCCGTACACCGAGGAGATGGGCGAGCTCTGGACAGGGCTGACGCCCACGCTCGGCCGGCTCGACCGGATCGCCGCCGAGCCCGAGCGGCTCGAGGACGCACGTGTCGAAGCGTCGCTCCGGCGCCTTCAGTACTCCCTGCACCTCGCCTGCGAGCAGGCCTACGGCGTCGAGCCGCCCGAAGGCGCGCGCACCGCGCACGCCGAGCTCGCCGACGCGCTCGCCTGCGCGCGCGACGCCACCGCCGAGGTCGCGGAGGCGGTGGCCGACTGGGGCGCCGACGCCGTCGGGCCGCTCTTGCACGAGTGGCGCGGCGCGCTCTTCCGCGTGCGGCTCGCCCGGCTGCGGCTCGCGTTGCCCGCCGCGACGCGTCCGCCGTCGAAGGAGCCCGCCGCTGACGGGATCGCGCGGCCGCTGATCGCCTTCCTGCTCGCGCTGTGCGGCGCGCTCGCGTTCGCCGCCGGCGCCACGCTGGGTCTCTGGCCCGTATGGGTGGCGGGGCTCGTCGCCGTCGTCGTCTCGGTGCTCTGCTACCGGCCGTAACCGCTCGCCCCGTGCCGTCGTTTACTACTTGTAAATGATGTTTCGCCGCGCCCCCCTCCCCCCGGCGGCGGGCGATGTGGGTCACAACGAGGTGCTGCCGCGTCCGACGCTTCAGTTCAGGCTCAAGGCCTGGAGGACGTTCCAGCGCGCGCTCGACCCGCTCGCCGCGCCAAAACCGCTCAGGCCTCCGTCCCGGCCGCACTGAGCCGTCGCAGGGATTCGTCCCGCCCGAGCAGCTCGAGGCTCTCGAAGAGCCCCGGCGACACCTTCGAACCCGTCACTGCGAGCCGGATCGGCTGGAAGGCCGTGCGCGGCTTCTCTCCCAGCTCGTCGACGAGCCCGCGCAGCGCCTCCTCGATCGCCGCCGCGTCCCACGGCTCGACGCCGGCGAGGCGCTCCGCCGCGGCGCGGCAGATGCGTCCGTCGAGATCCGCGGGAACCTCGATGTCCTCGAACAGAAAGCGAACGAAGTCGGGGTACTGCGAGAACTTCTCGATCTTCTCCTGCACGAGCGGCACGGTCGCGTTCACGCGCTCGGCCGGCCAGTCGATGCCCTGCTCGGCGAGGAAGCGGCGGAGGTCGTGCGCGTACTCCTCCGGCTGCAGGTTGCGGAGGTAGACGCCGTTCATCCAATCGAGCTTCTTGTAGTCGAACGTGGCCGGGCTCGGCACGACACGGTCCAGCGAGAAACGCTCGATCAGCTCGTGCCGCGACATGATCGTCGTCTTGTCGTCGTAGCTCCAGCCGAGCAGCGCGAGGAAGTTCATCATCGTCTGCGGGAGATAGCCGTCGTCGCGGAACGCCTCGGTCGCGACCGCACCGTGGCGTTTCGAGAGCTTCTTGCCGTCGGCGCCGTTGATCATGGGCACGTGCGCGTAGACCGGCAGCTCCGCGCCGAGCGCGCGCAGGATGTTGATCTGCGACGGCGTGTTCGACACATGGTCGTCGCCTCGGATCACGTGGGTGATGCCGTCGAGGATGTCGTCGACCGGGCTGACGAAGTTATAGGTGGGGCGTCCGTCCGAGCGCACGATCACGAGGTCGGGCAGCAGCTCGTTCCGGAACTCGATCTCGCCACGCACGGCGTCGTGCCAGGAGACGGTCCCCTCCGTCGGCTGGCGGAACCGGATCGCGCCTTCGTCCTCGTAGGCGTCGCCCTTGGCGAGCAGCTCCTGTGCGAGCTCGCGCGCGCGGTCGGCGGTGTCGAGCTGGAAGCTGACCGGGCCGTCCCAGTCGATGCCGATCCAGCGCAGCGAATCCTGGATCTGGTCGACCGCCTCGGCGACCTCGCGGCTCGTGTCGGTGTTCTCGATCCGCAGCAGGCACTCGCCGCCCTGCTGGCGCGCGAACAGCCAGTTGAAGACGAACGTGCGGACGCTCCCGATGTGCAAGAAGCCGGTCGGGCTCGGAGCCATACGGACTTTGACGTCGGCGGGCATCGGCTCTCTATCGTAGGCCGCGATGGAGTTCGGAGCGCACATGTCCTCGAGCGGCGGCATCGACACCGCGATCGACCGGATCGCCGCGATCGGGGGCGACTGCGTTCAGGTCTTCACGCAGAGCCCGCGGATGTGGCGGCCCACGAACCACAAGCAGGAGGCCATCGACGCGTTTCACGCGAAGCGCGCGGAGCACGGGATCGGCGGCGTCGTCTGTCACGCGCTGTACCTCTGCAACCTCGCCGCGCCCGACGACGCGATCTACGAGAAGTCGGTCACGACCATGCGCACGACAGTCGATGCCGCGTGCGCGATCGGCGCGGACGGCGTCATCTTCCACGTCGGCTCCCATCTCGGCGCCGGCTTCGAGGTTGGCCTCGAGCGGACGTGCACAGCGCTCGCGCAGATCCTCGAGCGCTGCGACGGCGACACCTGGCTGCTGATGGAGAACTCCGCCGGTGCCGGCGGGACGATCGGCCGCTCGCTCGAAGAGCTCGCGACGCTGCTCGAGCGGCTCGACGGGCATCCGCGGCTCGGCGTCTGCCTCGACTCGTGTCACCTGTACGTCTCCGGCTACGACGTGACGACGCGAGAGGGCGTCGACGAGCTCGTCGCGCGGTTCGACGAGCTGCTCGGGCTCGACCGTCTGCGTGCGCTCCACGTGAACGACAGCGCCACGCCGCTCGGCTCGAACCGCGACCGGCACGCGAACATCCTCGAGGGCGAGCTCGGCGAGGGCCTCGGTGCGTTCCTCTCGCATCCCTCGTTCCAGCACCTGTCGGCGTACATGGAAGTTCCCGGTAAGAACAAGCAAGGCCCGGACGCGGAGGAGATCCAGAAGCTCCGCGACCTGCACGCCCGCTGGATGTCGTAGTCGGCGACGTCTCAAGCGTGCCCCGGTTCGTGCCGACACGTCGTGCATGCCGTGGAGAACGCCGGCCGCCGTCGCCCTGCTTGCAGCCGTGGCGCTCTGCGCGGCCGGACGCGCGAGCGGCGACCACGCCACCGTGAGCCCGCAGGCCGTCGCTCCGTGGACCGGTGGCGACGCTGTCGTGACGCCGCTCGAGGCGCTCGCCGGCCGGATCGCGACGCGGATCGCGCAGCATCCGGTCACCGTGAACTGCGAGACCGCGTCGAAGTTCCGCGCGCTTGCCGGAAGCCGCGACGTCCTCGGCTTCGTCCGCGCGCTGACCGATCGGAGCACCGGCCGCTACGCGGAGACGGCCACCGTCATCGAGCTGACGTCGCAGGTCTGTGGCCCGCTGCAGCGGTTCGCCGACGCGGCCATGAAGCCGACGCGCTGCAAGGCGGGCAACGGCCGCTTCGTGCCGTGCTTCACCGGCACTCCGGTCACGAGCGACTCGACCGCTCCGTCGATCTGCGAAGCCGGCGTCCCGTCGTGTTACGCGGTCGTCGCCAGTTCGCGCAGCTACTGGAGCGCGTATGCGCAGTACGCCCTGGCGATCCAGACGCTCGCGCACGAGGCGATCCACACGTTCCAGGCGCAGGCGGGCAAGCCGGTGCCGCAGGGAGATCTCGTCGAGCAGCAAGCCGACTGCTACGGGATGCAGTGGGTGCCCTGGGTGGCCTACGAGCTGGGTGACACCGGCCGCGACACGCAGGCGATCGCCGATTACTTCTGGCTCGCCGAGTACCCGCTGAAGGAGCACGACGAGCCCTCGTACTGGTCGGCCGACTGCCGGCCCGGCGGTGCGCTCGATCTCCGCCCGGCGGGCGCTCCCTACTGGCCCTAGAGAGCTCGATGCCCGCCGTCTTGGGAGCGGCAGAATCCCTGAATGACGATCACGCACGCCTTCGCCGGATTACCGGTCGTCGATTACGACGCCGCCTACCAGTGGTACGTGCGTCTCCTGGGTCGGGATGCGGACATGTTCCCGCACGACGGAGAGTGCGTATGGCGGTTGACGTCGACCAGTTCGATCTACGTGGTGCAAGATCCGCAGCGCGCGGGGAAGTCGCTTGTGACGCTGGCCCTTGACGACCTCGACGCCCACGAGCAACGGATGCATGCCGCCGGAGTGGTCTTCGCAGTCGAACAGAGCCAAGGAGCGCCCCGACGTCTCATTGTCACGGACACCGACGGCAACGAGCTCGCGTTCTTCCAGGACCCCGCCGCGGGTCACTGACAGCACGCACGACGGCGGGACTCGAATCGGGATTCGCTCACGCACCGCGTGCGTGTGACATTCGGCCGCTCCGCGGCGTAGAACCTGTGAGATGACGTTTGCCCAGGCGGCAGAGGCACACCTCGACGACGTGTACGGCTACCTCGCGTGGTTCACGTCCGACCGCTACGCGGCGGAGGACCTGACCGCGACCACGTTCGAGCGTGCGCTGCGGCTCTGGCACCGCTTCGACCCCGACCGCGGCTCGGCGCGCACCTGGCTCTGCCAGGTCGCCCGCACCGTCGCGCTCGACCACTTCCGCTCCGAGAAGCGGCGAACCCGCCGCGAGCAGCTCGCCGCACCGCCCGAAGCGGTCGACTTCCGCTTCGCCGAAGGTCTCTCCCCCGACCTCGAACGCGCGCTCGCCCGCCTGACCGCGGGCGAGCGCGAGGTCGTCGCGCTTCGCGTGCTGCTCGACCTCGACGCCGCCGCCGCGTCGCGCATCCTCGGCATCTCGCCCACCAACTGCACGACGCGGCTCAACCGCGCCCTGAAGAAGCTCGAGGAGGCTCTCGATGTCGCAGCGTGACGTGCTCGCCGAGCTGCGCGCCGCGCAGGTCGCCGCTCCCGCCGAGGTGCGCGAGCGCGTGCGCCTGGTCGTGGCCGAATCGCCGGCGCCGCCGCGGCGGCACGTCACGTGGCGGCGTGCGCTCGTCATTGCCGTGCCGGTCGCTGCCGCCGTCGCTGCGGCGGTCGTCTTCACGCGCCCGTCTCACCCGCACCCGCAGGCGGCCGAGCAGCGCGCGATCCCGCACGGCTCGGCGGCGGCCGGCGCGGACAAGCTTGCGCCAACCATCACCACGCGGAGCGGGACGCCCGCCTTCGTCCCGTCGGCTCGCAATCGCGTCCAGGTGGTCGGCACGACGCTCTCGCTCCGCATTGCGACTGCGAAAGACGTCTCCGACGCCGTGAAGCGCGCGGTGCAGATCACGACGTCGCTCAGCGGCTACGCGGCGTCGGTCCACGAGCAGACGCACGGCAAGTTCGCGAGTGCGAACCTCACGCTGAAGGTTCCGCGCGCGCACGTGCAGCAGGCGATGAGCAGGCTCGCGCAGCTCGGGACGATCACGGCAGAGCAGGTGCAGGTCACGGACAAGACCGCCGGCCTGAACGCGACCGGCCGTGAGATCGCGCGCCTGCAGAAGCAGCTTGCCGCGGCACGCGCCGCGTCGCCGCCGAACCCGAAGCAGATCGCCGCGCTCGCGACGCACATCCAGCGTCTGCAGCGGAGCGAAGCGCAGACCCGGCTCAACGCGCACTACGCGACGATCAAGCTGCACCTCGCGACGCCGCCCGCCGCGCCCAGGAAGCACGGACACGGCCCGCTCCACGGGGTCGTCGTCGCGTTGCGGTGGCTCGGGATCGGCGCGGTCTACGCGCTCGCGATCGGCGTGCCGGTCGCAATCGTGCTTGCGCTGATCTGGCTCGCCGTGCGCTTCATCCGCCGGCGGCGCGAGGACGCGCTGCTCAACTGATGCGCGCGAACACCCGGAACGTCGGCTCGCCCACGGGCAGCTCGTCGAACTCCGGGTTGATGCAGCCCAGCTCGTCATCGAGCCGCGACTCGTAGGTCCGCTCGACCTCCGCCTTGCACATCGGGAGCGGGCGCCGCACGGCGCGGATCGCCCCGAAGCCCGGCTTGCGCGCCTCGGCCGCGCGCAGCATCTCGAGATCGATCTCGACCTCGTACACCTTCTGCATGCAGCCGACGTACGTGTGACCCCACGCCTCGTACGAGTAGACGAAGGGACAGCCGCGCGAGAGACACGCGCCGGGATGGACGACCTTGTCGCAGTGGACGCCGCAGCGGCGGCACTCCATCTCGTCCTGCGGATGGAGCGGCAGCGCCGGAGCGGCGGTCTGCTCGGGTGTCATACGGGCATTTTCCGAGCGTCCGCGGACGACCGCAAGACTTGACTTTCTGCCGCTACGGAGCTAAGCGACGGACGACATTCAGGACGTCCATCGGCGTGAACGCCATGAAGTCGGCCTCGATGCCCGGAGTGTCGTCTGCTCTGAACCACAGCGCCTGAACGGTGGTCATGCCCACATTCGCCGCGCCTTGCACATCGGTCTCCAGGTTGTCCCCGACGTAGACCGTGGCGATCGGCTCGACCCCGAGCTCCCGGCACGCGTGCAGAAAGATCTCCGCAGCAGGTTTGCGTACCCCGAGCTCTTCCGAGAACACCATCGTGTCGAAGCGCTCCGCCAATCCGAACGCTTCGGCGTCGGCGCGCAACACGCGGCCGGGATCGGGCCAGGAGTTCGCGACGACCCCGGTCTTGACGCCGCGTGCGCGCAGCGCGTCGAGCAACGCCTGCGCCGACGCGAGGACGGAGTGTGCCGGGCGCCACACCTCGTGCTCGGCGTCGATGAACGCCTCGGGATCGCCGACGCCGAGGTCGGTGAGGATTTCCGCGTACGGCCGGTGCCGGTGGTCGCCGAACATGACGTCGCGCCAGCGCGCCGTGAACTCCGGGTCGTCGCGCCCGAGCGCCGCACGGTGGGCGAGCTCGACGCGCTCGTCGTCCCACTCGAGGTGCACGAGCGTGTTGTTCCAGTCGAAGAGGACCGCTTCGATCACAAGGCGGCTAGGCTAGCCGCGTGGCGCGACGCATCCTCTGGGGAACGCTCGCGCTCACCCCGGTGACGCTCGCAGCGCGCTACGCGTTTCACCTCGGCGCGACACCGCTCTTCGTGCTCTCCGCGGCCGCGCTGATCCCGCTCGCCTGGGTGATCGGCGAGGCGACCGACCATGCGGCGGAGCACACCGGCCCCGGGGTCGGCGGCTTCCTGAACGCGAGCTTCGGCAACGCGCCGGAGCTGATCATCGCGCTGCTCGCCGTCGCCGACGGACTCCCGCGCGTCGTGCGCGGCACGATCACCGGCTCGGTCGTCTCGAACATCCTGCTCGTGCTGGGCGCGGGGATGATCTTCGGCGGCGACGGCCGCGTCGACGCGCGCTCGCTGCGCTGGCAGCTCGCGGGCGTCGCCGGAGGCGTGCTGCTGTTCCTGATCCCGTCGATTCCCGGCTGGCACGGATCGCCGAACCGGCACGCGCTGCTCGTCGTGACCGTTCCGGTCGCCGTCGTGCTGCTCGCGGCGTACCTCGTCGTCACGTTCAAGAACCTGCGGATCCACGCGGAAGCCGCTCGTAAAGAGCCGAGCGCGGACGCCTGGTCGCTGCCGTCGGCGCTCGCAGCGCTCGGCATCGCCACGCTCGCGACGGCGTTCGTCTCGGAGATCCTCGTGCACTCGTTGCACTCGTTCGGCAAGTCGGTCGGGCTGGGTGAGTTCTTCATCGCCGTCGTGATCGTCGCGCTCGTCGGGAACGCCGCAGAGCACGGCGGCGCGATCGTGATCGCGAGCCGCGGTAACACCCAGCTCGCCACCGAGATTGCGATCACGTCGTCGATGCAGGTCGCGATCTTCGTCGCACCGGTGGTGGCGCTGCTCTCACTGCTCTTCACGCACCGGCTGACTCTCGCGTTCCGGCCGGTCGAGATCGCGACGATGATGCTCGCCGCAGTGCTTGCGTGGCTCTTCACGCGCAACGGCCGCTCGAACCGCCGTCAGGGCTACCTGCTCGCGGGCGCGTACGGCCTCGCCGTCGTCGCGTACGCGCTGTTTCCCTAGAGGCTCAGCCGAGCTTCTCGCGCAGGTACGGCACGACGTCGTCCGGCTGCGGATAGCGCCCGAGCATCTTCTTCGTGAACACCCGGTCGTCGTCGACCCACACGTCGAAGATGCCGCCCGTGCCGGGGATCACCTCGAGGGCGCCGATCTTCCTCTCCCACTCTTCGAGCACCCGCGCGGCCAGACTGGTCGCGTTGGGAAGGGCGCTTCAGGGAACGCAGTACTCGATGCGGACGGTCGGCTTGTCGGCCACGTTCCAAGCCTAGGCCTTGAAGGGCTCCTGAGCGCGGGTGAACGCGTAGCCGGCCCACACCATCTGGTCGCCGTCGACACGCAGCCGCTCGCCGCGCTCGCGCCCCTTGATTGCGCGCCAGCCGTCGCCGTCGCGCTCGAACGTCGTCTCGGCGCGCCCCGGCGGCGTCCCCGCGACCTTCGCCTGCAACGCGCCCTTCTCCCACCAGAACACGAACTCGTTCCCCTCCGACCACCAGCGGCCGAGGATCGCGCGCACCTCCGGCGGCGGCTCCTCTTCGGGCCGCCAGACTTCGACCGGCTCCGGCCACAGCTCGATCGCCTTCGCCGCGAGCTCGATGCACAGGAGGTCCATGCTCCCGCGCGTGCCGGAGTTCGTGAGCGCGGCCGCGCCGATCCCCGTCTTGCGGTTGATGTAGACGCCTGCCAGATGCCCGGCCATCGCGCCGCCGTGACCGCCGAAGATCTTGCCTTCGTGGTTGTAGAGCGCGATCCCGAGCCCCCACGCCAGCACCCAGTCGTCGGGGTAGTACATGACCTGCGGGAACCACATCTGCTCGACGACCGGCTCCGGCAGCACGGCGTCGTCACCGCGCGCGAGGAACGTCGCCCAGCGCGCGAGGTCCTCGACCGTCGACCACAGCTGTCCCATCGCGGCGACGCCGCCGAGATCGGTCTCGGGCTCCTGCCAGACCGTGCGCGCGTACTCGTCGACGAGGTAGCCCTGCGCCTTCGGCGCCTCGGGATACCACGTGGTGCGCGACAGGCCGAGCGGCTTGAAGACGCCCTCGTCGACGTACTCGCGGTACGGCATGCCGCTCTTGGCCGAGACGACGCGGCCCAGCAGGCCGAAGGCGAGGTTCGAGTAGTGGTGCGCCTGCGCCGGGTCGAGGGCGAACTGCACGAGGAGATCGTCTTCGGTCGGCGTCGTCCCGTCGACGAACATCTCGCCCACCTCGCGCTGGATGCCGGACAGGTGCGCGAGCATGCGCCTGATCGTCGGCGAGCCGTTCTCGATCCCGGGCAGGTGCTGCTCGAGCCGGTCGTCGAGGTCGAGCTCGCCGGCGGCGTAGAGCTGCATGATCGAGGTGGCGGTGAACGTTTTCGTGATCGACCCGATGCGGTACTGCGTATCGGTCGTCGCTTCGACGTCACCGTCGTAGTTCGCGAAGCCGACGGCGTTCTTCCACGCGACCTCGCCCCTGCGCACGACCGACGCGGCGACCGACGGCAGCCGGTCGGCCTGGCGCTGCTGCAGGATGCGGTCGAGCTGCTCAGACATTCGCGTACTGCCGGAGCGCCTCGGGCACGGCTGCGACAGCCTGCTCGATGTCGTCGTCGGTGAGATCGAGGTGCGTGACGGCCCGCAGGATCCCCGGCCGCGTGCGTGAGAGCAGCACGCCGCGCGCAGCGATCTGCGCGAGCGCGTCTTCCTCGTCGAGGCCGAGCGGGGCGAGCGGGATCTGGACGAAGTTCGTCTCGACGAGCTCGAGGTCGACGGGCAGCCCGGCTTCCGACCACCCTTCGGCGAGCCGGCGAGCGCGCGCGTGGTCGTCGGCGAGGCGCTCGACGTTGTGCTCGAGCGCGTAGAGCCCGGCGGCGGCGACGATGCCCGCCTGCCGCATCGCGCCGCCGAAGCGGTGCTTGCCGAGCCGCGCCTGCTCCATCAGCTCGTGCGAGCCGGCGACCAGCGCGCCGAGGGGGCAGCCGAGCCCCTTCGAGAGACACAGCGTGACCGTGTCGAACAGCCCGCCGATCTCCGCCGCGGAGACGCCTGAAGCGACGACCGCGTTCATCAACCGCGCGCCGTCGAGGTGCGCCTTCAGCCCGAGCTCGCGCGCAGCACCGACGGTTGCGCGCAGCTCGTCGAGCGGCCAGACCGCGCCGCCCGCGGTGTTATGCGTGTTCTCGAGCGCGAGCAGCGACGTGCGCGGCGTCCAGTAGTTGCCGTCGCTCCACGCGACGCGTCGGACCTGCTCGGCGCTGATGCGGCCGCGGTGCCCCGCGACCGTGCGCGTCTGCATGCGCGAGTGGAAGGCCGCACCGCCGAGCTCCGCCTTGACGATGTGCGCCCACTCCTCGACGAGCAGCTCCGTTCCGGGCTCGCCGAGGACGGCGATCGCGATCTGGTTGCCCATCGTCGCGGTCGGGAGATAGACCGCCTCCTCCTGACCGAGCAGCGCGGCGGCGCGCCGCTCGAGCTCGAGCACCGTCGGATCCTCGCGCTCCTGCTCGTCGCCGACGTCGGCATTCGCCATTGCGGCGCGCATGCCCTGCGACGGCTTCGTCTGCGTGTCCGAGCGGAGGTCGACCACCGCGCGCAGATTACTTGCCTACTCGTGCGCGAGGTTGTTCAGGTCGCGCGCGCACGTCTCGCAGATCCCGTGCGTCAAGCGTGGCGACCGCGCCTGCGGCAGGGTCAGCCCGAGCAGGTCGATCGCGTCGTCCGGCGAGACCCAGCCGTCGGTGCGCACCCGGCCGCACCAGCCGCACACCGTCACGGTCTCGCGCCGGCTGCCCGTGTCCCAGCGGCCGCCGACCGTCGGTGCTGCGTGCGCACGCACCTCGTGTGACCGGAACTGCACGGAGTCGTCCGAGTCTGACCGCAGCTCCATCTGCATCAGCCGGCGCAGGCCGGGGGCGTCGCAGCGGTAGAGGAAGACGAGTGGCTCGGCATCGGCACGGACGTGGCGCAGCAGCAGCTGCCAGACGGCGCGCACATCATCCCCGGCGATGAAATGCCAGAGCGGGCGACCGACCACCTCGCCGATTCCACCGTTGAGCTCCGCGAACGCATCCCAGCCGCCCCCCACCTCTACGACGGTGTCGCTCGCGTCGATGCGGTACAGCACGGCTTCGTTCGCCGGTGCCGCCACCGAGATCGAATGCACAACGCTCAGGATGGACGGTTTGCGTGGCAATGCGATCCCCGATTTGGGTCGCGCTACGGTGTCTTTCGATGGATCTTGAACGGGTCGAGGAAGCGCTTTCGGGGGAGCTGCCCTACCGCGTGCGGCAGGTCTGGGAGTGGGCCGCGCGCGGCGCGTCGTCCTACGACGCGATGACGAACCTGCCGGTGGCGCTGCGGGCGCGGCTCGCCGAGGAGGCGCCGTTCTCGACGCTCACGCTCGTGCACGAGGCGCGCTCGGCCGACGGGACGGTCAAGGCGCTCTTCCACACCGCCGAAGGGCACCCTGTCGAGGCGGTGCTGATGCGCTACCGCGACGGCCGCCGGTCGGCGTGCGTCTCGTCGCAGTCCGGCTGCCCGCTCACGTGCACCTTCTGTGCGACGGGGCAGATGCAGTTCCGCCGCAACCTGACCGCCTGGGAGATCCTCGACCAGGCGCTGCACTTCCGGCGCGTCGAGCCGATCGACCACGTCGTCTTCATGGGCATGGGCGAGCCGATGCTGAACGTCGACGCCGTGATCGCCGCGGCCCGCCGGCTGCCGGACGTCGGCGTGACGCACCGCCGGACGACGATCTCGACCGTCGGCTGGCTTCCGGGTCTGCGCCGCTTCGTCGACGAGGTCGAGGAACCGATCCGCCTCGCGCTCTCGTTGCATGCGCCCGCGGATGCCTTGCGGAGCGAGCTCATGCCCGTGAACGACCGCTACCCGCTCGAGGACGTCCTCGCGGAGTGCCGGCGCTACTTCGAGCTGCGCGGCCGGAAGGTCTTCGTCGAGTACGTGATGCTCGCCGGGGTCAACGACTCCGTCGAGCACGCACACGAGCTCACCGACCTGCTCGACCGCCGCGTCTTCAAGGTGAACCTGATCCCGTACAACCCGACCGGGATGTACGACGGCTCCGCGCGCGAGACGATCGCCGAGTTCAAGGCGGTGCTGGACGAGGCGCGGCTGCCGTCGACGGTACGGCTCACGCGCGGCCGTGACATCGCAGCGGCCTGCGGTCAGCTGGCGGCGAACGCGACCTGACCGATCGCGGCGGGCTGCTGCTCGACGGTCGAGTCGCGCGCAACGACGCGCGCGAGCGCTTCGACGACGCGCTCGTCGAACGCCATGCCAGCCTCGGCCCGTAGATGCGCGAGCGCCTGGCCGTGTGACCAGGCGGCGCGATAGACGCGCTTCGAGATGAGCGCGTCGTAGACGTCGCACACGGCGAGGATCCGCGTGTCGAGATTCAGCTCCGCGTCGACGAGCCCGCGCGGATAGCCGGTGCCGTCGAGGCGCTCGTGGTGGTCGCGCACGAGGGCTCGCACGGAATCGGGGAACCCGCCGAGCTCAGCGAGGAGCTTGTGACCGCGCTCCGGGTGCTGCTGCACCACCGCGTACTCCTCGTCGTCGAGCGGGCCGGGCTTCTGGAGGATGGCGTCCGGGATCGAGAGCTTGCCGATGTCGTGGACGAGCCCGCCGATCGCGAGGATCCGCAACCGGTGGGCGGAGAGACCCAGCTCCTCACCCACCTGCACCGCCCGGAGGGCGACGCGACGGGTGTGGCGTTCGGTGTACGCGTCCTTCTCGGCGAGCGTCACGGTGAGCGCGCGCACGTGAGAGCCGAGGTACTCGGCCTCGGCCGCGACGAGCTCCGCCGGGCTGAGATCGCCCGAGAGCGGCCGCGACTGCGCCGAGCGCGCGAGATCGATCGCGACGGCAACGCCGACCACCAGGATCCCGTCGAGCTCGACCTCGTGGCCGATCCACCAGCCGAGCTGGCTCCAGCCCATCGTCAGCGCCGGGACGACCGCGGTCGCGAGCCACACCAGCCCGACGACGACGGACAGGTCGACCGGGCGCCGCGTGAGCAGATAGGTGCGAAGAGCGCGGGCGATCAGGATCCCGAAGGCGGCGAGACCGATCGCGAGCAGCGTCAGGGCGGCGGGGCTCGACGGCGCCGGCACCGCCGGCAGCAGGCTCGGCCACAGCAGAGCCATGCCGCCGAGCGCGAACACCGTGACGAGCAGCGCTGCCTCGAGCACGAGCAACGGGCGAACGTCGGCGACGGTCTTCGGCAGCGGCAGCACCGAGCAGACGAGGATCAGGGCGCCGACCGGGAGCGTCGCGCCGCCGGTGATCTCGACGACGCCGTTGTTCCCGAACCAGACGCCGGGCGTGGCGAAACCGTGGAGCGCGAGCAGGCTCGCCATCACGGCGAACGCCGTGCCGATCAGCATCGTGCGCGTGTCGCCCCGGCGGGCGCCGACGACCGTCAGCCCGATCGCCGCCGTCGCGGCCGCGAGCGCGCTGAAGCCGACCGCGTAGAAATGAAGCTCGCCGTAGAAGGCGACGGTGCGATCGCCCACGAGCACCTGCACGACGGCCGGAGCCGCCGCAATCAGGGCCCCTGCCGCCATCGCCGGGGAGAACCGCCGCACCATGCCCTATTCGGCACAAATGCCGGAACGGTTTAGCCCAGGTGCCCAGCTACCCTCCCGGGCCGTGCCGCTCGCAGCCCGCAAGGACATCCGGAACGTCGCCATCGTCGCCCACGTCGACCACGGCAAGACGACGCTCGTCGACGCGATGCTCTGGCAGTCCGGCTCGTTCCGGGAGAACCAGGACGTCGCGGAGCGCGTCATGGACTCGATGGACCTCGAGCGCGAGAAGGGCATCACGATCCTCGCCAAGAACACGGCCGTCCAGTTCGGCGACGTGAAGATCAACATCGTCGACACCCCGGGCCATGCCGACTTCGGCGGCGAGGTCGAGCGGGCGCTGACGATGGTGGACGGCGTGCTGCTGCTCGTCGACGCCTCGGAGGGCCCGCTGCCGCAGACCCGCTTCGTGCTGCGCAAGGCGCTCGAGGCACGGCTGCCGGTCGTCCTTGTCGTCAACAAGGTCGACCGCCCGGACGCGCGCGCGAAGGAGGTCGTCGACGAGGTCTACGAGCTCTTCCTCGACCTCGATGCGAGCGCGGACCAGATCGAGTTTCCGATCGTCTACGCGATCGCCCGTGAAGGCAAGGCGGGGCTCGAGCCCGACGCGCTCGAGCCGAATCTGATGCCGCTGTTCGACACCCTGCTCGCGACGATCCCGCCTCCGTCCTACGACCCCGAGCATCCGCTGCAGGCGCTCGTGACGAACCTCGACTCCTCACCGTACGTCGGCCGTCTGGCGCTCCTCCGGGTGCGCCATGGGACGATCCGCAAGGGGCAGCAGATCGCCTGGTGCCGCGCCGACGGTGAGATCGGCTCGGCCCGCGTCGTCGAGCTGTACGTCACCGAGGCGCTCGACCGCGTTCCCGCGGACGAAGCCGGCCCGGGCGAGATCGTCGCGCTCGCCGGCCTCCCCGAGGTGACGATCGGCGAGACGATCGCCGACCCGGACGACCCGCGCCCGCTGCCGGTCACGGCCGTCGACGAACCGAGTCTCAGCATGACGATCGGGATCAACACGAGCCCGCTCGCCGGCACCGAGGGCGACAAGCTGACCGCGAGCCTCGTCAAGCAACGGCTCGACCAGGAGCTCGTCGGCAACGTGTCGCTGCGCGTGCTGCCGACGTCGCGTCCGGAAGCCTGGGAGGTGCAGGGGCGCGGAGAGCTGCAGCTCGCGGTGCTCGTCGAGCTGATGCGTCGCGAGGGCTTCGAGCTCACGGTCGGTAAGCCGGAGGTGCTCGTCCGCGAGATCGACGGAAAGCGGCACGAGCCCGTCGAACGCGTCGCGATCGACGTTCCCGAGGAGTTCGTCGGCGTCGTCACCCAGCTCCTCGCGCTGCGCAAGGGACGCATGCAGCAGATGGTCAACCACGGCACCGGCTGGGCGCGCATGGAGTACACCGTCCCCGCGCGCGGGCTGATCGGCTTCCGCACCGAGTTCCTGACCGAGACGCGCGGCGCGGGGATCATGCACCACGTCTTCGACCGCTGGGAGCCCTGGTTCGGCGAGCTCCGCACCCGCCCGACCGGGAGCCTCGTCGCCGACCGGCGCGGGCAGGCGACCGGCTTCGCGATCCAGAACCTGCAGGAACGCGGGTCGCTGTTCATCGCGCCGGGCGAGGAGCTCTACGAAGGGATGGTCGTCGGCGAGAACGCGCGCGCCGAGGATCTCGACGTGAACGCGTCGAAGCCCAAGAAGCTCACGAACATGCGCGCCGCGTCTGCCGACGAGCTCGTGCGGCTGATCCCGCCTCGACCGCTCTCGCTCGAGCAGGCCCTCGAGTTCATCAGCGAGGACGAGTGCGTCGAAGTCACGCCGAAATCGGTGCGGTTGCGCAAGGTCGAGCTCTCCGCGTCGAAGCGCTCGACGGCTACCTCGCGCCGCAAGCGCGAAGCCGCAAGTCAAGCGTCGCCGTGAACCACCTATCGGGGGGCGAACCCACTCCTCCCCGGCGACATGATGCAACCGTTCCCCCGAAGTGCGGCAAAGGAGCGGCGATATGACCCAGCAGGAACTGCGGCGCAAGCTCGCGGCGTTTCCCGCGGGCGGCCTGTTCTTGCGGCTGCTGACGCGGTACTGACGGCGGGGACGAGGGCACGGCCCGCGGGCGGGCGGGCCGAACAGTTAGATCGTCGGCGGATTCGGATCCGGCGGCAGCGGCGTTGGATCAGGCGTCGGTGCCGGCGGCTCCGGATCCGGTGCCGGCGGTTCAACATGCTCTGTCATAGGTGTTTCCTCACTCCCGGTTCGTCGGCGATGTCTTTGAGCTGAGCTTCGAGGCCTCCTTCGATCGCCTCGCGCGACGAGCCGCGCCGGCCGATCGGAAGGAGGGGCTCGCCCCGCGCGTCCTCGAACAGGAACGCGAGGCCGGTGTAGATGGCGATGCAGAAGATGCCGAGCGCGAGCCAGCCGCCTGCTTCGTTCCAGCCCTTGCCGCCCCCGAGCTCGTAGACCGCGGAAAGGACGCCGCGCACGGACGAGAGCGTCAGGATGAACGCAACCAGGGGCTGCCCCATCCAGGCCACCGAAGCGAGCGCGAGGATCGCGATCGTGAACGCGATCAGGAAGTAGCCGAGCGCCGCGTCGAGCTGGCCGGGCTTCGCGAGGACTGTGAGCACGCCGGTCGTCAGCCACGAGCCGGTGAAGAGCCCGAGCGCGACCGCGGGCACCGTGTCGCGGGCGAGGAACGCGATCACCGTCGCGACCGACTGCAGCGGCGCAACGAAGGCGATCAGCATGATCCCGATCGTCTTGCCGTCGGTCGCCTTGACCCACGGCGCGTCGAGCGCGGCGTACATGAACATCCCGACCGCGAATGCGAGGAAGCCGAGCGGGACCGAGCTGCCGTATGGCCGCACGAAGACCCGCACCTGCGGATGGATCGCCATCGCAGGTGCGGGTTGCCGCTTCAGCTAACTACGAAACCGACGCCAGGCGAACGGTGCAGCTCGCGAGGCCGCGCTTCTCGAGGTACTGCTGGTGGTAGTCCTCCGCCTCCCAGAACGTCGGCGCGTCTTCGATCTGCGTGACGACCGGCTTCGAGAGCTTCGCCTGGACGCGATCGCGTGAGGCCTCGGCGGCCGCGCGCTGCGCGTCGTCGTGCACGAAGATCACCGAGCGGTACTGCTCGCCTACGTCAGGGCCTTGCCGGTTCAGCTGGGTCGGGTCGTGCTCGGCCCAGAAGGTCGCGAGCAGCGCCTCGAACGGGACGACGTCCTCGTCGTAGGTCACCTCGACGACCTCGGCATGTCCGGTGTCGGTGTAACAGACCTCTTTGTAGGACGGGTCGTCCTTGTGGCCGCCGGCGTAGCCGACGCGCGTGCTCGTGACGCCGTCGAGCCGCCGGAACGCCGCCTCGACGCCCCAGAAGCAGCCGCCGCCGAACGTCGCGATCTTCTCGTTCACCTACTCCTCCTCCAATTTCAGAGCTGCGGAATTGATGCAGTAGCGGACGCCGGTCGGATGCGGGCCGTCCGGGAACACGTGCCCGAGGTGGCCGCCGCAGGCGGCGCACATCACCTCGGTGCGCACCATTCCGTAGCTCGTGTCGGTCTCCTCGTCGACCGCGTCCTCGCCCGCGGGCGCGTAGAACGCCGGCCAGCCGCAGCCGGAGTCGTACTTCGTCTCGGAGCGGAAGAGCTCGGCGCCGCAGCCCGCACAGCGGTAGACGCCGTCATCGAAGGTGTGGTCGTACTCGCCGGTGAACGGCCGCTCGGTGCCCTTTTCGCGCAGCACGTGGTACTGCTCGGGCGAGAGCTCGGCGCGCCACTCGGCCTCTGACTTCTCGATTCTGTTCTTCACGTCTCTACAGACCGTTTCGCGGGCGATTCGTTACCGGTTCACTGTCGACATGTCGGCGTAGCGGTCGCCGGCGGCGACGCCGTGCGGGAACGCCTCGTCGAGGCGGCGCAGATCGTCGTCGGTCAGCTCGACCTCGGCAGCGGCGGCGTTCTCCTCGAGCCGTGCGACGCGCTTCGTCCCCGGGATCGGGACGATGTCCTCGCCCTGCGCGAGCCCCCAGGCGAGCGCGAGCTGGCCGGGGGTGACGCCCTTCTCGCCGGCGAGCTCCTCGACCTTCGCCACGAGCTCGACGTTGCGATCGAAGTTGTCGTCGTTGAAGCGCGGGAAGCGGCCGCGGCGGCTGTCGCCCTCGTCGAGGTCGTTGCGATCCTTGATCGCGCCGGTCAGGAAGCCGCGCCCGAGCGGGCTGTAGGCGACGAACCCGATCCCAAGCTCGCGCGTCGTCTCGAGGATCCCGTCCTCCGGATCGCGGGTCCAGAGCGAGTACTCGGACTGGAGCGCCGTGATCGGATGGATTGCCGCGGCGCGCCGGATCGTTTCGGGGCCGGCTTCCGAGAGCCCGAGGTGGCGCACCTTGCCCGCCTCGACGAGCTCCTTCATCGCGCCGACGGTCTCTTCGATCGGCGTGTCCAGGTCGACGCGGTGCTGGTAGTAGAGGTCGATGTGGTCGACGCCGAGCCGCTGGAGGCTCGCGTCGCACGCCTGGTGCACGTACTCCGGCGTGCCGTTGATGCGGATCCAGCTGCCGTCCTCGCGCCGCTCGTTGCCGAACTTCGTGGCGAGGGTCACCTCGTCGCGGCGGCCGGCGATGGCGCGGCCGACGAGCTTCTCGTTCGTGAACGGGCCGTACATGTCGGCGGTGTCGAGGAACGTGACCCCGAGGTCGAGCGCGCGGTGGATCGTCGCGATCGCCTCGCCCTCGTCGGAGGTCCCGTAGAACTCCGACATCCCCATGCAACCGAGCCCGATCGCCGATACTTCGAGCCCTTGTCCAAGTCTGCGTGTCTTCATGAGCGCACCGTGCCAGATCGAAAGGGGTTGCCGTGGCCGACTACACGCATCTCAACCTGAAGGACGACGTCGAGAACATGTCGGAGAAGTTCGGGCTCGCGCCCGATCTCGAAGCCCGCTTCGGCCGGAATGCACTCGGCCTCCAGGGCGGCGGGTTCAGCTACCAGCGCGTCGCTCCGGATATCGAGGCGCCGTTCGGGCATCGGCACAAGACGCAGGAGGAGGTCTACGTCGTCATCAGCGGCGGCGGCCGCATCAAGCTCGAGGACGAAGTGCGCGATCTCAAGCAGTGGGACGTCGTCCGCGTCCCGCCGGAGACCGCGCGTGCGTTCGCAGCAGGGCCGGACGGCCTCGAGCTGATCGCGATCGGCTTCGGCCAGGGCGGCGAGGCAGAGATGATCGAGAAGCCCTGGGCGGGAGCGTAGACTCGGCCGGTGAGCCGGCCGCTTCACCTGCTCTTCCGCATCCTCGGCATCGGCGCCCTCGTCGCGGGCGGGCTCGTCGTCGCGCTCCTCGCCTTCGCGGCGATGCTGCTGGTCGGCCCGCTCGTCTTCTGGCTTGCGTGGAACGTGCTGAACTTCGCGCACGCGGTCGGGCTTCCGGAGCTCGGCTTCTGGGGGATCGTGCTCGCGACGCTCTTCCTCGTGGTCGGCTGGCCCGGGAAGGTCGTGATCGCCGGGGTCGTCTTCCTCGTCGACCCGTCGTGGTTCCACGGCTCGGCTCAGGTGCGCTGGCCCGAGCCCACGTTCCGCAACTTCGTCTCGGTCGCCCTGCTCGCCGCCCTCGCCGCGCGGCCACATGCGCGGGCGCAGGCGGACAAGGGCCGCCGCCGCACGAACTAGGCGTCGTCCTCGGCTTCCTCGGCTTTCTCGCCGAGCTCCACGATGTCGCCGTCGTGGAAGAGCACGCCTTCGCACGCGATGCGCCACTTCTTCTTGCGGCGCAGCAGGAACTCGAGGTCCATCGCGAAGTGCTTGAACTCCTCCTGCTGCGCGTTCTCCATGATCGCGCGCGCCTGATCGTCCTTTTCGATCGAGATGCGCTGCTCGTACCAGTTGATCGCCTCCGCCTCTTCGATCAGCGACTGCGCCATGCGCGCGAACGTGCGAACGTCCTCGGAGAGCTCGTCGGGCGGCTCGTGGTACTGGTTCTCGGCCATTGTCGTCAGGCGCCTTTCTGGGCTTCGAGTTGCCGGTCACCGGCTCCCTGCTCCGCCGGGTGATCGCCGAAACCGAAGCGTACGACCGGCTGCTTCGCGGCGCGCACCTCGTCGAGGCGGCGCACCGGTCGCGCGTGCGGGGCGCTGTGCACGACCTCCGGATCCTCGGCGGCCTCGCGCGCGATCGCGAGCATCGCCTCGATGAACTCGTCGAGCGTCTCCCTCGCCTCCGACTCGGTCGGCTCGATCATCAGCGCCTCGGGGACGATCAGCGGGAAGTAGATCGTCGGTGGATGGAAGCCGTAGTCCATCAGCCGCTTCGCGACGTCGAGCGCGCTCACGCCGTGCTCGCGCTTGAGGGTGCGGGCGCTGAGCACGAACTCGTGCATGCACAGCCGGTCGAACGGGAGGTCGTACGCGTCCTTCAGCCGCGCGAGCAGGTAGTTCGCGTTCAGCACCGCGACCTCGCTCATCTCGCGGAGCGCCGGCCCGTAGCTGCGCATGAATGCGTAGCTACGCACGAACACGCCGAACGGGCCGCTGAACGCGCGCACCTTGCCGATCGACTTCGGCAGGTCGTAGTCGAGTCGGAACGTCGCGCCGTCGCGCGCGACGACCGGCACCGGCAGGAACGGCGCGAGGCTCGCGCGGACCGCGATCGGCCCGCCGCCGGGCCCGCCGCCGCCGTGCGGCTGCGAGAAGGTCTTGTGCAGGTTGATGTGCACGACGTCGAAGCCCATGTCCCCCGGCCGCGAGATGCCGCACACCGCGTTGAGATTCGCGCCGTCGTAGTACATGAGCGCACCCGCGCCGTGGAAGATGTCGCGGATCGCCTCGATGTTCTCGTCGAACAGCCCGAGCGTCGACGGGTTCGTCAGCATCAGCCCCGCGGTGTGCTCGTCGACCTTGCCGCGGAGGTCCTCGACGTCGATGTTCCCGCGCGCGTCGGTCTTGACGGGCGTGAGCTCGTAGCCCGCCATCGTGACGCTCGCCGGGTTCGTGCCGTGGGCGGTGTCGGGGATGACGATCTTGGTGCGCTGCTCGTCCTCACCCTTGTCGGCGAAGTACGCATGGAAGAGCATCAGGCCCGTCAGCTCACCCTGGCTGCCGGCGGCGGGTTGCAGCGACACCGCATCGAGCCCGGTGACCTCGCGCAGGATCTCCTGGAGGTGCCACTCGAGCTCGAGCGCTCCCTGTGCCGCGTCGTCCTCGACGAGCGGATGCAGGCGCGCGAAGCCGGGCAGGCCGACGACGCGCTCGTTGATGCGCGGGTTGTATTTCATCGTGCAGCTGCCGAGCGGATAGAAGCCCGTGTCGATTCCGAAGTTGCGCGTCGAGAGCTTCGTGAAGTGGCGGAGCACCTCCGGCTCGGCAAGCTCGGGGAGGCGCGGCGGGGTCTTGCGCGCGAGGTGCGCGGGAACCTCGGGCGGCTCGAGCCCTTCCGGCCGGGGCACGCCGAGGCCGCGGCGGCCGGGTTGCGACTTCTCGTAGATCAGCTTCACGACAGCGCCTCGGCGAGCCGTTCGATCTCCGTGAGCGTTCGCTGCTCCGTCACCGCGACGAGCAGCGCGTCGTCGAGCCCCGGGTAGTCGCGTCCGAGCGGGTAGCCGGCGTAGACGCCCTTCGCGCGCGCACGCTGGAGCGCTTCACGCGCGTTCCGTCCGGTGCGGACGGCAAACTCCTTGAACGTTGTCTGCTCTGGAAACAGCAGCTCGAGCCCCGCCTCCTGCAGGCGACGCTTCGCATGCTCGGCGAGTGCCATGCAGGTCTCCCCCAGCTCGCGAAGCCCCTGCGGGCCGAGCAGGCTCAGGTGCACCAGCCCTGCCAGGGCGAGCAGGGTCTGGTTGGTGGTGATGTTCGAGGTCGCCTTCTCGCGCCTGATGTGCTGCTCGCGCGTCTGCAGGGTCAGCACATAGCCGCGTTCACCCGCGGCGTCCACCGTCTCGCCGACGATCCGGCCGGGCAGCCGGCGGATGTAGTCGGAGCGGGCGGCGAGGAACCCGTAGTGCGGGCCGCCGTAGCTCATCGCGTTCCCGGCGGACTGGCCCTCGCCGATGGCCATCGCGCAGCCGTAGACGCCCGGCGCCTCGAGCACGCCGAGCGACACGAGGTCGACGTGCGCGATCGGCATCGCCTCCGCCTCGTTCGCCGCAGCCGCAAGCTCGGGTGCGTTCTCGAGCACGCCGAAGAAGTTCGGGTGCTGGAAGATCACGGCCGCCGCGTCCTGCGCCGCCTCGCGCACGCGGTCGGGGTCCGTCACACCGCCCTCGTGGCTCACCTCGACGACCTCGAGGCCGAAACCGGGCGCATAGGTCTTCACGACCTGGCGCACCTGCGGGTTGGTCGCCTCGGTGACGACGATCTTCGAGCGGCCGGTCGCGTGCTTGGCGACGAAGCAGGCGTCGGCAGCGACCGTCGTCCCGTCGTAGCCCGACGCGTTCGAGACGTCCATCCCGGTCAGCTCGCAGATCGCGGTCTGGTACTCGAAGATCGCCTGCAGCACGCCCTGGCTCATCTCGGGCTGGTACGGCGTGTACGCGGTCAGCAGCTCGCCGCGCTGGAGCACTGCGTCGACGACGGCGGGGACGTAGTGGTCGTAGATGCCTGCGCCGAGAAAGCAGATCTCGTCGACCACGTTCTTGCCGGCGAGCTCCTCCATGTGCCGCTGCAGCTCGGACTCGGTGAGCGCCGGCGGCACGTCGAGCTCGCGCGCGTAGCGGACGCCTGCGGGAATGTCGCGGAACAGCTCGTCCACGGACGAGACGCCGATCGCAGCGAGCATCGCGTCGCGGTCGGCGTCGGTGAGCGAGAGGTAGCTCATCCTTCGTCGAGGAGCTTGCGGTATTCGCCGATCGACAGCAGCCGCTCGCGCTCGTTCGGATTCGTCATCCGGATGCGGATCAGCCAGCCGTCGCCGTAGGGATCCTCGTTGACCGTCTCGGGGGCGTCGACGACCTTCTCGTTCACCTCGAGCACCTCGCCCGAGAGCGGCGAGATCAGGTCCGACACCGCCTTGACCGACTCCACCTCGCCGTAGGAGTTGTCCTTCGACACGCTCGCGCCGACGCTCGGAGGCTCGTAGTGCACGAGCTCTCCCAGCGCGTCCTGCGCGTACCACGTGACGCCGAGCACCGCCTCGTCGCCGTCGATGCGCGCCCAGTCGTGCTCGGGGTGGTACAGCAGGTCGTCGGGATAGGACTCGCTCGCAGCCACTAGGAGTGCTCCTTCTTGTAGAGGGGCTTCTTCTTCACTACACCGCGGCGCGACTTGCCGCGAACGTCGATCACGATCTCCGTTCCGGCCGTTGCGGCCGCAGCGGGAACGTACGCCATCCCGATCCCGACTTCGAGCATCGGCGACATCGTCCCGGAGGTCACCTCGCCGCCGCCCTCGATCGCCATGCCCTGCCGCGGGATCGCCTTCTCGGTCATCACGAACGGGACGAGCTTCTGCTCGGGACCTGCGGCCTTGATCTCGCGGAGCCGCTCGACGCCGGTGAACTCGGTGGCGAGCGCGCAGGCCCAGCCGAGGCCGGAAGAGATCGCGTCCCACTGGGGGCCGATGTCGTTGCCGTGCAGCGGGAAGCAGACCTCGAGCCGAAGCGTGTCCCGCGCACCGAGCCCGCACGGCGTGATGTCGCGCGCGAGCACCGCCTCCCACAGGCGCGTCGCGTCCTCGCTCATGCACGCGAGCTCGACGCCCTCTTCGCCCGTGTAGCCGGTGCGGTTGATCATCACCTCGACGCCGTCGATCTCGCCCATCGACCAGGTGAACGCCGTCGCAGGCTCGAGCCCGAGCTTGGCGAGCGCGTGCGGTCCCTGCACGGCGAGCAGCGCGTAGTCGTCGGAGACGTCGCGCACGTCGGAGCCGCGCAGCTCGCGCTCCTTGAGCCAGCCGTAGACCGTGTCCTTGTTGGAGGCGTTCGCGACGACGAGATAGCGATGCTCGTCGAGCCGGTAGACGATGACGTCGTCGAGGATCCCGCCCGTCTCGTTGGTGACGAGCGTGTACTGCGCCTGGCCCGGCTCGAGCCGGTCGACGTCGTTGGACAGCGCCGACTGCAGCAGGTCGCGCGCGGTCGGCCCTTCGACTTCGATCTCGCCCATGTGCGAGACGTCGAAGACGCCCGCGTCCGTCCGCACCGCCTTGTGCTCCGGGATCACGCCCTCGTACTGCACCGGCATCTCCCAGCCGGCGAAGGGGACGAGCCGCGCGCCGAGGGCGACGTGCTGCTCGAAGAGGGGCGTCCGGCGGAGCGTCTGCACCGCGGGCGATGCTAACCCGGCGTCCGGGTCAGCGCGCGGCGGATCAGCGGAATCCCGCAGGCCGCAAGGCCGAGCGCCAGCTCGAGCCCGTAGACGCCGCGGCTCACGGCGTCGCGGAGGAGGCCGTAGGCGGCAGCCGCGAACGGCTCGCCTGCGAGCAGGATCCCGGCGACGAGCGACGCGCGCACGCTCCGCGCGCGAGCCCACCAGGCGCCGAGCGCCCCGGCCAGCGGGCCGGAGAGCACACCGCCTTCGAAGTAGAGGCGGTTCGCGGCGAGCTCCCGTGCGAGCCCGATGTCGACTGCGGCGGCGCCGAAGACGTAGAAGGCGAAGAGCGCGACCGCGGTCGCCGCCGAGCCGAGAACGGCCCCGCCCACCGGACGCCGCGCGCGGGCACCCGCGAAGAACGCGAGCAGCACCCACGGTGCGCTCAGGTTCCCGAGCGAGCTGCGAAGCTCGTAGGCGCTGCCGAGCCCGCTCCCGCCCGGATCCTTCACCCAGGCGGTGACGAGGCCGAACAATGCCGCTGCGACGATGACCCCGGCGACCCGCCTCACGGCACGAGCCTAGCTCCGGCTCCAGATAGGGCGAAGCCCTGCCGACGAGTCGACAGGGCTTCGGACCGGGTCGTGTGGGACTGCACTCCAGTCCCGAGAGGGCAACCGTCTTGTCCCCCTAGGCGCAAACCTCAAACCCGGCAACCTGGTTCGTAGAACCAGCTTGCAGCCTTCGGCTACTCGTCCCGCAGGAAGGCGGGCACTTCGAGCGCGTCGCCGGGGTCGAACTCCGGGCCGCCGCGGCTCCCGAGCGGGGTCGATTCGCCGACCGCGGCACGGGCGCGCCGGCGCCGCTGGGCGCCGAACCCGGTCGCGATCACTGTGACCCGAACCTCGTCCTTGAGCTGGTCGTCGATCACCGCGCCGAAGATGACGTTCGCGTTCTGGTCGGCGGCGCCGGTGACGACCTCGGCCGCCTCGTTCACCTCGAAGAGCCCGAGGTCGGCGGGGCCGCTGATGTTGAGCAGGATGCCGGTCGCGCCTTCGATCGACGACTCGAGCAGCGGCGAGCTGACAGCGGTGCGGGCAGCCTCGGCGGAGCGGTTCTCGCCGGTCCCCGAGCCGATCCCCATCAGGGCCGAGCCGGCGTCGCGCATGATCGTGCGCACGTCGGCGAAGTCGAGGTTCACGATGCCGGGCACCGTGATCAGGTCGGTGATCCCCTGCACGCCCTGGCGGAGGATGTCGTCCGCCATCTTGAACGCGTCGGAGAGCGGCGTCTTCTTCTCGACAACCTGAAGCAGGCGGTCGTTCTCGATCACGATGAGCGTGTCGACCTTGTCGGCGAGATCGGCGATCCCGGCCTCCGCCTGCTGCGCGCGGCGGCGGCCCTCGAACGAGAACGGCCGCGTGACGACGCCGACCGTCAGCGCCTCGAGCTCGCGCGCGATCTCCGCGACGATCGGCGCACCGCCCGTGCCGGTGCCGCCGCCCTCGCCCGCGGTGACGAAAACCATGTCGGCGCCCTTCAGCGCCTCCTTCAACTCGTCGCGCGACTCGAGCGCGGCCTCGCGGCCGACGTTCGGATCGGCGCCGGCGCCGAGCCCGCGCGTCGCCTTCGCGCCGATGTGGATCTTCACGTCGGCGTCGCACATGAGGAGCGCCTGCGCGTCCGTGTTCACGGCGACGAACTCGACACCCGTCAGGCCGGCGTCGACCATGCGGTTCACGGCGTTCGTCCCGCCGCCGCCGGTGCCGACGACCTTGATCACGGCCAGGTAGTTGCCGGAGCGATCCCTCATCGGAATGTCCTCACAATCGATATGGCTCGACCTCAACTGAAGAGTGGGGCTGCCGAGCGCCTCCTTCCTTCGGCAGAGTACGGACGGTTTCCTGCCCTGTCAACGCGGAAACTCTGAAGCTCGACTCACCTAACCCTAAAGCTCAACCTCCGACTTGAGAGTTGGTTCCGAGCACCGGACGCTGCGGGAGGCTGACGTCGAGGTAGCTCGCGCCGCTCGCCGCGGCGCTGGTGACGGCGAGGATCCGGCGGGCGATCGCCAACTTGAGCCGTACGTCGCCGTCATCGCCGAGGCGGAGCTGGAGGCCGCCGCCGAGCGTCAGGACGAGGCCCGCCGAGCCGGCGGAGACGGTCCTGATCCCCCCGGGCAGCGAGGTGCCGCGGGCCGCGGCAAGCGTCGCCGCGGCCGGGAGCAGACGGGGCGGCAGCTGCGCGCCCACCGTGATCGGCGTCGTCGCCTTGACCCACAGCCGCGGCAGGCTCGAGAGGCGTGAGTGCGGCAGCGGGCGGATCACCTTGCCGCTCGCGGCGACGAGGAAGGCGTCGGAGCCGGGCACGCGGCGGACGATCAGCACGGGAATCTCTGGCCGGACGACGATCCGCAGCGTGTGCGGGAACGCCCGGTCGTAGGTGAAGCTGCGAACGTCGGAGAGCGAGGACAGCCGCCGGCCGATCGCGCGCTCGTCCACGGTCAGCAGGCTCGACCCCACCTCGCCCGCGAGCGCCGCGTTCACCTCGGCGCGCAAGGCCGGCGTGCCGCCGCGGACGTCGACCTTCTGCACCGCGAAGACGGAGGTCTCGCGCGCGCCGAAGTACGCGCCGACTGCGAGCACGAGCAGCAGCAAGCCGAGGGCAATCGAGCGGGGCGACGGGATCAGCTGACGCGAATCGGGCAAGCTGCGGCGCGCGGGGAGCACCGCGGTGCGTGCACTCGTCCTCCGCCGAGCGGCCACGCGCCCCACTTCGCCGCGTGGTGCCTATCCCCTACAGCGGCGGCAACTCGAGCGGGCCGAGGAACCGCACCTCGTGCTCGAGCTCGATGCCGAAGCGCTCGTGCACGCGGCGACGCGCCTCGGCCATCAGGGCGAGACAGTCTGCCGAGGTCGCGGAGTCGGCGTTCTCGATGAAGTTCGCATGGCGCGGCGAGATCACGGCGCCGCCGATGCGGTGCCCCTTCAGCCCGCACTCCTCGATCGCCCGGCCGGCGCCGAGCTCTGCGCTCGGGTTCTTGAAGACGCTGCCGAAGGTGCGCTTGTTCGTCGGCTGGGACGCCTTGCGCTGTGCGAGGAGCTCGGCCGCCCTTGCCTTCACCGCCTCGGTGGAGCTCGGCTCGAGCCGGAAACGCGCCTGTGCGACGACGTCGCCGGGTTGGAGGCCGGAATGGCGATAGGAAAGGTTGAGCTCGCCGGCCGACAGCGTTCGCGCGCCGTCGGCCGAGCACACGACCGCGTCGACGAGCACGTCGCGCCACTCGCGGCCGTACGCGCCGGCGTTCATCCGCACGCCGCCCCCGACCGTGCCGGGGATCGCCGACGCGAACTCGAAGCCGCCGAGCCCGGCGGCGCGTGCGCGATGGAGGCACACGGCGTTGGCTGCACCGCCACCGGCGACGAGCAGCTCGCCTTCGACCGCGGCGGCGGTGAGCTCTCCGGCGAGCTTGATCACGAGCGCATCGACTCCCTGGTCGTGCACGAGCAGGTTCGAGCCGAGCCCGATCGCTTCGGACTCGACCCCGCGCTCGCGCGCCCACCGCAGCGCCTCGACCAGCTTGTCGACCGACTCGGGCGTCGCGAACCAGCGCGCCGGCCCGCCGGTGCCGATCGTCGTGTGCCGCGCGAGGCTGACGTTCTCCTGGATCACGCGCCCAGCATGCCGACGGCGCGGTCGACGTCGCCGGCGCCGAGGACGATCAGCACGTCGCCGGCACGGCCGCGGCGGTCGAGCCGGGCAGCACCCTGCTCCACTGTCGGCGTCCACCCGGCGAGCACCCCTCGGTCCGAGAGCGCGTCGACGATCAACTTGCCGGTGACTCCCGGGACCGGCTGCTCGCGCGCGGGATAGATGTCCGTCACGGTGACGTCGTCCGCTGCCGCGAGGGCGTCCGCGAACTCCGCCGCGAGATGACGCGTGCGCGAGTAGAGATGCGGCTGGAAGAGCACGCGAACGGCGGCTCCCGGGAAGCGCTCCCGCGCGCCCTGGATCACTGCCGCGACTTCGGACGGATGGTGGCCGTAGTCGTCGATCACCGTCCGGCGGCGCGACTCGTGCACCTCGAACCGGCGCCCGGTCCCCGTGAAACGCGCGAGCGCCGGCGCCGCTTCGCTCCGCGACACGCCGACGAGCTCGAGTGCCGCGAGCGCCGCGCCCGCGTTTCGCCGGTTGTAGTCGCCCGGCAGCGCGAGCTCGCCGTCGTATGGAGGCGCGTCGCGCACGACCTGCGGCACCGACGCCAGCCACTGCTCGAAGGCGTCACGCAGCTCGGCCTCCGAGGCGTACTCCGAGTGGTGGTCGAGCTCGATGTTCGTCACGACTGCGATCGCCGGCTGGAGCGCGAACGCGGTCCGATCCGACTCGTCCGCCTCGACGACGAGATGACCGTCGCCGAAGCCGGCGTTCGAGCCGAGCTGTGGGACGGGTGCGCCGATCAGCCACGCCGGGTCGCGCCCGGTCTCGCGCAGCGCGTACGCGATCAGCGCGGCCGTCGTTCCCTTGCCGTGCGACCCGCTGACCGCGATCGCCGGCCGCGCGGCGACGAGCTCGCGCAGGAACTCGCTGCGACGAAGCCCAGGAACCGACGGATACGCCGACGACACCACCGCCTCCCAGCCGTCCGGGACGACCGGCTCGTCCGAGATCTCCACGCGTACGTCCGCGAGCGGCTCGAGGTACGGCGTGCGCACGCGGTCCCAGCCGCCCACCTCCGCGCCCCACGCCCGCGCGAGTTGCGCGTACGCCGAAAGGCCCGACCCGCCGATGCCGACGAACCAGAGCTTCCGCCCGTTCATGGGCGAGCCAGCGCGATCAGCTCCTCCGCGACGGACTGCGCGGCTTCCGGCCGCGCGGTGCGAAGCATCGCCTCGCGCATCTTCGCGAGCCGAGGCTTGTCGTCGAGCAGCGAGCGCACGAGCTCCGGCACGTCGTCGAGGTCGAGCTCGCGCACCATGATCGCGCCGCCCGCGCGCACGAAGTGCTGCGCGTTCGCCGCCTGGTGGTCGCCCGTCGCGAACGGATAGGGGACGAGAATCGCCGGCGTGCCGGTCGCCGCGAGCTCCCAGACGCTCGAGCCCGCGCGCGAGAGCACGAGGTCGCAGGCGGAGAACGCGGCGCCGAGCCGGTCGGTCTCGGCGATGACGCGGTAGCCGGGACGCGTGACGCGGTTCCGGATCCGCGCGTAGTCGCGCTGGCCCGTCTGGTGGAGGATCGACGGGCCTCCTGCGGCCCACGTCTCGATCACGAACTCGTTCAGCGCCGAAGCGCCGGCGAGCGCGCCGAAGACGCCGAGCACCGGTCCTTCCGGCGGCAGCTCGAAGATCTGGCGCGCCTCGTCCTGCGGCACCGCCTTCGCGCCGCGCGGCAGGGGGCGCCCGACGACTCGCACCTTCCCGCGCCAGCGCGTCTCGAGCGGGTACGCGAGCAGCAGCCGCTTCGCGAACGGCGCCGCGAGCCGGTTCGCGAGCCCGAGGTGCGCGTCGGCTTCGGTGAGCGCCGCCGGGATGCGCATCGTCGACGCCGCGAACACCATCGGCCCGGCGACGAAGCCGCCCGCGCCGAGCACGACGTCGGGCCGCCGCGCACGGAGAATCCGACGGCAGGCGCGCGGCGCGGAGCCGGCGAGCAGGAGCGAGCGCGCGAGCGCAACCGACGGCCGGCGCGGCAGCCCGGTGATGCGGAACGTGTCGAGCTCGTAGCCCGCCTCAGGAACCAGACGCGCTTCGGCGCGATCCGGCGACCCGGCGAACGTCACGTGCACGCCGCGAGCGGTCAGCTCCTCCGCGACTGCGAGCGCGGGCAGCACGTGTCCTGCCGTCCCCCCGGCTGCGATCAGGCACCGAAGCTGCCGCTGCACCGCCACGCTGCGCGATGTTAAGGAGAATTCCCACCCCGGCGAGGAGAGCAACGAGGCTGGAGCCGCCGTAGGAGAGGAACGGCAGCGGAATCCCGGTCAGCGGCGCGAGCCCCATCACCGCCAGCAGGTTGATCGCCGCCTGCCCGCAGACGAGCACGGTGAGGCCCGCGGCGAGCCGTTTCCCGAACGGATCCTTGCAGCGGAGCGCGATGTCCAGCCCTGCGTAGGCGAAGAGCGCGTAGGCGAGGATCACGGCGCCGAGCCCGACGAGCCCGAGCTCCTCGCCGATGTTGGCGGGCATCATGTCGGTCGAGGCCTCCGGCAGGTAGAAGATCTTCCCGATCCCGTTGCCGATGCCGACGCCGAAGATGTGGCCGGAGCCGATGCTGATCCGCGCCTGCAGGATCTGGTAGCCGGCGCCGGCGGCGTCGCGGGACGGATGCAGGAAGGCGAAGAAGCGCGAGCGGCTGTACGGCTTCATCCAGATCGCGGCCAGACCGGCGACCGACGCGATGCCGACGGCCGAGCCGACGACCCGCGTCGGCGTGCCGGAGACGAGCAGGACGCCGACGAGCATGACCGCGAGCGCGATCGTCGTCCCGAGATCGGGCTCGAGGATGAGCAGCACGGCGAACACGCACGTGAGCGCGCCCACCGGACGCCAGAGCTCGCGCAGGTCGCGTGGGGCGCGCCGCTTCGCGAAGTAGGCGGCCGCCCAGATGCAGAGCGCGAGCTTCGCGAACTCGGACGGCTGGAACACCGCCGGCCCCAGCGACACCCAGCGGCGCGCGCCGTTCACGGCCTGGCCGACGACGAGCACGGCTGCGAGCGCGACGAGCGAGATGACGACGAGCGTCGGCGCGATCTTCCGCAGCCGCCGGTAGTCCCACCGCTGCGCGATGATCATCAACGCGATCCCGATCGCGGCGTACGCGCTCTGGCGCTCGAGGTAGTAGCTCGGGTTACCGCCGCCGACCGCAGCCGGCGCGGAGGTCGCGCTGTAGACCATGACGATCCCGAACGCGACGAGCGCGAGGGTGACCATGATCAGCAGGCGGGAATCGAGCTCGCGGCGCCTCATCTGTGCCCGTTTCTCCGGGCACGGGGGCTTTTCCTACCGCTGAGGCGCGGTTTCGAGCATCACGGCCGCAGACTCGCCCCGGGCGCGCGGGCGGCGCACGCGCACGTGCTCCGCGAGGAAGTACGAACCGATCACGAGCAGCGCGGCAATCCCCTGGGCCACGAGCCCCTCGACGGTCGGGAAGGTTGCGAACCAGAGACCGACGAAGCCCGGGAACGAGACGCCGATCGAGTGCGCGGGCAGCCAGCCCGCGAGCTGCATCTCCTGGATCGACTCGCCGACCATCACGAGCAGCACGAAGCCGAGCAGGACGCCGGTCGCGACGAGCATCCGCTTGTACGGCAGCCGGTGCTGCAGCACGAAGGTGATCACACCCACCGCCAGGGTGAGCGCCAGGCCGAGCGCGACGCCTTCCAGGACGGTTTCGGAGCCGGCCCGGATGCGCAGGTTCTGCAGGAAGAGCACGACTTCGAAGCCCTCGCGGTAGACCGACGTGAAGCCGAGAATCGCCAACCCGAGCGTCGCGCTCCCGGCACCGCCGAGCAGCGCGCGGCGGCGGCGGTTGTGCGCCGAGATCCAGCCCGTCCAGTAGATCTTGTGGAAGAACCAGTTCATCACGACGAGCAGCACCGCGACCGCCAGGAGGCCGGTGGCCGCCTGCACGTCGAGGCCGGGCCCGCCGAGCGCGCCGATGATCCCGATCGCGAGGAACCACGTCGCGACCGAGGCAACGAGGGCGATCGACGCGCCGCCGAAGACCGGCTTGCGGAAGCCCTTGTTCGTCCCGACGAAGCTCGCGGTGAACGCAGCGAGGACGAGCACGGCCTCGAGCCCTTCGCGGAAGACCAGCAGCGCGCTGTTGATCACGACCGCACCGTGGGCCAGGTGCGTGCCCGGCGCGGTCGGATCGGCGACGCCGTCGGGGGCGGTGATCGCCTTCCAGGTGAGCGCGCCGATCGCCAGGGCGGCGACTACGGACCACGCCGAGCGGCGCAAGATCAGCCTGCGACGGGCGATCTCATCAGCTGTGGGGCAATGCTCCGTCATCTACCGTTCGTACCGTACCGTAGAGTGACCTACCCTTGTAAGGGAACCCTTACACCGACGCGGGGGGCGTTGTCGGTATGAGCTTCGGACTCGAATCGTGGCGCGGTACGCGGGCGCGGGTGCTCGGGCTGGCGGGCGCCGCCGGGGCGTGGATGCTCGCGCACACCGGCCCGGCGCAGGCGCTGTCGCGCCAGCTGCTCGGCGCGCTCCGCGTGCGGAACGGCGGTGCGCCCCCGTTCGCCGGAGACGGCCCGCAGCTCACGACGGTCAGCCTCGTCCCGGGCCGGAACGTCGCGCGGATCGAGTTCACGCTCGCGCGGCGCGCGCACGTCTCGCTGAACATCCTCGAGACGGGGCAGGGCGTGGCGTCCGAGCAGCCCTCGACCGTCGCGGAGACGTCGCTGCGGACGAAGAGCTCGATGCTCGCCGCCGGGACGCACGTCCTCGAGTGGGAGCCCGCCCCCACCCTCGCGCCGCGCACGTACATCGCGCGCGTCACCGCGCAGGCGAGCGGCGCGGCGGCGCAGAGCAGGGACGCCGTCGTGCGCGTGCTCGGCGTCGATGCCGCGTTCTCCGCGCGCAGCGTCGCGCCGGGTGACCCGCTGACCCTCGTCGTACGCACGGACGCGCGGCAGCTGACCGTGCAGATGCTGCACAGCGGGCCTGAATCGGTGCCGACGTACGCGAACGACCTGGTCAACGGCGTCGCGGTCGGCGCGCCGATCGAGGTCGACTGGACCGCGCACACGAACGCGCCGGCGCCGATCGTGCTGGCCACGGACCCGTCGTGGCAAAGCGGCGTGTACTTCGCGCAGCTCACCGCCGACGACGGACGGATCGGCTTCGCGCCGGTCATCGTCCGGCCGTCTGCGCCGAGCTCACGCGTCGCCGTCGTCATGCCGACGAGCACGTGGACGGCCTACAACTTCTACGACGCCGACGGCGACGGCTGGGGCGACACCTGGTACGCGCGCTGGAAGACGAAGGAGGCCGACCTGACACGGCCGAACCCGCAGCGCGGCGTCCCCTATCGCTACCGCAGCTACGACCTGCAGTTCCAGCACTGGCTGAACCAGACCGGCAAGGTCGTCGACACGTGGGCCGACGAGGACATCGAGCTGTTCGCGTCGCCGCAGGCGCTGCGCGCCGCGTACGACCTGATCGTGTTCCCTGGGCACACGGAGTACGTCACAACGCGGCTGTACGACCTGATCGAGGCCTACCGCGATCTCGGCGGCAACCTGATGTTCCTCTCGGCGAACAACTTCTTCCGTCGCGTCGACCGCGCGCACGAGCGGCTGACGCTGATCGACGAGTGGCGCAACCTCGGCCGGCCGGAATCGGCGCTCCTCGGCGTCGAGTACGTCGCGAGCGACCGCGGGCAGCGTCACGCACCCTTCACCGTCGTCGGCGCGGACGCCGCGCCGTGGGTGTTCGACGGCACAGGGCTCGGCAACGGCGCGCAGTTCGGCACGTACGGCATCGAGATCGACGCGCGCTCGGCCGTCTCGCCGTCGTCGACGATCGTGCTCGCGAACATCCCGAACCTCTTCCCCGGCAAGACGGCGGAGATGACGTACTACGAGCACTGGAGCGGCGCGCAGGTCTTCAGCGCCGGCGCGCTCAACTTCGGCGGCCAGGTGATGCTGTGGCCGCAGTCGGAGCAGATTCTCACCAACGTGTGGAACCGGCTCGCACCGAGCGTCTGAACGAATCGCGTCCGGACGTTCGGGCGTAACGGACGCTCGCTCGGGCAAGCGAAGCGTTGGCCTCAGTCGCTAGAGGGTTATGCCCGAGCCGTCGGGATGGTGCGCTCGGCAGACCGGGTGGCCGTTGTCGGGATGCGGATGCCACTCCATTCGCCAGCAGCCGCGGACGTGACAGTTGTGTCTCCGCAAGAAGAGGTAGAGCGTGCTCGCAAGCGCTGTGATCAGCGTGATGTCAGCGAGCGGCCCGCTGATGAAGTTGTAGCCCCCATGGGTTGGCCAGTGAACGAGGGTGTGGAGCGAGTCCGCCAACATCATCGGACGAGCCTACCGGCGTCTCAGGGATTCATTTCCAGAAGGCTCGCCCAGGCGAGTGTCATCATCCAACGATGAGGGGCCTATCCGTCGTTGCATGCGTTGCGGTGCTCGGCGCGATCGGGGGAGCGTCGGCTGACGGGAGTCTTGCGGCCGCGCCAAGCGGATCGCCGTCCGGGCACCAGCCGGATTCGGTGCGCACGGGTATTGGACCGACGCGGCTCATCGAACCTGGCTTCGGGTATTCGGTCGCGTATCGGACAGTCACGCGCGGCACGACCCTGCAGACAGCGATCGGCGTGTTCGTGGACGATGCTGGTCAGTGGCGAAACGTGACCCCGCCGATGCTGCGCACGGACGGCATCAACACGATTGACGACGTCACATTCCTGGATCGGCAGCACGGGTGGGTGGCCGCGTACAACTGCGGCAAGGTCGCCGTGTACCTGTACCGGACGAATGACGGCGGCCGCTCCTGGCAGTCATTCGGCAAGGTGGGCTATCACAGTTGCGGCGGCGGCCCGACCTTTCTCAGCTTCGTCGGTCTTCAGCATGGGTGGATGGAGCCGGTCAGCCCGAACGCACCGGAGGGAGAGCTACTCGGGACACGCGACGGAGGGCGGACGTGGGCACGGCTTGCATCAGGACCGTCGTCTCAGGTTCTGCAACCCGCGCTTCCCTGTCTCGCGCCAATCCGCTTCGTGTCGGCTGCCATCGGATGGACGGCGCGGTGTGGTGACGGGGGCATGTTCTCGACCCATGACGGTGGGCGCCGCTGGGGACGCGTCACGATTCGGTTCGCCGACAGTTCGCGTGCGCGATTCGATCTCCCTTCGTTTGACGGCAGCGCGGGCGTCGTGTCGGCGACGCTCGGAACGCGGCCGCCAAGCGAAGCTGCGGCGACGAGGAACGTCGCGTTCTTCGGCTCACAGGACGGAGGGCGAGTTTGGTCGCTGCAGTCGATCCGTCCGATCGCCTCCTGCCCGCTGGAGGGCGATGCCAGCGCCGATCTGTGGCCGACAGCAGTGGCGAACACCCGTGTCTGGTGGGTCGTGGCAGGTCGCCGTCATCAGATCGTGCAGGTGACAGCCGATGCGGGACAACATTGGCGGGCCGTCATCGCGCGCGGCCTGCCCACAGAGCCATGCTCGGTGATGAGCGTCAGCGCCTCGAGCGCAAGGGTCGCCTGGGTCGTTGCCCGCCGCGGGCCCGCCAGCACCGCACTGTTCGAAACGTCCGACGGTGGGAGCACCTGGCATCAGGTGAATCTCCTGCACGGCTAGCCCGTCGCAGGCTGCTTCAGCTGAAAGCACATCGCCAGTGCCTGTTCCGTCGTTAGAACCAACGTATCGCTGGCGCCCGTCGGCGTGCGATCATCCTGCGCGGTGCGTCGCCCGGTCGTGATCAGTCCGATCACTCCGCTACTCCAGCGAGAGGGCGTCGACATTGCTCTGGTGAGCGTCGAGATCTGGCCGACCGAAACCGTCGTGCGCCTGGCAGGCCTCCTCGCGGACCCGATTGCCGAAGACGCCTCCCACGGCGCGGAACTTGATGCTTGGGCAGCCGCGGGCCGTAACGGGCCGCCTCCCAGGTCGCGCGGCGAGCGAGTGCTCGAGCGAGTAGAAGTGTCGTTGACCGACGATGTCGGAACGCCGTACCAATGGAAGACCCGATCAGCCGGGGGAAGCAGCCGACCGTTCCGGGGCGACTGGTGGTTCCCGACGGGAGTACCGGAGACTGCCCGGCTCCTGACGGTCGTCGCCGAAGACCAAGAGACGGGCGAAACGGCAACCACAGAGCTGCATCCCTAGCTCACCCCGCGCTCATCACCGCGTCGAGCGTCGGCCACGGCGGGCCGGCATGCAGGGCGCCCAGTAACGCCCGCCCGGCTCGTTCGCCGTTCGGGAACTGGTCCCGGGAATCCCAGCGCCACGCGGCGACCATCGCGAGGACGAGGCGACGGCATTCGCAGACCAGGTCGTCGTCGGCTCCGGAGTAGCTCGCGCTGACCGCTTCGGGCACGTGAGCGAGATCGAACTCGACAGGCCCGCGGCAGCAGGTCTCGAGATCGACGAACAGCGGCCCCTGAGAAGTCTCGAGCACGTTGCCCGGATGGGGCTCCCCGTGCAGCAGCTGCTCCGGCGAAGAGCGCTCGTCGATCGCGCGGACGCAGCTCCGCAGCGTCACGTCGAGAAGCTCGCGGTCTGCAGCTTGCAGCCTGGGACTAAGTTGAGGATTGACTACGAGACGTTGCGCTTCGGCGACGCGCTCGGTGAAGCGCGGCACCTCCACCCCGAGCTGCGCCATCCCGTCGTGGAGCCGCTCGAGCGCCCTCGCGTAGTCCTCCGCCGGCAGCTCGCCGGCGACCGGTTCGTAGTACCGCCAGAACGTGACCGCGAACCCGTCGCGGTCATACACGCGCGGTTCGACCCGGGGGTCGAGAGCCGCCACGGGACTTTGTGTTCGGGCAAGCCCCTGCGCGATCGCAAGCTCCGACTCGAAGACCTCTTCACCCTTGAACGCGACCCGGGCGAAGACCTCGCACGGGAGCAGGCGCAACCCGAGCTTGTTGGAGTTGCTGAGGATCCGTGCCTCGTCGACGGACAGCTCCAACGCCGACGCGAGCTCGATCGCCGCGCCGGTCGCGCGTTCTACGTCCGAGACGTCCATCCCTGCCTATTCTCGTCTGCATCGCGCACCCCGCCCGCAGGGAAGATCGCTCCCGCGCACGTCGTCCTGAAGGCATCGGTTGAACCTGAGTCACTGCTGCGGCGCCTCAGCTTCAGACAAACGGGACCATGGGAGGGATCGGGAAGATGAAGAAGCTGCTCTTGATCGTGGCAGCGCTCGTTGCCGTCGCAGCCGGCGCCTCGGCGACGACCGCGGCGCTGACCAAGCAGGCCACGAGCGTCATCACAGCGTGCGAGAAGCCGAACGGCGCCATCCGCATCGTTTCGAGCGGGAGCTCGTGTCCGCACAACGACTCGGTGCTCACCTGGAACGTCACCGGTCCCGCCGGGCCGGTCGGGCCGGCCGGTCCCGCAGGTCCTGCCGGTCCCGCCGGGCCACAGGGTGCGGCGGGCGCCGCCGGCGCGCAAGGCCCGCAAGGACCCGCCGGTCCGCAGGGACCCGCCGGTCCGCAAGGGCCCGCCGGCTCCGGCGGCGATCCGACCGCGGATGCCTTCCTGAGCCACTTCGGCACGAACACGAACGCAGCCGCAGCCGCGAACGGCGAGACGTGCACGCTCGGCGAGATCATGCTCTCCGCGTCACCGGCAGTCACGGCCGACGGCGTCCCGGCGAACGGGCAGCTGCTGCCGATCAACCAGAACACGGCGCTCTTCTCGCTGCTCGGCACGACCTACGGCGGCAACGGCACGACGACCTTCGCACTGCCGGACCTCAACGGTCTCGCGCCGAACAACATGACGTACTCGATCTGCGACCTCGGGGTCTTTCCGAGTCGCCGCTAGGCCGAACTGGACCCACCGCGCGCAGGCCGGGCTCGGGAGGATCGTCTCTCCGGGCCCGGCCGACGCTTCAGCCCGCGGGATGCACCATCCAGACGTTCGGCTCCACGTAGATTCCCTCGTCGCGCTCGCGGTCGATCTCGACGGGCACGAGCGCGCCGGGGACGACGTAGGCGCCCGTTTCGGGAAAGGCGATCTCCGTCCACTCCTCCCAGTCGGCGACCGAGCCCGGGATGGTCGATGACCGTGGCGCGACCTTCACGATCTCGGCTCCCAGACGCTCGTGCGTCCGCAACCAGGGGTCGAGGTGCGTGCCGTCCGGGCGGCGCCAGCCGATGTATCGCTCCATCGGCGCGAGCGGGTACACGTGCTTCAGCGTCGGCCGGACGGGAGCGATCAGCGTGCCGAGGCCGTGGTCGCGACCGATCTCGCTCATCCTCCGGATCATGCGCGTGCTCAGGTTCTGTCCCCGGTATTCGGGCGCGATCAGGATCTGCAGCGCGCAGAGCACCGTCGGCTCGGGACGGTTCTCGGCGCATCGCGCCTCGACGACGGCGTCGATCCCTTCGTCGGGCAGGCTCGCAGGGTCTCCGTCCCAGGCTGCGGGCGCCGCCATGCCCACACCGACCACCTCGTTCCGCTCGTCGTCCCACGCGTAGAACTGGAACTCCGCGTCGTCGGCGATCACGCGGCCGAGGAAGCGGTCGAGGACGGGGTCGTGGTACACGAACTCGGGCCAGAGCTTCTCCTTGAGTCCGGCCGTGTGCGGAAGATGCCCGGGCCGCTCGGCCCGAGTTGGGAACTGCAACGCCATCAGGCGGAGCGTGTCAGACGGCGGAACGCCTCGCCACGTTCCTCGAAGTTCGTGAACTGGTCGTAGCTCGCGCAGGCGGGGCTGAGCAGGATGACGTCGCCCGGCTCCGCAAGCTCTTCGGCGTGCAGGACGGCTCGCTCGAGCGTCTCGTCGCGGAAGCCGTCGATCAGCTCGCCGATGCGCTCGGCCTCTGCGCCGATCAGGTGGACGCTCTTCACGTTCGGGCCGATCGCGGCGGCGAGCGGCGCGAAGTCCTCGCCCTTCGGCGAGCCGCCGAGGATCAGGTGCACGGGCTCTTCGGCGTACGCGGCGAGACCACGGAGTGCGGCGGCGACGTTCGTCGCCTTCGAGTCGTTGACGTAGCGCACGCCGTCGCGCTCGCCGACGAGCTCGAGCCGGTGCGGAACGCCGGGAAACGAGCGCAGACCCGCTGCGATCTGCTCGTCGTCGATGCCGGCGGCACGCGCGGCGGCTGTCGCGGCGGCGGCGTTCTCACGGTTGTGCGCGCCGCGGATCAGCGGCTCGGCCGGCAGCTCGTCGTCGCCCGAGAACTCGATGCCGTCGAGCCCGAGCCCGCGCGGCACGACCTTCGCACGCGCGCGCTCGAAGATGCGTAGCTTCGCGTCGCGGTACGCCTCGAAGGTGCCGTGCCGGTCGAGGTGGTCGGGCTCGAGGTTGAGCAGCACGGCGACGTCGCACGCGAACCGATGGACGTCCTCGAGCTGGAACGACGACACCTCGCAGACGACCCACTCCGCCTCGCGCACCGCCGAGAGCGGCCGGCCGATGTTCCCGGCGACGACGACGTTCCGCCCGGCGGCGCGGAAGATCTCGCCGAGCAGCTCGACCGTCGTCGACTTTCCGTTCGTGCCGGTGACGGCGACGAAGCGTGTGTCCGGCAGGAGCGACCAGCCGAGCTCGATCTCCGACCACACGGGGATCCCCCGCTTCCGCGCCTCGACGACGAGCGGCCGCTCGCCGGGAACGCCCGGGTTCTTGACGACAAGCTCGACGCCGTCGAGCAGCGCGAGCTCGCCTTCGTTGCCGAGCGTCGCGTCGACGAAGACGACGTCGTCGCCCCGCTCGCGGAGCCGCTCGCCCACCGCGTTCCCGGACCGTGCGAGCCCGTAGACGAGCACCCTCACGTCAGTGCGCGACGTAGAAGTGCGGCAGGTAGTACTTGTAGAAGAGCGCGAAACCGGCAGCGCAGAAGATCGCCGTGACGATCCAGAAGCGCACCATGATCTTCGTCTCCGACCAGGCCTTCATCTCGAAGTGGTGCTGCAACGGCGCCATCAGGAAGATGCGCCTCCCGAACCACTTGAACGAGAGCACCTGCAGGATGACCGAGATCGCGGCGATCGCGAAGATGCCGCCGACGAAAAGCAGCAGCAACGGCACGCGGAGCATGATCGCCATCGCCCCCATCGCGCCGCCGAGCGCGAACGCGCCCGTGTCGCCCATGAACACCTCGGCCGGGTGCGCGTTGAACCAAAGGAAGCCGACGCCGGCGCCGATCAGCGCAGCGCCGATGTACGCGACGTCGAGCCGGTTCTCCACTCGGCCGTGCGTCGCCGTCGACGAGCGGATGTAGATCGTCACCGCCATCGCGGTGAACGTCGCGAGCGCGATGATGCTCGTTCCCGCTGCGAGGCCGTCGACGCCGTCGATCAGGTTCACGCCGTTCACCGCACCGGCGATGATCAGGAACACGAGCAGGTAGAACGCCGGCCCGAGCGGAATCGACCTGTCGACGATCGGCACGAACACCGCGTGGCTCAACCGCTGATGATGCGCTGCGAAGCCGACCGCGACGGTGATCAGGATGAGGAACACCATCTTCCAGCGGCCGCGCAGCCCAAGCGATCGCTGGTGGTGGAGCTTCGTGTAGTCGTCGATGAAGCCGATCGCACCGCTCGCGAGCGCCGTCCCGAGGACGGTCAGCGCAGGCAGCGTGAAGTCCGACAGCGGCAGGAACGCGATCGACGCCGCGATCAGGATCAGCAGGCCGCCCATCGTCGGGGTGCCCTGCTTCTCGAGGTGCCGCTCGGGGCCTTCCTCGCGGATCTGCTGGCCGAACTCGTTCCGGCGCATGAACGCGATGAACGTCGGACCGCTGAGGATCGCGATGATCATCGCAACGAGCGCGGCAACCAATACTCTCGCCATTACGCCGGTAAGTTCTCCGCGACGACCTCGAGTCCCACCGCGAGCGAGCCCTTGACGAGGACGACGTCGCCCGGCTGCAGCCCGGCCCGCAGCCGCTCGGCCGCCTCGCCCGCGGTCGCCACCCATTCCCCGCCGTAGGAACGCGCGAGCTCCCCGACGGCGATCACCTGCTCGATCCCCAGGCTGCGCACGAGCTCGCCGATCTCCTCGTGGTACGCCGGCCCTTCCGGGCCGAGCTCGCGCATGTCGCCGAGCACGGCGACTCGCCGGCGGCCGGCGGCGCGCTCGCTCAGGTGCTCGAGCGCAGCCCGCATCGACACCGGGTTCGCGTTGTAACAGTCGTTCAAGAGCAGGCCGCCGCCGGGCAGCTCACGCTCTTCCTCGCGATGCTTCGAGAACTCGACATCGAGCTCGCCGTCCGGGAGCGGCACGTCGAGGCGGCGGGCGGCGGCGACGGCCAGGCGGGTGTTCACGAGCTGGTGCCGCTGCGTGTACGCCGTCGTGAACGGCAGCGGCTCGTCGAGGTCGACACGCTCGATCTCGATGTCGGTTCGCTGCAGGTGCGGCTCGAGCAGCGGCTCGGGCGGGGCGATCGCAATGCCGCCGGGCGGCAGCGCCTCGATCAGCTCGGCCTTCGCAGCGGCGATGTTCTCGAGCGAGCCGAGGAACTCGAGGTGCGCCGGGCCGATGTTCGTGATCACGCCGATCTCGGGCCGCACGAACGACGCGAGCCACGCGATCTGGCCCGGCCCCCGCATCGCGAGCTCGCTGATCACGATCTCCGTGTCGGGCTCGATCCGGCAGATCGTCAGCGGCACGCCGACCTCGGTGTTGTAGTTGCCCTCGTTCGCGACCGTGCGGAAGTGCGGTGCACAGAGCGCGAACAGGATGTCCTTCGTCGACGTCTTGCCGGTCGAGCCGGTGATGCCGACGACGCGCGCGGTCGAGCGTGAACGAACCTCGCCGGCGATCGCCGCCAGCGCTGCGAATCCGTCCTCGGGGACGAGTGCCGCAGAAGCTCCCCGCGCGAGCGCGTGCTCGACGAAGTCGGCGCCGCCGCCCACCGCCACGAACAGATCGCCCTCCTCGATGCGGCGCGAGTCGACCTGCATGCCGGTGACCGCGTCCGCCCACGGCCGCGCGATCACACGGCCGAGCGGTTCGAGCACGTCGAGCTCGAGAGCGATCACTTGCTGAGCACCTCGCGCGCGACCACGCGGTCGTCGAACGGCACGTTGCCGTCCGCGATCTCCATCTCGGTGTCGGCGCCCTTCCCCGCGATCACGACGACGTCGCCCGGCTGTGCGTCGGCGAGCGCCGTCTCGATCGCGGCGCGGCGGTCGACGACGATCTCCAGCTTCCCGTCTGCGACCTGCTCGGCGATCGCCCGCGGGTCCTCGGACCGCGGGTTGTCGGTGGTGACGATCGCGCGGTCTGCGAGGTCGCGGGCCACGCGACCCATCAGCGGGCGCTTGTCACGGTCGCGGTCGCCACCGGCGCCGAAGACGACGATCAGCCGGCCCGAGTCGAGATCGCGCGCAGCGCGGAGGACGTTCTCGAGCGAGTCGGGTGTGTGCGCGTAGTCGACGATCACCGCGAAGGGCTGCCCGGCCTCGACCGTCTCGAAGCGGCCCGGCACACCCTGGACGGACTCGACGCCCGCCCGGATCGCGTCGTCCGCGATGCGGAGCGCGCGGGCCGCGGCGATCGCGCCCGCGGCGTTCGCACGGTTGAAGCGCGCGCGCAGCTTGAGATCGACGCCGAGCTCGTCGTCGGCGGTGAACGTCACCGCATCCGGAAGCTCGTCCGCGAGCCGTCTCCCCCACGCGTCGCCGACGTTCACGACGGCGACCTCCGCCTGGTCGAACAGCGCCCGCTTCGCGGCGTAGTACTCCTCCATCGTCCCGTGGAAGTCGAGGTGGTCCTGCGTCAGGTTCGTGAAGACGAGGACGCGGAAGCGCGTCCCGGCAAGCCGACCCATTGCTCCCGCGATCGACGTCGCTTCCATCACGCACGACCGGTCGCCGGCGTCGAGCATCGCCCGGAAGAGCCGTTGCAGGTCGATCGCCTCGGGCGTGTTGAGCCCGGTCGGCTGCTCCTTGCCGCCGACGACGCGCCTGATGTTCGTGAGGAGCGCCGGGCGGCGGTCGGCGGCGCCGAGGATCGCGTGGAGCAGGAACGCGCTCGTCGTCTTCCCATTCGTGCCGGTGACCGCGACGACGTCGAGCTCGTCGGAAGGATGTCCGAAGAACTCCGCCGCGATCGGGCCCATCGCCGCGCGCACGCTCGGGACGACGAGCTGAGGCACGTCGAGGTCGAGCCGGCGCTCGACCACCAGCGCGACGGCGCCCGCGTCGATCGCGGCCGGGGCGAGGTCGTGCCGGTCGACGTGGGCGCCGGGAGCGCAGAAGAAGAGCGAGCCGGGCGTGACGGCCCGCGTGTCGTAGGCCAGATCCCGAATCTCGACGCCGAGCTGGGTCAGATCCATCGGCCTAAGAACCTAGCGGGGCGGCCGAAGCCGCCCCGCCGGTCCGATTCAGAGGGCCGTGACGGCCGGGGGCAGCTCGCCCTCCGGCGCCTCGACGTGTGCGGGTTTCGTCCGCTGGACGAGCGCGAAGTACAGCCCGCCCACACCGGCGATCACGATCACGGCCGTCCAGAACACCGGCTGGCCGTTCAGCCACGCCCAGTGGAAGTCGAGCGTGCCCGGGAGCTCCTTCGGCCGCGGGTTGGTGGCCGCGCGCGGCCAGGCGAAGTTGATCAGCATGCCGCCGCCCCACGCGAGCGCCAGCACGTTGAGCGGGATCCCCCAGCGTCCGAGCGAGAACGGCGCCGGCTTCTTCGGCCAGCCGGAGAGGCGCGCCCGCATGAGCGCGATGTTCCCGATGAAGTACGCGAGGTAGATCATCCCCGTCGCTGCGATCGCGATGATCCCCGCGCCTGCGTACTGCAGCATCGGGATGAACGCGAGCAGGCCGACCGCGATGCACGAGCCGATCGGCGTGTGCAGCTGCGGATGCACCCAGCTGAGCTGCTTCGAGGCGGGCAGCGCGTTGTCGCGCGACATCCCGAAGCACAGCCGCACCGTCGAGGTCATGATCGACAGGCAGCACACGAAGATCGCTGCGGACACGACGAGCAGGAAGACCGTCGAGAACGCATTGCCGAAGTTCGCGTCGATGATGCTTGCAGGGCCGAAACCGCCCTTGATCGCGGCACCGAGATTCGGGATCGCGAGCAGCATCGCGTAGAGGAAGATGCCGCCGATGATGAACGCGCCGACGATCGACGCGATGATCGCCTTCGGCGCCTCGCGGCGCGGGTCTCTCGTCTCCTCCGCGAGCGTGCCGGCCGTGTCGAACCCGTAGATCACGAACAGCGACATGAACATCGCCACCAGGAACGTGCCAGTGGTGAGGCTCGTCCCGCCGGTGTGGAAGATCACCGCGCCCGACTGATGGTGGTGGAAGAGCGCGAGCACGAACGCAAATACGACCATGCCGAGGATCTCGAACAGCACGCCCGTGTTGTTGATGATCGCGACGAGCTTCACGCCGAAGATGTTCAGGATCGTGATCGCGACGAGCGTGATGATCGCCATGATCTTCTGGTTGTGCAGGTTGTTCGCGAGGTTCCAGCCCATGTTGTTGAAGGCCGGAATGAGCGCGAGCGGCAAGGTCACGCACACCGCGCACACCGTCAGGATCCCCGCGAAGAGGTAGATCCAGCCGGCGAACCACGAGTACGTCTTCCCGGCCAGGTACTTCGTCCACTGGAAGACCGAGCCGGCGACCGGGTAGTGGCTCGCGAGCTCGGCGAAGCCGAGCGCGATGCAGAGCTGTCCGACCGCGACGATCGGCCAGCTCCAGATGAACACGCCGCCGATCGTCGTCAGGCCGAGCGCGAAGAGCGTGAAGATGCCGGTCGACGGCGAGATGTAGCTGAAGGCCACGGCAAACGAGCTGAAGACGCCGAGGGAGCGTCGAAGCTCCTGGCGATAGCCGAATTGCGCGAGATCGGCCTCGTCGGTCGTCCGTTCAGCCGCAGTCTCGTCCCGAATGTCCAACGCATGACCTCCTGTTCAAGGTGATGCGTGACATTTGATGCATGCCCGCCGGACGGAGTCAATGGGTGGTCGGGGAATCCGGCGGGATCCCGAGGTACTGCAGGCCGAACTTGGCGATCGACGCGAACGCCGGCGCGGCGACCGTGCCGCCGTAGATGGCGCGCGTCGGCTCGTCGACGCTGACGAGCACGAGCAGCTGCGGCTTCTTCACCGGCACGAAGCCCACGAAGGAAGCGACGTACTTCCCGGTGTTGTAGCCGTGCGGACCGGGGATGCTCGCTGTGCCCGTCTTGCCGGCGACGGTGTAGCCGGGGATCTCGGCGGCGGTGCCGGTCGCGTCATGCTCGTCGACCACGCCCGTCAGCATCGTCTTCAGCTCGTCGTCGACCGCAGGCGAGACGATGCGCCGCTTCTTCGGATGCGCGACGACATGGCCCCCGATCCGGTCGACGAGGTGGGGCTGCACCCAGACGCCGCCGTTCGCGACCGCGCCGTAGGCGGCGGCGATCTGCATCGACGTCACCGCGACGCCCTGCCCGATCGGCACGTTGCCGATCGTCGAGCCGGACCACTGCGAGGGATAGGCGGGCACGATGCCGCCGACCTCGCCCGGGAAGTCGACGCCCGTCGGCTTGCCGAACCCGAACTTGCCGATCCAGTCCTCCAGCTGCGGCGCTCCCAGGTGCTCCGCGATCGTGATCGCGCCGACGTTCGACGACTGCGCGAGGATCTGCGCGACGCTCAGCGTTTCCGTCGGGCGGTTCTCCGCGTCGTGGATGCAGTAGTTCGCAACCTGGATGCACGGCGGCAGCGTGTACTTCGTCTGCGGCGTGACGATGCCCTCCGTGAGCGCGCCGGCAACCGTCACGAGCTTGAAGACCGAGCCCGGCTCGAACATGTCGGTGACCGCGCGCTCGCGTTGCAGCGCCTGCGACGTCGTCGGCGTGTCGTTGTCGTTGTAGCCCGGGGCCTGCGCCATCGCGAGGATCGCCCCCGTGCGCGGATCCATGACGATCGCGGTCGCCGCCTTTGCGCCCCACTGCGCGACCGTCTCGCGCAGCACTTGCTCGGCGTCTGCCTGGATGTTGTGATCGATCGTCGTGAAGACGTCGGTGCCGGGCCGGGCCGGCGTCTCGCTGATCGTGTCGAGCGCGCGACCCATCGGATCGGTGATCACCGTCTGGTGACCTGCCTTGCCGGCGAGCTCCTTGTTGTACTCGAGCTCGATCCCGCCGAGGCCGGTGTCGTCGGTGCCCGCGTAGCCGATCAGCGGCGCGGCGACGGAGTTCTGCGGGTACGCGCGCTTCTCCTCGGGATACGAGTTCACGCCGAGGTAGTGCAGGGCGAGGAACTTGTCGGCGACCTTCGGGTCCTCGAAGCGCGCGACGTAGACGAAGTGCGTCTTCTTCTGCAGAAGCTCCGGATAGAGGACATTCGGGTCGACGCCGAGCAGGCGGTGCGCCGCCTCGGCGAGCGCGCGCGGCTGCGTCACGAGATGCGGATCGGCGTAGATCGTCGTCGTCTGCACGCCGACGGCGAGCTCGACGCCGGCGCGATCGAGGATCGACCCGCGCCCCGCGGGCGTCGTGGTCGTCTCCTGGTGCATGCGCTGCGCGGCTTCGCTCAGCGTCCCCGCATGCACGACCTGCAGCCAGGCGGCGCGAGCCAGCGCCGCTGCGAAGACGACGACGAAGCAGGCGAGCAGCAGCCGGATGCGGCGGTTGGCCTGCTTGTCGCTCGTCACTTCTTCGCGAGGTTGACGTATCCGTACTGCGACGGGTCCTCGTAGCGAAGCCCGAACTGCTTCGTCGCCGCGTCGGAGACGCGCGTCGACGACAGGAGCTGCGAGTACTGCGTCTGCAGGGCCGCGTTCTCACCGAGCAGCTTCGAGCGGCTGGAGTTCGCCGAGTCGAGGCGCAGGTTGAGCTGAAGCACGGCCACGTTCACGAATACGACACCTGCGAGGAGAATCCCGCCGACGACGATCCAGAGGACGCCGCCGCGAGCGCTGGCCCGCGCCCGCCGCCGCGTCCGTGGACGCGGGCGGGAGACGGGAACGCCGGTGGCAGTCGACTGGGCGTGCGAGAGGCTTGCCATCGAGACCCCTTTCAGACCTTCGTTCCGACACGGAGGCGCGCAGACTGGGCGCGCGGATTGCGGTCGATCTCGGCGGCGCTCGGGCGGATCGCTTTGCGCGGCGTCGCCCGCATCGCCGGCGTCGAGCCGCAGACGCACACGGGGAAGTCCGGCGGGCAGGTGCAGCCCTGCTCCTCGCGGCGCAGGAACTGCTTCACGATCCGGTCCTCGAGCGAATGGAACGAGATGACGCCGAGACGGCCGCCGGGGCGCAGCATCTCGAGCGCTGCCGGCAGCGCGCGCTCGACCGCGCCGAGCTCGTCGTTCACCTCGATGCGCAGCGCCTGGAAGACGCGCTTCGCCGGATGCCCCTCGCCGAACCTCGCCGGGGCCGGGATCGCGGCCTTCACGACCTCGACGAGGTCGCCGGTCCGCTCGAACGGCTCGGTGCCGCGCCGCTTGACGATCGCGCGGGCGATCTGCCGCGCGTACCGCTCCTCGCCGTAGCGGCGGAAGATGTCCGCGAGGTCCTGCTCGCTCGACTCGTTGACGAGCTCGCTGGCCGAGTACTCCGCGCTCGGATCCATGCGCATGTCGAGCGGCGCGTCGACCACGTAGGAGAAGCCGCGGTCGGGACGGTCGATCTGCATCGACGAGACGCCGAGATCGAGCAGCACGATGTCGGCGCGCACGCCGTTCTCGGCGAGCTGGCGGAGGACCGACGAGAACTCGCCGTGGTGCAGGCGGGCCTTGATCCCGGTCTCGCGCCGGAAGCGCTCGAAGAACGGTGCGACCGTCGGATCGCGGTCGATCGCGATCAGCTTGCCGTCGCCGCGGAGGCGCGACGCGAGCAGCGTCGCGTGGCCGCCGGCGCCGAACGTACCGTCGACGATCGTCTCCCCCGGCCGCGGGTCGAGGGTCGAGACGACCTCCTCGGCGAGAACGGGGACGTGTTCCTGATCAGTTGGCAAGACGCTCGGCAACATCTTCCGCGCTCCCTTCCACCTCGTGCAGCTGTTCGCGCCACTTCGTCCGGTCCCAGATCTCCAGGTGGTCGTACACACCGGCCACCGTCACCTCGCGTGTGATCCCGGCGCTCTCGAGCAGCGACGTCGGGATGACCATGCGGCCCTGCTTGTCGAGCTCGCCGTGCGCGGCGCCGGAGAAGAAGTGCCGGCGCATCCGCCGCGAGTCGGTCGCGAGTGGGTCGAGGGCGTTGATCCGCTCGGCCATCCCCTCCCACGCGGCGCGCGGATACGCGTACAGGCAGCCGTCGAGGCCGCGCGTCACGACCACGCCTTCCTCGAAGGCTCCGCGGAGCTTCGACGGGAGTGTGAGGCGGTTCTTGTCATCCAGGGAGTGGTCGTGTTCACCGAGCAGCATGGTCCACTGCGACCCACTTTATCCCACTGCGTCCCACCTGTAAACCCCGGAAGGGGGACTTTTGGCCACGGCCGGTGGCAGACACCGCGAAGTGCGCTTCGCCTGGAAGACAGGGCCGGAAAGGGCGCTCGCGGAGGTGCTAGACGAGCTCGACCGGGTCGCCGACCCGGACCCGGCCCGGCTCGGCGACGGCGGCGTAGACGCCGAAGGGCAGCGGCTCGGTCGCCTCGACCTCGCCCCGGTAGGCAGCGAGCGCCTTCAACGTGTCGAGGTCGGTCCGCCCCGTGTCGGGGTTCTGGGTGGTGATCACGCAGCGGCCGACGTTTCCCTGCGGGATCACGACCGCCTCGCCGATTCGCACGCGGCGGCCGCGCCACGCGTCCTCGGCATGCGGCTCCACGCCCTCGATCCCGAAGTTCATCCGGAAACGGCGGTGGTCGACCGTGTCGACGTCGAGCTCCCGCGCCAGCGCCTCGAGCGAGCCGACCGCAAGGAGCGTCGCCACGCCGTTCCGGCCGCGGTCGGGTGCCGTCTGGGCCGGCTCGACGAGGCGGACCGGCTCGCCCATGAGGAACGAGATCGCCTCGGCCCACGGCCCGAGCACGAGCCGGGCCGCCCGCGGCGCCGAATGGAACCGCGTCTGCACCTCTTCCCCGCGCTCGACCGGGCCGGAGACGACGTGGCCGTCGTCGAACTGCATCGTCAGCGTGTCGTCGCGCTCGTCGTAGTCCGCGCGCACGAGCTGAAGGAGGCCGTACTGCTTGTTGCTCACGAGCCGGCCCGACTCGGTGACCATGTAGAACCGCCGGTCACCGCGCAGCCCGGATTCGAGCAGGTCGATCTCGTCCGCCAGGTGGAGCGCCGTCGCCTTGACCGGGGTGTACGAGATCCACGAGACGCGCGCAGTCACGCAGTCGAAGCTAGCTGACCCTCGTAGGGGCCGCGTCCCCCGATCACGGCACTTCCGGCGCGTGCGCCGAGTGCGAGCGCGTCGGACAGCTCGTCCCCGCGCGCGAGCGCGAACGCGACCGCCGCACCGAAGGAGTCGCCGGCGCCGTACGTGTCGACGATGCGTTCCGGCGGGACGGCGTCGTACCGCTGCCCGTTCGCGGTCCCGCCGCGCTCGCCGTCGGTGACCACGACCGTCGCCACCTCGAGCGAGCCGTCGTAGCGCTCGCCGGCGTCGTTCGCGCTCGCGACCAGCAGGTCGAGCGGCACACCGGCGGCCTGGAGGGTCGGCAGCTCGCGCACGGTCGCCGCCAGGAAACGGGCGGAGCGCGCGTCCCGCAGCGCGGCCGCGGTCCCGGAGACGAAAAACGCGAGGTCGTAGCCGTGGAGCGGCAGCGGCGCGTCGGGCAGGAGCTTGTCCCCGAGCACGGTGATCGTGCGCTCGCCGCGGGCATCCACATGGGTCCACGCGCGCCGGGTCATCCCGGTCCAGCGGACGTGCACGTCGATGCCGAGCGCAGCGAGCCGGCGCTCGGACTCGCGGCCGAGCTCGTCCTCGCCGAGCGCCGTGAAGAACTCGCAACGGCCGGCGAGCCGCGCGAGCTGGCGCGCGACGACGGCGCCGCCCCCGGCAGGCTCCTCCCAGACGTCGCTCGCGTGCACGATCGCGCCGGCGTCCGGCATCTCCGGGACCCGCGCGAACTCGACCCACTCGACGTGCCCGACCACAGCGCATCTCACGTCTTCGCGACTCCTCTCGTTATACGGATGATGGGGACGATGACAACGGAGCCGATCCCGCCGTTCGAGCGTTTCTACCTGGCGCACCGCGACGAGGTGCTCGGGTACCTGCGCCGGCTGCTCGGCCAGCGGGCCGAGGACGCGTGGCAGGAAACCTTCCTGCGCGCGCTCCGCGCGTACGACCGACTCGAGCACGGCAAGCACCTGCGCGCCTGGGTCTTCCGGATCGCAACCAACGTGGCGATGGACGAGCTGCGCGCCAGGCCGCAGCCCCTCCTCGACGGCGAGCCGGTGGCCGAGCTCCGGCGCGACGCGTTCCGCGAGCTCGAGCACTTCACCACGGAGCTTCCGCCGACCGAGCGCGCCGCCGTCGTGCTGCACTACGGCTACGACCTCCCCTACGCCCAGATCGCCGACGCCCTTGGCTCGTCCGAGGAAGCCGCGCGCGCCGCGGCCTCGTCCGGTGTCCGAAGACTGAGGAGGACCCATGAACGTCACGCCTGACCTCGACGCCCGCTTCCGCGCCGCCGCCATCGGCGCCGGCGTCGTCGACGTGCGCTACGACCTCGTCGACTCGCCGGTCGGTGAGCTTCGCGTCGCCGCGACCGAACACGGGCTCTGCCGCATCTCGTACTTCGCCGACGGCTGGGAGGACGCCCTCGCGCGGCAGTTCGGCGTGCGTGTCCTGCGCTCGCCGCTCGACGACGTCCGCCGCGAGCTCGACGAGTACTTCGAGGGCAAGCGGCGCTCGTTCGACCTTCCGATCGACCTCCGCGTCGCGCCGTTCCACGCCGACGTGCTGCGCGAGCTCGCGCTCGTGCCCTACGGGCGGACCGAGACCTACGGGGCGCTCGCGGCGAAGGCCGGCCGTCCCGGGGCAGCCCGCGCGGTCGGCACGGTGATGAACCGCAATCCGATCCCGATCGTCCTGCCGTGCCACCGGATCGTCGGTGCGAGCGGCGCGCTGACGGGCTACGCAGGTGGGCTGGAGGTGAAGCGCGCGCTCTTGCAGCTGGAGGGTGCAATCCTGGAGTAGTGCCGCAGCGCGTCGTCATCGTCGGTGGGGGATTCGGCGGGCTGCTCGCAGCCCGCGGTCTTCGCCGGGCCGACGTCGAGCTGACGCTGGTCGACCGGCAGAACTTCTTCCTCTTCCAGCCGCTCGCCTACCAGGTCGCGACCGGCTCGCTGTCGTCGGTCGAGGTCGCGATCCCGCTGCGCACGACGCTGCGGCGGCAGCGCAACACGCACGTCGTCCTCGGCGAGGCAACTGCGTTCGATCTCGAGGCGCGGACGGTCACCGTACGCGACCTGCCGACCGGCGGCGAGCTGCAGCTCGGCTACGACGTACTCGGGGTCGCCGGCGGCTCGCGCTACTCGTACTTCGGCCACGACGACTGGGCCGAGCACGCGCCCGAGCTGAAGACGCTCGACGGCGCGCTCGACCTGCGTGACCGCATCCTGCTCGCGTTCGAGTCCGCCGAGCTGGAGAACGACGCGGAGGCGCGCGCAGCCTGGTTGACGTTCGTCGTCATCGGCGCCGGCCCGACCGGTGTCGAGATGGCGGGGCAGATCGCCGAGCTGGCGCGCGACGTCCTGCCCCGCGAGTACCGAACCGCGGACACCCGCCAGGCAAAGGTGCTGCTCGTCGAGGCCGGCGAGCGCGTGCTCGCCGCGTTCCCGCCGCGTCTTTCGGCAAGCGCCGAGCGGCAGCTGCGCTCGCTCGGCGTCACGCCGCTCACCGGTCAGACGGTCGTCGGCATCGACGCGGACGGCATCGACCTCGACTCCGGCGAGCGAATCGCGGCGCACACGAAGATCTGGGCGGCGGGCGTCGCCGCCTCACCGCTGGCCGCACTGCTCGGCGAGACCGACCGCGCCGGCCGCATCCACGTCCAGCCGGACCTGACGCTGCCCGGGCACCCCGAGGTGTTCGCGTTCGGCGATATGGCCGTCGTCGGCGACCTGACGCTGCCCGGCCTCGCGCCCGTCGCGATGCAGCAGGGCCGTCATGTCGCACGCTCGATCCGGGACGGAACGCGCACGCCGTTCCACTATCGCGACAAGGGCAACCTGGCGACGATCGGCCGGGCGCGCGCAGTCGGCGAGGTGAAGGGCGTGCCGTTCAGCGGGTTCGTTGCGTGGGCGCTCTGGCTCGGCATCCACGTCGTCTACCTCGTCGGCTTCCAGAACCGGCTGATCGTGCTGCTGCGCTGGGCGTTCGCGTACTTCACGCGCGGCCGCAGCGCGCGCGTCATTCACCGCCGCTAGCGCGTGTCGAGCGCGGCTGCGGCGACGCGTGCCGCTTCGGCGTACGCGAGCGACGCGAGACCGCTCCCCCACGTCATCCGGGCGACGCCGAGCTCCTCGAGCTCCGCCGGCGGCGGCGTGCCCTTGTGCGCGAGCACGTTGATCGGACCGTCGAGGCGATGGACGAGCGCGGGGATCGAGTCCGGCGGGGCCATGATCGGGTAGACGCAGTCCGCGCCGGCATCGAGGTAGGCATTGCCTCGTTCCGCCGCTTCGGCGATGTCGCCCCGGCCGATGCCGAGGAAGACGTCGACGCGCGCGTTGATCACGAGCTCGGGCACCTCTGCACGGATCGCGCGGATCGCCTCGACCTGCTCGTCGAGCACGACGAGCCCCGCGCGCGTCGAGTCCTCGAAGTTGATGCCGACGAGGCCGGCCTCCCAGGCGGCGCGCGCCGTCCCGACCGGATCGCCGTAGCCGCGCTCGAGGTCGGCGGTCACCGGCACGTCCACTGCGGCGGCGATGCGCCGCGCCGATTCGATCATCTCGGCGACCGGCGCCTGCTCGCCGTCCTCCCAGCCGAGCGAGCGGGCGACGGCGGCGCTCGTCGTCGCGAGCGCGCGACAGCCGTTCAGCGCCGCAAGCGCCTTCGCGCTGGCGACGTCCCACGCGTTCGGCAGGACGAGCAGCGGTGGCTCGCGGTGCATCTGCCGGAACGCGGCTGCCTTTTCGTGCTGGTCCACAGTGCGAACCTAGTCGACGAGCCACCGCTCGGCGAGCAGGGCTGCGAGCGCCGCGCTCGAGACGAGACCGCCGACGAGAGCGATCGAGCGCACGCCGGGCCCCTCCAGCAGCAGCCCGCCGAGAAGCGCACCGCCGCCGATGCCGACGTTGAACATCGCCGAGTTCCCCGCGGACGCGACGTTGATGTTCCCCGGCGCGGTGTCGAGCACCCGTGCCTGGACGCCGACTGCGAGGGTCGAGAGCGCGAAGCCGAAGCAGCAGAAGAGCACGACGTCGGCGACCCCGTGCCGGGCGAAAGCGGCCAGCGCGAGCAGGACGACGGCGAGCCCCGCGACACCCGCAGCCATCGTCGCGCGAGCGTGCTCGGTCGTGAAGTGGGACGCGGCGTACACACCGATCGCCCCGGTCGCACCCGAGCCGAGCAGCACCGGGCTGATCGCGCTGTTCGGCAGTCCGCCGAGCGTGCTCAGGAAGACGGTGATGTAGGTGAGAAGGGCGAACGCGCCGACGATCGCGAACCCGAGCGCGCTGATCGTGAAGGCGTACCGGACGCGGCTCGCGTGCCGGGCGGTCGCGTCCCGCTCGGACTCGGCGGGGACGGCCGGGACGAGCGCGTAGATCGCCGCCAGCGCCACGAGCCCGAGACCGCTGGCTGCAAGCGTCGAGACCCGCCAGCTCGTCTGCTGCCCGAGCCAGGTCACGCCGGGCACGCCGACAACCGATGCGAGCGACGCGCCGGCGAAGACGATTCCGAGCGCCCGGCCCCGCCGCTCGGGCGGGACCAGCGCGGCTCCCGTCGCCGCGATCACCGCCCAGAACACGCAGTGCGAGACGGCGATCGCCATTCGCGTCGCGAGCAGGACGGTGTAGCTCTGCGCGGCGGCACCGGCGGCGGCGCCGACGACGAACACCGCAAGCGATGCGAGCAGGAGGAGCCGTCGCGAGTAGCGGCGCGTCACGAGCGCGAGCGGCACCGAACCGACGACCACGACAGCCGCGTAGCCGGTGACGAGGTAGCCGGTTGCAGACCGCGAGTGGTGCAGGCTGTGCGAGAGCTGCGGCAGCAGGCCGACCGGGATGCTCTCGGTCGTGACGTACGCGAAGGTCGCGAGGCAGAGCGCCGCAAGCGCGCCGAGGACGCGCACGCCTTCCCGCTCGCCTGCCTGCGTGCCCACGTATGCGAGCGTAGCTACTCCTCCGGCAGCTCCCCGAGCAGGCGATAGCCGACGCCCCAGACGTTCTCCACGAGCGCGACCGGCGCGCCGGCCACGCGCAGCTTGCGGCGGAGGCGGGACGCGTGCGAGTCGAGCGTGCGCGTGCGCGCCGCCGCGCGGTACTCCCACACGTCGCTCAGAAGCTCGGCCTTGGTGAAGACGCGCTCCGGCTCGCGGGCGAGACGCAGCAGGAGCTCGTACTCCTTCTGCGCGAGCTGGACGCGAACGCCGGCGACGCGCACCTCACGTGTGCGCCTGTCGATGCGAACCGGCCCCGCCTCGACGACGTCCGCGACGCGGGGCCGAACGCGCCGCAACACCGCGCGCATTCGCTCGACGAGCTCCTGGTAGTCGAACGGCCGGGGCACGTAGTCGTCGCAGCCGCGGCGAAACGCATGCACGCGATCGACCGCGTCGGCTTCGGCCGGGCCGAGCACGATGACCGGAACGCGCGATGCGAAGCGTTCGACGTCGTCCACGTCGCCGGCGAGCACCAGGTCGAAGCGACCGTGCGGCGGCGCGAGCTCGAAGCCGTCTTCGGGCAGATGGCGTTCGAGGAACCCGTCGGACTCTGCAAGCAGCAGCGCAGCGGTCATGCGAACGACGGTAGCCCGCGCCGAACGGCGGGACTAGTCGTCCATTTGCACGATTGTGCGCCGAAGGATCCTCAGAGCCGTCCGGAACGGACGACGCCCCACAGGAGCCACGCACCGAGGATCGCCGAGAGCAGGAACCCGAAGAACGCGACGATGTTCAGGCCGAGGATGTGCGGACCGCTCTTGGCGAAGATCCCGATCAGGCTCGAGCCGATCAGGCCGCCGGTCACGACGAGCGCGATCACGAGCCGGTTGAAGAGCGTGTCGAGCTTCGCAAGCAGGTCCTCGAGGCCCTTGTGCACGAAGCCGACCTCGATCTGCCCGTCGCGCACCTGTTCGAGCGTGTCGTGGATCTGGTACGGCAGCTCGATCGCCATCTGCGTCAGACGCCAGCCTTCGCGCTGCGCGCGCAGCGCCATCCGCCGCGGCGTGAAGCGCTCGAGCATCAGGTCGCGCGCGTACGGCTTCGCGACCTCGAACACGTTGAAGTCGGGATAGAGCTCGATGCCGACCGATCCGAGCGTCGCGATCGCCTTGTCGAGCATCACGAAGCGCGTCGGGAGCCGCAGGTTCATCGAGTAGATCAGGGCGAACGCCTCGCGAATGACCTGGATCGGATCGATGTCCGAGAGGCTCGCGCCGTAGTAGCGGTAGTAGAGCTCGCGCAGCTCGGCGACGAACTCCTCCTCGCGCTCCTTCGGATAGTTGACGCCGAGGTCAGCGAGCCGCTTCGGGAGCACGTCGATGTTCTCCGCGGCCGCGTCGATGAAGAGCCGCGTGAGCTTCGTCATGTCGTCGTCGCTGAGCTTGCCTGTCAGCCCGAAGTCGACGAGTCCGATGCGATCGGGTGCGAGCACGAGGATGTTCGCGGGATGCGGGTCGCCGTGGAAGAAGCCGTTGCGGAAGATCATCGTCATCCACGCTTCGGTGATCAGGTACGCGAGCCGGCGGCGCTGGTCGAGCGTCCAGTGCTCGAAGTCGAGGTCACCGAGCTGCACGCCTTCCAGCTCCTCGAGCGTCAACACGCGTGAGCGCGTGTACGTCCAGTACGTGCGTGGGATGGCGACGTGCGGATGACCGGCGAAGTCGCGGTGGAACGCATCTGCGTTGCGCGCCTCGAGCCGGTAATCGAGCTCCTGCCGGATCGAGCGGGCGAACTCGTCGACGATCTCGTTCGTGTCGATGAAATCGAGCGCGTGGATGCGCTCCTTCGCGAGCCGTGCCGCCTGGTACATCAGCGCGAGATCCGCTTCGATCTGGCGCGGTGCGTTCGGGCGCTGCACCTTCACCGCGACACGGCGTCCGTTCGGAAGCACCGCGCGATGCACCTGGCCGATCGACGCCGCGGCGAGCGGCGTCTCTTCGAACTCGGTGAACAGCCGCTCGATCGGCTGACCGAGCTCTTCGCGGATCGTGCGCTCGACGTCCTCGAGCGGAAACGGACGCACGTCGTCCTGCAGTCCGCGAAGCTCGCTGATGATGTCCGGCGGAACGACGTCCGGGCGCGTCGAGAGCAGCTGCCCGAACTTGACGAACGTCGGCCCCAGCTCGTCGAGCATCTCGCGCAGATGACGGCCCCGCGCCGTCCCCTCGATCGCCGGATCGCCGGCCTTGCGCCCATCCACGAGGTAGCCGAAGCCGTGCCGCATCGCGACCTGGGCGATCTCGCTCAGGCGCCCGAGATTGCGCTGTTTGGGCCGTGTGGCCACGAAAGAAGTGTTGCATGCGCCACAACCGGGTATCGATCCAGATATCCACGGCCGTAGCCGGGGGGTTCGGCCCGCACATCCGCGAAGGAGGACGAGAATGCGATTCAAGGTCGCACTCCTCGTCGCCGTGGCCGCAACGCTCGCTCTGGCCGCGACGGCGGGTGCAACGTCGACGCTCAGCTCGCACGGCCAGCTGCTGAACGTTCGCGCGAACACGAACCAGTCGAGCAACTGGTTCGGCTACAACCAGGGCTCACTCGCCCTGGGCGACACGCTCTTCAACTCGATCACCGGCGACTGGACCGTGCCGACCGTGTCGCAGCACACGCCCGGCCAGGAAGAGGATTCGTCCGACTGGATCGGCATCGGCGGCGGCTGCGTCGACGCCGCGTGCACCGTCGGCGACAACACGCTGATCCAGACGGGGACCGAGCAGGACGTCGACGCGTCCGGCAACCCGTCCTACTCCGCCTGGTGGGAGCTCGTGCCGGCGCCGTCGGTCTCGATCTCGATGACCGTGTCACCCGGCGATCACATGCATGCGTCGATTGCCGAGCTGATCCCCGACACCGACGTCTGGACGATCACGCTGCAAGACGTGACGAAGAACGAGTCGTTCTCGACCACGGTTCCGTATCCGTCGACGCACCTGACGGCGGAGTGGATCGAAGAGACGCCGCTCTTGATCGGCACCGACGCCGGCTTCGCCTCGCTGCCGAACCTGACCTCGCCGGCGTTCACGTCGGCGACGGTGAACGGCGCATCCGCCAACCTGCAGACGTCGCAGGAGATCGATCTGATCGACTCCAACGGCAACGTGATCGGCACGCCGAGCGCGCCGAACTCGACGCACGACGGCTTCGACGCCTGTACCTGGGCGACGAGCTGCAGCTAGTGGATCCGGGCGATCGTCGCTGTCCAGGCGCCCTTCGGCGCTTGGACGGCGACGCTGTCGCCGATCTTCTTGCCGAGCAGCGCCGAGCCGAGCGGTGACGTCGGCGAGACGGTTCCCGAGCCGCCGACGGCGCTGATCTCGACGGTCAGCTTCTGGCCGCCGTCGCCCTCGATGTCGACGACGGAGCCGATTCCGATCTCGCCGGCGCCGGCGTCGGCGACGATCTGGGCGCCGTCGAGCCGCGCGCGCAGCGTGCGGATGCGCGCCTCGAGCAGGCCCTGCTCGTTCTTCGCCGCGTGGTACTCGAAGTTCTCCGAGAGGTCTCCGAACTCGCGCGCCTTCTTGATCGCGGCGACGACCTCGGTGCGGCGCGGGCCCTCGAGCTCCGCGAGCTCGCCGCGGAGCGCGGCGGCCTGCTTCTCGGTCAGCCGTTCTCCCTCTACCACTTGGATCTGCCTCCCCGGCGCCGCGAGGTGTAGACCAGCTTCGGCTTGGCGAGCGTAAGGCCTGCTTCCTCGTAGGCCTCGACCTGCCCCTGCAGGCGCGCGACGCGCGAGACCTCGGCCTGCTGCTCCGGCAGCACGAGCGTGATCCCGATGCCGCCGCGGCCCGCGCGGCCGGTCCGGCCCACGCGATGCGTGTAGACGTCGGGCTCCTCGGGCGGATCGAAGTTGATGACGTGCGTGATGTCGTCGACGTCGAGGCCGCGAGCGGCGACGTCGGTCGCGACGAGCGTCTTCACCTTGCCGGCGTCGAAGCGCGCAAGCGCGCGCTCGCGCTGCGCCTGGCCCTTGTCGCCGTGGATCGCGACCGCGTCGACGTCGTGACGGCGCAGCTTCTCGACGAGCCGCTCGGCACCGGCCTTCGTCCGGACGAAGACGAGCGCAAGACCACGATCGTCCTGCTTGAGCAGATCGACGAGCGTGGACACCTTGTTGTCCGGCGTGACCGAGACGAAGCGGTGGTCGACCTCCCCACTCCGGAGCTCGGCCGGCAGCTCGCCTTCGAAGCGCGCGGGGAAGTGCGTGTAGCGACGCGCGAGCTCGCCGATCTCACCGTCGAGCGTCGCCGAGAAGAACATCGTCTGACGCTGCTCGCGCAGCTTGCGCACGAGGCGGTCGACCTGCGGCTTGAACCCCATGTCGAGCATGCGATCGGCCTCGTCGAGGACGAGCACGGTCACCGCGTCGAGCGAGACGAGCCCGCGGTCGACGAGATCCTGCAAGCGGCCCGGTGTCGCGACGATCACGTGCGCTTCGCGGGCCTCCTTCGCCTGCGACTTGAGCGGGACGCCGCCGTACACCGACGCGACCTTCACACTGTCGCCGGCGATCAGCGCGAACTCCTCGGTCACCTGGGCGCACAGCTCGCGCGTCGGCACGAGCACGAGGGCAGCCGGGCGCGGCTCGGATGTGTCGAGCCGCTCAACGATCGGGATCGCGAACGCGAGTGTCTTGCCGGAGCCCGTCGGGCTCTTCGCGAGCACGTCGCCGCCCTGGAGCGCCTCCGGGATCACGAGCGACTGGATCTGGAACGGGGTCTCGATGCCGCGACGCGCAAGCACATCCGCGATGGCCTCGGACACCCCGAGGGAACGAAAATCGGTCAAGTTGTCTCAACTCCTTCGGACGTCGAGATCGAGCATCCGTGGAGGAGACTGCGATCTCACGGGAGCGCGGCTCATCCGCACTCCGTATCTCCAAGGTAGCAGCGGTTACGGACGGTCGCCGGGCGGCGCGTCCTCGAGCAGGCGCAGCCGGTGCTCGAGCTGGGCGACCCGGAGCTCGAGCTCGTCCCATTCGTCGCGCGTCACGAGGCCTGCCTCGCGCGCGAGCTCCTGGATCCGGCGCCGCGAGCTCTCGCCGACGCGGAGGGCGTCGCCGCGCCAGCGTGAGCCGAGATCGTCCACCAGCGAGCGGAGCTCGTCGAGCCGCGGCCCGAGGATCGCGAGCAGGCGCTCGAGGTCGGAGCTACCGGGATCTGCCATGCGGCCGGGTGTTGCGGCGCTGGCGGCGGCGCTCGCGCTTCGCCGCGGCATCGTCCGCCATGCCGTCGCCGTCGCCGAAGACGCGCTCGGCGACGTCGACCGGAGTCTCGGGGGTCGGCTCCGCCGCTGCGGCCTCTTCGGCGCGAGCCAGCAACGCGTTCGCCTTCGCGCCCTCCGGCACGGTCTCGCCCCTGCGGCGCGCATACTCGGGCTCGCGCTGCTTCCACAGCGTCAGCATCGGCGCCGCGATGAAGATCGACGAGTACGCACCGGAGGTGATGCCGACGAGCAGCGCGAACGCGAAGTCCTTCAGCGTCGCGCCGCCGAAGAAGAACAGCGCGCCGACCGGCAGCAGCGTGATGAACGTCGTCGCCAGTGAACGGCGGATCGTCTCCCACAGCGAGACGTTCACCAGCGTCGCGAACGGAGCGCGGCGCATGATCGGGACGTTCTCGCGGATGCGGTCGAAGATGATGATCGTGTCGTAGATCGAGTAACCGAGGACGGTCAGCACCGCGGCCACCGTGTTCTCGGTCACCTCCCGGCCTGTCACCGAATACACGCCGACGGTGACGATCACGTCGTGGAGCATCGCGAGGATCACCGGGATCGCGAACGAGATGCCGCGGAACCGGATCGCGATGTACAGCGTGATCACGAGCAGCGAGAAGAGAATCGCGATGATCGCCGACTTCGCGATCTGACGGCCGAAGCTCGACGAGACGTTCTTGACGCTCGGCGTCTCGGAGTGAAGCCGCGTCGTGAGGTCGTTGCGGAGGTTCGACTCGGCGCTCGCCGACAGCTTCTTCAGATCGACCTGGAAGCTCTTGTAGTCCTCGCCGCCGTTGGTCGACGCGCCTCGCCCCTGGACGACCGCGTCCGAGTGGCCGATCGCCTTGAGCTGGTTGCGCACCCCCGAGAGGGACGTGTACTGCGGCGTCGTGAACGAGATCTGCACGCCGCCCTTGAAGTCGATGCCGAGGTTGAGGCCGCGGACACCGAGCGAGACGACGCCGATCAGGATCACGACTCCGGAGATCGTGAACCACAGCTTCATCCGGCGCATGAAGTCGATCTGCAGGAACGCGCCGCGTTGCGAGTGATGCGCCCCCATGAACTTCGGGTTGGAGAACCAGCGGAAGCCGGCGAGCAGCCCGAGCATCGCGCGCGTCGCCGCGACGGCGGTGATCAGCGAGATCACGGTTCCGATCAGGAGCATCAGCGCGAAGCCCTTCACGTCCGCCGACGCGACCGCGAACAGGATCAGCGCGGTGATCGCCGTGACGACGTTCGCGTCGACGATCGTGCGGAAGCCCTTCGCATACCCGGCGGAGACCGCGGCGCGCACCGACCTGCCGGAGCGCGCCTCTTCTTTGATGCGTTCGAATATGACCACGTTCGCGTCGGCCGCGACGCCGATCGTCAGGATCAGGCCGGCGAAGCCCGGGAGCGTCAGGGTCACGTTGAAGAGCAGGATCGCCGCGTACATGAACGCGGCGTAGATGCCGAGGCCGAGCACCGCGACGAGGCCGAGGAAGCGGTACATGAAGAGCAGGAACAGCGCGACGATGATCAGGCCGCCGATCGCGGCGTTCTGCGCCTGTTTCAGCGAGTCCTTCCCGAGCGTCGCGGAGACGTCGGTGCGCTCCACGGTGACGAACTTGACCGGCAGCGCACCGGTCTGCATGACGACGGCGAGGCTCTTCGCTTCCGAGAGGCTGCCGATGTTGTTGATCTCGGCGCCCGTGCCGCGGGGGTCGATGCCGTTCGGGTTCTGGCTCGGGTCGATCGCGGGCCACGAGCGGATCTGGTTGTCGAGCACGACCGCGAACGCACAGGGCGCGCCGCAGTTGCCGGCGTTCGAGCCCGTGAAGCCGAGCTCCTCGCCGCGGATCGCCTCGTTCTTCGTCACCTGCAGGAACGTCTTGTTGCCGTTGCCCTTGAACGCGAGCAACACGATCGGCTCACCCGTCGACGTGTCGAAGTCCTGGCGGACGCCCGAGAGGTTCAGCTCCTTCCCCGTCATGTTCGGGTACTGGCCGTCCGTCGCGTAGCGGTCGTTCGGATACGAGCCGTGCTTGAAGAGGTAGTAGTCCTGCTTGTTGCCCGACGGCAGGCCGTTGGGATCGCCCGGGCAGACCGATGTCGTCAGCTTCGAGCAGGTGACGACGATCGTCTTCGCCGGCACCTTCAGCACCTTCCAGCCGGGCGGCACCTTGCCGCCGTGGGAGTCGAGCAGGCCCGGGTTCCCGGTGACCGGATCGTGGTGCAGTGTCGGAGTCGTCACCTCGCCGTCGCTCGCGACGACGGTGTAGATCGTCTTCGTCTTCGAGACGGTCTTCTTGTTCTTGCCCTTGCCGGTCGTGACGGTGGTCGTCGTCTTGGACGGCTTGAAGAGCGCGTAACCGGTCGGCGTGCCGGTCTTCGCGCGCGACTGCACGTCGGAGAGCAGGTCGTAGAGGTTCGTGAAGACCTGGACCGTGCTGCCGGTCGCGCTGACCGACGGCGGCTCCAGAGCCGGCGTCAGGTCGTACAGCTCGAGCTGCGCCGTCTTGCCGATGATCGCCGCCGCCTTGTCCGGGTCGTGGATGCCGGCGAGCTGGATGACGATCTCGTTCGGGCTCTGCGTGTAGATCCGCGGCTCGGAGACGCCGAGCCTGTCGACGCGCGTCCGCATCACGTCGACCGACCGGCTGAGATCCGACGGCTGGAGCTTGTGCCCGGGCGGCGGCTCGGCCTTCAGGATCACCTCGAGGCCGCCCTGCAGGTCGAGGCCCTTCGTCACGCCGCGGTGGAACGGCGACCCCGGCCAGCCGAGCAGGCCCACGCCGACGAGCGCGAGGACGATCAGGCAGACGAGGACGAGGTTGGAACGGCGGGACGACACGCGGCGAGTAGGTTAGCGGGGTTCCGCCGGGGTTCCGGGCCGCGCCTCGGGCTCCTGCTCGGTCTCCTGCTCGGGCGCCGGATCCGGCTCCACGGGAGCGTCGACCTCGACCTCCACCTCGGTCGCGACCGCGGCGATCGCCCGCCGGTCGACGGTCACCACCACCGACGGCGCGATCTCGACCCGTACGAGGTCGTCTTCAGCCTCCCGCACGGTGCCGTGGATACCGCCCGCGGTGATGATCTCGTCCCCCACCGCGACCCCTTCCTGCATCGCCGAATGCGAGAAGCGGCGGCGGCGCGCAGGGACGACGAAGATCAGCCAGATCGCGACGAACAGGATGACGATGATCAGGAATGGGCCCACTGGAGCCTTTCGAGTGCGTCGCGTTTGTAGCCGGCGAAACGGCCGCCCAGGATCGCGTCGCGCGCGCCGCGGGTCAGCTCGATCAGGAAGCGTAGATTGTGGAGCGAGAGCAGGCGCAGGCCGAGCAGCTCGTTCTGGTTGACCAGGTGGCGGATGTAGGCGCGCGTGAAGCGCGTGCACGCCGGACAGTCGCAGTCCTCGTCGAGCGGCCGCTCGTCGCGCGCGAACTGCGCGTTCCGGAGGTTGAGGCGTCCGCTGCGCGTGAGGGCGCTGCCGGTGCGCGCGGTGCGCGTGGGCAGGACGCAGTCGAACATGTCGACACCGGCCTCGATCACCTCGAGGATCCCCTCCGGGTCGCCGATCCCCATGAAGTAGCGCGGCTTGTCGGCCGGCAGCAGCGCCGCCGCCCAGTCGGTCGTCTCGAACATCGCGTCGCGGTCCTCGCCGATCGCGAGCCCGCCGATCGCGTTGCCGTCGAAGTCGAGCGCGGCGATCTCCTCGGTCGAGCGCCGACGAAGCTCGGAGTCGACGCCGCCCTGGGTGATCCCGAAGCGGAGCTGTCCCTCGGCCCGCTCGGCGTGGCGTTGCCGCTCGGCCCACAGCGTCGTCCGGCGGACCGCTTGTTCGAGCGTACGGCGTGAGACACGTGCCGCCGGCACTTCGTCGAGGCACATCGCGATGTCGCTCGCGAGGTTGCGCTGGATGTGCGCGGAGAGCTCGGGCGTGAAGCGCGTCGCGGCGCCGTCGTACACGTTCCGGAACGTCACGCCGTCGTCGTCGGTGCGGGCGATCGTGTCGCGGAGCGAGAACACCTGAAAGCCGCCGGAGTCGGTGAGGATCGGCCCGTCCCAGCTCATGAAGCGGTGCAGACCGCCGAGGTCGTGGATCAGCTCGTCGCCGGGGCGGAAGTGCAGGTGGTAGGTGTTGCCGAGCAGGATCTGCGCGCCGAGGTCGCGCACCTCGTCCGGATGCAGCGTCTTCACCGTCGCCTTCGTCCCGACCGGCATGAACACCGGCGTCTCGACTTCGCCGTGCGCGGTACGAAGGACGCCGGCGCGCGCAGCCCCGTCGGTCTGTTGCACTTCGTACACCCTCCCCTGGGAAGGGTGACAAAACTGCGACAAGTTGTTCACAGGAGGAGCATCGCATCGCCGAAGGAGTAGAAGCGATAGCGCTCCTCGATCGCGACGGCGTAGAGGCGGCGGGTCTCCTCGATCCCGGCGAACGCCATGACGAGCGCGAGCAGCGTCGAGCGCGGCAGGTGGAAGTTCGTGAGCAGGTGGTCGACGCGGCGGAACTCGAAGCCCGGCGTGATGAAGAGCTCCGTGCGACCTGCAAGCGGCGCGTCGCGCGCGAGCGTCTCGAGCACGCGCACGGTCGTCGTGCCGACCGCGAGCACCTTCGGCGCGGCGCTGATCCGCTCCCAGGCGACCGCCGAGACCTCGTACCGCTCGCCGTGGATCGCGTGCTCCTCGACGACCTCCGCCTGCAGCGGACGGAACGTGTCGAGGCCGACGTGCAGCGTCACGCGCTCGACGTCGAGCCGGGCGAGCAGCTCCGGCGTGAAGTGGAGCCCCGCCGTCGGCGCCGCGGCCGAGCCTGCCTCGCGCGCGTAGACCGTCTGGTAGCGCGCCGGATCGGCGAGCGGCGTCGTGATGTACGGCGGCAGCGGCGTCGCACCGTGCGGCTCGCCGCTGAGCCGCACACGCCACCGGCCTTCACCCAGATGCTCGAGCAGCTCGACCTCGCCGTAGCGCTCGCCCGCGCGCAGCTTCCGCGTCGGCCGCGCGAGCGCCTCCCACACGTCGCCGTCGACGCGCTCGAGCAGCAGCACCTCCCCGCGCGGACGCTCGATCGGGATCCGCGCCGGAACGACACGCGTGTCGTTCACGACCGCCAGCGCGTCGACGAGCCCGGGCAGGTCGGCGAACACGTGGTGCGAGAGCTCACCCGTCGCGCGCCGGTAGACGAGCAGCCGCGACTCGTCGCGCCGGGACGCCGGCTCCTGCGCGATCAGCTCGGGCGGCAGGTCGTAGTCGAGCTCGCGGGCGTCCATCCGACGGTCACGCTAGCGTCGGCCCCGATGGACGACGTCCGCGAAGCCCTCCGCGAAGGCCTGCGCGAAGAGGCGGCGCCGATCTCGCGCCGGCTCGCCGAGGTCAAGGGCCTGTCGAACAACGCGATCCGCCGGCTCGAGACGATCGAGACGACGCTGGCGTCGGAGCGGGACGCCCGCGTCGACGACCTCGCACTGCTGGTCGAGCTCCTCACCGAGGGCTGGCGCTCGCTGAACGCGCGCCTCGACCGGATCGAAGCCGCGCTCGAGCAGCCGCGCAACGTCGTGTCGCTGCGCAACAACGCGGCTTAGGCCGGCAAGACCAGCTCGAAGCGCGCGCCCTTGCCGACCTCGGACTCGAGCTCGAGGCTCCCGCCGAGCGCCGACGAGAGCTCCTTCGCGATCGCAAGGCCGAGGCCGGTCCCACCGCCGGTCTGCGAGACGAAAGGCCGGAACAGCCGCTCCCGCAGCTCCGGTGCGATGCCGGGACCGTTGTCCTCGACGGAGACGTGCACGGTGCCGTTCTGCTGCGCGAGCCCGAGCGAGATGCGGCCGCCGTCGGGCGTCACCTTGAAGGCGTTCGAGAGCAGGTTGCCGACGACCTGCAGGACGCGGTCGCCGTCCGACACGATCACCGGCCGCGCGCTCATCTCCTGCCGGTAGTCGATCGAGCGCCGGTGCGCCTCTTCGCGGTACCGGTCGTAGGCCTGGTCGATCAGCTGCGCCATGTCGACCTCCTCCGTCGTGACGGTGAAGCGGTGCGTGTCGAGCTTGGCGAGATCGAGGATGTCGCCGACGAGCCGCTCGAGCCGCTGCGTCTCCGCCTGCACCGTCTCGAGGGAGAGCTCACGAAGCTCCGGATCCTCGACAACGCCCTCGAGCAGCGCCGCCACGTGGCCGCGGATCGCGGTGAGCGGCGTGCGCAGCTCGTGCGAGACCGACATCAGGAAGTTGCGCTCCATCGCCTCGACCTCCGCGAGGCGCGCGGCCATCTCGCGGAAGCGCGCGCTGAGATGGCCGAGCTCACCGGGCGCCTTTGCCGGGACCTTGACGGCGTAGTCGCCGGCGGCGACCGCGTCGACGGCATCCGAGAGCTGGAGCACCGGCCGCACGATCCGGCGCGACAGGTACCACGAGAGCGCGCCGGCGATCAACAGCCCGAGGATGCCCGCGATCGCGAGCCGCTTGACCAGCGAGTCCACGCGGTCGCTCACGCTCGTGACGGGCGTCGCCGCGATGATGCCGCCGATCGTCACGCCGTTGTCGGTGATCGGGTCGAGCGCGCCGTAGTAGCGGCGGTGCTTGTGCGGCGGCGTGAACGTGAACGTGAGCGCCGCGCCGGAGATCCAGTTCACGACGGGACCGGTCGACGGCAGCGTCTGCAACCCTTCGATCGGCTGCTTCGTGATCCCCGGGAAGAGCCGCTTCGGCCCGATGTAGTAGATCCTGTCGCCGGTCGCGTCCTCGAGCGCGCTCGCGGTCGTCTTCGCAGGTGCCTGCCGGTCGTGCGTGTTCCCGTAGCTCTCCTTCACGGATGCCGCGTACAGGACGGCGATGCCGTGCGCCTCCTGACTCAGCTGTGCGAGCGCCTGGTCGTGCGCGAAGTCGCGGAACAGCCGAACGGCGATCAGGGTGGTGACGACGCCCGCGAGGATGATCCCCGCGAGAAAGATCAGCGGCAGCCGGACGCGGAGCGAGCCCAACACGGCCATCGGGCGAATCTACTTCTTCGCCGGTTCCTTCTTGGCGTCCTTCGCAGGCGAGACCTTGTAGCCGACGCCCCAGACGGTGACGATCGGCGAGGCGTCCCCGAGCTTGCGGCGGAGCTGGCGCACGTGGACGTCGACGGTGCGCGTGTCGCCTGCGAACGTGTAGCCCCAGACGCGCTCGAGCAGCTGGTCGCGCGTCAGCACGAGGCCGCGGTGATCGAGCAGCTCCCAGAGCAGGTCGAACTCCTTCGGGGCGAGCTGGATCTCTTCGTCGCCGACGCGCGCCTCGCGGCGTCCGGCGTCGACGTGCAGGTCGCCGTGCTCGATCGTCTCGCTCTCGAGCTCACGCCGATCCGGCGTCGAGCGGCGCAGGATGGACTTCACGCGTGCGACGAGCTCGCGCGGGTTGAACGGCTTCGTCAGATAGTCGTCGGCGCCGACCTCGAGCCCGATGATCTTGTCGACGTCCTCGTCGCGCGCAGTCAGCATCAGGATCGGCACGTCGCTCGTCTGCCGGATGCGCTTCGTGACCTCGATGCCGTCGATGTCCGGCAGCATCAGGTCGAGCACGATCAGGCCGGGCATCTCCTGCGCGACCTGCGCAAGCGCGTCGCCGCCGGTCGAAGCCGTGCGGACGCTGTAGCCGGCGTTCTTGAGGTAGAGGGCGACGAACGAGGCGATCGAGCTCTCATCCTCGACCACCAGGATGTTCGCGGTGGGCGTGCTCACTACGGCCCGGTGGTGGTCGGCTGCGTGCCGAACGAGACGATGGCCGGCGCGGCCGGGTCGGTCGACACCGGCACCTCCTGCCAGGCGCCCGAGTCCTTCGACCACTGACCCGGGTCGTCCGCCTTCGGGTCGCCCGTGAGCTGCGCAACGCCGACGCCCACGGCAGTCAGGTTGATGTCGGCACCCGTGAAGCTGAGCCGGTACTTGCCGCCCGTGACGCGGAAGTGGATGCCGTCGCCGGCGTACACGACCATCCGCGGCGTCGTATCGGTCGCCGGGATGACATGCCGGCTCTCGTACCCGCTGACGAGAACCGTCCCGTCGGTCGGGCCGGTCGGGTCGGTGGCGCGAAGGATGCCGTGCGCCATCTGGCCCCAGGCGGCGCCGCGCGCCGGCTGGTTGAGCCCGATGACGACGTTGCCGTAGACGTCGTTCAGCTCGAAGACTCCGTCGCCCGGAGAACGCGTCGCCGCAACCGCGGCGGGAACCGCGATCAGGGCGCAGACCAAGGTGAGGACGAGCCGACGCATCCGCAGAGACAGTCTTTCCCTCTGAATTATGCCGCTGATCAGCGAAAAGTAAGGACTTTTTTACGCTCTCGGCTGATTTAGTCTCGCGGACGTGTCCGAGCTGACGAGTTTCGGCCTCATCGTGCTCCTCGTCGGCGCGGCGCTGTCGGCCGCGCTGCTCGCGAGCAAGCTCGGCGCGCGCGCCTCTGTGCCTGCAGCAGCCCTGTTCCTCGCGGCGGCGGCGATCGCGTCCGACGTCTTCCCGTCTCTCTCCGTGTCGATCGAGACCGTCGAGCGCCTCGGCACGGTCGCGCTGATCGTCATCCTCTTCGACGGCGGATCGTCGATCGGCCTGCGGCGACTACGGAGCGCGGCGGCGCCGATCGCCGCGCTCGGGATTCTCGGGACGTTCGCGACCGCCGGGCTGCTGACGCTGTTCGCGCACTGGGCGTTCGGGCTCGGCTGGATTACGGCCGGCCTGCTCGGGGCGGCGATCGCGCCGACCGATCCCGCGGTGATGTTCTCGGTGCTCGGCGACCGGGAGATCGGCGGCCGGTCCCGCACGATCCTCGAGGGCGAGTCCGGCGCGAACGACCCGGTCGGCATCGCGCTGATGCTCGGGATGATCCAGCTCGCGACGCACGCCGACGCGACGTTCTGGATCGTCGTTCGCGTCTTCTGCGAGCAGATGGCGATCGGCCTCGCGTTCGGCGTCGTCGGCGGGCTCGCCGAGCGCCGGATCCTCGAGCGGGTGTCGCTGCCCTCGTCCGGGCTCTCGACGATCCGCACGCTCGCGCTGGCCGGGCTCGTCTACGGAGCGGCCAGCGTCGCGCACGGATCCGGGTTCCTCGCGGTGTTCGTCGCGGGCGTGATCGTCGGCGACGCCGAAGCGCCGTTCCAGACGGAGATCGAGGCGTTCCAGGATGGGCTGGCGACCCTCGCGGAGATCGTCGTGTTCGTCGCGCTCGGGTTGACGATCGACCTGTCGGGGATCGGCGTCGAGCGATGGGGCGAGGGGCTCGCGATCGCGACGTTCGCGGCCGTCGTCGCGCGGCCGATCGCCGTGCTGCCGCTGCTCGCGCCGTCGACGCTTCGCCGCGGCGAGCGGCTCTTCATCACGTGGGGCGGTTTGAAAGGGGCAGTGCCGATCCTGCTCGCGGCGTTCGCGCTCGCGCAACACGTGGCGGACGGAGAGCGGATCTACGAGCTCGTCTTCGTCGTCGTGCTCGCGTCGGTCGTCGTCCAGGGGGGCACGATCTCGCTCGCCGCGCGCGCGTTCGGGATCGAATCTAGGCGACCCGGCGAACGTGCCGGCTGAGCCCGCTGACGCCCACGTTCTCGTAGGCGTCGACGACGCGGATCGCGCCGCCGTCGCGCGCCACCGGCTCGCACACGGCGCACACCGCGCGGTCGCGTCTCCCCCACCGCCAGGTGCGATACCGCTCGCCGGCGAGCAACGTGCGCCGGCAGACGTGACACATCGCCATCGCCTTGCAGGCTAGGCGGCAGGCCGGACGGTGCTAGAGACGCTCGACGACGCCGGCGATGGCCATGCCGAAGCCGACGCACATCGAGGCGATGCCGTAGCGTGCGCCGCGGCGTTCGAGCTCCGAGAGCAGCGTCGCCGTGATGCGCGCGCCGGTTGCGCCGAGCGGATGCCCGAGCGAGATGCCGCCGCCGTTCGGGTTCACGTCCGCCATGCGCTCCTCGAGGTGGAGGTCGGCCGCGGTCTGCAGCACCACCGACGCGAACGCCTCGTTCACCTCGATCACAGCCATGTCGTCGAGGCTCGAGCCGGCCTTCGCGAGCGCGTTCCGCATCGCCTCCGGGTTTCCGTGCAGCATCCGCGTCGGATCGACGCCGGCGATCCCGAACGAGACGAAGCGCGCCCGCGGCTCGAGCCCGAGGCGCGAGACCGCGGTCTCGCTCGCGACCAGGACCGCCGCCGCGCCGTCGACGATCTGCGACGAGTTCCCGGCGGTGACGACGCCGTCCGGCTTGAAGGCCGGCTTCAGTGCCGCGAGCGCCTCGAGCGACGTCTCATGCCGCACCGCCTCGTCGACCTTGAACGTCGTGCGCGTCGCGACACCGCCTGCCGGTGTGCCTTCGTCCGGCAGCTCGATCGGAACGATCTCGCGCTCGAACCGGCCTTCGTCGATCGCAGCCGCCGCGCGCCGGTGCGACTCGAGCGAGTACGCGTCGAGCGCCTCGCGCGACAGGTTCCACTCCTCTGCGAGCAGCTCGGCCGACGTCCCCTGCATGACGATGTCGTGCCGCGAGGTGACCTGGTCGGAGACGGAGCCCCCGTTCGAGCCCATCGGGACGCGCGACATCATCTCGACGCCCGCCGACACGACGAGGTCGAGCTGCCCGGCCATCACCGCGGCGGCGGCATTGAAGTTCGTCTGCATCGACGAGCCGCACTGACGGTCGACGGTCGTCGCCGAGACGGACACGGGCCAGCCTGCAGCAAGCACTGCCATCCGCCCCACGTTCCAGCCCTGCTCGCCGATCTGCGTGACGCAGCCCATCTGCACGTCCTCGATCTCGGCCGGATCGACGTCGGTGCGCGCGACGAGCGCGTTCAGCACCTGCGCGGCGAGGTCGTCACCGCGTACGGCGGCCAGCGTGCCGTTCTTCCGGCCGATCGGCGAGCGGACGGCATCGACGATGTACGCGTTCACGCTAGGAAGGGTACTCCGGCTCCCACGGCCGCTCGTGGTGCGCGAGGTAGACGCGCACCGGTTGCAGGGCGTGGATGCGACGAATCGACTCGGTCGCGCCGTCGATCAGCTCGCGCATCGAGTACGTGACGTCGCCACCGAGCACGACGATCCCTTCGTCGGTCTCGACGACGACCGATTGATGACCGGCGGAATGCCCCGGCGTGAACAGCACCGACACACCCGGGAAGAGCTCCGCGTCGCCGTCGAGCTCGACGTACGACTCGCCGGGAAAGCGCGCCCACGCCTCGAGGTAGTCCGGCGCGGCGGCCGCCGCGAGCTCGGCGCGCTGCACGTAGGTCGGCGTGCCCGCGAACTTCCGGTTGCCGCCGCAGTGATCGAAGTGCAGGTGCGTGTTGATCACGGCTGCGATCTCGCCGAGCTCGGGCCACGGCCGAAGCACCGGCCCCCACTCCTCGTCCAGCTCCGGCGTCGAGTCGATCATGCCGGTGTCGACGAGGACGCGTCCCTCGGCGGTGTCGATCGTCCAGCCGAACACGGGCCAGAGCTCGCCCTCCACCGTCACGTCGCAGAAGTGGACGAGCCCGACGCGGTTCATCAGTCGGCCAACGCGGGTTCGAGGGCCTGCCGCCGCGAGGTACGCCACGCGAACGCGTACTCGACGACGAGGTACGTCGCAAGCGCGTAGAGCCAGCCGAAGATGCAGTCGATGACGTAGTGCTCGCCCGTGTACACGAGCGCGAAGGCCATCGCCGGTGGATAGAGCGCGAGCAGTGGCCGCGTCCACCGCGGCACGAGCTTCCAGACGAAGAGCACGACGAGCAGCGCGTACGCCGCGTGCAGCGACGGCATCGCCGCCACGTTGTTCGAGTAGTGCTGACCCTTCTCGAACAGCGAGCCGTAGTGCGCGATCGGGACGTGCGGCCAGACGATCTGGATGATTCGCGCGCCGCGCGGAATCTCGCCCTGCTGCGCCGCCATCCACGGCGGGACCGCCGGATAGAGCACGTACGTCGCGAACGCGGCGAGCGCGAGGACGCACACCATCGTCGCGAACCTCGAGAAGTGGCGATGCGCGAACGTCCAGAGGGCGGCGGCGACGACGAGCGTCACCAGGAAGTGCGTCAGGTACACGAACCAGACGGCGTAGTCCCACCAGCGGAGGTCGTGCACGCCGTGCCAGAGGTGCGCCTGCAGCCATGACGTCGGAACGGTGCCGCCGAACAGCCGCTCGTCCGCGTGGATCTGCGGCAGTGCGCGCGCGTGGAACAGCATCCCGTCCGCATAGCCGCGCAGGCGGTCGTAGATGAACAGCACGATCATGAACGGCGCCCAGTCGCGCACGAACCGCGGGAACTTCCGGGGCAGGTCCGTGATCGCGAACGAGGCCATGCCGAACGCGAACCAGACGAAGACGAGGTCGTGCGACGTGGGGACGCCGACGGTTCCGACCATCACCGCCGACAGCACGAGCCACAACACCGGCGCGCCGATGCGCACCGCTCTCCGGTTGACCACGGGGGAACATTAGAGTGAGGCACGTGGCGACTGCGACAGAGCAGATCGAGGTGCGGTCGCCCTACTCGGGCGAACTCGTCGGACGCGTGCCGAGAAACGGCGCCGCCGAGGCGCGAAAGGCAGTCGACTCGGCGGCGCGCGCACTCGCGGAGCCCCTGCCCGCACACGAGCGGGCGCGCATCCTCGACGAGACCGCACGGCTCCTTGCCGCGCGGGCGGACGAGGCGGCGCGCACGATCAGCGCCGAGGCGGGCAAGCCGATGAAGGCCGCTCGTGTCGAAGCGGAGCGCGCGGTGTCGACGTTCACCTTCGCCGCGGTGGAGGCGCGCAAGCTCACGGGCGAGACGGTGCCGATGGACGCGTCGCCGGCGGGTGCGGGGAAGCTCGCGTTCACGCTGCGCCTGCCGATCGGGATCGTCGGCGCGATCTCGCCGTTCAACTTCCCGCTCAATCTCGTCGCGCACAAGATCGCGCCGGCGCTCGCGGCCGGCTGCCCGGTTGTGCTCAAGCCCGCCTCCGCGACGCCTCTCTCGGCGCTGTTCCTCGCCGACCTCGAGCGCGAGGCGGGCCTGCCCGAAGGCTGGCTCAACGTCGTCACCGGCTCGGCGGGCGAGATCGGCGACGTGCTCGTCGAGGACGACCGCGTGAAGCTGATCACGTTCACCGGCTCGGGCGACGTCGGCTGGGGGATCGCCGAGCGGGCGCACCGCAAGCGGGTGAAGCTCGAGCTCGGGAACGCCACGCCTGCGATCGTGTGCGCCGACGCGCCGGACGGCACCGCGGCCAAGCTCGCCGCAAACGGGTTCTCGTTCGCCGGCCAGAGCTGCATCTCGGTGCAGCGCATCTTCGTCCTCGCCGACGCGTGGGACGCTTTCGTCGCCGAGTTCGTCCCGAAGGTCGAGGCGCTCGTCGTCGGCGATCCCGGCGACGAAGCGACGGACGTCGGCCCGGTGATCAGCGAGGACGATCGCGATCGCGTCCTCGACTGGGTGCGCGAGTCGAGAGGCGAGGTGCTCACCGGCGGCGCGGCGAACGACGACGGTGTGATCGCACCGACGGTGATCGCGAACCCCGCGCCTCAGGACAAGGTGCAGTGCGAGGAGGTGTTCGGCCCGGTCGTGACGCTGACGCGCGTCGCCACGCTCGACGACGCGATCGAGCAGGCGAACGCGACGCGCTACGGCCTGCAGGCTGCGATCTTCAGCGCCAACGTCACCACGTGCCTCGAGGCGGCGCGGCGGCTCGAATTCGGCGGCGTCACCGTCAACGAGGCGCCGACGTTCCGCGCCGACCAGATGCCGTACGGCGGCGTGAAGGCGTCGGGCAACACGAAGGAAGGCCCGGCGTGGACCGTGCGCGAGATGACCGAAGAGCGCCTGGTGGTTTTGCAGCTCTGACGAGCGGACACGAAACGCCCGATGGGCGGCGCACTCGGACTCGGAATCGCCTTGCTGATCATCGGCCTGCTCGGGCTGCTGTTCTTCCCCTGGGGCGGAGTCATCCTCGTGATCGTCGGGCTGGTCCTGATCATCGCCTTCGTGCTCGGGTTCGGCCGCCGCGCCGCCGAGCCGCGGTCGGGGCCGTAAGCGCCGTAAGACTCCCCGGTTAGTCTTTCCGGCGATGTCCCCGCTCCTTCGCCGGCGCCGCAACGACGTCGCAGGCATCACGCCGCGCCAAGCGCACGCGGGAGTCCTCCGGCGCGAACGACGGGCGCTTCTGAAGGCGCGCGAGCACGCACTCCGCGAAGTCGGCGGGCTGCTCGTCGAGATGTACCGGCGCGGCGGCTTCCGCGACGACCTGCTCGCCGAGCGCGCGGCCTCGATCGTCGGCATCGACGCGCGGCTCGCCGAGATCGATGAGCTGCTGCACAGCCCGAAGCGCGTACCGCGCTGCGCCTGCGGCGCGCCTGTCCTGCGTGGCTCGCACTTCTGTCCGAACTGCGGCCGTGAGCTCGGGCAGGCCGATCCCGAGAACGGCGCCTCGGTCGAGAAGACGGTCGTCGAGCAGGCCCCGAAGCGGTGACGAGCTTCCGCGCCCGCCACCGCGAGACGGCGATCGCCGCCACCGAGGGGACCTGCCCGCGCTGCGGGACGCCGCGCCAGCCCGACCAGGAGTACTGCCTCGAGTGCGGGCTCGCGCTCCCCGTGGTGTCGGGCCGGCTCGCGTCGCTGCGGCGCCGGTGGATCGAGCGCGTCGGCTGGTATCCGGGCGACTGGGTCTGGGCCTCGCTGCTCACCTTGCTGCTCGCGATCGCGGGCGCCGGGGTGGCGATCGCGCTGACGCACAAGACAAGCCCGCACGGGATCGCGTTCACCACCTCGCCGCCGGTCGTCCCGAGCACCCCGCCGATCACGACCGCGCCGACGACCACGGCGGCGCGCGTCACGACGACGACCTCGAAGCCGGCGACGACGACCACGACGCCCGCCGGCCCGGTCAACGGGCAGTACAGCTGGCCGGCGACCGAGAACGGCTGGACGGTCGTCCTCGTCTCCTACCCGAAGACGACCGGGCACGACGACGCCGTTCACACGGCCGAGCAGGCGGCAAAGTCGGGGCTCACGCAGGTCGGAGTGCTCGACTCGAGCCTCTACGCGAGCCTCCAGCCCGGCTACTACGTCGTCTTCACGGGGATCTACGGCTCGAAGAGCGACGCCGACGGGGCGGTGGCGACCGCCCGCCAGGCCGGGTTCGGCGGGGCCTATTCCCGCCAAGTCGCCCGCTAGGGGCGATGTGTAGAGCTGGAAAAGCCGGGTACGGAGCCATCGGCAGGTTGGCGAGCGTTTACTGAACTGCAAACATTTGTAACAGCGTCCGGGAGCGTGTAGAGTCGGCCGCAGGACTTGGCCGCGGTACGGATTTACCGCTTCTTAAAAGGCTGGGAGCTACAGTCGATGGAGAAAGAAGCGCACGAGATGGACGAACGGATCCTGCATATCCAGCACTGCATGTATCAGTACTCGCGAGCGATCTATCGCTCGATCAAGGATCTGATCGACCCGTACGTCGACCCCGGGACGCAGCTCGAGTACCGCCGCGAGGTGCTTGCCGCCTGCGAGGGGACGATGGAGCGGCTGGCGCAGGACCCGCACTACTTCGCGAAGCCGGACAAGGCCCTCTTCCAGGACATCCGCCGCTACTTCCCGATCACCGTTCAGGCACAGGTCGCCTGGGCCGTGACCCAGGGCGTCGACGCCGCGGTCGGGTTCGTCGAGGACCAGATCGAGGCCGGCGCATTCGACGGCGGGGTCGCCCGCTGCCGCGCGACCACGCGCAAGGGCAAGGCCTGCCAGCGCACGCCGCTCCCGAACCGCGACTACTGCCCCTCGCACCAGCACCTCGAGCGCTCCAAAGCGGCTGCTTAGTGCGGGAAACGCCGGAACTTAGTTCGGCGGAGCCGAACTAAGTTCCCGAGTTCCTCAGCTAGGCTCGGTTTTCCCGTGTCGCACGACACCGACAAGCTGATCCGTCAGCTGAGCCTCGTCGCGTTCCTGATGGCGGAGCGGCGTCCGCTGACGGCGCGCGACATCAAGTCGAACGTCGAGGGCTACCAGGAGATGAGCGACGAGGCGTTCGCCCGCCGCTTCTACTCCGACCGCGCAGAGCTCGTCTCGCTCGGCGTGCCGCTCGACTCGCACCGCGACGAGTTCACCGGCGAGGAGCTCTACACGCTGCGCTCCGAGCGCTACTTCCTGCCCGAGCTCGAGCTCGACGACGAGGAGCTCGCGGCGCTGCAGACGTGCTTCTACCTCCTCGAGGGCCGCTTCGCGTACGCCGAGCCGCTGCGCCTCGCCCTGCAGAACCTCGCGCTCGGGCGCTCGGCCGGACCGCTCGCGCAGCAGCCGACGGGCACGGCGGTCAGCGTCGAGGTGCGCGACCCCGACTACTCGCCGGAGCTGCAGGGGCGCCTCGGCAAGCTCGAGGGCGCGATCTCGAAGCAGCGCACGGTCAAGTTCCGCTACTGGTCGATCTTCCGCGACGAGGAGGAGGAGCGCACCCTCAACCCGTACGCGCTGCTCCCGGAGAACGGCTCGTGGTACGTGATCGGCCACGATCTCGATCGCGACCAGCTCCGCACGTTCCGCGTCTCGCGCATCCGCTCCGACATCCGTTTCGCCACGCGCCGCGAACGAGACTTCCGGCTTCCGCCCGAGTTCGACATCGAGGACTTCCGCGACCGGGCGAACTGGCAGGTCGGCGACATCGTCGGCGAAGCCCGCATCGAGGTTGCGCCCGACACCGCCTGGTGGGTCGAGCGCGCGTTCGGCGGCTCGCGGAACCGTGTCGAGGGCGACGTGTTCGTGACCGAGTACGCCTCGGCGGGCCTACTCGCGCGCTGGATCCTCCGCCAGGACGGCCGCGCGGTCCCGCTCGAGCCGTCGGAGCTCCGCCGACTCGTCGTCGAAGGCGCGCGGGCGGCGCGCCAGGCGCACGAAGGCGCGCCGCCGACACCTGCCGCCGAGGTCGTGCTCGGCGAGACCGAGTCGGCCGAGCGTCCCGCCGGCCCGGTCGCACCGGAGCGGTTCGGCGTGCTGCAGGCGCTGCTCGCCTACCTGCTTGCCGCCTGCGGCGAGGAGCGCGAGGGGGTCATCGCCTCACGTGAGCTCGTCGAGCGCTTCTCGATCCCCGAGGAGCAGCTGGAAGAGCACCTCTCGCTCCTCAACCTCGTCAACTTCGGCGGCGGCTGCTACGCCGTCTACGCCGAGCTGCACGGCGACGAGGTGCACGTCGACAAGGAGCTCTTCGGCGACACGTTCCGGCGGCCGCCGCGCCTGACGCCGCTCGAGGCGCGCGCGATCCGGCTCGCGCTCGAGTTCGTCGGGCCGATGGTCGCCGCGGGCGCGCACTCACCGCTCGACCGTGTGCGCGCGAAGCTCGAAGAGACGTTCGGCGCGTTCGAGCTCACGCAGACGCCGACGCCGCATGTCGGCGAAGAGGAGGGTCTCGTCGAGCAGCTGACGCAGGCGATCGACGAGCACCGGCTCGTCGAGATCGAGTATCTGAAGCCGGAAGAGCAGGAGGTCGTGACGCGCGTCGTCGAGCCGTACTCGATCGAGCGCCGGCTCCCCAACTGGTACGTGCACACGTGGGACACCGAGCGCGACCAGGCCCGGTCGTACCGCCTCGACCGGATGCGCAAGGCGACCGTGCAGAAAGCGACGTTCACGCCGCGTGAGGGCTTCGACCCCGCCGAGCTGCACGGCGCGACCACCGCCCGCATCTGGTACTCGCCCAACGTGGCGCGCTGGGAGATCGAGAAGGGCGCGCGCCCGCTCGTCGACGGCGCGGCGATCGCCGACCGCTCGGTCGGAAGCGCCGAGTGGCTCGTGGGCGAAGTCGTGTCCTACCGCGGTGAGGCGATCGTGCTCGAGCCGCACGAACTGCGCGCGAGCGTCGCGCTGCGGGCGCGCCAGCTGGGACAGGAGCTGCGTCCCGCCCGCGCCAAGGCCTGACCGCCCCTACTCGACCGGGAGCGCGACGGTGAACGTCGAGCCGCGGCCGGGAGCGGAGGTCACGGTCAGCTTCCCTCCGTGCGCCTCGGCGATCGACCGCGCGATGTAGAGGCCGAGACCCGTGCCCGGCTTCGAGTTGCCGCTCGCGACGCGTCCGAACTTCTCGAAGATCAGCCGCTGGTCCTCGGCTCCGATGCCGGGCCCGCGGTCGTTCACGGAGATGTGCACGCCGCCGTTCACCTGCGCCGCGCGCACCTCGACGGGCTGTCCCGCCGGGGAGTACTTCACGGCGTTGTCGATCAGGTTGCCGAGCACCTGACGCAACCGCTCGAGGTCGCCACGGACCTTCGGCAGGTCGGCTGCGACGTGCGCGACGAGCGGCACCTCGTCCTGCCCGACCTGGGCGGTCGCGACGACGTCGCGGACGAGCACCTCGAGATCGACGTCCGAGAAGCGGTAGGTGAACGTGCCCGCGTCGATCCGCGACGTGTCGAGCACGTCGTCGATCAGCGATGCGAGTCTCGTCGTCTCGTCGGCGATCAGCGCCAGGAACGCGGCGCGCTGCTCGGGCTGGAGCTCGCGCCACCTGCTCTGCAACGTGCGCGAGGCGCCGATCACCGACGCCATCGGGCTGCGCAGCTCGTGCGAGACGAGTGAGACGAAGTCGGCGCGCAGCGCGGAGAGCCTGCGCAGCTCGTCGACCGTGCGGCGCTCGCTCTCGTAGGCACGAATGTTCTGCACCGCCGACGCGGCGAGCCGGCCGAGCAGGCTGATGAGCTCCACCTCGTGCTCGGCGAACGCATCGGGCTCGGCGCGAACGAGCGAGATCATCCCGACGGTGCGCGCACCGAGCAGCAGGGGCGCCGCTACCCGCGAATGCAGGCCGAGGTCGAGCATCCAGCGCTCCTCCGCGTACGCCGGGGAGGTCATGTCGCGGCGGTAGACCGTCTGGCCTCGCGCGACGATCTGCGTGAGCAGGTTGTCGTCGAGGCTGAGCGGCGTGCCCGGCGGCATCACGTCGTCGGCGTGCGATCCCGCCGCCGCGATCACACGGCCGGCTCCCTCCTCGGCGAGGATGATCGCCGTGCGGTCGAACGGCATCAGGCCGCGCAGCTCGCGGATGAACGCGCTGAACGCCTCGTCGAGGTCGAGCGACGAGTTGAGCGCCCGTGCGCACCGGTTCGCTGCGTCGAGCAGATCCGAGCGCCGGCCGAGCTCGTCGCGCAGCGTCTCCGCCTCGTCGGCACGCAGCTCGGCCGTCCGCCGCTGCTCGTCGACGCGCTCGTAGAGCCAGCCGACGAGCAGAGCGACCAGGAAACCGGCGACGACCTGGAACGCAACCGTCTCGAGCCGGAAGGCTGCGTCGAAGAAGTGCGCGCGGCGCTCCTCCGCCCACGCCAGTATCGGCGCGGCCGCGATCGCGACGGCGACTCCACCGCGGAGGCCGAAGCGTGCCGCGCCGATGACGATCGCGAGATAGAGCAGCTGGCGCGTCGGCGTCCCGCTCTGGAAGGAGAACAGCAATGCGTACGCCGACGTGACGGCGAAGTCGAACACCAGCACGCCGAGTTGCAGCGCACGTGACGGCGTCCCCTGCACGGCGAAGTACAGGACGACCGAGATCGCTCCGAACAGCGCGCTCAGCACCCAGGCGGCGCTCTCGTAGCCCGAGGGGTAGTTAGGCGTTGCGGCAGTGAGCCAGATCGTCAGCGGCACTGCGATCAGGCGGACAACTGCGAGCCACCACTCGAGCGACCGCTGCCTCATGCGCGCGCTCCGATCTGCGCCAACGCCCATCGTGCATGCTCGGCGACGAGCTCGTCCTCGTCGCGCGCGGCGCGTTCGAGCGCAGACACGTGCTGCGTCCCACCGGTGTTCCCCAGCGCCACCGCGGCGTTGCGGCGCAGGTAGCGCGGGTCGTTACGTGGGACGTACAGGCGGTCGAGCTCGGTGACGACGCGACTGTCCGCCTCGAGCCACTCGAGCAGGTCGACGTGCGCCGCGCCGTCCGGACGCTCCGCGCGCCGCTTCTCGACACCGCGGTTCCACGGGCAGACGTCCTGGCAGATGTCGCAGCCGTACACCTGCGCACCGAGCTCGGCCCGATACTCCTCCGGGATCGCGGCCGGCGCCTGCGTCCAGTACGAGAGACAGCGCGTCGCGTCGAGCGTGCCCGGTTCGTCGAGCGCATCGGTCGGGCACGCGTCGATGCAGAGCGTGCAGGCACCGCAATCGGTCGCAAGCGGCGGCGTCGGTTCGAGCTCCACGTCGGTGACGAGCGTGCCGAGCACCACCCACGAGCCATGGCGTCGCGTGATCAGCATCGTGTTCTTGCCGTAGAAGCCGACGCCGCTCCGTGCCGCGGCTTCGCGATCGACGTGCTGGTTCGCATCGACGAGCACGCGATACGCGCCGCCGAGCCGCCGCCCGAGCGCGTCGAGCGCCTCGCGGAGCTCCGCGTAGCGGTCGGACCACGTGTAGCGCGCCAGCCGTCCTTCGCCCCGCGCGAGCGGCGTCTCGGGCTGCCAGTAGCAGAGCGCCGCCGACACCACGCTGCGTGCGCCGGGCAGGAGCGACTCCGGATGGCACGACTCCTCCGGCCGCGCCATCGTGAACTTCATCCCGGCGAACAGCCCGCGCGCGCGGCGCTCGCGAATGTGGCGCTCCGTGCCCTCGTAGGCCTCGGCGCGCGCGATCCCGACGGCGTCCAGTCCCAGCTCCTCGGCCAACTGCCGAACGTCCCGCGCGTGCATGCGAGGATTGTGCCCGCATGAAGGCGATCCGGATTCACGAGGACGGCGGCCCCGAGGTTCTCCGCTACGAAGACGCACCCGATCCCGAGCCGGGCGACGGCGAGGTGCTCGTCGAGCTCCGGGCCGCGTCGCTCAACCACCTCGACGTCTGGATCCGGAAAGGGCTGCCGTCGGTGCCGAAGCCGCGCATCCTCGGCGCGGACGGCGCGGGCGTGCTCGCCGGGACCGACGAGCGCGTCGTGATCAACCCGGGCATCGTGAGCAACGGGAAGATGCACATCGTCGGCGAGACGCGCGACGGGACGCACGCCGAGCTCGTCGTCGTGCCGCGCGACGTCGTTCACCCCATCCCGGGCGACCTCTCCTTCGAGGAGGCGGCGGCCTTTCCGCTCGTCTTCGAGACCGCCTACCGGATGCTCGTGCCGCGCGCGCGGCTGCAGGAAGGCGAGTGGGTGCTGATCTGGGGCATCGGCGGCGGTGTCGCAACCGCGGCGCTGTCGCTCGCCAAGGCACTCGGCGCGCACGTGATCGTGACCTCGTCCAGCGACGAGAAGCTCGCACGCGCCCGGGAGCTCGGCGCCGATGCGGTCGTGAACCACGAGAGCGGTGACGTGGTCGCAACGGTCAAGGAGGTCACCGGCGGCGGCGCGCACGTGGTCGTCGACGACGTCGGCGAGGCGACGTGGAGACGCACGCTCGACGCTGCGCGCCAGGACGGCCGCATCGTCGTCTGCGGTGCGACGACCGGCCCGAACCCGCCGGCAGCGCTGCACCGCGTCTGGTGGAAGCAGCTCTCGATCCTCGGCTCGACGATGGGAACGCCCGACGACTTCCAAGGTGCCTACGACCTGATCGCCACCGGCAAGGCACGTCCGCTCGTCGACACGGTCTTTCCGCTCGCCGAAGCCCGCGCGGCGCACGAGCGCCTCGAAGCGGGCGAGCAGCTCGGCAAGATCGTCCTGCGCATCCCGGCCTGAACCACCCCAGAACGAAAGAAGCGCCCCGGGCCGCAGTCCGGGGCGCTTCGTCGACGGTCCGGTGCAGCGGGGCCCGGACGGTCGCTTGGTGCCTGCCTGCCCTTAGGGGCCGGTTGCGGTGGCGAGGGTGACGGTGCTGGTGTAGGTGCCGGCGTAGCTGTTGCCGGGGATGGGGATCTGGATGGTCGGGGTGACGTCGACCTTGCCCATGCCGGTGTTCAGCGCGGAGCTGAAGAACTTGGCG
>DASREW010000017.1:0-110434 GCA_035651895.1 Gaiellaceae bacterium
GCGCTCCGCGGCGTCGAGCAACGCTGGGTCGACGAGATCGAGGCGCGGCAGCCGTACCACCGCCTCGACCGCCCGTCGATTCACCCGCTCGCGATCCTCGATCACGTCAACAACCTGAACAAGCACCGCTTCCTGCCTGTCGCCGTGCTGTCGGTGCAGCGGCTCGACCTGCTGATCAACGTGGAGGACGCCCCCGGCGAGGCGATCGAGAGCCAGGACTTCCTCGACCGGCCGATCACGGACGGCGGCGAGGCGGCGCGCTTCCGCGTCCCGTCCGGAACGCATCTCGAGGTTGCCGTCAAGCAGCCGCCGCGCTGTCGCGTGTCGTTCGACGACGGGCTCGACTACGACTGGCACCCGATCGAGCTCATCGAGTGGGTGCGCGAGACGGTCGCGCAGTTCGAGCCGGCGTTCCGCGCGTGAGCGTGCGGCTCGTGCCGCTCGACCGCGCTCACCTCGAGCCGCTCGAGGCGCTCGTCACCGACCCCGACGTCCTCCGCTTCACGCGCATCCCCGAGCCGCCGCCGCCCGGCTTCGCCGCCGGCTGGATCGAGACGTACGAGGAGGGCCGCCGCCTCGGCACGCGGGAGGCGTTCGCGATCGTCGACGCCGACGACGCCTTCCTCGGCCTCGCCGTCGCGCCGACGATCGACCGCGCCACCGCCACCGCGGAGCTCGGCTACGTCGTCACCCCGGCCGCCCGCGGCCGCGGCGTGGCGACGCAGGCGCTCCGGCTGCTGACCGAGTGGGCGTTCGCAGAGCAGCGGCTCGAGCGGCTCGAGCTCCTGATCAGCGTCGACAACGAGGGATCCAGGCGGGTGGCCGCGCGCTGCGGCTACGTCTTCGAGGGCGTGCTCCGGTCGCACTACTTCAAGGCAGGCCTGCGCGAGGACACGGAGCTCTGGTCGCGGCTGCCCGGTGACTGAGCACCCGCCGCAGCGCGCTTGACAGCGAACACGTGTTCGTGTAGAACATACGTTCCCGTGATCGCCGCAGTCGTCATCCCGGCCTTCGACCTGCGGGCGGCGCTGCGCCTCCGGCCGGCGCTCGAGACGGCGCCGGCGGCGCTCGCCCCGCTGCCGGGGACGGAGCCGCTGCTCGGCTCCGTCACGGCGGCGGCCGAGGCGAAGGGCGTGCGTCCCGGCATGCGCCTCGGCGAGGCGCTCGCCACGTGCCCGAAGCTCGTCCTCGTCGAGCAGGACCCGGCGAGCGTCGAGCAGGCGTGGGAGGAGGTGCTCCGCCGCCTCGAGGACGCGGGGTTCGCGGTCGAGCCCGCCGAGGCCGGCACCGCCTACTTCGAGACGCGGGGAGTCGAGCGGCTCTACGGCGGTCTCGAGCCGGCGCTCAGGCGCGCCCTCAAGGCGGTCGGGCCGTCGTGGGAGCCGCGTGCGGGTGCCGCCGACCGGCGGTTCGCGGCACTCGCGGCGGCGAACGTCGCCCGCGCCGGACAGGCGCTCGTCGTCTCCGACGACCGGACGCGCCGCTTCCTCGCGCCGCTTCCGCTCACGCTGCTGCCGCTCGAGCGCGAGCGCTACGAGGAGCTCGAAGAGCTCGGGGTGCGAACGATCGGACAGCTTGCCGGGCTGCCGGGCGGTGCCGTCTCCGAACGGCTGGGGCCGGATGGACGGCGCGCCTGGAGCCTGGCGAGGGGCGAGCACGACGGACGGGTGGCGCCGCGACGGCCGGCGCAGTCCCTGCACGAGACGCTCGAGTTCCCGGAAGCAGTCGGCCAGGAGCTGACGCTCCGGCGAGGGCTCGGCGTGCTCGTCGACCGCCTGCTCGCACGCCCGGACCGCGCGGGGCGCCCGCCGCGCAAGCTCGCCCTCTGGGCGCGGCTCGCGGGGGGCGCCTCGTGGCGCCGGACGGTGACGCTGCGCGAGCCGACTGCCGACCCGGCCCGGCTGCGGGCTGCGCTCGGGCCGAAGCTCGCCGAGCTGCCCGCGCCGGCGCTCAAGCTGCGGCTCGAGGCGGTCGCGCTCGCCGAGGGCACGGGTGAGCAGCTCGAGCTCGTCCGGGCGGAGGGCGAGGTGCTGCAGGGGCGGTTGAAGGAGGGCCTGCGCCAGGTTCGTGCGGCTGTCGGCGCAGGCGGGGTCTCGACGGTCGTGGAGGTGGCGCCGTGGTCGCGCATACCCGAGGCACGCGCTCTGCTGGTGCCGCGCGACGACTGAACGCACCGCGGCCCGCGCTCGTCGAGGGGCACGCGGACGGGACGCCTCGCCGCGTGAACCGGCAGGGGGTCGCGACAGTGCGCGAGGAATGGCGCATCGTCGACCGCTGGTGGACGGACGAGCCGGTCGACCGCCGCTACTTCGACCTCGTGCTCGAGACGGGGGAGAACGTCGTGGTCTACCGCGACGGCGAGAACGGCAACTGGTTCACCCAGCGTGCATGACGACCCGCGCTTCCCACTCGGCGGGCCGCGCGGAACCGGACAGCCGGAGACGGGCGTCGCACCGGCTGCTGCACGCGCGGACTACGTGGAGCTCCACGCGCACTCGGCGTACTCGTTCCTGGACGGCGCGTCGCTGCCGGAGGAGCTCGCCGCGCGCGCCGCCGAGCTCGGCTACGACGCGCTCGCGCTCACCGACCACGACGGCGTCTACGGCTCGCTCGAGTTCGCCCACGCGGCCAAGCACTTCGGCCTGCGCGCGATCACCGGCGCCGAAGTGAGCCTCAAAGGCGGCGCACACGTCACGCTGCTGTGCGAGAGCCAGCGGGGCTACTCAAACCTCTGCCGCATCCTCACCGACGCGCACGCCGGCACACGCGTGCCCGGCCGCGAGCGCGAGCTGCTGCCGGCGGCGACGACGATCGACGTGCTCGAACGCCACACGGAAGGGCTCGTCGCGCTCTCGGGCTGCGCGCGGCACGGGCTCGGCGTCGTCGACCCGAACGGCGCCGCGCGGCTCGCCCGAGCATTCAAGGGCGCGTTCTACGTCGAGCTGCAGCGTCCGTACGAGCGCGGCGATGCGCGCCGCAACGCGCAGCTCGAAGAGCTCGCCGCAACGCTGCGCGTGCCGACGGTCGCGACCGGCGACGTCCACGCGCACCACTACCGCCGCGCCCGCCTGCAGGACGCGCTCGTCGCGATCCGCAGTCGCACCTCGGTCGACGGTTGCGAGCGTGAGCGGCGCGGCAACCACGAGTTCGTGCTCCGTTCGCCGCACGAGATGCTCGAGCGGCTGCCGCGCGACGCAGCGCTCCGCACGCGCGAGGTCGCCGAGCGCTGCGCGTTCGACCTGACGCAGGAGCTCGGCTACCGCTATCCCGACTTCTCGGACCGCGCCGATCCCGCCGACGTTCAGCTGCGCCAGCTGTGCGACGCGCGCTTTGCAGAGCGCTATGCGAACGCGAACGGACACAAGCGCAAGGCGCGTGCACGGCTTGACGACGAGCTCGACCTGATCGCGCGGCTCGGGCTCTCCGGCTTCTTCCTCTTGCACTGGGAGGTGCTCGAGCTCGCGCGTGAATGCGCGCTCGAGGTGCGCGGCGCCGGCAGCCCGCGCAACGCGCTACCGCCGGGTCGCGGCCGCGGCTCGAGCGTCGGCTCGATCGTCTGCTACCTCACCGGGCTCTCGCACGTCGATCCCGTCGAGGCGGGGCTCTCACTCGGCCGCTTCATCAACGACGAGATGCGAGCGGTGCCCGACATCGACCTCGACTTTCCCCGCGACATCCGCGAGAAGCTGATCGTCCGCGTCACCGAGCGCTACGGCCGCAAACGCGCTGCGCTCGTCGCGAGCTTCTCCACCTACCGCAGCCGCGGTGCGATCCGCGACGTCGGCAAGGCGCTCGGGCTCCCGTTCGCCGAGCTGGAGCGGCTCGCTCGCGTCACCGACGGCTGGGATGCGACGCGCGTCGGCGACGAGCTCGACGGCGTCCCCGGCCGCCACGCCGGCCCGCGCTGGGATGCGTTTCGGGAGCTGACGAAGGAGATCGCGGGCCTGCCGCGCCACCTCAGCCAGCACCCGGGCGGGATGATCATCTCGACGCGGCCGCTGATCGACCTCGTGCCGGTGCAGCCCGCCGCGATGGCCGGCCGCCAGATCTGCCAGTGGGACAAGGACAGCTGCGGCGACGCGGGCTTCCTGAAGATCGACCTGCTCGGGCTGGGAATGCTCTCGGCTGTCGAGGAGACGGTCGACCGCATCGCGACGCTGCACAACGAGACGATCGACCTCTCGCGCATCCCGCTCGACGATCCGAAGGTGTACGAGGAGATCCAGGCGGCGGACACGGTCGGCGTCTTCCAGATCGAGAGCCGCGCGCAGATGCAGAGCCTGCTGCAGACGCGGCCGCAGAACCTGCACGACCTGACCGTGCAGGTCGCGCTCGTGCGGCCCGGGCCGATCCAGGGCAAGGCGGTGCACCCGTACGTCAAGCACCTGCGCGCGCTGCGCGAGGATCCGGGCTTCGAGCCGCCGGTCGAGCACGAGTGCCTGCGCGAACCGCTGCGCGACACGCTCGGCGTCGTCGTCTTCCAGGATCAGGTGCTCGACGTCGCGATGGCGGCGGCGAGGTTCTCGATCGGCGAGGCGGAGGGTCTCCGGCGCGCGATGAGCAGGAAGCGCAGCGAGGAGGCGATCGAGGCGTTCCGGCCGCGGTTCGTCGAAGGCTGCCTCGGCAACGGGATCGGCGAGGAGACGGCGCACACGATCTACGACAAGCTCGTCGGCTTCGCCGGATTCGGCTTCCCCAAGTCGCATGCCGCTGCGTTCGGGCTGCTCGCGTACCAGTCGGCGTGGCTGCGCCGCTACTTCCCGGCGGAGTTTCTCTGCGCGCTCCTGAACGCGCAGCCGATGGGCTTCTACCCGCCGTCGTCTCTCGTGAGAGATGCGCAGCGGCGCGGGGTGGAGGTGCTGCCGCCGCACATCAACCGCTCGGGCGCGAAGTGCACGATCGAAGACGGGGCGGTGCGCATCGGTCTCGGCTACGTCACGTCGGTCGGTGAGGAGGACGCGACGCAGCTCGCGGCCGCACAGCCGTTTTGCGACGTGAGCGACCTCGCGCGCCGCGCCTCCGCCAAGCAGGACGCGCTCGAGGCGATCGTCGCCGCGGGCGCGTGCGACGAGTGGGGGCCGCGGCGGCAGCTGCTCTGGCGGCTCGGCGTGACCGCGCGCGGCGAGGCGGCCGGCGCCGGCAACCGGCAGCTCGCACTACCGCTCGAGCCGACCGCGGAGATCCCCGAGCTGCCGGCGCAGACCGACTGGGAGCGGATGCTCGCCGACTACAAGCACACGTCCGTCTCCGTCGGCGTGCATCCGCTCGAGCTGCTGCGCCCGCACCTGCCCGCTTCCGTTTGCACCAGCACGGACCTGGCGGTGACGCCGAACGGCTCGTTCATCGAAGTGGCCGGGATGGCGATCGCGCGGCAGCGGCCGGCGACTGCGAACGGGATCGTCTTCATGCTGCTCGAGGACGAGCACGGCCAGGCGAACCTGATCATCCCGCCGCAGGTGTACGACCGCTACCGGGCAATCGTTCGCGGCGAGGCGCTGCTGCTCGCGCGCGGCAAGCTCGAGCGCCACGACCGGAACATCAACCTGCTCGTCTCCGAGCTCGAGTCCCTCGGCCCGCTCGCGCGCCAGGCAGCGAGCGAAGCGGAGGTCGCGCGCTCACTGCCGAGAGCGCACCACTTCGGCCATAGGTGAAATCGCGGGCGGAGCCCCTCGGTCAGGAACCAGGTTCTCCGAACCTGGTTCCGGTCTTCAGCGTTCGTCGTGAGCTCTCAACCAGTCGCCGACGACCTGCATGTACCGCTCGCGCTCTTCGACGTGCGGCATGTGCGACGACTCCTCGAACACGACCCACTCGGAGCCGGCGATGCCGTCGAGCAGCACCTGCTGCAGCGCCGGCGTCGCCTCGTCGTGGCGGCCGGACACGATCAGCGTGGGAACGCGGATCTCGTGCAGCCGGTCCTTGATCTGCCAGTCCTTGCACGAGCCGATGATGTGAAACTCGCTCGGGCCGTTCATCGTCCGGTAGACGGTCGGGTCGCGCTCGAGCCACTCGAACGAGGCGGTCACCTCGGGCGGATACGGGATGCGGCACACGTGCCGGTCGTAGAAGACCATGCACGCCTGCATGTACTCCGGGTCGTCGTAGCTGCCGGCCGCCTCGTGCTTGTCGAGCGTTGCGCGCACGTCGTCGGGCAGCTCGTCACGCAACTTGCCGGCTTCCGTCGCGAAGTCGGCCCACGACGCAGCCGTGTCGGCAAGCACGAGCGAGCGCAGACGCGACGGCTGCGTCAGCGCGTACTCCTGCGCAAGGAACCCGCCCCAGGACTGACCGAGCACGTGATGCTCGCCGATACGGAGCGCGTCGACGAGGGCATGCAGCTCGCGGACGAACAGATCGACCGTCCAGAACTCCTCGCCGCGCTCCGGGTAGTGCGTGCTTCGGCCGTTGCCGAGCTGGTCGTAGTGGACGACCCCGCGGTCTCCGGCGAGGTCGGTGAGCGCGAGGAGATAGTCGTGCGTCGCACCCGGCCCGCCGTGCAGCGCGATCAGCGGCACGCCGCGGTCGAGCGAGCCGGTGACCCGGTACCAGGTCTCGCCGCCGTCGAACGGGATCGTCCCTTCGATCACGACTTCCTCGGCCGCTGCTCGTGCGGGCTGTCGTGGTGCGAGAGGTTGTAGGCCGAATTGACGAGACCGACGTGCGTGAACGCCTGTGGGAAGTTGCCGAGCAGCCGCTTCGCCGCCGGGTCGTACTCCTCTGCGATGAGGCCGAGGTCGTTGCGCACGTCGAGCAGCTTCTCGAACAACGCGCGCGCCTCGTCGTCACGGCCGATCATCAGCAGCGCGTCGACGAGCCAGAATGAGCACGGCAGGAAGACGCCCTCGCCGCCCTGCAGCCCGTCGACCTCGTTCTGCTCGCGCACGCGGTAGCGCTCGACGAACCCGTCGCGCGTGAGGTCGCGCTGGATCGCCTCGACCGTTCCGACGACGCGCGGGTCCTCCGGCGGCAGGAAGCCGAGGATCGGGATGAGGAGCGTCGAGGCATCGAGCTCGTCCGAGCCGTACGACTGCGTGAACGCGCCGAGCGACGTGTTGTAGCCCTCGCGCAGCACTTCCGCGTGGATGTCGGCGCGCACGCGCCGCCAGCGCTCGATCGGCCCATCGAGGCCGAAGCGTTCCGCGCCCTGCACCGCGCGGTCGAACGCGACCCAGGCGAGCACCTTCGAGTGCGTGAAGTGGCGGCGCGGACCGCGCACCTCCCAGATCCCCTCGTCGGGCTGGTCCCAGGCTCCCTCGAGGAAGTCCATCAGGTTGCGCTGCAGCGACCACGCGTGGTCGTCCGGGCTGAGCCCGTGGACGCGCGCCTGGTGCAGAACGTCCATGACCTCCCCGTAGACGTCGAGCTGGAACTGCTCGTGGGCGGCGTTGCCGACGCGCACCGGCCGCGAGCCTGCGTACCCCGGCAGCCAGTCGAGCTCGTACTCCGCGATGCGGCGCTGGCCGCCGACGGCGTAGAGGATCTGCGCCTTGGCCGGGTCGCCGGCGATCGCGCGCAGCAGCCAGTCGCGCCAAGCGCCGGCCTCCTGCGTGTAGCCCGCGTTCATCAGCGCGTACAAGGTGAACGTGGCGTCGCGCAGCCAGCAGTAGCGGTAGTCCCAGTTGCGTTCACCGCCGATCAGCTCGGGCAGCGAGGTGGTCGGCGCGGCGACGATGCCGCCCGTCGGGTCGTACGTCAGCGCTTTCAGCACGACGAGCGAGCGGCGCACGGCTTCGGGATACCGCCCTTCGTAGGCGCAGTCGTGCATCCACTCGCGCCAGAACCGCTCGGTGTCCTCCAGCGCCTGCTCGGGAGGCACGACGTCGGGGTGCTGCTCGTGCGCGGGGAACCAGGTGAGGACGAACGGCACGCGCTCGCCGGCGCGGACCGTGAAGTGCCCGGTATGCGTCATGCCGGACGGCTCGAGCATGATCGGCGAACGGAGCAGCAGCGCGTCCGGTGCTCCGACGGCGAGCAGCGTCTGGTCGTCGAGCCGGCGGATCCAGGGCACGACCGACCCGTAGTCGAGCCGGATCACCAGCTCGGTGTGCATCTCGACTGCGCCGTCGAGACCTTCGACGATGCGCACGATGTCGGGGTGCTGCCCGCGTGGGGGCATGAAGTCGATCAGACGGACGCGGCCGTCACGCGTCTCCCACTCGGACTCGAGGATGAGCGTGTCGTCGCGGTAGCGCCTTCTCGTCGCCGGTTCGTCGGAGATCGGCGCGATGCGCCAGTGGCCGTGCTCCCGGCCGCCGAGCAGGGCGCCGAAGCAGGAGCTCGAGTCGAACTTCGGGAACGGCAGCCAGTCGACCGAGCCGGAGCGGCCGACGAGCGCGGCGGTCTGCAGATCGCCGAGGAGCGCGTAGTCGTCGATCAGCTCGGGCACGTCACCGATTCTCGATCTCGAGCGCGTATTCCGGCAGGCGCTTCGCGACTGCGCGGTTGAACGCGCGGATGTACGCATCAGGGTCGTCGACCGTCTGCGCATAGTGGTCGCGCATGTCGGCGAGTATCTCGGTTCCGGTCTCGACGGCGTCGACGTAGTCGCCGTAGAGCTCTTCGGCGTCGTCGCGGGTCGCCCGGTTGTACGCCGCGAACCGCTCCTTCACGTCGACGAGCACCGCCTGGTTCTCGCGCACGAACACATCGAGCTGAGTCTCGACGATCTTCGCGAAGCGCGAACGGCCGAGCATCTACGAGAGCTCCCGGTAGAGCTCGAGGTGCTGCGCCGCGGACGCGTCCCACGTCAGGGCCGCGCGCGCGCGGTCGGCGCCCGCACGCGCTTCGGCCGGGTCGGCGAGCAGCTCGCGCACCGCCTCGGTGAGCGCGTCGACGTCTCCCGCCGGCACGACCCGGCCGGCGCCGTAGGCGCGCACCGGCTCCGCCAGCCCGGCGACGTCGTACACGACCACCGGCACCCCCGCGCCGAGCGCCTGCAGCAGCGCGCCCGACTGGTCGAGCTCGGCGCGGTACGGGAAGACGGCGACCGTCGTCTCCGACAGGGCGCGGTCGAGCTCGCCCTGCGAGAGGTACCCGAGCCGCCACTCCGTTCGCTCTGCTGTTCGCAGCCCGTCGAGCGGCATCGCCGGGTCGCCGGCGACGAGCAGCCGGGTGTCGGGAAGCCGCCGCGTCACCTCGATCGCGTCCGGCAGGCCCTTGTAGGGGCGGATGACGCCGAGCGAGAGGATCGTCGCGCCGTCGTCGGCGCGCGTCGCCGAGCTCGGGTAGACGGGGTGGGGGATGACGCGCGCGTCCACGCCGAGCTCGCCGAGCGTCTCACGCCCGCTCTGAGAGTGCACGACGACGCGGTCGAAGCGCGCGAGCAGCCGCCGCCAGAGGTCGCGGCGCGAGGCGGTGCGACGCGGCAGCAGGTCGTGGGCGGTGAAGACCGACGGCGATCGGAACCGGAGCCGCACGTCGAGCTGCGGCAAGGCGAGCCACTGGAGATGAAGCACGTCGGCGCGCGTCCGCGCCAGCGAGCGCATCACCTCGAGGTGCTCCGCCGCCTTCAGCGGCAGTCGCAGCCGGGAGCGCTTGAAGAGGCGCGACGAGACCGGATAGAAGCGCTCGCTCCGCCGGTATCCCACCGGCGCGGGCAGGTCGCCGAACCGGAAGCGCGACGTCGCGAGCTCGACGTCGGCCCCGCTGCGCGCGAGGGCCGCCGCGAGCTCGTGGTCGTACCACGGCGTGAAAGCCGGGGGGTCGGCGAGCACCACGCGCACGGAAGTAGCGTAGACGGGTGCTCGTCCGGAGCTGGAACCTCTTCCACGGCAACACGGTGCCGCCGCAACGACGGGCGTTCCTCGACGAGATGCTGCGCCTCGCGACGGCGGACGAGCCCGACGTGCTGTGCGTGCAGGAGGTTCCGGGCGCAGCGCTCGGGCAGTTCACGGCGGGTGACATCGCTGCGCGTCCGCGGCTCCTCTCGGCGACGCTCGGCGAGCACCTCACCGACTTCCACCACGGCCTGCTCCGCTCGCTGCTCACCGGGCAAGGAAACGCCATGCTCGTCGCGCCGCGCTTCCGCGTGCTCGCGCGCACGCGGCTGACGCTCAATCCGCGCCGCTTCCGTCAGCAACAGGAACGCTCGCTCCGGCTGCCGCCTCTGACCCGGCTCGCGTGGGCGCGCGAGAGGCGCATCGTCCAGGGACTGCGGCTCGAAGCGGGCGACGGACGCAGAATCTTCGTCGCCAACCTGCACTGCACGAGCTACGCGCGCGATCCCCGGCCGGCGGAAGCGGAGCTGCTGCGCGCAGCCTGGTTCGCAACCTCGACGGCAGCCGCCGGGGACGTCGTCGTGCTCGCGGGCGACTTCAACGTGACCGCAGCGTCGCCGGCCGTGCAGGCGCTCTGCGGGCCGGAGTGGGGATTCTCGCCGCCCGGACCGGGAATCGACCACGTGCTCGTGCGCGGAGCCGACACCTCGCCCGTCCGCGTCTGGCCGCAGGAGCAGCGGTTGTACGACGGGCTCCTCTTGTCGGATCATGCGCCCGTGGAGGTCGACATTCGATGAGCTGGCCGGAGGCGAGGGCGCGCTTCCCGGTGCTCGAGCAGCACGCGTACCTGAACGCGGGCACGTTCGGCCCGTTGTCGCGGGCGACACTCGACGCGATCGCGAGCGTGCGCGCGTGGGAGGGGATGCGCGGCCGGGTGGGCAAGGCGCACTTCGACGAGATGCTCGCCCGCCGCGACCGCGTGCGCGCACTGCTCGCCGAGCAGATCAACGTGCCCGCCGAGAACGTCGCCATCACCGACTCGACGACCCAGGGAGTGCACATCGTCCTCGCCGGTCTCGGGCTCGGTCCCGGCGACGAGGTCGTGACGACCGACGCGGAGCACTTCGGTCTCAGCGGCCCACTCATCGCGAGCGGCGCGAAGCTGCGCATCGCACGCGTGCGCGATGCTCCGGCTGCCGACGTCTTCGGAGTGATCGAGGCGGAGGTGACCCCGCAGACGCGGCTGATCGCGACGTCCGCGGTCTCGTGGATCGACGGCAAGGTCTTTCCGTGGCACGAGCTGCGCGATGCGACGCAGGTGCCGGTGCTCGTCGACGGCGCGCAGGCCGCCGGCGCGATCGAGATCGATGCGACCGGCGCGGACTTCTTCACCGTCAGCGCACAGAAGTGGCTGTGCGGGCCCGATGCGACCGGCGCGCTCTACGTCGCCGAACCGGAAGAGCTTGCGCCGCGGCTCGTTGCGTACCCCGGTGCGGAGGCGTACGACATCGCCGCCGGCACCTGGACGCCGAAACCCGGCGCGCAGCGTTTCGAGCCGAGCTTCACGCCGGCGTCGTCGCTCGCCGGGCTCGAGGCGGCATTGACCGACCTGCCGGAAGGACGCTTCGCGCGGGCGCGTGACCTGGCCGAGCGGTGCCGTGAGCTCCTGCTCGCCGAGGGCCACGACGTTGCGACCGAGCCGGGACAGGCCACGCTCGTGTCGTTCCATGTCGCAGGCGACGCCGCGGCAGCGAGCGCCGCGCTCTACGAGCGCGGTGTGATCGTGCGCGACCTGCCGAACACGAACCTGTTGCGTGCGTCGATCGGCTGGTGGAACGACGGCAGCGACCTCGAGCGCCTCGTCGAGGGGCTCGCTGCCTGGAGCTCGATCACGGCGCGGTCGGAAGGCTGAACGAGACGCGGGCGCCTCCGTGCGCACGGTTCTCCGCCCAGATGTGGCCGCCGTGCGCCTCGACGAGCCCGCGCGCGATTGCGAGGCCTAGTCCGGCGCCCGGCTCGGAACGCGCACGATCTCCGCGCCAGAAGCGCTCGAACATGCGCGCAGGTGTCTCGGTGGCGGCGAAGCCGGCACCCGTGTCCTCGACGTGCACGCGAACCTGAGCGTCGGCCTGCTCGACCCGAACCGCGACCGCACCGTCGGCAGGCGTATGGCGCAGCGCGTTGCCGATCAGGTTTGCGAGCACACGCTCGATCTTGTCGGGTGCAACCGTGACCGCACCCGGAGCGACCTCGGCGCTCAGCGCAACGCCTCGCACCGCAGCTTCAGGCGTGAGCACGCGCACGGTGGCGGAGACGAGCTCGCCGATCTCGACCCGCTGCAGCTCGAGCGCCAACGCTCCTGCATCGATCTGCGCCAGCTCGAACAGGTCGTCGACGATCGCCGTGAGCGTCGCCGCCTGCTCGCGCAGCGTCGGCAGGGACTCGTGGACGTCGACGAGACCGTCCTCGGCGGCTTCGATCAGCGCGCGCAGCGAGGCGAGGGGAGTTCGCAGGTCGTGGCTCGCCCAGGAGACGAGCTCGCGTCGCGCGTCGAAGAGCCGCTCGATCGACGAGGCCATGCCGTTGAACGCCGTCGCGGCGGCGGCGAGCTCTCCGCGGCCACGGGCCGGTGCGCGGGCGGCCAGGTCGCCGCCCGCGATCGAACGGGCGGCGTCGGTGAGCTCACGGAGCGCGCGGGCGATCGAGCGCGCGAGCAGCAGCCCGGCAATCGCCGCCGCGGCCGCCGAGCCTGCGGCCACCGCGAGGATCTTGCGGTCGGCGCCCATGTGGAACATGACCCAGCCGGACAGTGAGACGGCGCCGAGCGGGATGCACACCGACAGAAAGGCGAGCCCGCCGATCTGCAGGCCGATTCGGGGCACGTAGAGCAGCAGCCGCGCCACGATGAGGCTGACGACGAGGCTCGCGGTCGCGACGATCAGCGCGAGCCAGATCATGGATCGAACCGGTAGCCGACACCCCACACGGTCTGGATGTGCGTCGGGTGGGTGGGGTCGAGCTCGATCTTCTCGCGAAGACGGCGCACATGCACGGTGACCGTTCCCGTGTCGAGCGCAGACTGATAGCCCCAGACACGCTCCATGAGCGCGTCCCGCGAGAACACGATGCGCGGATGCGACGCCAGGAACCACAACAGGTCGAACTCCTTCAGCGTGAGCGCGAGCTCCCGTCCGTTTCGCAGCGCACGATGCGCTGCGGCATCGAGATGCAGCTCGCCGACCTCGATGCTGTCGCGCATCGTCGTCGGCGCAGCCGACCGGCGCAGAACCGTTCGCACGCGAGCTGCGAGCTCCCGCGGCGAGAACGGCTTGGTGACGTAGTCATCGGCGCCGAGCTCGAGGCCCACGATCCGGTCCGCCTCCTCGACCCGGGCGGTGAGCAGGATCACCGGCAGATGCGAGCGCGACCGGATCCAGCGGCAGAGATCGAGGCCGTCCGTCCCGGGGAGCATCACGTCGAGGACGACGAGGCTCGGCGCGCTCGCTTCGATCAGCCGGCGCGCATCGTCGCCGTTTGCGGCTTCGAGGGTCGCGTGACCGTCGCGGCGGAGATAGCGAACGACGACATCCCGCACGACGGGCTCGTCGTCGACGACGAGGATCGTGGCCATGGTTCTAGTCTGGCGACCACTTGCCATGGTGTCGATGGGCCCATTCCTCGCTGACGCTCCCCACGGTGATGCCGCGTAGCGCGTGACGGGTGGCCGGGTGGATCAACGCCAGGTACAGATGGCCGAGGAGCAGCGCGAACGCCGCGAATGCGAGCCCGTCGTGGAGGACGACGGTGCTTGCGAAGCGCAGGCGCGTGTCGCGCTCGCCGAACCAGAGCAGCAGCCCGGAGACGACGAAGAGCACCGTCAAGGCGGCGGTGAGTGTCGCGTTGAGCTTCTGACCGGCGTTGAAGCGGCCCTGCGGCGCGTGGCGTCCGGTGAGCCAGCGGAAGTCGTCGCGGTCGAAGCGATCGAGATCGGCGGCGGTGCGCCTCAGTCCGCGCCGGTCGCCGGCGAGCGCGACCAGCAGCAGCGCGCACGGCCACGACACGCCGGTCCAGAAGTGCACGTCCTTCACCAGCGTCCGGCGTCCGAACGCCACCTCGAGGCTCGGGAGGTAGAGGACGAGGCCCGTCACGAGGAGCGTGAAGAAGAACGCTGCGTTCACCCAGTGGAACAGCCGCTCGGTGCGCGAGAAGCGGCGTACGTAGCTCACGCGCCGTACCCGTTCGAGTGGCCAACCCAGGCATCCCGGTCGTAGCCGAGCGCCTCCCAGTAGCCGTCGTGCACGCGCGGAACGACGTCGATGCGCTCGAGCCACTTGACGTTCTTGTAGCCGTACATATCCGGGATCACCAGCCGAAGGGGCGCGCCGTGACCGCGCGAGAGCGGCTTGCCGTCCATCTCGTAGGCGAGCAGCACGTCCGCGAGCTGCGCCTGCTGCAACGTCAGGTAGTCGTCGTAGGGCTTCTCTGCGGAGACGAAGTGCAGCGCGCCGGCACCGGCTCTCGGTTTCGCGGGTCCGATGACGTCGTTGATCCGCACGCCGGCCCAACGGACGTTCCGCACCGTCCAGCCGGTGACGCAATGGAATGTCGAGACCTGCTCGACACGAGGCAGCTCGAGCAGTGCGGCGTAGTCGAGCGTCTGCGGACGATCGACATGCCCGCCGATCGAGAGCCGCCACGTCGCCCGGTCGAAGGTCGGGAGATGCGCGGCCACGCTGTAGATCCGCCAGCCGGAGCTCGGCAGCACGGGGACGAGCCTCTCGGCCACGGGAGCAACGGTGCCGCTCACGCGGTCCCATGCCGCCTTGCCCCAGAGGAGCGACGAGACGCCCGCGACCACCGTGCCGAGGAACACGCCGCGGCCGACCGGCACGCCGTGATCGACGCGAGCGGGCTCGGGATCGGGATGCGTCTCGTCGCTCACGCGCTCGCTCACATGTGCGCCATGCCGACGAAGAGCTTCCCGCGGAGGTCGCCGGTGTGCGCCTTCGTGTCCACCCACACCTGGTACTTCGCGGGCGAGCTCTCGATCGTCGTCACGGACTTGGCGGGCTCCATCGCGCAGCCCTTCTTCGAGTATTTCGTGCCGAGCTTCGCGACGACCATGCCATGGGCGTCTCGCACCGACGCGGCGGTCGGCCCTTTCGTCGGGATGTCGAACGTCCAGCAGATCTCGTGCTGCGGCGCCTTCAGCGTCAGGTTCACGACCCCGTGCTCGCCCATCCCGGCGAGGCGTGCCCCGAGCTCGGGGTGCATCGTGTCGGCCGCTGCGACGCCGACACCTGCACACAGCACGAGCGCGGTGCACGCGAACGCCAACAGACCCTTGTGCATCGATCCTCCTTCGTCGCTGACGAAAGGGACTATCGAGGCGCGGGGTTGTGACGCTCTTTCGGGTCTCTTACAGAAGTCTTAAATCGAGTGCGGCTAGGTGTTCTTGGCGAGCGCTCCGAGCAGGCCGGCCGCCCCGGCGAGCGCGCCGCCTTCGCCCGCGGTCTCGGTGACGATGTACGGCTGGAGCGCGTGCGCGAGCGCCGGCAGTGTGATCGACTGCAGCCACACCTTGCCGGGACCGCGGAGCTGCGCGAGGAAGAGCCCGTCGCCGCCGAAGAGCTTGTTCCGGATGCCGGGCACCGTCGTCAGCTCGAGCGGGACCGTCGCCTCGTACATCGCGACGTGACCGGGATGCACCCGGAGGAGGTCGCCGGCTGCGAGCTCCGTCTCGACGACGTCGCCGTGCATCTCGACGAACGCGGTGCCGTTGCCGGAGAGCCGCTGCAGGATGAAGCCTGCGCCGCCGAAGATGCCCGCGCCGAGCTTCTGCTGCATGTGCACGTTGAGCTCGACGCCGGGCTCGCAGCAGATGAAGCCGTGGCGGTGGACGACGTAGTCGGTGCCACTCGATACGTGCACCTCGCGGATCTCGCCGGGAGCCTTCGCGGCAAAGACGACCGAGCCGTTGCCCTCAGGGACGGTGTAGTTCGTCATGAAGAACGTTCCGCCGCTCAGCGCGCGCTTCGCGGCCCCCATGAATCCACCCTTCGACTGGCCGACGTTCTTGCCGGTCCGCAGTTGCACCGGCCCGTGCATCCATGCGAGCTCGCCGGACTCTGCGATCAGCTCGTCGCCGGGCGCGAGCTGTACTTCCAGGATGGGCGTGGTATCGCCCTTGATCTCGTATCTCATGGCCCGATCCTCCTGCCGGCGGCGGCGACCGTCAACCGTCTAGGGTCGAGCCGATGCTGAAGCTCTACTGGCGACCCGGGAGCGCTGCGATGGCGCCGCACGCGGCGCTTGCCGAGATCGGCGTCGAGTACGAGCTGGTGCGGATCGAGCGCGAGGACGCGCAGAGCGATCCCGGGTATCGCACTCTCAACCCGCTCGGTGTCGTGCCGACGCTCGTCGACGGCGACTTCGTGCTCACCGAGTCCGCCGCGATCCTGCTCTACCTCGCCGACACCTATCCCGAGGCGCGGCTCGCGCCGGTGGAGCGAGCCGAGTTCTACCGCTGGCTCGTCTTCCTGACGAACACGGCACAGACCACGATGCTGCGGTTCTTGTACCCGGAGCGCTACGGCGACGGCGCCGTCCGCGCGGTCGCCGAGACAGCGGCGAACGAGATCTTCGACCTGCTCGAAGCCGCGCTCGGCGGGCGCGACTGGCTCGCAGCCGACCATCGCACGGCGGCGGATCTGTTCCTGTTCATGGTGACGAGGTGGGGAAGACGGCTCGAGCCGCCGGCCTGGGACCGCCCGAACCTCCGGGCGCACTTCGCGCGCACGCTCGCACTACCCGGCGTTCGGCGGATGATCGAGGAGCAGGAGCTCGACCTGCCTGCGTGGGCGGAGTAGCCTTCCCGTGATGGGACGGCGTCTTTCGATTGCCGCCGGCGCGGCGCTCCTGCTCGTCGGGACAGTGCTCGTGTTCCACGCCTTCGACGCTCACTCGCACTCGGCGAGCGACACGCTCCGGCCGTTCGTGATCACGATGGCGCCGGTGTGGTTCCTGAGCGTCGCCGCGGCGCGGGTCGTGCTGCGTCAGCGCGCCTAGCCGGTCGGCAGGCCGAGCTCGCCGGCGATCGGCTGCAGCGCGGCCACGACGTTCGCGATGTGGTCGTCGAGGTCGAGCTCGAGCAGCTCGGCGCCTTCGTAGACGTCGTCGCGCGAGACACCGGACGCGAACGACGGCTGCTTCAGCTTCTTCTTGACCGACTTCGGCTCCAGGCCCTCGAGCCCGGTGGGGCGGACGAGGCCGCAGGCGTGGACGAACCCGGACAGCTCGTCGCACGCGAAGAGCGCCTTCTTGAGCGGCGTGTCGCGCGGGACACCGGTGTGGGCGGCATGGGAGAGCACGGCGTCGATCACCACCTCCGGATACCCCTCCTCGCGCAGGATCGGCGCGCCGTCCTGCGGATGCTCGTCGAGCGTGGGGTGCATCTCGTAGTCGAAGTCGTGCAGGAGCGCCGCGACGCGCCAGAGCTGCTCGTCCTCGCCGAAGCGTGACGCATATGACGCCGTTGACGCCTCGACCGCAAGCGCATGGCGCAGAAGCGCCTCGCTCTTCGTGTAGCGCGTCAGCGTCTCCCAGGCCTGTTCGCGGGTCGGCTCCACAGCCGAGCTAGCATAGTGCGGCCGTGTCCTCGACCATCGCCAGGCCGGTCGCCGAGTCGTTCGTGATCGAGGGCGGGCATCCGCTCCAGGGACGGCTTCGCGCGTCGGGCAACAAGAACGGCGTCCTGCCGATCCTCGCCGCGTGCCTGCTCACCGACGAGCCCGTCCAGCTGACGAACGTCCCGCGCATCCGCGACGTCGACACGATGCTCGCGCTCCTCCAGCAGCTCGGCGCCGAGACGGAGTGGACGGGTGAGAACGACGTTCGCGTGCACGCGCAGGAGATCGGCCACGAGATCGACGAGGAGCTCGCGAGCCGGATCCGCGCGTCGTTCCTGCTCGCCGGTCCGCTGCTCGCACGGGTGGGCCGCGCCAGTGTGCCGCCGCCGGGTGGCGACGTCATCGGCCGCCGCCGCCTCGATCCGCACATCCACGCGTTCGCGGAGCTCGGCGCGTCGATCGACATCGGCGAGCGCTACGAGCTGTCCGGCCACCTGAAGGGCGCGCACATCCATCTCGACGAGCCGTCGGTGATGGGCACCGAGAACGCCGTCATGGCCGCGTCGCTCGCGCCGGGGAAGACGACAATCTCGAACGCGGCGTCGGAGCCGCACGTGCAGGACCTCTGCCGGTTCCTCGTCTCGCTCGGCGCGAAGATCGACGGCATCGGCTCGAACGTGCTCCACATCACGGGCGTCGAGCGGCTCTTCGCCGGCGAGCACAAGATCCGCTCCGAGCACATCGAGGTCGGCAGCTTCATCGGCATGGCCGCCGTCACCGGCGGCGACATCACGATCGACGGCATCGAGCCGGAGGACTTCTGGCCGGTGCTGCCCGTCTTTCGCCGCTTCGGCATCGAGGTCGAGCTGGGCGACGACTGGATCCGCGTGCCGCCCGGGCAGTCGCTCGAGGTGCGGGACGATCTCGGCGGCGCGATCCCGAAGGTCGAGGACGGGCCGTGGCCGCAGTTCCCGGCCGACCTCACCTCGATCGCGGTCATCGTCGCGACGCAGGCGAAGGGCACGGTCCTCATCTTCGAGAAGATGTTCGAGAGTCGCCTGTTCTTCGTGGACAAGCTCGTCTCGATGGGCGCGCGCATCGTGCTCTGCGATCCGCACCGCGTCGTCATCACGGGTCCGGCGCAGCTCTATGGGCAGCGCATGTCGAGTCCCGACATTCGCGCCGGCATGGCGATGGTGATCGCGGCACTGTGCGCCGAAGGCACCTCGACGATCGGCGACGCCTACCAGATCGACAAGGGCTACGAGCGGATCGACGAGCGCCTGCGCGGGCTCGGTGCGCAGATCCAGCGCGTCGAGACGACCGTCGACTGATCAGCGTTCGCCGAGCGCGCGCGCGACCGCTGCGCCGACGTTGACGTCGCCGAACGCGCGGCCGGCGGTCCAGACGCCGCGCCCGGACGCGGTCTGCTCGAGCGTCTGCGCAACCTGAGCTGCGGTCAGCGTCGGATTCGCAGCCATGACGAGCGCGGCTGCACCGGCGACCTCGGGCGCGGCGTACGAGGTGCCGCTGCCGTAGCCGTAGCCTGCAACCGTCGCCGGTGCGAAGAGGCCGCTCGAGCCGTCGGGTGCGAGCGCACCCAGGACGTTCACGCCCGGCGCGAGCAGGTCGACGTACGAGCCGGTCTCCGAGAACGACGCGCGCGCGCCGCCTGCGTCGGCTGCGCCGACGACGAGGCCGCTGCGGCCGATCGCCGCGCCGGGATAGACCTTCGGGTTGCCGGCGAGCGCCGCGTTCCCCGCGGCGGCGACGAGAAGGACGCCCTTGCCGATCGCGTACTGCACGGCTTCCTGCTCGACCGCCGACGACTGTGTCCCGCCGAGGCTCAGGTTGATGATGTTCGCGCCGTGATCCGTGGCCCACGTGATCGCGTTCGCCTCGTCGACGTCGCTGAAGCCTGTGCCGCGGTTCGCCTGCACGATCATGAGCTTCGCGTCGCCGCCGAAGCCGCGCAGCGAGCTCGGCGTCGAGCCGGCGGCGAGCGACGCGACGAACGTCCCGTGCCCGACCGTGTCGGAGACCGCCGTCGAGTCCGTCGTCACGTTCCACGTCGCCGAGACCTTGCCGGCGAGCGAGGGCACGCTGAGGTCGGCGCCCGTGTCGACGACGGCGATCGTGACGTTCGCAGCCGCCGCCTGCACCCAGGCGGGCACGCCGTCTTCGTGGGCGGCCGTCCACTGCCACTCGGGAAGCGACGTGGTGCTGTCGTTCGACTGCGTGGGGCCGCGGTGCAGCCCCAGGGGCGTGCGGTGACCGCCCGGCGACTGCCGGTGGGTTGCTGCGCCCGGCATGAACGCCGCGACTGCCGTCGCCGCCGCGGCGACGAGCAGACTGCTCCCCCGTACACCCATTCCCTACCTCCCGCATCCCACGTTAGGGGTAGGTCGGATGGCCCTCAATGGGCCATTCGGCCCACCGTTGTAAGTGATACAGCGGGACTCGGTACGCTCAGCTCCGTGTCCGGAACCCGCAGCGGCGCCCGCGTCGGCTTCGACGCGGTGGGAACCGCCAACGTCGAGACGGGTCTTTCGGTCCTCGACCATCTCGTCGGCGAGCTCGCCCGCGCGGGCCGGTTCCGGGTCGCGCTCGAAGCGGCTCCCGACAGCGCCGGCTCGGCCGTGAGCGCGGCGGGCGAGGCGCTCGGCGGTGCGCTCGCCGAGCTGCTCGACGCGCCGGCCGCCGCAGGGGTCGGCTGGTCGATCGTGCCGGCGGACGAGGCGCTCGCATCGGCCGCCCTCGAGCGCAGCACCGAGCCCCGGCTCGTGACGAACGTCGACTTCTCGGACATCCGCGTCGGCGGCGTCGCGGACGATCTCGCCTCGCACTTTCTCGAGCAGCTCGCCCGCGCCGCCCGGCTCAACCTGCACGTCCGCCTGCTCGAAGGCGACGAGCCGCAGCACGTGCTCGCTGCGATCTTCAAGGCGGTCGGCGCCGCACTCGGCCAGGCCTGCCGTCCCGCACCTGCGACAGAGGAGGACTCATGAAAGAGGTCGTTCGCACCGAGGCCGCGCCCGCGCCGTTCCAGGGCGCGCCGTACTCGCAGGCGATCAAGGCCGGCGGGCTCGTGTTCGTCTCCGGGCAGCTCGCCCTCAAGCCGGGCGACAAGGAGCTGTCGGGCGGGGACATCGGCGCGCAGACCGAGCAGGTCTTCGCGAACCTGAAGGCGATCCTCGAGGAAGCCGGCTCCTCGCTCTCGAACCTGGTGAAGACGACGGTCTTCCTGCAGAACCTCGACGACTTCGCCGGGATGAACGAGGTCTACGCGAAGCACGTCGGCGACACGCCGCCCGCGCGCTCGACGATCGAGGTCGCGAAGCTCCCGTCCGGCGCGCTCGTCGAGATCGAGGCGATCGCTCTTATCTGAGCGCGTCGAGGAGTATGTGGCGTCGCTCGATCTGGACGCCTATGTCGTCGGCGGCGCCGTCCGCGACGCGCTGCTCGGCCGCGACTCGAAGGACGCCGACTTCCTCGTGCCCGCGGTCGACATGGCCGGGCTCGAAGGGAAGCTCGCACCGCACGGCCGCACCGAAGAGCTCGTCGTCGCCGGCCGGGCGGTCGGCGTCCGCTTCCACCCACGCGACCGGGCGGTTCGCAAGCTCGTACCCGCGGGGATCGAGCTCGCACCGCCGCGACGCGAGGTCTCCACCGGGCCCGGGCGGCACGACTTCGAGATCGTCGTCGACCCGACCGCGACCGTCGAGGAAGACCTCGGCCGGCGCGACTTCACCGTGAACGCGATGGCGCGCCGACTCGCCGACGGAACGCTCGCCGACCCGTTCGGCGGTGAAGCGGACCTTCGCGCGGGTGTGCTGCGCACCGTCCGGCCGAGGAGCTTCGCCGAGGACCCGCTGCGGCTCGTGCGCGGCTTGCGATTCGTGTCGCAGCTCGACCTCGATCCGGACGAGACGACGCTTGCGCAGATGCGCGAGGAGGCGCCGGCGGTCGCGCTCGTCTCGGGTGAGCGCATCGGCGGCGGCATCGCCGCCGACGGCATGGGCGAGCTGTCGAAGCTCCTGCTCGGTGCGTACCCCGCGAAGGCCCTTCGGATCGCACGGGACACCGGCGTGCTCGCAACGCTCCTGCCGGAGTTCGAGCGGTCGATCGGCTTCGACCAGGAGAGCCGCTACCACGACCTCACCGTCGACGAGCACACGTTCGCGGTCGTGCAGGCAGCCGCGAATGCAGAGCGCTCGCTGGCCGTTCGGCTCGCGGCGCTCTTCCACGATCTCGGCAAGCCGTACGTCGCGTGGCGCGGGACCGACGGGCGGCTGCACTACTACGCGAAGCGCGGCTACTCGCGCAAGAGCCACGAGCAGGTGAGCGCCGACCTTGCCGCGTCCGCACTGGCGCGGCTCCGCTACCCGACCGAGCTGCGCCGCCGCGTCGTGCGCATCGTCCGTGCGCACATGCTCGACGCGAGCCGCTCCGATCCGTATCGCGCGCGCAAGCTTCTCTCCCGCTACGGAGACGCGGTGCTCGCGGAGCTGCTCGACCACAAGGAGGCCGACCTGCGCGGCAAGGGCGATCCGCCGCCCGCCGAGGACCTCGAGCAGCTCGCACGGCTGCGAGCGACCGTCGCGCGCGAGAAGCGCAGCCCGCACCGGCTTCGCGACCTCGCGGTGCGCGGCGACGATCTGATCGCGATCGGCTTCGAGCCGGGACCGGCGCTCGGGCACGCACTGTCCTCGCTGCTCTCCGACGTCCTCCGCTCACCCGAGCTGAACACCCGTGAGCAGCTCCTGGCGCGCGCAAAGGCGCTGCCGAAGTGATCCACTGGGAGCAACCGGGCTACATCGTCGCGTTCACGACGCGTCGCGGCGGCGTGAGCGACGGCGTCTACGAGTCCCTCAACCTGAGCGGCGGCACGGGCGACGATCCGAAGCGCGTCGCCGAGAACCGCCGGATCGCATGCGACGCGCTCGGTCTCGACCACGAACGGCTGTCGTTCAACCGGCAGGTGCACTCCCCGACCGTGCATCGCGCGGGCCGGCGCGGCGAGCCCGGCGACGGTCTCTGGACGGACGAGGCCGGCGAGCCGGTGCTCGCGTTCGCGGCCGACTGCCTGCCGATCGCAATCGCACGCACCGACGGCGAGCGCCGGCTCGCCGTTCTCCATGCGGGCTGGCGCGGCCTCTCGGAAGGGGTCGTCGCCGCCGGCGTCGAGGCGGTCGACGGTGAGACTGCCGCCGTGATCGGTCCCGCGATCGGGCCGTGCTGCTACGAGGTGGGCGACGAGGTCTCGTCGCTCTTCGACGCCGACCTCACAGCCGGGCGGAAGCTCGACCTGTGGACCGCCGCCGAGCGCGCGCTGCGACGCGCGGGCGTCGCCGTCGTCGAGCGCGTCGACCTCTGCACGCGCTGCCATCCCGAGCTCTTCTTCTCGCACCGTCGCAGTGGACGTGCGCGCGGGACGCAGGGAGTCATCGGTGCCATCGCCTGACGAGATCCGCGACCGCTTCGCGCGCGTCCAGGCAGAGGTCGGCGACCGGGTCACCGTCGTTGCCGCGACGAAGTACGTCACCGTGGGCGACATGGCGAAGCTCGTCGCCGCCGGAATCACGGTCGTCGGCGAGAACCGGGCGCAGGACCTCGAGGCGAAGCACGCGGAGTACGGCGACGCCTTCCGGTGGCACTTCATCGGCCACCTCCAGTCGAACAAGGTGAAGGTCGTGAACCGCATCTGCGAGCTCGTTCACTCGCTCGACTCCGACTCGGCCGCGCGGCGGCTCGAGGTGCCGGCGCTCGTCCAGGTGAACCTCGCCGGTGAGCGCTCCAAGTCGGGTGTGCCCCCCGAGGAGATCCCCGCGTATCTCGGCTACGACGTGCGCGGACTGTCGACGATGCCGCCCGCGGCCGCGACGCCCGAGGAGTCGCGACGCTGGTTCGCCGAGCTGCGTGCGCTCGCCGAGGCGCACGACCTGCCCGAGCTGTCGATGGGCACGACGCAGGACTACGCGGTCGCCGCCGAGGAGGGCGCGACCTATATCCGCGTCGGATCAGTCCTGTTTGCGGATTAGAATTCCCGCGTCATGGCGCTGGGCGATCTCTGGTCACGCACGCTCGTCTACTTCGGCATCGCCGAGGAGGACGAGGACTGGGAGGACGAGGACGGCTACATGGCCGAGGAGAGCCTCGAGCAGAGCTACCGCGAGCGCCCGAACGTCCGGCGCCTGACGCCGCGCCGTCGCTCCCAGGACTTCGACGACTGGACGGAGTCCGAGGCCGACCAGCCGACCACCCGGGTCGCCGCCGTCCGGCCGTCCCGCGTGCGGGAGATGCGGCCGCCAATCGAGGCAGTGCCGAACCCGTCGAGCGTTCGCGTCCACCTCGTCCTGCCGCGCAGCTTCAACGACGCACAGCAGATCGCCGACAAGTTCAAGCAGGGGATCCCGGTGATCCTCAACCTGCAGGGCGCGGACACCGAGCTGTCGAAGCGGCTGATCGACTTCACGAGCGGATTGACGTACGCACTGAACGGCGGCATGCAGCGCGTCGCCGACAAGGTGTTCCTGCTCACGCCGCGGAACGTCGAGGTCTCCGCGGAGCAGCGCGCGGCGCTCCTCGAGCGCGGCGGCTTCTTCAACCAGGCGTAGGAAACGCGCCACCGGCCGCGAAGGAGGCCGCCAACCATGGTTGTGCTCGACGTTATCTCAGAGGTCGAGCTGTTCCTGGACGTCTTCGTGGGCGTCTACGTCCTGACGATCTTCATCTACGTCCTGACGTCGTGGATTCAGCTGCCGTACTCGCTCCGATCGGTGCAGCGCTTTCTCTACGACGCCTGCGAGCCGTACATCCGGCTGTGGCGGCGGATCCTGCCGAGCGCAGGCCCGATCGACCTCTCGCCGATGGTGGCGGTCATCGCGCTCATCGCAGCCGAGCGAATCGCGATCGCGATCCTCGAGCAACTGCATTAGGGGAAGGAGTTCGCATGCGTTACACACCAGTCGAGTTGAGACACGTGAAGCTGGGGCGCGCGCTCTTCGGGTACAAGCGCGCCGAGGCCGACCGGCTGCTCGAGGACGTCGCCGACAGCTTCGAGGAGGTCTGGCGCGAGCGCGGCGAGCTCGCGGACAAGCTCGAAGACCTCGAGAAGCACCTCGAGCAGGTGCAGCAGCGCGAGACGCTGCTCGCCTCGACGCTCGTCGCCGCCGAGAAGACCGCTGCCGAGGCGATCGAATCGGCGAAGCGGGAGGCCGAGGTGATCGTCGCCGAGGCTCATCACGAGTCGCGTTCGATCACCCGCGCTGCGCAGAGTGAGCGCGAAAGGCTGTTCGCCGAGGTGCGACGCGTCGAGACGCTCCTGCGCGCCGCGCTCGGGATGGTCGAGGAGACGCGGAACGAGCTGCCGTCGGTCGAGCTCGCCCCGCAGGCGGCCGCGCCGGCACCGCCGTCCGAGCCGCCCGCGCAGCAACCGGCCGAGTCGTGGCCGAACCGGCAGGACACCCGCGAGTTCCAGGCGATTGCACCCGTTCCGGAGCCTGCGCCGCTGCCGCCCGTGCAGGAGGAGCCGGCGAGCGAGGACAACGGTCCCTGGGGCGAGAGCCGCGATTTCGCCTGGGGGTAGCGAGGGTACGCTCCTTTCAGCGAAAGGAGCGAGATGACCGAGATCGACACCGACTTCTACCGCCGCCGCCTCGAAGAGGAGCGCGCGCGGCTGACCCACACCGCGGACTTCCTCGACCGGGAGAACGCGGGCAGCCTCGAGGACGAGCTCGGGGAGATCGCCGCCGGAACCGACAACCACCTCGGCGACCTGGCGAGTGCGACCTACGACCGCGAGCTCGAAGAAGGGCTCGAGGAGGGCGTGCAGCAGGTCATCGTCGACATCGACGCGGCGCTGCAGCGGATCGAGGACGGGAGCTACGGCACGTGCGAGGTCTGCGGCGAGCCGATCGGAGCCGAGCGGCTCTCGGCGATCCCGTGGGCGCGTCTCTGCATCGACGACCAGCGGCGGCGCGACGGTTGAACGACGTCCGCATTGGCTCGTCCACGGACGGGCTGACGCCGATCTCGGTTGCGGAGCGCTCGCTCGCGGCGGGCCGCCGGCAGTGGTTCGGGCTCTGCGCGGTCGCGGCTGCCGGCATCGTCGCCGACCAGGTGACGAAGTACGTCGTCACGAGCACGGTGGGGCTCGACGACTCCGTGCACGTCCTCGGGCCGCTCTCGATCCACCACGTGCAGAACCCCGGCATCGCGTTCGGGCTCTTCTCGAGCGCGACCTCCGTCGTGACCGTCATCACTGCCGCGGCGATCGTCTGGATGCTGGTGTTCTTCGCACGCTCCGGCACGCGCCATCCGGCCCTCCCGGCTGCGTTCGGTCTGCTGATCGGCGGCAGCGCGTCGAATCTGTTCGACCGCATCCGGCTCGGTCACGTCACGGACTTCATCGACCTGCACTGGTGGGGAATGCGGATCTTCAACCTCGCCGACAGCTTCATCGTCGTCGGTGTTGTCATCCTGCTCGTCGCGCTCGCCGCCGCCGACCGCGCGCCCAAGTCGCCGCGGCGGACGCTCGACGTCGCCGCGCGGTGAGCGGCGAGAGCGCCGTATCCGTTCCGGCGGAGGCGGCGGGGCAGCGCCTCGACCAGTTCCTCGCGACGCAGCTCGGCTCGCGTGCTGCGGCCGAGCGCGCGGTGACCGCGGGCGCGCTCGTCGACGGCGTCGCGCGGGCGAAGAGCCACCGCCTCCAGGGCGGCGAGGAGATCACGCTCGCCGCGATCGAGCCCGACCGTGTGTTGAGTCAACCCAAACCGTCCGAGCCGGACATCGCCTACGAGGACGAGCACCTGCTCGTCGTCGACAAGCCGGCGGGGCTCGTCGTCCATCCGGGCGCGGGCAACCCGAGCGGGACGCTCGTCGACGTGCTCCGGGGACGGGTCGCGGGCGGCGATCCCGAGCGTCCCGGCATCGTTCACCGCCTCGACCGCGACACCTCGGGCCTGCTCGTCGTCGCGCGCTCGGAGGAGGCACACCGGCGGCTCGAGCAGATGGTTCGCGAACGGGCGCTCGAACGGACGTACCTCGCACTCGTTCGCGGCCGCCCGCGGTCGCGGCGCGGGAAGATCGACGCGGCGATCGGACGCGACCGCGGCGACCCGACGCGCAACTCGCTCGACACGGACACGCCGCGCGACGCTGTCACGCACTTCGAGGTTGTCGAGCTGCTACCGGATCACGCGCTGCTTCGCGTGCAGCTCGAGACCGGGCGCATGCACCAGATCCGCGTGCATCTCGCAGCGATCGACCTACCGGTCGTCGGCGACCCCGTCTACGGCGTGCCCGACCCACAGCTCGCCCGCCAGTTCCTGCATGCCGCGCGCCTCGCGTTCGACCACCCGTTCAGCGGGGAACGGGTCGACGTCGAATCGAGCCTCCCGCCGGATCTCGCCGACTACGTAGAGCTCCTTTCACACTGAGCGCTTGTGTCGCCCGGCCGCGCTCGGCGGCACGCTGCTGCGTCCTCAGTCGTGCCGACAGCCTCGGCTATCGGCACTCTCTGTGTCCTTGCATCGCACTCGCCGATCGCACCCGGTCAACGAACGTCAGTGTGAAAGGAGCTCTTCGACCGCTTGATCGCGTACTGACGGCTGTCCGCGAGGCGGAGCAGCGCGTTCGCGTCGGTCGCCTCGCTCGGGAAGTGCGCGGCGCCGGCGCTGAACTCGAAGCCGGGCGGCAGCTCGCCGCGCGCGATGAGCTCGCCGAGCCCGGCGCCGAACCGGCGCACGAAGCGATCGGCAGCGTGCTTGTCCGCCTCGAGGAGCAGCACCGCGAACTCGTCGCCGCCCATGCGCCCGGCGACGTCCGAGCCGCGGAGCATCGAGAGCGCGGTCGCGCCGACGCGATGAAGCACGCGGTCGCCCTCGACGTGACCGTAGGTGTCGTTGATCTCCTTGAAGCGGTCGAGGTCGATGAACGCCACGGTGAGGCCGTGGTCGTAGCGCTGCGCACGGTCGAGCTCCAGCTCGAGCACGTCCAGAAACGCCTGGTGGTTGAGCAGGCCCGTGAGCGGGTCGCGCCGCGCCTGCTCGGCGAGCTCGCCCGTCGCGCGGTCGAAGTAGGCGACGACGCACTCGACGACGAGGCGGTCGAGCGTGTCGTTGAGGCGCCGCTCGATCTCGAGCATGTCGGACGAGAGGAGATCGACGCCGCGCTCCGCGATGAACGCCCAGAGGATACGGCGCAGGAGCAGGAACTCGGTGACCACCTCGCGCGGCGCGAAGCCGAGCGCCTCGCGGTTGCGGGCGTGATCGCGGGCGATCGCCGCGAGCGGGCCGCCGACGCGCATCCGACCCGGAGCCGGCAGCTCGACCTCGCGGCCGAGCTCGGCGATGAACGTCGGCAGGTCGCCGAGCTGCGCCACCCGGCCGAGCCGGGCGAGCGACGGCATCACGTCGTCCCGCAGGCCCTCCTGGACGACAGCAAGCGAGAGCTCCCAGCCGTGCTCGCGCAGGTCGGCGCCGAGCGCTGAGAGGTCAGGCGTCGTCTCGGCGGAGAGGCTCCCCACGGCCGTTCAACGCAGAATGGCGCAATTTGGACACGGCTGGGCGGCTACAATCCCCTGGTTCACGTCCCTCCCACCCGGTGGGGCGCCTCTCGCGAACGGTGGCCGGGCCTTCGAGCGCCGGCTTTCGCGTGAGTCCACCGGCTGCACCGCACCTCAAACCGAGAAAGGGGCTTCGATGCCCGTCGTATCCATGAAGGACCTGCTGGAGGCCGGCGTTCACTTCGGCCACCAGACGCGCCGCTGGAACCCGAAGATGAAGCGCTTCATCTTCACCGAGCGGGGCGGCATCTACATCATCGACCTGCAGAAGACGCAGGAGCTGCTCGACGAGGCGCACAACTTCGCACGCGCCGTGGCCGAGCGGAACGGCTCGGTCCTGTTCGTCGGCACGAAGAAGCAGGCACAAGACGCCGTCCGCGACCAGGCCTCGCGCGTCGGCATGCCGTACGTCAACCACCGCTGGCTGGGCGGCCTGCTGACGAACTGGCGGACGATCTCCGACCGCATCCAGCGGCTGCACGAGCTTCGCTCGCTGAAGAGCGAGTCGCAGCTCGAGCTGCTGCCGGCCAAGGAGCGCATCTCGATGGAGGCCGAGCTCGAGAAGCTCGAGGCCAACCTCGGCGGCGTCGCCGACATGCGCCGCCAGCCCGATGCGATCTTCATCGTCGACCTGCGCAAGGAACAGCTCGCGGTGCGCGAGGCGCAGCGCCTCGGCCTGCCGGTGATCGCGCTCGTCGACACGAACTGCGATCCGGACGAGGCCGACTACGTGATTCCCGGCAACGACGACGCCATCCGCTCGTGCGGGCTGATCGTGAAGGCGATCGCCGACGGCATCGAAGCCGGCAAGCAGCGCGTCACGCCCGGCGAGATGCGCCAGAAGCGCGGCGAGACGGCCGCGGCGGAGGAGGCTCCGGCGGCTCCCGCCGCCCCGGCTGCCGACCAGGTCGCCGAGGCGCCCGAGAACGAGGTCGTCGAGCCGGGCGAGAAGGCGACCGAGGAAGGGGAAAGCGCGTGACCGACATCACCGCAGCAATGGTCAAGGAGCTCCGCGACGCGACGAGCGCGGGGATGATGGAGTGCAAGCGCGCCCTTCAGGAGACCGCCGGCGACTTCGACGAGGCGGTCAAGCTCCTGCGCGAGAAGGGCATGGCGTCGGCCGCGAAGCGCGCCGACCGCGCGACGAGCGAAGGCAAGGTCGGCGTGACGGTGCGCGAGAACGTCGGCGCGATCGCGGCGATCGGCTGCGAGACCGAGCCCGTCTCGAACAACGACGACTTCCTTGCGTACGCCGAGAAGGTCCTGCGCGCGGTGTTCGACGGCGGCGACGCAGACGCGCTCGAAGACGAGCGCGTGGCGCTCGCCGGCAAGCTCGGCGAGAACATCCAGGTCGTCGGCACGAAGCGGCTCGAGGCCTCGGACGGCGAGACGATCTCCTACTACGTGCACTCGCCGGCGAACAAGGTCGGAGCGATCGTGAAGACGAAGGGCGGCGATCCCGCGGCGGCGCGCAGCCTCGCGCTGCATCTCACCTTCGCGCGTCCGACCTACACGTCGCGCGAGGAGATCCCCCAGGAGCTCGTCGACGCGGAGCGGGAGATTCTCTCGAAGTCGGACGAGGTGCTGTCGAAGCCGGAGAACGTCCGCGACAAGATCGTGGAGGGCCAGCTGAACAAGCGGTTCTACGGCGAATCGGTCCTCACCGAGCAGACCTGGTACCGGGCCGACGAGTCGACCGCAACCGTGGCGCGGTACCTCGAGGAACAGGGCGTCGAGCTGCTCGACTACGCCTGGTACGCAGTCGCGTAGAGACCTGCAACGTTGGCGTTCAAGCGCGTCCTTCTGAAGCTCTCCGGCGAGGCCCTGATGGGCACGGCGGAGTACGGCCTCGATGCCGACACGGTCGACCAGCTCGCGCAGGAGCTGGTCGGCGTGCACTCGAGCGGGCTCGAGCTCGCGCTCGTGATCGGAGGCGGCAACATCTACCGCGGCATGTCGGCTGCTGCGCACGGGATCGATCGCGCGACCGGCGACTACATGGGCATGCTCGCGACGGTCCTCAATGCGCTCGCCGTCCAGGAGGCGCTCGAGCGGATCGGAGCCGACACGCGCGTCCAGTCGGCGATCGAGGTGCAAGAGGTGGCCGAGCCGTACATCCGGCGCCGCGCCGTCCGCCACCTCGAGAAGGGCCGGATCGTCATCTTCGCCGCCGGCACCGGCAACCCGTACTTCACGACCGACACCGCGGCGGCGCTCCGGGCGCTCGAGATCGGGGCCGAGGCGATCCTGATGGCGAAGAACGACGTCGCGGGCGTGCTCGACGGCGACCCGCGCACCGACCCAGGTGCCAAGCTGATCCCGGAGCTGACGCACCTCCAGGCGATCGAGCGCGGACTCAAGGTGATGGACACGACCGCCCTGTCTCTCTGCATGGACAACCGCCTGCCGATCTACGTGTTCGAGCTCGCACCCGGTAACGTCGCGAGGGTGGCGGCCGGCGAGCGGGTCGGCACAGTCATCTCGACTCCCGAAGGAGCAGCCAGATGATCGAAGACTTCGTCAAGGACGCGACTGCGCGGATGGACAAGTCGGTGGATGCGACCCACGAGCACTTCAACTCGGTGCGGACCGGACGCGCCGCTCCGGCGCTCCTCGACCGCATCACGATCGACTACTACGGGACACCCACGCCGCTCAAGAACCTGGCGACGATCAACGCGCCCGAGCCGCGGATGCTGACGATTCAGCCGTTCGACCCGTCGTCGATCAAGCAGATCGAGAAGACGATCCAGGAGTCCGATCTCGGGCTGACCCCGTCCAACGACGGCAAGCTGATCCGGTTGCCGATCCCGCAGCTGACGGAGGAGCGGCGGAAGGAGCTCGTGAAGATCGTGCGGCAGATGGCGGAGGAGGGCCGCGTCGCCATTCGTAACGTGCGCCGCGACGCGATCAAGCACCTCGAGGAGCTCGTGAAGAACGGGGACGTCGGCGACGACGACGAGCGCGCGGCCGAGACGCGCGTGCAGAAGCTGACGGACGAGCACACGTCGAAGATCGACGAGCTGCTGAAGCGCAAAGAAGCCGAGATCATGGAGGTCTGAGGACCTCCATGAGCATCATCTCCCGCTTCTTCACGCTCACGCGCGCGCGCCCCGTTCGCGAGCCGGACCTGCCGGAGGTCGCCGGCTCGGTCGCGATCATCCTCGACGGCAACGGACGCTGGGCCTCTCGCCGCAGGCTTCCCGTCGCCGCCGGGCATCGCGCCGGCGCGCGGAACGTGCGTCGCATCGTCGAGGCGGCGATCGACCTCGGCATCCACGACCTTTCGGTGTTCGCCTTCTCGACCGAGAACTGGTCGCGGCCGCAGGAGGAGGTCGACGCGCTGATGGAGATCTTTGCCGAGACGATCGAGCGCGAGCTGCCCGACCTCGCCGAGCAGGGCGTGCGCGTCCGGTTCGTCGGCCGCCGCGACCGCGCGCCTCAGGAGCTGCAGCGGCGGATGGCCGCGATGGAGGACCGCACCGCGCTGAACACGCGGCTCAATCTCTGGGTCGCCTTCGACTACGGGGGCCGGGCGGAGCTCGTCGAGGCCGCGCGGCGCATCGTCGAGAGCGGGGTGGACGCGGCGGAGATCGACGAGAACGTCTTCGCCGCGAATCTCTACGCACCCGAGCTTCCCGATCCCGATCTGCTCATTCGCACGAGCGGCGAGCTGCGCATCTCGAACTTCCTGCTCTGGCAGCTCGCCTACACGGAGCTCGTCTTCGTCGACAAGCTCTGGCCGGACTTCGACGACCGCGATCTGCGCGTTGCCCTGGCGGAGTACGCCAGCCGCCGTCGAAGATTCGGCGGCCGATGAGTAATTGGCTTTCGCGGATCCTGATCGCGATCGTGCTGCTGCCGGTCGTGCTGGGCGTCGTGTACCTCGGCGGCTGGTGGCTGTTCGCGCTGGCTGCGATCGCCGCGCTGCTCGCGCTCCACGAGTACTGGCTGATGGCGCGGGCACTCGCGCCGCTCGCGCTCGCCGGCTACATCGGCGCCGCGCTCGCCCTGCTCGGCGTGCAGCTCTCGGGCCTCGGCTGGGGAGTCGGTGGAGCGCTGTCGACGCTCGCGCTCGCGTTTCTGCTCAAGGCGATCTCGGAGGCGCGGGCGGCGGCGACCGCCGCCGTCAGCGGCACGGTGATGGGCGTCGTCTGGATCGCCGGCGGGCTCGCGTTCCTGCTGTTGCTGCGCAACCTGCCGACGCACGGCGTGCTCGCGCTCTACACGGTGCTGCTCGCCGTGTGGGCAGGCGACACGTTCGCGTACTTCGGGGGCCGGCTGCTCGGCCGGCACAAGATGGCGCCGACGACCTCGCCGGGGAAGACCTGGGAGGGCTTCGTCTTCGGGACGGCGGCGACGATCTTCGTCGCCTTCGTCGCTCTCTACAAAGCGCACTTCCTCACCATCCCGCAGTCGATCGTCCTCGGCGTCGTGCTCGCGGTCGCGGCTCCGCTCGGCGACCTGTTCGAGTCGCTGCTGAAGCGTGACGCGGGTGTGAAGGACAGCGGCAGCCTGCTCGGCGGGCACGGCGGCATGCTCGACCGGCTCGACGCCTTCTTGTTCGCCGCTCCCGCGGCGTACTTCGTGATTCTCGCCTGCACCTCGTAGCGTTGACACCGCGCCCGTGGGGTGCCATGGTCGCGGGACACAAGCGGAGGTCGGGCGACTCGGGCCCGATTCGTCGCTGCGGCCGAGCCTCCGAACCCCAGAGGAGGATGCACGATGAGCGTTTCCGTTCCGGCCAATCCCGCCCCGACGGCGGCGGCGTCATCGCTTTTGAACACCCCCGACATCACCGCGGCACAGATCGTCGCGGGGCTCACCGGTGCGGTCGGGCTCGCAGTCGCGCTGGGGGTGCCGCTGTCGCACGACAAGCAGCTCGCGATCGAGGCGTTCGTCGTCACGTTCGCGCCGGTGCTCGTCGTGGTCGACGCCTGGATCCGGCACAGCCGTGCGAAGTACGTACAGACAGCGCTTCTCGGCCTCGCGAACGCGGCGGCAGCTGCAGCGCCGCTGCTCTCGAGCGCGCTCACCCAGGCGAACGGCGGTGCCGAGCCGACGATCGCCGGCACGACACCGCTTCCGCCCTACATCAAGTAGCCGCCTAGGTCGGCTGCTCCGGCTGCACCACCAGGAACGCGACGGACGGGCATCCGCCCGGCAGTGCGACCCCGATCTCACGCTCGTGGGTGGAGGCGTTCGCGCCGCCGACTGCCTGCGCGACCTGGAGCCCGCGCGGCGCGAGCAGCGACGGCTCCGCCCCCGCCGCGCCCTTCTCGTCGAACGCCCACACCTGCGACACGACGCCTCCGCTGTCGAGGTCGTTCCACGCAGACTGCAGCGTCCAGGCCGACGCAGGGTCGATCGTCGCCGCTCCGACGTCGAAGAGCGCCTGCCCGAGTGAGCGGAGGGTGAGCGGAGACTCTTCGGCGAAGCTGGCCGTCGTGCTGAGCGCCTGCTGCACGTACGACGCAACCTCCTTGTCGGTGCCCAGCTGCGCCAGGAACTCCTTCAGCGTCTGGGAGTCGCGCGGCATCGCTGCGATCGCGAGCATGCACGTCGTCTTCACCGCCGCTTCCGTGACGACGATGATCACGCCGTCGGCGCCGGGGCGGACGAGCGCGGGCGGAGCGGCCGGGACCGCTTCCGCGAGCGCCCCGTCGTCGACCGTCGCGACGCCGGCCAGCGTCTGCTCGAGCGAGATTAGCCGCGAACGGGCGAGCACGTCGCCGTCGCCCTGGCCGATATCGGCGATCGCGGCGTACTCGATGTTGGCGGCGGGCTGGGCCGCCTGCCAGTCGGCGCGCACGGTCGTGGCGACCGTCGCGAGTGCGGCCTCGCCGCCCGTGAACTGGAAGCGCCCGACGTAGCGCGGCTCGAGCTTGGTGATGACTGTGGGCTCGTTTTTCCAGAGCGCGGTGCGGACCGCCTCGACCTGATCCGCGTTGCCGGCCTTGAGCATGAACACGTCGTAGTTCCGCGCGGGCGGCGGCACGACGACGAGGTCGGGCGCGCACGTCTTCACGCGCGGGCGATGGAAGAACACCCAGTTGCGCTGCGGCTTCACCGTCAGCTCCGTCGCGGGAGCGAGCGGCGGCGGGAACAGCTGTCCCTCGGCGGTGTCGAGGAAGGCAGGCTGGGCGAGCGCTGCCGCGACGATCGCGAGCCCTGAGCGCGCGAGCGTGTTCGTCTGGTTTCCCTCGACGAGGACGTCCGCGTTCTGCGTGAACGAGCCGAGCGGAACGACGAGCGTGGTCTCCTCGTGCGTCACGCGCACCGTCACGGCGGCCGTCAGCGGCGAGCCGTCCCACGTCACGTGGATGTCGTACCCGACTCCTTCCGGATTGTTCGGTGGGATCGCGATGTCGAGGGTCGGCGGGTCGTTCGGCAGATCGCTGAAGACGATCGACGCCGCTCGTTCGAACGCGCCTGCGTGCGTTGCGGCGCTGCTGCCGTTGACGACCGCGCGTGTCGCACCGATCCCGGACAGCGTGCCGTACACACGCCTGCCGGTCCCGAGCACGGGCAGGATCCGCTCGACGCGAAAGTCGCCGCGCAGGTCGTACTCGAGCACCGTCGGGCGCGAGCCCGGAACCGCGAGGTCGACGGAGATGTTGAACGACGAGAGCTCGCCGAGGCCGAGCGAGAACGGGTTGCGGTCGCACCCGAGCGCCGCCCACATGCCCATCACCTGCGTGTGCGTCTCGATCGTCGGCTGGAAGCGCCCTAGCTCTGCCTCGGTCGCGCTGCTCACGCGGACGGACGCAATGTACTCCGACGCCTCACCCGCGACCGCGGCGACGTTCGTCACCATCGTGTCGTCGGGATCGGGGGGCGGCTCGTCGTCCGCGTGCGCGATCGCAACCTTGTTCAGCAGATCGAAGTCGGCGACCTTCATCCCGCCCGCACCGACCAGACCGTGGGCGAGGTTCGTGAACTGAGAGAACGTCGGCGTCTGCGTCGTGCCCGCGAAGTAGAAGTGCGCCCCTCCGGTCGCGACGCTCTCGCTGCGGCCGGCACCGTGAATCGCGAAGCCGGTCGGGGCCGGGGCGGCCCTCATCTCGGCAACGCCGACCGGCTGTGCCTGGGCAGGTGTCACCGACACATGTCCGTCCCAGCCGGTACCCGGGATCGTCGGCAGCGCGCGGACGATCTCGCCGTCGGGGACGAGGATCTCGATCGCCTGCTTGTCGGCGGGGTTGTCGAGCCCGCTCGTGAGGGAGATGCGGTCGTCGTGCTGCGAGGACTCGAGGGCGTGGGGGATGTAGTCGGGTCGCACCACACAGAACGTCAGGTCGACACCCTCGCCCAGCAGCTTCCGCATCTGGTCGTTGACCGTCGCGTCGACGTCGACGGGCAGGTAGCCGGCCGGCGGCAGCTCGACGATTCCGCCGCTGATGAGCACGCGAGTCGTCGGCGGCTGCAGCGCGACCGGTGTCAGCTGGACATTCGAGATCGCGGTCCGAAGCGCGGCCTCGTCGGTCGCCTCGAGCAGCCGGGACACGACCGCCTCGTTCAGGACCAGGCGCGGCAAGGAGATCGCCGACGGGAGGATGTCGCTCAGCTGGCACTGGAACTGCAGCACCTGCGCGAGGAACACCGCCAGCGGCCGCAGGCCCATGCGACCGGCCCAGTAGCGCCGCGGCGGCGTCTCCATGAGCTCACGCCGGGCCGTCCATTCGTCGACGAACAGCGTCGACGACCCGGCCCGGACGAGGACCGCGAGTGGAACGTCGCCTGCGCTCGGCGCGCACGCGCCGTTGCACCATGCACTCGCTGAGAGATCGGCGCCGGCGAGCAGCGATGCGAGGTCGACGGTCTCGTCCGCAAAGCGGGCCGACGCGAGCCGCGAGCGCAGGTGCGCCTGCGTGAACGTGAGCGACGACGAAGCCGGCAGCGGCGTGCGGGGAGTGAACGGCCACGCGCGCACCGCGATGCCGTCGAGCTGTCGCGCGCGTTGAACGCTCGTTGCGCACGACTCTTCGCAGAGCGTCCCGTAGACGTAGTCCTCACCGCACAGCGCCTGCGCCGGCGCGATCGTGATCAGGTAGTAGTCGGTCGACTCGACGACGGTCGTCGCCGGCGGTGCCGTGGTCACGCTCTCCGCGATGCAGTCGGAGAACTCTCCGGTGCCGGCCGCTTGCCGCGCGAGCAGCAGTACGCGCAGCCGCTCGGTCTCGTCGATCAGCTCCTGGACGCCGATCGTCGCGGCCTGCGGCAGGAGGAGGACGTCACCGGTGGGGTCGATCGCGAGGCCGGGCGAGATCGTGATCGTGTCGCCGGCCGACTGACTCACGTCGTACCCGTAGACCACACCGGAGCCGCCCGCGACGTTCGAGAACCACGTCAGCTCGCGGAAGTAGTTCTGCTCGACGTCGAGGTCGTCGGCCCGGAGGAACTTGCCGTCGTAGTAGTTGAGACGGGTCAACGGTGTGCCGGGAGCAATGACCGTCAGGCCGCTCGCGACGCCCACGAAGATCTGCGGACCGTTGCCGTTCGCGATGGTGCTTGTCATGGTCAGCTCCCTTTCATCTGAACGAAGTCGACGCCGCCGCCGAGCGGCGTCAGGTCGTCGGCGGCGAGGATCGGAGTCGGCCCCGTACCCGAGGCGACGATGCGGATGGTCTGTCCCGCGGGCACCGTGCCGGCGGTGACCGTGACGGTCGTTCCCGCGTCGAGGCTCGCGGCCGTGACGTTCTGCTGCGTCCAGCCTCCGTCGAACGACGAGACGGTGAACGCCTGCTTCGTGACCGTGGCCGGCTCGAGCGCCGCAGTTGCGACGAGCGTGATCTTCCCCGAGCCGCTGTCGATGACGGTCTGCGCCGGATCGAACGTCGGTCCGGCGATCCGCGAGGCGCCGCAGAGGAGCTCCTGCAGCGTCTCGGTCGCCACCAGCGTGCGCCGGCCGGTGTAGTCCACGGCGCCCGCCCCGGTCAACGTCCAACCCGTGCCGTCCGTGCCGCCCGGGGCGAGCGTGATGCCGGGGATGCGCGCGAGCAGCACACCCTCGGTCTCGAGGGCCGGATAGCGCGTCGCCGGCTCGTCGAGCTCGGCCGCCGGCTGCAGATCGATCGCATCGAGCGCGGCGAGCGAGTCGAACGCCGCCAAGAGCGCGGCGGCGGGATCAGCGGCGGCAAGCGCGGACGCGCGGGTCGCGACGACGTCATCGTCCTCTCCGCCCGGCGCGTCGAGGCCCAGCAGGACGCGCAACCGGTGGTAGGGCGGCGCGACGGGTTGTGGCGGCTCTCCCGACACGAGCGTCAGGTCGACCGTCTCGTACGTGCGGGAGTACGCCGTGTTGGTCGTCATGCCCGCGCACGGTTCGGCGAGCGCCGGGACGGGACGCATCGGACATGTCGCGTAGTTCGCGACGACGTATGCGTCGAACGTCACGGCCCCGCCTTCACCTGCCGTCGCATCGACGTCGGCCTCGTGCTGCTGGTACCACGCAGTGACGCTGACGCATGCCGCGTTGTCGAGATGCAGCTCCCGGCCGGCCCCGTCGAGGGCGAGACCGGGGAGAACGCGGATCTCACCGTCGTCGTCCTGGTTGGCTTGCACGCCGAGGCCCCACACGACTCCGTCGCGGTGCAGCCAGGCGTTGTGCAGGCGCTGCTTCCCGTGGTGGAAGCCCTGCTCGACCTCGAAGTCATCGACGCCGAGCAGCATCCCGAAGTGGAAGCGAAGCGCGGTGAACGGATCGTCGGGCAGTGCGCCGCCGCTACCGCAACCGCACTCGGCGAAGGTGTCCGGGGTGGTTTCGACGCTCGACATCGCTGCCTCCTAGGCGTTACCGCTCAGTGCGTTCAGGACCTGCGCCGCGCCGTTGCGCTGTGCTGCCGCGAGCACGGCGGTCTGCAGGTCGACGCGCTCCTGCAGCGCCGCGATCGCGCGGTCGCTCTCCGCCTCGGCCGTGAGCGCATCGACGAGGTCGCCCGCAGCATCGGCCATGGTGTTCTCGAGCTGGCCGAGCTTGGTCGGGGTGGCGTTCGCGATCAGGTCGCTCAGGATCAGGTCGGCCTCGTCGAACGCCGCGAGCAGCGACCAGCGGGCGTCGGGCACGGTGGCCGTCCACGCTGCGAGCGCCTCCTTGTCCGCGTCTGTGAATGCGGCCTGCGCGGTGTCGAGGTCGTCCTGCGCGGTCCCGACCGCCGTGGTGGCGGCAGCGACGTCCGGTGCAGGATCCCAGCCGGCGGCGGTCTGTGCCTGAGCGGTCTCGAGCGCAGCCTGGGCAGCCGTCAGCGCGTCCGCCTTCGCCTCGACATCCTCCTCGTGCGCGACGGGATCGCCCTTCGCCGCGGTCACGAGCGTCGCGTCGGTCATCGCGTCGGTCTCGGCGGGCGTCAGCTTCGGCGCGCTGGCGACGGTGGCGAGAAGCCCGAGCGCGCGGTTGAACCGGTCCTGGGCGCCGGTGACCGCGTCGCCGAACGCCGCCTCGGCGCGGTCATACGCGGTCTGCTTCTCCGCGACGGCGCCGGGGACGCCGCGGTCGGTCTTCAGCTTCGTGTCGAGGTCGTCCTGCATCGCGTCGCGCGTGCTTTCGATCGTGCTCAGGCGCGCCTGCTCGTTCGACTCGCGCTTCCGTACGTGCTTCAGCAACGTCGTGTCGAAGCCGGCCTCCGCATTCGCCTTCGCGTCCGTGTACGGGCTCTTCGTCTTCGCATCGGCCGCTGCCTGGCTGATGCCGGCGAGGGTGCCGCCGATCGCGGCGTGCCACGTCTGATGGGCGAGATCCTTCTGCTGCGCAGTCGCGAAGCTCGTCTGCGCCGTGGTGAGGTCCGTGGTCACGGCACCGAGCGCGCCGGTCTGGACAGTGAGCTCGCCGTTCAGGGTGTCCAGCTGGACCTGCAACCTGATCGCATCGCTCTGTGCCGTATTCAGCTCGTCGAGCGCGGTCTGCAGCTGGGCGGCGGCCGCGGTCGCGTCGGCCGGCATCGCCGCGCTTGCGAGGGCCGTCTTCGCCGCGGCGACATCCGCCTGCGCCTTGGCGATCGCAAGCGCGTTCGTGTCGCGGTCCGAGGCGTTCTGCGTGATTGCCTGTTGCGTTGCGGCGACTGCGCTCTGCGCAGCAGTGACGTCCTGCTTCGTGTTGCTCAGGTCGGTCGTCGCGAAGTCGAGCAAGGTCGACATGGCTCCTCCTAGTGCGCGAGAGCGGGGTAGGGACGGCCACTCTTCTCGTACTCGCGCCGGAGAGAGCGGTCCAGATGCGTTCGGGTGATGACGCCGCCGTCCGCCGCGGCGAGAAAGCCCGCGGCGACCGCGGCGTTCCTGATCAGGCCGCCGACGAGCGGATACTTGACGGCGAGCTCGCCGACGTCGACGTCGTCGGCGAGCGGCGCTTCGTTCGGCAGATGACAGCGCCACAGCGCCTCGCGTTCGGCGCGGCCAGGCTCCTCGAGCTCGATCACGAACTCGAGGCGGCGCAGGAAGGCGTTGTCGACGTTCTGCCGGAGGTTCGTCGAGAGCACGGCGAGCCCCTCGAAGCGCTCGAGGCGCGTGAGCAGGTACGCCGTCTCCAGGTTCGCGTACCGATCGTGCGCGTCCGAGACGCGGGTGCGCCGGCCGAACAGCGCGTCCGCTTCGTCGAAGAAGAGGATCGCCTGCGAGCGCTCTGCGGCATCGAAGACCTCGGAGAGGTTCTTCTCCGTCTCGCCGATCCACTTGGACACGACGCGAGACACGTCGACCAGCAGCAAATCGACGCCGAGCTCGTGCGCGAGCACCTCGGCCGACAACGTCTTGCCGGTGCCGGGCGGTCCGCTCAGGAGGACCCGGACACCACGCGCGCCTGCCCGCCCGGCGAGGAAGCGCCACTCGTCGAGGACACGCGTCTGGTGGCGAAGACGATCGGCAGCCTCGCGCAGACGCCCGATCGTCTCGTGCGGCAGCACCAGCGACTCCCACGTCGCGGTCGGCCGGATGAGCTTCACGCCGCCTGTCACGGAGACGCCGGCGCGCGTCCGGATGGCTGCGGTCACGGCGTCCGGGGACGGCGGCTTGCGATCGAGCCGCTGGAGCGTCCGGACGTCGGCTGCAGCCGCGGCCGCGTACGAGGGCTCGACCACACCACGCGCCGCGAGCAGCGGCGCGTCCGCCGCCAGCTCGGGAAGAACCGCCGACCACAATCGCCGGCGCGCGTTCGCCGCAAGCGGGGTGACGCGCACGCTCAACACCGGCCGCCGCGCGCGCAGGGCGAGTGTCCCGGTCGGCACGCAGAGAACCACCGGGCCGGCGGCACTCGCCAGGTTCGGCTCGAGCAGCCGGGCAGGCTCCGCCGGCGGAACGAGCTCGAGCACCGGCACGCAGCCGCGAACGGCGGCGTGCAGCAACGCGAGCCGCACGCCTGCCGGCTGCTCCACCGTTGCCAGGAAAGCACGTGCTCCCGCGTGCTCGACGATCGCTGCACCGCGCGTGCGCGCCGCGATCGGGTCCTCGTCGGAGACGAGCACGGTGCACGTCTCTCGCTGCGCAAGTGCAGCCACGGCGCGTGCGGGCTCGGGAGACTCGAGCCACTCCTCGAGTCCCGCGGAGACGATCGGATCGGGATGCGCCGTCAGCTCCGCCGGCCAGACGTCGATGCCGTGGAGCGCCGACCAGAGCCCCGTCGCCGGGATGAGCCCGCGTTCGAAGAACGGCCCCTCGCCGTCGACCGCGACCGCCCCGGACCCGACGAGCGGCCCGGTCTCTATGGTCTCGCGCAGCCGGAGCCGCCCGTCGTCGCCGCCGAGCAGGCGGGCGGCCAGCCCGAGGGTCGGGCGGGGCTCGCCTTGCGGATGCAGTTGACGGAGGAGCGCCGCATAGCCCTCGTGCTCCTCCGGCAGTCCCGCGAGCAGCAGCAGGTCGACCTCGAGCGGCGAAAGCGCGAGCGATCCGGCCAGGCGGCGCAGCGGTTCGCCGGCGTCCGGAGGCGGCTCGACGTTCATGCGCTCGAGGAACGCGCGCGAATCGGCGCCGAGCCCGCCGACGTGCTCGAGCGCGGCAGCGAGCCGCGCGGCGAGCGCACCGGCCGCGAGCGCGAGGCGGTCAGTCGGCATAGACGAACCTCAGGACGATGCCGACCCGCGGCAGCCAGCCGGGGTCGAGGTCGAGGCCGGCCCGGCGCACGTCGTGGTCGAGCTCGGCGAGCGAGAAGTGGACGTCGATCCAGCCCGGCTCGGCGAGGATCTCGGCTCGGCGCGTGCAGACACGCTCGAGGGCGTCTTCGTCACCGGGGACGTCGAGCTGCTCAGCGGCGTAATCCGCGACGAGGCAGGCGTACGCCTCGATTGCCGCCTGCTCCTCCGCGGTCGCGGCCACGTGCTCGTCGGACGGTGGCAGCTCCTCCGGGCCGAGCCCCGCGAACGCAAGTGCGGCCGGATCGGCCGCGTCGAGCTCCGGCACGAGCGCGAGGGCGAGCTGGTGCAAGGTCCAGCGAAGCGTCCGGTCGGTGAGGGCGTCGAGCTCGGCTGCGAACGGAAGCAGGAAGAGCAATCCGGCGGCGGACGTCCACGCGGCCCGGCGCAGCTCGGCCTGCTCCTCGGCCGGGGGAGCAGCGGCGACCGTGTCGACGCAGGTGTCCGCTGTGCTTGCCGAGTCGACGGCTGGGTGCCCGGCTGCCGGGTCGGTCGGTGCCGCGGACGCGTCCACCGGTTCGGCCTCTGCGTGCTCGGCGGCCGCCGGGTCTTCGTCCACCGGACGGTCGTCTGCCGCGCGCCGCGAGGCTGCGCGGTCGGGACGCTCGATGTCGAGTGCGGCCGTGATCTCGCCGACGAGCGCAGCTGCGGAGGTCGTTCCACGCGTTGCGGTCAACGCTGTGGGATCGATCTCGAGCGCGACGAGAACGGCGAGCGCACGGCGCGCGGACGGCCCGAGCCCGAGCGCCGCGCCCGAGCCGAGCGAGGCGCGCGCGAGGGCGGACGCCGCGACGAACGCGCGCGCACGTTCGCCGGCGGCGCCGCTCTCGTACGGTCCCACCGGTTCTTCCGTTCCGGGCTCGGGCGCAGCGATTAGCTCGGCGGGCGCGTAGGCGGCCGAGAGCGCGGCGCGTGCGAGCCGTTGCCAGGCATCGGTCCCGAGCAGCACGATAAGCCGCGGTAGCGCGCCGCGGCGTGCGAGCGCGACGAGCACGGCGACGACTGCATGCGGCTCGGCGGCGAGCACCCCGGCGAGGCGTCCGGCCGCGTCGGCGGCATCGAGCGCTTCACCGTCCGGCCAGAGACCGAGTTGGCGCCAGGCCCAGGCCCGGCTCAGGTCGCCGGCTGCCGTCGCGAGTGCGACGTCGAGGAGAGCCTGGCGGCGCGAGGGGTAGCGAACCGCGTGCGGCTCGCCCGTGGTGATCGCGGCCGCAAGGGCGTCGGCCAGCGCCGCGCTCCAGTCCGCGACGAGTGCCGTATCGCTCGCCGCGAGGCGAAGCCGCGCGGGCGCGTGGACGGAGCGGATGCAGATCTCCTCGCCGGGGGCGATCCCGACACGCGCCAGCGCGTCGTCGAGCGCCTCGTCGAGCGCACGGCGGAGCAGCGCATCGAGCCGGCTCCGCGCGTCGAGCTCCGACTGCGGCAAGCGGTAGTGCGCGCCCACGGACCCGATCCACCTCGACTCGACCGTCATCCGACCCTCCCGGGTGCGTCACCGACGCGCATGCCGCTCTGCGGCCGCCCGACGATCCCCGTGCGGCCGAGCAGTCCGCCGACCTGCACTTCGTCCCAGCTGCTCGTCCGGCCGATGATCGACAGCAGGCCGACGTGCAGGCCGTACCCGACACGCATGCCGCTCCCGACCGTGCACAGCTCGTAGATCGTGTGCGCCGGGCGGTGAAGGTCGAGGATGGTCGCGATGACGCTCCGCTGCTCCTGACTCAGCTGTGCTGCGACGACGACGGTGAAGCGGTGTGCGTTCGCGGCGAACGCGTCTTCGACCGACCCGGTGAGCGGAGCGTCGGCCTCGCCGACCGCGCCGCCGACGCGAAACGTCTCGCCGACGATCGTCCCGCCTTCGAGCGCGGTCGGCTCGTCCACGAGGAACGCGCCGCCGAGCCCGCGCAACCGCCAGTGCTCGAGAATCGTCACGGTGTCGATCCCGAGGTACAGCTCGATGAGCCGCTCGAGCGTGGACTTCGAGCCTCGACAGCGCAGCAGTCCGCCGGCCTCGTCGAGCAACTGCCGGACGGCCGCGATCGGCCAGCGCTCGTCGACGGTGAGGCCGAGAAAGCTCGCGAGCCAGCCGAGCAGCTCCTCCGGTGTCGCATCCGGCGTGACGAGGATGTCGCGCGCCTCCGTCTTGTCGGACAGCTCTTCGAGCGTGCCCTCCATCAGCGCGAGGTAGCGGCGCAGGAACGCCGCGACCTGCGGGTCGCGCGAGAACGTCTGCGGGATCCGGTGCAGGAGATCGTGACCGGGACGCTCGGCGCGGACGCACCGAACACGAGGGGAGTAGCGGGTGTTGCCGGACAGCTCGAGGAAGACCCACAGGTACCGGCCCGGCTCGGCATTGACGGGCGCCTCGTAGGTCTCGAACGGATCGTCGGCCGCCGGACGGGCCCACGGCAGCTCGCGCCCCGTCTCGCGATGGTGCACCGGGTGGAAGAGGTCGTCGTCGCCGGGCGTCGGCGCAAGCCGCTCCGGCGGCAAGGGCGGGCTGAGATCGGGCCGGAAGACGGAGCCTTCGAAGCCCTGCGGCGGCAGCCAGCCGAGCGCAGGCTCGTCGTCGAGCGCCTCGTCGCTCGTGACGCAGCACACGCGCACACGGGTTCCGGCGGGGATGCACGCGTCGAGGAAGACGCGCCCCCATTCGGTCTGGAACGCGCCGCTGTCGAGGCGGTAGCTCGCGACCATCCCGAGCGGCGCGTAGCGGACGCGCGCGAGCACCGCTTCGCGGAAGCCGCTCGCGGTCCAGAAGCCGATGCGGCCGTCCGGTGTGCGGACGATGCCGTAGCCGTCGTAGCCGCGCGCCGCATACGGATCGCTCTCGCTCCACGAGCCGTCCTCGGCGACGATGCGAATGAACGCCTCGCCGGGCCGGCAGGCGACGACGATCTGTCCTTCTCCGTCGATCTCGACGTCGAGCCCGTGCAGCACCTCGTACGGCGGCAGGGAGCCGTCGAGCGGAACGACACACGCGTCGTCGCCGTCGCGGAACAGGAGGTAGACCGCGCCCGCCGGCGTGACGGCGACCCGTGCGGGCGCTCCGGGCGCAGGCGGCACCGGAACCGCAACGGGATCGTCGCGGGCCGTCAGGCGCACGAGCCCCGGCTCGCCCTCGAGCACGGCGTACGCCGTGCGCCCGTTCGCCGCGACGTCGAGCGGGCGCCCGGGAAGCCGCACCGTCCGCAAGAGCCTGCCGCTCGGCAGGTCGTAGACGAGCAGCCGCTGCGTACCGCGCTCGCAGACGAACAGCCGGTCATCCTCGTCGACGGCGAGGCCGAGCGGCTCCGACAGCGCAGCGCTCGCGGGCGCCTGCGCCGTGAACTCTCCGAACGGCGGTAGCGGCGCACCGCCGATCAGATCGGATGGGAGCTGGAGCTCGCCGCCGGTCGGGGTGTCGCCGAGCTCCGGCATCGACGCGCTCTGGTCCGGCGGCACCGAGAACGGATCGAGCGCGCGCCAGAGCATGCGCTGTACGACGCCGTCGGCGACGTCGCTCCGGTAGAGCACGCAGTGCGAGTCGAACGCCAGCCCGCCTGCGCGCTGCGGAGGCGGCGCCGGCGTCGTCTCGCCGCCGACGGGCGGCGTCGTCCAGGCGAGCCGCACGCCGCCCGTGTCGGGGTCGATACCGGTGTCGTCGTGCGCGGCGCGCACCCACTGGTCGCGGGTGCGGAAGAGCGCGAACGGGCGCGCCATCAGCACGTCTCCTTGATCGTCGGCACGAGCACCGGCACGCCGCTCGCGGGAGCAGGGGGCGTGACGTCGGTGCCGGGCGCGGGGAGCGCGGTTGTGTCGACGACCGCAACTGCACCCAGTGCGGGCACTTCCCATGCCGCGAGCGTCACGACGTCTGCCGGGTCCTGCCAGGCGGTCCCGTCGTCGGTCGCCTGAGCGAGCTGCAGCCCGAGCAGGTAGTCGACGCCCTCCACCTGCAGCGCCGCCGCCTGCAGCTCGGCAGCGATCACCGGCCGGCCGAGCGGCCAGCCGCCGCCGTCCGGCCCGTACGGCGGCAGCGGCGCGAGGTACTGCCGAAGCACGAGCTCGACCCAGCGGTTGACCGCTTCGACGCCGTAGCCCGGCTTCACCTGCACGCCGACGGAGACAGCGACCGTGCGGTAGGTGGGCGGGATGACGTACAGCTCGGTCGTCACGAGCCGGCGCGCGTCGAGCCACGCGCAGACCTGGCGGAGGAGCATCCGGTCCGGCATCGGCGCGTCGGGATGCTTCGGGTCGGCCGGCGGCCACACGACGACGCTGACGACACCGGCGGCGTCGGTGATCTTCGTCCGTGGATCGAAGCGCGGCATGCAGTCGGCGCGTCCGACGACCGCTCCCGGCGTCTGCAACGCGAGTTCCTGGAAGTCACCGGCCGTCACGGCGCGGTCGCGGCGGCGCAGCTCGCCCGGCACGCGGTCGAGCGCGTCGGCGATCGTCTCGGAGTCGGCGCCTCCGGTCGCGGGAAGCGGGTTCGTCGCCTTGACCGTGGAGGGCGCGGGCGCGTCGAGCTTCCACTTGGTGCCCGCCGCGACGTTGCCGGCCGCGCCGCCGCCGTAGCGGTAGCCGACCGCTCTGATCCGCTCGCCGATCTGCGGCGCGCGGCCGCGGACGCCGTTGCCGAACGTGACGCTGCCGGCTTCCGGGTCGAGCGTGTAGACGCGGTCGCTCTCGCTCGCCGCGACGAACGAGTCGACCTCGGCCCACGCCTTCCAGTCGCCCTGCTCCTCGACCTCGAGCTGCAGCGTGCCGTCGAGAACGGGCGTGTTGGCAAGCAGGTACGTCTGGTTCGCCTCGGCTGTGCCCGTACCGAGGTACTCGGGCGGCGCCGCGACCGACTGATCTGCCTCGACGGCGTTCGCGCCGACCCAGAGCACCGGCCCGATCGAGGCGGCGTCGCTGCGCGCCGCGCGGATCCAGAAGAGGACGTCGATCGTGTCGTCGTCGAGGTCCGGCGGGAAGTCGCCGGTGCCGCGCAGGTCCGGATCGGGCAGGTTGAACGCTCCGAGCTTTGTCGGGTCGCTCGGCAGCTGCAGCTGGACGACGCCCTGCTGCGTCAGTCCGTTCGTCGTGTCGCCCGCGACGGCGATCCGCTCGTAGACGGGCGTGCGGTTGGTCCACACGCCCGTCGAGACCTGCCAGACGAGCGCCTGAGTCTGCGTTGCGACCTGCGCCTGCGTGCTCGGGTCACCGGGACACGGCGCGGTGTCGTCGAGCGTCGGCGGCGCCTCGTCGGGCACGAAGCCGACGCTGATCGTCTCGCCGAGCATCGCGGCGGTCGAGAACGGCGCCGACGCCTGATTGACGACCGCGAGCCAGATCATCCCGTCGACCGCTTCGCCGAAGTCGACGACCTGTGCGTCGGGTGCGCTCGGATCGACCGGCAGCGTCTTGTTGACGTAGAAGACCGGCGTCGATCCCTCGACGGGTTGTGCCGCGGCGAAGGCGCGCGCCGCGAACGCGACCTGGTCCGGATCCGTCGGCGTGTCCGAGGTCGCCTTCGCGACTCCGAGCAGGGAGACGGGCCACGGGTGCACCTCACCGAGGAGCTCGAACTGCGTCGAGCCGGCACGCGCGACCATGCCCTGCTCGAGTGCGTCGACCGGCGTCGTGTCGGTCATGGTCATGGCGAGCAGCGCGCGGGCCGGCACGGCGGGCCGCAGCGGGATGTCGAGCAGGCGCAAGAACGCGAGCTGCGTCGCCTCGGGAATCTGGTTGAAGCGGAAGAGCAGGTTCTCGCCGAGGAACGCGAAGAGCTCGAGCAGCGTGACGCCGGGATCACTGGCGTTGAAGTCGGTCCACTCCGGCGCGTACACCGGGATGCGCGCAACCAGCTCGTCGCGCAGCTGCTGATACGAGCGGTCGTCGAGGATCGGAGTGGGGAGCGGCACCCGTTACTCCAGGTAGAAGGGGTAGACGAGGTTGTCGGGACGGCCGTCCCGCACGTGGACGTAGGCGATCGCGATCTGCACGAGCGCCGGGTCGTCGCCGGGAACCACGTCGACGGAGGTCAGCGAGATGCGCGGCTCCCAGTTCGTCAGGGCGGTCTGCACCTGGCTCTGGATCTGCGCGCGGGTCGCGACGGTGTTCGGCTGCATCAGGAACTGGCGGAGGCCGCAGCCGAAGTCCGGGCGCATGATCCGCTCGCCGGGCTCCGTGTCGAGGATGATCCGAATCGACTGCCGCACCTTGTCGGGGCCGAAGGCGTAGTCGAGCTGGCCGTCCGTGCCGGGATCGACCGGGAACGCCCAGCCGCGCCCGAGGTAGGCGAGGGTGCTCATACCGGCGTCAGCTCCTCTTCGTACTCGACGATCGAGATCGACGCCGATGTCTTCGCAGCCGCCTTCGGGCGCACGGACGCCGTGACCGTCGGCGCGAGTGCGCTCGGCGTGTACGCCTCGAGCGCGTTGCCCGCCGCGGTCGCCGAGCCGAGCGTCGCCGTCAGCGCGACCTCGACGGCCGCCCCCGCAGCCGAGCCGGCGGCGTCCATGTCGTCGGCGCTGTGGAGCGAGAAGTCGAGTGCCGCCATCTCGCCCGCGCTGAGCGAGACGCTCGGCGGGATGCAGAACTTCAGCCGCAGCAGCGCCCAGAGCTGGAAGATGAAGACGACGATCGGCAGGAAGATGTTGAGCACGAACGTCGCGACGATCGTGATCAACGGGATCGACAGCGAGCAGATCTGCGCACCGCCGAGCTTGCCGCTCGAGGGGACGCCGCCACCCGTGGACGGATCCATCTTCATCGACGAGCCCGCCGGTGAGACCATCTTCACCGCCGCGCCCTTGCCGATCGGAAGCGATCCGGCCTGCGCCTTCAGCTTCGGGATGTCCGGGAGCTGGATCGTGATCGGCTGGTTGGCGGTTCCCGTCAGGTCGAAGTGCGAGGCGAGCTGGTAGCGCTCGCTCGGCGCGCTCCAGGTCAGGTCGCCGTGGCAGTCCTGGCCGACCGGGTTGCGCGGGCAGCAGGTGTTGTGGCGACGGACGAAGCAGCGGATCTCGTACAGCGACGTGTCGTCGAAGCGCGGCGCGCTCTTCGCGTCGTGGTCCGAGCTCGAGGTCGGCACGACGCCGAACCAGATCGCGCGGTTCGCGCCCACGTACGGCACCACGGCCGGGTTGGGCGCGAGCGCGTGCAGGGGGTAGGTGGACTCGACGAGCCTGCCGGGCCGTTCCTTCACCTGCTGCCAGCGTCCGATCTTGTCCGCGCCGACCACCCAGCCTTCGAGGATCCCGGTCGCTCCGGCAGCGCGGGCCCAGAGCGCGAGCTCGCCGCGAGCGGCTGCGAGCTCGCTCTGCGCCTCCGCGTACGGGGCGCCGAGCAGCGTCAGCGGGTCGGCGAGAAGCGACGAAGCCGGCGCGGTCGCAACGGCGGTCGACGCTTGCGCGAACACTTCCGCGTGCAGCTCGGCGTCCAGCTCGTCGCCGACCGCGATCGACGCGTTGAGCTCGTCGAGCGCCGTCGCCGCCCGCTCGACGCGGCCGATCAGCGTGCGCGCTTCCCCGAGCGCGCCGCTGCCGACGTCGTAACGGCGGCGGCGCACGACGAACCCGGCCTGACACGCCTCGGTGCGGTCGGCGTTCGGAAAGCCGGCGCGCTCGCAGTGGAGCTCGCAGACGACGAGGTAGAACCGCTTGTGGTTCGGCAGGAAGAGCTTCAGGGTCGACGTCGGCTCGAGGACCGAGTCGCTGAGCGCGCGCAGCCTCCCGCCGAACATCGCCGCCGGCTTCGCGACGAGCTTCTGCACACGGTCGTCCGTGTCGTCGATCCGGAGGCAGCGCTGCGGGTTCGCCAGGAAGTCGGTGACGAAGCTGCTCGAGTCGTACTTCTGGAAGGCGGGGTACGTCGAGCGCGGGTCTCCGCCTTGCGCCTGCCAGCGCCACCACGGCGCGACGAGCCGCCAGTCGCCGGTGCGGGGGACGGGCTCGGTCACCAGACGTTCCCCGCGCCGGGCGTGTACATCGGCGAGACGACGCCGGACTCGCAGATGATCGTCTGGCAGTTGATGATGCCGTCGAAGTTCGCCGCAGCCGAGTGCACGTTCAGCACCGGCGCAGTCACTTCGACCGTCGAGTTCGCGGTGATCTGGATCTGGCCCGCGACGTTCATGACGATCGTGCAGCCGTTCATGTGGGTCAGCTCGACCTGCTGAGCGAGGTCGTCGAGCACGAGCTGGTGCCCGGACTGCATCGACAGCGTCACCTTCGACGCTCCCTCCGTGTCGTCGAACTCGAGCAGGCTCTTCGCGCGGCTCTTGATCAGCCGCTTGTCGTTCGACGAGGCCGGCGTCTCGGGCAGCGACTCGACGCCGTTCCAGCACGCCCCGACCACATAGGGGCGGCGGAGCTCGCCCGCCTCGAACGCGACGACGACCTGCGAGTCGACGGACGGGATCATCTCGTAGCCCTGGTCGTCGTCGGCGTACGGCGTCAGCAGCGTCGCCCAGGCGCGCACATCGGCGCCGTCGCCTCCGAGCCACGGGAACTTCACCTGGACGCGTCCGAGGCTCTTCGAGTCGACGATGTCGGTGACGATGGCCGGGTAGACGCCGAAGTAGCGCGCGTCCTGGCCGTCGATCGCCTGCCTCATAGCGATCCGCCCAGTGTCGAGCGCTCCGCGTGAAAGTGCGTGCGGAAGCCGTTGATGAGGTCGTAGGCGTGGAGCACGCGCGTCGCGTAGTAGCCGGCGCCTTCGAACGCATCGCCGACGCGTTGCAATGTGAGTTGCGAGCCGACGATCAGGTCAGGTGTGCCGGTGGTCACACCGTCTGCGGTCACGAACGAGCGCGCGCGCCGAAGCTGCTCCGCTTTCGCGAACGACTGCGCCTCGCCGTCGACGAGCGGAACGGCGCGAACGCGATGGCTGACGCTCTCACCCAGCGCCTTCTGCAGCAAAGCGGGACCGGTCGTACCGCCGCTCGCCTCCGCCTGGATCGCGTCCGAGCCCGACTCCTCCTCGATCTGGTCGCGCGACGACGCGTCGTAGCCGCTGACCTTGACCGACGTGCGTTGATGCGCGAGGTCGGCACGGAGGCGCACCGACATCAGGTCACCGCCCTGCACGAGCGTGAGGGACGTGCCGGTGCGCGAGGTGCGCGACTTGAAGCAGAGCTTGTCGTCGTCCGCCCACACCTCCGCCTGGATCAAGGCGGCGCGTGTCCGTAGGAATGCGAGGTCGCTCTGATTCCACTGCTGCACGACGTCGTACGTCGGGCCGTCGGCGTCGGTGTCCGCCGAGAGACCGTGCTGCGAGGCGATGTCCTGCGCGATGTCGGCATCCGACATCTGCTCGTACGTCTTCAGCCTGCGCGTCATGCGCAGCTTCATCAGCGCGTCTTCGGCGTAGGCCGTGACGACCGGGACGTCGCTCTCGTTGTGCTCGACCTCGACGGCGCTGATCAGGCCGGTGAAGACGATGCGTTCGTTGCCGGGCGCACCGATCGAGATCTCGAGCTTCTTGCCGAAGTCGAGGTCGGAGCCGTCGAGATGCACGAGCGGCTCCACGTCGCCGGAGCCGCTCAGCGCGACGCCCGTGAAGATCGCCTTCGCCGTCCGCAGCCCGTCGATCGAGTCGTCGATCTCGAGGCGGAGGATGTCGCGCGCGAGGTCGCCGACGACGGAGCCGTCGAGCTTGAAGACCGGGAAGGTTGCGGCAAGCAGCGAGTCAGTCATCGAATCCCTTCGCGCACGTGCGCGCGCTGTCGGCGGCCGCGCGCTCGTCGAGCGTCCGCCATTGCGCGAGCTGGTCCCAGGGGCGCTGCCCGGCGGACTGCGTCCCGCCGCCGTCGTCGTGCTCGACGGTCACGTCGGTCGTCAGCTCGGAGACGTTCACCGGCATCCGCAGCCTCCGCCGCAACCGCAGCCACACGGCGCCGCCTGGCGCGAGGCGACCGCGGCCGCGACCGGCCGGAGCCCGACCCAGCTCGGTGTCGTCACGCCGGTCTGCACGGTGGGCGGCCGGACGCCGACGACGACCCAGCCGGAGAACGGCCCGTTCCGCTCGGCGGCGGCGGCGCCGACCTGTGGCCGGAGCGGCACGCCGTAGCCGAACGACTCGGCGCGCGGGTCGGCGCGGGGAGGCGCCGGCGCGGCAGGCGCAGGCGGCGGCGGGCCGACCGGCAGTCCGGTCAGCGCGAGCGGCGTGCGCGGCTGGTCGGGGGCCGCCGGTCGTGTCGGCGGCGGCGCGGCGGCGGCCGGGGCCGGTGCGGCGAACGCCGCGCGCGCCGCAGACGCCGCCTGGTCGCTCTTGGCCGTCTGCACCGTCTCGATCGCGGCGCGCACCCCGCCGGCCGCCGAGAGCGCGAAGCCTGCCGCCGTCGCGGCCGCAGCGCCGCCGGCGGACTGAAGCCCGAACGCCTGCTCGAGGCTCGCGTCGGCGTCGGCGTCGACGCCTGCCTGCGCACCGAGGCCGGCGGCCGCCGAGAGCGTCGACGAGAAGTCGATCTCGAGGCCTGCTGCCAGCGAGAGCGGGTTCGTGAGCGCGGCGCCGCCGAGGCCGCGCCACGCGTTCGGGTCGACGCCGTTCCGCGCCGCGAACGCCGCCGCGCTCTCACCCCCGAGCGCGGTCGCCCTCGTGTCAGGCGGCGGGGGTGGGCCGGACGCGCCTGGACTGGTGGACGGCTTGGTGCCTGGCGTCGTCGCCGAGTTGCCCTTGGCCTCGGTTGCCACATCCTTCGCCCGCTGCCCCTGGATCGTGACGCCGAGCTTCGCGCGCAGCGGCACGCCCTCGGACGAGAAGAGGTCGATCTCCTCCTGCAGGCCCGTCATGACGCCTTCGAAGCCGAACTTGCCCCAGCAGAAGCGGACGCGCGGCGGCGCTTTCTTCGAGCCCGGGACGGTGGGAAGGACGAACTGCTCGACCTGTTTGACGAGCACCTGGACGTCGGTCTGGTTGTCTGCGGTGTCGAAGTGAAGGTCGAAGGTGAGGTCGGTCGACCCGGTGCCGACCGTCTGCTGCGCCTGCTGGCCGCGCGAACGGCCGCCCGTCGTCTCGTTGCGAAGGGTCAACCGCAGCGACGCCGGGTTGAACTGCACCGGGATGTCGATCGCCGGGCTCACCGGGTCGCTGCCCTGCGCGTTCCCCTTCAGCCCGATGAGGTGCGCCTTCGCGAAGGTCATTGCGGCTCCAGACGGAGACCTTCGTGCGCGATGTGCAGCTCTTCGATCGCGATCTCGCCGGTGCGCGCGTTCAGCTGCGGCCCGCTCACCTTCGCCGGCAGTCCGCGGACGAACGTCCAGGTTGCGACCGTCCTCTGACGGTGGTCCAGAACGGCGACGATGCCGTCGTAGCGGCGGATGCCGGTTCCCGACGCGACGTTTTGCAGCCACTGCCACAGCTCATTGGTGTGTGCGCTCTGGGTCTGCACGAGCATGCCGCGCTTGAGCACGAGCGGCTGGTACTTCGCCCGGCCGATCCGGCGGATGACGCCGTCGTTGCGTCCGCCTTCCTGCAACTCCTGCACGTCGAGCTCGACCTCTAGACCGCTGCACTCCTGGAAGCCGCCGTCTCCGAGCTGGCCCTCGGGCGTTGACGGCGGTGCCGACACCGGGCTTGCCGGCGCGGGGCCTCCTTCGACGCCGGCCGCGCTCGGTAACAGGCTGACCCGGAAGTTGAATGCGCGGATCAGCTGAGGTGGGGCGGTTTGCGGGTTAGCCACCGGTGTCTCCCACGCGGAGCGTGCCGTCGCCCGCACGCGCGATCTCGACGAGGATGAACTCGAGCGGTTCGGCCGGCGCGAGCCCGATCTCGCAGATCAGCTGTCCCGTCTCCTCGGTCTGCTGTGTGTTGTTCGAATCGTCGCAACGCACGAAGAACGCCTCCGCCTCGTTGGCGCCGGTGAACGCGTTCGCCTGATAGAGCCCGCGCAAGAACGTGCGCAAGAGCTGTGTCAGCAGGCCGCGCAACTCGAAGTTGTTCGGTTCGAACACGACCCACTGCATGCGCCGTTCGAGCGCGCGCTCGATCATCGTCACGAGGCGGCGTACCGAGAGCTGGCGCCAGCTCGGGTCGCGCGAGAGCGTGCGCGCAGCGGTGAGCGTCACACCGTCCTGCTCGTGCAGGAACACGTTGATGTTGCTCTGATGCAGCACGGCGTGCCGTTGCGGCGACACGCGGTCGACGACGTCGACGATCTCCGCCGCGATCTCGTTCGCCGGCCCGAACGGGATGCCGACTGCGAGCTCGCGCTGCGCGACGATCCCCGCGGCAACGGCCGACGGGTTGACCTCGACCGGCGAGGCGTACGAGGTGTCGAGCCGCGATGCGAGCAGCCACGGGTGGTAGCAGGCTGCGAAGGCGGTGGAGAAGCGCGTGCGCCAGGTGAGGATGTCGCGGTCGTGCAGGCCGGGCGGCACGTCGAGCAGCACGACGAACCCGCGGGAGTACGCGGCGAGATCGGCGAGCTGCGACTGCAGCGCCGTGATCGTCTCCAGGTCCGAAGGCAGTGTCGGGTCGAGCATCAGGTTGACCAGCTGCGGCACGTCGACAGCCTGGTTCGGCTGTGCCGGCGGATCCGCGCAACGTTCGAACGTCGGGCCGGCGAGATTCGGCGGCGAGAGGATGTCCTCGTCCGGCGGGACCGGCGACGGCTCGTAGAGATCCGGGACGACGAGCATCGCGACGTCGTCGTTGCCGAGCAGGCAGTGGACCCCGGCCGGGAACGTGAGGTCGTCGTTCTCGTCTCCCGGAATCCACGCGGCGTCGAACGCGTCCCCCGGCACGAGGTCGGCGTAGCGGTCGAGCCCGTCGACGAAGCCCGCCGTGACGATTGCCCCGAGACTGGCGTCTGCCGGCCGCACGTCGTCCCACGCGCCGTCGGGCTCGACGAGCTCGGACTCGTCCTGCAGGACGTCGCCGATGTAGCGCGGGTGCGCGGGCGAGAGGCCGAGCGAGTCGAATGTCTCGGCCCGGCCGTCCCGGTCGTCGACGGCGAATGTGCCTTCGACGACGTCCGCCGCGGTCGGCGCAGCGGGCAGCGGTACGTCGAGCGTCGCGTACCTGAGCGTCTCCGGCCCGTCACCGAGCCCGACGTCGATCACCTGCGTCACGACGCGCAGAGCCGAGCCGATGCGCAGCAGGGCACCCGCCGGGAGTTGTGAATCAGTCGCGAGCGCGACCGCTGTCGTCGTCGATTGGGCGGCGTAGAAGGTGAGCGGCGACGCCGTGAACGTCAGCGTCGCCTCGAGCGAGTTCCCCCAGGCCCCTTCGCTCCGTGCCCGGAGCGGCACCGTGCCGAGCAGGCCATGAGCGACTGCCGTGTCGTTGTCGGCGTCGTCGCCGTACTCGTGGACGAGGCGGACGATGTACGCCCGCGCCCCGCCCTGGTCGAAGAACGCCGACACGGCCCAGGGCAGCCGTCCCGGGCCTTCGAAGGCGCCGTAGAGGCGGACGTAGTCGTCCCAGCTGCCCACCTCGACCGCGACCGAACGGCGGCGAATGACGGTGACGCCGTCGGGAAGTGTCGTCCGCACGCGCGCCGGGCCGCGCGGGGCGACACCTGCGAACGCGCACGCATCCATGCGCACGCCGGTGAGTGCATGGACAGGCGGCTCCGGGAGCTCGTAGACGCCCGGAGCGCCGAGAGCGACCGAGCTCGTCATCAGACGTACGTCACGCCTTCGTGGACGAGATGCAGCTCCTCCATCGCGACCTCGCCGCCGCCCTTGGCGGCGAGCGTCGGCCCGACCCACTTCTTCGGCTGGACGTTCACCAGCTTCCACGCCGCGACCGGGTTGCGCGCTTCGTCGAGAAGCGTGATCGTCACGCTCCTCGAGTCGAACGTCCCGGCCTGCACTGCGTTCAACCAGTCGAACAGATCGGTCGAGCCGACGAGGCCGCGCTTGAGCGTGACGTCGTCGAGCTTGTGCGTGTTCGCAACCTTGCGCACGGTGTTCGACTTCTCGTTGCCGTTCCGGTATTCGGAGTAGCTGACGTCGAGGCCGAGGCCGCTGACGTCCGAGAAGCCGCCGACGATGGTGCCCTCCGATCCGTCGCCCTGGTCACTGCCGAGCGCGACGATGTAGTTGAAGGCGCCGTACGGATTGTCTCGTTTCGTTGCCATCGTTCCCTCCGCTTAGGTCAGGCTCGCGTCGGCCGTCCACTGGCCGATCCGGAAGATCACGAACTCCGCCGGGTACACAGGCGCGACGCCGATCAGACAGATCAAGCGACCGTTGTCGAGGTCGTTCTGCGTCATCGTCGTGCGGTCACAGCGGACGAAGTAGGCCTCCTCGGGCTTCGTCCCCACCAGCGCGCCTGCGCGCCACTGGACGAGCAGGAAGTCCTCGACCGTGTGCTGGATGTTCGTCCACAGCCGTTCGTTGTTCGGCTCGAACACCGCCCATTGCGTGCTCTTGTCGATCGAGTGCTCGAGGTAGATGAAGAGCCGGCGGACGTTGACGTACTGCCACTCCGGGTCGGAGCTCATCGTCCGTGCGCCCCAGACGCGGTTGCCGCGGCCTTCGAAGAACCGCAGCGCGTTGATGCCCTCCGGGTTGAGGACGTCCTGGCGGCCCTTGTTGATGTTCGCCTCGAACTTCGTCAGGCCCTGAACGACCTCGTTCGCGGGTGCCTTCCAGACACCGCGGTTGATGTCCGACCGGGCGTAGATGCCGGTGACGAACCCCGATGGCGGCAGGACGATCCGCGGGGGCGGTGCACCCTGGGTCGGGCGCGCGAGCGGGTCGAGGATCTCGATCCACGGGTGGTAGAGCGCCGCGTACTTGGAGTCGAACTGACCGCGGAACGCGCGGATGTCGTTCATCGAGCTTCCCTGCGGCCCGTCGATGACGGCGATGCGGTAGCGCTGGTTCTCGGCGTGCGAGATCAGATAGCCGGCGGCGACCGCGCATTCGGTCGTGTCGTCGTAGGTGCCGGCGTCCGGGGCCGCGATGATCGCGATGTCGTCGATCTCGTCGAGCGCGTAGAGGCCGGTCGCCGGCTTCGTGATGTCGTCGAGGTCGGCGTCCAAGCCGTCGATCGAGCTCGTGGCGATCATCATCCCGTCGTGACCGCCGGCGAGGCGGCCGTTCTGGTCGCCCTGCAGCACCGCGACGAGCTTTGCCGGTGCGTCCGGGCCTGCAGCGTCCTCGTCCCAGTCCAGCCAGACGACTGCGTCCTCGTCCTCCGGATGGTCCTGCTGGAGGATCTTCCCGATGTTGCGCGTTTGCGCCGACGACGGTGCGAGCTGCGTGTACACGTCGGTGCGGTCGTCGTCGACGACGACCATCACCTGCAGCTGGATGATCTGGATGACGGCGTCGGCCGCGATCGGCTGAGGCGTTCCGCCGCGCATGAACGACTGCACGCCGTTCGCGTCGATGGAGACGACGTACAGCTGCGCCGGGTTGACGGCGTCGTTGTCCTTCGGCGGCGTCGTCCCGTTCGGGATCACCTCGACGACGGCGCCTTGCTTGGCCGATTGCGCCTGCGGTCCGGTTGCCCCTGCGTAGGCAACGTTCCTCGTGCGCACGACCGATGTCGAGACGAAGACGTTGCCGAACGCGCCCGGCCAGCGTGCGCGCCAGCTCACCGTGCCGCCACCGGGGACGGCCAGAGTGCGCGACGCGACGCCCCAGTCCTCGTCTTCTCCTTCGACCTGAAGCGCCTCGAAGACACGAGAGACGTAGAGGCGCTGACCGCCGTTCATGAAGAACGCGCGGGCAGCATGCGCGACGAACGAGCGGCGCTCGGTCAGCGAGCCCGAGCCGTCGTTCACCCAGATCGACTCGAGGCCGCCGTAGACGCGTTCGAACTCGGTGAAGCTGGTGACGAGGCGCGGCTCGTTCGTCGCAGGACCGTGCGAGGTCAGGTTGCTCCAGCGCACGGGACCCGTGCGGGTCATCCCGACGAATCCGGTCGTGCTGGTCGGAACGCCTTGGATCGAGCTCGATCTGAAGCTCACTTCCTCGACGTAGACTCCGGGGGACAGGTACTCGGGCATGGCGCGCTCCTTGCGCTACGGGTACGGGATCTCGTACGGGGTCGCGGCGACGCTGGTGATCCGGCCGAGCGGCACGGTCACGGCGTGCGCCAGCACGCGTCCCGGGTTGCGGTAGTCGTCGGGCAGTTGCTCGCCGACGGAGACGGGGTCGGGAAGGCCGGGGCCGGCCGCGACCTCGACCGGCAGCCCCGACAGCGGATCGCTCGTGTCGATCGCCGGCTTCTCGTTCGGCGCGACGATCGTGAGCATGAGGTCGAGCGTCACGGGCAGCGTCGGCGGATCGGCGAGCTCGAAGTCGTCGCCGTCGACCGTGTCCGGCCCGACGACGAGCAGGAACTCGCCACGGTCGTCCCCGTGCGCGAGGCCGATCTGCTGGTCGCCGTAGGACGCGACGACGCGCGCGAAGCGAACGGGCGTGCCGTCGTCTTCCCAGACGACCCGGCCGCGGACGCCGGTCGCGGAGGCGCTGATCGCGTATGCGGCTCCGGGAAAGAGCACGGGCCGCCACGTTCTCTTCGGCGCCGAGAGAAGCCCCGCGGCGGCGTCTGCCTGAGTGCCGATCGGGAGCTGGATCCGGCGCGGAACGAAGTGGCGGTCGGGCGAGAGGATGCGAACGGTGACCGGCGTGGTCACCGCCTTCGAGTAGATGAGGGCATGGAGGCACGAGTCGTGACGCGGGATCGTCGACAGCGTCAGCGGGGACTCGACCGCTACGCGGACCGGATCGGAGATGCGGGTGCCGCGTGCGGCGTCGATGATCTCGAGCCCGAGCGCGAGCCGGGTGACGGTCTCGACGTACCGGTCGTCGAGCAGCGTGTTCACGAGTCGCCGACTACGACTGTCTTGCCGACATAGACGTCCGTGACGGTCGGCGGCGGATCCGCAAGGCTGCTCTCCACGCGCACCACGCGGACGCGGTAGGGGATGCTCGTGCGGAAGTTGGCTTCGAGCGAGTCGTAGATCCGCATCAGCTGGTCGGTGCCGAGGTCCTCGAACATGACCTGGACGCCTTCGTTCGGCTCCCACGTCGTCGCCGGGTGCAGCAGCGGGCCGGTCAGGATCGGCGTCGTGTCGAGACACGACATCGCGCTGCCGAGAATCTGGTGCTCGAACTCGGCCGAGTCGTCCCAGGCGGTCAGCAGGTAGTGCAGGTCGAGCGGAAGATGGGAGCGCCCGTCGATCGAGCCGACTCCGGACCAGCCTGCGCGCGTGATCGCGTCGACCTCGACGCGGTAGAGAAAGATCGAGAGAACGGGCGAGCGCTGCGCGATCTTGCTCGCGCCGTCCGTGAGCACGAAGTCATCGGTCTGGACGAGTGCGGCCCGGACGGTCTTGCCGGGGTGCGGCTTGTCGACCGCGAAGCAGGCGTTCAGAAGTCGCTCGAGCGATTTGCCTGCAGCGGTGATCGCGGTGAACGTCGCCACGCACACGATCGTGCAGCGGCGCCGTCACGCGCTCGTCACGGCGTCGTCAACGCGCCTCGCTGAAGTCCTCTGCCCACGCGCGGACGTGATCGACGATCTCGTCCACGCTTCCGGCCGCGTGTGTCGTCTGATCGCGCGACGCCAGATCGCGCGACTGCGTCAACCGTGCACGCAACTGTCCTTCTGCTCCGGGTTCGACCCACAGGCGGATGATCAGGACGCCCGCGCGTTCTCCGTCCTTGGCCGCCATCGGGTGGAGCATGCCGCGACAGCGTCACCCGTGCGTCACTGAATCGGCAAACCCGTGACGAGTAGCTCCATCTGGGGGGAGGGATCGAGCCCGAGCTCGTTTCGCAGCAGTTCGCGGAAGAAGCGGTATTGCCGGATCGCCTCGCCGATGTTGCCTTCGGCGAGGTAGGCGGCGACGAGCAGGCGATGCGCGCTCTCCCGCAGCGGCTCGGAAGCGACCGATGCATGTCCTGCCTCGATCGCGGCTCCGTACCGGCCGGCGGCAGTGAGCTCCTCGCAGAGGGTGTCGAGCGCATGCAGCCGGAGCTGCCGGAAGCGCTCGCGCTCGATCAGGACCCAGTCGTCGTACCAGTCGGGCAGGAGCTCCCCGGCAACGCAGAGGTCGTCGACGTCCGTCAGCAGTGAGGTTTCTCGACGCAGCACCCGTTGCGCCTGGCGTCGTACTTCCAGCAGGTCGACGACGACCTCGGGTGACAGTGACACCTGCGTTCCGGAGACGAGCACCAGCGGGCTCCCTTGCCGGCCGAGTCGCCAGAGTGCCGTGCGCAGGCTGGCGTTCGCGCGCTCCTCGCTCGAGTCGAGCCAGAGGTTGCCCGCGATGTACAGCCGCTGCAGCGGCCGCTCGTGCAGCGCGAGGAACGCGACGACGCGCTGCACCGAGATCGGCAGGTCGACCGGCCGCCCGCCGACCCGGACCTCGAAACCGCGCAGGAGTCCAAGTTCCGGAGCGATCATCACGCCGCACCGGACTCGTTTGCCAGCCGCAGCAACAATCGCCTTGCCGACGCCATGCGGGCGCCTCCTTGTTGCCGAGCCGATCTATTTCACGACCGGTGACCCGAGTCAAATCGGCCTCCGTGGTATTGCGGTCTCTCGTGCTGTCGTGGTGAAGGCGATCCGGTCGGGCCGCGGACCCGACAACCGGCGGGAAGCCGTGCCGGCGAAGCTGAAGGTGAACGTCTCGAGCACCTCACGGATGCGCGGCGGACGATCGAAGCCGCGACGGTAGGCGGCGTCAAGGTCCCGAAGCGCGCGGCCGACCGCTTCTGCGACATCGCCGGGCGCAGCCTCGCTCGTGTCGACGCCGGCGACCTCCACCGGAATCCCGAGCATGTCACTGAGTGCACGGACGATGTTGGCCAGGGTCGGCTTTGCTGAGCGTGTCGCCGCGAGGTGGGTCATCGCCTGGTCGACTGCGTCGGCGCCGGGATCGCCGATGATGTCCTCGCCGTCGTCGATTGGCCACCAGCTCACGGGCAGTACCCCGATGCGCGCACGATCGGATCCTGTCGAATACGCGCCTCGACGGCCGGACCGGTGCTCTTCAGCTCCTCACGCAGGTTCATCAGGTTGCGCGGGTTCTGTCGACGCCCGCGCTCCTCATCGATGTTCTTCTGTTCGAGCCAGTCAGCCTGATCCTCATTGAGGAGCCCGTCGATGATCGGCGTCAGCACCATGCCGCTGCGAAAGAGGTAGTTCCGTTTCAGCGGATCGGTGTCCGGACGGCTTGCGAGGTCCGCCAGCTTGTCGGCCGCGTAACGGCGGTGCTGCTCCTGGCGGACGGAAATGCTCTGAAAGGTCTGGCCGACGTACATGTAATCGTCCCACTCGGGCGCGGACGGGTTCGTGCCGAGATAGATCTTGTAGTTGCCCGACGGAATCGTGACACCGGCCGCGTTTCGCCAGACGTAGTGGCGTAGGGCCGGGGGCGCCGGCGGTGCGTTGTGGACGAGCACGCCAGGCCCGACGAAATAGGTCGGCTGAGGCTCGATCGAGAGGTCGAACGTCGGCGCGCCGTCGACCGGTTCGATCGCAACATTCTCGATCGGCGCCGCCCCGCCGTCGTACAGCCGAAGATGCATTCCCGGCTCGAGCTCCTCGGCGGCAACCCAGTCGCCCACCTCTTCGACCCAGAACGGGTGTCGTCCCGTCGCACGTACGCTCTGGCCCGCCGCCGTGACGCGCACGAAACGGAGCGCCGCCTTTCGATGGACCTCAGCCACACAACCGACGAGACGCTGCCCCGACGAGACGTCGTGCGACCAGACCTGGTCTCCGGCTGCGAGCCTGTCGATCGGGCGCGCACCGTTCGGCGTGAGCACCAGGGTGCCCTCGGCGAAACACGGCAAGCCTGACCGCGAGCCAGGCTGCAGGACGTCCTCGAGCCGCCGGATGCGCACGTCGAGCTCGCGGATGCGCCCGATCAACTCGGTGAAACGACGTTCGATTGCCGCCGCCGTGTCGGGGCTGAGAGGCGGTCTCCGTGCCCGACCGCGGTACTGGCTGAGGTCTCCCGCCTCGACGGAGTAGTACTGCCGCTGCTCCCGCAGCAACGGGAGCGCCTCAGCGGGTTGCATGGCGTCGACTCGAGCAAGGAACTCGGCGTAAGGAAGCCCGAGGACCTCACCCGCGCTCGGCGGCAGCGGCTCGCTGCCTCCGGGTTCGCCCGCCTCGCCCGGGGCAGGGTTCGGCGCGTTCTCGGGCGGAAGGTAGATGTCGAGGTCGGTCCAGCCGAACTGGCGTCCTGCGGCGCGTAGATGCGCTGCCAGCGCCTGCAGACCGGGGACGGTGCTCGGGAAGCGATCGCCGTACCCGAGCTCTGCCGCGGTCGACTCGACCTGGCGCGCCTCTGCGAGCAGCTCGACGAGCGTGTTGAGCTGCGGTTGCCATCGGGCGCCGCTGATCGGATCACGTGCGCGCCCGTCGATGTCGTCGTGCATCGCTTGGAGCTTGAGCACGAGCCTGCCCGGTGCGCTCTGCATCACGAGGACGGGCGGGTCGCCTGGCGTCACGGTCAGGGTGTGCGGGACGCCGTCCATGTCGAACCGTGCGACGACGTCGCCCGTGTGTGTTACGGGAGGCGCGTCGGGGATGGCCGGGAGCGGCGCCGGAACCTCGGGCACGCCCGCTCCCGGCTCACCCTCATCCTCCGGACCCGCATCTCGCGTCCCATCGTCGGTCGGCGGCGGCGGCGGCGGCGCTTGTTCGCCCGCGACAGACCCGGCCTCCACTGCACTGGGTGCGACAGGCGGTCCTGTCGGCTGGCCGAACTTGGGGTCGGCGGGGATCTCCGGCGGCGTCGCCTCTGGCTGCTCTGCCACCACGTCCGCCGGCGGTCCAGATGCGCGCCAGTCCGCGGTTGCGTCATCTGGCCCCGGCCGGTCGGGAATGCCGCTCTCGCGGAGGATCGTCCGCGGGAGCTGCCGGAACAACGGGAACACCTTCCGAGGCGGATCGAGCCGCGGCGGCTCGCCCTCTCCCAGGGCGTAGTTCGCGAACCTTGCAGATGCGCTGACGGTGCCGATCAGCCAGCGGCGCTGATCAAGCGAGAGGAGATGCGCTGTGTGACCTGGAACGTTCACCTCCACGTCGCCTCCGAACAGCAGCGTGGCGGACCCGTGCGCGGTAAGCACGCCCGAGAGCAGGTAGTGCACATCGCCGCTTCGGGTCGGCCGCGTGCGATGGATCGAAGCGTCGGCCGACGCGAGAGCTTCCAGTTCGACACTCGCTTGCAGATTGAGCGTCGTCGAAGCGACGTCGTAGCGGAAGTGCTCGGACACATCGCCGACGAGCGGGACCTGCACGACCACGGAGATCCCGCCGACGATCGAAGCGGCGACAGTCAGTGCGGCCGGTAGCTCGAGTCGCCCAGCGATCATCAACGTGTTGACGAACCCGGCGCGCGTGGAAAAAGCTCCGGCCGCACGCAGATCGGCGAGCTCGAGCGGGCCGATTTCGGCTGTCGCGATGATGTTGCCGCGGGCGCCGACCCTGACGGCGAAGACGTCCCAGAGGTTCGCAACCTCGAAACTGAAGCTGTCCTCGAAGAGCGTCTTCGGCTCGAACACCTTTCGGTCGAAGATTTGAACCCGCCGGGGCAAGTAGATGCGGCCTAACGACGTGATGTCGCCGTCGGGATCGACGATCACCTGCGCCCGTCCGGCGAGCCAGTCCTTGTACTGGAAGTCGACGATTCCCCAACCCGTTATGGCGAGATCGCTCGGAGCGCCGAGGGGTGCAGTGGTGCCGGCGGGTGCTCCTGATGCCGAGGGCGGGTCCCGACTCATCGCCGCCACGTTCCACTGGGCGAGCTCTCCGTTGACTGCCGCCCACGCCGACGCGGCGTCTGTGACGAGCAGCGTCAGCGAACCCTCGAACCCATCGCGCGTGTAGCTGACCACTCCGCGGATGTCGAGGATTCCGTCGCCGAACGTCGCGAGCAGAGAGCCGTGAAACCCGGCGAGGGCAACGTCCATCTGCGCTGTCCCGCTGAGCCCATGACTCGGATCGCGCGTGAGATTGAGCTGCGCGTCGCCAAGATGGGGAACCTTCAGGTCGGCGCGCGCATTGAACACGACGTTCCCGTTGACGATTCCGATTTCGCCACGCGCGGCGAAGATGCTGTCGAGCTCGAACTGGAACTCGGTCGGCGGCAGAAGCAGGAGACCGCTCGCCAAGTGGCCGACGACCGAGGGCATCCGAATCTCGTCGAGCCCGCGGAACCCGATCAGGCGCTCGATGCCGTGGTGAATCAGCGCTGCGTTGATGTCCCACGGATTGGGCGACCTCGCGACTGCGTCGTCGACGCCTCCGAAGTGGCCGTAGAGCACGTCGTCGATGACCCAGACAAGGAGCACCGGCGTCACGTGCTCTGGGAGTTGGATGTCCGTCAGGGACAGAGCGAGTGGCGCCGCGTCGACGCTCTGGTATCCGACTCCGTCGCGGAAGATCCGCATTGCACCGTGGGCGATGTCGCCGAACTTCACCCTGACGTCAACGGGCTCGTCGTGATCCTCGATCCAGTCGGCAAGACCCGCGTCGGGCTCGAACCTCGGATGGCCGGCTAGCTCGACCACATCGTCACGCGACGTGTACTCCCGCAGCGCGATATATCCCTCGTAGAGTAGGTAGGCCTCGACGGGATCGACCTGCCGATGGAGCAGCCGCTGCCCCGGTGTTGCGACGCGCGGAACACCGTTCGTCTCGGCGCGTGTCGCCTCCCGTTCTGTCGAGTCCATTGCTCGTGAGAGGCGCAACGGGCCAGCGGATGACGAGGTGGCGGCGTCCTGCGCAACGTGGGTCAACTCGTGCCGGAGCAGTCGATCTCCTTCGGCGGTGCCGGGTCGGTATGCGCCTGAACGGAAAAAGACATCACGGCCGCTGGTGATGGCGATAGCGCGTGCGGCGCGCGCCGCACGGTCCGCGGCATCGTCGGAGTGGACTCGCGCGCCGAGCCCGGACGCTCCGAGCCGCTGCGCGTGCTCGTCGGGAAGCGGCTCACCGGCGCTCACCTGCATCGCATCGACTGCCTGTGTCGCACCGTCCTCTCCCGGCTCCGACTCGAGAGCGAATGCCCGCGAAACGACACCCGACTCGCCCCGCAGGGGCGCGGCTTCCTTTGTGTTCGCCGGGGAGCCTTTCGCGCCATGCAGCGGCTTGCTGGACATTGCCCGCACGCAGTCAGTGTGCGAGCACGCCGTCACGGCGGCGTCACCGCCCTGCACGTCCTAGAAGCTTCGAGACCGTCGCGGCCCTCGCACTTCGGCACCCCTAACAACCAACTGGTTTGTTAGTTTCCGGGGACACGGGAGACGCCGCGCCCCGTCCTCCGTCGCCCAGAACGAGAGGCGCGAGGAGGTACGCATGACCGACGACGAACGCTCCTTCGCTGCCGAGGGAGGTGGTCCGGGGTCGAAGCGGATGACGCGGCTGAGCCTGCTCCACCGCGGCGCCGTTGCGGGCGTGGCCTCAATGACGGTGGGAAGCCTGGTCACCGTCGGCTCCGCCGAGGCCGCGACGCCGCCAACGTTGCAGTTCTTCACGGCGTGGGAGTTCGACTACGTGACGGCGATGGCCGAGACGATCTGGCCCACCGACGACCTCGGCCCAGGCGCCCGCGAAGCAGGGGTCGGGTACTACATCGACGGCCAGCTCGCGGGCAGCTGGGGAAAGGGCGACCGCTTCTATCTGAACGGGCCGTTCTTCGCCCCCGCCGACACGGGTCACGGTTGGCAGATCCCGATGACGCCCGCGGATGTCTATCGCGCGTTCCTGCCCGCATTCGACAACTACGTCCGGCACGTCTACGGCAACGGCTACCTCAACTTGACCGCGGCGCAGCAGACCTCCGCCATCACCGACCTCCAGACCAACAAGGCTTCGATCTCGGTCGGCGAGACCGCGTTCGCGGCGTCGGACTTCTACGCGCTCTTCCGCGAGAACGTGCTCGAGGGAATGCTCGCCGACCCGGCGTACGGCGGGAACAAGGACATGGTCGGGTGGAAGTTCATCGGCTTCCCCGGCGACCCCATGCGCCGGGGCGATCTCTATCACGAGTACATCTTCACGAACAAGTCGTATCCGTACGCGATGAAGCCGCTGCCGCTGCAACCGAAGTACGCCCAGCAGGGTGTCTCCACGGGCTCAGCGAGGACCGGCTCGAGGAAGCCCGCGGACGCGTCGTCGAACAAGCTGATCGGGGGGATGTGACGTGGCGAACAAGAAGGTCGACGTTGCGATCGTCGGTGCCGGCTGGGTCGGCGGGATCATCGCGTCCGAGCTGTGCAAGCAGGGGCTCGAGGTGGTCGCGCTCGAGCGCGGTCACGATCGGAGCACAGCTCAGTTCCAGGACGACCACGACGAGCTGCGCTACGCAATTCGTAACGAGCTTTTCCAGAACACCGCCAACGAGACCTGGTCATTCCGGCACAACCTGTCCGAGACGGCGCTGCCGATGCGCCAGCTCGGCGCCTGGCTGCCGGGCACCGGCATCGGGGGCGCGGGCGTGCACTGGAACGGGCAGACGTGGCGGTTCCACCCGCGCGACTTCACGATCCGCACCAGCACGATCGACCGCTACGGCGCATCGGCGATCCCGGCGAACATGGCGATCCAGGACTGGGGCATCACCTACGAGGAGCTCGAGCCTTACTACGACAAGTTCGAGTACATGGCCGGCATCGCCGGAAAGGCCGGGAACCTAAAGGGCCAGCAGATCGAGGGCGGCAACGTCTTCGAAGGCCCGCGGTCACGTGAGTTCCCGGTGAAGCCGCCGCCCGACACCCCGCTGATGTCGCTCTTCCGCAAGGCAACGTCGAGCCTCGGGTATCACCCGTTCACGGGCCCGACTGCCAACCTGCCGGCCACGTACAAGAACCCGGACGGGATCGAGCGCGGCCAGTGCACGTACTGCGGCTTCTGCGAGCGGTTCGGCTGCGAGGTCGGGGCGAAGGCAGATCCGACCGTGACCGTGCTTCCGGTCGCTTTCAAGACCGGCAAATTCAAGATCATCAATTACGCGAACGCGTTCAAGATCAACAACGACGGAACGAGCGCACAGAGCATCCTGTATTACGACGCGATGGGCCGCATCCAGGAGCAGCCTGCTGATGTCATCGTGCTCGGCGCGTTCATGTTCAACAACGTGCGTCTGCTGCTGCAGTCGAAGCTCGGTACCCCGTACGATCCGACGACGAAGACCGGCGTCGTCGGTCGCAACTTCTGCTACCAGACCGGCGGCGGCGGCGCGACTGGCTGGTTCCACGATGAGGAGTTCAAGCGGTACATGGGAGCCGGTGCGCTGTCGTGCGCGATCGACGACTTCAACGCCGACAACTTCGATCACACCGGCCTCGGCTTCCTCGGCGGCGGCTCGATCACCGTCGGCCAGAGCGGCGCACGTCCAATCCAGAGTCTCAGCGTCCCTCCGGGGGTGCCGTCGTTCGGCAGCGAGTGGAAGGCGGCCGTTCAGAGGTACTACAAGCGCGTTGTCAGCGTCGGGTTCCAGGGCGAGTCGCCGGCGTATTCGATGCACTACTGCGACCTCGACCCCAACTACCGCGACAAGTTCGGCAACCCACTCCTTCGGCTGACGTTCGACTGGCAGCCGAACGAGCGAGCGATGATCGCGTTCGCGGGATCAAAGACGCTTCAGATCATGCAGGAGATGCTCCCGAACGGAACGGTCTCGAAGGGCGGTCCGCTCTCACCGACCTCCGGCGACATCATCTCCGGTGGTCCGGGTGCACTGCCCGCGCACTTCGACACGACGTCGTACCAGTCGACGCACATCACGGGCGGCACCATCATGGGCGCCGACCCCGATACGTCTGTCGTCAACAACTACCTGCAGATGTGGGACGCGAACAACGTGTTCGTCGTGGGTGCGTCCAACTTCCCGCAGAACGCGGGGTTCAACCCGACGGGAACGGTCGGCGCGCTCGCCTACCGGGCCGCCGAGGGCATCCTCAAGTTCCACAAGACGGGCGGCAGCCTCGTATGACCGACGACCTCGGTCCGTACGAGGGCCAGTGGGTCGCCATGCGCGACGGCCGCGTTGTCGCGCACGCCGGCGACGAGCAGACGGTCCGGGCGCATGAGGACGTGCAGGAGACGGATCTCGTCTTCCCGATCGGCGAGCCGCCGTCCGGCTTCTACCTCATCAACGTCTAGGTGACGGTGCCAGCCGCCCCGGGGCCCGACCCCGCGGCGGCTGGCACCATGGCGAGATGACGCGTGTCGCCCTGCTGGGCGCGACCGGTTCGATCGGGCGCCAGGCGATCGAGGTGATCGAGGCGAATGCGGGCCTCGAGCTCGTCGCCGCGACCTCCGGCACGACGCCGATCGACGGCCTCGCGCCGCTGACGCAGACCGGCGGCGATCCGACCGAGCTGCTCGAGCGCGCCCGGCCCGACGTCGTCCTCAACGCGACGCTCGGCTTCGCCGGCCTGCCCGCCACCATGTGGGCGCTCGAGCGCGGTGTGACGCTCGCGCTCGCGAACAAGGAGAGCCTCGTCGCGGCGGGCGAGCTGGCACTCGCCGCGAAGGAGCGGGGTGGAGGTGCGTTGATCCCCGTCGACAGCGAGCACTCGGCGCTCTACCAGTGCGCACTGGCAGGCGAGCCGGATGCGCTCGTCGTCACGGCGAGCGGAGGCCCCTTCCGCGGCCGTACGCGCGACGAGCTTGGCGACGTCACCGCGGAGCAAGCCCTCGCGCATCCGACGTGGAGCATGGGCGCGAAGATCACGATCGACTCGGCAACGCTTGCCAACAAGGGCCTCGAGGTGATCGAGGCGCACTTCCTCTTCGGACTTCCGTACGACCGCATCGAGGTCGTCGTGCATCCGACGTCGATCGTGCACGGCATCGTCCGCTTCCGCGACGGCGCCGCGCTCGCCCACGTGGGTTACCCCGACATGCGCGTCCCGATCTCGTACGCGCTCACGTATCCCGATCGTGCTGCGACGCCGATCCCGGCGCTCGACCTCGTCGCAGCGAGCCCGCTCGAGTTCTTCGAGCCCGACACCGACACGTTTCGTCTCCTCGCGCTGGCACGCGAAGCCGGCGAGCGCGGCGGCACGTACCCGTGCGCGTTCAACGCCGCGAACGAGGTGGCCGTCGCCGCATTCCTCGAAGGGCGCATCGGCTTCCTCGACATCGCTGCGCTCGTCGAGAGCGTGCTCGCCGACGTCGACGGCGCACCGGCGCGCGATCTGGAGGAGCTACGCGAAGCCGACCGCCGGGCAAGGGAAGCGGTATGGGTCTCGTAGCGGCGATCGTCGGGCTCGCGCTGCTGGTGCTCATTCACGAAGCAGGGCACTTCTTCGCCGCGCGCGCGGTCGGAATGACGCCGCGCAAGTTCTACCTCGGCTTCGGGCCGCCGATCGTGAAGAAGGTTCGCGGGAACGTCGAGTACGGCATCGGCATCTTCCCGCTCGGCGGCTACGTGAAGATCCCGGGGATGAACCGGCCGTCGCCGGGTGACCTGGCGACGATGCTCCAGCCGGCCGTGCGCGACCAGCACCGCGCCGAGCTCGCGCGGCTCGACAGCGCGCTTCGCCGCGACGACGAGGCCTCGGCGCGCGAGATCCTGCACGAGCTCCGCCCGAGCTTCGGCCGCTCGCGGTTCGCGCAGGAGCTCGAGTGGTCACTCGAGCCCGACGCGTACTGGCGGCAGGCGACGTGGCGGCGTCTCGTCGCGATCGGCGCCGGTCCGGCCGTGAACCTCGTCTTTGCGCTCATCCTCTTCACGGTGCTGTTCCTCGTGGCGACGACGCGTGACACGAACGAGGTCGGAAGCGTGCTCAAGGGCTCGCCCGCTGCGGCCGCCGGGCTGCACGCCGGCGACCGCGTGCTCGTCGTCGCCGGCCGCGCCGTGAAGCCGAAGGACGTCGCCCCGGCGATCCGTGCGACCCACGGCAGGCCGTTCCGGCTCGTCGTCGCGCGCAAGGGGCGCCGGGTGACCGTGGGCCCGGTTCGCGCGAAGCTCTCCGACGGCGCGTACCGCATCGGAATCGCGATCGACGAGCGCACCGGCGCCGGCGAGTCGCTCCCCGCCGCCGTCAAGGACTCCGCCTCGCTCGTCTGGTCGGTGACGACGAGCACGGTCGGCGGGCTCGCGCACCTCGCGCGCGGGCGCGACACGAATCAGGTGTCGAGCTCGGTCGGGATCGTGCGCACGTCCGCCCAGGCATGGCGCCAGGGGCTGCGGGACTTCCTGTTCGTGCTCGGCCTGATCAGCCTGGCGCTCGGGCTGCTGAACCTGATCCCTGTCCTGCCGCTCGACGGTGGGCACATCCTGATCGCGCTGATCGAGAAGCTGCGCGGACGTACATTCCCGCAGGCGGTGTACGTGCGCTACAGCGCGATCGGCATGTCGCTCTTCGCGGTGTTGATGTACCTCGGGCTGCGGAACGATCTCTTCGGCAGCGGGTAATAGGTGGCGGGCCGGTCCAGGCCCGCCACCGCCGCATCCACCCGAGTATGTACCGGAGTCCGATGGGATGCAATCGATACCCTGAAGGCTGTGGCGAGCGAGCGCTCGGTAACGGTTGGGAACGTCAAGATCGGCGGCGGCGCGCCGGTCGTGGTGCAGTCGATGACGACCACCAAGACGCACGACGTTCCGGCGACGACGGCTCAGATCGCCGCGCTCGCGAGCGCCGGCTGCGAGATCGTCCGCGTCGCCGTTCCGAAGACCGAGGACGCCGAGGCGCTGTCGAGGATCGTCCGTTTCTCGCCCGTCCCGATCATCGCCGACATCCACTTCAACGCGAGCCTCGCGCTCAAGGCGATCGAGCAGGGCGTCGCCGCCGTGCGCATCAACCCGGGCAACATCGGCGGTCCGGAGAAGGTCGCCGAGGTCGTCCAGGCGGCGAAGGCGAAGGGGATCCCGATGCGCATCGGCGCGAACTCCGGCTCGCTGCCGAAGCACCTCGAATCGCTCGCCCAGCAGGATCAGGCCGAGGCGCTCGTCGAGGCAGCCCTCGAGGAGGTCCGGCTGCTCGAGCAGCTCGACTACCGCGACTTCAAGATCAGCGTGAAGTCGAGTCACGTGCCGACGATGATCCGCGCCTACCGCCTGCTCTCCGAGAAGGTGCCCTATCCGCTGCATCTCGGCGTGACCGAGGCCGGCACCGTGTTCGGCGGCTCGATCAAGAGCGCCGTCGGCATCGGCACATTGCTGGCCGAGGGAATCGGCGACACGATCCGCGTCTCGCTGTCGGCCGACCCGGTCGAGGAGCCGAAGACGGCCTACGAGATCCTCAAGGCGCTCGGTCTGCGCGAGCGCGGGCCGGTGATGATCGCCTGCCCGTCGTGCGGCCGCGACAACGTCGGCGTGCACACCCTTGCCGAGGAGGTCGAGACGCGGCTTGCGGAGTATCCGCAGTCCTTCGAGGTCGCCGTGCTCGGCTGCGCGGTCAACGGCCCGGGCGAGAGCGGCGACGCCGACTTCGGCATCGCCGGCGGCCGGGACGTCGGCTTCATCTACGCGCACGGCCGCGTGCTCAAGAAGGTGTCGAGCGACATCCTCGTCGACGAGCTCTTCCACGAGATCGACAAGTGGATCGAAGACGGCATGTTCCGCCCGAAACGGCTGAAGATGGCCAAGCCGGCGGCGCTCGCCATGGCCGAGGCATCTGCGATTCCTCTCGAGTAGCCTGGCGGGACAACGATGATCGCCCGGGCTTCACAGCTGTTCTTGCCGACGCTCCGCGACGCACCCGCCGACGCGGAGGCGGTCTCGCACAAGCTCCTCGTGCGTGCCGGCTACATCCGGCAGGTCGGCGCGGGCCTCTGGACGTTCCTGCCGCTCGGCTGGCGCGTGCACCGCAAGATCGAGCAGATCATCCGCGAGGAGATGGACGCGATCGGCGCGCAGGAGATGTATGCGCCGGTGCTCACACCGATCGAGTTCTGGGAGGCGACCGGCCGCGACCAGATCGCCGAGCTCTTTCATGTCACCGATCGAGCGGGTCGCCGGTTCCTTCTGCCGATCACGCACGAGGAGACGTTCACCTTCCATGCGCGGGAGATCCAGTCGTACAAGGAGCTGCCGCAGCTCTGGTACCACTTCCAGACGAAGGACCGTGACGAGGCACGCCCGCGCGGCGGCCTGCTGCGCCTCCGCGAGTTCGTGATGAAGGACGCGTACTCGTTCGATCGCGATGAAGAGAGCGCCCACGCGTCGTTCGAGCGCAACCGCGTCGCCTACCACCGCATCTGGGAGCGGTGTGGTGTCGAGGCCCAGGAGCTGAAGGCCGAGAGCGGGATCATGGGCGGCGAGCTCACGTACGACTTCCTCGCACCGTCCGGGTCGGGCGAGAACACGCTCGTCCGATGCGAGAACGGCGACTACGCCGCCGACGCCGAGGTTGCGCAGGGCATCCCGCGCGCGCCGACGTTCCCGCCCTCGCTCGCTGCACCCGAGGAGATCGAGACGCCGGGCGTGACGACGATCGAGGGCCTCGCCGACTTCCTCTCGATCGATCCTGCTGCGACCTCGAAGGCGATGCCGGTGACGACGGAGGACGGTCGCATCGTCCTCGCGCTCGTCCGCGGCGACGACCGGCTGTCGGAGTCGAAGCTTCTCTCGGCGCTCAAGATCGGCTCACGCCCGTCGACGGACGAGGAGATCCGCGCCGCCTTCGGCGCCTCCGGCGGCTCGCTCGGCCCGATCGGGTTCGCGGGCGAGGTCGTCGCCGATCTGACGCTGCGCGAGGGGCAGTTCGTCGCCGGTGCGAACAAGGACGGCTTCCACCTGCGCGGCGTCGAGGCAGGGCGCGACTACGAGCCTCGGTTCGCCGACCTGCGCGAGCCGCTCGAAGGCGACCGCTGCCCCGAGTGCGGCGGCGCGCTGACGTTCCAGACGGCGATCGAGGTCGGCCACATCTTCTATTTCGCCGACAAGTACAGCGCGGGGCTCGACGCGACGTTCCTCGACGAGGACGGGACTGAGAAGCCGCTGCTCGGCGGCAGCTACGGCATCGGCCCCGCCCGCGTGATGGCGGCGCTCGTCGAGCAGAGCCACGACGAGAACGGGATCGTCTGGCCTGCATCGGTCGCGCCGTACGACGTCCACGTGGTCGTCCTGACCGGCGCCGAGGAGATCGGCGAGCAGGCGGCCCAGGCGCTCGCGAAGGCGGGCCGGGAGGTCTTGCTCGACGATCGCGACCTCCGTCCGGGCGAGAAGTTCGCCGATGCAGACCTGATCGGGATCCCGGTCCGGATCACGGCCGGCAAGAAAAGCCTGGCGGACGGCGCCGTGGACGTCCGGGACCGCCGCAGCGGCGAGGAACGACGTGTGAACGTTGCCGACCTGGGCAAGGAGGTCGGATAGATGGCGAAGCGGCGGCGGTACGCAGCGGAGCCGTTCGGCCCGGCGGTCGAGCGGCTGATGAACGAGACCGGAGTCACCTACCGTGCGCTCGCGGCCAAGACCGGGCTCTCCGCCGGCTACCTGAACCACCTCGTCCACGGGAACCGGCCGGTGCCGTCGAACGACGTGGTCGAGACGCTCGCGCGGTCGCTCGACGTCGATCCCGAGCACTTCCGCGAGTACCGGCTGCGGCTGATCACCGAGAAGCTCGAAGCGATGCCCGAGCTCGTCGATCGCCTTTACAAACGCTTGAACGGCTGACGCCTAACTCCGGCCGCGGCGAGGCGTCGTATCCGGTGGGCCGGTGGGGTCCCGGCAAGCGACCACTGGGGGGTTAGGGGCCCCACCGCTCCACTTACCTCTGCCCCTACTGCGACGGCGCCGTGAGGTTCTGTGCCCAGCGCACCGAGAACGTCCGCCCGTCGGTGCTCGCGTCGCCCGGCACGGCTCCGACGCCTGTCTCGCTCGGATCAGGGTTGAAGCCGAAGAACCCTGCGTGGCCGCCGGCGATCAGCTCGATCGGCGCCGCCGACCAGCCGGGATCGGTGAGCGTGCCCGAGTGGGAGGTGCCGTCGGCGAGCGTCTCGGTCGCCGCGATGTTCGTGAAGGTGACCGTCCCGAAGTTCGTGAGCGGCACCACGCGGCAGCGGCCCGACGCGCCGCAGTCGGACGGCGCTTCCGCGATCCACTCCGCGGAGCTGACGTCGAGCGTCTGCGCCGTCGTCACCTTCTTCGAGAAGCGCGCCTTGCTCGTCAGGTCGTGCAGGAAGAAGGTGATCGTCTGCCCCTGGACGAGCACGGCCGCGGTGATCGTATCGCCCGGCTTGATCTTGAGCGGGATCTGAACCGACGAGGCCGGGACGAGCTCCCACCAGGCGTAGTACGAGGGCGTCGTCGTGTTGCCGTTGCAGTCGGCGCCCGTGCCGAGCTGCTCGAGCGCCGTCGAGTCCTCTGCGTACCCGCCGAGACCGACCCAGAAGGCCGAGGACGAGGAGCGCCCGAGCGTGCACGAGGCTTTCGGCTGCTTCCACGTGCCGGTGACGTCGGAGAAGGTCAGCGGGGTGGTCTCGTCCGTGGGGACGAGGGCATAGCCCGACCAGTTCGAGCTGACCTGCGGCGCGATCGTGGTGCTCGTCGCCGCGCGGGCGGTTCCGGCCGCCGCCGCCGCCGCGAATGCCGCGATCACGAGGAACAGGAAGGGCCTGGGCACCGGCCCAAGGTAGCCGCGGTTGCGAAGGATCGCCTAAGACGGCTGTAAGGAGTCTGAGGTGAGGGGTGGGCGCCGAAACGCCCACCCCTCACGCCCTCTCTCAGAAGTGCGAGGCGCAGCTGCCGCCGTCGGCGGTCGAATTCGAGCCGTCGGGGCAGACGGTGTCCGACCACGTGACGTCCCTCAGGTTGGCGCCGACCAGATGGGCGCCGGAGAGGTCGGCGTGCCGGAAGTCGGCACCGTCGAGGTTGCTGCCCTGCAGGTTCGCTCCTTCGAGATTCGCGCTCGTGAAGTTCGCGCCCTGCAGGTTGCTGTTTCCGAGGTTCGCGCCCTGGAGGATCGCGTTCTCGGCGAAGAGATCCTCGAGGTTGGACGCGGACAGGTTGGCGTTGTTCGCGAGGGCGCTCGAGATGTTCTCGCCCTTCGCGCCTGCATGCGACTGGTCCGCGTTCCGCAGATCGATCTCGCCCGTGGCCGGGTCGAGCTGGATCGCCGGTGCGTCGCAGTGGCTGAAGTCGAACATCCCGGCGAGATCGAACGGGATGTCCTCTTTGCGGTCCTGCGCCTTCAGCGCCTGGTCGAACGAGCCGTCGATCGACGGCAGGTGCCAGTTGTACTCGATGAAGTTGAGAATCGAGGACTGGTCGCTGAGGTTGCTGTCGATCGCGTTCTGCTTCGCGCACGGCGAGATGACGAGCAGCGGCAGGCGCGGACCGAGGCCGCAGCGTCCCTGCTCACCGGCGAGCGGAGACGTCGTCTGCGGCGACGAGCCGCACTGGCTCGACGTCGGGTTCGACGCGCTGATCGTGCCCGTGTGCGTGTTCGTCAGGTTGTCGGCCGGGCTCAGCGACGGGTTCAGCACACCGCTGTAGGCGTGGTCGTACCAGCCGTCCGAGTCGTCGTAGTTGATGAAGACCGCGGTGCTCGACCAGTCGGGCGTCTTCTCGAGCGCGTCGATCTCCTTGACCACGAAGGCCTGCTCATCCGCCGGGTCCGAGTACGCAGCGTGCCCGTCCTCGAACCCCGGCGCCTTGAGGTACGTCACCGCGGGCAGAGCCGACGCCGGCAGCTGGCCCGCGGAGATCGCGGCGACGAGCTTGTCGAAGTCGCCCGTGTCGTAGTTGTGGTTCGCCGTGTCGAACTGCGGCTGGCCGCTCACGTAGTGCTGCGTGTCGGTGCCGATCGCCGACAGGCTCGCCGGCGGCAGGTGGTGCGGGTTCGCGGTCGACGCGTAGAACTGGAACGGCTCGTGGTGGGCGATGTAGTCGTCCTTGAAGCCGAACTGATGCGTCGCCGTCGTTTCGCCGAGCGCCTGCCCGACCGGGCTCACGGCGTCGCAGAGGTTCTGGTCGGACGCGTTCGCCGGCGGCGTGATCTTCTTGTTGAACTCGTCCGGGATGAACTGCGCCGTCGTCTGGCCGGGAGGCCCGTAAGCGGCGGCAGCCGTCGCGAAGGACGTGGTCGGGGCGAAGCCGCCCTGGAACCAGCCCCACGAGAGGCCGGCGGCGTTCAGGAGGTCGCCGATGTTCTTGCCCGTCAGCGCGACGGCGTCGCGCGTCGAGCAGTCGTCGTAGAACGGCTGCGCGTCGCTCGTGAGCGAGAAGCCGCCGAGGCCGTCCGGAGTGATGTCCGCGTTCGGGTTCGCGGCGGTCGCGACCGACGGGTTGTTCGCCTCGTGCGCCGTGTCGACGCCACCGGTGTCACCGGACGCGACGTTGACGGCGCCGGGTGCGGACGGCCCGAACGTCGATCCGTACGAGTTGTCGCTCATCGCGTAGTGCTGCGCGTAGTTCCACAGCGCCGTGACGGTGTTGCCGTCGTAGTAGTCCATGTCGATCGACGGGTTGCAGAGCGCACCGCCGCTCGTCGTGCCGCCGCCCGGCGCGTGCGAGCCGCCGTCAGTGCCGACGCTCTGGACGAACTGATCCATCTTCCCGCCGTCCATGGCCTTCTGCTCGTCGCTGTAGTTGTGATCCTGGTCGCACGTGATCTGGCCGCCGGCGTCGCCCGCCAGGCCGGCCGGGCTGCTGTCGAGCCGCTTCGGGTTGGCCGCGTTCGGGTTGTGGGCGAGCAGGGCGGGCGAGAGCCCGTTCCCCGACGGCGTGCCCGGGGCGCGGACGAACGGCGAGCCGTCCGTGTTCGCCGCGCGCGGATACGTGCCGAAGTAATGGTCGTACGAGACGTTCTCCTGGAAGATCACGACGACGTGCTTGATCGGCGTCGCGGTCTTGACCGGCCCCCCGCCGGCAGACGCCGAAGCACCGACGATCCCGGCGATCGCCGCCGCTGCCACGAGGCCGATGAAGACCCCGCGCTTGCGCTTGCGCAACATGCTTCCCCTTTCGCGAATTGACGTGATGCTGCGAGGTGAGCCTCACAGCGACACGTCCGCTGTTGGGTTACCGGCTGGAGTCAGCCTGGTTGCAACTGAGCGCTAGCGGCGAAGGCCGGCGGCGCCGAGCGCGAACTTCGTCAGCGAGCTCGGCATCCTGCGCGCGCGGGAAACCGTCTCGCGGAGGGCACCGGCGAACTCGTCGACGTCACCGTCCTCGAGCACGAACGGCGGCAGGATCCGCACGACCGCCATGTCGTGCCCGGCGACCTGCGTGAGGATGTGGTGGTCGGTGAAGAGCGGAACGACGACGAGCTGCGCGAAGAGGCCGCGTTGCGCGCGATCGAGCAGGCGATACATGCGGCTGTCGCCTTCGAACTCGATCGCCCACATGAGTCCGATGCCACGTACGTCCTTGACGACGTCGAATTCCTCGACGAGCGGGCGGGTCAGGTCGAGCAGCCGGTCGCCGAGCTGCGCGGCGCGGTCGACGAGGTCACGCGCGTCCAGCTCGCGCAGCATTGCGAGGCCCGCGACCATTGCGAGCTCGTTCGGCGCGAAGGTCGAGCCGTGCGACATCGCGTTCGGCATCGAGTCGAAGACCGCTTCGTGCACCGAAGGCGCCATCAGCAGCGCGCCGACGGGGACGTAGCCGCCCGAGAGCGCCTTCGCGACCGTCACGAGATCCGGCTCGAGCCCCCAGTGCTGGTGTGCGAACAGCCGGCCGGTCCTGCCGAAGCCGGTCATGACCTCGTCGACGCAGAACAGCGTGCCGTAGCGGCGGCAGAGCGCCTGCGCGCCCTCGAGGTAGCCGGCCGGGGGGAGGTTGATGCCCTTGCCCTGCACCGCCTCGAAGAGGAACACGGCGACCTCTTCACTGCGCAGCTCCGCCTCGAGCGCGTCCAGGTCGCCGAACGGCACGACGGAGAAGCCGGGAAGGAGCGGCTGGAAGCGTGCGGTGAACTCGGCGTTGCCGTTCGCGCTCAGCGAGCCGAGCGTCAGCCCGTGAAAGCCGTGGTCGGCCGAGACCACGCGCGTGCGTTTGGTCGCCGCGCGGCCGAGCTTGATCGCAGCCTCGTTTGCCTCCGTGCCCGAGTTGGTGAAGAGGCAGCGGCCGATGCGGCCGCCCGCGCGCCGGATCAGCTCGTCGGCGAGCAGACCGGGGAGCGCGGTGACACCCATGGCGAGCATCCCGGGCGTGTCGACCTCGAGCGCCTCGATCAGCGCCGCACGCACGGCCCGGTTGTTGCGGCCGACGTTGTACATCCCGAACCCGCCGAGCAGGTCGAGGTAGCGGTTGCCGTCGGCGTCGACGATGTGCGCACCGTCGGCGGTGACCCACTTCCGGTCGAACCCGATCGTGCGCAGGACACGGACGAACTGCGGGTTGATCGTCCGCGCCCAGAGGTCGTGCTCGTCGCCGGCGGAGGCGATCAGCTCGCGCAGCTCCATGCCTGGAGCCTAGACCGTCCGCCGCCGTCCGCTCCCAGTCAGCTCTCAGGGTTCTCCCAGGGAAGTGGCGCACACTACCGGTGTGAACGAGAGCGATCGTGCGCGCGTCCTCGTCGTCGACGACGAGCCCAACATCGCCGAGCTGGTCGCGACAGCCCTGCGCTACGAAGGCTTCGAGGTCGAGACGAGGGACACCGGGCGAGGCGCCGTCGACGCGATCCGCGAACGGAGCCCCGAGCTCGTGATCCTCGACGTCATGCTGCCCGACGTCGACGGCTTCGCCGTCCAGGAGCGGCTGCGGAGCGACGGCCGCCGCGTTCCCGTGCTGTTTCTGACCGCCCGCGACAGCGTCGAGGACCGCGTGCGCGGCCTGACACTCGGCGGCGACGACTACCTCACCAAGCCGTTCAGCATCGAAGAGCTCGTCGCGCGGGTGCGGGCGATCCTCAGGCGGACGCGGCCCGAGGACGCGACACCCGCCCGCCTCAGCTACTTCGACCTCGAGATCGACGAAGAGACGCGGGACGTCCGTCGCGGCGACCGCCGCATCGATCTGAGCCCGACGGAGTACGTGCTGCTGCGCTACCTGCTCGTCAACGCGCGGCGGGTGATGTCGAAGGCGCAGATCCTCGACCATGTGTGGCAGTACGACTTCGGCGGCGACGGCCGCATCGTCGAGACCTACATCAGCTATCTCCGGAAGAAGGTCGACGCGGATGCGGTGCCGATGATCCAGACCGTTCGCGGTGTCGGTTACGTGCTGCGGCATCCGGAGGACTGAGCGATGTCGATCCGCCTGCGCGCAACGCTCGCGACGGTCGTGATCGCCGCCGTTGCGGTCGGCGGTGCGGATGCAGCGAGCTTCGTGCTGCTGCACCGGTATCTCGACGGCCGCTCCAAGAGCAGCGTTCGGACCGTCGCCGAGACGGCGTCCGCGGCGACGGCCACCGGCGCGACCCTGAGCTTCGACCTCTTCCCCGGCACGGACAGGCCGGTGCTCGTAGAGGTGCGGTCGCCGAGCGGAGCGCTGCTGCAGCGACTCGGGTCGCCTACGGACGCGCGCCTGATCCCGGCCGGGCTGACCACGCGGCTGAACCGGCCGCGCTCCGTCTCCACCGGTGACGGGCCGCCCCGGTACGAGGCGATCGCCGTCGCGGACAAGCGGAGTCACGTGGTCGTCGCGGTCATCTCGCTCTCGTCCGAGGACGAGACGCTCAGGCATCTGCTCGTGATCAACCTGTGGGTGGGCGTGGTCGTGCTGGCCGCGCTCGCGATCGCTGCGGCCGTGATCCTGAAGCGCAGCCTGCGGCCGCTGTCCCGCATCGCCGTCACCGCCGATGCGATCGCCGCGGGCAATCTCGCCGAGCGCGTGCCGCCCGCGTCACCGCGCACCGAGATCGGCCGCGTGTCGGGCGCGATCAACCGGATGCTCGAGGAGATCGAGTCGGCCTTCGCCCAGCGCGATGCGACAGAGCAGCGGTTGCGCCAGTTCCTCGCCGACGCGTCGCACGAGCTGCGTACGCCGCTGACGTCGATCCGCGGCTACGCCGAGCTGTTCCGGCGCGGGGCGGACCGCGACCCGGCGGATCTGGCGAAAGCGATGGCGGCGATCGAGAGCGAGGGCGAACGCATGTCGCACCTCGTCGAGGACCTGCTGCTGCTCGCCCGCCTCGACGACGCCCCGCCGCTCGAGCGCGAGCCGGTCGATCTCACGCACGTGATCAACGACGCGGTCGATGCGGCACGCGTCGTCGATCCGAGTCGAAGCTACGGCTTCGAGCTCCGGAGCAGCGACCTCGTCGTCGAGGGCGACCCGAGACAGCTGCGGCAGGTCCTCGACAACCTGCTCGGGAACGTGCGCCAGCACACTCCGGCCGGCACCGCTGCCTATGTCACCGCGACTCGCAGCGGCGACGACGTCCACGTCGTGGTGGAAGACGACGGCCCGGGCGTCGGCGCCGAGCTGCGCGACCGGATCTTCGATCGTTTCTTCCGACCCGAGGGCGGTCGTACGCGCGGGACCGGCGGCAGCGGGCTCGGGCTCGCGATCGTGCGCTCGATCGTCAGCGGCCACGGGGGGTCGGTCGAGGTGCGGGCGGGGAGGCCGAAGGGCATCGTGTTCGAGCTCCGGCTTCCCGCTGCCCAGCTCTCGGCGAACTCCCAGTCTCCGCTCAGGGTCGGCTGAGCCTCGACTGGTTGCATCAGAGCTCGTGATCGAAGCGCGCAACCTCACGAAGCGGTACGGCGACAAGACCGCCGTCAGCGATCTCAGCTTCACCGTGAAGCCGGGCATCGTCACGGGCTTCCTCGGGCCGAACGGCTCGGGCAAGTCGACGACGATGCGGCTGATCCTCGGGCTGGACGCGCCGAACTCGGGTGACGTCACCGTGAACGGCAAGCACTACGCGGACTACCCGGCGCCGCTCCACGAGGTCGGCGCGCTGCTCGAGGCGCGGTCTGTCCACACCGGCCGGTCCGCCTACAACCACCTGCTGACACTCGCCCAGACGCACGGCATCCCGCGACCCCGGGTCGACGAGCTGATCGAGCTCGTCGGGCTCGAGTCGGTCGCACGCAAGCGGGCGGGGCAGTTCTCGCTCGGTATGGGCCAGCGACTCGGCATCGCCGCCGCGCTGCTCGGCGACCCCGACGTCGTGATCCTCGACGAGCCTGTCAACGGTCTCGATCCGGACGGGATCAGGTGGGTGCGCGACCTGCTCAAGGCGCTCGCGAACGACGGACGCACGGTGTTCCTCTCGTCGCATCTGATGAGCGAGATGTCGCTCACGGCCGATCACCTGATCGTGATCGGGCGCGGCCGGCTGATCGCGGACGCATCGGTCGACGAGTTCATCCGGCGGCATTCGAAGAACATCGTCCGGGTCCGCTCGCCGCAGGCGGACGAGATCGCCGCAGGCGTGGCGGGCGCAGACGTGACGGTCACACCGCTGACGCCGGGTGTGCTCGAGATCGAAGGGCTCGTGGCGGAGCAGATCGGCGAACTCGCGGCGAAGCACGGGTACGTGCTGCATGAGCTCGTGCAGCAGCAGGTCACGCTCGAAGAGGCATTCATGGACCTGACGCAGGGCGAGCTCGAGTTCCACGCTCACAGCCAGCTCGAGGAGGCGGCGGCGGCGTGACGTCGTCCGTCGGCGCACTCCCGCGCCTGCAGCACACGGGCCGCGTGACCCAGGCTCGGCTGTTCCTGTCGGAGTGGACGAAGCTCCGCTCGGTGCGCTCGACGGTCTGGTCGCTGCTCGTCGCCGTCGTCTTCACGATCGGTCTTTCGGCACTCGTGCCGGCCGTTCGCATGCACCACCTTCGGCCCGGAGAGCACATCGACAATCCGCTCGAGCTCACGCTCGCCGGGATCCAGCTGGCACAGCTCGCGATCGGCGTGCTCGGCGTCCTCGTGATCAGCGCCGAGTACTCGACGGGGATGATCCGCGCGACGATGACCGCCGCACCGAAGCGGCTCGCGGTGCTCTGGGCCAAGGCGGTCGTCTACGGCCTGACGGTCCTCGCGCTGATGGTGCCGGCAGCGTTCATCGCGTTCTTCATCGGCCACGCGATCCTGCAGCCGCACGGCCAGGCAGTCGCATTCGGCGCGGCCGGCGTCGTGCGCGCGCTGGTAGGCGCCGGTCTGTACCTGACGGTGATCGGCGTGTTCGGCCTGGGCCTCGGCGCGATCGTTCGCAACACGGCCGGGGGCATCGCGCTCTTCGCCGGGATCATGTTCGTGCTCCCGCCGCTGATGAACGTCCTGCCGACGAGCTGGAACAACGCGGCCTCGCCGTACCTGCCGCTGCAGGCCGGCGAGCGCGTGCTGCAGCTTCAGGGCGGGACCCTGTCGCCGTGGGAGGGGTTCGGAATCCTCTGCTGCTACACCGTCGCAGCGCTCGCGATCGCTGCGGTCTTGCTGAAGAGGCGGGACGTTTGACGAACGACTCCGGCCGTGTGCCGGTGATCGGCCGGTTCTTTCCCGCGCCGGTCGCGGCGAAGGTTCCCGAGGTCATCCTCCTCTTCTGGATCGTGAAGATCTTCACGACGGCAGGTGGCGAGGCGACGTCGGACTACCTGAAGGTCTACGGCAACTTCAAAGGTGGCGGCATCGAGCTCCTGCTGTTCGCGATCGGGCTCGTGTGGCAGTTCGCGCTTCGTCGCTACTCCGCGTTCGCGTACTGGTTCTTCGCCTACGCGATCGCCGTGATCGGGACCGGCGTCGCGGACTTCATCCACCTCGACGTCGGCGTCTCGTATCTCGGCACGACCATCCTGTGGGCGGCGATTCTCGGCGTGATCTTCGTCGTCTGGTACCGCAGCGAAGGAACGCTGTCGATCCACAGCATCACAACGCAGCGGCGCGAGGCGTACTACTGGGCGACGGTGTTCGCGACGTTCGCCCTCGGTACGGCGCTGGGCGACTACACCGCGACGTCGCTGAACCTCGGGTACCTCTCGTCGGCGATTCTCTTCTCGGTCGTCATCCTGCTGCCGCTGCTCGCTCATCGGCTGCTCGCACTGAACGCGATCGCGGCGTTCTGGATGTCGTATGTGGTGACGCGTCCGCTCGGCGCGTCATACGCCGACTACATCAGCAAGCCGCGAGCGCTGAGCGGCATCGCCTTCGGCGACGGGCAAACGGCGATCGTGTTCGCACTGGCCGTGCTCGTGCTCGTCATCTACCTGGCGCTCGTGCGCCCCGACATCCAGCGCGCAGGCATGCCGCAAGGTCAGCCCGCGAGCACGCGCGAGAGTGCCGCACCGTCCGGTGTGCCGAGCCCCGTGCAGGCGTCCCAGCCCGACCGCGCGTCGTAGCCGGGCGCGTCGCCGAGGTCGTTGTCCCCGCTCGTGACGTCGCGCAACGCGCCGGCATGCTCGTAGAGGACGGGGTTGAGGAACCCAAGCGGCGTGCCGCGCTGCTCGCTCAGCAGGGCGACCAGCGCGGCCCACAGCGGCGCGACGGCGCTCGTCCCGCCGATCGTCAGCTCCTCGCCGTCGACGCGCACGCGGTAGCCGGTCTTCGGATCCGCATTGCCTGACACGTCGGGGACGCCGCGGCCGACGCGGCCGCCTGGATTGGCGGAAGGCGGGACTCCGGCCGACGTCTGCCAGACCGGCAGCGAGAAGGTGTCGCTCACGCCGCCGCCCGTCGCGCCGCCGCTCGTGCCGTCGTTCCAGACCGTCTCGGCGCCGCCGGGCTCGAGCCGCGTGCCGCCGCAGGCGAGCGCGTGCGGGCTCGAGGCCGGGAAGTCGACGTGCGCGCGGCCGTCGTCGACGCCGTCGCCCGAGCCGTTGTCACCGGCCGCAACGCACACCGTGACCCCAAGCGCCGCCGCGTCCGCGAACGCCTGGTCGAGTGCGTTCTGCGCCTGGGCGGTCCACGAGCTCTCGGGGCCGCCCCAGCTGATCGAGACCACCGAGGGCGCGTTCGTGCGGTCGTGGACGGCGGTCGTCACCGCGTCGACGAACCCCTGATCGGTGTTGGGAGCGAAGTAGACGACGATGCGTGCGCCGGTCGCGATCGCGCCGACGACCTCGATGTCGAGCAGCACCTCGCCGTCGGCGCTCCCGGGATCTCCGGACGGACTGTTCTTCGCGCCGTCCACCGACACTGCGGTGACGAGAGGTGAGCTCTGGCCCAGGCCACTGAAGTACGCGTCGAGGTCCGATTGCGCGTAGCCGCCGCCGAGCTCGATGATCGCGACGCATTCGCCGGCACCGGTCGCGCCCGCCGGAAAGTCGTATGCGCGCGCGACATCGACCGGTGTGTACGAGCTCGTGACGGCCTTCGGATCCGCGATCCGAAACTGCGTCCGCGCCTGCACCCGGTTGTCGAGCCCGAACACTCCCTCGACCAGTTCGGCCAGCTCGGACGGCAGGTAGATCGGCCCGCTCCGCCCGCGGAAGCTGCCGTGCTCCGGATGGTCGTAGCGGTGGAGATCGACGCCGAACGCGGCTCCTGCGTCGGCGACCGTCCCGGTCAGGGTGACCGTTCGCCTTGCCGCGTTCGAGTCCGCGACCGTGAAGTGGTGGCTGCGCGCGAATCGCTCGACTGCGGCGAGGTCGTCCTCGTGTGCGCCGTGCCGCACCGCGAAGGCGGCGCGGTCGAGGGTCGCGCCGGTCAGCTCGAGCGGGGGAGAGCCCGGCCGGCGCCGGAGGACGACGCTGACTGTCACCTGCTCGTCTGCGGCAGCCGGGCCGGCCTGCCGCGCGCCCGGCGGCAGCTGACGCTCGCTGCCCGGAAGCGGAACGCGCGACTCCATGTTCACGAACTGCCCGTCGAACGGGCGAGCCAATCACGACGCCGCGGGCATCGCGTACTGACCGCCACGCGTGCCGGCAGCGAGCACCTCGCCGGTCTGCGGGTCGAAGAAGTGGGCGCGCTCGACGTGAACGGCGAGCTCGATCTCCTGGTCGGGCGCGACCGGCATCTGTGCACTGATCCGCGCGGTGAACTCGGCTCGCTGATCGTCCGCGAACAGCGTCTCGTCGTCCGCCTCGGAGTCGGCGGCGGCACTCACCGCATCGGCCTGCACGCGCGGCGCGTCGACATGGAAGATCACGTGGCTCTCGGCGCCGAGCGCCTCGACCACGGCGGCTTTGACCCGCATGCGCGGCAGCGCCCGATCGGCGACGGTGCCCGCCTCGAAGTCGGTCGGCCGGATGCCCACGAGCAGACGGCCGCTCGGCGGCGCGATCGCGTCGGGAAGCGCGAGCTCATGCCCGGCGAACCGGATCGCTCCTCCGCCGACGTCGGCTTCGACGAGGTTCATCGACGGAGAGCCGATGAAGGCGGCGACGAAGAGGTTCGCCGGTGTGTTGAAGAGATTCTGCGGCGTGTCGACCTGCTGCACGCGACCGTCCCGAAGCACGGCGACGCGCTGGCCCAGAGTCATCGCCTCCACCTGGTCGTGGGTCACGTACACGGTCGTCACGCCGAGCTGCGCATGCAGGCGCGAGAGCGACGCGCGCATGGAGACTCGAAGCTTCGCATCGAGGTTCGACAGCGGCTCGTCCATCAGGAACGCGACCGGCTCGCGCACCATCGCCCGCCCGATCGCAACGCGCTGCCGCTGCCCGCCGGACAACGCCGCCGGACGGCGGTCGAGCAGCTCGAGGAGACCGAGCGTGCGCGCAGCGTCGAGCACGCGCCGCCGGCGCTCTGCCTTCGGGACGCCTCGGATCCGCAGCCCGAACGCGAGGTTCTGCTCCACCGTCATGTGCGGGTAGAGCGCGTAGTTCTGGAACACCATGGCGATGTCGCGCTCCTGCGGTGCAACCTCCGTCACGTCGCGGCCCGCGATGACGATCGACCCTTCCGTCGCTTCCTCGAGTCCCGCGATCAGGCGCAGCAGCGTGGACTTGCCGCATCCGGACGGACCGACGAGGACCATGAACTCGCCGTCGGCGATCTCGAGGTCGATCGCGTCGACGGCGAGCACACCGCCCTCGTAGACCTTCGTCAGGTTTCGGAGCGAGATGCTCATTCGGCGCTCATCACCGAGACCGCGCCGTCGAACGCCTTCGCCGGCGGAGACCCTGCGGGCTCGGCGACCACCGTCGCCGAGCCCGCCCCCAGAAGGTCCACCGACGAGGTCCCGACGTAGAACTCGAAGTCGCCCGGCTCGACGGCGTAGGCGAGCGAGCGATCGTGGAAGCCGAGCTGGCCGACCGGCACGCTGAACCGAACCGTCCTCGACTCACCCGGCGCCAGCTCGACGCGCACGAAGCTCTTCAGCTCGAGCACCGGGCGCGTGATCGTGGCGACCGGATCGCGAACGTAGAGCTGCACTACCTCGTCGCCGGCGCGCTCGCCCGTGTTGCTCACGCGTGCGCTGACCGCGATCGAGTCGTTCCAGCCGACCGTCGGCGTCTCGACGGTTGCGGCCGAGAGCGCGAACGTCGTGTACGACAAGCCGTGACCGAACGCGTAGAGGGGACGCGCGGAGGAATCGACGTAGTCGCCCTTCCAGTGCGAGCGTCCACCTGAGACCTTGTGCGCGTAGTAGGTCGGGATCTGGCCGGCGCTGCGCGGGAAGGTGATCGGCAGCTTGCCGCCCGGCGAGGACGCGCCGACGATCGCATCGGCGATCGCGTCTGCTCCCGCCTGCCCGGGCAGCCACGCGAGGAGGACGGCGGCGCTCTGCTCGTGGAGCGACGCGCTGCCGCACGGGCGTCCGGCGACGAGCACGAGCACGACGGGCGTGCCGGTCTCGAGCACGGCTCGGGCGAGGTCCTCCTGCACGCCCGGGAGGTCGAGCGAGGCACGGTCGCGGCTCTCGCCGCTCGTGCAGTCGTCGGTCAGCCCGGCCTTGTCTCCGAGCACGAGCACGGCGACGTCGGCGGCCGCCGCGGCCGCAACCGCCTCGGCGAAGCCGTCACGCGACGGGCCCGAGACGTCGCAGCCCTTCGCAAAGACCACCCGCTCGCCGAGCCGGTCGCGCAGCGCACCGAGCACGGTCGGCGTAACTGGGAGCGGATCGCCGAAGTCGAGCTGTCCGGGAAGACCGATCGAGAAGACGTTGCCGCCCGTGCGAGCCATCTCCTCGAGGGACTCGACGTGCGCCGGGTAAGCGTAGTCGCCGAGCAGGTTCCGCCGGTCGTCCGCATTCGGTCCGATGACCGCAACCGCCAGCCCCGGCGCGAGCGGCAGCGTGCCGTCGTTCGCGAGCAGGACGAGGCTCTTCGCCGCGATCGTGCGCGCGAGCGCACGATGCGCCTCGGTGTCGCTCGCAGCCGCGGCGACCTCGGGGTCCACGTAGGGCTGCTCGAACAACCCGAGCGCGAACTTCGTCGTCAGAACCCGGCGCACCGCTGTGTCCACATCGGCTTCGGCGAGCAGGCCGCGCTCGATCGCCGCGCGGAGCGGCGTTCCGTAGCAGTCCGTGCTCGGAAGCTCGACGTCGATGCCCGCGAGAAGTGCTTCGGCTCCTGCTTCGGGTGCGTCGGCGACGAGCCGGTGGTAGCTCTCGAGCTGACGGACTGCGAAGTAGTCGGAGACGACGCAGCCGTCGAACCCCCACGTAGCTCGGAGCAGCTCCGTCAGCAGCTCGTGCGACGCGCCGCACGGAACGCCGTCGAGCTCGTTGTATGCATTCATCACCGCGAGCAGGCCGCCCTCGCGCACAGCTGCCTCGAACGGGTGGAGAAAGACGTCGTGCAGCTCCCGGGCTCCCGCGTGCATCGGCGCCCAGTTGAGACCTCCCTCGGAGGCGCCGTAGCCCACGAAATGCTTCCCGGTCGCGACCACGCCGCTCCGGAGGTCCGCACCCTGCAGTCCGCGCACGAACGCGATGCCCATGCGTGAGACGAGATACGGATCCTCGCCGAACGTCTCTTCGGTGCGTCCCCAGCGCGGGTCGCGGCAGACGTCGAGCACGGGGGAGAGGCCTTGCTGCGCACCGACCGCGCGCATCTGCACGCGAACCGCGTCGGCGAGCGTCTCGGCGAGACCGGGGTCCCACGTGCTCGCGAGGCCGATCGCCTGCGGGAAGATCGTCGATCCGCGCGCCATCAGGCCCGAGCAGATCTCCTCGTGGACGATGGCCGGGATGCCGAGGCGCGTCTCCTCGACGAGGAACCGCTGGACGGCGTTTGCGAACTGCGCGGCTTCGTCGCTGCGGTAGCCGCTCGCCCCGCCGACGCGCGTCACCTGGCCGAGGCCGTCGCGCGCGAGCCGGCGTGCCTGCTCCGCCGAGAACGCGCCCCCCTCGGCGAGCTCGAAGCTCCACGCGCTGCCGAGCTGGCCGAGCTTCTCGTCGAGCGTCATCCGGCCGAGCAGATCGTCCACGCGCTCGCTGACTGCGCGCTCGGGGTCGAGGTAGATCGCGGCTTCCGGAGCGGCGGTGGTCACGCCGGCTCCGGCGCCCGCGCGCACGAGCCGCGAACGACGAGTCGTGTGGGCAGGACGACGCTCGCAGCAGGCTGCGACGGGTCCTCGATCAGCTCGAGCAGCAGCCGCACCGCCTCACGGCCCATCTGCTGGATCGGCTGCTCGACCGTCGTGAGCGGCGGATCGGCGAGCGCCGACTCGGGGACGTTGTCGAAGCCGACGACCGAGAGGTCGTCGGGGACGTGCAGACCGAGCGAGCGCGCCACGGCGATCGTCTCGAGGGCGGTCACGTCGTTCGCGGCGAAGATCGCGGTCGGGCGCTGGTCGAGCTCGAGCAGGCGGCGCGCCGGCTCGGTGGCGGTCGCAGCGTCGTAGCCGCCGATCTTCACGAGACTCTCGTCGACGCGCACGCCCGCAGCGGCCAGCGCCTCCCGGTAGCCGCGTTCGCGCAGCCGCGCCGACTCGAGATCTTCGCGACCGGCGAGAAAGCCGATGCGGCGGTGCCCGAGCCCGAGCAGGTACTCCGTCGCGGCGACGGCGCCTTTCAGGTTCTCCGAGTCGACGGTAGGGAGCGCCGACGACTGCACGTTGTGGTCGACGGCGACGACCGGGCTGCCGAACGTCTCGTCGATGCTGCCCGGCGTGACCAGGATGGCGCCGTCGGCGAGCGTGCCGCTGATCCGCGACAGGTACCGCCGCTCCCAGCCCGCCTGATCGGCCGCCTGGCCGCAGCCCGAGAAGACGATCAGCTCGTAGCCGGAGTCGTGGACGCCACGCGCGACGCCCTTGAGCAGCTCGGCGCTGAACGGCTCGAGGTCGCGCACGAGCACGCCGATCACCTTCGTCCGGCGGCTGCGCAGGCTCTGCCCGACGAGGCTCGCGTGGTAGCCGAGCGCGTCGATGACGGACCGGACGCGGGCGGAGGTGTCCTCGGCGACGCCGTAGCGGTCGTTGATCACCTTCGAGACGGTCGCGACCGAGACGCCTGCCTGCTCGGCAACGTCCGCGATCGTCACCCGCCCGTGCTTGCGCTCGTTCACGGATCGGGACTATACACCGTTATCTAAACCGTTATCGATAACGGTTGACAAAGCCGTACACGGCTGCCATGCTCTCGCGCCGAGAGGCGCTTTCGGTCTCAGAACTGAGAAACGTCCCGAGGGATTCGGAGAGGAGATGCCGATGTCACCTTCGCGCAAGTGGTTGCGGCGCAGTGCTGCAATCGCGACGCTCGTCCTGGTGGGGACCGCCCTGTTCGCCGCGTACGGCGCACGCCCGAGCGGCGCCGCGTCGAACGGCAGGCCGGCCAACAAGATCGTGGTGCTCGTCTACGGCGACGCCCAGAACCCCGTCGAGCAGTACGCCGTCGACGCCTACAACAAGACCGCCGAGGGCAAGAAGGTCAAGGCAGTCCTCGAGACGATTCCGGGAGCCAACTACCAGACCAAGCTGCAGACGCTGATGGGCTCGAGCAACGCGCCCGACGTGTTCTTCAACTGGGGCGGCGGCTCGATCACACAGTTCCAGAAGGCGGGCCTGCTACTGCCGCTGAACGGGTTCATGAAGGCCAACCCGAAGCTGAAGACGAGCTTCCTGCCGTCGATCCTGAACGCCGCGAAGATCGGGAAGAACTACTACGGCATCCCGATGCGCGGCACGCAGCCGGTGATGCTCTTCTACAACAAGAACGTCCTCGCCTCGAACCACCTCACGCCTCCGAAGACGTGGGCCGACCTCCTGAACGACGTCGCCGCGCTGAAGAAGGCCGGCGTGCAGGTGCCGATCGCGCTCGGCGGCGCCGACCAGTGGCCGACGCTGATGTGGTTCGAGTACATCTACGACCGCGTGGCCGGGCCGAGCCTCGTCACTGACGCCCTGGCCGGGCAGTCGTCGCTCTGGAAGACGCCCGCGAGCAACAAGGCGCTCGCCGATCTCGCGCAGCTGATCAACGCGGGCGCCTTCGGGCCGTCGAAGAGCTGGGACTCCGTCTACTTCACGAAGAACCAGACGGCGCAGATGGTGATCAGCGGCCAGGCAGCCTTCGAGCTCATGGGCTCCTGGTACTACTCGACGATCCAGTCGCAGTCGAAGCCGTTCGCAGCCGGCACCCTGGGCTACACCGGCTTCCCGTCGGTCCCCGGCGGCAAGGGCAACCTGAACGACCTCGCGGGCAACACCGAGAACTACTACTCGGTACTGGCGAAGACGCGCTACCCGCAGGCGGTCGCCGACTTCCTGACCGTCATGTACTCCCCGACGTTCGTGAAGAAGGAGCTCGCGCTCGGCAACCTCACGACGACGACGAGCACGCCGGGACTGATCACCGGCCCGACCGCTCCCTACCTGAAGTACCAGTACAACCTGATCAAGAAGGCCCCGGCCTTCCAGCTCTCCTGGGATCAGGCGTGGCCGCAGACGGATTCGAACGCGATCCACACGGCGGTCGCCGGGTACTTCGACAACCTGAGCGCGGGCACGTTCGAGTCCGCGATGGCAGGGCTGAAGCCGGCGAGTTAGGTTCAGCGGATTCATGGCCGCGCTCGCTGCGACTGGCGAGCGGGGACGGACGAAGCGCTCGGGCGGCCTGAAGATCGGCCGCCCGAGCTTCCTTTGGTCGCTCCCCGCGATCACGTTCTTCACGGTCTGCGCGATCGCACCGCTGTGCGTGGTCGTGTGGCTCTCGTTCACAAACTGGGACGCGCTCGGGTCCCCCGCGTGGGTCGGCGTCGGCAACTGGCGCAGCCTGATCCACGACCCGGTCCTGATCGGCAGCTTCAAGATCACCGCGATCCTCACCGGACTCGGGATCGTCACGCAGACACCGGTGAGTCTCCTGCTCGGCGTGTGGGCGGCGGGCTACCAGCGGAACCGCGCGATCCTCTCGGCGCTGTACTTCATCCCGCTGCTGATGTCGGCGACGGCGATCTCGATCGTATGGCTGTCGCTGCTCGATCCGTACTACGGGCTCCCGCACGAGCTGCACTGGCTGTTCGGCAACTCGTTCTTCGAGCACGGGTACCTCTTCAGCTACCAGAGCACCGCGATCGGCGTGCTCACGTTCGTGGGGATGTGGCAGTGGACGCCGTTCCACACGCTCATCTACCAGGGCGGCGCGCGCGCGATTCCGCAGGTGCTGTACCAGGCGGCGGCGATCGACGGCGCCGGTCGCTTCCGGCAGTTCTTCTACATCACCCTGCCGCAGCTGCGTAACACGATCATCACGTCGGTCGTGCTCATGCTCGTGGGCAGCCTCACGTCGTTCGACACGATCCTGATCCTCACGTCGGGGCGGCCGGGCACCTCGACGACGTCCACGTCCTACTACATGTACGTCAAGGGGTTCCAGGACTTCCAGTTCGGCGACGCGAGCGTGATCGGCGTGCTGCTCGTGATCGTGTCGACGATCATCTCGCTGATCATCGTGCGCGCCTCCGGGTGGGACAAGATGCGCAGCACGCAGGAGGGCGTGTGACGGCCCGGCGTCCGAACTACCTGGCCGGGGTGCTGTCGGCGATCTGGCTCGTGATCGTGCTCGCGCCGGTCTACGTGCTCGTGAAGGCATCGCTGCAGACGCAGCCGGACTACGACTCGTCAGGGCCGCTGTCGATCCCGCATCACCTCACGAGCGCGAACTTCGGGCGCGTGATCCACAGCGGCTTCCTGCACTTCTTCGTCAACACCGCGATCATCACGGCCGCGGTTGTCCTGATCGTCGTCGTGCTCGTCCCGCCGGTTGCGTTCGCGATCGTGCGCAACCGCAGCCGCACGGTCACCGTCGTCTTCCGCGTGTTCCTGATGGGACTGACCGTGCCGATCCAGGCGGTGATCGTGCCGCTCTACTTCCTGATCAGCAAGGCAGGGCTCTACGACACGCTGCTCGCGGTGATCCTGCCGACCGCCGCGTTCTCGCTCCCGATCTCGACGATCATCATGACCGGAAGCATGCGCGACATCACCGGCGACCTGTACGAGGCGATGGCACTCGACGGTGCGTCGGCGTGGCGGACATTTCGCTACCTCGTGATGCCGCTCGCACGTGGCGGTCTTGCGACGGTCATCGTGTTCTCCGCGCTGAACGCGTGGAACGGCTTCCTGCTTCCGCTGATCCTTACGCAGTCCGCCAACGTGCGCGTGTTCACGCTCGGCCTGTACGACTTCCAGACGGTCAGCTCGATCGACGCCCCCGCGATCTGTGCAGCCGTCGTGCTGTCGATCATTCCGATTCTGGTCGTGTACCTGTTTGCCCGGCGCGCGCTGATCCGGGGGCTGATGGGAGTCGGCGGCAAGTAACGATCCGACTCGCGTCGCGTAGGCTCGAGCCGTGCGGACGGACCCTCGTTCTGCGCGGCGCGCGACGTCGGTCGTCTTCGCCGTCCACGGCTCGGTCACCGGGAGCTTCGCTGCACGGGTCCCGTGGATCGCGGCGCACGTCGGCGTCGACGTGGGTCATCTGGGACTCGCGCTGCTCATGCCGGGAATCGGCGCGATGGTGGCGATGCCGTTCTCGGGGCGCCTCGCTCATCGCTTCGACTTCCGCGCGCTGGTCGCCGCCACGATCGCGCTGTGGTGCGCGAGCCTCGTCCTGCCGTCGCTGCCGACGTCGCTCGTCGTCCTCTGCGCGACCCTGCTCGTCTGGGGAGCCGCCGCGGGCATCGCGGACATGGCGATGAACGCGCAGGGAGTGCTGATCGAGAAGGAGATGGGCCGCTCGGTGATGTCGAGCTTCCACGGCTTCTGGAGCGTCGGCGTCCTCGCCGGCTCTGTCGGCTCCGCGCTTGCATCGCAGGCAGGCATCGACACGCGCCTCCAATTCGTCGTCGTTGCGACGGGGCTCGCGGCGATCGGCGTGGCGGCCTCCCGGTTCATGCTCGAGGATGCGACGGCTGTCGAGGTGGAAGCGCCGCCCGCCTTCGCGCTGCCCACGCGTCCGATTCTCCTGATCGGCCTCGTCGGGCTCTGCGCCGTCTTCGGAGAGCAGGCAGGCACCGACTGGTCGGCTCTGTTCATCAAGCGCGATCTCGGCGGCTCGGCGAGCACGGCGGCACTCGCCGTATCGGCGTTCGCCGGCACGATGGCGCTGGTCCGGCTGCTCGGCGATCAGGTCGAGCGCCGACTGGGCGCGGTTCGCACCGTCCGCTTCGCCGGAGTCTGCGCCGCGGCCGGCGCGGTGACGGTCGTGCTCGCACCGGATCTCGCGCTCGGGCTCGTAGGCTTCGCGCTGCTCGGGGTCGGTGTCGCCGTCGTCGTGCCGCTCGTCTTCGCCGCGGCAGGTCGCGTCGGTCCGCATCCGGCTCGGAGCGTCGCCGGAGTTGCCGGCGTCGCGTACGGGAGCGGCCTCGTCGCGCCGGGCATCATCGGCGGAATCGCATCGGCGTCGTCGCTGAAGGTCTCGTTCTGCGTCGTCGCCGGGCTGGTCGGGGTCATGGCGGCAGCAGCAGGAGTGCTCGACAGATGATCACGGAGCTCCTGTCACAGCTCGTCGCGATCGACTCGGTGAACCCGTCGCTCGTCGACGGCGGGGCGGGGGAGCGCGAGGTCGCGGATTTCGTCGCCGAGTGGGGAAGGGCCGCCGGTCTCGAGGTGGACGTCGTCGGCAGCCCGGCCCGGCCGAGCGTCGTCCTGCGCGCACGCGGCCGGGGTGACGGCCGCTCGTTGCTCCTCTGCGGCCACCTCGACACGGTCGGCGTCACCGGGATGACCGACCCGCACACGCCGCGAATCGACGGCGACTGGCTGTACGGCCGCGGCTCGTACGACATGAAGGCCGGGCTCGCAGCTGCGCTCGTCGCGGTGCGCGAGGCGGCGCAGCTCGAGCTCGCGGGCGACGTCGTCGTCGCGGCGGTCGCCGACGAGGAGGACGCGAGCATCGGCATGGAAGAGGTGCTGCGTTCGGTGCACGCCGACGCGGCGATCGTGACCGAGCCGACCGAGCTGGACGTCGTCGTCGCGCACAAGGGCTTCATGTGGAGCGAGGTCGAGGTGCGGGGGCGGGCAGCGCACGGCTCGCGGCCCGCGCTCGGCATCGACGCGATCGTGAAGACCGGCCCGCTGCTCATCGCACTCGCCGAGCTCGACGAGGCGCTTTCCGTACAGACGCATCATCCGCTGCTCGGACGCGGGTCGGTCCACGCATCGCTGATCGCCGGCGGGCACGAGCTCTCGAGCTATCCCGACCGGTGCGTGCTGACGATCGAGCGCCGCACGCTCCCGGGAGAGCGCGCGGCCGACGTCGAACGCGAGCTCGGCGAGCTGCTCGACCGCTGCGCAGCAGGCGACGCCGACTTCGCGGCGACGCAACGAACGCTGCTCGTCCGCGATCCGCTCGAAGTCGACGCGGGGCACGAGATCGTGCGGACGGTCGCGGCGGCGGCCGCCGAGGTCAGCGGGACGGAGCATGCGATTGCGGGCGCGAGCTTCTGGGCCGACTCGGGGCTGATCGCGGCCGCGGGCATCCCGACGGTCCTCTTCGGGCCGAAGGGCGACGGGGCACATGCGATCGAGGAGCGGGTCAGCATCGCCAGCACGGAGGTCGTCGCGCGGACGCTGGTCGAAGCCGCGCGGAGCTTCTGCCGGTGAGGGCACTGGTCAACGAGCACTGCCGGCCCGACGAGGTGCCGCCGCCCTCGACCGCCGCCGCGCCGTTTCACCGAGCCCTGCCGGGCTACGAGCCGACACCGGTGCGCTCGCTGCCCGACGTGGCACGCGAGCTCGGTCTCGGCGCCGTCCTCGTCAAGGACGAGTCGTCGCGACTCGGGTTGCCGGCGTTCAAGATTCTCGGCGCGTCGTGGGCTGCGGAACGCGCGTTGCGCGAACGGCCGGGCACGGACACGCTGGTCGCGGCGAGCGCAGGCAACCACGGACGTGCCGTTGCACGTGTGGCGGCGATGCGCGGACTGCGCTGCCGGATCTTTCTGCCCGAGCGCGCGCTCCCCGCGCGGCGCGCGGCGATCGAGGACGAAGGCGCCGAGGTCGTGATCGTCGCCGGGTCCTACGAGGATGCAGTCGCGGCGGCCGATGCCGAGGCCGCGCGGGACGGTCGCTTGCTCATCGCCGACGTCGGCGCCGGCGGCCCAGCGGAGTGGGTGATCGACGGCTACGCGACGCTGTTCGACGAGGCGCACGCCCAAGCGGCGTACGACGTGGTGCTCGTACCGGTCGGCGTCGGCTCGCTCGCCGCTGCCGCCGCGCGCCACGGCGCCGCGGTCGGCGTGCCGGTGATCGGAGTCGAGCCGGCGACGGCGGCATGCCTGACCGCCTCGCTCGCGGCCGGATACCCGGTGGCGATCGACACACCGGGCACCGTCATGGCCGGCCTCGACTGCGCCGAGGTGTCGGCCGCCGCCTGGCCGGCGCTCCGCGCCGGCATCAGGGGGACGGTCGCCGTCACCGACGACGAGACGCGCGCTGCGATGGCCGAGCTCGCCGCCCTCGGCCTTCAGATCGGGGAGAGCGGAGCCGCGCCGCTTGCCGCTCTGCGCCTGCTTGCAACAGCTTCCGCGCTCGGCGAGCTTCGGGCCGCGGCCGGTCTCGGCCCGGCGGCGCGCGTCCTGTTCGTCGCGACCGAGGGCCGGACGGGCGGCACGCCGTCCGCCGAGCCAGCTTCAATCCGCCCCGTCAATCCAAGGAGAGAGTGAATGCCCCTTACACAGAGTCAACTGGCGGACGCAGTGGCCGAGAAGTCCGGCCTGACGCGCGCCGAGGCGAAGAGCGCGATCCAGGCGCTCGAGGAGGTCGTGCTGGCCGAGGTCGGGAACGCCGAGAAGGTGAAGATCGGCAATCTCGTGCAGCTCACCGTGCGGGTGAAGCCGGCGACGAAGGCGCGCCAGGGCCGCAACCCGGCGACGGGCGAGGAGATCACGATCGGCCCGAAGCCGGCGTCGGTCGATGTTCGTGCGCGCGTCCTCGCGAAGACCAAGGCGGCGCTGCCGTCGGTGCAGAAGGCCAAGAAGGTCCTCGGCGTCTAGCGGCGAGATTTCACCGTCCGCGGGCCGCGCCGATCGCGGTCCGCGGACGGTGGGACGAAGTCGTCCGTCTCGATGGGTGGCTTTCCAGGCGCCGCTCTCGGCGGTAGATCGATGTACCTCTCAGACATCTTCGTATTCGTCGTTGCGGCGATGGGGACGCTCGTGCAACCACCCCCGCTAGGGTGAGTTGGTGAGGATCCTTGGGCTCGTGTTCGCGGGTACCTCGACTGCCCGGCGTCCGGAGATGGCGCGGTTCCTCCGCGAGACGCTTGGCCTCGAGCAGGTGCGAGTCGGTGGTATCGACGCGGACGTCTTCGAGTTTCCAGACGGCGCCCGCTTCGTTGTTGCCGACCCCGGCGGCATGGGTCAGACGTCGCGGAGTGTCGGCTTTCTGATCGAAAGTCTCGATGAGGCGATGCTCGAACTTCGAGCAGTAGGGGTCGAAGTCGGCGATGAGCCTGGAGAGAACGAGCTGCAGCGTTACGTTCACTTCAGGGCGCCGGACGGAGAGCTCTACGAGCTCATCGAAGAGCGTCGGTGAGCCCTCATGACAGGCGGCATGCGTAAACGAGCTAGGTAGGGGTCGTGCCGCGCTTCTCGTCGAGGTTTCCGGCGCGGATCGTCGCGGCCATGTCCTTCGACTCCTCACGGTAGGTCGAGCCATTCTCGAACTCGATCACGGGATACAGCCTTTGCCCGGAGAGCCTCTGCAGGTCGGCGCGCTTCGCCGGACGCGCCGGCCCTTTTACGACGCAGAACTCGATCCCCCGGTTCTCCAGTGCCTTCTGTACGCGCCAGCATGGACCGAACCTCCAGGTCGTCGAGCACCGGTGGAGCTTGACTGCCACTCTCGGACAGTAGTCCGACGGTAGGCGCGAGCGACAGTCCTTCTCGGACGGCGACTGTGCCATTTCGCGTTCGGCGCGTTCGTGACCCCAGCCAGGACCAAGGCGGGGGTGGCCGAGAGATCGGCCACCCCCGCACGAATATGCGTCGCCTATGCGCCCTCGGCGGCGAGCTGGGGTGCAGGCTTGTGACCAGGGACACGCAACATGATTCGCGTCCAGTTCGGCATCCACCAGTTCGCGTCGCCGAGTAGCTTCATCAGGGCCGGGACGAGGAGCGCACGGATCACCGTGGCGTCGAGGATGATCCCCGCTGCCAGACCGATTGCGAGTGATTTGACCTCGTAGCCGGGACTCGAGGAGAGTACGAGGAAGGCGAACATCAGGATCAGGGCGGCGCTCGTCACGAGCTTGCCCGTGCGTGCGAGCCCGAGCTCGATCGCCTTGTCTGTCGAACCGGTCTCGTCGTACGCTTCACGCATACGCGAGAGCATGAACACCTCGTAGTCCATCGAGAGTCCGAAGAGGAACGCGAAGATCATCACGGGGATATACGCGGTGATCGAGTGGGTCGCGGTGAGACCCCAGAGCGAGGAGCCGTGTCCCTCCTGGAAGACGAAGACGACGACCCCGAACGAGGCGGTAAGCGAGACCACATTCAGCAGCACCGCCTTGGCTGCCAGCACAATCGACCGGAACGCCCGCGTGAGCAGGACCAGCGTCAAGAGCAGGACGAGACCAAGCGCGTAAGCGAAGCTGCCGAACAAGGCGTGTAGGAAGTCGCGATCGACGGCGGCAATGCCGGTCAGTGTGCCGTTCGTTCCTTTGAGCCTTGAGTCGGCGTTGTCGATGATCTTCTGGATACCGGGGGCAGCGCCGTCGATGTTCGCGAACGCTTCGACGAACGAGTTCTGTCCACGACGCCATTCCGGCGGTGCCGACGCCCCGACGATTCCGGGCACAGTGCGAAGTTTCGCCGCCACCTGCTGTGCGTTCCCTCCGTGCTCGACGAGCACGTTGAGTGGCTTGAGCACACCAGGGGTGATTCCTGCCGTGGCGAGCTGGTCGCGACCACTGATCGCAGTGCCGGTGCCTGGGAAGTACTTCATTTGTGCCTCGCTGGGGTGCAGCTGCGTCCCCAGGCCGGCGAGAACGCCAACGATCAGCAACCCGACAGCGGCGACTGCGGCTGGGCGGCGGAGCACAAAGCGCGCCCAGCGACCCCAAGCACCGTCCTCGGGATGGCCGCGGTCGACGAGCCGCCGAGGCATCACGCGGACGCGGTTCACCCGGTGTCCAAGAACGGCGAGCATTGCTGGCAGCAGGGTGAGCGAGGCGAGCACCGAGACGACCGGGATCAACATGCCGCCGATGCCCATCCCGCGCAGCAACGGCAACGGCAGCACGACCATCGAGAGAAGACCGACAGCGACGGTGGTCCCGGAGACGATCACCGAATGGCCCGCATGGGTCACCGTCTCGACGAGGGCTGACTCGACGTCGGCTCCCTCGCGGAGCTCATCGCGGAAGCGGAAGACCATCAGCAGCGAGTAGTCGATCGCGACGCCGAGGCCAACAAGCGCAATCAGGAACTGCACGATGATCGAGACGTTGGTGATGTAGGTGAGCGCCCAGACGAGCGTGAAGGTGTTGAGAATCGCTGCGACCGCGACGACGAGCGGCATCAGCACCGCAGGCAGTGTTCCGAAGACAAAGAGCAGGATGATCAGTGCGCCTAGGCCTCCGATCAGGGTCTCCAACAGGACGTTCGACCCACCTGAGCCGTGGCTATTTGCTTCATCGAGCGCGTCGCGTCCGGTCACGTTGACACTGATTCCGACCGGAAGCACCTTCGCCGCTTCGGCGCGCATCTTCACGGCGCCGCTTTTCTTGTCGACTCCGGAACGACCTGGCGGGTAAACCTCTTCGAAGGTCGTGTGCCGGTCACGCGACACGTACATCATGTTGCCGGTCGAAAAGAACGAGCTCGTGAGCCCACCCGGATTCATCTCCGCGACGCGTGCCATTGCCGCACGTACCGCGGGGCTCTTGGTGAGATCGAGGGTCGAGGCGTGGAACACGACGACGTTCGGTGCCCGCTGTCCTGCGCCGAGCGCCTGCAACGTCCTCAGGCTTCCTTCGTAGGCGGGCTTCCCAGGTATCGCCGTGCTCTGATACCAGCGTGTCGAGAGCCTCCCGGCTGCGACGCCGCCCATCATCGTCAGCACAATCCACACCGCGATCACCGGCCAGCGGAACCGCGACGTGAGATGCGCAAGACGGGCCAGCCCACTCCGACCGGTCCGGTTGGTCTTCGCCTTGCGGTCGGGCTGAAGAGTATGCGTATGTGCAGGCGTCATCTGAGGCTCCTTTGTGCGCTGGATTCGGCACTCAGAGCCTCTCGCTGCGCAAGGCGAAAGGGCAGGTGGCGAACAGGCCTCTACTGGTGTGGCTGGCCGCACCATGTCGCGGCGACTCGGCCTGCGTCAACGCGCCTGCGTTACAGGGCGAGCGTCGACCACCGTCGACGCTAGTCGAACGGGAGCGCGGGCGGCGGCAACTTCCAGCGGTTGCCGTCCTCGGTGACGAGGTAGGTCGTTGCTTCCGGATGTCGGGCAGCGAGCGTGTGTGAGGCTTGGATTACGCGGTAGATGATGCTTCCGCGTCGGAATTGGTCGATTGGGCGAATCGTGACCTTCCACCAGTCGCCTTCAGATTCGCCCGCTGCTCCGTACTCCTCGCCGAGGATCGAGATCAGTTCCTCTCCTGCGGTTCCCTCAGAGGACACGAGCACGACGACCGGCTCCCATGAGACCTTGGTCGACATCATCGAGGCGTGCGCGGAGGGTTTTGGCGGGAAGAACGGTGCGATGTCCGAGGCCTCTCGCAGTGGGAGTTCTGCCCGGATGAGCGTTCCTGCGTCGTGCGGACTCGAGACGGTGAGCTCGCCGCCAAGAGCCTCAACTCTGTAGGCGAGGCCGCGCAGTCCGGATCCCGCTTCAAGGGTCGCACCCCCGCGGCCGTCGTCGGCGATCTCCACGGTGACGCTGTCGGAGTCGCACGACATGGCGACGGAGGCCGACGAGGCGCCGGCGTGCTTTGCGGCATTGGCGAGGCTCTCCGAAACGACGTAGTAGATCGCAACCTCGACAGAGCTCGGTAGTCGATTCTCTGGAACGTCGGCGATGTTCACCGGGAAGGGTGCGCGGTCGGAGATCGCTTCGAGCGTCGGACCAAGTCCGTGGTCGGTCAAAGACGCTGGATGTAGGCCGCGGGCGAGCTCTCGCAGTTCGCGCAAGGCTTCCGCAAGTTCATGCGATGTGCGGTGAAGAACGTCGAGCGCGGCTGATGGGTCAGACGCAAGCAGCGGCTCGAGCAGTCGTAACGCGAGCGACACGGAGACAAGTCGTTGTTGCGCGCCGTCGTGGAGGTTCCTTTCCAGACGTCGACGCGCATCATCCGTGGTTTTCACCATGCGTGCCCGCGACGCTCGAAGCTCGGTCTGGGTGCTCTCGTTCGCAATTGCCTGTGCGATCAGGTCGGCGAAGCTGCGGAGTCTGATCTCGGAGCCCGCAGGGAACGCATCCATAACCGCCCGTGTCGCGGTGAGAGCACCAAACAGCGTCTTCGCGGCGATCACCGGTGCGGCGATCGCCGCTACCGCGCCCTTCTCGGACGAGACCTCGGGTCCGTGACCGGCAATCCCAGTCTCCAGCACGGCGAGCGTTGGGCCGTCGGCATTTGGATGGTAGAGAGATCGGCGAGGTACGACTCCCGCGTCAGTCCCGTTCCAGGCTGCGGCAACGACGAGCTCGTCCTTCACACCCTCCCACTGGAGCACCAGCACCGTCGTGGCTTCGAACAACGCTCCCACCGCGGCCGTGACAGCGTCGAAGATCGCGAGCGGTGGGCGTCCCGCGGCGACCAAAGTCGCGATCTGACGCAGGGCCGACTGTTCCGCGATGAGGGCTGCGGTTTCGCTGCGCACCTCCGCGTTCACGATCGCTTGTGCGACCAACGCTGAGAAATCGCGTAGATGTTCCTCGGCACCGACTGGGAACGCATCTCCGGGCTCGGTCCTCGAAGCCGAGACGACGCCCCACACCTTCCGATCGACCATGATCGGCGACCCGATCGATGCCTGCCACCCGAGCTCCGCCCAGCGTTGGCGGGCGAACTCCGTCTGCAGATCGTCGGCAGATTCGACCCGTGCCGGCGCGGCGGTCTCGACTACCCGTGCTGTGAGGGTGTCGCCTCCGTAGCTCAAGACGGTGCCGCGACGCGCTGCCTCGTCGGAGTTCGTTCGCCAATTGCCGATGATGCGAATCGTGTCCCCGTCCCACCGCACAACGGACGCGCTCTGCGCACGGAAGAGGCCACCGATCTCGAACGACACGGCATTGGCGATGTCCGCCTCCGTCGCGCCGGCGGCGACGAGTGTCGCGATCCGATGCAGCGAGGCTTGCTCATCACCTATTCGCTCGAGCCTTTCGCGATGTTGCTCGTCGAGCGTCATCACGCCGCCGCGCCGGGATAGGGAGGACGCATCAGGAGCTGCGGAGGTAAGCGAGCACAGCCAACACCCGCCGATGATCCTCGGGCACTGCCGTCAAGCGCAACTTTCCGAGGATGCTGGTCACGTGCTTCTCGACGGCCCGCTCCGTTACGACCAGCTTGCCCGCGATCGCTCTGTTAGAGCGTCCCTGAGCGATCAGCTCCAGCACCTCGCGCTCACGTGGCGTCAGCTGCGAAAGCGGGTCATCCTTGCGGCGGCGACCGACCAAGAGCGAGACGACCTCCGGGTCGAGCGCCGAGCCGCCTTCCGCCACGCGCTTTACCGCGGCACAAAACTCGTTCACATCCGAGACGCGGTCTTTGAGCAGGTAGCCGACGCCCTCGGCGCTTCCCTGCAGTAGTTCGAGCGCGTACCCCGACTCCACGTATTGCGACAGCACCAGCACGCCCACGCCGGGATGCTGCTCACGAATCTGCTGTGAAGCGAGCAAGCCTTCGTTGGTGTGTGTCGGCGGCATCCGGATGTCGATGATCGCGACGTCCGGTTTGTAGGAGCGCACCTTCAAGAGCAACTCCTCGGCCGTGCCGGCCAGCCCGACGATCTCGAAGCCCGCATTCGCAAGTAGGCTCGCTACGCCCTCGCGCATCAGCACGGAGTCCTCGGCGAGCACGACGCGGATTCGTGCTCCAAGCCCGCGCTCTACGACGTTCGCGCGCAGTGGCGGAAACTCGCGGCCGCCGAGTTGGTAGATCCGCTCCGGCTGCTCGAGACCTCGCAGTTGGTGAAAGCCCAAGTCGCGCATCACCTCCGGTGCTTTAAGAGCAGCACGCGCCGGCTCCGAGAGCAGCACTTGGCCGCCATGTCCCGCGGCGCAGATCCGGCCGGCCCGGTGGACGTCGGGGCCGACGTAGCAGCCGTCAACGCGCAGCGGCTCGCCTGTGTGAACGCCAATACGAACACGTATCGGGTGTGCGCTGGCCTCTTGGATCGCGAACGCAGCGTGAACGGCGTCGTCGGCCTCGGTGAATCCTGCCCACAGCTCATCTGTTCGGCAGTCCATCTCCTCGCCGCCTGAGCCGGAAAGCGCAGCACGCACCGAACGACGGTGCTCCTCCAAAGCCGCGGGATAGGCGCCTCCGAGCTCCCGCATCAGGCGCCCTGATCCCTCGATCTCGGTGAACAGAAGGCTGACGCTCACGCTTCGAGTCTACGCCTGTGCTCCGCCCTAGAGAGAGCGCCCCTTGCGCGCATGCCGATGTCGAAGGGGCCACACACCCGACTTCGTGACCCCCGTGAAGCCCAAGCCACGACCGGGGTGTGGCTAGCCGTACTGCGACACACGGCCGTGCGTGCCACCATCCGGCCGTGCGCTCCGGCGTCTTGATCGTCGATGACAACGCGAGCTTCCGCCGGCGCGCGCGAGAGCTGCTTGAGGCCGACGGCTTCAACGTCGTCGGCGAGGCCGCCAACGGGAAGTCGGCGTTGGCACTCGCGAAGCAGCTCGGGCCAGAGGTCGTTCTCCTCGACGTCCAGCTGCCAGACATCGACGGCTTCGAAGTCGCGAGGCGGCTCACTGCCGACAGCGACGGCCTCGCGGTCATCTTGATCTCGACGCATGAGGCGACCGACTTCGGCTCTCTCCTAGGCGCGTCGGGCGCCCGTGGGTTCATCGCGAAGGACGAACTGTCGGGCGCTGAGCTCAGCTCGCTGCTCGGCTAACGCGCATGCGCAGGGATGGTTGCTGGACATCGCTACGGCAGCCGATGGAAGAGCCGTGGCGCATAACGGACTCAGAGGTGACGCATAGGGACCGGCGGCGGAGCGTGTGGCGGGGTCCGCGCACTGCCACACGCTCCGCGGGAATCGAATCGGACGTCAGTGTTCGACCGCCGCGTTGGCGATGGAGGGAACGGTCTCCGACCGCTCGCCGATCCGCGCGACATCGAAGACGATCAGACCGAGGTTCGCACCGGCGGCTGCTCCGATGATCGTCGTAACGGCCGCCATGAGCCCGGTTGTCGCGTTGAACCCGAGCAGCGCGCCGACGAGTGCGCTGCTGAGAACTGTCCCGAGCCCTACGAGCTTGTTTGTCGGGCTCGAGTCACGCTTCAGCCAACCGCAGTAGACGGTGAGTGCCACGGGCAGACCGACCGAGATGACTGTGAGTGCCTGGTCGTCGATGGGGATGGTCGGCAGGGTTGTCAGGACGACAAGCACGCCCAGGCACCAGCCGCCGAGTCCTACGAGGACGGGGTAGATCGACCGGACCGCTGCGCTTCCCTTGCGTCCGAAGCTCGCCTGCCTACGTACGCGAACGGTCATCCAGAACAGCGAGAGGACCGTCAGTGCTGCGAGGCCAAGCAGGACGCCGAGAAGGTCGGTGGCATACCCGCCTTGGCTGGAGCTTGGGCTGAAGTCGACCGTGTTGCGGGTGTAACGGGACGTGTCGACCTTGCCGGTGTCGAAGTAGGTGTTGAGCAGGCGGGTGCCGGCTGCCGGTTCGTAAGGCCAGAAGTCGTCGGCGTGTCCGAGGTTCGAGAGCACGACTTCACGGCCGTTCGCGAGGTGAGGCAGGAGCTCGCGCGTCGCATTCTCCGGCGGTGTTGCGAAGTCGAGGTTGCCTCCGATCAGCAACGTCGGAACGTTCGAGTTTTGTACGTGGGTGTACTCGTTCTCGTCCGGGTTCGACGGCCAGGCGTCGAGGACACGGCCGCCGGCCCAGATCAGGTTGTTGCCGGCAGCGCTGAGCCCGCGGTTTGCTCCCGACGCGTAGAAGTGCTTCGCGTAGCTGGCGTCACTGCGGCCGATCGCCGCCAGGTCGCCCCAGGCGAACGCGTGCGGGAAGGTGATCTGCGCCATCAGCGACAGGAACCACGCGCCGCTTGCATTGCCCTTGTCGGCGGAGAGGAGTGTGTTGATCGTCAGTGGCGCGGCGATCGGGCCGCCGCCGGCGGATGTCTCGTTCATCAGGCCGAAGAACGCGGCAGCTCTGAAGTCGCCCTTCTTGATCGGCAGGAACAGCCAGTGACTCGGAGCGTGAACGAGAGAGGACTTGAGCGACGCGCCGAGATCCGGTGTCCGGCTTCGACAGCCTGCCGCCTGCGCGCAGAGCGCGGAATAGCGCTGGATCTGCTGATCGGTCGTCTGTGCGTCCCAGAGGAAGTTGCCGGGCGGATTGACGCCGATCATCACCGAGCGATGAATGCTCTTCGGGTAGCGCCAGGCATAGATCATCGCGACGCGGGTGCCCGCGCTTTCGCTCACCAGGTCGATCTGTTGGTAGCCGAGCGCACGGCGGGCCGCCTCGAGGTCGTCGACTTCTTCGGGGATCGAATAGCCGGCGAGATCCACACCATCACTGCGGAGCCGGTTGGCGCACGACCGGTACGCCGCGGCGACGGCGCGATCCGACTGCTCGCTGATGAGGTCACGCGAGTGATCCATTGCCGAGCTCACCTCCGGGCAATCGAGCCGGCTCGATCCGTCGACGCCGCGGTAGCCGACGAGCACTACGTCGTGCTTGGCGGTGAAGCGGCTCGCGTCCGGGAACACCATGTTGCTGATACCGGGGCCGCCCTGGAGGCGGAAGATCGGAACGCCTGCATGTGCTGAACGGGCACGAATCACCGTGACCGGAAGTGCGATCAGGCGCGAGTTCGGATTGTGACGGTTCTCGGGTACGACGAGCGTCCCACACTCCGCAACGGCGGTGCCGTCCTCGGTCGGGTAGCTGCAGCTCTTAAGCGTCAACTGGCCGCCATGCGCGCCCGACGGCACCGACACCGACTTCGAGCCGCCGGCGAAGTGGAGATAGCCGAGCCCGAGCGTGAGGAGAGCGATCAGGACGAGGCCGGTGGTCCGGCCTGCCCCAAAGCGTTTCGCGCCGTTCTTCTTGCCGTTACTGGAGACCGGCTGTTCGTGCGACAAGACGGTGTTCATGGTGACTCCCTTGGTCTCTCGGTGTGGATGAATCGATCCAACCGAGACTCCCCCGGCGGCGGTCGTGCCGGAAGGCGGCGACCAGGTGTCTCGGGGTGTGGCTAGCTCACAGCCCACCGCGATCGACGGAGCTACGCGTCCGTGAGGGAAAGACGGCGGCGGAGCACGATGGCAACTCGCCTTCGTCCGGGGTGGTGTGGCGGTGCCGGGCGTTCCCCGAACCCGCTTGATACCGTGCCCCTCGTCGCGGGGCGTGGCGCAGCCTGGTTAGCGCGCTAGTCTGGGGGACTAGAGGTCCCGAGTTCAAATCTCGGCGCCCCGACTGCACCGCTTCCCGTCATGGTGATCGACCATCGCCGCGGCGTCGCCGATCCGGTCGTCGCCCTCACGTTCGACGACGGTCCGTCCGAGTGGACGGTTCCCGTACTCGAGCACCTGGCGCGGCACGACGCGCGCGCGACGTTCTTCACGCTCGGCGCGTACGTCGAGGCACGTCCCGACGTCGTTCGCCGCATCCGCGATCAAGGGTGTGAGGTCGGCAACCACACCTACTCGCACCCGCGGCTCGGTGAGGCGGACGAGGAGGTCGTCGCGCAGGAGCTCAGCCGGACGAGCTGGCTGATCGAGGAGACGATCGGCTTCCGGCCGTCGGTGTGGCGGGCGCCGTACCTCAGCTGGCCCGCAGCCGAGAGCTCGGCATTCGCGATGGGCATGTCGGCGATCGGCTGCAACGTCGTCCCCGGCGACTGGGAGCAAGGCCGGACCGCGCACTCGATCGCAGAGCACGTGCTGGCGGAGGTGCAGCCCGGCGACATCGTCCTCCTGCACGACGGGCGGCCGCCGCACCGCAACGATCCCTCGGCGCCGACGCGTGAAGAGACAGCAGGCGCGGTCGGGCTGATCCTCAGCGGGCTCGCCAAGCGCGGGCTGAGAGCGGTCACGGTGTCGGAGCTGTTGTCCCAAACCGCTCGCGCGCACTAGCCGTACTGCCTCGAAACCATCTTCCGAGAGGAGGGCTGCATGACACGGCCCCTGAACTCGGTCGTGATGGGGGCATGCACGATTGAAGGCGGCTCGCAATGAGCCAGATCGCCGAACGCACCAACCGCCGAGTCGGGAGGCCGGAGCCCGACGAGGCAATCCTCACCGAGCCACGTTCCGGCCGGCTTCCAGTGGCGCTGCGCATCATCGGCGCCGTGGCCGTCTTCTTCGTCGGCGTTGTGCACATCGAGCAGTACTTCGCAGCCGACTACGACAAGGTGTCCGTGATCGGACCGCTGTTCGTCCTCAACTTCGCAGGTGCGACGATCATCGCGGCCGGCCTCGTTGCGCCACTGAGACGACTCCACCCGCTCCTCGCGCTCGCAGGGATCGGGCTTGCAGCGACGTCGATCGTGTTCCTGTTCATCAGCGAGTCCCAGCCGCTCTTCGGCTTCCGCGAGCGCGGCTACTCACCGCCGATCGTCATCGCGCTCGCAGCCGAGGCAATCGCCGTCGCGGTGCTCGGTACATACCTCGTGCGTCGCAGAGCCGCACGCTGAGCTTCCGGCGGCGGTCGTGGTCAGCCCCTGAGGGCCGCGATCGCCGCCTCGAGCTCTTCGTGCACCGACCGCGAGACGTACACCGTCCACGGATGCGCCCACGCACCGCCGGTCCACGCGACGACCGGGATGCCGCGCGAGTGTGCGTACCACGCTTCCATCGCCGTGCCCTCGTCGGGCTCGGTGAACGCGGCAAGCACGGCATCGCAGGAGTCGATGTCGGCAAGGTCGCCCTCGACGATCTCTCGCTCGTTGCCCTCGGTGCGTCCGCGGAAGTCGCGGCGCATCGGGTCGACCGGCTCCCAGCCCGCCGCACGAACGAGCTGCGACGCGCGACGGCGGTAGTCGTCGGCGAACGGCGGCCCGGCAAGGTAGACGTGCGGCATCGATCTACACTAGTGCGCGTGAACAAGGAGTTCGTCGCACTCGGTCATGCAGGCAGCGACGCGTACGCGGGCCTCGAGACGTTTGCGAACCCGGGCGTCGCCCGCGTGGAGCTGGTGAGCGACGAGCTGACCGCGGTCTGCCCGATCACGAGCCAGCCCGACTTCTACACCGCCACGATCGAGTACGAGCCCGAGGGTCTCTGCCTCGAATCGAAGTCGTTGAAGATCTACCTCTCGCGCTTCCGCGATCAGGGTGCGTTCTGCGAGGCGCTGGCCGTGCAGATCCGCGACGAGGTCGCAACGGCGCTCGAGCTCGGGACCACGCGCGTGCATGTGACGCTCCGTCAGAAGGCGCGCGGCGGGATCACGATCACGGCTTCGGTCTGACGGCGTACGACAGGAACCTGGTTCGCAGAACCAGGTTCCAGACTCTAGGCGGCGGCCGAGCCGAGCTTCGAGATCAGCAGCGAGATCGTCGCGTCCTGCTGCGCGATCCGCTGATCCCGCGCGGCGAGCTCCGCCGTCAGGACCTCGATCCGCTGGTGAAGCTCGGACTCGCCGGTGCGCGCGACCTCTGATGTCTTCCGGCCGCGCGCGGTGACGCCGGCCTCGTCCCACTGTTCGGCGATCACCCCGGCGAGCGCGACGCGCGTCACGAACCCGAGCTCGACGAGTACCTCGCCGAGCTTCGTGCCGGTCTCGCGCTGAGCCTTCAGCGCCTCCTCGAGCTGCTCCTCTGAGATCAGCCCGCGCTCGACGAAGATGTCGCCGAGCCGTCTTTTCGCCGCAGTTGCCATTGCCTGTCAAGCGGCGATATCGGGACACCCGGCGCCGCCGATCATCCCTCGAACGGTGGGACCCGGGATGAAGGCGGAATGAGTCTCGCGGCCCATTGTCCGCATCCGCCGACTGAGAGATGATCGGTGCCCCCAGTCATGCGGCGACTTCTTCTCGGCGTACTCCTCGCGCTCGTCGTGCCTGCGTCGGCTTCGGCGGCGGTGCGCGTCTCGGCGTTCTACTACCCGTGGTACGGCACGACGCCGTTCGACGGCATGTACGAGCACTGGAACCAGGACGGCCACTCGCCGCCGGACAACATCGCGTCGTCGTACTACCCGCTCGGGGGCCCGTATTCGTCCTCGGATGCAATCGTCGTCGCTGCGCAGATGTCCGAGATCCACTCGGCGGGCATCGACCAGATCGACGTCTCGTGGTGGGGGCAGGGCTCGCCCGAGGACCAGCGCATGCCGCTGATCGTCGCCGACGCGCACGCGGACGGGATCAGCGTCGCCGCGCATCTCGAGCCGTACGCGGGGCGGACCGTCGCCGACATCGTCTCGGACGTCGCGTACCTGGAGCGGAAGTACGGCATCCACACCTTCTACGTCTACCGCGCGCTCGATCTCCCGGTGCCCGAATGGGCAGTGGCCATGCCTGCGCTCCACGCGAGCGGCGCGCAGCTGTTCGCGCAGACACCGCTGGTCGGCGACGCGGCTGCCGGCGGGTTCGACGGCGTCTACACCTACGACATCGTCACGTACGGCGGGTCGATGTTCCGGCGCTTCTGCAACGAGGCGCATGCGAAGCACCTCATCTGCGCGCCGTCGGTCGGCCCGGGCTACGACGCGAAGCGCGGCGACGGCGACACACGAGTGAAGAAGCGGCGGAACGGCGCGACCTACGACTCGATGTGGAAGATGGCGATCGCGAGCGGGGCGGACCAGGTGACGATCACGTCGTTCAACGAGTGGCACGAGGGCACGCAGATCGAGCCGGCCGCGCCTCCGCATCGCCTCGACGGCTATCGCTACCTGTCGTACAACGGCGCGTGGGGGCTCCACGGCATGCAGGCCGCGTACGCGTACCTGAACCGCACGCTCTACTGGTCGAACATCTTCAAGAACACGTCGCCGGTGCAGCCGGCGACGAGCGCGCCGTAGACGTCCACCTCGGCGACACCGCGTAGCTGCGGGTGGGTCAGGTCGACGGTCGCCTCGGGCCACTCGCGCAGGCCGAGCGCCGCTGCGCCCTCGTCGGAGCCGAAACCGAGCAGCGAGTCGAGTGAGATCACGCCGCGCTTCCCGGTCTGGCGGCGGGCGATGCCCTCGAGCTCGCGCAGCTCTTCGAGCGGATCGATGCGCACGTTCGAGTCGCTGCCGATACACATGCCGATCGCGCGATGGCAGACGCGCGCAACGGGCAGGAACCCGTCCCCGAGATCCGCTTCGGTTGTCGGGCAGACGCAGATGCGCGCGCCGCTCTCGGCGAGCAGGTCCAGCTCGTGGCCGTCTGCGTGCGTCGCGTGCACGACGGTCGTGTGCGGACCGAGACAACCGGTGTCCGCGAGCAACTCGATCGGCCGGACACCGTTCTCGGCGAGGCACTCCTCGATCTCGCGCGGCTGCTCGTCCGCGTGGACGTGCAGGGGCAATCCGTGTTCGCGCGCATAGGCGCCGAGCTCGCGCAGTGCATCCGCCGGGCACGCGCGCACGGAGTGGGGGGCGACGCCGACGGCGATCCCATCCGCGCGCAACGCTTCGAGCTGCCGTAGGTAGTCCGGAACGCCCGACTGGCGGAACCGCTCGATGCCGCCGCGCAGGTAGCAGGCGTAGAGGCACACGAACGCGATGCCGGCCTCGGCCGCCGCCTCCGCGGCCGCGCGGGCCTCGTCGAGGCCGAGGTAGTGGAACTCCCCGACGGCGGTGAAGCCGTTCGCGCGCAGCTCCCGGTAGACCGCGGCGTACTCGCGGCGGATCTCGGAAACGGTGAGGCTCCCGGCCAGGGCGAGCATCTCGTCCCGCCAGGCCCAGAAGTCGGCCCCATGCGTGCGCCCGCGCAGCGCCCTCTGGAAGGCGTGGCAGTGGGCGTCGACGAAGCCGGGGATCTGCACGGGCATATCCTTCCAGCGTGGTCCGCGCCAAGATCCCGAACGCCCTGACGATCGGCCGGATCGTTCTCATCCCCGCGTACGTCGTGCTGATCACGACCTGCCACGGCGGACGCTCCTGGCCGGCGGCCATCGTGTTCGGCGCCGCGGGCGTGACCGACCAGGTGGACGGGTTCCTCGCCCGGCTCTGGCACGTCGAGTCGAGCTTCGGCAAGATCGCCGACCCGCTCGCCGACCGGCTCATGATCGACGCGGCCGTGATCCTGCTGATCCATGCCGGGCGGCTGCCGTGGATCGCGCTGCTCATCCCCGCGCGCGATCTCGTCGCGCTCGCCGGCACGCCGATCGTGATGGGGCGCGGCTATGCGTTTCAGGTCAACCTGATCGGCAAAGCAGCTACGTGGTTGCTCTATGCAGCGCTGGCGTTCGTGATGGTGACGCATAAGGGGTCGGAGTGGCCGCTGTGGATCTTCTGGACGGGGCTTGCGCTCGCCTTCGTGGCGCTCGCTGAATACGCGGTGAAAGCGAAACGGGAGGCGTTCGCGTGAAGGCGGTCGTGATGGCCGGAGGCGAAGGGACACGGCTGCGGCCGCTGACGTCCAACCAGCCGAAGCCGATGGTGCCGATCGTCGGCAAGCCGTGCATGGAGCACATCCTCGAGCTCCTTCGCTTCCACGGCTTCGAGGACGTGGTCGTCACAGTTGCGTTTCTGCCGCAGGCGATCCGCTCGTACTTCGGCGACGGGACCAACCTCGGCATCGACATCCAGTACTCCGTCGAGGAGAGCCCGCTCGGAACCGCAGGCTCGGTCCGGCTCGCGAGCGACGCGCTCGACGACACGTTCCTCGTCATCTCCGGCGACGCGCTCTGCGACATCGACCTGAAGCAGATCGTCGACTTCCACAAGGAGAAAGGCGCAGCCGTCACGATCGGGCTGAAGTCGGTCGAGAACCCGCTCGAGTTCGGCATCGTCGTCACGGACGAGGACGGCAAGGTCGAGCGCTTCCTCGAGAAGCCGTCGTGGGGCCAGGTGTTCTCCGACACGATCAACACCGGCATCTACGTGCTCGAGCCCGAGGTGCTGAAGCACGTGCCGACCGACCGGCCGTACGACTTCTCGAAGGAGCTCTTCCCGCTGCTGCTCGAGATGGGCCGGCCGATCTACGGCTACGTCTGCGAGGGCTACTGGCAGGACATCGGCAACCTCGACCAGTACCGGCAGGCGAACTTCGACGCG
>DASREW010000018.1:0-45751 GCA_035651895.1 Gaiellaceae bacterium
GCGCGAGTGCTCGTCGTAGTCGTAGAACTCGCGTGCGAGCACGTAGTCGGTGAGCGCCTTCGGGACGACGCTCCCGTCGGCGCCGTACCGGTCGATCAGGTCCTTCACGTGGTTCGAGACCATCGCCGGGAACCACCGGACCTGGTCGCGCGCGTCGGCGATGTCGTCGCCGACGTGGCTGGGCGCGCTGACGATGCACTTGAGGGCGGCGGGATCCCGGCCCGCCTCCTCCGCGGCGCGGCGGGCCGTCGACATGATCCACTGGATGATGTCGGGGTCGGCGAGCTGGATGATCACGCCGTCACCGCGACGACCGGCGACCGCGAGCGCCTTCGGCCCGTAGCCGGCGACGTGCATCTCGATCTCGGGGAGCTCGGGGCGGACCCACTTGAGCTGGAGGTCCTTGTCGTTCCAGTGAACCTCCTTCCCGTTCATGAACGGCTTGATCATCTCGAGCGCCGCCTCGAACTCGGCGACCTTCACCGGCTGCTGGCCGATGTAGCGACGGGCGGAGTCGCCGCGGCCGATGCCCATCACCATCCGGCCGTTCGAGATGTCGTGCAGGGTCGCGTAGCCGCTCGCGAGCACGGTCGGCTCGCGCGTGCCCGGGTTCGTCACCATGTGGCCGAGCTTGATCCGCGACGTCCGGTCGGCGGCGAGCGCGAGGACCGGGAACGACTCCTGCCAGAGGACGTGCGAGTCGTACGTCCACGCGTACTCGAACCCGTGGCCCTCTGCGACCTGCATCAGCTCGATCATCCGCGTGTACGGCGGGTCGGGCAGGACGGTGACGCCGAAGGTCAACGACACGCGAGCAAGACTAGTCCGTCAAGATCCCTGTCGTGAAGATCATCTGTGTAGGAAAAAACTACGCCGACCATGCAAGCGAGATGGGCGGCGACGCGCCGACCACGCCGCTCATCTTCGGGAAGTTCCCGAACACGCTGGTCGGCCCGGGCGAGCCGATCCTGCTCCCCGACGGGATCGGCCACGTGGACGCGGAGGCGGAGCTCTGCGTCGAGATCGGAACCGGCGGACACCGGATCCCCGAAGGTCGTGCGCTCGAGCACGTGCGCGGCTACCGCTGCGCGAACGACGTCTCCGCCCGCGACATCCAGCACTCCGAGAGCCAGTGGACGCGGGCGAAGGGCTTCGACACGTTCTGCCCGCTCGGCGACACGTGCGTCCCCGTGGCCGAGCTCGGCGACGGCGGCGGTCTGCGCGTCGTGCAGCGGCTGAACGGTGAGGTGATCCAGGACGGGAACACGCGCGACCTCATCTTCAGCGTGCCCCACCTCGTGTCGTTCGTCTCGAACGTGTTCACGCTCGAGCCCGGCGACCTGATCCTCACCGGCACGCCGGCGGGGGTCGGATACGCGCGCGACCCGAAGCTGACGATGAAGCCGGGCGACACGGTGGAGGTGGAGATCGAAGGGATCGGCGTGCTGTCGAACCCCGTCGTCGCTGGATGACCGGCGTCCTCCTCATTCTGTTCGCCGTAGTCGCGGGCGTGTTCCTGCCGGTACAGGCAGGCGTCAACACGCGGCTCGCGCACTACGTCGGCGGACCGGTGCGCGCGTCGATGGTGTCGTTCGGCGTCGGCGCGATCGCGCTGCTCGTCGTCGTGCTGCTCTTCTACCGCTCCGGCGGGGTCGACGCGCGGCACGCGCCGTGGTGGGCGTGGGTCGGCGGCCTGCTCGGCGCGTTCTACGTCACGGCGACGGTGGTCGTGCCGGTGCGGATCGGCGCCGCGGCGTTCTTCGGCATCCTCGTCGCCGCCCAGCTCGTGATGGGCGTGCTGATCGACCGCTTCGGCCTGATCGGCTTCCCGGAACGAGCGACCTCGCCGGGCCGCATCGCCGGTGTCGTGCTGCTCGTCGCCGGCGCCCTGCTCGTGCGGCTCTTCTAGTGCACGCGCCGCCGGGGTACGTCTGCCCGTTCTGCCGTGTCCTGGGCGGCGTCGACAACAAGTACAACACGCAGAACGACGTCGTGTGGCGCGACGAGCGCACCGCAGCGCTGATCGCGCCCAACTGGTGGCCGGAGAACCACGGGCACGTGCTCGTCATCCCCGTCGTTCACGTCGAGAACCTCTACGAGATCGGCGAGCGCGACCTCTGCGCGGTGTCGGAGACGACGAAGCGCGTGGCGATTGCCCTCAAGGAGGCCTACCGCTGCGAAGGCGTGTCGACGCGCCAGCACAACGAGCCGGCGGGGAACCAGGAGGTCTGGCACCTCCACGTCCACGTCTTCCCGCGCTACGTCGGTGACGAGCTCTACCAACGCCACGAGGAGCAGCGCTGGACGACCCCCGCCGAGCGCGCGCCCTACGCCGAGAAGCTGCGTGCGGTGCTGGTGCCTGGCGCTTCGGTGCCAGGCACTGCCGGCTGACCGCTGCGTCGGGGATCAGGCGAACCGGGCGAGCGTCTTCGACGCCAGCGCGTCGAGCGCGCGAACGCTCAGCTCGAGGTGCTCGCGCTTCGTGTCCTCGAGCTTCGTGTGCGAGAGGCCGCGCAGGCTCTGGACGAACAGCATGACCGTCGGGACGCCGGCCCGGGCGACTTCGGCCGCATCGTGGAGCGGCCCGGACGGCAGCCGGTGCGACGTCCCCGCGATCTCGCGGACCGACTCGTCGGCGAGCTCGATCAGCGTCTCGTCGAACAGGATCGGCTGGATGTTCCAGATGCGCTCCCACTCGACCTCGATGTTCTCCTCCGCCGCGAAGCGGTCGGCCGCCTCGCGCGCCATCGCGAGCATCCGAGCGAGCTTCTCCGCGTCGAGATGACGCTGGTCGAGGAGCTGCTCCGCCGTCTCGACAACCGACGTGACGATCCCCGGCCTCGTGACGACACCGCCCGACGTACAGACCGCGCCGTCCCCCACCTCGGCCGCGATCTCGCGAATGTGGAGCGCGAGCTTCGCGGCGCCGGCGAGCGCGTCGCGACGCTTGTCCATCGGCGTCGAGCCCGCGTGCGCCGCCTGTCCGCGCCACGTGAAGCGCGAGCGCTCGACGCCGAACGTGCCGAGGACGACGCCGAGCGGCAGGTTCATCGACTCGAGCACCGGTCCCTGTTCGATGTGCAGCTCGAGGTACGCGGCGGCGTTTGCGAGCTGTGCGCGCGCCGCAAGCGCGCCGTCGAGTTCGACCCCGTGCTCGCGCAGCGCGTCGGGGAGCGCGACGCCGTCGCGATCCGAGAGGGAGCGAAGCTCCGCCTGGTCGGCCATCGTTCCCGACGCCGCCGACGACCCGAAGAGCGAGCGGCCGAAACGAGCGCCCTCCTCGTCCGCCCAGGAGACCAGGCGCACCGTGAGCGGCGGCTCGCCCTCGGCGGCGATGCGACGAAGCACCTCGACGCCCGCCAGCACGTTGAGGCAGCCGTCGAGCCAGCCGCCGTTCGGCACCGAGTCCATGTGCCCGCCGATCAGCAGCTCGCGGTCGGACGCGCCGCGCAGCGTGAACCACTGGTTGCCGGCCTCGTCGATGTGCTCCTCGGCGCCGGTCTCGGCGACCTTCGCGCGCAGGAACTCGCGCGCGCGCTCCCAGGTCTCCGTCCACGCGACGCGCTGCGCGCCGTTCTCGTCGCCGGTCAGCTCGCGGAGCTCCTCGAGCTCCGCCACGGTGCGTGCTGGATCGAGACTCATGAGAACGACTTTAAAGCGTGATAGAAGAATCGCGATGAGCTCCACCGCCGCCGCGACGCTGCCGGGCCGTCGCATCATCCCCGCGCCGATCGCCGCCGCGCTCGGGCGCGCCGCGCTCGTCGTCGCCGTGCTCGTCGCAATGGTCGGCTTCTGGGAGCTGTACCACTGGATCTGGACGAGCACCGGCTGGTCGTGGCCGTTCGTCGTCAACGACACGTCGATGCCGCACGTCTGGACGATCGTCAAGGCGTTCGAGCAGCCGGCGCAGGTGAATCAGCCTGCTTTGATCACCGTCCTCCTGCACAAGACCCTGTTCACGGCGAAGGAGGCGGCCGCCGGGTTTGCCGTCGGCGCCGTCATCGGGTTCGCGCTCGGCGCCGTGCTGGTCCACTCGCGGCTGCTCCAGCGCGGCCTCCTGCCGTACATCGTCGGCAGCCAGACGGTGCCGATCCTCGCGATCGCGCCGATGGTGGTCGTGTGGGTCAACCCGAAGCTCCCGGGACCGCTGCAGGGCTGGGGCGCGGTGGCGGTGATCGCCACGTACCTGACGTTCTTCCCGGTTGCGATCAACACGCTGCGCGGGCTCCAGTCCGCCGATCCGCGCGCGATCGAGCTGATGCGGACGTACGCCGCGAGCCGCTGGGCGGTGCTCTGGAAGCTGCGCTTCCCCGCGTCGCTGCCGTACGTCTTCTCCGCGCTTCGGCTGGCTGCGACCGCGAGCGTCGTCGGCGCGATCATCGGTGAGCTGCCGACCGGTCTCCAGGACGGCCTCGGCGGCGCGATCATCAACTTCAACCAGTACTACTCGATCGAGCCGCAGGAGCTCTGGGCGACGAACGTGATCGCCGCGCTCCTCGGGATCGTCTTCTTCGTGATCGTCGTCCTCGCCGAGAAGCTGATCGTGCGCCGCGCCCCGGAGCGCATCAGATGAGCGCGGCCTCCGTCGTCCGCCTCGAAGGCGTCACGAAGACGTTTCCGCACGGGAACGTGACCGCCCTCGAGGGAATCGATCTCGAGCTCACGGAGGGCGAGTTCGTCTCGCTGATCGGGCCGTCCGGCTGTGGGAAGTCCACGCTCCTGCGCGTGGTCGGCGACCTGGTCGAGCCGACCAGGGGCGCGATCTCGGTGAACGGGAAGAGCGCGCGCCAGGCGCGCGAGGACGGTGACTACGGGATCGTCTTCCAGTCCGCCGTCCTCTTCGACTGGCGCACGGTTGCGAAGAACATCGCGCTGCCGCTCGAGATGCTCGGCTGGGACCGGGAACGCCGGCGCGCCCGCGTCGAAGAGATGCTCGAGCTGGTCGAGCTGACCGCGTTCGCCGATCACCATCCGTGGCAGCTCTCGGGCGGCATGCAGCAGCGCGTCGCGATCGCGCGCGCGCTCGCATTCGAGCCGGCGCTGCTCCTGATGGACGAGCCGTTCGGCGCGCTCGACGAGATGACGCGCGAGCGGATGAATCTCGAGCTGCTGTCGCTCTGGGAGAAGACCGGCAACACGGTGATCTTCGTCACGCACTCGATCTCGGAGGCCGTGTTCCTCTCGACGCGCGTCGTCGTGATGAGCCCACGGCCCGGGCGCATCGCCGGCATGGTCGACATCGACCTGCCGACGCCGCGCACCGCGGAGACCCGCGAGACGGCGCGCTTCTTCGAGCTCGTCACCGAGGTACGCGAGCTGCTTCGCAGCCGCGGCGAGCACCTGCTGCCGGAAGAGGAAGCGGTGCTCGAGTGACCGCGACCGTCCTCCGGAAGACCGGCGAATGGCTCCCGGCGCTCGTCGTCTTCGTCGTCGTCGTCGGGCTGTGGGAAGGGCTCGTGCGCGCGCTCCACGTGCAGCAGTTCCTGCTGCCGAAGCCGAGCACGATCGTCAGTGTCTTCTGGACGGAGCGCCACTCGCTGTGGCCGGCGGGCTGGTACACGTTCAAGGAGGCGCTCGGCGGGTTCGCGATCGGCTCCGTGGCCGGGATCGTCGCCGCCACCGTCGTCGGCCGCTTCCAGACGGCGGGCAAGGCGCTCATGCCGATCTTCATCGCCGCGAACGCGGTGCCGATCATCGCCTTCGCGCCGATCTTCGGCGCGTGGTTCAACCCGATCTCGCCGCACTCCAAGATGGCGGTCGCCGCGGTCCTCTGCTTCCTGCCGGTGATGGTGAACACGCTGCGCGGCCTGCAGAGCGCCTCGCCGCGCCAGATCGAGCTGATGCGGTCGTACGCCGCCAGCGAGTTCCAGATCTGGCGGCGCGTCCGCGTCCCGACCTCGCTGCCGTTCGTCTTCACGGCGCTGAAGGTCGCAAGCGTTCTGGCGATGATCGGCGCGATCGTCGGCGAGTACTTCGGCGGCGCTCTGAACGCGCTCGGCGTGCTCATCAACACGGACGCCGGCGTCTTCCGGTTCGACGAGGCCTGGGCGGGCATCCTCATCGCCTCGATTCTCGGAATCGCGCTCTACAGCGCGGTCGCGACGGCCGAGCGGATCGTCCTCCGCTGGAGCCCCGAGACGCGGGGTTCGTGAATTGCCCCGCACCGTGTTAAGAATCGGCCAGGCCGACGGAGACTACGGAAAGGGGAGCGGAATGAGGAAGCGTTGGATGATCGTCGTGGCGATTGCCGCCGCGCTCACGGCGGCGCTCGTCGGAGTGATGAGGACCACGTCGACAGCGTCGGCGTCGTCGAAGCTGACGAACGTCTCGATACAGCTGCAGTGGGTGCCGCAGGCGCAGTTCGCCGGCTACTTCGCGGCGCTCGACCTCGGCTACTACAAGGACGCCGGGCTGAACGTCAAGCTCCTGAACGGCGGGCCGCAGATCGTTCCCGGCCAGGTCGTCGCAGCGGGTCGTGCGCAGTTCGGCGTCAACTGGCTCACCGCCCTGCTCGCAGCACGCGACACGGGCACCCAGCTCGTCGACATTGCCCAGGTCTTCTCGCGTTCCGGCATGACGGAGATCACCTGGAAGTCTTCCGGCATCAACACGGTCGCGAAGATGCGCGGGAAGAAGATCGCGAACTGGCTCGGCGGCGACCAGTACGAGCTGTTCGCGGCGCTCACGAAGAACGGGATGAATCCGTCGCAGAACAAGGGCGTGACGATCGTCCAGCAGCCGTTCGACATGGGGCTGTTCCTCAACCATCAGGTCGACGGCGCGTCGGCGATGACGTACAACGAGCTGGCGCAGGTGCTCGAGACCAAGAACCCGAAGACCGGCAAGCTCTACCAGCTGTCGGACCTGAACGTGCTCAGCATGCAGAAGCTCGGGTTCGGGATGCTCGAGGACAACCTCTTCTCGACCGCGTCGTACCTGAAGAGCAAGGATCACCAGGCGATCGCCGAGAAGGTGATCCAGGCGACGCTCCAGGGCTGGATCTACTGCCGTGACCACGTCACGCAGTGCGTCAACTTCACGCTCAAGGCCGGGCCGACCCTGCCGCGCGGCCACCAGCTGTGGATGATGAACCAGATCAACCAGCTGATCTGGCCGAGCAAGAACCCGATCGGGGTCATGGACCCGGCCGCCTACAAGCGGACCGCGACGCTGATGAAGAAGTTCGGCGGGATCAAGAAGGCTCCGACGCCCGGCGCCTACCGGACCGACCTCGTCGAAGCGGCGATCGCGAACCTGAAGAAGCAGGGGCTCGACGTCTACGGCAAGCACTACAAGCCGATGACCGTCAAGCTCACCGCCGGCGGGAAGTAGAGACATACACTCGGGGAGCCCACCACGGGTGGGCTCCCCGGGGTCTGAAGAAAGGAGCGCTCATGTCCGTGCTGATCAAGGGTGGTCGCGTCATCACCGCGGCCGACGACTATGTCGCCGACGTCTACGTGGACGGCGAACGGATCTCCCTGATCGGCGAGGCGCTCGACGTACAGGCCGACAAGGTGATCGACGCGAGCGGCAAGTACGTCCTGCCGGGCGCGGTCGACCCGCACACGCACCTCGAGATGCCGTGGCGTGGCGAGACGACGATCGACGACTTCGAATCGGGCCAGACGGCCGCGGCGTTCGGCGGCACGACGACCCACGTCGACTTCTGCATCCAGGGCAAGGGGCAGACGTTCGGCGAGGCGCTCGAGATCTGGCACGGCAAGCGCGAAGGCAAGGCCGTGATCGACAACGGCTTCCACATCGCCGTCACCGACCTGCGCGAGGGCGGCACGCTCGAAGAGCTCGCCCGTCTGCCCGAAGAGCACGGCGTCACCTCGTACAAGCTCTTCATGGCGTACAAGGACTCGCTGATGGTCGACGACGAGACCCTGTTCAGGACGATGCAGGTCGCGGCCGAGACGGGCGCGCTCGTGATGGTGCATGCCGAGAACGGCGACGCGATCGAGGTGCTGATGGCCGAGGCGATCGCAGCGGGCAACACCTCACCGAAGTACCACGCGTTGACGCGCCCGCCCGAGACGGAGGGCGAGGCGACGAACCGCGCCGTGCAGCTCGCACGCGTCGCCGGCTGCAAGCTCTACGTCGTGCACGTGTCGTGCGCGGAGTCGGTCGAGCCGATCGCGATCGCGCGCGAGAAGGGCTGGGACATCTACGGCGAGACGTGCACCCAGTACTTCTTCATCGACGACTCGTTCCTCGACCAGCCGAACTTCGAAGGCGCGAAGTACGTGTACACGCCACCGCCCCGCGCGAAGGCGAACCAGGAGATCCTCTGGAACGCGGTGCGCACGAACGTGCTGCAGGCGATCTCGACCGACCACTGCGCATACCTCTTCAAGGGCCAGAAGGACGCGGGCAAGGACGACTTCCGCCAGATCCCGAACGGCGGTCCCGGGCTCGAGAACCGGTTGCAGCTGATCCATCACTTCGGCGTGCGCGAAGGCCGCATCTCGCTGAACCGGATGGTCGAGCTGCTCTGCACGAACCCGGCGAAGCTCTTCGGGCTCTATCCGAAGAAAGGCACGCTCGCCGTCGGCTCGGACGCCGACATCGTGGTCTTCGATCCGGAGAAGCGCGTCACGATCTCCGCGTCGACGCACCACTCACGCTCGGACTACAACCTCTACGAGGGCACCAACGTCCAGGGCTCGCCCGACGTCGTCCTTTTGCGCGGCAACGTGATCGTGGAGAACGACACGCTGCTCGCAAAGCCCGGTAGCGGGCAGTTCATCAAGCGCGCGCGGCCGAACGAAGAGCTTCGGCGCGAAGCGCTGGCGACGGCCTAGTCGCCGCCGACCGCGTCGGAGTCGTCCTCGTGGCGGGACTCGCCGCCGCGGCGGGCGCGCTCCTCGCCGAGCTGCTGGTTCGAGTGCTCGATCCAGCGCTGGATGCCCGAGATGTGCTCGCGCGTGCCCGAGACCGAGGCGCGCTGGCGCGCGATCTCGCTCTGGCCCGCCTCCAGGCGCTGCCGCAAGCGCTCGATGTGCTCGCGGGCAGCCCGATTCGCCGCTTCGCGTTCGTCCACAAACGTGGTTTCACCCGGCACCGAAAATCGTAAACGCCTGCACGTTGCAGGCTCCCGCGTTCGATCCGCCCGGCCCCGTAGAGTCCGCGCATGGCAACGACGGCCGTCGAGACCGGCGACAAGGGTCTCAAGCGCGACGCGATCGGCTACCTGTCGAACCTCGTCATCGGCGTCGCCTCGACGGCTCCCGCGTACTCGCTCGCGGCGACGCTCGGCTTCGTCGTCGCGACCGACGGCATCGGCGTGCACGCCCCGGCGGTGCTGCTCGTCTCGTTCCTGCCGATCCTGCTCGTCGCGCTCGCCTACAAGTACCTGAACCGGGCCGACCCCGACGCGGGCACCACGTTCGCCTGGGGCACGCGCGCGCTCGGCCCCTGGGTCGGCTGGCTGAACGGCTGGGCGATCTTCGTCGCGGACGTGGTCGTGATGGCGTCGCTCGCGGTGATCGCGAGCACGTATACGTTCCTGCTCTTCGGCTGGCAGTCGGCGGCGGACTCGACCGCCGCGATCCTGATCGGGTCGGCGATCTGGATCGCGCTGATGACGTGGATCTGCTGGCGCGGCATCGAGCTGTCCGCGCGCGTGCAGCAGTTCCTGCTCGGCGCCGAGTGCGTGATCCTCGCCCTGTTCGCGGTCGTGGCACTCGTCAAGGTGTACGCGAACCATCCGGCACACTCGCTTCACGTCCACGCCGGCTGGTTCAACCCGTTCGCGATCGGGTGGACGCCGATGTTCGACGGCGTCCTGCTCGGCATCTTCATCTACTGGGGCTGGGACTCGGGCGTCTCGGTGAACGAGGAGACCGAGGACCGGCACGAGGCGCCGGGGCGCGCCGCGGTGATGGCGACCCTCCTCCTGCTGCTGATCTACCTCGTCGTCTCCGCAGCGGCAGTCGCCTACGGCGGTCCGGGCTACCTCGCGAACCATCCCGACGACGTGCTCAGCGTGCTCGGCACGAAGGTCTTCGGCTCGCCGTGGGACAAGCTGCTCATCATCTCGGTGCTCACGTCGGCTTCGGCGTCGACGCAGACGACGATCCTGCCGACGGCGCGGACGACGCTCTCGATGGCGCACTGGGGCGCGATCCCCCGCGTCTTCGGCCGCATCCATCCGCGGTTTCTGACGCCCGACGTCTCGACGATCGCGATGGGCGCACTCTCGATCGTGTTCACCCTGCTGCTCGTCGGCTTCAACTCGTCGCAGGACGTGCTCAACGACTCGATCAGCGCGATCGGATTCTCGATCTGCTTCTACTACGGCTTCACCGGCCTCATCTGCGTCGTGTACTTCCGGCGGGACCTCTTCCGCAGCACCCGCGCGTTCCTGCTCGCCGGCCTCCTGCCGCTCGCCGGCGCGCTGATGATGGGCGCCGTGTTCGTGAAGGCGTTCATCGACTACTCGAAGGCCGGGTACAACTACTCGCACCCGTTCCTCGGGATCCAGGTCCCGATCGTGATCGGGATCGGCGGACTGCTCCTCGGCGTGCCGCTGATGCTCGTCTGTGCCGCGAAGTACCGGGCGTTCTTCTCGCGCAAGCTCGAGGTCGCTCCGCCCGGAGCGCTCGAGCGCCAGCTCGAGCGGGACGAGCCGGCGGCGATTGGCTAGCGGCTAGCGCTCGTCGATCCCGTGCGGCGCGCCGTAGTCGGCGAGCAGCTCGAGGAACGGCGCCGCGGGGAACGCTTCCGGGCCGAGCACGCCCGCGCCCGACCACACGCCCGCGTCGAGCAGCTCGAGCGCGACGACCGGGTTGAGCGCCGTCTGCAGCACGACCGCCTGGTGGCCGTAGTCGCGCATCGCCTGCTCGTTGTCGACGACGTGGTACAGGTACGTGCGTCGCGGCTCCCCGTCCTTGCCGGTGCCGGTGACGTAGGTGCCGGCGCAGGTCTTCCCCCGCATCTTGTCCCCAAGCGTCGCCGGGTCGGGCAGCGCCGCAGCGACGACGTCGCGCGGGGCGACCTCTGCACCGCGCACGCGCACCGGCTTCGTCGAGTCGAGGCCGAGCTTGTGCAGCGTCTTCAGCACGTCGATGAACTCCGCGCCGAGGCCGTACTTGAACGTGACGCGGTTGCAGTCGATCCAGCGCGGAACGAGCACGACCTCCTCGTGCTCGACGTTCACGCACTCGAGCGGGCCGATGCCCTCGGGGAAGTCGAACTCCTCCGGCTCCGAGAACGGCTCGGTCGTGTACCAGCCACGCTCGCGCTCCCAGACGAGCGGCGGGTTGAGGCATTCCTCGATCGTCGTCCAGATCGAGAACGTCGGTGCGAACTCGTAGCCGTCGACCTCGAGGTTCGCGCCGTCGCGGACGCCGATCTCGTCGATCTCCGCGAACAGCTCGTCGGCGGCGTGGCGGGCGAACACGTCCGACAGCCCCGGTTCGACGCCGATCCCGGCGAGGCAGAGAAGCTCGCGCTCGCGCCAGGCCTCGTCCTGGTCGAGCTGCTCGGAGCCGAGCAGGACGTCGGGGCGCGAGAGCGTCATCGCCATGTCGAGGTAGGTGACGCCGGCCTCGAGCGCCGCGGCGAGGATCGCCGGGTTGAAGCGCGGATCGCACGCGTTGAGCACCGCGTCGACGCGCTCGGTCTGCGCGAGCGCGACGATCGCGGCCGTGTCGGATGCGTCGACCTGGGCGGCACCGAAGCGGTCCCCGAGCTGCGCCACCGCGCGCTGCGCACGCGTCACATCGACGTCGGCAAGCACCATCCGCTCGACGAACGGGCGCCGGGCCGCGACCGCCGCCGCAGCGCTGCCGACCCCGCCGGAGCCGACGACGAGGACTCTCACCGCGTCTGCGGGAAGCCCAGGTCGACCTTCGACGTCGCCGGGTCGGGCCACCGCGAGGTGACGACCTTCGTGCGCGTGTAGAAGTCGATCCCCTCCGGCCCGTAGATGTGGCGGTCGCCGAACAGGCTGTCCTTCCAGCCGCCGAACGAGTAGTACGCGACCGGCACCGGGATCGGGACGTTCACGCCCACCATGCCGGCCTGCACGTCGAACTGGAACTGGCGCGCGACGCCGCCGTCGCGGGTAAAGATCGCAGTGCCGTTGCCATACGGGTTCTCGTTGACGAGCCGGACCGCCTCCTCATAGGTATCGACGCGCGTGACGCCCAGCACCGGGCCGAAGATCTCGTCGTCGTAGGCGCGCATGCCGGGCGTGACGTCGTCGATCAGCGACGGAGCGAGGAAGAAGCCCTCCTCCGGGCAGTTCTCACGGCCGTCGACGACGACGTTGCCCTCGTCGAGGTACGACGCGACCTTGTCGCGATGCTCGCGCGTGATCAGCGGGCCCATCTCGCTCGACGCGTCCATGCCGTCGCCGACCTTCACGTTCGGGATGCGCTCCTTGATCGCGTCGATCATCCGGTCCGCGACGTCGCCGACCGCCACGAGCTGCGACACCGCCATACAGCGCTCGCCGGCCGAGCCGTACGCGGCCGAGACTGCGGCGTCCGCCGCCATGTCGATGTCGGCGTCGGGCAGCACGATCATGTGGTTCTTCGCACCCCCGAGCGCCTGACAGCGCTTGCCGTGCGAGGTCGCCGTCTCGTAGACGTAGCGCGCGATCGGCGTCGAGCCGACGAACGAGACGGCTGCGATGTCCGGATGCTCGAGGATCGCATCCACGGCGACCTTGTCTCCGTGCACGACGTTGAAGACGCCGTCTGGGACGCCAGCCTCCTTCAGCAGCTGAGCGGTGTAGATCGACGCGGACGGATCCTTCTCCGACGGCTTGAGCACGAAGGTGTTGCCGCAGGCGATCGCCGGCGCCCACATCCACATCGGGACCATCGCGGGGAAGTTGAACGGCGTGATGCCGGCGACGACGCCGAGCGGCTGGCGGATCGAGTAGACATCGACGCCGGTCGAAGCCTGCTCCGTCATGCCGCCCTTGAGCAGGTGCGGAACGCCGCAGCAGAACTCGATCACCTCGAGCCCGCGCGTCACCTCGCCCATCGCGTCCGAGAGCACCTTGCCGTGCTCGGCAGTGAGGATCCTCGCGATGTCCTCGCGCCGCGCGTGCACGAGCTCGCGAATCGCGAAGAGGATCTCCGCGCGCTTCGCAAGCGACGTCGAGCGCCACCCGGGAAACGCCGCCTTCGCCGACTGGACCGCCGCATCGATCTCGTCGACCGACGCGAAGTCGACCGCGCCCGTCTGCTCGCCCGTCGCCGGGTTGTAGACGGCACCGCTGCGCCCCGACTCGCCCTCGTACGGGGCGCCGGAGATCCAGTGGTTGATCGGCTTGACGGCAGTTGCGGTCATCGTTCGCTCCCCTCCTCGCGTGGTAGGAAGGAGCGTACCGTGGCACCCACGCTCCTGGAGCTCGCCGAGGCGCCGAGCGCGTTCGTCGTGCCGCCGCATCCGGCGGTCGTCGTGGGCGACGGCTACTACGTCATGCCGCGAAGGCCGGGCCTCGCGACCGTGCAGCGCGTGCGCGTCGCGGCCGATCGCGTCGAGGCCGTGCGCCACCACGCGCGGGAGATCGCGCGCGGCTGGAGCGCGGAGCGCATCGAGTGGGCGCTCTGCGCGCTGACCGAGCCGGCGGACCTTGCTTCACGCCTCGGGCTCGAACATTCGGAGACGCTCGCCGCACTCGCCCTCACGTCGGCGCCCGCCGGCGGCGACAGCTTCGAGGTCCGCGAGGTGCGCACGCTCGAGGACTACATCCAGGCGCAGCGGGTCGACGCACGCGCGAACGGCTGGCCGGAAGGTGCCGATGAGGAGTACGCGCGCTTCTGGGAGGTCGCACGCGACCGGTTCATCGCCTGGGTCGCCTTCGACCGCGGCCGTCCGGTCGGGATGGCGCGCTGCGCCACCGCCGAGCAGGCGCTGATGATGGTCGGCGGCGCCGTTCTTCCCGAAGAGCGTGGCCGAGGCATCTATCGCGCGCTCGTCGCGGCGCGCTGGGCGACCGCCGTCGAGCGCGGCGTGCCTGCGCTCGTCACGGCCGCGAACGAGCAGTCGGCGCCGATCCTTCGCCGGCTCGGCTTCGCCGAGCTCGGGGAGATCGCCGTCTACACGGAGAGCGTTTGACGAACGTCGCCGAGCTGGCCGAGGACACCGCCGTCCACCTGCTGCCACGGCCCGGCTTCGAGATGCTCGACCGGGGTGAGCTCGTCTTCGAGGCGAGCGGGAATCGCTGCGCCGTGCACCGCGTTCGCCTCGGCGACGTCGAGCAGGCGGTCGCGTGGGCGCGCACGGAGACGCGCCGGCGGAACGTCGAGCGGCTCGAGTGGTGGGTCGGCTGGAATGCCACTCCGGCCGAGCTGCCCGAGCAGCTGCTCGCGCTCGGGCTCGTCCCCGACGACGAGGAGGCGACGCTGACGGGCATGACGTGCGCGGAGCCGCCGCCGGCCGCGCCCGAGGTCGACGTCCGCCGGATCGAGACGGTGGAGCAGCAACTCGAGGCCGTCCGGGTCGACTGGGACGTGTGGGGCGTCGACGACGCCGACCGCCGACGGCGCGCCGAGGTCGAGCGCGAGCGCTTCGACCCGAACGGCACCGTGCACCACTTCGCGGCATACGTCGACGGCCGGCCGGTGGGCTTCGGACGCGCGATCGACATGGACGAAGGCGTGGCGCTGATGGGCGGCGCCGTTCTGCCGGAGCTCCGCGGCCGTCACGTCTACCGGGCGCTCGTCCGCGCCCGCTGAGATCACGCGGCCGCGCGCGGCACACCGCTCGTCGTCGTTCAGGCCGGTCACATGTCGGCGCCGGTGCTCACCGGGCTCGGCTTCGCGAGCCACGGCGAGCTCCGGCTCTACGTCGACAGGCTTACGCGGTGACCGGCTCGGGATCGGGCCGGACGACCACGGTGTCGGCGACGGCGATGATCTCGTCGGCGGGGAGGTCGGCGCGTCGCGCGTGCTCCCGGATCGCCTCCGGGCTCGACGCCTGGTAGATGCAGACCGTCCCGACGCTCCCGTCTTCTTCCGCGAGCACGTAGCTGCGGATCCAACGAATGTCGTCGGGCGTCTTGTCTCCCTCGGCCGTCGACCGAGCCGCAGCCGCCTGAAGGTCTTCGCCGCTCCGCCAGCCGCCGCGCCTGAGGATCACGTACGTGTCCATTCACTCCCCTTTCGGTGGACCTCGTGCCGCGATCATCCGTCCGCCGAAACCGAGAAGCAAGGTCTAGGATCGAGCCATGGCGACGACTGAGACGAACATCACGCAGGGACAGCAGATCGTCGAGGACGCGAAGAAATACGTCCTCTACTCGTGGAGCGTGCAGGACGCGATCAATCCAATCGCCGTCGAACGGGCGGAGGGCCGGCACTTCTACACCTACGACGGCGAGCGCTACCTCGACTTCGCGTCACAGCTCGTCAACGTCTCGATCGGCCACTCGCATCCGAAGGTCGTGCAGGCGATCAAGGACCAGGCGGAGAAGCTCGCGACGATCGGGCCGCCGATGGCGACGGAGTCACGCTCGCGCCTCGGCAAGCTGCTTGCCGAGGTCACCCCGGGCGACCTGACGATGTCGTTCTTCACGAACGGCGGCGCCGAGGCGAACGAGAACGCGATCAAGCTCGCCCGCTGGTACACGGGGCGCAACAAGGTGATCGCCCGCTACCGCAGCTACCACGGCGCGACGGCAGGCTCGATCACGCTCACCGGCGACCCGCGCCGCTGGCCGGCCGAGCCGGGCATCCCGGGCGTCGTGCGCATGTTCGACCCGTACACCTATCGCTGCCCGGCCGGCCATCCGGATCCGTGCCCGGTGTGCACGGGCGCTCCGCACCTCGAGGAGATCCTGCAGTACGAGGGCGCGCACACGGTCGCCGCCGTCATCCTCGAGACGGTCACCGGCACGAACGGGATCATCGTTCCGCCGGACGGCTACCTGCAGTCGATCCGGGAGGTCTGCGACCGCCACGGCATCCTGCTGATCTGCGACGAGGTGATGGCCGGCTTCGGCCGCACCGGCAAGTGGTTCGGTGTCGAGAACTGGGACGTCGTCCCGGACATCATGACCGTGGCGAAGGGGATCAACTCGGGCTACGTGCCGCTCGGCGCGATGATCGTGCGCGAGCCGATCGCCGAGTGGGTGCGCGACAAGTACTTCGCCGGCGGGCTGACGTACAGCGGCCATCCGCTCGCGTGCGCGTCTGCGGTCGCGTCGATCGAGGCGTTCCAGGAGGAGGGCATCGTCGAGAGCGCCGCCGCGATGGGCGAGCTGTTCCGCGACGGGCTCGCGCGCCTGCAGGAGAAACATCCGTCGGTCGGCGAGGTGCGCGGGCTCGGCTGCTTCTGGGGTCTCGAGCTCGTCAAGAGCCGCGAGACGCGCGAGCCGCTCGTGCCGTTCAACGGCAGCGGCGAGGCGGCGAAGCCGATCGCGGCGGTGATGAAGCGCGCGCTCGAGCGCGGCGTCTACCTGATGACGCACTGGAACGTCGCGATGGTGTGCCCGCCGCTGACGATCACGCGTGACGAGCTCGAGGAAGGGCTCGACGCGCTCGACGACGCGCTCTCGGTTGCCGACGAGTTCTGCGCTTAGAGCGTTCGCGCTCGTCCCGGATCGCTACACGCGGATCGGCCCTGACGCGAGCCGTTACGCCGACGAGCGCGTGTGTGTGCTGCAGGGCAACACGTGGGCGGCGATCTCGGGCGTCCGCGTCGCGCCCGGCGAGGTCGAGGCACTGCTCGAAGAGGTTCGCGCACTCGTTCCCGCCGACAAGGCGCAGACGTGGTGGCTCGATCCCGACGCGCAACCGCCCGATCTCTACGAGCGGCTCGTCGCGCTCGGGCTCGAGCGCCCGGCCGACCGCGGCGACATCGTGCACGCGCTCGCCTGCACGACTCCGCCCGCGTCGGGGCCGGAAGACGTCAGCGTCCGCATCGTCGAGACGTTCGACGAGCACCTCGTCGCGACCGAGCTCCAGTGGGAGGTCTTCGCGACGCCGCCCGATCGCCGCGAGGCGCAGAAGCCTCACCTGCGCGACGAGTTCGAGGGATGCCGGTCCGCCGGCGTCCCGATGACGTTCCTCGCGTCGCTCGCCGGACGCCCGGCAGGGGTCGGACGCTCGATCTACTCCGATCGCGGCGTCTTCCTGATCGCGGGCGCCGTCGCCGAATGGGCGCGGGGACGCGGGGTGTACCGCGCGCTCGTTCGCGCGCGCTGGGACGACGCTGTCGCACGCGGCACGCCGGCGCTCGTCACCGAAGCGCTCCCGGACACGTCGTACCCGATCCTGAGGGGTCTCGGTTTCGAAGACGTCGGGACGACTAGGCGTCTGGAGGATCGGCGCTAGCCGGCTCGCGCATCTCGGCAACGAAGTAGAGCGGCCGCTGCTTTGCCTCGTCGAAGATGCGCGCGATGTACTGCCCGATGATGCCGAGGCTCAGCATCTGCACGCCTCCGAGCGCCAGGACGACGGCGAGCAGCGACGTCCATCCCTGCGGTGCCCTGGGAGTGAAGAAGCCGACGTACAGCACCCATACGAGCACGACGAGGCAGAAGGCAAGCGAGACGAGGCCGAGCCACGTGACGATCTGCACCGGGAACGTCGAGAACGACGTGATGCCGTCGACCGCTAGGCGCAGCAGCTTCCGCGGCGGGTACTTCGAGTCGCCCGCGTGGCGCGGGTCGCGCTGGTAGCCGACCCCGGTCTGGCGAAAGCCGATCCAGCTCGTCATCCCGCGCAGGAACCGGGCCCGCTCCGGCATCGAGGCGAGCGCGTCGACGGCTCGGCGGGACATGAGCCGGAAGTCGCCCACGTTCTCTCGAATGTCGTCGCCGGAGATTCGGCGCATCAGCTTGTAAAACAGCGCAATCGCAGCGAGTCGCCAGCGTGCCTCGCCGGCGCGATCGTCGCGAACTGCGTACACGACCTCGTAGCCGTCGCGCCAGCGGGCGAGGAGCTCGGGGATCAGCTCCGGCGGATCCTGAAGGTCGCCGTCCATCGTCACAACGACGTCTCCGGACGCCGCGTCCAGACCGGCGGTGATCGCGGCCTGGTGCCCGAAATTGCGCGACAGCCGTACGAGGCGAACGTGCACGTCGGCATCGGCGAGAGCCGTCATCACCTGCCACGACGCATCGGACGAGCCATCGTCCACGAGCACGATCTCGTGCGGACCGAGCGGCGCGAGCGTCGCCGCCAACCGCGCGTGCAGCACGGGGAGCGTCTGCTCCTCGTTGAACACCGGCACGACTACCGAGAGCATCGCGTGTGAGCCTACGGGATCGCGTCGGCGAAGAGAACGTACGCCGACAGCGCGTACGCCGCCAGCTGCCCGGCACCGTCCTCCTCCGCCGCCGCGAGCGCGACCGGCCAGACCGCATACCACGGCCGCAGGAGGCTCGAGCACATGCAAAACGCGACCATCGCGAGCGCCAGGCGCGCTCGTCCTCGCACCCATGCCTCGCGCAGGAGGGCGGCGTAGATCGCAACGAAGACGAACCCTGCGACGAGGACGGCGTAGCGGTGACGCAGCCCCGCTTCGGTGAGGAAGTGGACGCCTCCGATCGGCGACGTCCCGTGCGCGCCGATCGTCGCTGCGGTCACCCACTTCACACCGAAGAACGCGGTCGCGGGCACGATCACCGCGACGCCCCCGGCGATCAGCGCGACCCAGAAGCGGCGCGGGAACCGCAGTCTCGCGCGCGCGAGCTCGAGCGGGAGCACGACCGCCGGCACGCCCTTGATCGCCGAGCCGAGCGGCCAGGCGACACCGCCGGTCGCCGTGGCGCGCAAGGCGACCCCCGCCACCAGCGCCAGTCCGATCCACGCGTCGCTGTGCCCGCCGCCTGCCAGATGCAGAGCGAGCAACGGGCTCCAGCCGAGGAAGGCAACGGCGCGGGCGCTCCGGGTCGTCCAGGCGAGCAGCGCGAGCGCGGCGAGCATCGCCGCGCTCGCGAACAGCCGGTAGAAGAGCTCGGCCCGGTGCGCGCTCCGCCCAGCAGTGAGCGCGGGCAGCGTCCCGAGCGCGACCCAGCCGGGACCGTACGGCTCCGGCTGCGTGCGCCACTGCGCGGATGCCTGCCGGGTCGCCGGATCGTCCGGGTAGCGGCTCGGGGTCACGCGATACGGGTTCGCGCCGTGCACGGTTACGACACGTGCCTCGGCCCAGTAGAGGTACACGTCCCTGGAGAGCAGAAGCGGCGCGAAGAGTGGGGCGAGCTGCACGACCACCGCGACGACGACGGCGACCACAAGGGTCATGCGCGCTGACAGCAGCACGCCGAGGCCATAGAGCAGAAACGCACCGACGAGGGCGGCGATCCAGACCGCATCCCACGCCCCGCGCGGCTCGATCGGCGATCCGGACGCAACCGCCGCATGACGCGTCGCAGCGACGGCGACGACGACCGCCGCTGCCAGCGCTCCTCCGACCAGTGGCGCCGCGCGCCGCATACGAGCGATTCTCGCGGGCGCGTCGGTCAGTCGAGCGCGGGCCGTACGCGGCGGGCCCGCTCCGGTCCGCACGGGCAGGTGCGGGCCGGAGCCGGCGGGCGCCGGAGCATGCGGCTCAGCAGGCTCCGCTCGCGCACGACGGGGTTGTCGTAGACGCGCCGGGGAGCCGGCCGCTCATCGGGCATGGGGACGTACATCGGTCACCTCCTTTGCAACCGGTTGCAGACAGGACCGCGAAAACGTCACGCCGACTCCCGCACGACGAGCTCCGCCGGGATCGTGACCGCGGACACGACTCCGGTCTGCAGCTGCTGCGCGAGGGTGCGCGCGAGCAGCCGGCCGACGAGGTCGCCGTCCTGCCGCACGGTCGTCAGCGGCGGGTAGGCGTACGCGGCGGTGACGATGTCGTCGTAGCCGACGACCGCCACGTCGTCGGGGACGCGAATGCCCCGCTCGCGCAGCTCCGCCAGCGCGCCGAGAGCCCAGCGGTCGCTGTGCGCGAAGATCGCGTCGAGGTCGGGGGCTCGCTCGAGCAGGCGTCCGACCGCCTCGCCGGCGTCGGAGTCCCCGGCCGACCACGGCAGGTGCTCGACGAGCTGCGGGTCGGCCGCGAGGCCGACAGCGGCGAGGGCCGCCTCGTAGCCTCCGCTCCGCTCGAGGACCTCGTGCGCGCGGGCGGGGCCGCCGATCATCGCGATGCGGCGGCAGCCGCGCTCGAGCAGGTGCTCGGTCGCGATCCGGCCGCCGTTCACGCTGTCGCCCGAAACCGACGAGTAGGCGTTGCGCGGAGAAGCGGGCCCCCAGACCGCAAAGGGAACCCCTTCCTGCTCGAGCCGGTCGAGCTGCTCGGGCGAGCACTGCGCGAGGTGGAACACGAAGCCGTCGGCCTGCCCGGTCTCGAGGTAGCGCCGGGCCCAGTCGCGATCGTCGAACCGGGGCTGGAGGATGAGGAGCTCGTAGCCCTCCTCGTGCAGGCCGGCCGAGACGCCGCCCATCACCTCGAGCATGAAGATGTCCTGCCGCTTCGCGATGCCCCAGTCGAACATGACGAGCCCGACCACGTTCGACCGACGCGTGGTCAGCCGGCGCGCCGGCTCGTTGACCGCGAACCCGTGCTCGGCCGCGATCGCGCGGATCCGGTCTTTCGTGTCGACGCCGATCAGCGGGCTGTCGTTGAGCGCGCGCGAGGCAGTGGATTTGGAGACACCCGCGAGGCGGGCGATGTCAGCGAGGGTCTTGGCGCGCGGAACAGTCATTGCAACCGGTTGCATAGATTACCACAAAGAGTGCACTCAGTCGACCGGCAGGATCTCGCCGGCTTCGGAGAGGCGGAGGAACGCCTCGACGACCGTGGGGTCGAACTGGGAGCCGGAGGACTCGAACAGGCGGCGGATCGCCTCCTCGACGGGCAGGCGCTTCCGATACGGGCGGTCGGTGACCATCGCGTGGAACGCGTCGCAGACGAGGACGACGCGGGCCTCGATCGGGATGTCGGTTCCCGCCTTGCCGTCCGGGTAGCCGAGGCCGTCCCAGCGCTCGTGGCACGCGCGCACGATCGGACGCACGTCGGCGAGCCGGTCGATCGGCGCGAGGATCCGCTCGCCGAGCTCCGGATGCTCCTTCACGATCGCGAACTCCTCGTCGGTGAGCGGGCCGGGCTTGCGCAGGATCTCGGAGGGGATCCCGATCTTGCCGATGTCGTGGAAGAGCGCGCCGAGCTCGAGCCGCTTGAGCGCCTCGCGGTCGAGGCCGAGCTCGCGGCCGACGAGCATCGACATGTCGGTGATCCAGCGCGCATGGGACGAGGTGTACTCGTCGTTGGCCTCGAGCGCATTCGCGAGGGTTGCGACCGTCGAGACGAACGTGCGCTCGAGACCCTCGTAGTGCTCCGCGCTCTCGATCGCGAGCTTCGCCTGATGCGCGAGCCCGGCGAGCAGACGCAGCTCACGGTCGTCCATCTCACGGTCGCCGATCGTCGCGGTCAGCGCGCCGACGCGGCCGCCCTCGAGCTTGAGCGGAGCGACGACGAAGCGCGCGACCTGCACCGGATCGACTCCCTCGAGCCCGGCGATCTCGTCCGGCTCGAGCACGAAGGGCTTCTCCCGCTCGAGCCACGCGTGCGCGAGGCCGTGCGAGAAACGGCGCCGGCCGGCCGGGTCGGTCTCGCGCGCGTACCCACAGGACGCGCGCGCGACGAGATCGTGCGGCTTCGCCTCTTCCTCGATCCAGAGCGCGGCGCGCTCGGTCCCGAGCACGCGGGCGGTCACCTCGACGCTGCGTCCGAGAACCTCTTCGGGCGACTCGGCCGTGGCGAGCTCGCGGCCCGCCTCGAGCAGGGCGTTTGCAATCTCCGCAGCCTCGAGCTGCTTCGCGTAGAGGCGCGCCTTCTGCAGCGCGACCGAGAGCTGGTGCGCGAACGATGCGAGCAGCCGCTCGCGGTCGTCGTCCATGTCCGCGACGTCCACCACGACGCGACCTGCGATGCCGTCGCCCTCAGCAAGCGGCGCGGAGCAGCCGTCGACGAGCGCGTCACCGACGCTCGCGACGCACGCGTCACCGAGCCAGAGCGACGCGCGCTCCGTCTCGAACAGGCGAGTCGCGGCTTCGACCGCGAGGCCGCAGATCTCGTCGACCGAGTGCGCGCGCGACACGTCCTCGGCGAAGGCGAGCAGCGCCTTCGCGCCCTCGGCCTCGCGGCGCTGCTGCTCGTACAGGCGCGCGTTCTCGAGCGCGACCGACGCCTGGCCGGCCAGCACCTCGAGCAGCCGCACGTCGTCCTCGTCGAACTGGTTGACGCCGAGCTTCGAGATCACGATCGCGCCGGTGACGCGCGCGCCGTAGCGAAGCGGAACGACCGCGAGCGATTCCTCGAGCTCGTCGGTGCCGGGGATGCGGTAGGCGAACTCGCACTCGAGCGCGTTCGGCACGAGCACAGCCTCACCGGTTGCAACCGCGCGTCCCGTGACGCCCACGCCGACGCGGACCGCGTACGCGTCGGCAGCCGAGCCGAGCCGGTCGTCGTAGTCGCCCACGAAGGCGATCGGCCTCAGCTCGTCCCCGTCGCGGAGCACGACGCGGCAGTTGTGGTAGTCGATGAGCAAGCGCAGCTCGTTCGCGATCGCGCTGCCGATCTGCGAGACGTCGTTGAGGCGGTTCAGCTTGCCGGCGAGCGACTGCAGCATCTTCATGTGTGCGAGCGAGCGCACGTCGCGGGGCTCCGGCGATTCGACGCTCGGACGCTCGGTCTCGCGATCGTCGTAGAGAACGACCTGGTTCTTCCCGCGCGCCTTCGCCGTCATCATCGCCGCCTCGGCGCACGCGATCAGCTCGCGCTGGTTCATCGCGTGCTCCGGGCCCTGCGCAACGCCCATCGACACCGTGATGCGGCCCGCGGGGTCGAACTCGTGGTCACGCAGGGTGTCGATCAGGCGTGCGGCGAGGCCGAGCGCGTCGCCGGCATCGCACGACGGCATGATCACGCCGAACTCCTCGCCACCGATACGGCAGACGACGTCCGAGCCGCGCACGATGTCGCGTGCGATGCGCGCGACCTGGATCAGCAGCTGGTCGCCGGTCGCGTGGCCGTAGACGTCGTTCACGCGCTTGAAGTCGTCGAGGTCGAACATCAGCACCGCGACGGAGTCGTGCGACCGGGAGGCCCGGGTCAGCTCCGACCGGAGCCGCTCGTGGAAGTAGCGGTGGTTGTAGAGCCCGGTGAGCGAGTCGGTCTGCGCGAGATGCTCGAGGCGCGCCCGGATCTGCGCGTTGTCGAGTGCGAGCGCGGCGGCGTCCCCGAACCACTTCGCGAGCTCGAACTCGTGCTCGGCGAAGGCCGCGTCGGCGCCGAGGCGGTAGATGTTGAGCGCGCCCTTCAGCGCACCGCGCGCGATCAGCGGCACGGTGATCATCGCCTCCGGCTCGGCGCTCGTGCCCGGTACGACGACGACCCGCGGATCGAGATGCGCCTGGTTCGTCCAGACCGGACGCCGGTGCTCGACCGCCCAGCCGGTGATCCCCTCGCCGAAGCGCTGGCGGCTGCGCATGATCTCGTCCTCGAACTCCTGGGAGCGCGCGAGCAGGGGCACGAGCTCACGCCGGTCCTCGTCCGCCTCGTAGATGTGCAGCGCCTCGTACGGCATCAGATCCGCGAGCGTGACCGCGATCCGGTCCAGCAGCGCGTCGAGGCTTTGCTCCGAGAGCACCTCGTGGAACACCTCGGCGAGCCGCCGATATGACTCGACGAGCGCCTCGGGACGCCCGCCGCCAGGGGTCGGCTCGTCCCCCGGCGCAGGGGCCGCCGCCGCCGCCGTTTGCCGCACCATGCCGTCCTCATCGGCGGGGAGGTGGGCCTACTTGAGCGGCGTACGCGTCAGATGAGCCCGCAGGCCCGGGCGGTGTTCGGCCAGGGATAGAAGCCGCGCCCGGACTGGTAGGCGCGCACCGCGACCGCCAGCTGCGCCCAGGCAGGCCATTTGTCGGCGGTGCCCCAGACCCGCACGTACTGCGCCCCGTAGCGGCGCTGGAAGGAGAGGTCCATCTGCAGGCCGCCGTAGTAGCCGTTGCCGGTGTCGGCGGTCCACGCGCCTTCGAAGCGGTGAATGCAGCTGAAGTCGGCCCGCAGGCCCGCCGGGACGGTCACGCCGTGCCGGGCGACCGCGAGCGCGGCGACAGCGCTGCGCTCCTCCCAGAGGTGGAGCGCAGCGGCCCCGCCGGCCTTGGCCCTGGCGGTCGCGAACGTGCGGGTCACCGTACCGGGGTAGATGCGACGCAGGCGAAGCGTGAGGTTGCGGCTGTAGCTCAGACGCACGGCGAGCTTGCTGTGCGGCCGAGGCGCGCGCGGGAGCGCGACGGCGAAGGAGCTGCGGAGCCGCGCCAGCGCGTCCGCCCGGGCATGCCCGGCACGCGCCTCCCAGGTCGTGGCCGTCCACTGGAGGTAGGCGGGATCCGCGCTGTGGCGGTACGAGAACGACGTCGGGGTCCGGTGCTCGTGGGCGGCGCGCTGGAACGTCCAGGTGACGACGCGGTAGTGATCGATCACCGTCCGCAGCGCGGTGGTCGAGCTCGGGCTGGCAACGCGCGCCACCTGCCGCGCAGCGGCGGCGCCCGCAAGCGCGAACGTGAGGGTCGCAAGCCCAACCAGGCTCAATGCAGAACGAAGACGCACGAAGAGTCTCTCCTCCTTGTCGAGGGCCGCAGTCAGAAAGGAAGCTCGGGCGGGCGCCTGGGCGGGGCCCACCTCGTGACCGCGGGACGGTAGCGGCCGGAGGGGACGTCGGGCCGGGAACCGCTTAAGGATTTGTAAAGACGCGCGGGCCTTCCCGGGGGCTCCCCGGACGCCTGCTAGGAGAACAGGTCGAGCTCGGGCTCGATCACGATCTCGCGCGCCGTCCCCTCTCCGGCGAGCCTGAGCCCGCGCACGACGACCACGGGCACGCCCTCTGCCTTGCCGCGCGCCAGGTCGGCCGCGGCGGCGATCTCGTCGGCGATCGCAACCCGGGTCGAGCGCAGCTCGGAGCCGATCCGGTCCCTGGTGCCCCGCAGGTCGAGAATCGGCGCGAAGCCGGCGACGCCGATCGCCACGTCGGTCGTCGCCTGGCGGAACGGCCTGCCGAACGAGTCGGCGACGACGACCCCGACCTCGCGGCCGGCGAGCTCGGCCACGCGCGCACGGAACTGCCGCGCGCTCGCGTCGGGATCGACCGGCAGCAGTACGAGCGTCCCCGGCTCGGGTGCGTTCGAATGGTCGACGCCGGCCGAGGCGCAGATGAACCCGTGCTGCGTCTCCGCGATCACGAGCGGGCCGCGCTCACGCACGATCCGCTTCGCTTCGCGGAGCACCGCCTCGACCTCACGCGGGTCGCGCTCGTCGCCGGCGAGCTCGATCGCCCTCGCAGACGCCTCGAGCGAGTCGATCCGGATCACCCGTCCTTCCGCCTTCGAGACAGCCTTCTGCGCGATCACGACGACGTCGTCGTCCCGCAACTCCGTCCGCTCGACGACCATCGCCGCGAGATCGTCTCCCTGACGGATCTCGGGCAGGCCGTGCACGGGCAGGAGCTCGATCATTCGACTCCGGTTCCGCTCTCGCCGCCGGCTTCGCTCCCTGCCGGCTCCGGCGAGCCTACGCCCGTGACCCGCACGCCGGCATGCGCCTTGTAGCGGCGGTTGAGGTTCACGATCACCGCCGTGAGCCCTTCGAGAGCGCGCGCGCTCGCGAGCGGGCCGGCGTCGAGCGCGCGACCGCCCACGAGCCGTCCCGCGACTTCGAGCGCGAGCCGCTTCGCGTTGTCGTCGTCGCCGCACACGAGTGCGTCCTCGTCGAGCAGGCCCTCGTCGAGGTTCGCCGCCGCAACCGAGTGCAGGCCCGCGACGACCGGCGCGTCGACGAGCTCCTGCACGCGCTCCGCGAGGCTGCGCGCGTCCGGGTCGGGAAGCATGCCGACGCCGCGCTCGAAGCGAATGTCGCTCGCGACACTGAGGAGCGGCGTGCGGCCGAGGCTCCCGGCGACCGCACGCGCCGTGTCGAGCGCCGCGTCCGCCTTGACCGCGAGCACCGCGAAGTCGGCGCCGCGCACGGCGTCCTCGTTCGTCGCGCCCGCGACGTTCCCGCCGATCTCCGCCGCCACCGCCCGTGCGCGCTCGGCGTCCCGCGAGCCGATGACGATCTCGTCGTCGCCCTCCGCGAGCCGTGCTGCGAGCGCCTTGCCGAAGCTGCCGGTCCCGCCGAGCACGGCGATCTTCACGCCGGCGCACCCGCCGCGTCGAGCGCGACCGCCGCGAGGCGCCGGGCCGCATCGAGATCGCGCATCAGCGTGTGCGTCACGACGGGCCGAATCCCGTGCGGCAGCTCGACGGGTGCGTCCGCGTGATCGACGACGAGCGCATCGACGAGGCCGGGATAGCAGGCGGCGACATGCGCCGGGGTCGTGCCGCCGGCCAGCCGGGCGAGCATGCGGTCGGCGGGCCCCTTGACGGCGCGGCCGCCGACGAGCGGGCTCACGGCGACACAGGGGACCGTCCGCTGCTCCAGCGCGTCGCGGATCGCTGCGACCGCGAGGATCGGGCCGATCGAGACGTACGGGTTGCTCGGTGCGAGCACGATCACGTCTGCTGCGGCGATCGCCTCGAGGACGTTCGGGCCCGGCGAGGCTTCTGGCGCACCGGCGTAGTGCACCGCGTCGACCTCGTCGCGATGTGCCCGCTCGACGAACCACGTCTGGAACGGGAAGGTGCCGGCCGGGGTCTCCACGAACGTCCGCACCGGATCGTCCGTCGCCGGGAGCAGCCGCGCCTCGAGACCGAAGGCGCCTGCGATGCGTGCGGTCGCCGCGCTCAGAGGGAGACCCGCGCGCAGCAGCTCGGTGCGCACGAGGTGCAGACCGAGGTCGCGGTCGCCGAGCCTGAACCAGCTGTCGCCGCCGAGCTCCGCGACGGTGTCGAGCGCGCGCCAGCTCTCGTCGGCGCGGCCCCAGCCTCGCTCCTCGTCGGAGCGGCCCGTGAGCGTGTAGAGGATGCTGTCGAGATCGGGCGAGACGTGCAGGCCGAGCAGCTCGATGTCGTCCGCCACGTTGCCTACGATGGAAACGTTGACTGGATCGGCAACACCTATGAGGCCGCGCAGGAACCGCGCGCCGCCTACGCCGCCCGAGAGGACACAGACATTCATTGTTCCCCCGTGAGCTCCGTCGAGCCTACGCTCATGCGGCGGAAGGCAGGTCGAGCGCTGCGAGCACCCGCCCGGTCTGCGCGCCGAGCCGCTCTCTGAGCCGCAGGAGATCGTCCAGCGTGTCCACGTCATCGATGAGATTCGGCGCGTCCAGGCGCCGCGAGTCTGCGAGCGCGGCGAAGCGGCCTGCGCTGCCGGGACCGTAGACCGGCTCGAACAGCCGCTCGTCGGCGAGCGCCAGCGCGTTGGTCGTGCCGTCCACGGCCGCCGCAAGCGCGAGGCCGCCGTCCGGCACCGCTCCGGCCAGCGCGAGCAGATCGCGCGTTCCCGCGCAGGGCAGGTCGGCGTTGACGACGAGGAACGGCGCCGGTAGCCCGAGGCTTGCGGCGGCGTCGAGGCCCGCGCGAACGGCGGCGCCCTGACCGCGGTGCGGGTCGTCGACGAGCGTGACGCCGTGCGGCAAGCCCGGCGCCGTCGGGGCGACGACGAGGACGGCGCCGACCGGCGTGGCCGCCGCAAGGACGTCCGCGAGCATCCCGTGGGCGATCGCGGCACGGTCGTCGTCGCCGACGTCGAGCCGCCGCTTCGGGTCGCTGCTGCGGAAGGGAACGACGATCGTCGCCACGCTTCGCGGACACTACCCACGTGCAGGGGCCAGACAACGCCACGATCGCCGAGCGCCTGGAGGCGCTGGCCGCGCTGCTCGACCTCGCCGGCGCGAGCTACTACAGCGTGCGCGCCTACCGCCGAGCGGCGGAGCTGATCCGGGCCACGCCTGCTCCCGTGGCCGACCTCGTGCGCTCCGGCCGCGTCCGCGAGCTGCGCGGGATCGGAACCGCGATCGAGGGCCGGCTGCGCGAGCTGGTGGAGACGGGACGGCTCGCCGAGCTCGAGGAGCTCCAGCGTGAGGTGCAGCCGGAGCTCGTCGGGCTGGGACGGCTCGTCGGCCTCGCCCCGCAGCGGATGGTCGAGCTCGGCCGGGCGCTCGGCGTGGCGAGCGTCGAGGAGCTTCGAGCGGCCGCTTCGGCCGGCCGGCTGCGCGACGCGCCGGGGATCGGCCCGAAGACGGAGGCGAAGATCCTGGCGGCGCTCGAGCGGCCGCGGACCGCGCCCCGGCGGGGGCTGCAGCTGAACCGCGCCTGGGAGCTCGTGGGGAGCATCGCCGAGAAGCTGGGCGGCGAGCCGGCTGGCGACCCCCGCCGCTGGTGCGACTCCTCGCACCGGCTCTCGATCGTCGTCCGCGGCGACGCAGTCGAGCGCGCCGTCGAGCGCTTCGCAGCGCTGCCCGAGATCGTCTCGGTCGTCGACCGCGCCGGGCCGCGCGCGCTCGGCGTCACGGTCGAGGGCGTGCCGGTCGAGCTGGTCGTCGCGCCCGCGTCCGCCTACGGCACGGAGCTCGTGCGCGCCACCGGCAGCGACCGCTACGTCGCCGCTCTCGGCGAGCTTCCCGACGCGCCGGACGAGGAGTCGCTGTACCGCGCGCTCGGGCTCCCGTACCTGCCGCCCGAGCTGCGCGAGGACCCGTTCGCCGGCGAGCCGCCGGAGCTCGTGCAGCTCGGCGACGTGCGCGGTGACCTCCACGTCCACACGACCTGGTCGGACGGGAAGGCGTCCGTGCTCGAGATGGCCGAGGCGGCGAGAGCGCTCGGCTACGAGTACATCGCGATCTGCGACCACACGCGCAGCGTGCGCGTCGTCCCCGGGCTCGATGCCGACGACCTGCGGCGGCAGGCCGAGGAGATCGCCGACGCGAACGAACGTCTCGCGCCGTTCCGCGTTCTTCGGGGCACGGAGTGCGACATCCTCGCCGACGGGACGCTCGACCTCCCCGACGACGTGCTCGACGAGCTGGACTGGGTGCAGGCGTCGGTGCACGCGGGGCAGCGGCAGTCGCGCGACCAGCTGACCAGGCGCGCGCTCGCCGCGATCGCGCACCCGGCGGTGCGTTCGCTCAGTCATCCGCAGGGGCGCATCATCAACCATCGCCCGCCGAACGCGGTCGACCTCGAGGCCGTCTTCGCCGCATGCCTCGAGACGGGCACCGCAGTCGAGACGAACGGCCTGCCGGATCGCATCGACCTGAGCTCGGAGCTCGTCCACGACGCGATTCGCGCGGGCGTGCGCATCACATGCTCGACCGACGCTCACTCCGTGCGCGGTCTCGGCAACATGCGGCTCGCAGTCGCGACGGCACGCCGCGGCTGGTGCACCGCCGCGGACGTGCTGAACACCCGTCCGCTCGCGGAGCTCTTCTAGCCCGACTCGGAGACTTCGCGCACGTTGATCCAGTGCGTGCCCTTGAGGGCCTCGACGACGCGCGGGTCGGTGTGCTCGGGGTTGAAGACGTGTGCGTCGAGGTCGCAGCAGATCGCGATCTCGTCCGGCGCGATCCCTTCGAGCTGCACGAACGCATCGACGGGGAGCTGCGCCTCCCCGAGGGTGTAGTGCCGGAACTGGAGCTCGGGAGCGATCTCCATCAGGGCCGGCCAGTCGGGACATGCGCGTGCGCTCACGGCCCCCGAGTTGGCGCGGGCTCCCCGATCTCCTGCAACGCCCAGCGGCCGTCGAGCAAGATCGCCCCGGTCTCCTCGCCGGTCGGGAAGACGAAGAAGCGGACGGCGTCGTCCAGCGTGTGCAGGAGCCGCCCGCTCGCAGCGTCGGCGAGCGCGAAGCGGAGGTGGAAGCTCCCGTCGGCGAGCGGCAGCCGAGCGAGGCGGTAGGTCAGATCGCGCTCGCCGCCGCCGTTCCAGCCGAGCTCCGACGTGTCCTGAGCCGCAGCGCCGAGGACAAGGCCGCCGTCGTCGCGCAGCTCGAGCGAGACCCGCGGCGGTGCGACGCCCGGGTCGGCGGCGACACGCAGCCGGACGGTGATCGGCTCGCCCGACGCAAACTGCGACCGCGCCTCACCGTCGTCGTCGACCAGCTCCGCCGAGATGATGCGCGCCTCGCCGCTCCCCCACTCGCGCAGGCCGGCGACGAGCTCGTCCGGGTTGACGTCGGCGGCGAGCAGCCGGCGGTATTCGGCGATCGCCTCCGTCGTCGGCCCGTCGAATGCGACTTCACCCTGGCGCAGCAGAACCGCGCGATCGCAGAGACGCTCGACCGCCTGCGCGTCGTGCGAGACGAACACGATCGTCCCACCGCGCTGCTTGAACTCCGCGATCTTGCCGAAGCACTTGCGCTGAAACTGCTCGTCGCCGACCGCGAACACCTCGTCGAGCAGCAGCACGTCGGACTGGATGTGCGCAGCGACGGAGAAGCCGAGCCGCATGAACATCCCCGACGAGTAGGTGCGCACGGGCAGGTCGATGAACTTCTCCAGCTCGGCGAAGGAGACGATCTCGTCCATCACCTCGCGCACGCGTGCGCGAGAGAGGCCGTGGATCGACGCGTTGAGGTAGACGTTCTCGCGGCCGGTGAAGTCCTGGTGGAAGCCCGCGCCGAGCTCGAGCAGCGATGCGACGCGGCCGCCGGCCTCGGCCTTCCCGCTCGACGGCTTGATGATCCCCGAGATGAGCCGGAGCAGCGTCGTCTTGCCCGAGCCGTTCCGGCCTACGAGCCCGACCGCGCCGCCGGGCTCGACGGTCATGGACACGTCGCGGAGCGCCTGCACGTCGCGCACACCGAGGCGGCCGCGCGAGACGAAGACGTCCTTCAGGGTTCGCTGCGCCTTCGGATAGACACGGAAGGTGCGCGACACGCGGTCGACGACGATGCGGCCCGGAGTCACAGGTCCTTGCCCATGTAGACCGCGACCTCGTCGTAGCCGAGCGAGCGGTAGAGGCCGCGGGCGACGTCGTTGCCGCCGAAGACGTTCAGCTCGATCCGGCCGAGGCCGCGCTCGCGCGCGATGCCCTCCGCCAGGGTCATCGCGGCGCGGCCGATGCCGCGCCCGCGCGCGTCCTCGTCGATGAGGATCCCGTAGACGAACAGGTGGGGCGCGCCGCCGTTGACGCCGTCGCGCTCGGCGAGCCAGAGGTGACCGCGCACGGCGCCGCCGTCCTCGATCACGTAGACGAAGTGCCCCTCGGGGACGCGCCAGTCTGGGAACAGGCGCGCGTGGTCCTCCTTCGACTTCGTCTCCGCCTCGGCGACCGGGATGCCGCCGTGCTCGTGCATGTTGTCGGCGTAGTCGCGCATCGAGCGCGCCGCCCAGTCGTCGAACTCGTCCTCGCGAAGCGGCCGCAGCTCGGTCATGCGGCGACCGCTGCGAGGGCAGCGCGCACGATTCCGGCGAGGACCGCGACGAAGCGCGGGTCGTCGTTCGGCATCTCGATCCGGTCGAGCCGCAGCCCGAGCTCGCGCGCGCGGTCCTGCGCCTCGTTGTCGATGTCCCAGCGGATCTCCAGATGATCCGACACGAACCCGACGGGACAGACGAGGACGTCATCCACGCCGCGGGCGGAGAGGTCGCCGAGATGGTCGAGAATGTCGGGCCCGAGCCAGGGCTCACCGGTCGGCGACTCGCTCTGGAAGGAGAACGACCAGTCCTCGACCCCTGCGGTGTCCGCGACGAGCCGGGCGGTCTCGAGCAGCTGGTCGCGATACGGATCGCCCTCCTCCAGGATTCGTGCCGGCAACGAGTGCGCAGTGAAGACCACGTGTGCCTCGGTGTCGCGAATCCGGTCGGCCAGGAACGAGACGAAGCCGCGCTCGTCGTGCCAGCTGTCGACGAAGACGAGCTCGGCCCGGTCGCCGACCGCATCCTCGAGCAGCTTGCGGTAGCCGGCGATCGAGAGCCGGCTGTAGTGCGGCGCGAGCACCAGGCCGACGACGCGCGTCGCGCCGGCCGCGATCGCCGCGTCGGCGGCCGCGGCGATGCGCGGCTGCCAGTGCTTCATCCCGGTGAAGACCGGCAGGCCGAGCTCGGCTTCGAGCGCCGCCCGGGTCGCCTCCGTGATCGCGTTCAGCGGGTTCGCGTCCTCGATCCCGAGCGCGCGGTAGCGCGCGACGAGGTCAGCGAGCTGCTCCGGCGCGATCGGGCGGCCGCCGCGGATGTCCGCGTAGTAGGCGGGGACGTCGGCTACCCGCTCCGGCGAGCCGTACGCCATCAGGACGACCGCGGTGTCGCTCACGGCAGGACGGTAGCCCAGACCGACCCTCTAGCATCGGCGACCGAGCGGTGAAGTTCTCGATCGTCATCCCGGCCAGGAACGAGGCGGACTCGATCGCCTCGACGGTGGGCGAGCTCGCGGCAGCGCTCGGCGCCGCGGAGATCGACTACGAGATCGTGGTCGTCGACGACGCCAGCACCGACCGCACGATCGAGGCCGTGGAAGCCGTCGCGGCGAACGACCCGCGGATCCGCGCGCACCGGTCGCACAACCCGCCGGGCTTCGGCTTGGCCGTGCGAGCGGGGCTCGACGTGTTCACGGGCGACGCGGTGGCGATCGTCATGGCGGACGGCTCCGACAGCCCCGCAGACGTCGTCGCGTACCACCGCGTGCTCACGGAAGGCTGGGACTGCGCGTTCGGCTCGCGCTTCGTGCGAGGCGCGAAGGTCGTCGACTATCCGAGGTTCAAGCTGACGATGAACCGGATCGTGAACTTCGGCATCCGCATGCTCTTCCGTCACGGCTACAACGACACGACGAACGCGTTCAAGGCGTACCGCCGCGAGGTGATCGAGACGGTGCAGCCGCTGCTCTCGAACCAGTTCAACCTGACCGTCGAGCTGCCGCTGAAGGCGATCGCGCGTGGGCACAACTTCAAGGTGATCCCGATCTCGTGGACGAACCGCGCAGCGGGAGTGTCGAAGCTGCGGCTGCAGGAGATGGGCAGCCGCTACCTGTTCATCGTGCTGTACGTCTGGCTCGAGCGGCACCTGAGCCGCGGCGACTACGTGCGCGCTCAGCGCCATGCGTAGTCCGGCATGTAGGTCAGCTCGAGCGCGCGACCGCCGACGATCGCGATAACGCGCACGTGGGCGCGGGCATTGCGAACACGCACCAGTAGCTGCGGCACCACGATCGTGTAGCCGCTCCGCGTGAGCCCGGGCTTGCCCAGCGCAGCCGCGACATCGGGGCGCGCGACGTTGGGCGCACCGGCGAACACGAGCTTGCCGCCGGCGAAAACGAGGATCGACGAAGCAGGCTCGCCGGCGCCCCCATCGCCGGCCCAGCCGTGCAACACGAGATCGTCGCGCTGCTCGAGCGTGTAGTCGACAAAGCCGCCCCCGGTTCCGATCGGCAGCGTTCGCCCCGCAGGCGTGCGCAGCCCGCCGGTCACGAGCGCGTACCTCGGCAGGGGCGCACGCGAACGCTCGCCGGCGGGCGGCGGGACGCGCCCCGCGACGGGGATCGCGTCGAACTCGATGCGGACCGGGCCGCCGAGGCTTCCGACCGCGATCGTGCGCCAGTCGATCGCGCCGCCGAAGGCCGGCCCGAAGCCCGCGCTGGCGGGGACGTGCAGCACGATCCCGTCGGGGCCGACGTCGGAGTCGAACGGGACGAACTGCTCGCCGTCGAACGAGATCCCCGGCACGTTCGGCTTGTACGCGAGCCCGCGCAGCTGATTGCCGAGCGGGTTCGGCGTCCATACGCGCGCGATCACGAGCTCGTCGGGTCGCGCCTCGGGGACCGTCACCGGCACGTCGGACGCCGTCGTCACTGTTCCGAGCTTCCGCGTCCTGCCGCAGCGGTTCGCACGATGCGCGAGCACCTGCCACGCACCGCTCGCGCCGGACTGGACGTAGTTGCAGATCAGGGCCCGGAACTCCGCCGGCGCCTCGAGCTCGTGGGGGCGCCCGTTGACGAGATCGGCGAGATCGCCGCGGAGAACGCGCTGCGGCGCGCGCCGCGACGCCAGATAGGCGGCATTGTGCTCGTCGAGCACCGAGGTGTACGTGTTGTACGCCTGCAGAACGGGAAGCGGGCGCCACGCGAGACCGTAGGCGTTCACGGCCGCTGTCTCGACGGGATCGACGTGCACCGTGTGCCCGCGGAGGAGGGCGAGCAACGAGGCGGGCACCTGGTAGCTCCGCCGCTCGGAGCTCCGCGACTCGGCAACGAGGCCGCTGCGACGATGCGTGACGACGACGTCGGCGACCTGCGCTCCTGCACGGCGCGCCGAGGCGAGTGGCGCGTAGTGCAGCTCGCCGGACCGATGCACGGCGAAGACCGCGACGAGCACACCGGCGAGCGCGACCCAGCGAGAGGCGTCACGCGCGGCGAGCACGAGGCAGCCGATCGCCGCAGCGGCGAAGAACGACGAGCTGTGCACGGCGTCGTGTCGGACGAACCCTTCCTTGAAGAACGTGAACGCGAACACGGCGGCCGCCAGCACGAGGACGGCGCCGCGCGCCCGTCCGAGTCGTCGCGCGTGTAGCACCGCGGCGGCCATCGTGAACGCGATGACGACCCCTGCGTAGACGTATTCGGCGTGGAGGCCGGGCTGGTCGTACTGCATCGCCGCGCCGTAGCCGGAGACGACCGACGCAGAAAGGCGCAGCCATTCGGGAATGCCCGTGAGCGAGCTCCCGCTCGCGAGCCAGCCGGCGAGGAACGTCGCGAGCAGCACGCCGATCCCGGCGAGCGCCTCGCGCCCGAGCACGAGACACACGGCGACGGCGATGACGACCGCGGCCGCGCCGGTGTTCGTCTTCGTGAGGGCGGCGAGCCCGGCCGCGAACCCGCCCGCGAGCGCGAACGCCCGGACGCCGAGCAGCTGGTCGAGCGCGAGGACCGCGAGGACGAGCTCGATCAGGAGAAGCAGGTCGGCAGCCTGCACGGGCAAGCCCAGTGCGAAGTAGGCCAGGAGAACGGCCGCAGGCGGTCCGACGACCGGCGCGGCGCGGCGCACGAGCAGCCAGGCGAGCGCGATCGACGCGACGGCGACGAAGAGAAACGAGAGAACGAGCGTCCAGCCGGTGACGGCGAGCGGGAACCCGAGGAAGCCGAGCGGCCCGTACGTCCAGGTGAAGCCGCTGCCGAAGCCGAGCCGGCGCGCCACGGCGAGGTGCAGCCCGACCTGCCAGGAGGGGTCGATGCCCGAGGTGGCGACGAGCGATGAGATGTGCCACGTCGTCGCCGCGAGCGCCACGGCCGCCACGAGCGGCCACGCCGGCACGAGGCGACGAGCCCTCACACCCGCGCTTCGACCGTGGCGTCCTGGACGAGCTCGGCGAGCCGCGTCACGACCGACGCGTCCGTGCGCGGCAGCACGCCGTGGCCCAGATTGAAGATGTGGCCCGGACGGCCGCCCGCGCACGCCAGCACGTCCCGCGCGGCCAGCTCGATCTGCTCCCACGGGCCGAGCAGCACCGCAGGATCGAGGTTGCCCTGCACTGCCCGGGCGTCGCCGACCGCGGCCCAGCCGTCGTCGAGCGGGATGCGCCAGTCGAGGCCGATCACGTCGCCGCCCGCGCGCGCCATCGCGGGCAGCAGCGTCGCGGTCCCCGTGCCGAAGTGGATCGTCGGAACGTCGACCGCGCCCAGCACGCGGGCCGACCACGGCGCGACCCGCTCGTCGTAGTCCGAGGGCGAGAGCACGCCGACCCACGAGTCGAAGAGCTGCACGACGTCGGCACCCGCGTCCACCTGCGCCGCGACGTACCCCGCGAAGCAGTCGGCCAGGCGATCGAGCAGGGCGCTCCACACGCCGGGCTCGCGGTACATGAGCTCCTTCACCAGGGCGAACTCACGCGAAGGCCGCCCTTCGACGAGGTACGCAGCAACAGTGAACGGGCCGCCGCAGAAGCCGACCACCGCCTGCTGCTCGCCGAGCTCGCGGCGCACGATCCGAATCGCCTCGAGCAGCGGCGCGAACGCATCCGCCTCCGGAACGACGAGCGCGTCCACGTCGGCCTGCGTTCGGACCGGCTGCCCGATGACCGGCCCGACACCCTCGACGAGCTCGACGTCGACGCCCATCGCGAGGACCGGGGTCATGATGTCGGCGAACATCACCGCCGCATCGACGCCGTGGCGGCGCACCGGCTGAAGGGTCACCTGCGCGCACAGCTCGGGCGTGTGCGCGACGTCCCAGAAGGAGTGGCGCTCGCGCACGGCGCGGTACTCGGGGAGCGAGCGTCCCGCCTGCCGCATGAACCAGACGGGCGTCCGCTCCACGGGCTCGCGCCGGGCGGCCCGAACGAGGAGAGGCGCGGTCACGCGGTTAGGCTAGCCGCGCCGTGTCGAAGGGACCGCTCGCAGTGCGCTGGGGCGCCGCGCCCGACCTCGCCCCGCAGGCCGGTGCGATCGTCTACGCGCGCGTCGAGGTCGAGAACGCCGGCTCGGTCTCGTGGCGCCCGGGGATCAACGTCGCGTACCACTGGCTCGACTCGCGCGGCAACCCGATCGTCTGGGACGGCAAGCGCACACCGGCGCCGCACCTCGCGCCCGGCGAACGCACGACGATCGAGCTGCCGGTCCGTGGGCCGATCCCTCCGGGGTCGTACCGGCTCGCGTTCGACGTCGTCGCCGAGAAGCGCGCGTGGTTCTCCGCGCTCGGCAGCGACATGCTCGAGCTCGACCTCCATGTGACGCAGCGCCGCGGCGACCCGCTGGCAGACCTGCCGGACGGTGTCGAGCCCACACCGGCGTGGGTCGAGCGCGTTCGAGCCGCGCACGCGGAGGGGTACGGCGTCGTCGCAGGGTCGATCGAGTGGGGCGGCGGGATGCTGCACCGGCGTCCGCGCGCGCTCGCGCCGTATGCGCCGGGCGCCGGTCGCGTGCCTCGATTCGGCGCTCCGCTCGTCTGTCCGTCGGTGCTGCCCGGGATCGAGCTCGAGCGGCTCGCAGACGTTGCCGGATTGCCGGCGTTCGCCGCACCCAAGGACGAGCCGTGGATCTACGACGGCCGTGCGGTGCTCAGAGCTCGACCGCGATCCGGTCGTCGACCAGCCTGAACACGACCGCGCCGAGCACGAGCGCGATCAGCGCCGCGCACACGGAGTAGAGGACGTCGCTGCCGTGCGGCGCGTGCCCCGACCAGATCGCGGCTCGAATGGCCGAGATCGGGGGTGCGACCGGGTTCACCCAGTGCATCACCGTGAGCAGTCGGTGGTGCGCAGCGGCTCGGCCCGGGCCGAGCGTCTGCACGCTCCAGATGACCGGCGTGACGAAGAACCACGGCAGCAGCGCTGCGGCGAGCACATGCTCCACGTCGCGGAAGAGCACGTTCAGGCACGCCACGATCAACCCCATCCCGGCAACCTGCGCGATGAAGAGCGCTGCCAGCGGGAGCGAAAGCCACACGTCGGCGCGGGCGCCCGAGACGAGGAGCAGCGAGAGGACGATCACCACGCCGACCATGACCGCGAACGTGACCGCCTGCGTCGCGACCATCGAGAAGGCGACGAGCTGACGCGGGAACCGAACCTTCTTGATCAGCTCCGCCGAATCGACGAGCGAGCGCGCCGACGACTGCAGCGACGTCGCGAAGAAGATCCAGCACGAGAGCCCGGCGAGGAGGTAGAGCGGATAGTGCGGCGTCTTGTTCGTGTTGAAGATGACGCCGAAGACGAGCAGGTAGACCGCGAGCAGGAGGAGCGGGTTGAGGAGCGACCAGGCGACGCCGAGCAGCGAGCCCTTGTACTTGGCCTGGAAATCGCGCCGGAAGAGGTTGGAGAAGAGCTCCCGGTAGCGCAGCAGATCGGCGTAGACCGTCATGATTCGCTTCTAGTCTAGGGAGGCTTCGTGAGGGCACACACGCCCCTAACACCGACGATCTACCCTCGAATCTCGTGAGCACCCTCGCGGCGATCGCTGCTCTCCCCGCCTGCGCGCTCGCGATTCGCATCCTCTTCCGCACGCCGCTGGCGCAGAGGCTCGTGGCGGTACCGTCGAGCGAGCGCTGGCACGACAAGCCGACGCCGCTCTTCGGGGGGATCGGCATCTTCGCCGGTCTCTCGGCGGGCGTGTGGATCGCCGCCGCGGTCGGGGCGATGCCGGTGACGCACCAGCTCGCCGGCATCTACGCAGGCGTCTCGCTCCTCTTCGTCGCCGGGCTCGTCGACGATCTGCACGCGCTGTCGCCCCGGGTAAAGCTCGCCCTTCAGCTCGTCGCTGCGATCATCGTGATCGCGACCGGCACCGGCGTGCAGCTGATCCACGCGCACTACGTCGCCTGGCCGCTCGCAGCGCTCTGGCTCGTCGGGATGACGAACGCCTTCAACCTGCTCGACAACATGGACGGGCTCGCAGCGTCGCTCGCCGGAATCGCCTTCGCCTTCTTCGCGATCGACGCGGTGACGATTCACCCGAACCACATGCACCTCGTGCTCGCGCTTGCCGGCGCGTGCGCGTGCGGCGGCTTCCTGCCGTACAACCTCCGGCCGCACCGGAAGGCCCTCGTCTTCATGGGCGACTCGGGCTCGCAGCTGCTCGGCTTCACGCTCGCCTCACTCGGTCTCGCGGCGAGCTGGAACGTCGCCGGCTCGACCGTCGCGACGCTCCTCCTGCCGATCCTCGTGCTCGCGGTGCCGGTGCTCGACACGGCACTCGTCACGACACTTCGGCTGCTCGAAGGCCGTCCGGTGTCGCAGGGCGGACGGGATCACTCGTCGCACCGGCTCGTGCGCTTCGGCATGTCCGAGAAGCACGCCGTCCTGCTGCTCGCGATGATCGCGACCGCGCTCGGCGGCACGAGCCTCGCCTACAACGTGCTCTCGGATCAGCGCCTCGCCGTGCTCGGCGTCCTCGTCACGTTCGTGCTGCTCGTCCAGTTCGCGAGCTTCCTCGCCGACGCGGAACAGCGTGCTGCGGTCGGCGGCGACCCACGCATCACCGACGCATTCGCCGTGCACTGGCGGAGGCTCATCGAGGTGCTCGTCGACTTCGCCCTGATCAGCGGCGCGTTCGCAGCCGCGTACGCCGTGCGCTTCGGCTGGCCGGGCACGGTGTACCAGCGTCACATCGCCGAGGAGACGATCCCGATCGTCATCGCGGCGCGCTACCTCGCGTTCATCCCGTTCGGCCTCTACCGCTCGATCTGGCGGTACGCGGGCTCTCGAGATCTGCTCGCGATCGCCGTCGCCGTCACGCTGTCCGAGGTTGCTGCGCTCGCCTATATCTCACTGAACTTCCCGTGGGGCGATTTCTCGCGCTCGTTCTTCGTCATCGACGCGCTCTTCTGCGCGGCGTTCGTCGCCGCCTCGCGCTTCGCCGAGCGGGCGCTTGTCGGCGGCGCGCGGTCGATCCGCGACCGCGCCGGACGTCGAACGATCATCGTCGGCGCCGGTCGAACAGGCCGCAGCCTGATGCGCGAGCTGCGCGAGACGGCAGGCGAGCGCGTGGTCGGGTTCGTCGACGACAACCCGCGCCTGCGCCGGCGGCGCGTGCAAGGAGCCCCTGTGCTGGGCGGCTCCGCCGAGCTGCCCACCCTGCTCGCGCGCCACGAAGCGGACATCGTTCTCGTCACGATCCCGAACGCGCCCCGGGAGCGGCTCGACGTCATCGTCGCCGCCTGTGCGGAAGCAGGGGTCGACTGCAGGTTCGTGCGGCGGGAGATCGACCTCGACCCGCGCGTGATCCTCGGCACCGCCGCTGAGTGAGAGAACGGACCACACTCGACCGCTTTCTCGCCGCGATCCCCGTCGCGATCGTCGCGCTCGCGCTGCTCTCGCTCTACTTCTGGGAGGCCTCGGCGCGGAAGACGCCGACGATCTTCAGCGACGAGCTCGAGTGGTCGCAGATCTCCCGCGCGATCGCGACGACCGGCCACGCGGCGCGGCGCGGCCAGCCGATCTCGTTCAAGTCGCTGTACGCGTTCATGCTCGCGCCGGTCTGGTGGATCCACTCGACGAAGACGGCGTACACCGTCGCGAAGTACGTCGACACGGTCGTCATGTGCCTGGCCGCGATCCCGGCGTATCTGACGGCGCGCCTGATGGTGTCTCACCGCGCGGCCCTGATCGCCGCGTTCGGGTCGATCTGCACCTCGGCGCTCTTCTTCGGCGGCTACCTGCTCCCGGAGACGCTCGCCTACCCGTACTTCGTGCTCTGCGCCTATGCCTCGATCCGTGCTCTCGCCGGCGGCGGCCGGCGCTGGATCGTCGCCGCGGTCGTGCTCGACCTCGTCGCGAAGGAGGTGCGCAACGAGCTGCTCATCGCGCTCACCGCGTTCATCCTCGCCGCGGTCGTGCTCTGGATCGTCGGCCCGCAAGGTCAACGCCTGCGCGCGGGGTGGTCGCGCCTCGATCACGCGGGGGCGGCCGTGCTCCTGATCGGCGCGCTGATCGTTCTCAACGCGCTCGCCTCGCCGCACGTGTCGCAGTGGAACTACGTCACGCACGGATACGTGCACCGGATGTGGACACTCGGGCTCGAGTCGTTCTCGGCGCTCGCGCTCGGTCTTGGCGTGCTGCCGCTCATTGCCGGGCTCGCATCGCTGTGGCTGCCCGAGCGAACACGCGATCCGAGCTGGCGGGCATTCGCATCGTTCACGGCCTCGGCGATCCTCATCGCCGGCCTGTACACGGCGCTCAAGGCCGCGTACCTGTCGACGCAGGCGTTCACGCGCGTCGAAGAGCGCAACCTCATCTACCTCGGCCCGCTCCTGATCATCGGCGCGGTCGTCTACTTCTCCTCGCGCCGGCCGTGGCTGCCGGCGGCTCTGGCTGCGGCAGCCGTGACCTGGTGGATCACGATCCACTACGGCTACCAGCTTGCGTATCCGTACTTCGACTCGCCCGGCTACGGCATCGCGACGCTTGCGAACCGCTGGCTCCGCTGGGACCAGGGACAGATCCGGCTCGGCCTCGTCGTCGTCTGCGCGGTGATGACGGCGGCCGTGCTCATGCCGTTCGCGCGGCGGGTCCCGCGACTCGCCTCTGCGGGCGCGCTTGCCTTCGTCGCCCTCGCCACGGCGACGCTCATGCTCGCGGGCGAGATCACGAGCGCGCAGGGCGCGGCGGTCGGGAGCCGCCAGTACTACGACAACCTCGTCCAACCGCCGTGGTGGGTCGACAACGCCGTGCACGGGCAGGGCGTCACGTTCATGGGCCAGGCACTCACGCAGGGCGACGACCTCGGCGTCAACCTCTACGAGTTCTGGAACCGGTCGCTGAAGAACATCTGGTCGCTCGACGGCTCCGCGCCGCCGCCTGGCCCCGTGACGACGCCCGACCTGCTGCGGACGAACGGCGTGCTCAGCAACGACCCGGGCCTCCCCTACGTCCTCGAGACGAGCGCGGTCGACATCGTGGGCAAGGTGGTCGCGTCACAGCCGGGCCTCACGCTCGTCCGGGTGACGCACCCCTGGAGGCTGCGCCAGGCAACGTACGGCGTCGCGAGCGACGGCTGGGTGTCGGGCGCGAACGGCGACGCCACGACGGCCGACGCCGCGTACGCGTACTTCGACCGTGCGGCGGGTCGCGGCTCGCTCGTGATCGACATCAACCGGAACACCTTCTGCCCGCAGCCCAGCTCGCCGGGCACGAACGTGACCGTCAGAGTCGGCCCCGTCGCACTCAACGAGCAGCGCGCGCCGATCGTCACGCACCCGACGCACATCTACCGCTTCCATCTCGCCGACTGCTCGCATCGAACCTTCACCGTCTCCGCGCTGCCGCCGGTCGCGGTCCAGGTGCACATCGACGGCCTGGCGCTCGGCACCGCCTACGGCGTCTCCGACAGCCGCCTCTTCGGCGCCGGCGTCGGCTTCGCCTTCACGCCGCAGAGGCACCAGCGCTAGAGGGACCGCAGCCGCTCCGGGTGCTTTCGCACGAAGCGCGCGATGCCGGCCCAGTGCCACAGCGTGCGCCGCGTGAGCCAGCGCTTGTCGGTCTCAGCCTTGTGCTCGTGCCGGACGACCGCCGCGGGGACGTACCAGCGCTCCCACCCCGCCCGCATCGCGCGGTACTGCAGATCGATGTCCTCGCCGTAGAGCCGGAAGCCTTCGTCGAAGCCGCCGAGCTCGTCGAGCATCGTGCGGCGCAGCAGCAGAAAGCCTCCGAGCATCCAGTCGGCCTCGACGGGCTCGGTCGGCGGCCGCTCGTCGAGGTGGAAGTGGTGACGCTGCGGGACGACGCGGCGAAGCGGCGTGCGGCGCACCACCGTGCCGGTGACCGTCGGGAACCGGCGGCGCGACGGCTGCCAGCTCCCGTCGGGGAACTCCATCCGCGGGCCGGCGATACCGCAGCGCGGGTGGTCCGCCATGAAGAAGCGGAGCGCATCGACGGCACCCGGGAGCGGCACGGCATCGGGGTTCGCGGCGAGCAGCAGGTCCGCGGTCGTGCGCGCGAAGCCGCGGTTCAGGTTCGCGCCGAAGCCGAGCGGGCGCTCGTTGTGGATCGCATCGACGCCCTCGGGGACCGAGCCGGGGATGTTCGCGATGACGACCAGCTCGTCGACCTGCGGCACCAGGGCCGGGAGCGACTCGGCGAGCTCGCGCGGGTGCCCGTGCGAGACGACGACCGCGGCGACCTTCACGCGATCACCTCGCGGTAGACGGCGGCGGTCAGCTCCGCCGTCTTCTCCCAGCTGAACCGCTGCGCGCGCTCGAGCCCGGCGGCGCGGTAGCGGTCGCGGTCGCGCAACGCGTCGGCGACCGCACCGTAGACGCCGGCGTCACCGGCGACCTCGCGGAGCGCCGGGTCGTCCGAGAGGACGACCGGAGTGCCGCTCGCCATCGCCTCGAGCACCGGAATGCCGAAGCCCTCGTAGCGCGACGGCAGCACGACTGCCGCCGCGCGCCGGTAGAGCTCCGCCAGCTCGTCGCGCTCGACCCACCCGCGCACGTCGGCGCCGCGTCGCCGCAGCTCCTGCGCGAGCGCAGGCTCCTTCTCGGGACCGGCGACGATCAGCGGCAGGCCGGCAGCCTCGGCGGCCGCGAGGGCGGCGAGGGGGTCCTTGCGAGCCTGCACGGCGCCGACGAACAGGAGGTAGTCGTCGTGCGTCCCGTCTCCGGGCGCGAACGCGGGATCGACTCCGTGCGTCGTCACGGTGATCTTGTCCGGCGGCAGGCCGTACAGCTCGATCGCGTCGCGCTTCGTCCGCTCCGACACGGCGAGCACGTGATCCGCCTTTCGTGCGGCGTGCGGCACGACGGCTTTGAACGTCAAGCGGTCGAGCAGTCCCATCGCGCCCGGATCGCGCTCGAAGTGCAGGTCGTGCAGCGTGACGACGCTCTTGCCGCGGTAGCCGAGCGGGAGCGCGTGCTGGAAGTGGCCGAGCTGCGGCCCGAGCCGCCGGAGCAGCCGCGGCAGCGCCCAGGCCATCCGGGTCTCCTGGAACCGCGCGGGCAGCGCGATCGGCTCGACGCCTTCGGGCACGAGCTCCGGGTGTCGCGTGACGGCGGCGAAGCGGAGGTCCGGTGCGACGCGTGGCAGCTCGCGCAGCAGGTTGCAGACGTACGTCTCCTCCCCCGTGCGGTTGCGGCCCAGGACGTCGGCATCGATGACGATCACGCGACCTCCCCGTACACGGCGACCGTCTGTGCGGCAATCTCGTCCCAGCCGGCGAAGCGCTGCGGCGTGCGATCGCGAGCCGTGGCGCGCGCCACGCCCGCGCGGATCGAATCGACGTCCGTCGGGTCGACGGCGACGACGTCGCCGAGCGCCGTCATCGGCGAGCCTGCGCTCGTCACGACCGGACAGCCACACGCGAGCGCTTCCGCAACGGGGATGCCGAAGCCTTCGTAGAGCGACGCATAGACGAGGCAGCGGGCGCCGCGATACAGCGCCGCAAGCTCCTCGTCACGCACGTCGCCGAGCCACGTCACGTTCGCGGGCGGCTGCACGCCGCCCCACCCGCGGGCGCCGACAACACGCAACTCGCCGTCCACCGCCTGCGCGACGCGCGCGAGGTTCTTGCGCGGCTCGAGCGTCCCGACCGCGAGGACGTAGTCCCCCTCCGCGTGCGGGCCGCCCGGCACGAAGACGCTCTCGACCGCGTTCGGCACGACACGGATCTTCGCTTCCGGCACGTCCAGCAGGTCGACGAGCTCGCGCTTCGTGAACTCCGAGACCGCGATCACGCGCGACGCTGCGCGCACGACCCGCGGCACGGCGAACTGCGAGTACGTGCGCGTCCAGCGGTTGAACCATTCGGGGTGACGGAGGACGGCGAGATCGTGCACGGTGACGACGAGCGGGCGGCGCGCGCGGAAAGGCCCGCGAAACGTCGGGCAGTGGAGCACGTCCGCATCCGCCTGCAGCCGGGGGTACCAGAGCACGTCGGCGGCAACGCTTCGCACCCGCGAAGTCGCGGGGAACGAGACGTCGACGACCTCGACGTCGAGATGGTCCCGCAGACCGCGCACGTAGCGCGCGGTGCCCGCACGCGTCTGGCGGAGCGGCGTCGTGTCGAGGGCTACGCGGATCGTTCGTAGCCTTCCAGGAAGATCTCGCCGACGCGCCGCCAGGAGAACGAACGGGCATGAGCGAGCCCCAACGTGCGCAGCTCGTCGGCGCGGGCGAGCGCCTCGCGGATCGCGGCCGCGATTGCGCCGGCGCTGTCCGGGTCGGCCCGCACGGCAGCGTCGCCGGCCGCCTCGTCGAGCGACGGGTGCGACGAGGCGACGACGGGAGCACCCGACGCCATCGCCTCGGTGATCGGCATGCCGAACCCTTCGAACCGCGACGGGTAGACGACGACGGCCGCGCCGCGGTAGAGCCGCGCGAGCTCCTCGTCGGTCACGCGGCCGAGCCGGACCACGCCGGGCCGGTCGAGTTGCGGCTGCTCGCCCCAGCCGGCTCCGCCGACCACGGCGAGCGAGAGGCCCGGTTCGCCGACCTGCGCGAACGCCTCGACGAGCGTGCCGAGGTTCTTCCGCGGCTCGAGCGTCGCGACCGTGAGGATGTACGGAGCGTCGAGGTCGGCGCGCTCGCCGTCGGCCGAGAACTCCGCTCCGATCCCCGGGTGCGCGACGAGAATCTGCTCACGCGGGAACGCGAACGCTTTGCTGAAGTCGCCGGCCGTGTACGCGGAGTTGGCGAAGATCACGTCGCACGTTCGCGCGGCGTTCGCGTACTTGCGCCCGTGCATGGCGCGGGTGCGCGCAGTCGTCCACTGCGGGTGATGGTGCGGGACGATGTCGTGGATCGTGGTCGCGCGCACGCCCGCACGCTGCGGCGGGTACATCCAGTCCGAGAAGTGCAGCACGTCGAACTTGCCGAGCCACCGTTCCGCCGCCGGCCGGCCGAGCCGCGACCAAGCGGTCCGCCAGCCGTGCGCGCCGGGAAGCGTCACCAGCCGCAACTCGACGTCGATCCCCGCGAGCGCCTCCGGGATGACCCGGCGGCCCGCCGGCGAGGTCGGCGCGAACGCGACGAGCTCGTGGCCGCGCGGCCGGGCGACCTCGGCGAGCCCGGCGAGCGAGCCGCGGATGTAGTTGCCGATCCCGGTCGGCTCGTGGGAGAGCGGGCTGACGTCGAAGGCGATCCTCACGAGACGCGGAACCCCACGAAGCGGATGCCCAGGTGACGCGTGTCCGCGTTGCCCGGCTCGACCCTGGCCGGGACGCGCGTGCGGGGGACGACGAAGCGAACCGTGCACGCGCCGTGCTGCCCGCGGACGAGCGGCACGCGCATGATCCGCTCGCGCGACGGGCCGACCTCGACGCTCGAAACGAGCCGGCCGCCCGCGAACGCCTCGACCTCCTGCGCGCCGGGGAAGAGGCGCTCGTCGCTCCCGAGCGTGACCGACAGCGTCCCGCCCGTGCACGCGAACTGCCGGAACACCACCGTGCGCCCCGCCCACGTGTCCGCGTAGATGCCCTCGGTGACGTGGGCTGC
>DASREW010000019.1:0-18572 GCA_035651895.1 Gaiellaceae bacterium
AGGAGGTCGCTCAACGCCCCGTCCTCGAACAGCAGGGGTCGCAGGTCGTCGCGCTCGACGGCGATGTACTCGAGCGGCTTCGTCACGACGGCGGTGAGGAAGACGGTCTGGCCCGAGAGCAGGTTCAGCTCGCCGAGGAAGGCCGCGGTTCCGTGACGCACGAGCTCGTTGCCGGCCGGGTCGAGGATGGCGACCTCACCCTCGACGATTGCGATGAACGGGTAGCGCCTGTCACCGACGCGGAAGAGCGTGTCGCCCACGCGCGCGGTCCGGCGGTCGCCGATCGAGGCGAGAAGCTCGAACTGCGACGACGTCAGGGCGGGCGAGCCGGGGACGGTCACGAAGCCGCCATCGTCGCAGAGCCGCGGCGGCTGCCGTCAGCCTCCGAGCGGGGACGGCGGGATGCGCGTGTGGCCCGTCACGCCGTCGACGACGAAGGCGACCTCGTCGAGGTAGCACCAGCACCAGTCCTCGCCGGGCTCGAGCGAGCGGATGATCGCGTGCCCGGCCGCGTGCTGGTGCGCAGTCGCGTGCCGGTTCGGCGAGTCGTCGCAGCAGCCGACGTGACCGCAGGTCAGGCAGATCCGGAGATGGAGCCACTTCCCGCCCGAGCGAAGGCAGTCTTCGCAGCCGTCGACGGCATCGGGCAGCTCCTGGATCGCGATCTGGTCGAGGTGGGTGCAGACGGCGGCGCTCATTGCGCTCCCTTCACGGTGGCGGAGTTGAGATGTGCGTGGACGAGCTGGACGGCCATCGATCCCTCGCCGACCGCGGTCGCGCAGCGCTTGACCGAGGCCGAGCGGACGTCGCCCGCAGCGAACACACCTGGGACGTCCGTCTGCAGCAGGTAGTCGCCGCCGGCAGGTTGCCCGGTGAGGATGAAGCCGTCGGCGTCGCGCGCGACGCTGTCGTCGAGCCAGTCGGTGCAAGGCTTCGCGCCGAGGAAGAGGAACAGGAACGAGAACGGGAGCTGCTCGCCGTCGGTCAGCGTGACCGCGTCGAGCCGGCCGTCCTCGCCGTGGAGCTCCGCGATCTCGCTGCGGTCGCGAACGGCGACGCCGGCGTGCTCGAGCTCCTGGATCAGGTAGGCGGACATCGTCTCGCCGAGATCGGCGCGACGATGGAGGAGCGTGACGAGCGCGCCGCCGCGGGTGAGCCACACCGCCGCCTGGCCCGCGGAGTTGCCGCCGCCGACGACCGCAACGCGCGCGCCGCCGCACAGTTGCGCTTCCGGCGGGCCGGCCGAGTAGAAGACGGTGTATCCCTCGAACTCCTCGAGGCGGTCGACCGGGAGGCGGCGGTACTGCGCGCCCGTCGCGAGGATCACGGCGCGGGCGGCGATCTCGCGCTCGTCCTCGAGCCGCACGAGATGCCGGCCGTTGCCCGCCTCGAGCGAGAGGGCGCGATACGGCGTGGCGGTGCGGGCGCCGAACTTCCGCGCCTGCGTGACCGCGCGGCTCGTGAGCTCGGACCCGCTGATGCCGGCGGGGAAGCCGAGATAGTTCTCGATGCGGCGCGACGAGCCGGCCTGTCCACCCAGCGCCGTGCTCTCGACGACGAGCGTGTCGAGCCCTTCCGATGCGCCGTAGACCGCAGCAGCGAGCCCGGCCGGCCCGGCGCCGACGACCAGGAGGTCGACCTCCTCACGGGGTGCGAGCTCGAGGCCGATCCCGAGCGAGCGAAGAACCTGGCCGGTGGTGGGCGCGCTCAGCTCGAGACCGCCCGGGAGGCGCACGAGCGGCGAGGCGCCGCCGGGCGGCAGCGCCTCCTGCCAGGAGTACGGCAGCCGGTTCGCCCGTGCGAACTCGACCATCCGCATCGTCTGCTCGGACCCGCGCGGGCCGATGATCTCGAGCCCGATGCCGTGCACTCGCTGCAGGGCCTCGCGGCGCTCGATGAACGTCGACAGCAGAAGGTCGCTCAGCGGCCCGTCTTCGAACAGCAGCGAGCGCAGCACGTCGCGTTCGACGGCGATGTAGCGCAGCCGCTTCGTCACGAGCGCGGTGACGAAGACGGTTTGGCCCGAGAGAAGGTTCAGCTCGCCGAGGAACCCGGCCGCGCCGTGCCGGACGAGCTCGTTGCCGGCGGCGTCGATGATCGCGACCTCCCCCTCGACGATCGCGATGAACGGATAGGTGCGATCGCCGACGCGGTAGAGCGTCTCGCCGACCGGAGCTGACCGAGCGTCACCGATCTCGGCGAGTGTCGCCAGCTGCGTCGGCGAGAGCAGCGGGCTCGCGGGTGTCGACATCTCTCTCCTTTCGAACGGCCGAACGCCGTCGAAGGAACTGATTGTGCCGTTGCGAGGGTAGGTGCCGCCGGCCGCTCAGGGCGCGACGGGTGTGTGGTCGTTCTGCCGGAAGAGCGAGACGGCGAACACCTGGCGGACGACCCCGACCGCGACCGCGCAGCCGAAGCCGACGAGCAGCATCAGGCCGAGGAACGCGCGCGCCGGGCTCGAGTGCGCGTGGCCGCCTACGAGGAGCTTCGCGTCGAGGTAGATCAGCACGCCCGGGACGAGCCAGACGAGCCGGAGCGCGACCAGGCCGCCCGACTCCGCCTGCCAGTTCTGCCTGGCGAGCGCGAACGAGCGCTGGCGAGCGGTCGATGCGTCCAGGTTCTCGACTGCGATCAGCGGCACGACGAAGATCGTCGCGAAGCTCCACGCGACCTCGGCCGCCTTACCGAGCCAGCGCGTCAGCCTGAAGCTCTCGAGCAGGCCGAGCCCGACGGAGACCGTGAGCGAATACGCGGCCCAGCCTGCGATCGCGCCGAGGCGGCCGAGCGCGATGTCGATTCCGCCGCCGAAGGACGCCTCGCTCCCGTCGACGGCCTGTGCAGCGGCGCCGGCGAGGGCGACGTTGAAGAAGATCCCGATCGCCGTGAGCGAGTAGAGCGCGACGACGACGAGCGGCACGTACAGCACGCCCGCCGCGCCGACCGAGGCGAGGTACGCGCACTGCAGAAGCCAGAAGCCGCCGACGAGCGCGAGACACACCATCGAGACGAACGGGAACGCAAGCAGTCCGTAGTCGCTGCGCACGACGTCGAAGCTCGTGCGCATCAGCCGCGCGCCGCCTGCCGCACTCATCGCCATGGGCTGTCCCATCGGCAGGCTCGTGCGGCCGCTTGAGGTTTCACCACCGTGCGAGGAGGATATATCGTATAACGAACTAATCGTACACCGAAGGAGAAATGCACGATGTTCGGCGCGTATTCGTTTCTCGGCCGGCGCCCATTCCGCGAGGCGCGCGTGCGGAGCTACATCGCACGCGAGCACAGGCACGGACGGCGGCTGCAGGAGATCCTCGAAGACCCGTACGTGAGGCGCTGCGGGAACGACCGCTTCTGCCACGCCGTCGCGAACGACGCGGAGACGATCGTGCTCCTCGAGCGCAACCTGCGCGAGTCGTTCCAGGAGTGCAGGCCGTAGCGATGCCGAAGCTCCTCGTCTTCGAATCGAAGCGCTCGGGCGAATGCCGGCAGCTCCGGGCACGGCTCGCCCAGGTGCTGCAGCGCCGTTCGAATCACGACACCTTCCAGATCGTGCCCGTCGACGTCGATGCGCGCCCGGATCTCGCCGAGCGGTTCCGTATCCACGCGATCCCCACTCTGATCGTCGTCGACGAGCACGTCGTTCGCGGCCGGCTCCCCGGTGGAGCCACCGCCAAGCAGATCGCGGATTTCCTGCAACCGTGGCTGCGGCCGTCAGGCCGGCAGGCTCGGCGGGCAGTCGCCGGCGTTGCTACGTGCGACTGAGGGGTGACCGTCGAGTGCCAACGCTCGTGTCCGGGTGCGGCCTCGGGCACGAGCGTTGAGAAGCCTTCGCGTCAGTCCCGCTCGAGCTCGTCGAGGATGCCGTAGAGCCGGTGGCGCTCGTTCGCGAACTCCCCGGCGCTCGCCGTCAGCCGGCGCTCGCCTTCGGCGGTGAGCCGCAGGTAGTCGATGCGCGCATCGTCCTTCGAGCGCTCGCGCTTGACGAGCCCGACGTCCTCCGCCCGCTGAACGAGCTCCGTCACGGTGCTCTGTGCCAGCTCGAGCCGGTCGACGAGCTCGCCGATCGTTGCGCGCTCGCTTCCGTCGGGCGCCCCCTTGATCATCAGCAGCAGCAGATAGCGCTGCGGCGTCAGCCCGTTGTTGCGTGCGATCTGCTCGCTCGTGCGGAGAAACGAGCGGAGTGCGCTGCGAAAGGCCGCCGCCCGGATCGCGGTCTGGGTCGCCATCGTGTTCTCGGACATCCTGCAAGGAGTATTGCCGCCGCGAGGTTCGACGACGCATCGTGCAGCGAAGCAGCGCCTCAGGCGGCCTGCGAGCAGCCTTCGCGATGGCCGCCGCCGTCGAGCAGCGCGCCGCACTCCTCGCAGACGAGATGGGCGTAGCAGGAGGTCTCGCCGCCTTGCTCCACCTCGTCGTCCTCGCGCTCGTCCTCGGTCGAGCTCACGGGAACGATTCTAAACCCTGCTAGCGTGGACTTAGAGATGGATGAGCTCGAAGCGGTCGGCGACCCGGAGCTCCGCGAAGCACTTCTGGTGGCGCGGCGCAGCAGACGTCCCCTGACGGCAGACGAGCTCGCGTCCGCAGCGGGTGTTCACCGAAACGTCGCTCGCGCACGCCTCGAGCGCCTCGTCGAGTCGGGCCTGCTGACCGCGGCGTACGAACGGCGCACCGGGCGGAGCGGCCCAGGGGCCGGACGGCCGGCGAAGACGTACTCCGTCGTGCCGTCGCTCGAGTCGATCGAGTTCCCCCGCCGCCGTTACGAGACCCTGCTCGGCCTGCTGCTCGAGCAGCTCCCGGCGCGCGGCCGCGCGCAGCGGCTGCACGAGGTGGGGGAGCGGTTCGCCGGCGAGCTCGCCGCCGCGGCGAAGCTCCGCCCCGCCGCATCACCGCGCAAGGCATTCGACGCTGTGTGCAGAGCCGTCGGCGAGCTCGGGTATCAGGCGACGATCGAGCAGGCCGACGAGCACGGCGCCGTCATCGCGACGCCGACCTGTCCGCTGCGGCCGCTCGTGCGCGAGCATCCCGAAGCGGTCGACATCGACCGGGGGATGTGGGCCGGTCTCGTCCGGCGCGCGCTGGCCGGCGGCGAGGTCCGGCGGGTTGAATGCGAGACGCGCGACTGCCTCGGCGACCACTCCGCCTGTCGCGTGCGCATCTCGTTGTAAATATCGATTAATGGTATATAGAGCATGTGAGGCTCTTCGAACGCCTGCTGCACGGGCCGCCGGGCCATCCGGCACATCCGCCGCTCACCGATGCGGTCATCGGCATGCTCTCGCTCGCGAGCGGCCTGTCGCTGCTCGGGAAGCTCGGCGTCGCGGAGGGCAAGCTCGGGCCGGCCGCCTGGCTCGCGCTGATCGGAGGGCTCGCCGCGGCGGTGCCGGCGGCGACGACGGGCTTCGCGGACTGGGTGCGGATCGAGTGGGGAACGCCGCGCTGGCGGACCGCGACGATCCACCTCAGCGCCATGGTCACGGCCGTGTGCCTCTACGGCGTCGCCGCGGTGCTGCAGTGGCCGGGCTACCGCGACGGTGACGTGACGACGGGCGGCCTCGTGCTGGCGCTCGCCGGCTTCGCGGCGCTCACGACGGGCGGCTGGTACGGCGGTGCGGTCGTTTTCATCCATCGAATGCGGGTCGAGGAGGAGTGACATGAACTGGGCTGCATTGATCACGTGGGTGCTTACGGCAGGCGGCGGCTTCGTGCTGCTCGCGATCTGGCTCAAGAACGGTGGCATGCGGCAGCGCGAGGGCGGACGGATTCGGCCCGCGTTCATCCTCAGCCACTTCGCGCTTGCGGCGACAGGGCTCGTGCTCTGGATCGTCTTCGTCGCGACCGGCTCGAACGCGCTCGCGTGGATCGCGTTCGTCCTCCTGCTCGTCGTTGCGATGATCGGCTTCTCGATGCTCGGCATCTGGATCAGGCAGCGGCAGCAGCGTGACGTCGCCCCGGCGGAACAGCGGTTCCCCGTCGCCGTCGTCGGGCTGCACGGGGCGCTCGCCGCGACAACGCTCGTGCTGGTCTTTCTGGCGGCGCTGGGCGTCGGCTGATGATCGAGGCGCTCGCGCGTGCCCGGTCGCGGGCGCATCTCGAAGAGATGCGGAGCAGGCGTTCGATCCGGCACTTCGCCCCGGATCCCGTGCCGTGCGAGCTGATCGAGGACGCCCTGCGTGTCGCCGGCTCGGCGCCTTCCGGCGCGAATCAGCAGCCGTGGACGTTCGTCGTCGTCTCGGACCCGGAGCTCAAGCGGCAGATCCGGGAGGGCGCCGAGCACGAGGAACGCCTGCTCTACGCGGAGCGCGCGAGCGACCAGTACCTGCGGGCGATCGAGCCGATCGGGACGAACGCGTCGAAGCCCCATCTCACCGACGCGCCATACGTGATCGCCGTCTTCGAGCAGGCGTGGCGCTGGGAGAACGGCGAGAAGCACAAGCACTACTACGTGCGCGAGTCGGTCGGCATCGCCGTCGGCTTCCTGATCACCGCGCTCCACCTCGCGGGGCTCGCGACGCTGACGCACGCGCCGTCGCCGATGGGTTTCCTCAAAGAGATCCTCGGCCGCCCGGAGAACGAGCGGCCGTCCCTCCTGATCCCGGTCGGCTACCCGGCCGAGGATGCGACCGTCCCCGATCTGACCAAGAAGCAGCTCGAGGACTACGCGGTGTTTCTCTAGTACGCGAGTGAGGGCCGCGGACTGCGGCCCTCACTCGCTGTGAGCTCGTTGCGAACGCGCTCGATCGCGTCGGCATGCGACGAGAGCTCCTCGGGCGTCGCGCCCGTGCTCTCGAGCAGGGCGCGGACGTAGACGAGCCCGGTCAGCTCGAGGCGGAGGTCGTCGACGCGGCTCATGCCGCCTCCAGCTCGTACGTCTCGGGCACGACCTCTGCTTCCACTTCGGTCTGCCTCGACTCGAGCATGACCGCTGCGAGCACGGCACCTGCGCCGGCGATCGCCGCGAGCACGTAGAACGCAATCTCGAAGCCGTGCGTGAGCGCGGCGCCGCTGAACGTGTTCGTTCCGGGATGCGCGGAGACGTAGTGCGAGGTCACCGTGGTCGCGATCGTCGTGACGATCGCGACGCCGATCGCGCCGCCGATCTGCTGCGACGTGTTGATCAACCCCGACGCGACTCCGGCGTCGGTCTGGGTGACACCCGTGAGCGCGCCGATCGACATCGGCACGAACGCGAGCGCGAGCCCGAGACCGCTCAGGATGAACGCGGGGAAGAGGTTCGCGAAGTAGTGCCCGTGCACCGGCAGCTGCGCGTAGAGCACGAGCGCGGCCGTCGACAGCGCGAGCCCGAGCGGCAGGACGGGTCGCACGCCGAAGCGCGTCGCGGCCGCCTGCGCGACCGCCGAGAACGCGACGATCGTTAGGGTCAGGCCGATGTACGCGACGCCGGTCTTCAGCGCGGAGTAGTGCAGAACCTCCTGCATGTACAGCGTCAGCAGGAAGAACTGCGCGAAGATCGCGCCGCCCATCAGCAGACCGCTCACGTTCGACGCGGACAGCGTCCGCAGGCGGAAGATCCGCAGCGGCAGGAGCGGCGCCTTCGAGCGCGCCTCGATCGCGAAGAACGAGCCGACGAGCGCGGTGGCGGCGGCGAGCAGCCCCGCGGTCTCCCAGGTGCCCCAGCCGTGCTGCGCCGCGCGGGTCAGCGCGTAGACGAGCACCATCAAGCCGCTCGTCACCGTCGCCGCACCGGCGAAGTCGAAGTGCCGGTGCTGCAGGTCGGCGCGGCTCTCGCGCAGCAGGAACGGCGTCAGCGTCATCACGAGGATTCCCACGGGGACGTTGATGAAGAAGATCCACGACCAGCTGAGTGCCGTCGTCAGCGCGCCGCCGAGCAGCACGCCGGCCGCGCCGCCGCTGCCGGACGCGGCGCCCCAGATGCCGAGCGCAAGGTTCCGCTCGCGGCCCTCGGTGAACGTCGTCGTCAGGATCGACAGGGCAGCAGGCGAGAGCAGCGCTGCGCCGAGGCCCTGCGCGGACCGGAAGGCGATCAGCGAGCCTTCCGACCAGGCGAGGCCGTCGAGCAGCGAGCTGACCGTGAAGAGCAGCAGCCCTGCGACGAAGAGGCGCCGCCGGCCGAGCAGGTCACTGAGGCGGCCGCCCAGCATCAGGACGCCGCCGAAGAGGATCGAGTAGGCGGTGATCACCCACTGCAGGCTCTCCTGCGAGAAGTGGAGGTCGGTCCGGATCGACGGTAGGGCGACGTTCACGATCGCCACGTCCAGGACAACCATGAACTGAGCGGCCACGATCAGGCCGAGGGCGAACCAGCGCCGCCTGTCCTGGTCTCCGGCCGCCGCATGTGAAATGGTTAGTGCACTCATATCTTGCTCCCCTAAATCGTTGAACAAAGCAACCATATCAGACATTAAGCGTTGCGCGCTACACTGAATCGACGATGACCACGCCTGTCTCCACCTCGGCGCCGCTCGTCCACCGCGTCGCGAAGGAAGTGGCCGCGAGGCCGATGTTCCTGCTCGCCCGGCTCGGCTTCGGCATCAAGTCACGGCTGCTCGACGAGGCCGAGACCGCCGGCTTCGCGATGTACGACTTCAGCCTCCTCGCCCTGGTCGCCGAAGGGCGCGGGGAGGCGCAGGCGCGGATCGCCGAGATGCTCTCGGTCGACCCGAGCCGCGTCGTCGCCCTGCTCGACTCGCTCGAGGAGCGCGGGTTCGTGACGCGCCGGCGCGACCCGCAGGACCGCCGCCGCCACGTGGTCACGATCACCCCGGCCGGCACGAAGGAGCTCCAGCGGCTGCGCGGGATCGTCAAGAAGCTCGAAGCAGAGTTCTTCGCACCGCTCGACGCAGACCAGCTGCGGACGTTCCACCAGCTGCTCCTGTTGCTCGCGGCAGAGCACGACCCGGCGTGCGCGTTCTACGAGCCCGACGCTTAACGAGATCCCCGCAAACTCTTCCGGACGAATTTCGTCGCCGGAACAGCCGAACTCGCAGATCTAGCGTCTAAGCGCACATGGAGAGGTCGGCTGGCTCGTGGCACGGGGTCGAGTTACGGCATCTCGCGGCGCTGGAGGCGGTCGCGCGCGAGAAATCCTTCAGCGCGGCGGCGGAGAGCCTCGGCTACACGCAGTCCGCGATCAGCGGCCAGGTAACGGCGCTCGAGCGCATCGTCGGCGTGCGGCTCTTCTCGCGGCTGCGCGGATCGCGGGGCGTCGAGCTGACCGAGGAAGGGCGTCTGCTGCTGGAGCACGCGATGGCGATCACCGCGCGCGTCCAGGCGGCGCGCGCCGACCTGCAGGCCGTTCGGAACGGCCAGACCGGTGTGCTTCGGGCCGGCACGTTCCAGACCGCGTCGCACACGTTGCTCCCCGGCATCATGCGGACGCTCTCGCGCCCGCCCGATCCGCTGCGGCTGATGCTGTACGAGGATGCGGCGATCGAGACGCTCGCGCAGCTGGTCGAAGGCGGCGAGCTCGACGTCGCGTTCGTTCTGTTGCCGATCGACTCGGAGGAGCTCGCGACCGTCCAGATCCTCGAAGACCCCTGGTACCTGCTCATGCGCAAGGACCATCCGCTCGCGCGCGAGCGTGAGCTCAACCTCGAGCGGCTCGGCGGCGTTCCGCTGATCTCCCTCGATCGCGTCGCGCTCTCGACCTCGCTGATCACGCCTCGAAGCATCCGGCTGGCGGAGGATGCGATCCTCGCTGCCGGTGTGATCCCGCGGATCACTTTGCGCATGAACGACTATCGCTCCGTGCGCGTGCTCGTCGAAGCCGGAATGGGCTGCGGGCTCATCCCGTCGCTCGCGCTCGAGGACTACGAAGGTGAGCTCGTCGCCGTTCCGATCGAGTCGCGGCTGCCGCCGCGCATCGTGGGGATCGCGTGGCATCGCCACCGGCAGTTGACCGGCTCGATCGCGCGCTTCGTCGAAGCCGCGCGAGCCGAAGCACACCGTCGCGGCGATAACGGTTCGAACTAACCGCTATCTCCAACTCGCGTTGCGCGACGTGTATCGCGTCCGCGAGTGTGGACCGCGGTGACAGTGCTGGCTCTCGGGAGCCCGCCGGCGACCCTCTTCCCTCGCCGGCGGTCTCCAGCCAGCCACGGCAAGTCCCTGTGCACGAGCGCGGCGATGGTCGCCGCCGCGCGGACCCGATTCGAGTTATGCGTTGCCGCGTCAGACGCCATCGCGTCTCGTGATGGGCCCCGACTTTTCGTGAACGCCTGCGTCTTCTCGCCTGACCGACCATTCGGAAGGAGACACATGCGCAGGAAGCAGGTCCTATCGCTCTTCATGCTCGTCGTCGGAGTGACGCTGCTCGTTGCGGCGCTCACCGTCGGCGGCGCAGCGTCGGCGACCAAGAAGCCGGGCTCGGCGGAAGCGCTCAAGGGAGGCACGCTGCGGCTCGTCGAGAACAGTGCCGACTTCGACTTCGTCGACCCGGGCCTCGCGTACCGCGCCGACGACTGGGCGTTCCTCTACGCGACGTCGATGCTGCTCGTGAACTTCCCGGAGAAGGCTGGGGCGGCAGGCAGCCAGCTGTATCCGGAAGGCGCGACGGCGTTCCCGACCATCTCGAAGGACGGGAAGACGTACACGTTCCACATTCGCCCGGGACTCAAGTTCAGCGACGGGACGCCCGTCACCGCCGCGGCGTGGCAGCGCGCGTGGGAGCGGAACCTGAGCCCGAAGATGGGCTCGCCGCTCGGCGTCAACGATCAGTTCCAGAACGTGATCGTCGGTGCTGACGCGTTCCTGAACGGCAAGGCCCAGCACATCTCCGGCATCACGGCGAACGGCCTGACGCTCACCTTCCACCTGACGAAGCCGAACCCGACCTTCGTCTCGTACCTGAGCATGCAGTGGTTCGCGGCCGTCAAGCCGGACACGCCGTACTCGAGCTCAGGCCTGAACACCTATCCCTCGGCCGGCCCGTACTACATCGCGACTCGCGTGCCGGGGCGCTCGACGATCCTCAAGCGGAACCCGTACTACAAGGGCTCCCGCCCGGCCAACCCGGACGAGATCCAGTTCACGCCCGACGTCGATCAGAACCAGGCGCTGCTCGAGACGAAGGCGAACCAGGTCGATCTCGACATCGGCACCGTCCCGGCGACGGCCGCTGCCGGTCTCGGCCAGCAGTACGGGGTCAACAAGAGCCGCTTCTTCGTCGGCTCGACGTCGTGCATCACGTACCTGTCGTTGAACACGGCGCGGCCACCGTTCGACAACGTGGCGCTTCGCAAAGCGGTCAACTACGCGATCGACCGGCCGGCGTTGCTCCGCATCTCCGGCGCCTACGCCGGCAAGCGCTCCGACCAGATCCTCGTGCCGGGCATCCCGGGCTACAAGCCGTACAACATCTACGCGCTCAAGGGTGCAGACGTTGCGAAGGCGAAGTCCGTCGGTGGCTCGGCGATCGGCAGTGCGGCGACCGTGAACGTCGTCCACACGAACACGCCGACGTCGATCAACCGGGCGCAGATCATCGAGTTCAACCTCAAGCAGGCCGGCCTCAAGACGAACGACGTTCTGCTGCCGGCGACGTCGTACTACAACACGATCGGAGCGAGGGGCACGACGTACAACATCGGCTCCGCCGGCTGGTGCGCCGACTACTTCGATCCGTTCGACTACATCAACGTGCTGCTCGACGGCCGCTCGATCCAGGCGGCGAACAACGTCAACATCTCGTATCTGAACAGCCCGGCCCTGGACAAGCAGATGGATGCGGCAGCGGCGCTCAGCGGCACCGCACGCGCCAACGCCTACGCGAAGCTGGACCAGGAGATCATGTCCAAGTACGCGCCGTGGGTTCCGTACTACGTCGCGAACAACCGGTACTTCGTCTCGTCCCGAGTGAAGAACTGGATCTACAGCTCGTACCTAGGGGAGCCCTACTTCAACGCCCTGTCGGTGGGGTAGCGGCCACGGACCACGAGTGAGCCGGATGCCGGAGGGGCGGCCGCAGACGCCCCTCCGGCTGAAGCTCAGAGAGGTGAGTCGAGATGGCGAGGTTCATCGTCAAGCGGATCTTCTGGGCGATCTTCCTGTTCCTGGTCGCCACGGTCGTGACGTACCTGATCTTCTGGGTGATCCCGGCCGACCCGGCGAAGCTCGCAGCCGGCAAGGCGGCGACCCCCGCGGACGTCGCGCGCGTACGCCACTTCCTCCATCTCGACCGGCCGATCTGGCTTCAGTACCTCTACTTCCTGAAGAATCTCGTGTTGCACGGGTCGCTCGGCCGCTCGTTCGTGAACCGGCAGAGCGTCGACTACCTGATCGGGCAGGACGCTCCGGTGACCGCGTCGCTCGTCCTCGGTGCAGCGGTCATCTGGCTGTCGCTTGCGATCCCGATCGGGATCCTGTCGGCCCTGCGGCCGCGCTCGCTCGGCGACCGGCTGTCGATGACGTTCGTCCTCGTCGGGATCTCCGCCCACCCGGTCTGGATCGGGCTGATCCTCTCCTACTTCGTCGGCTACCGGCTGCACCTCACGCCGATCGACGGCTACTGCAACTTCTTCCCGGGCACACCGGGTGCGATCTGCGAGGGACCGGTGCAGTGGGCGTATCACCTGATCCTGCCCTGGGCCACCTTCATGATCCTCTACATGGCGCTCTACGTGCGCCTCGTTCGCGCGAACGTCATGGAGACGATGAGCGAGGACTACGTGCGAACGGCGCGCGCGAAAGGAGCGAGCGAGCGCCGGGTGATGGTGCAGCACGTCCTGCGCAACAGCATGCTGCCGATCATCACGATCTTCGGCATGGACATCGGGCTCGCGCTCGGCGGCGCGATCTTCACCGAGGGCATCTTCAACCTGCCCGGCCTCGGCCACGAGATCATCAACGCCTACAACAACGACGACCTGCCGATGATCACCGGCGTGATCGTCTTCGCGACGACCTGCGTGATCGTCGCGAACCTGATCGTCGACATCCTCTACGGCGTGATCGACCCGAGAATCCGTACCGGCTGACACCTGAGCTCTAGAATCCGCGCGTGTCGACGCGCTGGTTCGTGCTCGGGTTCACACTGGTCCTGCTCGCGGCCACTGCGCTCGCGTTCGGGCGCATCGAGACGCTGAAGCTCGAGACGAACCCCGTGGCGGGCCCTGAGATCGCGCCGACGTTCTCGCCGGTCTGCCACTGCGCCCAGCGCGTCGCGACGATCAAGTTCCGGCTCGTGAAGACGGGCAGCCTGACGCTGACCGTCACCGCCGGCAGCAAAGTGGTGCGGACGCTGACTCACGGGCGGCGGTTCCGCCGCGGCCATCTGCACTTCACGTGGAACGGCCGCGACAACGCGGGCAAGCTCGTCCCGGATGGGACGTACCACTTCCGCGTGCTGCTGAGCGGCGAGCACCGTTCGATCCAGCTGCCGACCTCGACGGTCGTCGACACGGTGCCGCCGAGGGTCAGCAAGGTCACGGCCACGCCCGCGGTGATCTCTCCGGACGGCGACCATCGCGCCGATCGCACGGCGCTCGCGTATCGCCTCAGCGAGCACGCGAAGGTGAACGTCCTCGTCGAGGGCACGGTCGTCGTGAAAGGTCGCGGTGCGCCGCTCACCCGCTCGCTCTACTGGCCCGGCACCGTGAAGAACAAGCCCCTGCCGGCGGGCACGTACCGCGTTACGCTCGTCGCGACCGACCTCGCCGGCAACGTCTCACGGGCGACGGTCGCGGTGCGGATCCGCTACGTCCGGCTGGCGCGGACGCGCATCCACGCGAAGGCCGGAACGAAGTTCGGCGTGAACGTCGACTCCGATGCGCGGTCGGTGCGCTGGCACTACCGTGGCGCGACGGGCACGGCGAAGCCCGGGCTGCTCGTGCTGAAGGCCGGCAAGGCGGGCCGGCACGTGCTCACCGTGTCGGAGCGGGGGCATGCAGCGCGCGCGGTCGTGCTCGTGAGCCCCCGGCGCTGAGCAGCAGCGCGACGAGCGCGCCGTCGAGCGGCCAGACGAGGTACGACGTCTGGAAGACACGCGCGAGGAAGAGCAGCACGAACACCGACACCGCGAAGCCGGCCGCGCCGACCCATAATGTCTGCGCGCGCCGTTGCACGAGCGCCAGCCACACGGTGAGCGGCAGCCAGATCACGATCGCGATCGGCAGGAACGGGTACGAGCCGGTCCGGCTCTTCAGCACGTGCGCGCGCAGCAACAGACCGGCGAGCCCGTAGCCGATGATGCGGTACGTGCTCGTGCCGTAGGTGATCGTGTCCGACCAGAGCGCATGCGGGTGTGTGACGAGGAACGGCAGGAGACCCGCGACGAAGACCGCGATGCACGCAGCTGCCGCAGGCCGGAGCCGCCCGCCGACGTGCGTGATCATCAGCGCCGCGAACGGGAGCGCGACGAGCGCGAACTGCTTGAACAGCACCGCCGCGCCGAGCAGCACGGCCGCTTCAACCGCTCGCCGCCGGGCGATCAGCCCGAAGGCGAGCACGACGAGCAGCAGGCTCGGCGCGTCGGCGGTGCCGAACCAGGCCGCCTGCACGATCAGCGGGTTGGCGGCGAGCGCGAGGCCGAGCGCGAGCCGCGCCCCCGGCGGGCCGGGGAAGACGAACGCCGCGGGCAGGAGCGCAAGCGCGCAGAGCACGACGAGCAGGCGATAGTCGGAGAGCGGCTTCGGGAGCACGCCCCAGACCGCGGCCGAGAGCGCGCTGCCCGGGAAGTACGCGAAGTGCTTCAGCGCGACCTGACGTGCCTTGCCCGCCGGTGCGACCGTGCCGTCGAGGCTGTACCAGCGCGCGAGCCCGGTCTTCGCGTAGTCGTAGCCGTACGGTGAGTGGCCGTTCCGGATCAGCTTGCCCGCGAGCTCGATCTGGTAGGTCGAGTCGTTCGTGAAGAACCACGGAGCGCTCGACTGGCGGAGGCCAGCCTGCAGCGCGACGGCGGGGAGAAGCACCAGGCAGGCGACGACGACCGCGCCCGTGATGGCAAGCGGGAGCCGCAGCCGTCCGAAGGCGAGCACGAGACAGCCGAGCGCCGCGGTGACGACGCCGCCGAGCATCGCCGCCGACCGCATCAACCCGAGATCCCAGCGCTCGTGCGCCGCGCGCACGAGCGGCGCGAACAGGCCCGTCGCGTGCACTGCGCCCGGCCGGAACGCCCACGCACCCGACCCGAGCGTCGAGACATTCAGCGCGACGACGAGCACGAGCACGCCGACGACGAGCCACGCCTGCTCGCGCTCGAGGTAGCGGGTCACTTCTTCGATCCGGAGAACGCGGCGAGGAGACCGTTGAGCGAGAGGTAGTAGTGCCGGTTCGTCGCGATCCCCGGCGCATACTTGCCGGCGGAGATGTGCCACACGATCTTGCCGTCGAGCGTGTTGGCCGCGTACGTGTTGCCGCTCAACGTCGAGAAGAAGACGAGGTTCCCGACGACGAGCGACGGGGCGAGGATCTCCCCGGGAACGTGCGTGCGCCAGAGCAGGTGCCCCGTCGTCGAGCGGAATGCGTTCAGGTCGCCGTTGAAGTCACCGACGAACACGCGCCCGTTCGCCACCGAAGGCGTCCCGTAGACGGTTGTGCCGAGCCGGTAGGTCCAGATGCGATTTCCGTTCGCCGCGTTGATGCCGAGCACCTGCCCGGCGCGCGACGCCGTGAAGATGCGTCGCCCGTCCGACGACGCGCTGGCGTAGAAGCTGTCGTACTGGAAGAAGTCGCGGCGCACGAGGTCGGCCCAGATGCGGTTGCCGTTACCGGCGTACAGGCACGTGATCAACCCGCTGTAGGTGGTGATGCACACGCGGCCGCGAAAGACCGACGGGCTCGAGCTGATGCGGCCGCCGGTGTCGTACACCCAGCGCGGCTTGCCGCTGACGACGTTCAGCGCATAGAGGTCGCCCGTCGACGAGCCGACGTAGACGGTGTTGTTCACGACGACCGGCGACGACTCGACAGGCACACCGGTTCGCAGCTGCCAAAGGGTCTGTCCGTCGGCGCGATCGAACGCGGTCACCGTGCCGCCGTGCGAGCTGACGATCAGCCTCGGCCCGGCGATTGCCGGGGTCGACGCCGTGTACCCCGGCGCCTTGCGCGACCAGACGATGTGGCCGTTCGACGCGTTGATCGCATCCGTCCGGCCCTTCTCCAGGTTCACGTAGAGGTAGCCGTCGCAGTAGCTCGGCGGGTACTCCATCAGGTCGTGCAGGCCGCGCGCCCAGATGGACTTGGCCGGCTTGCCGAGATCGTCGGTGGGCCGCGCGAGCGTGCGCGCAGGATCGCCGCCGAAGTTGTTCCAGCACGTCTCCGCCGGGCCCTTGCTCTTCGTCACTACCTTCGCCTTCTTCACCGTGTGCGTGACCACGGTCGCGCTCGTGATCGAGGTCAGCACCCGGCCGAGCGTCCGGTGCTGGTAGCGCAGCGACAGCGCATACCCGAGCAGGGCGAGGAGGATCGCGCCGAGGATCGCGAGCGGAACGAGCACCCGCCGGCGCATGGTGAAGCGGACGAGCCACGCCGGCAGATCGCGCCACGGGACTGGGACGATGTCGCCCGACAGCGCGCCGGCCACCGCGAGCGAGCCCCAGGTGACCGGATCCTCGAAGAAGTCGCTGTAGAACAGGGAGTGCGCGAACAGGACGAAGAAGAGCGTCCCGAGGGCCAGCCCGACCGTCCGGTCGCGTCGCCAGGCCGTGCGCAGGTTGCGTAATGCCCCGGCGAGCCACGCGAGGTAGACCGCCAGCCCGATCACGCCGAGCTCTGCCGCAACCGTCAGCGGCGTCGTATGCGAGACGTTCTTCTTGACGGCGCGCGCAGACCCGGTGCCGGTCTGGCTCGCGTAGGGCTGCGAGCCGACGCCGACGCCGAGCAGGGGATGCCGCTTGAACGTGTGCAGCGTGACGGAGACGAGGTGCGAGCGATCGCTCGTCAGCCGGCGCACCGAATGCCCGCGGCCGGTCGCGACGACCAGCAGCCCGCCGATCACGATGCAGGCCACAGCCGCGACGGCGACGATCTCGCGCGTCCGCCGGTCGCCGGCGATCAGTGTGATCCCGAGCGACGCGAGGAAGAGCGCGGCGAGGCTCGACTGCGAGTAGGAGAAGAAGAGCGCGGCCCACAGGACGACGGCCGCGGCCGACGCGAGCCACAGCGGCACGACGCGCCGCCACATCAGCACGACGAGCGTCCCGAGCGCGAGCACGAGGTGCCGTCCGTAGATGTTCGGGTCGTAGAAGAGCGAGTTCGTGCGGAAGTACGTCGTGTACGCGTTCGAGACCTCGAGGAACGGCGAGAAGAAGACGCGCTTCGCGATCTCCTCCCAGAGGCCGAACAGCGCGAAGACGAGCGCCTCGCCGACGAGGACGGTCGCGAGCACACGCGGTGCCCAGGCGGGCAGCCGCATCCGCGCGACGATGGTGACGAGCGCCGCGAACGGGAAGAGGAACGCAGCGAGCTCGACGCTGCCGGCGCGGATGTCCTGCGCCCACAGGAGCGAGATCCCGTAGAGCCCGAGCAGCACCGAGCTCGGCAGCGCAAGCGGCATCGGGATCGTGCGCACCGTTGGAGTGCGCGCCGTCTCCCACAGGAACGCGAGCGACGCGGCGGCCAGGACTCCGTACAGCGGGAGCAGGACCATCGCGTGGGTCGAGCCGAGCGTGACCGAGATGCGGAACGGCGCCGCGACGAGGAGCGCGATCACGGCCGCGCCGGGGTAGCGCACGAGCGCGGCGGCGCAGCCGGCGACGACCGCGAGCGCGAAGAGCAGGGCGACCGCGTGCGTCGGCGGCGAGACGAGCCGGCTCAGGTCGTGGCTCGGCACGAGGGCGACGGCGAGCCCCGCCTCGGCCAGCGTCAGCGCGGCGAATCCGGCGAGAAGGGAGACGCGTTGACGGGCGAGGAGCGTGACGACACAGGCGGCGGCACCGAGCAGCGCGGCCGCGTGCGCGAGATCGGTGTGTGCCATCCGGCCGTCAGCCTAGTCGGGACTGAGAGCCTGAACCGGATGAAGTCTGTGCCGCCTGGCCGCGCTGTGCGGGCACGCTGCCGCGTCCTCGGTCACCCCAATAGCCTTGGCTATTGGGGCTCCCTGCGTCCTTGCATCGCACCCACCCAGCACGCCCAGATCGACGAGCGTCATTCCGGTTCAGGCTCTCTGAGACAATGGGCTGATGCCGAGCCGTTCCGTCGAGACGCCGATCGGGACGCTCGGGCTGGTCGGCTCCGACTCCGGTCTCGCCTCCGTCCGCTGGTCGGCGAACGGCCTGCGGACGGAAGGCGGCTGTGCGGTCCTCGACGAGGCCGCGTCACAGCTGCAGGCGTACTTCGCCGGCGAGCTGATCGCGTTCGACCTACCGCTCGACCTGTCCGGCACGGAGTTCCAGCGCCGCTGCTGGCTCGCCCTCGCGACGATCCCGTACGGGCAGACGGTCAGCTACGGCGAGCAGGCGCGCAGGCTCGGGCTCGGCCCGGCCGCTGCGCGCGCGGTTGGCGCCGCGAACGGCCAGAACCCGCTGCCAATCGTTCTCCCGTGCCACCGCGTGATCGGCGCGAACGGGTCGCTGACCGGGTTCGGCGGCGGGCTGCACGTCAAGCGCTACCTGCTCGAGCTCGAGGGCGCGCTGCTCCGGCTCGGCTAGTGCCGTCCTGGT
>DASREW010000020.1:0-19919 GCA_035651895.1 Gaiellaceae bacterium
TCAGGGCTGCCGCCGCGACCGAGAGAGTGATGAGAATCCGCTGCTTCATGAGAATCCGCTGCTCCTTCAAAGGGATGACCTGCTTGACAGTCCCCACTATCGGGACGCACGGTGAGAACCCCAGGGGCGCCGCGGTATGAAGAGGGAAGGAGCCCGCCCCCGCTTTCCGCGGCTCGCAGCGGCCGGATTCGCCGCGTTTCTCGCCACGGCGGTGCTCGTCCAGGCCGGCGCGCTCGCCTTCGTCGACCGCTATGCCGCACGGCACTGGATGCCCTGGTTCGAGCCGCGGCACCAGGCGGTGACGCTTGGGAGCGTGACCGTCCTGCAGCCGCGCGGCCCCGCCCTGGCGAAGCTGCTCGAGGTCTGGATCTACCCGGCTTCGGTCGTGGTGTCGGCGGTGATCGTCGTCCTCGCGGCGTGGGCGCTCCGCCGGCGGGGCGAGACGCGGGCTGCACTGACGTGGTGCGCGCTGTGGGTGGCCGCGAACGCGATCGAGCTGCTCGGCAAGGAGCTCGTCTCACGCCCGGCGCTCTACGTCGACGGTGTCCGCGCGCACGGCTTTGCGCACTCGCTGCCGAGCGGGCACACGCTGCGCTCGCTCGTCGTCGCCGCGGCGATCGCCTACACCTGGCCGAGGATCGCGCCGTACGCGCTCGCGTGGGCGGTGACGACGCTCGTCGTGCTCGTGCCGCTCGGCTGGCATACGCCGACCGATATCGCCGCGGGCGTGTTCGCGGCGGCGTTCCTCGCCGGGTGGATGCCGGCGCCTAGCCGAACCCGAGGATGAACTTCGCGTCGTCGGACATCTTGTCCGGCGTCCACGGCGGGTCGAACGTCAGCTCGCTCTCGACGCCTTCGACGCCGGGGATCTCGTGCAGCACGCGCTCGATGTCCTCCTGGATCATCGGGCCGGCGGGGCACCCCATCGACGTCAGCGTGTAGTGCACCTTCACGTTCGGCCCTTCGATCTCGGCGTCGTAGAACAGCCCGAGCTCGACGATGTCCATCCCGAGCTCCGGGTCCTCGACCTGGCGCAGCGCCTCGACGACTTCTTCCTGGCTGGGCATGACGCGAGGTTAGCTCAGCGAGACTTCTTGCCGCCGGTCGCGCGAGAAGAAGTGGATACCGTCGACGAAGCGCACCCAGTTGCAGCGGGTGCACATGACGAGCGAGTGCGTCCGGGCCGAGTCCGCGAGGAAGCGCACGCCGCGCAGCAGGTCGCCGTTCGAAACGCCGGTCGCGGCGACGATCACCTCCTGCGCCGCGAGATCGTCGATCGTGAAGATGCGGTCGGCATCGACGATGCCGTGCTCACGCGCCTGCTCGATCTCGGCGCGGCGCGTCGGCCAGAGCTGCGCCTGCAGCTCGCCGCCGAGACAGCGAAGCGCAGCCGCGGCGAGGACCGCCTGCCGTGTGCCGCCGATGCCGATTGCCAGGTGGTCGTTGGTGCCGCGCACCGCGGCGCTGATCGAGGCGGTGACGTCGCCGTCCTGGATGAGCTTGATGCGCGCGCCGGCGGCGCGGATCTCCTCGATCAGATCGTGATGGCGCGGACGGTCGAGCACGATCGCCGTGACGTCGTTCACCATGCGCCCGTACGCCTCGGCGATCGCGCGCACGTTGTCGCCGACCGGGCTCGCGAGCGAGACCTTCCCGAGCGCGCGCGGGCCCACCGCCATCTTGCGCATGTACATGTCGGGCAGCGACGGCATCGAGCCTCGCGGCGACGCCGCGATCATCGAGATCGCGTTGTTCCCTCCGCGCGCGACGACCGCGCGCCCTTCGAGTGGGTCGAGCGCGAGGTCGTACTCCTCCCCGCCCGCGCCGATCGTCGAGCCCGCGGCGAGCTGCTCCCCGTCCTCGGGGCCGCCGATGACGACGCGGCCGCTGATCGGCATGCGCTCGAGCGCGAGCCGCGCACCGGAGAATGCCGCGTCCTCGGCCGCCTCCTTGTCGGCGCGGCCGAGCCAGCGCGCGCCGGCGACCGCCGCGCGCTCGGTCACGCGCGCGAACGTCTCGCACTGGCACTGCGGCCGCAGCTCTTCGGTCTCGCTCAGATCTCTCCGCTCCGGCGCCGGCCAAGCCGGCACCTCCGCTCTTTGGTGAGCTCCGTCGAGCCTACGCTCACACGGTCTCCCGCGCACGCTCGGCCGCGTCCATGACGAGGCCGATCACCTGGTCGATCGCACGCTCCACGTTTGCATTCTCGACCACCGGCACACCCTCGCGCCGGGCGCGCCCCGTGACGTACACCTGGATGCGCCTGATGTCGTCGATCCGGTCGAGGTACTTGTCCATCGCGCGCATGCCGCCGGTCGCAGCGTCGCGCACGTGGAAGTGCAGCCGATGGACCTCCTCGTCGGCGATCTCGAGCATGACGTGGACGAGCAGCGCGCCGTCGAGCGACTCCGGCAGGAGCCCCGGAACGAGATGCACGCCCTCGAGCACCATCGACCAGCCCTCCGTCAGCGCGCGCTGGATCGCCGCGTCGACTCCGACGCACACGTGGCGGCACTGGTCGACGAAGCCGACGATCGTCGGATCGCCGGTCACCTCCTCGTCGAGCGCCGCGCCGGCCTCGAAGCTCGAGTAGTGGATCGTCGGCATGAACTCCGGCGAGAAGAACGCGCGCATCGTCTGCCGGATGAAGTCGGTCGACGCGACGCGGGTGATGCCGAGGCGCCGCGCCACCTCGGCCGCGACGGTCGACTTGCCCGTGCCCGTCGAGCCGCCGATCAGCACGATCAGCGGCAGGTCGAGCGCCTGCAGCTCGGCGAGCCGGCGCAGCCGCGACACGGCGCGCTCGCCTTCGGCACCGCCGAGGATCTCCTGCGCGAGCACCTCGAACCGCTCGACCGGCACCGAGGACTCGCCTGCCTCGGCGAGGTCGAGCTCCACACGCCGCGCGAGCTGGTACGCCTGGTCGCCCGGGACGCCGACCGCGATCAGCGCCCGCGCCATCATCCCCTTCGAATACGGCAGCTCCGCATCGCCCAGCGGCAACGGCTCGCCGCGCCTCCGCTGGCTCATATTTGCACCGGCAGGACGCTCGTGAGGTCGACGCCGACCGGGACGTTGCGGGCGAGCACGACGCGGATGCCGTGCGCGAGCGCATGCTCTGCGACGACGTCGATCGCGGCCGCCTTCAGCTCGACGAGGTAGGTGTCGGCAGCGACGAGGTCGGCGCGCAACGCATCGCGGTTGGCGAGGTTGGGCGAGACGTGCACGACCTCGGCGTCGAGGTGGTCCACGTCGACGCCGCCCGCCGTGAAGACCGCGACGCGACCGAGCAGCGGCTCGGCCGGCTCGAGCCGAAGCGCGGGCGCCTCGAGCACGACGTCGGAGATCAGCCGGCGGTACGTGTCGAGATACGGGTCGCGTTGCGCCGAGCTCGTGACGAGGATGCGGGTGTCGACGGCGACGGGCGGGATGGCGGCGCCGCTGCCGTCGAAGACGACGATGTCCGGCCGGAGCTCGGCCGCGAGCCGCGCGCCCTCGGCGACGTTCGAGACCGAGACGGCGCCTGCGAGCCCTCCGCCGGCGCGGCGGCAGCCGATCGTCGGCACGCCGGCGAGCGCCGCGATCTCGAGATGGTCGGACGCCGCATGCCGGCCGGCGCGCGAGCGCTCGACCAGCTCGTCGATCGTCGGCGCTGACTCGACGAGCTCGGGCTCGGACGGCCCTCCCCGCCCCATCGCCACGACGACGACGCTCCGATCGCGTGCGAGCAGCCGCGCAAGCTCAGTCGTCACGGCGGTCTTGCCGACACGCTTGCCCGTGCCGATCACGGCGATCGACGGCAGCTCGAACGGCGCCAGCTCGGGCGGATCGAAGCGGAAGTCGGCGCCGGCGTACGGCAGACCGGCCGCGAGCGCGCGCGACGCCCACTCGAACCGCGCGATCGGACCGAGCACCGGCTCGTCGGAGAGGTCGACGACGATCTCGGCGTCGCCGAAGTCGGTCACGAGCGGGATGCCGTACTCCGGATCGTCGCGCAGCTTCTCGGTTCCCCCGACGAGGATCGCGCCCACCCAGTGGTAGGGCAGCGCCGCGAGCGCGTCACGCACCACGGACGGATAGTGCTCGCCGTCGATGAGGGCGACGGCTCTCACCGCTTCGCGGTGACCTCGCTCTCGATGCGGCCGGTGTACTTCTCGTACTCGCCGGTCGCAACGTCGAACTGGATGATCCGCTCCTGCCCGTGAAACGGGTACCGCCGCCACACCGTGACGTGCGTCCCTTCGACCTCGACGACGTTGTAACAGGGTCGCGTGTTGCCGCGCAGCCGCAGCGTCGAGACCGTGCCGGTGTTGACGACGAACAGGTTCTCGAGCTTCCACGCGTACGGGACGTGCTTGTGGCCGGAGAGAACGAGGTGCACGCCCGCACGCTGCAGGCATTCGATCGCATCGCCCGCGTCGTAGACGACGTTGCGCTCCCGGCCGGTGCCGGGGATCGGCAGCAGGTGGTGGTGCAGCACGAACACGTTCAACCCTGTCGAGCCTGCGAACTGCTCCTCGATCCAGCCGTAGCGCCCGCGGCCGATCTGTCCGTGGTCGAGGTCGGGCTCGGTCGAGTCGACGGCCACGACGGTGATCCCGGCGCGGCGCAAGACCGAGCTGCGTTCGCCGATGACCTGTTCGAAATGCAGGTACCCGACGTTCCGCGAGTCGTGGTTCCCGGGCACGACGACGAGCGCATCGCACTCGATCGTGTCGAGGTAGCGCTTCGCCTGCGCGAACTCCTCCTTGAAACCGAACGTCGTCAGGTCGCCGGAGCACACCACGACCTCGGGTTTGAGTTCGTTGATCTCGGCAATCGCTCTCTCCATCAGGTCCGGAACGAAGTGCGGATCACCGCAGTGGAGGTCGGATAGGTGCGCGATTGTCGGCAAGAAGCTGAGTCTAGGCCATCCGAGCCGATTGCTACCCTGGCCGAAGTGGTGCCGGAAAGCCCGGATTTCCAGGCATATTGCGGCTCGGATCCGCCGCGTTTCGCCAACCCCGCAGAGCTCGAGTACGCGAAGATCCTCGACTGGTACGGGATTCCCTGGATGTACGAGCCGACGACCTTCGTGCTCGAGCGCGACGAGGAGGGCCGCGTGACCGAGGCGTTCGCGCCCGACTTCTACCTCCCGGACCAGGATCTGTACCTCGAGGTCACCGTGATGAAGCAGTCGCTCGTCACGCGCAAGAACCGCAAGCTGCGGAAGCTGCGCCAGCTCTACCCCCACGTGAAGATCAAGCTGTTCTACGAGCGGGACTTCGAACGGCTCGCACGTCGCTTCGGGCTCGCGAAGGCGTCCTGAGCGTTCTGCCGGCCCACGACGAGCGCATCGGCGAAGTCTTTCTCGACGCCGACGAGATTCGTGCGCGCGTCCGTGAGCTCGGTGCCGAGCTCGCCCGTGACTACTTGGACCGGGAGCCGTTGCTCGTCGGGTCGCTCAAGGCGTGCATCCCGTTCATCTGCGATCTCTCGCGCGCCGTCCCGATCCTCCACCACCTCGACTTCATCGAGCTGTCCGGCTACGGCGAGGACAGCGACCGCATCCGTTTTCTCAAGGACCTCGACACCGAGATCGAGGGCCGCGACGTCGTCCTCTGCGACGCCGTCATCGACACCGGCCTGACGATGCACTACCTCGTCCGCTCGCTGTCGCTGCGCAACCCAGGCTCGCTCCACATCGCCACGCTCTTCGAGCGTCCGTATCGCCGGCTCGTCGACGACCTCCCGGTGCGCTACGTGGGCTTCACGATCCCGGACGAGTTCTTCGTCGGCTACGGGTTCGAGCTCGGCGAGCGCTACCGGAACCTGCCGGATCTGCGGCTCGTCCGCTGAGTTTTAGGTCCGGCTAAACTTTCAGGGTGCTCCCGACGCGGCAGGCGCTGCCCGCGGGCCTCCTGACCGTCGACGAGGCCCTGCATCGCACGCGCTTCCGCATCCTGCCGTTCCTCGGCCCGGCGTTCATCGCCTGCGTCGCCTACATCGATCCCGGCAACTTCGCCACGAACGTCGCCGGCGGCTCGCGGTTCGGCTACCGGCTCGTCTGGGTGATCGTCGCGGCCAACCTGCTCGCGATGCTCATCCAGACGCTGTCGGCGAAGCTCGGGATCGCGACCGGCCGCAACCTGCCCGAGCTCTGCCGCGAGCGCTACCCGCAGCGAATCGTCGTGGCGTTGTGGCTGCAGGCGGAGGCGATCGCGATGGCCACCGACCTGGCGGAGTTCCTCGGAGCGGCGATCGGCATCCATCTGCTGTTCGGCTGGGCGCTGTTTCCGTCCGCGCTCGTCGCGGGCGTGGCGGCCTTCGCGATCCTGGAGCTGCAGCGCTTCGGGGTGCGCACGCTCGAGGCGGTGATCGCCGCGCTCGTCGGTGTGATCGGCGTCTGCTACGTCGCCGAGCTCACGTTCGCGCACCCGGACTACGGCTCGGTGCTGCACCACGCGGTGGTGCCGCAGTTCGGCGGCGGCGAGGCGGTGTTGCTGTCCGTCGGAATTCTCGGCGCGACCGTGATGCCGCACGTGATCTACCTCCATTCGGCGCTGACCCAGGATCGCGTCGTCCCGGAGACGGCCGACGATGCGCGCACGCTGCTGCGCTACACGCGCTTCGACGTGGTGCTCGCGATGACGATCGCCGGCGTGATCAACGTCGCGATGCTCGTGATGGCGGCCTCGACGTTCTTCCGGAGCGGCCTGCACCACGTCGACTCGCTCGACCTGGCGCACAAGACGCTCGAGCCGATCCTCGGCAGCGCATCCGGCGTGCTCTTCGCGCTCGCACTGATTGCGTCCGGCCTGTCGAGCTCTGCGGTCGGGACGCTCTCAGGGCAGGTCGTCATGCAGGGGTTCGTGCGGCGGCAGATCCCGGTCGCTCTCCGGCGGCTCGTGACGATGATCCCGGCGTTCATCGTCATCGCGATCGGCGTCGACGCCTCGCGCGCCCTCGTGATCTCGCAAGTCGTGCTCTCGTTCGGCATCCCGTTCGCGCTGGTGCCCCTCGTGGTCTTCACGAGCAGGCGAGACGTGATGGGCCCCTTCGCCAACTCCCGGCTGACGACGATCGTCTCGAGCGCCGCGGCGATCGTGATCGTCACACTCAACATCTTCCTGCTCGCGACCGCAGTCGGCGTCTAGCGGGTCCAAAAAAACGGGCGCCCCGGGGGGAGGCGCCCGTCTCGTCGGGAGACGACTGTGTTCCGGGAGGCAGCGCGAGGCGCTGCTTCATACCGGTTGTAAGTAATAAACGACCGACGTCTAAATCGGGTTACGGGCCTGTGGGAGCGGGGATACCGCGATGCGTAGAGCCAACCTCAACAAGGAGACGTCTTGGGCGCACTACTGCTGGCACTGCTGATCGTGATCGTGCTCTTCGTCCTCGGCTTCGCCGTGGTGAAGTTCCTGATCTGGGTCGCGATCATCCTTGCGATCCTCTGGCTGATCGGCTTCTTCGTCCGTGGCGTCGAGGGCGCGCGCTGGTACAGGTGGTAGATCGACCAGGGGGCGGGTGACGGGGTTCCGTCGACCCGCCCCCGGTCTCTCACTCGTCCGGGCTCGGGATCGTCGCCTCGTCGGGCGGCGGATACGGCTCCGGCACCGGTGCGGGAGTCGGCGGCGTGCCTTCATCGGGCGGAGGCCCCGGCTCGGTAGGAAGCTCACTCATGCTGCGACGGTTCCCCGTCTCGGCGTCCAGTGAACGCAACGCTCGCGCCGCAGCCTGGCGCAGCGGCGTGACGAGCGTCCGGTAGTCCTCGTCGTCGATCGTCCCGGCGCGATGATCGAACTCGAGCTCCTTGAGCGCCGCGAGCGCACGATCTCGCTCTTCGATCAGCTCGAGCCGCCGCGCCTCCGCTTCGGTGGGCGCGTCGAGCCGGTCGTCCGCCGCCACCGGCTCGCGCAGGAACGGCAACGCGACCAGCACAACCACGCCTGCCGCGAGCAGCAGGCCGAGGATGATCGCGAGCACGCGCTACGCCGTTTTCCGCTTCGGCGCCGGCCAAGCCGGCGCCTGCGCTCTTGATACGGGCTCCGTCAAGCCTACGCCCGTGCCAGGACGAGCCGCGTCACGAGCCGGCGCTGTTCGCGCGCGTCGGGCCACATTGCCACGAGCGACCCGAGCACGAACACGATCCCGGCGATCCACACGAAGTTCACGAGCGGCTTCACGAGCACCTCGATGTAGATCAGCTGCGTCTTCGGATGGAGCTCGTCAGGGATCACGTAGAGATCCTGCGCGCGCTTCCAATCGGTCTTGATCGAGACGTTCTTCGCCGACTCGGGCGGGATCTTGTAGTCGGCGAACTCGGTCCTGATCGTGCCGTTGTAACGGCCGCTGACCTGGAGGATCGCTCCGGTCTTGCTCGCCTGCGGCGAGTTGGACGTGTAGACGCCGCGGTTCGTGAGCGTGTAGCCGTCGATGGTCATGCTCTGACCGAGCTTGAGCGGCCGGTCTGCGGTCGTCTGGTACGCGCTCGAGCCCGCGACGCCGATTGCGAGCAGCACGATCGCCGCGTGAACGATGTAGCCGCCGTACCGGCGGCGGTTGCGGGAGATGAGGGTGAGGAGCGACCCCGTCACGCGCGTCCCGCGCACGAGCTCGACGACGATCGTGGCCAGCACGAATGCGCAGAACGTGTACGCGAGCAGGCCGGGCAGCGACGAGCTCGCTCCGACCGCGACCAGCACGCCGCCGCAGGCGAGGGCGGTTGCGATCGGCCAGGCGAGCGTGCGCAGCAGGGCGCGGGCGCTCGCCTTGCGCCAGGCGATCAGCGGGCCGATCCCCATCAGCAGCAGCAGCGGCAGTCCGAAGGCGCGCAGGAAGAAGTCGTAGTACGGCCGCCCGATCGTCTGCTGCTGCCCCTTCACGAGCTGCGTCACGATCGGGAAGAGCACGCCCCAGAGAATCGCGAGGCAGAGCGCGACGAGCAGCAGGTTGTTGTAGAGGAACGTCGCCTCTCTGGAGATCGGCGACTCGAGCTTCGTTTTCGCCTTGAGGAACGGCAGCCGCTTCAGGATCAGCCCGACCGAGAAGAGCGACGAGATCACGACGAAGGCGAGGAACCAGCCTCCGATCGAGCTCTGCGCGAACGAGTGGATCGAGTTGACGACGTTCGAGCGCGTGAAGAACGTGCCGAGGACGGACAGCTCGAACGCAAGCGCGACGAGCACCATGTTCCAGACCTTCAGCATCCCCTTGCGCTCCTGGATCATCACCGAGTGCAGGAACGCGGTCGCGGCGAGCCACGGCATCAGCGCGGCGTTCTCCACCGGGTCCCACGCGTAGTAGCCGCCCCACCCCACTTCGGTGTACGCCCAGTGCGCGCCGAGCAGCTGGCCGAAGCCGAGGAACATCCAGGCGGCGAGCGTCCAGCGTCGTGTTGCGACGATCCACCGCTCGTCGGTCTTGCCGGAGAGCATCGCGCCGACGCCGAACGCGAACGGCACCGAGAGACCGACGTAGCCGAGGTACAGCATCGGCGGGTGGGCGACCATGTACGGGTTGCGCAGGCTGTGCGTCAGACCCGCACCGTCGAACGGCGCGGTCTGCGTGTTGAACGGGCTCGACACGGCGACGAGCATGAACGCGAAGAACGTCGTGATCCCACCGAACACCGGCACGACCCACGCGGTCAGGTCACGCAGGAGGCGACGGCTCGAGATCAGCGAGAGCGTCGCGTAGCCCGTGAGCACGAGCAGCCAGAGGAGCAGCGACCCCTCCTGCCCGCCCCAGAACGCGCTCAGCGCGTACTGCGTCGGGAGTGAGCGGTTCGTGTGCTCGGCGACGTACTGGAACGAGAAGTCGCGCCGGACGAGCGCTGTCGCGAGCACGGCCGACGCGACGATCGTCGAGCCGAAGCTGCAGAAGAGCGCGTTGCGCGCAGAGTCGGCAAGACGGCGGCGATTGTCGCGCGCCGCGAAGCCGCCGACGACGAGGGCGTACAGGGAGAGTCCGAGGGTGACGACGAGCGCCGCGCGACCGAGGTCAGCCACGGCCGGCCGTTACGCGCTGGGCGAGGTTGTCGTGTACTTGGACGGGCACTTCGTGAGGATGCCCGTGCCTGCGAGCGTGCCACTCGTGTACGTGCCCGACACGACGACGCTGCGGCCGACCGCGAAGAGCGGCGGCGGGCTGTCGCCGCGGTAGACGACCGGGATGCGCTTCGCGGCGCTGCCGGTCGGATCCTTGAGCATGAAGCGCAGTCCGTTCGCACCGTGCGAGTCGCCCTTGATCGGTCCGACCACGGTGCCGACGATGGCGAGCTTCCCGGTCTGACTCGAGATCTGGCTCGGCGTCAGCGTCGGTGTCGAGCCGCCGGCGAGCGCCTGGTACACGAGGAAGACGGCCAGTACCGCCGCGACGGCGAGGGCGATGACGAGCCGCGCAGGGCTGCGCATGGGCACGTCTCTAAGCGTAGCGGCGTAGGCTCGACGGAGCCGCCGGAAGGAGCGCTAGGCGTCGGCGGAGGCGTGCTGCTTCCGCGCCGGCACGCGGTAGCCATGATCGGCACAAAGCGAGCCGGGCGAGTCCTCGGTCAGCGCGTCGCAGTAGCCCTTGCCGTAGGCCGCGCGCATGAACGCGGCGACGACGTCGAGCGACCATTCGCTGATGCCCGCGGCCTCCCGCCAGAGGTCGGCGAGGCGGAGGTCGATGTCCAGCTCGAGGAGGTCGATCCGTGAGGGTCCCTGGGCCATGCGCCCTAGGGTAGGAACCGCGTCGGACGGACTCCCTTTACCGTCTGAGCAGGGCTTTTGCCTCGTCGAGCAGGGCGAGGGGCCGCTCGAGCAGCTCGATCGGCAGCACCTTCGTCCCGGCCGCCCGGAGCCGGTCGGCCAGCTCGTCGAAGTCGGCGTCGTCGGTGTCGATGACGACGACCGCCGGCGAGAGCTCCTCGTAGGTCTCGGCTGCCTCGCGCGGATCGCCGGCCACGAGCACCTCGAACCCGTCGTTGCCGAGTAGCTCGCGGAGGACGTGAGCGGCGCCGAGCCTGCTCTCGGCGAGGAGGACGCGCAGGCGCGTGCCGCCGAACGAGTCGCCGCGCACGATCCGCTCCTGCAGCAGGCGATGCGCCTCGCCGGGACGGCGGCCCGCGTCGATCTCCGACTTCACGAAGCGCAGCTGCTCGACCTGGTCGCGCGAGTACAGCCGCTGACCGCCTTCGGACCGCTGCGGCGTGATGAGCGCGTACCGCGTCTCCCACGTACGAATCGTCGCGGGAGAGAGGTCGAGCATTCGCGCGACCGCACCGATCGAGAACAGCGGGCGCCCTCTCTCCGCCATCTGGCGGCGATACCCTGCGTTCACGGCTTCCTAACGACCGTTTTCGACAAAACCCTCCTCAATGGCTCGTCAACTCCACTTCGGACCGGCGCGCGTCCCAGCGCGTAATTCTCCACGCGCGGCGGTCGACGCGTTGCGCGCAAGGAAGCTCAGCGCGTGCGAGATCGACTTCGAGGGTGGCTTCTGGATGTCCTACGAGTTCGCGGCCGAGTTCGGCGAGCTCTGCGCGGCGGAGGACATCGCGCTGTCGGTGCATGCGCCCATCGCCGGCTTCATGGGTCACGCGGAGCGCGGCAAGAAGCTGAACATGGCGGTCGGCATGCTCGACCACTCGGCGGGGATCGCGAAGGCGGCCGGCGCCGAGGTTGTCGTCTTCCACCCCGGCTTCCTGCTCGGCCGGACGCGGGAGGATGCGATCGCCGCTGTCGTCGAACAGCTCGGCGAGCTGCGCGAGCGTCTCGAGGGAAAGGATCGCGGTGTTCCGTTCGGGATCGAAGTGATGGGTCGTGTCCGGGAGTTCGGCTCGATCGACGACGTCTGCGAGATTGCCGCACAGCTCGACTGGGTGCGGCCGGTGATCGACTTCGCGCACATGCATGCGACCTCGGACGGCGCGTTTCTGTCCGTGGAGCCGTTCGCCGCGGCGCTCGAGCAGGCCGACGCGGTGATCGAAGCGGGCGCGCCGTTCCACATCCACTTCTCGGACATCCAGTTCGCGAACCGCAACGAGACGAAGCACCTGCCGTACGGCGAGGGGACGCTGCGCGCGGAGCCGCTTCGCGAGGCGCTTGCACGCTTCGAGCGGCCGGCGACCGTGATCTCGGAATCCCCGACCTCGGAATCGACGGACACCATCCGGGAGATTCTCGGCGCGTAGTTAGGCTGGGGTCGTGCTCGACCCGAAGGTGTTCAAGGCGTACGACGTCCGCGGGATCCACCCGACCGAGCTCGACGAGCGGGGCGCGTACGCGATCGGGCGCGCGTACGTGGAGCAGTTCTCTCCCGCGTCGATTGCAGTCGGCCGCGACATGCGGCTCTCCTCACCCGCGATGGCAGCAGCCGTCCGCGAAGGTGCGGCGGATGCGGGCGCGGACGTGCTCGACCTCGGGATGGTCGGGACGGAGATGGTCTACTTCGCGGTCGGCGAGCTCGAGCTCGACGGGGGCATCGCGGTCACCGCGTCGCACAACCCGAAGGAGTACACGGGCATGAAGATCGTGCGCCGCGGCGCGCTGCCGGTGGGCGGCGAATCGGGACTGCTCGACGTGCGTGACCTCGCCGTCGCCGGCGACTGGCGCGAGGCGACACGCGGCGAGATCCGCGCCGAGGACATCTGGTCGCGCTTCGTCGCTCGCGTGCTCTCGTTCGTGGACGTCGAGGCGATCCGCCCGCTGCGCATCGTGATCGATGCGGCGAACGGCATGGCGGGCGCAATGCTCCCTCCCGTGCTGGAGCGCCTGCCGATGCTCGACGTCGTGCGCTGCTACTTCGAGCCGGACGGATCGTTCCCGAACCACGAGCCGAACCCGCTGCTGCCGGAGAACCGCGAGTTCATCATCCGGAAGACGCGCGACGAGGGCGCAGACCTCGGGGTCGCGTTCGACGGCGACGGCGACCGCTGCTTCTTCGTCGATGACACCGGCGAGTTCGTTCCCGGCGATTTCACCACTGCGCTGTTCGCCGAGACGATCCTCGGCCGCGAGCCCGGCGGCAAGGTGATCTACGACCCGCGCGCCTCATGGGCGGTACCCGAGGCGATCCGCAAGGCGGGCGGCGAACCGGTCGTCAGCCGCGTCGGTCACGCCTTCATCAAGCAGCGCATGCGCGACGAGGGTGCGGTGTTCGGGGGCGAGGTCTCCGCGCACTACTACTTCCGCGACTTCTCGCAGGCCGACTCCGGGACGATCCCGTTCCTGCTCATGTGCGAGCTCATCTCGCGCCGCGGCAAGCTGAGCGAGATCCTCGCGCCCTTCCGCGAGCAGTACTTCATCACGGGCGAGCTCAACACACCGGTTGCGGACGTGGACGCGAAGCTGCAGGAGCTCGAAGAGCGGTACGGCGCGGACGGCACGGTCTCGCACCTCGACGGTTTGTCGGTCGAGGCGGACGACTGGCACTTCAACGTCCGCCCGTCGAACACGGAGCCGCTGCTCCGCCTGAACCTCGAAGCGCGCTCGCAGGAGCTGATGGAACGGAAGCGCGACGAGGTGCTGGGCGTCATCCGCGAGGGGTGAGCGGCCGGCCGCTCAGGTCGGTGCCCGGCACCGGCACTCGGCGACCGAAGCTCTCCTGAATGACCTGTCGTGAGTGGCCGTGTCCGGTGGTCGGACGAGGGTGTCCGAAGTGCGACAGACCGTCCACACGCCTCGACGGCGTTCCCTGGGAAGGGTGACAAGAGCGTGACTTGTTGTCCCCAGGCCTGCGTAGGATCGGCGCGTGATCGAGCTCGGGCGCCTCACCGACCGGAAGCCGCCGTTTCGCTACTCGGCGCTCGCGCGCGTCGGGTTCTCCGACACCGACGCGCAAGGCGTCGTCTACTACGGCCGCTACATGCCGTACTTCGACCTCGCGCGGGTCGAGTACCACCGCCACCTCAGGCGCGTGCACCTCGACAACGTCGACTTTGCGATGCGGGCGGTCAGCGTCGACTACCTCGCGCCGGCGCGCTTCGACGACCTGCTCGAGATCTTCGTCCGCATCGAGCGCATCGGCACGACGAGCATCACCTACGACCACGCCGCCTACCGGATCGACGGTGACGGCGACACGCTGATGGCGACCGCGAAGGCAACGCTCGTCGCAATCGCGCTCGACGAACGACGAGCCGTCCCGGTGCCCGGCACCTTCCGGGAACAGGTCGAGGCGTTCGAAGAAGCGGGCGGCTAGCCGAAGTGGCGCGCCGCCCGCTCGAGCCCTCTCCCGGCCGAGCGGGCGGTGCCGCCGACGTCCGCTCCCCCTCCTGTTCGTTGTAGGAGAGCGGCACCGAAGTCGCTATCCCTCGTTCGAGTTACCCCGCTCTTTTCCGGCTCGATCCCTCGTTCGAGGGACGATGTGAACCTCGGTCTTGTACGGAAACCGGAATGGCTCCCGCACCCCGTGAACGAGCGCCCGCACCCTCGCGAGCAGCTCCTCGCGCTCGTCCGCCGGCATCGCTGCGACGAACGACGTGGACGCGACCCGGTCGCAGAGATCGTCGGCGGTGAACCGCTGCTCGTAGGGAAACGTGCGCAGCTCGCGCTCGCCGAAGAACGGAGACGCGGCGAGCGGCTCGCGCCACACGCTGTTCTCCTGCGCCGGCACCTCCGCGCGTCGCGCCGCGAGCAGGTCCTCGACCTGGCGCTGCAGCGGATCGCCGAGGTCGCGGCTGTTCCAGACGAGCACGAGGAACCCGCCCGGACGCAGCACGCGCGCGAGCTCCGGCAACGCGCGCTCATGGTCGAACCAGTGGAACGCCTGCGCGACGGTGATCACGTCGATCGTTCCGTCCGCGAACGGCAGCTCCTCGGCCGTGGCGTCGACTGTCTCCGCATCCTCGATCAGCGCGCGCATCTCCGCGATCGGCTCGACGGCAATCACGCGCGCACCGGTCGGAACGAGCAGCCGCGTCAGCTTCCCGGTGCCGGCGCCGACGTCCGCAACCGTGGCGCCGGGCGCGAGGCCGGTGCGCTCGACGAGCCAGGCGACGGCGTCCGCGGGATACGACGGACGCGCGCGCTCGTAGATCTCCGCCGCGCTCGCAAAGCCCGCGGCGGCTACCGGGTCGACACGCCTCACGAGGGCGTTACGCGATACGCGTCGAAGACCGCTTCGAGGTTGCGCAGCGCCGTGAGCAGCGTGCGCAGGCTCTTCAGGTCGCCCACCTCGGCCGTGTACCAGTTCTTCGCGAGCTGATCCTCGACCATGCCGCCGTAGCTGACGATGTTCGCGCCGTGCTCGGCGAAGGTCCGCGCGACGTCCTCGAGGAGGCGCGGGCGGTCCCACGAGTCGACGGCGATCTGCACGCGGAAGCTCTTCGTCGCGGTCGCGCCGTCCCACTCGACCGGCGTGAACCGCTCCGGTGAGCGACGCAGCGCCTTCACGTTCGGGCAGTCGTCGCGGTGGATCGTGATGCCGCGGCCGAGCGAGATGTAGCCGACGATCGGGTCGCCCGGCACCGGCGTGCAGCACTTCGCGAGCCGGACGAGCACGTCGGTCACGCCGGGCACGACGACGCCCATGTCGGAGCCGGAGACGGGCTGCGCCTTCGGCGCCTTCGTGACGACGGGCGCCTCGGCCGCGACCTCCTCGGTCTTCAGCCGCTGCACGACCTTGTTGACGATCGCGCCGGGCTGCAGCTTTCCGGAGCCGAGCGCGAGGTAGAAGTCCTCGGCCTTCTTGAAGCCCGTCTCGCGGATCACCTGCGCGAGCGTGGCTGAACCTCTCAACTTCGCGTACGGCAAGTTCTGCGCCTTCAGCGCCTGCTCCAACGCCTCGCGGCCCTTGTGCTCGGCGTCCTCGCGCGTCTCTCGCGAGAACCACTGACGGATCTTGTTGCGGGCACGCGAGCTCTTCGCCAGTGACATCCAGTCGCGTGACGGGCCGCGGCCCTGCTTCGCCGTCAGGATCTCGACGAAGTCGCCGTTCTTCAGCACGTAGTGCAGCGGGACGATGCGACCGTTGATCTTCGCGCCGACCGTGCGGTGGCCGACGTCGGTGTGCACCGCGTAGGCGAAGTCGATCGGCGTCGCACCGGCGGGCAGCGTCTTCACCTGGCCCTTCGGCGTGAAGACGTGCACCTCCTCGTCGAACAGGTCGGTGCGGAACGTCTTCATGAACTCGCGCGGGTCGGCCTCGTCGGTCGTGCCCTCGTCCATCAGCTGCTTGACCCAGGCGACCCACTCGGCGTCCTTCTGGCTCTTGCCCTTCTTGTAGAGCCAGTGCGCGGCGACGCCGAACTCGGCCGTCTCGTGCATCTCGCGCGTCCGCACCTGGATCTCGAGCGGCCGGCCCTGCGGCCCGATCACGGTCGTGTGCAGCGCGCGGTAGCCGTTGAACTTCGGCATCGCGATGAAGTCCTTAAAACGGCCGGGCATCGGCTTCCACAGCGAGTGGATGAGGCCGAGCCCGCCGTAGCAGTCGCGCGTCCCCTCGTCGCCGCCGCGCTCGACGATCACGCGCATCGCGGTCAGGTCGTAGATCTCGTTGAACTCGCGGCCCTTGCGGGCCATCTTGTCGTAGATCGAGTAGAAGTGCTTCGCGCGCCCGGAGATCTCGGCGGGGATGTCGACCTTGTCGAGCTCCTTCTGCAGCACCATCGCCGCTTCGCGCACGTGCTCCTCTCGGTCGGCGCGGCGCTCGGCGACCATCTGCTTGATCTCCTCGTACTTGCGCGGATGCAGCGTCTGGAACGCGAGGTCCTCGAGCTCCCACTTGAGCGCGTGGATACCGAGGCGATGTGCGAGCGGTGCGTAGACCTCGAGCGTCTCGCGTGCCTTCTGCAGCTGCTTCTGCTTGCCGAGGTACTCGATCGTGCGCAGGTTGTGCAGACGGTCGGCGAGCTTGATCAGGATGACGCGAAGGTCCTCCGCCATCGCGACGATCAGCTTGCGGTAGTTCTCGGCCTCCGCGTGCTCGCGCGACTGGAACTGGACGCGCGTCAGCTTGGTAACGCCCTCGACGAGCTGGGCGATTTCGTCGCCGAACTCCGCGCGGAGCTCTTCAACGTCGACGCCCGTGTCCTCGACGACGTCGTGCAGCAGCGCGGCTGCGAGCGTCGGCTCGTCGAGCAGCAGCCCCGCGAGGATCTTCGCGACGCCCCACGGGTGGTAGATGAACTCCTGACCCGACGCGCGCGCCTGGCCCTCGTGTGCGCGCGCCGCGAAGTCGAACGCGCGTGCCAGCAGCTCCCGGTCGACGTCGGGCTTGTACGCCTCGACCTCAGCGAGCAGCTCCTCGACGAGGTCCTGGTGCCGTTCCAGGACTGTCACAACCTCAGTGTACCCCTGCCCCTTTCGAGGGCCCGTACCCCATTGAGAGGAATCCGCGTTCAGCCGATGAATCAGCGAAGCCCATGTTCAAGCGCCGTCGTGACAACCGGAAGCTCCGCCAGGTCGCCCGCATGCTCGGCGAGCTGGGCGCCGCGTCGCCGCGGCGCGTCGCACCGCCGCGGCGTTCGCGGGCAGTCCTCAGCCGCGCGTAGCCGACGCTGCGAGCAGCTCGTCGAAGCGCGGGTCGCCGCGCAACGCCGACAGGTCGTCGTCCTTCCCGGCCAGCTCGACCAGGTCAGGGCGACCTGTCAGGGCGCGTTCGAGCTGCGGGAAGGCGTCGTCGGCGTTCCCGAGACGCGCCTCACAGCACGCGAGGTTGTAGGCGATCGTCTCGTAGTCGGCGTACTCGCCTTCGGGCACCGCTCGCAGCAGCTCGCGGGCGTCCTCGATCCGCCCTTCGCCGAAGAGCTCGATCACCACGGCGTTCGTCTCGAAGGACGGCGCCCGGTAGGCCTTGTCGGGGTTGCCGCCGACCACGACGATGGTCGTGCCGTCCTCCGCCGCCTTGGCCTCGCGCTCGGCTTCCGGAGGCACGAGCACCACCGTTCCGGCCGGCGCGTCCCGTTCCTCGCCGTCGACGGTGAACGTCGCGCGGCCGGAGACGACGACGTAGAGCTCTTCCTGGCCGGTGCGCGCCTCGGCGTGCTTCGCGATCACCTGCTCGCCGGCATTGCCCGTCCAGCCGTTCACGCCAAACGCTTTCGCACCGAGGTGCTTGCGCAGCGGCGCCCAGCCGCTCTTGCGTGTGATCTCAGCGATCGTGGTGGTGTTCATGCCACGAGAATAGGCGCGCCGCTCGGAGGCGAGAAATTCGAATCTGCGATTTATGCAGCCTCGGCGAGGCCGGGTCTCGCGTCGAGCAGCGCCCTGAACGTCTCCGACTCGTACAGGCTGCGCCGCGCGCCCGCCGCGAGCTCGAGCTCGGTGAAGATCGCCTTCGCCTCAGCCGCCCGCTCGTCGTCGGGGAGCCGCCACTGCGCCGCGAGCCAGGCGTGCAGCTCGGGGAAGCCGTCCGCGGAGTCGAAGACGCGGCGGACGACGAGCTGCGGCGACACGGTGCCGTTCCAGCGGTTCTCCTGCAGCCGGAACACGACGTCGTAGCGCTGTTCGCGGCGGAAGCGGTCGAGCTGCGCGCCGAGCCCGAACGCGATCGCCGAGCCCGCGTCGCGGCCCTTGTGGCGCACACGGAAGCGAAGGTGCTTGCCGTCGCCGACCGTCGCCGCGTTCGTCACCTCACAGCCGTCGACGAGCAGCGTCACAGACGGATTCCCGAGCCCGAACGGCCCAATGCCGTTCAGCTCCTGGCAGAGGTCCAGCGTGAGCCGGGAGCCTTCGACGATCGCGTCGACACGCACCGACGGGCGAAGGTCGTCGTCGCTCAGCACGCCGTCGGCGTGGGCGGCGAACGCGGCGGCGAACACCTCCACCTGCTCGGGCCGAATCGTCAGGCCGGCGGCGGCGCGATGGCCGCCGAAGCGCTCGAGGTGAGCGGCGCACGCGCCGAGCCCGCCGTGGAGGTCGAAGGCCGGGACGGAGCGGCCCGAGCCCTTCCAGCCGTCCTCGCCGCCCGCGATCAGGACGACCGGCCGGTTGTAGCGCTCGACGAGCCGCGAGGCGACGATCCCGATCACGCCTTCGTGCCAGTTCTCGCCGGCGACGACGTAGCCGCGCCGGCGCCGGCGCGCCTCCGGCCACGACTCGACCTCGGCGATCGCCTCACGCAGGATGCGCTCCTCGACCGCCTGCCGCTCGCGGTTCAGCCCTTCGAGCTCCTCCGCGAGCCGCTTTGCCTCCGTGTCGTCCTCGGTGAGCAGCAGCGCGAGCGCCGCCTCGGGCCGGCAGAGCCGCCCGGAGGCGTTGATGCGCGGCGCGAGCCGGAAGCCGATCGAGGACTCGTCCACTGCGGCGGGATCGACGCCCGCGACGCGCATCAGCGCGCGCAGCCCCGGCTTCTGCGTCTGCGCGAGCCGGCGCAGGCCGAGCAGCGCCAGCGCTCTGTTCTCGTCGAGCAGCGGCACGACGTCGGCGACCGTCGCGAGCGCGACGACGTCGAGGTGGCGCTCGAGAAACGGGTGGTCGGCGCCGAGCAGCGCCTGCGCGAGCTTCCACACGACGCCGGTGCCGCACAGGCCGGCGAAGGGATAGTCGCCCTTGAGCGGCGCGACGACCGCGCACGCGGGGAACGTCTCGGCGGGGCGATGGTGGTCGGTGACGACGACCTCGAGCCCGAGCGAGCGCGCGTGCTCGACCTCGGCGACGGCGGTGATGCCGCAGTCGACGGTGAGCACCAGGTCGAAGCCCTCCTCGGCGAGCCGCGTGAGCGTGCCCGCATTCAGCCCGTAGCCCTCCTCGAAGCGCGAGGGCAGGTGCCAGGCCACCTCGGCCCCGAGCTCGCGTAGCAGGAGCACGGCGAGCGCGGTCGCGCAGATCCCGTCGGCGTCGTAGTCGCCGTGCACGCAGATGCGCGCACCGGCGTCGAGCGCGGTGCGGATCGTCTTGACCGCCTCGCGCATGTCGCCGAGCGCGAGCGGGTCGTGGCCGGGGAAGCGTCCCTCGATGAAGCTTCGCGCGTCCTCGGGCCGCCCGTACCCGCGCCGCACCAGCACCGAGGCGGTG
>DASREW010000021.1:0-183471 GCA_035651895.1 Gaiellaceae bacterium
GGAGTACATCGCGGAGGTGTCCTTTCTCAGGCGGCGCGAGCCGCCGATTCGTGGGGAGTCAGCGAAGTCGGGATCGCGTCGCAGTCGACGATGAGGGCGATCGAGCCGTCCGAGAGCACGGCGCCGCCGGAGACGGCCGCCTCGTCGGCGACGTTCGGGGGCAGCGGCCTCGTCACGAGCTCGCGCTGGCCGACGAGCTCGTGCACCGCGAGCGCAAAGCGATGCTCGTGCGAGCGCACGAGAACTGCATGTGAAGCGGACTCGCCCGCGGGCTGGCCGAAGACGCGCGCGGCGTCCACGAGCGGGAAGACGTTCTCGCGCTCGACGAGCATCTGGCGGCCGGCGACGGAGCGGACGACGTGGTCCGCGATCCGCAGCGTGCGCTCGACGCGGTCGAGCGGGATGGCGAACGGGCGTCCGCCCACCTCCACGAGGAGCGTGGAGATGATCGCAAGCGTGAGCGGAAGCCGAATCTGCGCGACCGTGCCGCGGCCCTGCTCCGACGTGAGGCTGACCTCGCCGCCGAGCTCCCGGATCGTCGTCCGCACCGCGTCCATCCCGACGCCGCGGCCGGAGATGTCGCTCGTGACGGTCGCCGTCGAGAAGCCCGCGGCGAACAGGATGTCGACCGCCGCGCGCATGTCGAACGTCTCGACCTGCTCGGGCGTGATGAGCCCGCGCTCGAGCGCCTTGCGCGCGACGGCTGCGGGGTCGATGCCGCGGCCGTCGTCGGAGACGCTGATCTCGACGTTGCCGCCGGCGTGGCGGGCGGAGATCTCCAGCGTCGCCGTCTCCGGCTTGCCGGCCGCGAGGCGGTCGGCGGGGTGCTCGATGCCGTGGTCGAGCGCGTTGCGCACGAGATGGACGAGCGGGTCGCCGAGCGCGTCGACGACGGTGCGGTCGAGCTCGGTCTCCGAGCCGGAGAGCTGGAGGTCGACGCGCTTGTCGAGCTTCCCCGACAGGTCGCGCACGAGTCGCGGGAAGCGCAGGAACACCGCCTCCACCGGGATCATCCGGACCTGCATCACCATCGCCTGCAGCGCCTGGGAGCTGCGGGCGAGGTCCTGCATCGCCTGGCTCAGTCCCGGCTCGGATGCCCGCGCGGCGAGCGCCTCGGCGCTCGTCCGGTGGACGACGAGCTCGCCCATCAGGTGCATCAGCTGGTCGAGCCGCTCCGCGTCGACCCGGACGGTCGCCGCGCCGTTCGACTTCCGCTCGCGCACGGGCGCGGCGGCTGCTTCCGGTGCGGCCTCCGCCTTGGGGGCCGACAGCTCGGTCGTGGTTGCCGACGCGACGTCGGGTACCGCCGCAGCCGATGCCTGAATCGTGTCGGCCTCGTGGTCGCTCGCGAGCCACACCTCGATCGTGTCGCCGCCGAACTGCTCGACGGCGGCCTCGGCCGGCGCCGAGGCGAGCACCTCGCCGTGGTCGGCGAGCGCAGCGATCGTCTGGAACGCCCGCACGGAGGGCATCAGCGCGTCGCCGGCGAGGGTCACCACGACGTAGTGGACGGTGCGGCCGCCGGCGCGGGCGAGCACGTCGTCGACGCCGGCCTCGGACTCCGGCTCGGGCGCGGGCTCGGTCGGCTGCTGGCGGATGAGCGCGTTGAGCTGCGCGACGAGCGGGGCGTCGTCGAGGCGCTCCTCACCGTCGGCTTCGATCGACTCGAAGGCTGCGGAGAGCGCGTCGAGGCATTGCAGAAGCGTGTCGATCGCGTCGCGGTCGAGGCCGCCGCGCCGCTGGCGGAGCAGCTCGAACACGTCCTCCATCGCGTGTGTCAGCGCGGCGATGCGGGCGAACCCCATCGTCGCGCTCATCCCTTTCAGCGAATGCGCGATCCGGAAGATCTCGTCGAGCGTCTCCGCGTCGTCCGGTGCCTCCTCGATGCGCACGACCGCGAGGTTCAGCTCCTGAAGGTGCTCGCGGCTCTCCGCGAGGAACATGGGCAGGTACTCGTTGAGGTCCATCAGGCCTTCCGATAGGTGAAGGGGCTGGTCAGCTCGAGGCCGTTCTCCGCCGTCGCTGCGACCCGTTCCGTGGAGCCGACGACGAGATAGCCGCCCGGCCGGAGCGACGTTGCGAGGCGCGCATGCAGCGCGTCGCGGACGTCCTCGGTGAAGTAGATGACGACGTTGCGGCAGAGCACGAGGTCGTAGCGCGCAGCAGGAAAGCGCATCGAGAGCAGGTCGCCCTGCTCGAAGGTCATGCGCTGCTTCAGCTCGCGGCCGGCGCGCCAGCCGGCGCCGTCGCGCTCGAACCAGCGGTCGAGGGAGGCGGCGGGGACGGTGCGCGCGTCGTCGATCGAGAAGAGGCCGGCGCGGGCACGCTCGATCATGCGTGCGTCCACGTCGGTGCCGACGACCTCGACCTTCACGCCCTTCGTCTGCTCGAGGCAGACCGCCGCGATCGTGTAGCACTCGGCGCCGTATGAGCAGCCGGCGCTCCAGATGCGGATCGTCCCGCGCTGCGCGAGCTCCGGCACGACCGTGCGGCCGAGGCGCTCCCACTGCTCGGGGTTCCGCCAGAGCTGCGAGACGTTGATCGTCACGCGGTCGAGGAACCGGTCGAGCTCGTCGCGGTCAGCGGTGAGCATCGCGAGGTAGTCGGCGAGCCGGGTCTTGCCGCGCCGCTCTGCGAACGTGCGCAGGCGCCGCTCCATCTGGCCGCGCTTGTACTGCAGCAGGTCGATGCCGGTGAGGCGCACGACGCCGCGGCAGAAGTCGACGTAGTCGTCGTACGCGATCGCCATCACGCGACCTCGGCCGCGATCGCGTCGGGAAGGCGCGTGAGCGGATGGACGCCGTCGGCGAGCCCCGCCTCGACGATCGCGCGGGGCATGCCGTAGATCGTGCAGGTGGACTCGTCCTCGACGAGGATCGTGCCGCCGCGGCGGCGCACCTCGTGCGCGCCCTCGAGGCCGTCCTTGCCCATCCCGGTCAGCACGACGAGCAGCAGGTCGGAGCCGAACATCTTCGCGGCGTCCACGATCGTGAGGTCGGCGCGCGGGCGGAGGCCGCCGATCGACGGGTCGTCCGTCAGCGCAGCCGTCCGGTCGTCGCGGAGACGCAGATGCTTGCCGCCGGGGGCGACGAGGATCGTGCCCGGATCGAGCGAGTCGCCGGTTGCCGCCTCGCGGACGGTCAGCGGGGAGGCGCGGTCGAGCCTGGCCGCGAGCGAGCCGGTGAAGCCGGCGGGCATGTGCTGGACGAGGAGCGCCCCGGCGCCGAGCGGCGAGGGCAGCTTCGGGACGAGCTCGGCGAGCGCCTTCGGGCCGCCGGTCGAGCAGGCGATGACGACCGGGCGCGGGCGTCTTCGCCGGCCGGGCCGGGCGATGCGGGGGCGAGCACGCACCGCAGCTGCGGCCGGCGCCGGCTCGCGGCGCTGGGAAGAGGAGGCGGCGAGCCGGACCTTCTCGGCGAGCTCGGCCAGGAACGCGCGCAGGTCTTCGCCGGCCGCGGGCTTCGCGACGAGGTCGACGGCGCCCTCGGCGAGGGCATCGACCGCGCGCGCGCCGTGCGCCGGCGAGAACGCCGACACGACGACGACGGGGACCGGGCTGCCGGTGGCACGCAGCTCGCGGAGGACGCCGAGACCGTCGAGGCCGGGCATCGCCAGGTCGAGCGTGAGCACGTCCGGGTGAAGCGACGTGCTCGCGCGCAGCGCCTGGTCGCCGTCCTCGACGGCGGCGACGACCTCGAAGCCGCTCTTCGAGAGCGCCTCCGACAGGAGACGGCGCATGAAGGCCGAGTCGTCGGCGACGACGACCCGCAGGGGAGGCGGAACCTGCATGTTCGGTCCTCTATGCGTCGAACTCGACCCCGGAGAAGATCCCCTCCGGGTTCAGCATCACGACGAGGCGATCGTTGATCTTCGCGACGGCGTCGATGAAGTTGGTGCCTGCGGCGGGGACGCTGTCGAGCTGGCTCGCATCGACGGTCAGCACCTCGGCGACGTCGTCGACGATGACGCCGGCGGTGACGCCGCCCGTCTCGACGATGATGATCTTCGCGTCGGTGGCGACGTCGGCGGGCAGGCCGAGCCGCGCCGCGAGGTCGCAGACGGGCACGATCTTGCCGCGAAGGCTGATGACGCCCTTGATCCAGTCGGCCTCGGAGGCGACTGCGCGCGGCTCGGTGTAGCGGATGATCTCCTGCACCTGCGTGATCGGCAGCGCGTACTCCTCCGCGCCAAGCGAGAAGACCACGAGCTGCTGGGCGAGCTCTGACGTTGTCGTCGACATCTCTGGGAAAGCCTCCGTGGGTCGAAAGTGACCGCCCCGTAATCGGCCTGGACGCGGTCAACCTGAGGGCTATCCTCAGACCGTGAAGACGGCGCCCGCCGACCTCTACCGGACGCTCGGCCTGCCGCCCTCGGCGGCCCCGGACGACGTGCGCCGCGCCTTCCGTGCGGCGGTGCGGCGTCACCATCCGGACGGCGGCAGCGGCGCCGTCGCCGAGCTCGACCGCGTCGTCCACGCCTACCGCAGCCTCGGTCGGCTGGGCGCGCTGACCACAGCACCAGAGCCGCGTCGAGAGTCGCGGCGTATTGATCTCTACGCCTGAGGCCGATCGGCGACGAGAGCGACGAGCTGCGCGTCGGCGTCGTCCGCGTCCGTGTACTCGCGTACGCCCTGGCGCAGGAACGCGTCGAGCGCCGGCAGCTTCGCGATCGCGTAGTCGATCTGCGAGTCCGAGCCGGCGGCGTAGGCGCCGATCGAGATCAGGTCCTCCTTCGCGCGGTGCACGGCGAGCGTCGAGCGGAGTGCTGCGCCGGCGGCGCGCACCTCGTCGCTCGTGATCTCACCGGCGAGGCGCGAGACGGACTCGAGCACGTCGATCGCGGGATAGTGGGCGCGGTGCGCGAGGTCGCGTGAGAGGACACAGTGGCCGTCGAGGATCGCGCGCGCGGCGTCCGCGATCGGCTCGTTCATGTCGTCGCCCTCGACGAGGACGGTGTAGAGGCCGGTGATCGAGCCGCGCTCGCCGGTGCCGGCGCGCTCGAGCAGCCGCGGCAGCTGTGCGAACACGGACGGCGTGTAGCCGCGGGTCGTCGGCGGCTCGCCGATCGACAGTCCGACCTCGCGCTGCGCGGTCGCGAAGCGCGTGACCGAGTCCATCATCAGCAGGACATGCCGCCCCTCGTCGCGGAACGCCTCCGCGATGGTCGTCGCCGCGAAGGCGGCTTTGATGCGCACGAGCGCAGGCTCGTCGGAGGTCGCGACGACGACGACCGACCGTTCGAGACCTTCGCCGAGATCGCGCTCGACGAACTCGCGTACCTCGCGGCCGCGCTCGCCGACGAGGCAGATCACGTTCACGTCGGCGCGCGTCGAGCGCGCGATCATCCCGAGCAGCGACGACTTGCCGACGCCGGAGCCGGCGAAGATGCCGAGGCGCTGGCCGCGGCCGCAGGGAACGAGCGCATCGAGCGCGCGAACACCGAGCGACAGGCGCTCGTCGATCCGCGCGCGGCGAAGCGGGTCGGGCGGCGTCGCTGACGTCGATCGGCGCGCGCACTCGGCGAGCGGCCCGAGGTCGTCGATCGGCTCGCCGAGCCCGTTCAGGACACGGCCGAGCAGCGCGTCGCCGACGGGGAGGCGGAACGGGCGCTCCGTCGGCACGACGGTGTTGCCGGGGCCGATGCCGTGCAGCTCGCCGAGCGGCATCAGCAGCGTGCGTCCGTCACGGAAGCCGACGACCTCGGCCGGAACGGGCGTCCGCCGGCGGCCGGGCTCGATCGTGCAGAGCTCGCCGACCTCGGCGCGCAGGCCGGTGGCCTCGATCACGAGGCCGATCAGGTTGGTCACGCGGCCGTGCGCGCCGCAGAGGTCCGCGTCATGTAGCGCGCGGAACGCGTCCTCGAGCAGGGGTGCGCTCACCGCTCGCGCAGGATCTCCGCTGCGCGGGCGAGCTGCGTGTCGAGGCGCGCGTCGATCTCGCCTTCCTTCGTGCGGACGACACAGCCGCCGCGCGCGATGCGGCGTTCGCCGACGACGTCGAGCTGCGGGAGCGACCCGAGCTCGCCGGCGACCTCTGCGAGCGACGACCGCACGAGCTCGACGTCGGCCGGGTTGACCGCGATCGCGACCGGCCCATGATGCACGGCGCGGCGCAGCGCGCCGGTGACGACGCGGACGATCAGCTCGGGATCGGCGTCGAGCGAGGTTGCGAGCACCTTCTCGGCGAGTGCGAGGGCGAGCTCGACGGCTCGGCGCTCGGCCTGGGGGACGATCTCCTCGACCGTGCGCTCGAGTGCCGCGGCCGCGGCAAGCAATGCGGTGCGGGCGGGCTCGAGCTGTGCGCGCACCTCGGCGAGGCCGGCGGCGAGACCTTCCTCGTGCCCGGCCGCGCAGGCTGCGTCGATCGCCGCCTGCACGTGCTCGGCGTCGCTCTCGACCGTGTCGACGCGCTCGCCTTCGAGCACGGGGAACGCGAATGTCTCCATCAGAGCACCTGCTCTTCGGCGCTTGCGCCGTCGCGGACGATGAAGATCGCGCCCGACTCCTCGAGCCGCCGCACGACGGCGACGACCTTCGACTGTGCCTCCTCGACGACGCGCCGCTGCTGCGGCGGCATCAGCTCCATCTCCTCGCGGAGCATCTCGGCGCCGCGCTGCGACATGTTGGCGAGCAGCCGGTCGCGCACGTCGTCGCTCGCGCCGCGCAGCGCCAGGGCGACGTCGCGCGTCTCGACCTCCTTGAGCACGAGCTGGATCGCACGGTCGTCGAGCTTGAGGATGTCCTCGAAGACGAACAGGAGCGCGCGCACCTCGTCGGCGAGCTCGGGATCGCGCTCGGCGAGGTGCTCGAGGATGTTCCGCTCGGTGCCGCGGTCGGACGAGTTGAGGATCTCGGCGAGCGCGGGCGCGCCGCCTGCGGCTGCGTACTCGGTCTGCAGCACGGTCTCGAGCTTCTGGCGCATCACCTTCGCCACTTCCTTCACCACATCCGGCGAGGTCTGGCCCATGAGCGCGATGCGCGTCGCGACGTCCGCCTGCTCGACGGGAGTGATCAGCTGCATCACCTTCGCCGCGAGCTCGGTGGTGGGCAGGTTCGCGATCACGAGCGCGATCGTCTGCGGGTGCTCGCCGCGCAGGAACGCGTAGATCTGATCGGGCGGCGTGCCGCGCAGGAACTCGAACGGCGTCTGCTCGATGACGGTGGCGAGGCGCGCGAGGATCTCGCTTGCGCGCGCAGCGCCGACGGCGCGCTCGAGCACCTCGCGCGCGTACGTGATCCCGCCCTCGGCGATGTAGCCGCGCGCGTAGGCGGTCTCGACCGCCTCTTCGAGAACGCGTTCGGCGGCACCCGCGTCGACGGTCGTCGTGCGGGCCATCTCAACGGTCAGCTTCTCGATCAGGTCCTGCGAGAGGTGCTTGAAGATGTGCGCCGCGCTCTGCGGGCCGAGCGACACGCAGAGCATCGCCGCCTTGCGGCGGCCGGAGATCGAGAGCGGTTTGCGCGGGGCGGGCGCCGGTGCCGCCGGGAGCGGCGCCTCCGGCGTCTCTACTCCTTCAGCCATTCGGCCACCTGCACCGCGAGCTGCTCCGGCTGCTTCTCCGCGATCTCCTCGGCTTCCGCCTTGAGCGCGGCGCGGCGTGCGTGGATCGGATCGAGCGTCGCGCGGCCCGGGCCGGCGGTCAGCTCGGCGACGGGGACGGAGCGCTCGATCTCGCGCAGCCACGTCGGCTCGGGCGCGACGCCTTCGCGCTCGCGGCGCTTCAGCCCGCGGCGCACGAAGAAGAGGAAGATCGCCGTGCCGAGCGCGAGCCCGGCCCACTTCACGAGCGTGACGAGGTTGCCGAGCAGCGCGAGCGGCGAGCCGCTCGCCGGCGTCGACGGCTGCTTGGCGAACGTGAGGCGCGACACGGCGAGCGTGTCGCCGCGCTTCGGATCGATGCCGGCCATGCTCGCGACCGACTGCTTCAGGCTCGCGACTTCGGCCGCAGGTACCGACGAGTCGACGAGCAGCGCGACGTCCTCGCGGTTCACGGTGCCGGGCGCGACCGTCGTCTTCTGCACGCTCTTGTCGACGCCGTACGTCGTGTCCGACGACTGGTTCGTGTAGTTCGAGTTCGTGGCACCAGACGTCGACGCGTACGTCGGTGTCGTCGTCGTGTTCGATGCCGTCCCGGCCGGGAGCTGCGCCGAGCCGCCGTTCGACTTCAGCTTCTCCTGCGACGTCTGCGCCTGCACGGGGGTGCCTTTCTTCGCGTACGTGACCTTGTCGATCGTCGTCTGGTCGACGTCGAGGTCGGCGTGCACGCGCGCTTCGGCCTTGCCCGGGCCGAGCGTCGAGGCGAGCATCGCGTTGATCGAGCCTTCGAGCTGCGCGTCGTAGAGCTGGTCGGCGGCGAGCTTCGTGCCGGCCGACGCGCCGCCGGCCGCGTTCGGGTCGGGCCAGAGCAGCGTCCCGGTCTGGTCGGTGATCGTCACCTCGGACGGGTCGAGGCCCTTGACGCCCGAGGCGACGAGGTGCGCGATCCCGGCAACGGTCGACGAGTCGAGCGTACCGTCGGTCGTGAGCAGCACCGCCGCGCTCGCCTTCGAGCTCTGGTCGACGAAGAGCGTGTCGTCGGGGATGACGAGCTGAACGTCGGCGCTCGAGACACCCTCGATCTGCTCGATCGCGCGATCGATCTCTCCCTCGAGCGCGCGCTGGTAGTCGATCTTCTGCTGGAAATCGGTCGTGCTCATGCTCATCTTGTCGAAGATCTCGAACCCGACCTGGCCGCCGTTGTCGAGGCCCTTCGACGCGAGCGCGATCCGCGCCTGCGACGACGAGCTCGACGGGACTGACACGGCGGTGCCGCCGTTTCCGAGCCGGTACGAGATGCCCGCAGCGGCGAGCGCGTTCGTCATCTGCCCGGCCTGCGAGGGGTCGACGCCGCTCGCGATCGTGGTGTAGCTCGGCTTGGACGCGTAGCTGTAGAGAAAGACGAAGGTGACCAGCACGAGCAGGCCGCTCGCGACAATCGTGAGCTGGCCGCGCGGCTCGAGGCTCTTCCAGAGATCTTTGACGCGCGTGAGCGTCACGGGCTAGACCTGCATCCGGAAGAGGTCCTGGTAGGCGTCGACCGCCTTGTTCCGCACCTCGGTCGCGAGCTGGAGCGCGAGGCTCGCCTGCTCGACCTGCAATGCGACCTGGGAGACGTCGGTCGCCTGGCCGGTCGCGAGCTGCTGCGACGCGGTCGTCGCCTGCTGCTGCAGGTCGTCGAGCTTGCCGACTGCGTTGTCGAGCAGGTCGCCGAAGCTCGAGCCGGTGGCCGGCGTGCTCGGCGCGGGCGCCGGTGCGGCGGTCGGCGTGACCGGTGTGATGCCGGGGATGTTCACGAGCTGCCCAGGATCGTCAGCGCCTTCGTGAACATCTGCTTCGAGGCGTCGAGCGCCTGGACGTTCGCCTCGTAGCCGCGGCTCGAGCCGATCAGGTCGACCATCTCGTTGACCGGGTCGACGTTCGGCATCGTCACGTAGCCCTGCTTGTCCGCGTCCGGATTTCCGGGGTCGTAGACCTTCTTCCCGGGGCTCTGGTCGTTCACGATCCCCGTGACTTCGACGCCGTCGCCGACGGACTGGGACTGCGCTCCGTCGAGGACGTCGGCGAACGACGGCGAGCCGCCGACTTCCTGAAGCAGGACCTCCTTGCGCTGGTACGGCTTGCCGTCTGCGCCTTCGGTCGTGTCGGCGTTCGCGAGGTTCTCTGCGACGACGTCCATGCGCAGCCGGTCGGCGGTCATGCCGGAAGCCGAGATCGAGAGGGAGCCGAAGAGGTTACTCATTGCCCGTTCCCGATCGCAGTCGACAGCATCTTCATGCGCGCGTTCGCAACGGCGATCAGCGACTCGTAGTCGAGCGCGTTCTCGCTCAGGTTGGACATCTCGCTGTCGACGTCGACGTTGTTGCCGTCGGCCGTCAGCGAGGTCGACGTGTCGGTCTCCGGCGTGAACGTGACCGACTCGAGCTGCGAGCCGTCGTCGCCCGCGGCGAGCGCGCCGGCGAGCGTCGAATGGAAGTCGAGATCGCTGCGCTTGAAGCCGGGTGTGTCGGCGTTCGCGAGATTGTTGGCGAGGAGCTGCTGGCGCTGCGAGGCGCCGGAGAGCGCGCGCTCGAGGGCAATCTGGGTGGTGTCGAACAGTCCCACGGGTCGTTCCCTCCGTCTGTCGCGGACAGCGCCCTTCCGTGGGTCCTCGCACCTCGTCCCTGAGGCGCCCGGATTAATCGGACGGCTCCGGCGCGACTTAAGTCCGGGCGTACGAGGCGAGTGCGCGGCGACCGCGCTCGACGTGCTCGAGGCCGGCTGCGAGCGCGGCCTCGTTCGCCTGCACGAGCGCATGCGTCTCCGCGAGCAGAGCCAGCGCGTCTGCCGGCGGCGCATCCGAAAGCGACGAGGCGAGTGCGTGCCACGCACGGCCGACGAGGACGGCGTGCTCGAGATCTCCGGCGGCGAGCAGCTCACGCTGCAGGCGCGTCAGCTCGCGCAGCCGTTCGTACGCCTCGGTCATGCCGACTCCGCCAGCTGCGCGGCGTCGAGCTCCTGCCAGGCGTCACGCAGCTCGGCGAGGAGATGCGCGACGCGGTCGTAGCCGTCGGCGTCCAGTTCGGCGGTCGCGTCGTTGAGGTGCGTCGTGCAGAAGAGGTAGATCGAGCGCAGTCGCACGGCGACGTCGCCGCCTTCGCGCGTGTCCAGCGAGCGGTTGAGTTCGTCGATCACCGCCCGCGCGCGGCGAACGCGCTCGCGGGCGACGCCGTGCCGCCCGGCCCGCAGTGCGGCCGACGCCTGGCGCAGATAACGGATCGCGCCGTCGTAGAGCATCACGACGAGTCGTGCAGGCGATGCGGTCATGACCGCGGTCTCGAGATAGGCGCGCCGGACTGCAGCAGACTGGTTCACGAGCCACCTTCGGACGGGGACGGGACGCCGAAGTAGTCGGCGTGCGCGCGCCGCGGTTGAGCCGGTTAGCCCGACGAGGAGGACGAGCTCGACGACGACGAGGACGACGACGAGGCGGAGGACGAGCTCGAGAGTCCGCCGAGCTGGCCCGAGAGCCACTGCCCCTGCGACTGTGCCTGCTGCATCGCCGTCTCCATGTCGGTGTACTGCTGCCGGAGCGCCGTCTCTTTCTGGTTCAGGCGGACGTCCCACTCGGCCTTCTCGGCCGCAAGCTGCGAGATGATCGTCCCCTCGCTCGTGATCTCCGAGTTGATCACGCCGCCGGTGCCGATGTAGCCGCCGAGGACGCCGTTCAGCCGTTGCACGAGGCCTTCGGTCGAGGTCGAGCCGGTGGCGTTCGTGAACATGCTCTTGACTGCGTCGAAGTTCGTCGTCAGTGCGTTCGACAGCGCGGTTGTGTCGAGCGTCAGGTCTCCCTGCAGCGACGACTGGCTGACGGCGCCCTGACCGACGGCGGCGCCGGTCGAGAGGCCTGCCTGGGCGAGCGTGTTCATCCCCGCCGGGTTGCCGGCGAAGATGTTGCTCACCGCTTCCCGCAGCTGCGAGAGGATCGACACGAGCGTGGGATCGTCCTGCAGGTCGCCCGCCGCGCGGTCGGCGTCCGTCTGCGGATCGACGACCTTCTGCTCGTTGACCTTCGCCGAGATCATGTCCACGGTCTGGTTGTAGGTCGTGACGAAGCTCTGGATCGCGGCCTGGACCGCATCCGTGTTCGGCTCCGGCGGCTCGACGATGATCGAGACCGGCGACGACGTCGTGCCCTGCAGCGTCACCGTGAGGCCGGAGGCGACATTCGTGATCACGTTGCTGGCGCTCGTCTGCGTCGGGCCTTCGTCGACCGAGTACTGCGCGTCGCGCGGTGTGACCGTCTGCGTCAGGCCGAGGTCGGCGGCGAGCGTGCCGCCGCCGGTGCTCGTCACGGAGATCGTGTTGGCGGCGCCGGTGACCTGCCCCGACAGCGCGAGCTTGCCGCCTACGACCGCCGCGTAGAGCTGTGTACCGGCAGCGGAGTTGATCTTCGCGGCGATCGTCTGGAGCGTGTCGCCCGCGGCGACGTTCACCGTGAACCCGCTCGCAGATCCGACCTGGATCGTCAGCTGGTCGTCGCCCGCCGCCTGAGTGAGCGACGAGGTCTGGGTCAGCTGCGCGGCGCGCGCGAGCTGGGAAACGCTGATGTCGTAGCCGCCCGGCGGGACGCCGACGCCCGTCGCCGTGACGTGGGCCGGATCGCTCGAGACGATCTGCTGCGCCGTCGTCCACGTCGACGGGCTCACGAGCGTGGCGAGCGAGCCCGAGAGCGTCGCGAGCTGCGCCTGGATGTTCTGCAGGTCCGTCTGGCGCGTCGTCTCGAGCGTCTGCTGGTTGATGATCGCCTGCTGGGGCTGCTGGGCGACGTTCATGATCGCCTGGATGATCGAGTTCGTGTCCAGCCCCGACGCCAGCCCGCCGATGTTGAACTGCGGGATGAGCGGGTTGCTGTTCGTGGAGGTGCTGACGGAGGCGGACATCGGTTACGCGTGCAGCCCGAGCGCGGCGGTGTCACCGGACAGGACGTTCAGGAGCGCGCCCGCGGAGAGCTGAGTCTTCGTCCCGTCAGCGGACGAGACGCGGGCGGTGATCGCGTTTGTCCGGGGGTCGTGCTCGAGCGAGATGGAGACCTGCTTGCGATCGAGCTCGTTCAGGACGCGGCCGGCGGTGTCGAGCGCGTCGAGCACCTCGGCGGGCGGCAGGTCGGGCACGTCGTACGGGGTGCTGCCGGCGGCGGCGGGCTGTGCGGGCACGGCGATGGGGGCAGGCTGCAGCGGCGAGCCTGCCGCGGTGCCCTGCACGGGCGGAAGACCGTTGACCATTGGGCGATCCCTCCCTGGACCGGGTTCGGATACGGGAAGACGCCGCGGTATTCGGCCGGCGCGTGGCGGTCTTTAGAGCGCCGCCGCAAGCCGGGTTGCGGCCGGGTCGCCCGGTTCGAGCGCCAGGGCCTCGCGGGCGAGCGTCCGAGCGTCGTCGCGCAGCCCCTTCGCGAGCGCGACCTGGGCGAGGCCGACGAACGCGCGCGCGTCCGGCTGCTCCTGCGCGACCGCGAGCCACTCCTCGGCGGCGGAGTCGAGGAAGCCGCGGCGCAGGTAGAGGCCGGCGAGCGCCTCCCGGCGCTCGCGCAGGTCGATCGGAGAGCGGGCGACGATGCCGTGCAGGCGCTCGAAGGCGCCGAACTCGCGCACCCGGAGCAGCGCTTCGAGCGCGGTGAAGGCGGCCGGGGCCGAGTGCGCGGGCAGCGTCGCCTCCGGCGAGCCGGCGAGCTCGGCGTGCCAGGCGCGGTACAGGTCGTGGACGGCGGACGCCGCGGGAACGGCGAGGGCCTCCGCGAGCCCGGCGACGTCGCCGGCGGCCGCGAGCGCGAACAGGCGTGCAGACGCGGCAGCGGGCGCGAGCGGCGAGTCCGCCGGCTCGAGCGCTGCCTCGGCGGCCGCTTCCGGGTACCGGCGCTGTGCGAGCAGTGCTTCGACGAGGCCGATGCGTGCAACTCCCAGCGACGGCCGCTCGGCGAGCAGTGCGCGGAACCGGGTCTCGGCCTCGGCGATCTCGCCGCCCTCGTAGAGCGCGGTTGCGAGCAGCAGCGCCGCAGACGGCCGCGTCTCCGCGAGCCGTGCGCACGTCGCATCGACGCCGCCGCCTCGCTTCAGCGTCAGCGTCGCGAGCTGCAGCACCGGCGCGACGTAATCGGGGTGGTCCTCGAGCGCACGCCGGTACTGGTCGGCTGCGGCGGCCTCGTCGCCCTTGACGGCGAAGAGCTCTGCGAGCAGGCAGCGCGCGAGATACGTGCCGACGCCGACCGCGGCGGCGTAGCGCGCCGGCGCATCGCCGAGCTCGAGGCAGCTCTGCGCGAGCGCGACCGCCTCGTCGAGCTCGCCGAGGTCCTGCGCGCACAGTGCGTTCTGGAGCACGAGCTCCGTGTGGTCGGGATAGACCTCGAGCGCCTCGGCGATCGCCTCGCGGGCGGCGATCGGGTCCCCGGCCTCGCGGCGCGCCTGGACGACCCGCGCCGCGAGCATGGGCGCGTAGCCCTTGCCGGACCAGGAGCTCTCGCGCCGGATCTCGTTCCAGGCGCCGTCGAGGTGACTGCGAGCGCGGTCGTACTGGCCGAGTGCGATGTACTCGGAGCCGAGGTTGAAGTCGACGAACGGGCTCGGGGCCTCTTGCGCCTCCTGCTGCAGCAACTCGATGTTGCGCCGTGACTTCTCGCGCGCGCTCACGCGGCTGCGCAGGTAGCCGTAATGGCGAACGCGGATCGACGTCGTCTCGAAGCGCTCGCCGAGATACATCGGCATCGAGCCCGTCTTCTGCTCGTGGATGCGCCCCTCGAAGCGGTACTCGGGCCGGTTTCGGAACACGCGCAATGCGAGATGCGCGACGGCCGAGCCGGCCTCTTCGCCGCCGGTGTAGTTCGTCTCGGCGAGGTAGAAGCCCTCGCGCCAGGTGCGGCCGAGGAGCTCGCGTAGCAGCGGGCCGTCTTCGGGGACGAGGTGCTCGTCGGCGTCGAGGTACACGATCCAGTCGCCGGTCGCGTGCTCGAGCGAGACGTTGCGTGCGTCGGCGAACGAGCCGTTCCACGGGAACTCGATCACGCGTGCGCCGAACGACTCCGCGATCTCGACCGTGCGATCGGTCGAGCCGGTATCGACGACGATGATCTCGTCGACGGCGTCGCGCACCGCAGCGAGGCAGCCCGGAAGCATCTCCTCCTCGTCCTTCACGATCATCGCGAGCGTGAGCGTCAACCCGCTCGCGGGCTTGGCCGCAGCCGCAATGCGTCGCGCGCGAGCGCCGAGCGTGCGGGCGCGGAGGGCGACGGCGCGGTCGGCGGGCGCGCGGAGCGTCCCCTTGCGCGCGCGTGCCTGCGCGAGGTTGTCGGCGACGTGCTCGAGCTCCGGGTCGAGTCGGTGGGCGGCGCGGAAGAGGTCCTCTGCGGCGGCAGCCTCGCCGAGCTCGAAGAGAAAGATGGCGGCGTAGTTCAGGAGCACCGGCTCGGCGGGCGTCGCCTCGAGCGCCTCGACGAGCGCGGCCGCGGCGACGGCGTACGTCGCGGCGGCGCGGCGGGGCGAGCCGCCCGTGCCGGAGGTGAAGGCGGTCTCCGCCAGGGTGCGCCGCGCCTGGTAGGCGCGCTGCGGCTCCCACGTCGCGGCGTCTGCAAAGAGTGCGGCCAGGTCGGCGAGGCGGCCGGTCTCGATCGCGATCGCGGCGTCCGCTGCTGCCCGCTCGACGCGCCGCCGCCATTCGGTCGGCGAGAGCGCGATGCGGCGCGGTTCGTTGTCGAGCGTGACGGTGCGGAGCGCCATCAGGCCGCCTCTCTCAGCGCGGCGCGAAGTGCGGCCGCGTCGGGCGGCAGCACGAGCCGCGCGCGGGCGGGGAGCGGGCCGACGGCGTGGATCACGGCGTCCGAGCCGAGCTCGAGCGGGCTCAGATCGGCGCCGTCGAACGCGGCGGCGGCGATGTCGGGCAGCTCGTCCGGCTGGGCGGCCACGCGATCGAGCTCGGCGCCGAGCAGCTGTGCGCCGCGGCCGTCGGCGTCCGGGAAGACGAGCGTGACGTTGTCCGTGACCGTGAACGCATCGAGATACGCGTGCAGCGCGGGCATCCAGGTGGCTGCGACGTCCCAGTCGGCGCGGGCGAGAAAGACGAAGCCGCGCCGGCCGGGGACGACGGACGCCTTGCTGTGCCGGATCGGCGTCACGTGCGCGAGCGCATCCAGGCGCGCGGCGGCCGCGGCGGCAGCCGCGTCCCAGCCGAAGCGCTCGGCATGCTCGCGTGCGTTCGCCGCCCGCGCGCCGCGTTCGGCAGGCGCCGTCGCTTCACGCAGCGCTGCGGCGAGCAGCTCCGTGTCGGGCTCGAGCATCAGCCCGCGACCTGCGAGTGCGAGGCCGATGTGCTCGAACGCGTTCGGTGCCATCGGCGTGCGCGCCGCGGGGACGCGCCACGCGCAGGCGTCGGAGACGAAGTCCTCGGTTGGCCCGCCCGCCGTGACGATCAGCGGCACGCCGCAGGCGAGCGCTTCGAGTGCGGGCAGGCAGAAGCCCTCGGCGCGGTACGGCTGGACGAGCACGTCTGCGGCGCGGTAGAGCGCGGGCAGCTGCGCGAAGGGCACATTCTCGTCGAGCAGCACGATGTCGGCCTGCGCCGGGTCGGCGATCGCCGCTGCGAGCAGCTCGTCGGCGGTCTGCCCGCGATAGGCGCTGTCGCTGCCGAAGGATTTGACGACGAGCGTGACGTCGTCGCCGGCGTCGAACGCCGTCGCCCACGCGTCGAGCAGCACGTCGATGCCCTTCCGCGGGATCGTGCCGCCGACGAAGAGGAAGACGGTGCCGTGTGCGCCGGGCAGCGCACGGGCGGGACCGTCCGGAGAGAACCGCTCGAGATCGACGCCGTTCGGCACGACGTGCACGAGCTGCGGTGCGACGCCCGAGGCGATGAAGCCGTCGCGCACGTAGGACGACGGCACCCATACCTCGTCGACGACGTCGCGAATCGACTCGACCCAGCGGCGCGGCACGGGTCCGTACTCCCACGGCTGGTAGAGCACGAACGGCCCGGAGGTCGGAGCGTCGAAGGACGGCGGCCACTGGCCGGCGACGCCGGGAACGTCGGTCGACACGGAGTCCGCGTCGGCCGAGCGCAGCGTCACCTCGACGCCGGCGCGATCAAGCGCGTCGACGTGGCCGTCGTTGACGACTGCGAGCGAGTGGCACGAGCCGAAGTCGCCGCGCCAGACGCAGCGCGCCGGGCGCCGCTCGCGCTCGAGCACGTCCATCGTCAGCTCGGCGATCCGCGCTGCGGTCGGCGCCGGGCCGAACCGCTCGATCAGCTCGGCGCGTGCGCCGGCCGCGCGGGCGGTCACGTCCGGCCCGCCGGCCGCGACGGCCCGCATCGTCTCCGCGAGCGCCTCGGCGTCCGGCTGGAACCAGCGGTGGCCGGCGTACAGCGGTGTGTGCTGCTGCGCGTCGACGCCGACCGGCACGAGCATGCCGTCGACAAGGAACGAGTTGCCGTCGTGCATGAATGCGAGGTTGCCGCCGAAGCGGGTGCCGATCGTCGGCAGCCCCATCGCCATCGCCTCCATGTACGGACGGCCCCAGCCTTCGCCGCGGCTCGCCATCACGTAGGCGTCCGCGGCCGCATAGAGGCTCGGAAGCTCGGTGGCGGGGATGACGCGCGTGTCGACCACGACCGGTGCGGTTGCGCGGCCGTCGAGGTGGAGAGCGATCCGCGTGCGGATGTCCTCCTCCGAGCCGCCGTGGAGCGACAAACACTTGAGGACGAGCGAGACGTCGTCGTCCGGGTCGAATGCGCGCGCCCAGGCGTCGAGCAGCACGTCCCAGCCCTTGCGGTCGGTGAAGTCGAAGTTCGTGAGGAAGGTGAAGCCGCGCGTGCCTGCGACCGGGAGCGGCTCGGCGCCGGGCGCGAACTGCTCGAAGTCGAGCGTCTCCGGCAGGACGCGCATGCGCCTGGCCGACATTCCGCCGCGTTGGAACGTCTCGACGTTGAACTCGGACGGCACCCAGACCTCGTCCGCCTCGAGCAAGCGCTTGCGAAAGACGGGCGGGATGCGGTCGGTCTCGAACATCGTGCGCACGACGGTGCGAGCGCCTTCGCGGTTGCGGTGCGACGGATGCGGAACCGTGTGCTGTACCCACACGTGGTCTCCGTCCGGGATCGGACGGGAGACGGCGGCGTCGATCGCGGCGAGCTGCGCGCCGGTGACACCGGCGTCGAGGTTGCTCCACACGCGTTCGCGCGCGACAGGGGCGTAGCCCTCGTTCTCGAGCGCGAGCAGGAACGTGCGCGCTTCGTCGGCGTAGCCGGACGGCTCACGCAGCGACCCGTACCAGACGAGGGGAAGCGGACCAGTGAGAGGCACGACGCGCGTGGTGATCGGCGCGAGCGGTTCGCGATTGAGCGCGAGGCGACTCAAGCTGCGTGCGTTGCGGACGATCACACCGCGCGATGTCGTCCCGCGAAGCATTCGCGCGCTCTCGTGCATCCATCGTCATCCCGACGTTCAACCGCGCCGACCTGACGCGGCGCTGTCTCGCTGCGTTGCGCGAGACGGCTCCCGAGGCGGAGGTGATCGTCGTCGACAACGCGTCGACCGACGAGACGCCCGAGTTGCTCACGGCCGAGCACGAAGCCGGCCGCATCCGCGCGATCCTGAACGACGTCAACCGCTTCTACGGCCCGGCGAGCAACCAGGGCGCGCGCGCTGCGACCCGCGAGCTCGTCGTGTTCCTGAACAACGACACGATTCCGCGTCCGGGCTGGCTGGAGGCCCTCGTCGGCTGCCTCGACCGCGACCCGGCCGTCGGCGCCGTCGGCGCGCGGCTCCTCTATCCCGACGGGCGCATCCAGCACGCCGGCATCGGCTTCGAGCCGCGCGGCATCCCGTTCCACCCGGGCCGGCTCGCTGCGGGCGAGGACCCGGCGCTCGGCGTCGACCGCGACCATCCCGCGGTGACGGGCGCCTGCCTGTTGATGCCGCGCGAGCTCTTTTTCTCTGTCGGCGGCTTCGACGAGGACTACGTCATGTACGTCGAGGACGTCGATCTCTGCCTCCGCGTGTGGCAGGCCGGACGCCGGGTGCGCTACTGCGCCGCGAGCGTCGTCGAGCACCTCGAGTCCGCGTCGACCGGCGATCTCGCCCGCCGCGACGAGTTCGTCCGCGCCGGCTGGGCTCGTATGCACGCACGCTGGCACGGCCTCTGGCCGGACGCCGTTCGCGCGCTGCCGGGCTGGCCGACGCTGCTCGGCGGCGTCGCCCCGGACGTTCGCCTCCCGGGCACGCGCCGCTTCGCCGTGGCCGCGTTCGCCGACGAGCTGATCGCCAATCCGGATTTGCTCGCCGCGTACGGGACGCACGTCGGTCCCGCCGACGATCTCACCCTCGTCGCTCTCGACCCCGCGGGCGTTGTCGAGGAGCTGGCGGCGGCGTTGCGCGGAGCCGGCCTCGACCCCGAGCGCTGCTGCGACCTGCTCGTCCTGCCGGTCGAGCCGGGCGCACCGCACGATCCGCGGCTTGCGACCGCCGTCGACGCCGTCTACACGGAGCGGACGATCGGCGGCCCGCTCGCCGCCCTGCCGCGCTTCGGGCGCTGCAACCTCTTCTCGCTCACGGCACTCGCGTTCCGTCCCGCGCTCGCCGAGGCCGCCTGACGATGGGCAAGGTCATCGCACCGCTCGCCGAGGGCACGGTCCCGGAGCACACGGTCTTCGACCGCCGTTTCGTCGTCGAGTGCTGCGAGCGCTTCCACATCCACTGGCGCAACCTGCGCCTCGAGCTCACCGCCGACAACTGGAACGAGTTCGTGCAGACGTTCGAGGAGGCGATCGCCACCTGGCGCGCGCACGGCTCGCCGCGCGAGCATCCGCATCTCGAGCTCGGCAAGTACCTGATGGACCTGAACGAGGTCGTGCATCCGACCACCGTCGGTGTCGAGCTCTGCGAGAACCTCTACAAGCAGATGCGCGCGACGCACGGCCAGGACGCCGAGTTCTGGGAAGAGGACGCGTTCGTCCACTTCCACTACCGAGACCTCCGCTTCGAGATGTCGATCGCCGACTTCCTCGCGTTCTCGAAAACGATGTCCGACGCGCGCGAGCGGCTCACGCAGCTCGTCTACCGCCCCGTCGCCGGCCTGTTCGAGCAGCTGAACGAGCACAACATCCTCTACGTCGTCCTCCGCAACTGGGAGCAGCTCCCGGACAGCGTCGAGGTCGGCCCGCACTCGGATCTCGACCTGCTCGTGCATCCCGCGCACGTCGCCAAGCTCGACGAGCTGTGGACGACGGAACGAACGCACGCCGAGCCGTACCGCGTCCAGCGCCGCGTGCCGGTGCTCGGGCCGCGCGGCGAGCAGACCTACCTGCTGACCGACGTGCGCACGACCGGCGACGGCTACATGCCGGAGGCGTTCTCGCACCAGCTGCTCACCCGGCGCGTGCCGCACCGCATGTTCCACGTGCTGCCGCCGCGCGAGCACTTCCTCTCGCTGCTCTACCACGTGGTCGTACACAAGGGCGTGATGAGCGCCGACTACGCGGCGAAGCTCGCCACGCTCGCACGCGCAGCCGGCATCGCCTGGGATCCGGCGCGCAGCGCCGACCACGGCCGCAACCTTGCCCTCCTCGCCGAGCACGGCATCGAGCCGGTCGAGCCGGAGGACGTCTCCGTCCTGCCGCACCTTCCGTTCGTCGCACCGCCCGAGACCGCGATCTCGAGCCGCCTGCTCGACGTGCACCAGGGCCGCGCGTACCACAGCCGCGTCCACGTGCTCGGCGACCGGGTGCTCAAGCAGACGAGCTTCGACCTCGCCGCCCGCGAGCACGCACTGCTGTCGCAGCTCGACGGGCCGCGCTTCCCGCGCGTCTACAGCGGCACGCAGCTGGGCGGCTGGACCGCCTGCGAGCTCGAGCTCGTGGACGGCACGCCGCTCGGAGCCGCTGTGCTTTCCGACGACATGCTCCCCGGCTTCGTCTCCGGTCTGCTCGACGCGCTCGGCGAGCTTGCGGCGGCCGGCATCGTCCACCGCGACATCCGCGCCGACAACATCCTCGTGCGCGACGGGCTGCCGGTGCTGATCGACTTCGGCTGGGCGGTCGCGCCCGGCTTGCCGCACGTGACGCCCAACGGGCTCGGCGACGAAGGACGGGCGCCCGAAGGCTTCTGCGACGTCTACGCGACGGGTGTCGTGCTCGCGTCGCTCGCCGACGACTTCCCGCAGCTCGCGCCGCTCGCCGAGGCGATGACGCGTCCCGACGCATCCGCGCGCGTCACCGATCTCGCCGCACTTCGCCGGATCGAGCTCGCCGTCGACGACCAGGCGGCGCAGACGCTTGCCGAGCGGTTTGCCGCGCCGGTCAGCCTGCACGGCGTGCGCGGCCGCGCGGTGCTCGCGTTCGCGGACGAGCTCGCCGCCGACCCGCGCCTGCTGCACGACTACGCCGAGGCGGTCGGCCCCGACGACGACACGACGCTCGTCATCTACGCGCCGGGCGCCGACCCGGAGGCGCTCGAGCCGCTGCTGCTGCGCGCGCTCGCGGCTGCGGGCGTCGCGGAGAGCGCATGTCCCGATCTGCTCGCGCTCGCGACTCCGTCCCATCCAGCTGCGGAACGCGGGCTCGCCGGTGCCGTGCACGCGCTGCATTCGGCGCGCACGCCCACAGCGCCGTTCGACCGGCTGCCGCGCTTCCAGCTCGCGGCGTAACGGGAAGGGCGAAGCGGGGCGGAGGCGTGGAGTTCACGGCACCTTGCCCCGGCGCCCCCCTTAAAGTGCCGTCGGCCCCGCTAGGTGAGGATCCGCTGGGCGAGGTGCGGCGGGCAGCCCTGCCGGCACAGCTCGACGGCGCGGTGCAGGTCGACGTCGTTCCGACCGGCGAGCTCGACGGCGGTGCACGGGTCGTACCCTGCGCGCTCGAGCTGCTCGCGGCGCCACTGGAAGACGCACTCGTCGGCGTCGTCGGCGACGTCCAGCTCGATCTGCGAGAAGACTTCCATGATGCGCCGGTAAACGACCGCAACGCCTGCGAATCGATGACCCTTCGGGGGGATCCGCGCCGCGCTCAACTCGGCTCCGGCGCCGCCGATGACCCGGGCCGACGGAAGTCGTCCCTTTCGTCCCCCGGATATGGATCGTGGCTTCTACATCGTCGCCTCTGGAATGCTGACCGAGCAGGTCCGTCAGGACCAGCTCGCGAACGACCTTGCGAACGCCTCGACCCCCGGCTACAAGCCCGACCAGTCGACGCAGGCGAGCTTCGGCGACCTGCTGCTCCAGAACTCGGCGAGCGGCCAGGACATCGGCTCGCTCGACCTCGGCGTCGACATCGCGCGCACCTCGCCGAACCTCGCCGAAGGCGCGATCGACCAGACGGGCGAGCCGCTCGACGTCGCTATTCAGGGCCCCGGCTTCTTCACCGTGCAGACGAACGACGGCACGCGCTACACGCGCGACGGCCAGTTCGCCGTGAACGCGAAGGGCGAGCTCACCGATTCGATCGGCGACCCGGTGCTCGACGCCCAGGGCAAGACGATCTCGATCGCCGGTCACACGACCGACCTGAAGATCGGCCCCGACGGCGCGATCACCGCCGGCGGCAAGACACTCGGCACGATCGGGCTCGTCTCGCTCACGAACCCGGCCAAGCAGGGCGACAACCTCTTCACCGGCACACCGGGCAAGGCGCCCGCCGGCACGACGCTCGAACAGGGCGCGATCGAAGGCTCGGGCACGAACCCGGCGAGCGTGATGGTCGACCTGATCACGTCCATGCGCTCGTACGAATCGATGCAGAAGGTCGTCAACTCGATGGACGAGACGCTCCAGCAAGGCATCCAGTCCGGCGGTGCGCTCTAGATGTCCGAAGGGGTCTACGCCGCCGCAGCAGGCATGGCGGCGCAGCAGTCGCAGATGGACGCGATCGGCAACGACATCGCGAACGTCTCGACGCCCGGCTACCACAGCGAGCGCATCGGCTTCGAGGACCTCGTGTACACCGCCGAGCAGAACGGCGCACCCGCCGGCGCCGGCGCGGCGACGGTCGACCTCGGGCGGACGTCGGCGGAAGGCTCGCTCGAGCAGACCGGCGACCCCTTGTCGGTCGCGATCGACGGCCCCGGCTATCTCCAGGTCCGCCAGGCGGACGGCAGCATCGCGCTGACCCGTGACGGCCAGCTCGCCGTCGACGCGTCGGGCGCGCTCGTGACCCAGAGCGGCCAGCGCCTCGTCCCGCCGATCACGCTTCCGAAGGGCGCCGACCCGAGCGATCTGAAGATCGGCGCCGACGGCGCCGTCACCGCCGGCGGAAAGTCGATCGGGAAGATCACGCTCGTCGACGTCACGAACGCCGGCGGCCTGCTCTCGGCCGGCGACAACCTCTTCACGCCCACCGCCGCGAGCGGCGCACCGGCGCCGGCGAAGGACTCGACGCTCGAGCAGGGCTCGATCGAGACCTCGAACGTCGATCTCGGCACGGCGATGGTCGACATGATCACCGCGCAGCGCGGCTACCAGCTCGCGAGCGAGGCGATCAAGGATCAGGACCAGCTCCTCCAGATCGCGAACCAGCTCGTCAAATGAGCTCGCTCGATCCCACGCAGCTGCCGCCGCTCGACTCGACGCTCGTTCCGGCCGCCGTCAAGCAGGGCGGCCAGAAGGCCGAGCAGCTCTACAACACTGCGCTGCAGTTCGAGCAGCTGCTCGTGCAGCAGCTCACGCAGCAGATCGACTTCACCGGCGACGACTCGAGCAGCGACGACGGCTCGGACGACGGCAGCGACTCCACGACGCAGATCGTCGGCCAGATGCTTCCGGAAGCGCTCGCGCAGGGGATCACGAACGGCGGCGGGCTCGGGCTCGCGTCCAACCTCTACGACTCACTCGCCCTGCCGCAGGGCCTGCCGACGATCGAAGGGCAATGACCGGCGTCGTCGCGCACCTGGAGCGCCAGGTCGAGTCGGCGCGCAAGCTGCTCGGGATCGTGCTTGCGCAGGCCGAGGCGATCAAGCGGCAGGACGTCGAGACGCTGCTCGCGCGGCTCGCCGACGTGCAGCAGGAGCTGCGCACGCGCGAACGGCTCGAGCGCGAGCGCGACGAGCTGCTCCGCGCCGCCGCGGCCGGGCTCGGCATTCCGGCGCATGAAGTGACAGTCGACTCGATCGCGACGATCGTCTCGCCCGACGAGGCCGATGCTGCGCGCCGGCTCTCGGCCGAGCTGCGCGGCCTGCTGCTCGAAGTGCAGCGCGTGCACACCACGAACCGCGTCCTGATCCGGCAGGAGCTCAGCTTCCTCGATCACCTGATGCGCGTGCTCTCCGGCGCGCCGGAGGCGGGGTACACGCCGAACGGCTGGCGCCGCACGCCCCAGGCGACGACGACCGTGGATGCGAGGGCCTGATGGGGATCTCGACCTTCCTCGGTCTCGAGACGACGCTGCGCGGCCTGCTCGCGCAGCAGCAGGAGATCGACGTCACCGGCCACAACATCGCGAACGCCGACACGCCGGGGTACTCGCGCGAGACGGCGAACCTCGTCGCGTCGACGCCGCAACCAGTCGTTCCGTCCGGCCTGCTCGGCACCGGCGTCACCGTGCAGGGCTACCAGCGCGTGCGCGACAACTTCATCGACATCCAGCTGCGCGCGCAGACGATGAAGAAGGGGTACGCCGAGGCACAGCAGAACGGCCTCAACCAGGTCGAGATGTCGCTGAACGAGCCGTCCGACACGGGGCTCTCGTCGCTGCTCTCGAGCTACTGGGCCGCCTGGCAGAACGTGACGAACGCGCCGGAGGACCTCGCGAGCCGCCAGGCGCTCGCGCAGTCGGCGGCCAGCCTCGCGAACGGCTTCAACTCGCTCGCCTCGCAGTTCCAGACCGTCGTCTCGCAGACGCAGCAGCAGCAGACGCTGACCGTGAGCCAGATCAACTCGATCGGCACGCAGATCGCGCAGCTGAACGGCGCCATCGCCTCCGCCGAGTCGACCGGCCAGCAGCCGAACGACCTGCTCGACCAGCGCGACCTCTTGATCGACCAGCTATCCGAGCTCGGGAACACCGCCGTCTCGCAGACGGCCGGCACGGCCGGCCAGTACGGCTCGCTCGACATCACCGTCGGCGGCGCGACGCTCGTGACCGGCACGACCGCGAGCTCGCTGACCCTCGCGTCGATGACGAGCCTCACCTCCGGCCAGCTCGCCGGCATGCAGTCGGTGATCGACTCGATCCAGGACCCGACGACCGGCTACCTCACGAAGCTGAACCAGCTCGCCGGCACGATCGCGTCCGCCACGAACACGCAGCATGCCCTCGGCACCGACCTGAACGGCAACGCCGGCGGCGCGTTCTTCGACGTGACGGCCGGGAACGAGGCGGCGACGCTCGCCGTCGACCCGGCGATCCTCGCCTCGCCGGCGCTGATCGCCGCGTCCGGCAACGGCCAGGTCGGCGACGCGTCGAACGCGACGGCGATCGCCGATCTGCAGCAGCAGACGCTTCTGGGCGGCGCGACGATCGACACCGCGTACTCGCAGCTCGTCACGCAGATCGGCGCCGACTCGCAGGAGGCGCAGCAGAACCTCAGCAACCAGACGTCGCTCGTCGACGCGCTCTCGAACCAGCGCCAGTCGGTCTCCGGCGTGTCGCTGGACGAGGAGATGTCGAACCTCCTCCAGTACCAGCGCGGCTACCAGGCCTCGGCGCGCGCGCTCACCGCGATGGACCAGCTGATCGACCAGCTCGTCAACCGCACCGGGACGGTGGGCCTGTGACCGAGCGCATCACGCAGGGCATGCTGGCGACGAACCTGCTCGCCGACCTGCAGAACATCACCGATCAGATGTCGACGTCGCAGGAGCAGCTGTCCTCGGGCAAGCAGATCCTCAAGCCGTCCGACGACCCGTTCGGCACCGCGCGTGCACTCGCGTTCCGCGACGACCTCGCGTCGAACCAGCAGTACCAGACGAACATCAACAACGCGACCGGCTGGATGAACGCGACCGACTCCGCGCTGCAGAGCATCGAGCAGCTGACCCAGCGCGCCCGCGAGCTCGTGGTGCAGGGCGCGACCGACACGACCGGCGCCGACGGGCGGACTGCGATCGCGCAGGAGATCGACCAGATCATCGACTCGATCAAGACGACCGCCAACACGCAGTACGCAGGCCGCTACATCTTCGCCGGGTCGATGACGACGACCGCGCCGTACACGACGGGTGGCGCCGATTCCTACAACGGCGATACGGCGACGCTGAACACGGAGATCGGCGCCGGCGTGCAGGTGCCGATGAACGTCACCGGCGCGAGCGTCGTCGGAGACGGGTCGACGCCCGGCTCGCTGCTCGCGACGCTGCGGACGATCGAGAACGACCTCAACTCCGGCAACACCTCGGCGCTGCAGACGACCGACCTGCAGGCGCTCGACACGGCGAACGACGCCGTCACGAACGCGCAGGCGACGGTGGGCGCGCGCAGCGACCGCCTCTCGACGGCGCTCACCAGGCTGCAGTCGATCCAGGAGTCGACGACGTCACTGCTCTCGGACACCGAGGACGCGGACGTGTCGCAGGTGATGGTGAACCTCAGCCAGGAGCAGACCGTCTACCAGGCGGCGCTGAAGGCCGGCGCCGACATCGTCCAACCCTCACTCATGGACTTCCTGCAGTAGCAGGGAAGGAGGAAGCATGCAGATCGACAGCAGCAGGTTCGGGAGGCTCGAGGTCCGTGACGACACGGTCCTCTCGTTCCCGGACGGGCTGATCGGGCTTCCGGGAACGAGCTACGCGCTGGTCGCGCAGTCCGAACGGACGCCCTTCTACTGGCTGCACTCGGCCGAGCACGCCGACGTGGCCGTCCCGGTGACCATGCCGTGGCTGTTCTTCGCGAACTACGAGGTGCGGGTTCCCGACGAGGATGCCGCGCGCCTGCTGCTGTCGGATCCCGGCGCCGCGGAGATCTTCTGCGTCGTCCGCGCCGCTCCCGACATCGCGGACTTCACCATCAACCTGGCCGGGCCGGTGATCGTCAACACGTCTCGCCGGATCGGCCGCCAGATCATCAACGCCGCGGGCGGTTACGCTGTTCGCCAGCCTCTGTTCGCAGAGGTGGAGCTGAACGAGGTGCGGGCCGACCCGGTCTCGATGGTGGTGCCCGCGACGGCCACAACGTAGGAGGCAGTGAGGAGCGCCATGCTCGTCATCACCCGCAAGATCGGAGAGCGCGTCTGCATCGGAGACGACATCGTCGTCGAGGTGCTCGACATCGTCGGCTCGACGGTTCGCCTCGGCATCGAGGCGCCCGCGAGCGTTCCGATCTTCCGCCACGAGATCTGGCTGGAGATCCAGGCAGAGAACCGCGCGGCGGCCGAGGTGAGCGTCGACGACCTCCCTGCCACCGACCCCTCGTCAAGCTCGTAGAAAGGACCGACACGGATGTCTCTTCGCATTCAGACGAACATCGATGCGTTCGATGCTCACCGGAACCTGGTGAACACCGAGAACCAGCTCTCCGCATCCATGGAGAAGCTGTCGTCGGGTTTCCGCATCAACAAGGCTGCCGACGACGCCGCCGGTCTTGCGATCAGCGAGAAGCTCGAGTCGCAGATCGGTGGTTTGGAGCAGGCGCAGCAGAACGCGCAGGACGCGGTCTCGCTCGTGCAGACGGGTGAAGGCGCGCTGTCGGAGGTGCAGTCGATGCTCCAGCGCGTGCGCGACCTGGCGGTGCAGTTCAACAACGGCACGCTCGACGCCTCCGACAAGGCAGCGATCACCGCCGAGGTCGCTCAGCTCTGCCAGGAGATCTCGGACATCGGCAGCCAGACAGCGTTCAACGGCATCAAGCTGCTCTCCGGCGGGACGTCGATCACGTTCCAGGTCGGCGCCAACGACGGCGAGACGATCTCCATCTCGGGGATCGACCTGTTCGGGACCGGGACGTCGGCCGAGGTGCAGTCGAGCCTCTTCTCGTTCGCCGGGACGATCAGCCTCAGCTCGATCGACTCCGCGATCCAGAACGTGAGCGATGTCCGTGCGAGCTTCGGCGCGATCCAGAACCGCATCCAGGACCGCCTGACGAACCTCTCGACCTACGAGGAGAACCTCCAGGCATCCGACTCGTCGATCAAGGACGTCGACATGGCGAGCGAGATGGTCAACTTCACGAAGCTCCAGATCCTGCAGCAGGCGGGGACGGCCATGCTCGCGCAGGCGAACAGCACGCCGCAGGCGGTGCTGTCGCTGCTGCCGCATGGCTGAGATCGAGACACAGCAGCGGCTCGCCTCGTGCGAGGCGACGCTGCGCGAGACCGTCGCCGCACTCGCGTCGTCGGAGGGTGTGGCGATCGTCGGCAGCGATGCCGGCGGTCGCATCACCGTCTGGGGCGCAGGCGCCGAGACGCTCTACGGCTGGACCGCCGACGAGGTGATCGGCAGGTCCGTCGAGCTGCTCGTCCCGGAAGAGGCGCGCGACGCGATCCTCGCCATCCGGCGGCGTCTCGTCGCCGGCGAGCCCGTGCAGGGGCAGGAGGTCGAGCTCGAGCGCAAGGACGGGACGACGGTGCTCGTCGGCATCGACGCAGCGCCGATCCGCGACGCGAACGGCGCCGTCGTAGGCCTCGGCGCGATCCACCGAAACGTCGGGGAGCACCGCCGCATGGAGGACGCGCTGCGCGCGGCCGAGGAGCGGTACCGCACGCTCGTCGAGACGCTGCCTGCGGTGATCTACCGCGTCACGCTCGAAGAGGACTCACGCACCGTGTACGCCTCGCCCGGTGCGTCCGCGCTGTTCGGGCTCCCGCACGACGAGCTGCAGCCGGCGCGCATCCGCGAGCTGCTGCATCCCGACGACCGCGAGCGCGTCCTCGCCGAGATCGCGCGCGCGAACACGGACCTGCAGTCGCTCACGCTCGAGTACCGGATCGCCCGGCCCGACGGCTCCGTCGTGTGGGTCGAGGACGGCTCGGTCGTGCTCGAGGCGCACGGCGACGAGCCCGCGTGCGCGCAGGGCTACCTGCTCGACATCAGCGCACGCAAGCGCCTCGAGGAGCAGCTGCTCCAGGCGCAGAAGATGGATGCGGTCGGACAGCTCGCCGGCGGCATCGCCCACGACTTCAACAACATCCTGACCGCGATCGAGGGCTACACCGAGTTCGCCCTCGAGCGCGTCGGCGGCGACGCAGAGCTGCGCGAAGACCTGCTCGAGATTCGCAAGGCGGCACAGCGTGCCGCGACGCTGACCGGGCAGATCCTCGCGTTCGGCCGTCGGCAGGTGTTCCACTCGCGCGCGCTCGATCTCAACGAGGTGATCGACGACACGAAGCGTCTCGTGCTCGGCCTGATCGGCGCGCACATCGAGGTTGCCACGAAGCTCGAGATTCCCCTCGGCTCCGTGCTCGCCGATCCGAGCCAGATCACGCAGGTGCTCGTGAACCTCGCCGTGAATGCGCGCGATGCCATGCCGGCCGGCGGCCGGCTCGCGATCGAGACCGCGAACGTGCAGGTCGCCGCCGCCGAGGCCGAAAGTCTCGGTGTCGCGCCGGGCGCGTACGTCGTCCTCTGCGTCACCGACACCGGCACCGGGATGGACGAGGCGACGTCGCGGCGCGTGTTCGAGCCGTTCTTCACGACGAAGCCGGTCGGCTCCGGAAGTGGTCTCGGCCTCTCGATGGTTCACGGCATCGTCCATCAGAGCGGCGGCGGCATCGCCATCGACACCGCGCCCGGTTGCGGCACCTCGGTACGCGTGTACTTGCCTCGCGCGGACGTCGTCGCCGAGCCGGCGGCCGTCGGCGGCGTGTCGACCGGTCGCTCGGGCCGGCGGATCCTGCTCGTCGAGGACGAGCCCGTGATCCGCCGTCTCGTCACGCAGATGCTGACGCGGGAGGGCTACGACGTGCATGCAGCTGCCGACCCGGACGAGGCGGTCGCGCATGCATCGACCCGTGAGTTCGACCTGCTCGTCACCGACGTCGTCATGCCGACGATGAACGGGCCGCAGCTTGCGGCCCACCTGACGGCGACGCGTCCGGGGCTGCGGGTGCTCTACGTCTCCGGCTATCCCGCCGACGCGATCGCCGGCCGGGACCTGATTCCCGACCACGCACCGGTGCTGCGCAAGCCGTTCTCCGCGACCGAGCTCGTGACCATGGTCGGCGAGGCGTTCACCGCATAGGTCGCACGATGGAGATTCCGTACACCGACGTTCTCGCGCGCGTGCAGCAGATCGAGGCGCTGATTGCGCCGCCGGTCTCGCAGCCTGTGCCGCAGTCGGCTGCGCCGGTCGCGGCGCCGTCGTTCGCGACCATGCTGGCCGGCGCGCTCCAGCCCGGCCCGGTCGCGCAAGGGAGCGGCTCGGCCGTCGTCGCGGCCGCCGCGACGCAGCTCGGCGCGAGCGAGCAGCCGCCCGGCTCGAACGACGGCCCGCAGATCGCCGCCTACCGCAGCGCCGTCGCGGGCGCCGAGCCCGGCGAGCCCTGGTGCGCGTACTTCGCGTCGTGGGCCGCCGCGCAGGCGGGCACGCCGCTCGGCGACAGCGGCCAGGGCCTCGGCTCGGTGGCCGAGATCACGTCGTGGGCGCAGCAGACCGGCCGCTACCTGCCCGCCGGCTCGACGCCTGCGCCGGGCGACCTGATCCTGTTCGGCGACGAGCACGTCGGCATCGTCGAGTCGGTGAACGCCGACGGCTCGCTGACGACGATCGAAGGGAACTACGACAACGCCGTCAGCGAAGTGCATCGCCTCCCGAGCGAGGCGACCGGGTACGTCAGCCTCGGCGCGTAAAGCGGCTGCGCCGGGGAGGCGACGCTTGCGGGCTACCGATGGAGCGGGACACCGATGGCCGTGTACATGGCGTAGAAGGCCCACACACCGAAGGCGAACAGCACGGTGACGACGATCACGGTCGACGTCAGGCCGCGACGCCAGGCGCTTCTGGGGATCCTGGTTACCAGCCACGCACCGAGCAAGGCGATCAGCCCGATCGCGGGGACATAGAACCTGACGTCGCTGACGCTGCCGTTCGTCGGGTCCGTCGTCCACGTATACGTCGAGTAGAGCCCCCAGATCGCGAACCACGATGCCGCCAATGCGATGCCCACCCATGCGTCGCGACGGGCTCCGGGGTCGACTTCGCCTCCCTCCCGACCCGGCACCAGCCGCCGTACGACGATCCCGGCGACCGCCAGAAGTCCGAGCACCAGCGCCGGCATCGCCTGCATCAGGTGCGCGGGCATGAGCCGGAGGTTGGTCCCGATCGCGCCGACGCTGAACGTGACCTCGCCGGGCTGGTAGCCGCTCTTCAGCGGGCCGCCATAGACGAGGTCGTTGAAGACGGCGAGGCCTCCGGCGAAGACCGCCGCCGAAGCGAGCCACGGGCACAGGGTGCGGGCAGGCAGTCTTTCGGGTCGCAGCCGCCACACCAGGAGCACCGTCACGACGGCACAGCCGAGGATGACGACGTCGGTGTAGCGGACGAAGGTCGCGAGGTCGAGTGCCGCGAAGCCTGCGAGGCCGGTGCGCGTTCGTCGTCGGAGCGACGCATCGGTGGCGAGGACCGCCCACAGTAGAAGACCGCTGCCCGCCGCGATGAGCGAGGCGTCGGTGAACGTCGGCATGTCATCGCGCCAGGCGAACGCCATGGCGGCGCCCGACGAGCAAAAGAGGCCAACGGCGGCGAGGCCGCCGAAGCGGCCGAGCCACCGGTAGGCCCCGATGAACAGGCCGAGGCAGGCGAGCGCCCCGTAGAACAGCGGCGCGAGGCGGATGATCCCGAGCTCCTGGAACGGTGCTGCGAGGAAGGGGTACCCGGGGTCTTTCTCGCTGAGCCATCGGCCGTTGGAGACTTCGACCCATTGGTTCGGGGGAGCGGACGGGTTGTCGTCCAGACGTCGTGCCAGGGTCAGCGCCTGCCGGGTCGACAACGTCAGGAGATGGCCTTCGGTGATGGCGACGATCGATGCGCGATAGGCGCCGTCATCCGGCTCCGCCGCCTGAGGCGCGACGGGAAGGACCACGGCACAGAGCGCGGCGAATGCCGCGACGGCGAGTCCGGCTTCTGTCCAGACAGCTCTCGTGTCATGGCCGGCGGCAGCGCGCATGTCCTTCTGTTCTACGCCGGCGCCGATGACATTCGCGCTACCGGCGAGGTCGAACGGATGTCACATCCCGCGGCGCATACTTGGCTCGATGCGGGTGTTGGTGGTCGAGGACCATGTGACCCTTGCCGGGCGGATCGCTCAGGGGCTTCGTCAGGCCGGTTTGGCAGTGGACGCCGTCCATGACGGGGCCGCCGCCGTGCAGGCGGCCGCGCAAAGGCCGTACGACGTGATCGTCCTCGACCGTGACTTGCCTGCGGTTCACGGTGACGAGGTGTGTCGAACCCTCGCCGGATCCGGGCCGCGGATCCTCATGTTGACCGCGGCCGCCGAGATCGAAGACCGTGTCGACGGCTTGGAGCTGGGCGCCGACGACTACCTCGGCAAGCCTTTCGCGTTCGCAGAGCTCGTCGCTCGCGTCCGGGCACTCTCGCGCCGCGCGCCGGCCACGCCGCCGGTCTTGCGCCACGGCGACCTCAGTCTCGACCGTGCGCGCCACCGTGTCTCCCGTGGCTCCAGGCCGGTGTCCCTCACGCGGAAGGAGTTCGGGATCCTCGAGCTGCTACTCGCCGCCAACGGTGCACTCGTGAGCGCCGAGGAGCTGCTCGAGCGCGTGTGGGACGACGTGGATCCGTTCAGCAACATCGTCTCGGTGACGATGACTCGGCTGCGGCGCAAGCTCGGCGACCCGCCGCTGATCGACACCGTGATCGGTAAGGGATACCGGATGTGAGCCGCGGCCCGCGGCTGACCGTACGCGCCCGCCTCACCCTGCTCTATACGGGGCTTTTCGCCGTCTGCGGGGCGATCGTCGTCGCAGTCAGCTACATCCTCGTGGCGCGCCTCGAGCCACAGGTCCAGACCCAGACGCCGCCTGCCCGGTTCTTGGCGCGCTGCCGCGCCGAGCAGCTCAGCGCTCATCCCAACGATCGTCTGCTCGCCAAGTGCAACACCTACTTTCAGCTTCAGGGCGCGCAGCACCAGCGCGATGTCACGCTCGCGCATCTTCTTCAGTACTCGCTGGTCACCCTCGCCGTAGTTCTCGCGCTCGCCGCGATCCTCGGCTGGATCGCCGCGGGCCGGGTGCTGCGCCCGCTGCACAGGATCACCGCTGCTGCGCGCGCCGCTTCCGAACAAAACTTGTCGGCGCGGGTTGCCCTGCGAGGGCCCAAAGACGAGCTCCACGAACTCGCAGACACGTTCGACGAGATGCTCGACCGGCTCGAGAGCGCCTTCGACAGCCAGCGGCGGTTTATCGCGAATGCATCCCACGAGCTGCGCACGCCGCTCGCGGTGATGCGTGCGACCGTCGATGTCGTGCTCGGCAACCCCGACAGTACCCCTGGCGACCTTCGCGGCATGGCGAACGACATCGGCGCCGAGGTCGATCGCGCCGAGCAGCTCATCGCAGCGTTGCTCATCCTCGCCCGCAACGAGCGCGGCCTTACTGTCCGTGATGAGATCGATTTGGCCACCGTTGCCGAGAACGTCCTCGACGGTGCGTCGCCTCGCGGTCGGCACCTCCATACCAGCCTCCAGCCCGCCGTCATAGCGGGCGACCCGGTGCTCGCGGAGCGCCTCGTTGCGAACCTGATCGAGAACGCGGATCGCTACAACAGCGATGGCGGCGATATCTGGATCAGCACGCGCACCGTCGGAGACGCCAGCCAGCTGATCGTGGCGAACACCGGTGCTCTCATCAGCCCGACTGACGCCGACCGCATCTTCGAGCCGTTCCAGCGTCTCGATGGACGCGCCTCGCACGACGGCTTCGGCCTCGGCCTCACGCTCGTCAGATCGATCGCCGCAGTCCACGGGGGAACTGCGATCGCCCGCCCGCGGCGGCAAGGCGGCCTTTCGATCACCGTTGCAATCCCTTCGTGCGGTTAGCCGCAGTAGCGGCTCGACAACCCTCGGCGCTATCGGAAACCCTGGCGTACGCGCGTGACTATCGCTTGTCGCCGGAGCCGCCGAGGACCGCACGACGCTGCCGGTCGGCGAGCTTGTCGACGTTTCGCTGTGCGACGTCGTTGAGCGATAGACCGAGGAAGTCCGCGAGGACCGCCGCGTACCAGAGGACGTCTCCGAGCTCTGCGGCCATGTCGTCACGATCGAGCTGCGCGAGATCGCTGTTCTTGTCGCGGACGAGCTTCTTGATCTTCTCGGCGATCTCGCCTGCTTCACCGACCAGACCGAGGACGAGGTGCATCAGCTCATCCGGGGCGTCCTTGTCGCGTGCGGTGCGTAGGGCGGCGCGCTGGTAGTCGTCGCATTCCACGGCCTCACCGTATCGGCCTGCGTGGACGAGCTCCTGTCTTGGGAGCCTCACGGCTGAGTGCGGACGATCGTCTTCCCGGTGCGTCGCTCGGTGGGGTTGAGAGCGGCGACTGCGTCGTCGAGCGTCGCAACGGCTCCGATGTTGGTCCGCAATCGACCGTCGCGCACGCGCTGGACGATCTCACGCAGTTGCGTGCGATCGGACTCGACGACGAAGTCGATCGTCAGGCCGTCGGCGGGTCGCACCTCGGTCGGACCGACGACGGTGACGAGGGTTCCTCCGGTCCGGATCAGACGCGCGGACCGCTTCTGGATGTCTCCGCCGATGACGTCGAACACCAGGTCGACGCCGCCGACGTCTTCCAGAGCGTCGTTGTCGAGATCGACGAACTCGTGCGCACCGAAGTCGAGCGCCTGACGGCGGTCGGCGGCGCGACCGGTGCCGATGACGTAGGCGCCGGCCTCGCGTGCGAGCTGCGTCACCATCGATCCGACGGCGCCGGCCGCGCCGTGGGCGAGGATGCTCTGCCCCGCCTGAAGGCGGCCGTGGTCGAACAGTCCCTGCCACGCGGTCAGGCCCGAGATCGGGAGGCTCGCGCCCACGGTGAAGTCGACGTCGCCTGGCAGCGGCGCGAGGTTGCGGGCCTCGATCGCGACGAACTCCGCCAGGCTTCCGTCGCGATACCAGTCGGCGAGCCCGAGCACGCGCTGCCCTACCGTCACGCCGGTCGTGCCGTACCCAAGGGCGGTGACCACTCCGGCCAGCTCGTGTCCGGGGATCGACGGCCTCCGGTCACGGCCGCGGCGATCGGTCCAGGTGGAAGGCCACGTCAGCTCGGTCGGGACGAATCCCGACGCATGAACCCGAACGATCGCGTCGTTGATCGTCGCCGTCGGCTCGGGCCGCTCGGTCAGCGTCATCCCGGGCGTACCCGCTGCCTCGTCCGTCACGACGATCGCCTTCACCGGTCGTCTCCCTCCGTTGCCGACGCAGGCCAGCGGTGCGCGCGCCACTCGTCCCACGACGCGAAGCCCGCGGGTGGTTCGTCGATCGGCTCGGTGCCGTCGAGCTCACCCGGGGTCGGAACGTTGAAGCCGGCAGCCCACTGGGCGAGCTCCTCGTCGGACATCGGCCAGGTCGTGTGCGGCGCCTCGGCCTGGCGTCGATCGAGGCGTCTCCGCTGCTCAGCCGGATCGATCTCGAAGTAGTGCAGCTCGACTCTCGCGCCGCGCTCCGTTGCTGCTTGCCGGAGGGCGGAGCGCTCGTCTCGACCCCAGAGCCCGTAGTCGATCACCACGCTGGCACCGAGCTCGAGGGCGCGCAGGCCGATCTCGATGAGCCGTCCTTCGATCACGTCCTGCGCCGAAGGCGGATTGTCGTCCCCGTAGAGCGCCTTCACCCACTCGTCCTTCGTGAGGCGAAGTGCGTGCTGCTCGATCTCGATTCGGCGCGCAGCCGTCGTCTTCCCCGTGCACGGGAGCCCAACGGTGAGGAACAGTGTCGGTTGCGTCGACGACACCGGTTATCGCCGAAGCCGGTCGACGAGCGCAGCGATCTCGGCCGACCCGCCGTGCGGTGCGTCGGGGAGCTCGTCGACGCCCATCCACGGCGTTCCTTCGGGCACGCCCGGATAGCGCGGGTAGAGATGTTGGTGGAAGTGCGGCACGCCGAGGCCGATCACCGCGACGTGCACGCGCTCGACCCCTTCGCGTCGCAACGCGGCGGCGAGCGTGCGCGTCGCCTGCGCGACCGATGTCGCCTCCGCTTCCGTGAGGTCGCCGACGTGGTCGACGTGCCGGCGCGTCACGACGAGCAGGTGGCCGAGGTACGGCTGCTGCGAGAAGCGCTCGAGCGGCGGTAGGTGAAAGGCGATCGCGTGCTCGTCGTCCCACAGCAGCCCGCCCGGGAGCTCGATCTCGCCGGCGACCTCCTGACACACGAGACAGTCGGCTGCCACGCGCCCGACGATAACCGCCGGGAGAACGACTCCGGGCCGCTTGCGCGGCCCGGAGTCGGTCGTCCCTCTGTGTTGTGTCCCCCCGGTCAGTGCGGGAGGAGGCTCAGCACCGCCTGTGGGGCGCTGTTTGCCTGGGCCAGCATCGCTGTCCCGGCCTGCTGCAGGATCTGGAGTTTCGTGAAGTTGACCATCTCGCTGGCCATGTCCACGTCCTTGATCGCTGAGTCGGATGCCTGGAGGTTCTCCTCGTAGGTCGAGAGGTTCGTCAGGCGGTCCTGGATGCGGTTCTGGATCGCGCCGAACGTGGCGCGGGCGTTGCTGACGTTCTGGATCGCCGCATCGATCGAGCTGAGGCTGACGGTGCCCGAGAACTTGAAGACGTTCGCGTTCACCTCATCCGTGGTGCTCGAGCCGAACAGCGTGGCGGCCTTGACCGACATGGTCTCGCCGTCGTTCGCGCCGACCTGGAACGTGATCGTGTTGCCGCCCGAGAGCAGCTTGATGCCGTTGAACGCGGTCTGGGAGCCGATGTCCGAGACCTCCTGGCAGAGCTGCGCGACCTCGGCGGTGATCGCCGCCTTGTCGGACGCCGCCAGCGTGCCGTTGTTGAACTGCACGGCGAGATCGCGGACGCGCTGCAGCATCGACTGCACCTCGGACAGCGCGCCTTCACCCGTCTGCACGAGCGAGACCGCGTCCTGCGCGTTCTGCTGGGCCTGCTCGAGGCCGCCGATCTGCGACTCGAGCTTCTCGCTGATCGCGAGGCCCGCCGCGTCGTCGGCCGCCTTGTTGATGCGGAAACCCGACGAGAGCTTCTCCATCGAGGACGAAAGCTCGTTCTCCGTGTTCACCAGGTTGCGGTGAGCGTCGAACGCCTCGATGTTGGTCTGGATCCTCAGGGACATGCTCTTCCTCCTTGAAGGGCGTTGGTGGTCCCGAACTGGTCGTGCTCGCGCCGCTTTGGGCCTCCTTGGCCCTCTGGCGCTAGCGACGTGATCGGCGGCGCGGCCGCCGACTTTAGGCCTGCACGTCGACGTGCGGAGGGCCGTCGTCCGGCTCCTCGCCGTCCGGCTGGTCCCGGGGCTCGTCGTGCCGCGGCGGCTGCTCGTGCCGGCGTTCGCGGCGCGCAGCCCGGCGAACCTCCTGCGTCGGGCGAACGGGCTCGATCGGCGGGATCGCGCTCACGACAGCTCGACGGTGTCCGCAGCCTGCTGCTCGGCGCGCTCGCGGAGCTTCGCGAACGCCTGCTCGGACTCGGCCCGCATGATGCGCCGCCACGCAGCGAGCGCGACGACCCAGCCGAGCAGGTAGCCGGTGACACCACCCGCGAGTGCGCGCTCGGCGGCGACGAACGCAGTGCCGTGTGCGATCGCGGCCAGGCCGCCGATCAGGAAGCCGGCGAGCCCGCCGAGCGCCTTCGCGCGCTCGATCCCGCCGCGGGCGCGCGGATCGTCTGCGGGTGCGACGAGCGGAGTGCGCTCGCTCACGCGGGACCGCCGCGGTAGGACGCGAACACGGTGCGGATCAGCCGCTCGCGGTCGGCGGCGACGATCTCGTGGAACTCGAACGCGACGACGCTCTCGTCACGGCACGCGACCACGCGGGCGACGCCCGTGACCGGGGGCCCCTCGCGCAGGTGAACCGCGATCCGCACGAGCTCACCCGGCTCGAGATCGGTCTCGATCACCGCGCGGACGCCGCCGCCGCTCACGTCGAGCGTGACTCCCGTGACCGGCTCGTCGCTCTCCGCGTCGGGCCAGATGTCGACGCAGAGCACGACGTCTCCGCGCGCGTGCTCGCGACGCTGGAAGAAAATCGGCTCCGAGACGAGCTGGAGCTGGAGCGCCGGAACGCCGACGTCGAGGTGCCCCGCGACGATGCCGTCGACGCTGCCGATGCCGCGGCCAAAGCGCCACTCGACGCTGACGAGCGTTCGGTGCGCGAGCCGGTGCTCGGTGAGGCCGTCGGACGGAAGTGCGATCGTCAGCATCCCGTCGCCCACGCCTTCGACGCGGGAGCGGTAGAGCGTGTCCGAGCCGTCGACGTGCACGACGATGAGCGTGTTGATGTCGGGGAGCGACGTCATGTCACGAGCAGCGCCGCGAGCTCGCCGGCATCGGCAGGACGCAGGCCCCAGCTGGTGCCGACCGAGGTGAACGAGATCGGAACGCGCGCACTGAGCGCGGCAGCCACCGGGCCGGCACCGCTGCCGCCGCCGTCGAGGTGCGTGATCAGCAGCCGATCGGCGCCGACGGTGGACGCGAACGTCTCGACGAGCGCGCGGACGCGGTCGACGCCGTACGACGCGGGAACGAGCAGGTGCGTCTCGTCGGGGCCGACGAGCTCGAGCAGCTGTCCCAGTGTGCGCAGGCGCTTCTCGTCGTCGGGCTCGACGCCCGGCGTGTCGACGACGAGCACGTCGACCGGCGCGAGCGACTCGAGCTCGCCGGCGAGGCTGTGCTCTTCGGATGCGACGGCGATCGGGAACTCGAGCTGTTTCGTCTGGTCGGCGAGAGCGAGTGCGTCGCGGACCGGCGCGAGGCTGAGTGCGGCGACGTCGCGGCCGCCCGCCGCGCCGTGCGCATGACAGAGGCGCGCCGCAGTGAGCGTCTTGCCGCAGCCAGGCGGGCCGACGAGCGCGACCACGCGGCGCCGTTTGCGCGCCGCGCGCGCGATGCGAATGCGCCGCGCGAGCGCAGCGCGAACCTGGTGCTCGAACGGAACGAGTGGGTCGAAGATGCGGAGCTCCTGCTGGGCCTCGGCGACGACCTCGCGCGCCGTGCGCTCGCTGAGCCCGCGGCGGACGAGCATCGCCTCGACGAGCGCCGGCGCGAAGATCGGCGCGACCGCGGGCCCAGTGCCTGGCACTTCAGTGCCAGGCACCAGAACTTCGGCTTCCGGTTCTTGGTCCGGAGTGCCTGGCACTTCCGTGCCAGGCACCAGCACCTCGGCTTCCGCTTCTGGCTCCGGAGTGCCTGGCACGTCCGTGCCAGGCACCTGAACCTCGGCCTCCGCCGGCCCGAGGACCGCGTCGACGGTGTCGCCGAGCTTCTCGGCGAGCGCGTCGGCGAAGGGCGAGGCCTGCGCGAGCAGCGCCTCGACGAGCGGGCCCGGATCCTCATCCGCGGGGGCGCTGTCGCCGGTGTCGTAGAGATCGACGATCTGACGTGCGGGGAGCGGTGTCGGCCAGCCGACGAGCGTCGGCTCGTCGTCCGCCGGCACCTCCACCTCGAGCTCGACGCAGTGCCGGCCGAAGAAGCCGCCGACGCCGCCGATGACGCCTTCGCGCTGGCGCACGACGATCGCCTCGGGGCCGAGCTCCTCGTTCACGAGCTCGAGCGCCTGATCAAGGGATTCGGCCCGAAACGCGCGTCTTTCGGTCATGCAGCCACCGCCTGTTCACGTGGGGCGAGCGCGACGACGCCGGTGACGTCGATGCGCAGATCGCCGGAGATCTCGCCGTACGAAAGGACGGGGAGCTGGTCGAGGCCCGGCTCGATCAGCGCGCGCACATGGCGGCGGATGCGGCCGGAGCAGATGAGCACCGGGCGGTTGCCGGCGGCGGTCGACGACTCGACCTCGCGCCGGAGCAGGCCGAGCAGCTCCTCGGCGAGCGACGGCTCGAGCGCGAGCCGCTCGCCTTCCGGTGTCTGCACGAGCGCTTCCGCGATCTCGCTCTCCGTCGCAGGTGCCATCTGGATCGCGTGCAGCGTCCGCTCGCGGTCGACGTACCCCGCCGAGATGGCGCGGGCGAGCGCGTGCCGCGCCGCTTCGACGAGCGTTGCGGGATCGCGGCTGGTCGCAGCGCGGTCTCCGATTGCCTCGAGGATCGTCCCGAGGTCGCGGATCGAGACGTGCTCGCGCAGCAGCGACTGCAGCACGCGCTGCACCTCGCCGAGCCCGAGCTTGTCGGGAACGACGTCCTCGACGGCGGCGGCGTTCTGCTCGCGCAGCGTGTCGAGCAGCTGCTTCGTCTCCTGCCGCGTGAGCAGCTCGGCTCCGTGACGGCGGATCAGCTCGGTCAGGTGCGTGACGATCATCGACTCCGCATCGACGACCGTGTAGCCGAGCGCCTCGGCCTCGGCGCGTGCGCCTTCGTCGATCCAGACCGCGGGGAGGCCGAACGCCGGCTCGACCGTCGGCACGCCGCTCAGGCCCGGTGCCGCGTCGCCGGCGTTCATCGCCAGCTTGTGGCCGGGAATCGTCTGGCAGCGCGCGATCTCGTTGCCGCGAATGCGAACGACGTACTCATGCGGGTCGAGCGTGACCTCGTCGTGAATGCGAACGGGTGCGATGACGATGCCGAGGTCGGCCGCGATCTGCCGCCGCACGACGCCGACGCGCGCGGGCAGCGTGCCGCCCGAGCCGGAGTCGACGAGCGGAACGAGGCCGAACCCGATCGCGAGCTCGAGCGGGTCGACGGTGAGCGCGCCGACGACGGCATCGGCCGGCGCGGCTGCGACCTTCGCCTTCGGCTCGTCTCCGTTCACCGCGACGGGCAGGGCGTCCTCGCGGCCGGCGATCGTGCGCCCGATCAGCACGAGCGCGCCGCCGACGAGAAAGAACGGCAGCTTCGGCAGCCCGGGCACGAGGCCCATGAAGAGGATGACGCCGCCCGCGATCATCGGCACGCGCGGCTGGCGCAGTATCTGCGCCGTGATCTCGCTGCCGAGGTCGGCGGTCGACGCGGAACGCGTGACGAGGATGCCGGTCGCGGTGGAGATGAGGAGCGCCGGGATCTGCGCGGCGAGGCCGTCGCCGATCGTCAGCGTCGAATACGTGTGGAGCGAGGCGCTGAAGCCGAGGTGGTGCTGGACGACTCCGACGACGATCCCGCCGAGGAGGTTGACCGAGACGATGACGACGCCGGCCATCGCGTCCCCCTTCACGAACTTCGAGGCGCCGTCCATCGCGCCGTAGAAGTCCGCCTCGCGGGCGATCTCCAGCCGGCGGGAGCGCGCTTCGCTCTCCGTGATCTGTCCTGCGTTGAGGTCGGCGTCGATCGCCATCTGCTTGCCGGGCATCGCGTCGAGGGTGAAGCGGGCCGCGACCTCTGCGACGCGGCCGGCGCCGTTCGTGATCACGACGAACTGGATCACGACGAGGATCAGGAAGACGACGAGGCCGACGACGAGATTGCCGCCGACGACGAACGAGCCGAACGCGTGGATGACGCTCCCTGCGTCACCGTGCACGAGCACGAGCCGCGTGACGCTCACGTTGATCGCCAGGCGGAAGAGCGTGGTGAGGAGCAGCAGCGACGGGAACGCCGCGAAGTCGAGCGCGCGGCGGATGTACATCGTCGCGGCGATGATCGAGAGCGCGCCGGCGATGTTCAGCGCGACGAGCAGGCTGATCAGCGCCGACGGCAGCGGCACGATCATCATCACGACCACGAGCACGACCGCTACGACCGCGGCGAGGTCGCTGTGGCGGAGCAGGCGGGCGAGGAACGCGTCCACGAGCGTCGGGGTTATCGGCGGGACCGGGCCGCGGTTGAGCGGCGCCGACCGGCGACGCGGTAGACGTAGGCGAGCACCTCGGCCACCGAGGCGAAGAGGTCCTCGGGGATCTGGGCGCCGAGCTCGACCGTGCGATAGAGCGTCCGGGCGAGCGGCGGGTTCGAGACCACCGGCACGCCGTGCTCCTTCGCGGCGGCCCGGATGGCGAGCGCGACGTGGTCGACGCCCTTCGCGACGAGCTCCGGCGCCGGCAGCGAGCCGTCGTAGCGGAGCGCGGCCGCGAAGTGCGTCGGGTTCACGACGACGACGTCCGCCGTCGGCACCGCGGCGATCATCCGCCGCCGCGCGAGCTGGAACTGCTTGCGGCGGAGCGCGCTCCGCACCTCGGGCGCGAGGTCGGTCTGGCGTGCCTCCTGCTTGACCTCTTCCTTGCTCATCCGCAGCGACTTCGAGAGCTTGTGCCGCTGCCAGAACCAGTCCGCGAAGGCGAGCAGGAGCAGGAGCGAGCCGACCCGCTCGACGATGCCGCGGACACCGCCGCCGATCTGACCCAGCAGCGCCGCCGGCGGCAGCCCGGTCAGCGCGCCGAAGCGCGAGAGCTGCGGCCAGACGGTCAGGAACGCGGCGCCGCCGACGACGATCAGCTTCGCGAGCGCCTTGCCGGTCTCGACGAGCCCGGACGTGCCGAAGAGCCGCTTCAGCCCGGCGGCGGGATTCAGCTTCTTGAAGCTCGGCTGGAGCGGCGTGAGGGTCGGCCTGAACCGGACCTGTGCGACGTTCGCCGCGAGGCCCGCGAAGGCCGCGGAGAGCACGACCGGCGCGACGGCCTCGCCGAACGACGTCATCGCCCAGCCGCTGAGCGAGCCGAGGCCGGCGGCGGTGGCGAGCTTCGGGTCGCCCGCCTGGGCGAGCCCGCGCGAGACGATCGCCTCCAGCCTTGCGATCAGGTGCGGACCGTCGATCGCGAGCGCCAGGAAGCCGGCGAGGAGCCCGGCGGTCGAGCTCAGATCCTGCGAGCGCGCGACCTGGCCCTTGGCGCGCGCCTCGCTGCGCCGCTTCGGAGTCGCCTGCTCGGTCCTGTCGTGGCCGCCCGCCATCGGCTACCGCACGCGCAACGTGAGCAGCGCCTGCTGTACCGAGTTCGTGAGCAGGTCCTCGAGATGCCCGTTCAGGAACGGCAGCGACGCCGCGATCGCGCCGACGCCGACGAGGATCTTCGCCGGCAGGCCGACGACGAAGACGTTCATCTGCGGCACGGCCCGCGCGACGAGCGCGAGCGCCACGTCGACGAGCGCGAGGGCGACGAGCACCGGCGCCGCCACCTCGAGCCCGATCAGCGACAGCTGGGTCAGGTCGGTGGCGGCGAGGCTGCCGAGCTGCGCTGCGCTCGGCACGAGCCCGAGCGGGATCACGCGGTAGCTCGCGACGAGCCCTTCGATCATCAGGTGGTCGCCGCCGATCAGCAGGAAGACGAGCACCGCATAGAGCCCGTAGAGCTCGCCGACGATCGCGCCCTGGCCCTGCGTCATCGGGTCGACCAGCGTCGCGAACGAGAAGCCGATCGTCGAGTCGAGGATGGCGGCGCCCCACTGGACCCCCGCGAGCACGACGCCGATCGCGAGTGCGATCGCGAGGCCGACGAGCAGCTCCTTCAGGATCAGCGGAACGACCTCGATCCCGGTCGGGACCTTCGTTCCGTGCACGACGATCGGCTCGAGCGCGAACGAGATCGCGCCGGCGACGATCACCTTCGCCTGCGTCGGGATCATGCGGCCCGAGAAGATCGGCGCGAGCGCGAACAGCCCGCCCACGCGACAGAAGACGAGGACGTAGCCGACGAGCTGCGTCGCCGCAATCTGCGGCAGCGCGATCGTCACGGCCCGACGAGCGACGGGATGCTGAGGTACAGGTCCTGCGTGTACGCGACGAGCTGGCCGATCATCCACGGCCCCGCGATCGCGATCACGGCGCCGGTGACGACGATCTTCGGGATGAACGACAGCGTCACCTCCTGGATCGACGTCGCGGCCTGGAAGATCGAGACGAGCAGGCCGACGACGAGCCCGGCGAGCAGGAACGGGCCTGCGACCTTGAGCGCGACCTCCATCGCCTGGACGGCGAGCTGCGTGACCGTGTCCTGCGTCACGTGTTGAACGACCCGACGAGGGACTGGACGACGAGGTGCCAGCCGTCCACGAGCACGAACAGCAGGATCTTGAACGGCAGCGAGATCAGCGCCGGGGGCAGCATCATCATCCCCATCGACGTGAGCGTCGACGCGACGATCATGTCGATCAGCAGGAACGGCAGGTAGACGAGGAAGCCGATCTGGAACGCCGTCTTCAGCTCCGAGATGATGAAGGCGGGAACGAGCACGTGGGTTGGCACGTCGGCGCGGGTGCGCGGCCGCTTGCCGTGCGAGAGGTCGATGAAGAGCGCGAGGTCCGACGTGCGCGTCTGCTTGAACATGAACGTGCGCAGCGGCTGCTCGCCGCGGATCAGCGCCTGGCGCTCGCTGACCTCGTGCGCCATGTACGGCTTGACCGCGGTGTTGTCGATCGCGCGCAGCGTCGGCGCCATCACGAACAGCGTCAGGAAGAACGCGATCCCGACGAGGATCTGGTTCGGCGGCGAGGTGGGCGTCCCGAGCGCGTTCCGGACGAAGCCGAGCACGATCAGGATCCGCGTGAACCCGGTAACGGCGAACAGCACGCCCGGGAGCAGCGTGATCAGTGTCAGCAGGACGAGGATCTGGACCGGCGTCGAGGCGCCGGCCGCGGTCACGCCGGTGGTCGAGAGCAGGCTCACCGGCGCGCCGTCCGCTTGCGGAGGGCGTCGACGATCCCGTTAGACGGTGTCGCGACGAACGTGTCGGGCCGCGCGTCGAGCGTCTCCTCGAGCCGCTCGCTCTCCGCGGTCGAATACGCGCGCAGGCGTGTGACGGAGCCTTCGGCGCTGCCGACGAGGACGAGCCCGTCGCCGACGCGCAGCAGGTGCACGGCGCGGTTCGGTGCGAGCGCCGCGGTCGCGACGATCTCGAGCCGGCCGTCGCCCTTCGGCCCCTTGCCACGGGCGTACATCCGCAGCAGCCAGTAGACGCCGAACAGGACCGCGAGCACGATCGCAAGCCCGGCCAGCGTGCGTGCGACCGTACCGCTTGCGCTCGTCGCGGCGTGCGTCGCCGCGGTGGACGGGTGCGAGAGCGAGCTCGGAAGCGGCGTCTCGTCGCGGTGGAAGGCAGGGGCCTTCGACTTCGCCGCGGCGACGGGGGTGAAGGCGACAGCGACCGCCGTTGCGAGCAGCAACGCGAGGCCGACGTGCACCGCGGGACGACGGGAGCGCACAGCGATCGCGTAATCGTCGGCACGCGGCCGCGCTTGAGCGGGCTGCACGGCCTACCCGAAACGTGTACAGGCGTTCCCGGAACCGTGCATGCGGACCGTCGAACACGTCGCCCAGCCGCCGCGGTTTCCGGAATGGGCAGGGCGTCGGGGCCGCCCGATGATCGGCAAGTCGTTTCCCCCTGCCTGCGGAGGTTCAAAGCACGATGACTGCTCCCACTGCCGGTCGTTTGACGGCCCAGGAAGCCGAGTCCCTCTGGCGCTCCTGGAAGACGCGCGGCGACAAGGCCGCCCGTGACCGCCTGATCATGGCGTACGCCCCGATGGTGAAGTACCTCGCCTCGCGCAAGGTGCGCGAGCTGCCCACGCACTGCGAGCTCGACGATCTCGTCTCGTGCGGCCTCGTCGCCGTCGTCGAGGCAGTCGACCGCTTCGATCCGGCGAAGGGCGCGACGTTCGAGCAATACGCCTGGCTTCGCGTTTCCGGCGCGATCGTCGACGAGCTGCGCCGCCTCGACCGCGTCTCGCGGTCGTCGCGGGGCCTCGCCCGTTCGATCGAGCGGGTGAACGACGCGTGGCTCTCACGCGACGGGCGCCAGCCGAGCGAGCAGGAGCTCGCCGACGAGCTCGACGTCGAGGTCTCCCACCTGCGCGCGACCGTCAGCGAGCTCGACCGTGCCCGCGTCCTGTCGCTCTCCAGCCCTGCGAACCAGGGCGAAGAGCGTGAGACCGAGCTCGGCGAGACGATCGCCGCGCCCGCCGACACCGACCCGCAGCGGCTGCTGCTGACGAACGAGCGCTCCGCCCAGTTCCGCGCCGCGATGGCGACGCTGTCGGAGCGCGAGCGCCAGGTGATCGGCCTGATCCACGTGCGCAACCTTCAGGGCGCTGAGGTCGGGCGGATGCTCGGCGTCACCGAGTCCCGCGTCTCGCAGATCCTCGCCTCGGCGCGCCGCAAGCTCTACGTCGCGCTGAAGAGCTACGACGAGCTCGAGCAGGTCGCGGTCTAGGAAGCGCGGTCGGAGGTCGTGGGCGGCGCTCAGCCGCCCACGACCTCCGTCACGCGCAGGCCGAACTCCTCGTCGACGGCCACGACCTCGCCGCGGGCGATGCGGCGGCCGTTCACGAGCAGATCGACAGGCTCGCCGGCCATCCGGTCGAGCGAGATGATCGAGCCCGGTGCGATCGCAAGCGTCTCGCGGATCGACATCGTCGTCCGGCCGACCTCGACCGAGACCTCGACCGGAACGTCGAGGACGAGCGCGAGGTCGGCGGAGTCGGAGCTCACGGCCCCGGCCTCGAGCGCCTCGAGCGCGACCTGCTCGGCGGGGACGAGCTCGCTCATTGGATCGCCAGGTCGGTGATTAGAACCTGCTCGACCGGCTCGTCGGTAGTCGCCTTCAGCTTCGCGAGGAGCTGTTTGAGGAGCGCGTGCCGCTCCGAGCGGTCGATCAGCTCGTTCGCGTCGATGCCGGTGAGCGCGTCGGTGATGTCGGCGCGCACGACCGCATCCTGCGGCAGCGTCGTCGTGCCGGCGACGGTCGCCGAGGCGGGCGGCGGCGTGCTGAGGAGCAGCGCGACGGAAAGCTTCGCGTAGTGGTCTCCCGCCAGGTTCACGACGAAGTCGGTCGGCAGCTCGACGAGCGTGCCGTTGACCTTCGGCGGCGCTGCGGCTGCCTTCTTCGGGGCGAGAACGGTCAGGTACGCGGCGGCGGCCACGCCCAGGACAATCGGAACGGGCAGGACGAACTTGAGCTTGCCTTTCATGGGTTTTTGGCTCCTTCGCTGGATCTGCGGAGAACGACGATGTCGACGCGCCGGTTGAGCCGCCGCCCCGCGACGGTGGCGTTCGTCGCGATCGGGCGCTCGTCGGCGTAGCCGGCGACGGACAGCCGCGCGGGCTGGACGCCGTAGGTGAGGAGCGAGCCGAGGACGGCGGTGGCGCGGGCGGTCGAGAGCTCCCAGTTCGAGTGGAACTGCGGCGTCGAGATGGGGACGTCGTCGGTGTTGCCCTCGACGCGGACGTCGTTCGAGAGCCCGCCGCTCGTCAGCAGCGCCGCGATGTGGCGCAGCACGGGCGCGGAGGCCGGCTCGAGCGTCGCCTGGCCCGGATCGAAGAGGAGCTTGTCGGTGAGGATGCGGATGACGAGCCCCTGCTCGTCGATCGACGTCTGAAGCGACCCGGCGAGGCCGTGCGATCGCGCGTAGGCGTCGACCTGCTGCTGGACGCGCTCGAGGTTGTCGGTGTCCTGGCGCTGGAGCGCCGAGACGATCTGCGCGGTGATCGACGCCTTGATGTTCAGGCTCGTCACCATCGGCGTCGGGACCTGCGCGGCCTGCGGGTCGAGTGGGCTCGAGCCGCCGGTGAGGATCGCCGACGAGCCCTCGATCACCTTCCCGTCGAGCGCCTGGTGCAGCGACGCCTTCAGCTGCGCGAACTTCGAGATGTTCACCGACGAGATCGACCAGAGCACGATGAACAGCGCGAGCAGCAGCGTGATCATGTCGGCGTAGGTGAGGAGCCAGCGCTCCATGCCGGCCTCGTCGTGGCCCCCGCCGCCGCGATGCCGACGCGCGCTCATACCGCCGCGGGCTCCGGCTCGGCGGCGGGCGCGGCGCCGTCTGCCGCCGCCGCGGTGCGGGGGCGGTCGCGCTCGCCCGGCGCGAGGAACGCCTCGAGCTTCTCGCGGAGCAGGCGCGGGTTGTCGCCCGCCTGGATCGAGAGGATCGCCGACACGAGCAGCTCGCGGTTCGCGAGCTCGTCGCCGGACAGCTCCTTCAGCTTGTTCGCGATCGGCAGGAACACGAGGTTCGCGCTCCCGACGCCGTAGAGCGTCGCGATGAATGCGCCGGCGATCGAGTGGCCGAGCGACGAGGGCGAGTCGAGGTTCTCGAGGACGTGGACGAGGCTCATGACCGTGCCGAGGATCCCGAGCGTCGGCGCGAAGCCGCCCGCGGTCGTGAAGACGCGGGCAACACTGCCGTGGCGCTCGGCCATGCCGTCGATCTCCGAGTTGAGGACGCCCTGGACGAGCTCCGAGTCGGCACCGTCGACGACGAGCTGGACGCCTTTGCGGGCGAACGCGTCGTCGAGGTTCGCGAGGTCGTCCTCGAGCGCGAGCAGGCCGTCTCGGCGCGCCTTCTCGGCGAGCGACACCATTCGCTCGACGGACTCGCCGAGGTCGGGTGTGTCGCCCCGGACCGCGATCTTGACTGCGCCGGCGGCTTTCTTCGCGAGTGGGAACTGGGTCGACGCGATCGTCGCGCCGGAGGTGCCGCCGATGACGATCAGCAGCGCCGGGATGTTGAGGAACGACATCGGGTTGCCGCCGTCCATGAGGACAGAGAGCAGCAGGAGCACAAACGCTCCGGCAATGCCGATGGCCGTGGTCGCCTTCACTCGAGCTCCGATCCTTCGGGGTGACATGTGTGGCCGTCCCTGGCCACGCTCCTAGGCACCGCCGTTAATCGGCGGCGTGGCTCGGCGCTTGAGGGTCGGTCGGCTGTCAGTCGAGGCCGGCGGCGAGCGGCAGCACTTCCGCGAGCGGCGCCGACGTCGGCTCCGGGAGGCCGAGCGCCCGGGCGTAGATGCCGGCACGCCAGCTGCGGATCAGCTCGATCACGTCGCACGCGCTCTCGGCGACGACGAGCCGCGAGCCGTTCGTCATCGTCAGCACCGTGTCCGGCGCCGACTCGACGGCGTGGATCAGCTCGGGATTGACGTGGATCGTGCGCTCGGGATTGGACAGGCGGTGGAGGGGGATCATGCGACGCCTCCTCGGCGAGAGAAGACGGTGGGGGCGCGCGCGGCGCCCCCACCGGGTGGTGTTAGCCCTGGCCCAGCTGGACCAGGTCCTGGAGCATCTGGTCGGCGGTGGTGATGATGCGCCCGTTGGCCTGGAAGCCGCGCTGCGCCTCGATCATGTTCGTGAACTCGGTGGCGAGGTCGACGTTCGACATCTCGAGCGAGCCGGACGCGAGCGTGCCGAGCCCGTTCGAGTCGCCCGGAACGCCGACGGTCGGCGCGCCCGAGTTCGGCGACTGCTCGTACTTCGTGCCGGCGAGCGACTGCAGCCCGGTCTCGTTCGGGAAGCGGGCGAGGGTGATCTGCGCGATCGCGGTCGTCGCGCCGGTCGTCGGGTCGACGTAGGAGACGACGCCGTCCTGGCCGATCGACACCGACGTCGCGTTTGCGGGGATGGTGATCTGCGAGTCCGTCGTCCCGAAGGTCGGGGGCGGGCCCTGCGTCGCGACGGCGTGGCCGAGGACGTAGTCGCCCTCCTGCGTCACGAGGTTGCCGTTCGCGTCGGTGGTGAAGTTGCCGGCGCGGGTGTACTCGACGGTGCCGAAGGTGGGCGGCGTGCCGGCGGTCTGGATGCCCGCGACGCGGAACCAGCCGGTGCCCTGGATCGCCAGGTCGAGCGTGTTGCCGGTTGACTGGATGGCGCCCGAGCCCATGTTGTTCGAGATCGCGCCCATCTGGACGCCGAGCCCGATCTGCTGGGCGTTCGTGCCGCCGAGCGTGGTGCTCGGTCCGCTGGCGCCGGACTGCATCTGGGAGAGCGCGTCCTTGAAGCTCACGGTCGAGCCCTTGAACCCGATCGTGTTGACGTTCGCGATGTCGTTCGCGGTCACGTCGAGCATCTCCTGGTGGGCGCGCAGGCCGCTGATCGCGGCGAAGAGGCTCCTCATCATGGTGGCGTTACTCGCTTTCGGTCGGCGTGGTGGTGTCGGTGGACGGGACGGACTGGCCGACGGCCGTGATCGCGCTCGGTGAGACGCTCACGCCGCCGACGTCGAGCGTCGCGGCGCCGTCGGAGACGCTGACGCCGTCGACGACGCCCGAGGCGGTCGAGCCGTCGGACTGCGTGTAGGCGATGTCGTGGCCGATCAGGTCGAAGGTCTGGCCGAGCTGCATCGTCGACGACAGCTGGTCGACCGACTGCGCGACGTTCGTCATCTGCTCGAGCGCCGAGAACTGGGCGAGCTGGCTCGCCATCTGCGTGTCGTCGGTCGGGTTCGTTGGATCCTGGTTCTGCATCTGGGCGACGAGGAGCTTCAGGAAGTCGTCCTTCCCGAGCTGCGCGCCGGGCGCGTCGTTCACGACCGACGTCGTCTGGGTCTCCGGCGGCGTCGTCGTGGCGGGCACTCCTGCGGTCTGGGTCAATGCGGTTCCTCCTAGGCGAGGACGTCGACGCGCCCGTCTGCGAGCGGCAGGCGCGTCACCTCGATGGTCACGTCGTGGTCGTTGGTGTCGGAAGTCGTGCGCGCGGCAGCGGTGTGACTCTGCGCCGGCTGGTTCGGGTCGCGCCGCGGCGCCTCGTCGGCGCCGGTGCCGCTCTGGGAGACGTCGAGCGTCTGGACGGCGATGCCCTGCGTCTCGAGGGCGCGCTTCAGGTCGCCGGCGGACTGGCCGAGCGCCTGCGCGGCGTCGGGGTGGTCGGCGACGATCGTCGCGCTCACGCCGTCGGGGGCGTAGCGGAGGTGGATCTCGACGTGGCCGAGCTCGGGCGGCGAGAGGACGATGTGCGCCGACGTCGCCTGGTCGCGCGCGGCGACCTGGAGCACGGCGCGAACCGCGTTCGGCACGTCCGCCGTGTGCGCGGGCGGCGGCCCCTGCGGTGGTGTCTGCGCGACGGGCGCCGGTGCGGGTGCGGGTGCCGGTGGAGCGGCGGCGGCTGCGGGTTGCGGCGCCGGATCGAGCGGCGCCGCCTGCTGCTGCGGCTGCGGCGTGGGAGCGCTGCCGGCGGAGCGGTCGTCCGACCCCGTCCCGGGGTCGGATTGCGGCTGTGTCGCGGGCGCACCGCGCTTGGGCTCCACCTCGGGTGCGAGCACGGCGGTCTGCGGTGCAGCCGGCGCGGGCGTGCGCGGTGCGGCGGCGACCGGCTCGGCGGCGAGCGCGCGTTCCGCGGACGGTGCCGGTCCGCTCGGCGCGACCGCCGGTGCCGGCGGAGCGACGACCGCGAGCGGCACGACGGGCGCGGGATCGGAGTGGAGCGGCGCCGGGTCGGGAGCGGGCGCAGCCGCTGCGTTCGGCGCGGCCTGCTTCGCGTGGGCTTTCGGGTGCGCCGCCGCAGGGCGCGGCGGCGAGGTCAGGGGCGATGGGGACGGCGGCGCGACCGGGTCGAGCGGTGCGTCGTCGTGCGGCGTCGACGCCACGACCGGGGCGGGCGGCGCAGGCGCGGAGGTGGGCTCCGCGGGAGCGGCCGGCGCCGGTTGTGGCGCTGCGGCAACGGCAGCGGGCGCCTGCGGCGGCGCTGCGAGCGCTGCGAGCAGCGGCGCGAAGGTCTCGAGCTCGGCCTGGGCCGGTGCCGGTGAGCCCGCGGGCGTCGCGGCGGGAGCGGCAGGCTCTGCGGCGGCCGCGGGCAGCGCCGGCGGCACGGCGAGCGGCAGGTCGAAGACGCTCACAGCCGGCCCATCACGTCGGCGACGTAGCTCTGGGTCTCGGCGTAGGGCGGCACGCCGCCGTACTGCTCGACCGCTCCGGGGCCGGCGTTGTAGGCCGCGAGCGCGAGCGAGGTGTTGCCGCCGAACCGGTCGAGCAGGCTCTTCAGGTAGCGGGTGCCGGCGTCGATCGACTGCGCGGGGTCGTAGGGGTTCGTGACGCCGAGCGACTGTGCGGTCGCCGGCATGAGCTGCATCAGGCCGGCGGCGCCGGCCGAGCTCGTCGCGTTCGCGTTGAAGCCCGACTCCTGCTGGACGACGGACGCGATCAGCTTCGGGTCGACGCCGTAGCGTGCGCCGGCGGCATCGATCAGCGACGCGGTGTCACCGGACGGCGTGGTCTGCGTCGCGGCCTGCAGCGTGTCGGCGAAGCTCGTCGACGCGGCGGGCGGGGCAGGCGTCGGTGCGGGCTGGAGCTGTGCGGTCAGTTCGTCGAGCCGCGCGATGGCGGACGCGAGGCTCACGCCGCGTCCGGCCTCGAGGGGTTCCCGTGGTTGCGCAGCCCGAGATCCTCGAGCAGGCGCAGCTCGGCACGCTCGATCGCGGCCGCGTGCTCACGCGCGCGGCGCCGCTTCGTCCGCTCGACGGCTTCGCGCTCCTGCGCGGCCAGCTCGAGCACCTTCCGACCGGCGTCGACGCGGTCGGCCTGGTCGTTCGCGTTCAGCGCGGCGACGGCCTGCTCGAGCTCGCGGCGGGCGACGTAGTCCTGCCGTGCCTTGAGCGCGCCGGCGTCGACCGGCTCGTTCGGCACGAGCGCGAGCGGCGCCCGTGCGGCTGCCAGCCGGCGGCCCGCGGCAGCGAGCTCCTGGTCGCAGGCGTGTGCGGCGGCGAGTTCGCGGGCGAGATCCTCCTTGGCAGAGGACTCCGCCTGTTCGCGGAGCTCGCGCACCGCTTCGAGGGAAAAGCGGAAGCGAGGCATGACGACGCCCGGCGTAATCGGCCGCATGCCGGCGATGTTGAGGCCGCTCAAACGGCTGCTGCACACGCCGATCACGCGAGGGGATGGTGAGCGTCAAGGAACGGATCCTGTGCGTCGACGACGAACCGCAGCTCAGGCGGCTCGTCTGGACGCTCGTCCGCAATGCGGGTCACGAGTGCGACGTCGCAGGCGACGTCGACGAGGCGCGTTTCCGGCTCGTCACCGATCGATACGCGCTCGTCCTCTGCGACATCGGGCTGCCGGGAGAATCCGGTCTCGACCTGCTCGCAGAGCTGGCGGGCCGAAGCCCGGACGTGGCCACGCTGATGGTGACCGGCCACGACGCACCGGGGATCGCCGAGACGGCACTCGAGCTCGGCGCCTACGGGTACCTCACGAAGCCGTTCACGGGCAACGACCTGCGGATCGACATCGCGAACGCCTTGCACCGGCGGCGGCTCGAGCTCGAGCGCCGCGAGTACGAGGCGAGGCTCGAGGCGACCGTCGCGCTCCGCACGGACGAGCTGCGTCGCGCCTACCGGGAGACGGTCGACCGGCTCGCGCAGGCGATCGGCTACCACGACGGAACGACCGGCGCGCACGTCGGCCGCGTCGCCGCGTATGCCGCGGCGATCGCGTGCGAGCTCGGGCTCGACGTGAAGCGGATCGAGCTGATTCGCTGCGCCGCGCCGCTCCACGACGTCGGCAAGCTCGCGATCGGCCAGCAGGTGCTCGCGAAGAACGGAGCCCTGACGGGGGAAGAGCGCCAGCTCGTCGAGCGGCACACCGAAGCCGGCCACCGGCTCCTCGCCGGCTCCGGCAACGAGCTGCTCGACACCGCGGCGACGATCGCGTGGTCGCATCACGAGCGCTGGGACGGAACCGGCTACCCGCGCGGCCTCGTCGGTCGCGAGATCCCGCTCGAAGGGCGGATCGTCGCCGTCGCGGACGTCTACGACGCGCTCACGAGCGACCGCCCGTACCGCCCGCGCGTCAGCGCGCTCGAGGCGCGCAACTACATCGCGGAGCGGTCGGGACAGGACTTCGATCCGCGCGTCGTCTCCGCCTTCCTGCGGATCGTCTAGCGCGTCTACGCGGCGGTGCGGAAGCGGTAGAGGACGCCGTCCTCTGCCACCGAGTACGTCGTCCCGTCGTCGTCGCCGGCGACGAGGATCATCCGCTCGTACCGGTCGGCGATCGTCGCCAGCGCGTCCAGGTCGGTGACGTCGACCACCTGCTGGGCGGAGCGCAGGTCGACCGCGTCCACCGCCACGAGCTTGCGCCGGTGACGCCCGTGCACGCGGGTCGCGTCCTCCGCGAGGAACTCGAGCCCGCCGAAGCCCGCTCCGAAGCCGGCCAGGACGGCGAGCAGCCCGGCGAGGACGACCGCGGCAAAGATCCGTGCCGTCCCGACGTGGACGCCGAGGCCGAGGAGCGAGAGCGAGACGGCGCGGCGCCCGCTGACGTGCAGGGCGCCGTTCGTCGCGGACGCGAGCTTCGCCGCCGGCTCGACTCCCGGTCGCAGCTCGACGGAATCGAGGGTGAAGGTGAAGGGCGAGCCGTAGTGCGTGTTCAATGCGGCCGCGCCCACCGATCCGGCCACCGCGACATGCGGAACGAGCGCGAGCGTGTACGTGCCGCTCGCATGGGTCGTCAGCTCGAAGCGCTGGATCAGCGCTGAGATCGCCTGCAGGTCGAGCTCGCCGTGGAGCGTGAAGGTGCCGGTTTTGAACGTCGTCGGCGGCGCGAGGACGAAGGTCCGCTGCCAGCCGGCCGACGACACGAGCTTCGCTGCGAGCGACGCCGTCGCGTGCACACGGTGGCTTTCGGTGCTCGTGAAGCGGTAGGCGAACGAGACGTCGAGACCGTGGACGAGCCGCAGGAAGACGGGCGCGCCGGCCGAGACCTGCCCGCTGGCGTAGACGTCGCCCGGGGTGGTGTGCGCGCTGTAGCCGAACGTGCCCGACTGCCGGTACGGCACCGCGACGGGGACTGTCCGGCTCGCCGGGCGCACGAACGGCACGGCGCAGACCGCGGCGAGCACGATGCCTGCGGGCACCGCCCACGGGACAGACGGGCGGCGCCGCGCACGGCGCCGGCGCCGCCCCTCCGTGAACGCGGCCCCGCCGAAGAGCAGGAACGCGAGCGCGACGAGCCCTCCGGTCGAGAACGGCGAGCGCAGGAAGCCGAGCTTCCGGCCGAGGCCGGGAACGTGGAACCAGAGCTTGCCGACGAGCTGTGACTGGGTCGGGTGCTCGAGATCGAGGAAGTTGTTGTTGTCGCCCTTGAACACGTACCGGCTGCCGTCACGGCCGACGATCCGGTGCAGGACGATCGTGTGGAGCATCCGGCTGCGGTAGGCGACGATCTCGCCGACGTGGTAGCTGCTCTCCCGGCGGACGACTGCGAGGTCGCCGGCGTGGAAGCGGGGCAGCATGCTCACTCCGTCGGTCACGACCCAGGTCGTCCGGGGCGGTGCGAGGAGGATGCAGGCAAGCGCAACCAGCCCGAGAAATGCGACTCGGACGACAGCGAGTTGCGGGACGGGGTGCGGGATCCGCATGGTCGAGTGAGCCGGCCGAGGCGAGGGGTCCCCGGCCGGCTCGTTGTCGTGCTTCGGTGCTTACGGCGCGATCGTGACGGTGCCGGTGCTGACGGCGGCAACCGACAGCTTCAGCCCGCTCGCGTTCGCGACGGGGGTGGTGAACGTGCAGGTGACGTCGTTCGAACCGCCGGTGGACGCACCGCAGTCCGTCCAGTCGGCCTGGGTCGGAGCGGCGGCCGTCAGGGCGACGGCGACGTCCGAAGCGGCCTGGTCGAGCTGGAACGACACGCCGACCATCGTCGTGCCGTCGGCGCTGAACGTGTAGTTGGTGGGCGACGAGACCGTGTAACCGCTGACGGTCGCAGCGCCTGCGCCGGCCACGTGGTCCGGCACCGTGTTGCTGGCGGTGAACGCGTACGCGCTCACGCCGGCAACCGCGGCGATCACCAGAGCGGCGATCGCGGCGGTGTTGCGCTTGCCGAAGATCTTGAACACGTCGACTCTCCTTGTGCGATAGGGGACACGAACGTGTCCTTGCGCGGGGAAATCGACCGCTTGCTCGAAGAATTCAGTCCTGCGGCTCTCAACGTGCGCGTCCGCCCGTCGATCAACCGCCCATGGTGCAGGCGGACATCGTCAGGGACGCGGTTGCGCTCGCGGCGGTGTTCGTCAGCGGACCGCTCGCTGCAGCGGTGCAGAGTCACCGCCGAGCGCGGATGCGCGAGCATCTGCTCCGCCAGGTCGCCGTCGATCTCGTGGCGGTGCGCGAGCGCGACGAGATCTACGCGGTCGCCGTCGACGCGGCGCACGAGCTCGCCGTCGGCCGTCGCAAGGGTCGCGTCGCCGTCGTCTACGGCTCGCTGACGGAGACCTGGGTCGTCGCAGCCCGCGGCGACGGCGCCGACGAGGTGCTCGGGCAGCGCTATGAAGTAGCGGGGCTCGTCGAAGGCGGTGTCCTCGCCGCCGACATGGTCGTCGTGCCGGAGCTCATCGACGAGGTCGGCGAGCTCATCGTCTTTCCGCTCATCGTCCACGGCGCTCCTCGCGGCGTGCTCACGGTGCGGGTCTCGCACCGACTGCGTCAGCGCGTGCGCGACTCGCTGCGGGCGCTCGCCGCCCAGGTGGCGCTGGCGCTCGAGAGCGTCGCGCTGACCGAGAACCTGTTCGCGCAGCAGAGCGAGGCGCGCTTCCGCACGCTCGTCCAGAACTCGCTCGACGTGATCGCGATCCTCGAGCCGAGCGGCTCGATTCGGTACGTGACCCCGTCGATCGAGCGCTCGCTCGGCGTGTCGCCCGAGCAGATGCTCGACCGGCCGGTGGACGGGCTGTTCGACGAGCGGAGCCGCGCGGCGTTCATGTCGCTCTTCCGCCGCCTTTCCGATCGTGGCGAGGGCCAGGCCGAGCTCGAGCTGCGGGTGAAAGGCCGCAACGACGACTGGCGGACGTTCGACGCCGTGCTCAGCAACCTGATCGCCGACCCGAGCATCGAGGGGTTCGTCCTCACCGCCCATGACGTCACCGAGCGCAAGGCGCTCGAGCGGCTGCTCACCCACCAGGCGTTCCACGACTCGCTGACCGGGCTCGCGAACCGCGCGCTGTTCGTCGACCGCGTCGGCTATGCGCTCGACCGGCGCAAGCGGACCGGAGCGCTCGTTGCGGTGCTCTTCGTCGACCTCGACGACTTCAAGACGATCAACGACTCGCTCGGCCACGCGGCCGGCGACGACCTGCTCGTCTCGGTCGGGGAGCGTCTGCGCGAGGGAACGCGGCCGACCGACACGCCTGCGCGTCTCGGCGGCGACGAGTTCGCCGTGCTGATCGACGACGTCCACACGACCGAGGACATCGTCACGATCGCCGAGCGGGTGCTCGACGCGACGGGCAAGCCGCTGCGTTTGCAGCACGGGCGCGTGCAGGTGCGGGCATCCGTCGGGATTGCGATCGCCTCCGACGAGACGAGCGTGACCGAGCTTCTGCGCAAGGCGGACATCGCGATGTACGCCGCCAAGTCCGCCGGCAAGGGCCGCTACGCGATCTACGAGCCGGACTACGAGCCGCGTGCGGCCTGGTCGGCCGTCTGAGCACAGCGCGGCCTATCATCTCCCCGTGGCAGAGCCGCTCAGCGTGAAGCAGGTCGCCGCAGAGCTCGGCCGCTCCGAGCAGGACGTCCGCGCGCTCGTCGAGCAGGGCGAGCTGCAGACGGTCGCCTGCGGCATCCGGCCCGGCTTGATCCCGCGCCACGAGCTCGACGCGTACGTGCGGCGAGAGCGGCACCGCCGGACGAGCCCGTAGCGGCCCTGCTCAGGGCGTGACGGTGAAGGCGCCGTGCATCGTCGTCGGGTGCGCCGAGCACGCATACGCGTAGCTTCCCGGCGTCAGCTTCACCCGGTAGGTCCTGGTGCCGACGAACGCGATGCCTCCGGTGAAGATGCGCCGGTTCTGCGTGACCGAGCCGAGCGCGAAGTTGTGGAGCTTCGAGTAGTCGTGCACGACGAAGACGTACGTCCCGGCCGGGATGCTCCGTACCGGCCGGCCGTTCGGAAGCGTCAGGCTGATGCGGTACGCGTCGTGGAGGCCGACCTTCGCGATCAGCTCCCGGTTCTGCGGGCTCGCCGGGGCAGCGGCCGCCAGGACGGCCGCGAGAGCGACGACGAGCAGGACGAGGGGCTTGCGCATGGCTGCGATGATCGGCACCGTTCACCTCGGGGTCAACTGTTCTTCCGAAGAGAGGATCGGATGATCCGGATCGCGCTCGGGGAGCATCCCGAGGAGCACGTCGCCCTGACCGTCTCGCCGCTGCAGGAGACGGTGCTCAGCCTGCACGTGCTGCTCGGGCCGAAGCACCACGCCGTCCATCACGAGTGGGTCCGGACGATGCGCAGCCTCGATCGCTCGGTCCGTCGCGAGCTCGACCGGTTCGCGTTCCTCTTCCGGCACCACGTGCCGGATCTCTTCGTGCCCACCGCGGACGACGACTTCGAGACGTTCGAGGAGGAGCTCGAGCGGTTTCTCCGCGTGCCGCCGGAGCGTGTGCTGCCGGCGCTCGCGCGTCCCCTCTACGACCATGGCGGTTCGCAGATCATCGACGCGGACGTCGTCCGGGCGCGCGGCGGCGGCGAGCTCCTCGACGATCCGGCCGCGTACGCGGTGCGCCTCGCGCGGTTCCTCGAGCGTTACTGGTGCACCGCGTTCGAGTCGGAATGGCAGCGCATCGAGCCACTGCTCGCGCATGCGATCACCGAGTCGGGCCGCACGCTCGCGGCCGAAGGCGTCTGGGCAGTGCTCGGGCGGCTGCCGCCGACGTGCCGCGTCGACGTGCAACGGCGTGAGCTCCTGATCGACCTTCCGCACGAGCACGCACTCCGCATCGACGCGGCGAACCCGCTGGTCCTCGTCCCGAGCGTGTTCGTGTGGCCGCACCTGCGGGTGAACTGCGATCCGCCGTGGCCGATCGCGATCACGTACACCGCGTCGGCGGTGGCACGGAACGCGGAGCCGAAGATCCCGCCCGCCGAGCTCCTTCGCGTACTGCGCGCACTCGCCGACGACACGAGGCTGCGCGTCCTCAAGCTGATCGCCGAGAAGCCGCGAACGACGCAGGAGCTCGCGCCGCTCGTCGGCCTGTCGAACGCCGGCTTGTCGAAGAGCCTGCAGCGACTCGCGGAGGCCGGCCTCGTCACTGCCCGGCGTGACGGTTACTACGTCGTCTACGCGCTCGCACCCGAGCAGCTCGATGCGCTGCCCGCGGCGATGCAGCGGTTCGTGTACGGCGACCGCTCGCCGGCCGAGAACCCGTAACCGAACCGCGCCTTCCCGCGTTCACCGCATAAAGAGCCAGAGAAGCCGCGTGCAACGTTGCCGGGGAGGCTGCTCCTGCCCGCGCCGGAACGCGGTCTGACACCTGCTGCGGAAGGAGACCCCGATGACTCGCCTCGGTCGCGCGTTCCTGATCGCGCTTGCGGCATCGCTCATCGTCACCGCCGGCGCCTCGTCGGCGTCGAAGGCGACCTGGACCACCACCAAGACGCAGGCTTTGAGCCTGAAGGGGACGCCTGCGGGCGCGCTCGCTCCTTCGACCTCGCTGCGGATCTCGGTCGCGCTGAAGCTGCGGAACGCATCGGCGCTTCAGCAGGCGATCCGCTCGCACGCGCGCCTCACGCCCGCGCAGTTCGCGACGTCGTACGCGCCGACCGCTGCGGCCGCTTCGAGCGTCGCCGCGTACCTGCGCGCGCAGGGCTTCGGGAACGTCTCTGTCGCGTCCAACCGGCTGTTCGTCAGCGGGACCGCGACGGCGAAGCAGGCCGAGTCCGCGTTCGACACGACGCTCGACACGTGGACCGTGAACGGCAAGAGCCTCTACGCGAACGCGACCGCTGCAAAGGTGCCGGCGAGCCTCGGCAGCGTCGTGCTGTCCGTCCTCGGGCTGAACGACGCCGCGGTCATGAACGTGCCGCCGGTCGCGAAGGCCACCGGGATCGCAAGTGGCACGACGGTCACGCTGCCGACCGGCACGACCGTGACCGTCCCGACGACGGTTCCGCTCCCGTCGGGCAGGAGCATCACGGTGCCGAGCGTCGGCAGCGTGACCGGTAGCGCGACGCCGTCGCTGACGCCGACCGTGCCGAACTACCCGGCGAGCTACAACCCGCAGGACTTCTGGAAGGCGTACGACGCCGGCTCGACCCCGTCGGGCTCGCAGACCTCGGTGGCGATCTTCGGCTCGGGCGACATGACGGGCGTCGTGTCGGATCTCCGTGCCGAGGAGTCGGCGAACGGGCTGCCGCAGGTGCCGGTGAACGTCGTCTACACCGGCCCGGTCACGCCGCAGGTCGGCGACGACCCCGACGAGTGGGACATGGACACGCAGTACTCGACGGGCATGGCGCAGGACGTGTCGCAGCTGTACATCTACAGCGCGTCCTCGCTGACCGACTCGGACCTCTCGCTCGCGTTCAACAAGTTCGTGACGCAGGACGTCGCACAGGCAGGGAGCGCGTCGTTCGGCGAGTGCGAGTACCAGTCCTACCTCGACGGTTCGATGGTGGCGTGGGACCAGATGTTCGCCGAGGCCGCTGCGCAGGGGCAGACGGTCTTCGCGTCGGCGGGTGACACGGGCGGCTTCTGCCCGGTCGCGCCGAACAACGGCGTCCCGGCCGGCGTGCCCGACGTCAACTATCCCGCGTCGTCGCCGTACGTCGTGTCGGTCGGCGGTACGACGCTGCTGACGAACTCCGACGGCACCTACGACGACGAGATCGCCTGGGTCGCCGGCGGCGGTGGCCCGAGCCTGTTCGAGATGCAGCCGTACTGGCAGGACGGCGTCGCGCCTCCGACCGGCTCGACGTGCGTCGAGGCGGTCGCCTGCGTCGGCAAGACGCTGCCGGACGTCGCAATGGACGCCGATCCGAACAGCGGCGCGAACGTCTACATCGGCGGGCAGCCGGAGGCGGTCGGCGGCACGAGCCTCGCCTCGCCGCTCGCGCTCGGTGTGTGGGCGCGGCTCGAGAGCGCGCATGCGAACGGGCTCGGCTTCGCCTCGCCCGACCTGTATGCGCAGTACGGCAAGCCGGGCTTCCACGACGTGACGCTCGGCGACACCGGACCGTACCCGGCGACGCCGGGCTACGACCTCGCAACCGGCATGGGCACGTTCGACATCGCCCAGATGAATGCGAGCATCGGCGACGCCGCCTACACGGCCGGCGGTGGCACGACCACGGCGTCGTACACGGTGCCCGCGCCGGCGTGCACCTCGTTCACCGACCAGTCCGGCGACTCGGCGCCGCCGGCCTCGACCGACAACGGCCAGTCGCTCGACATCCTCGCGGGCGGCTTCTCGGTCGCCGGCGGCAACCTGTCGGCCGAGCTGCTCGTCAAGAGCCTGAGCGGCGGTCCGGGCGGCACCCCGGGCATCGCCGGCGACGGCGACGTCTGGTACGTCGTGTGGTCGGCCGGCGGGACGCAGTACTTCCTCTCGGCCGAGCTGCCCGGCACGTCGATTCCCGCCGATTTCAGCTACGGCACGGTCGAGACGAGCCCGACCGGCGGCACGCAGTACAACACCGAAGGCTCGGCGACCGGCACGATCGACACGGCGGCGAACGTGATCACGATCACGACGCCGCTCTCGACGGTCGGCGGTCTGGCGACGGGGTCGGTGCTGACGAGCCCGGGTGCGAAGACCTTCGCCTCCGTCGGCACGCCGGCCGGCGGCCTCCTCGAGGCGGCAGACACCGCCGGCCCCGGCTCGAGCTACACGGTCGGTCAGGGCTGCTCGGCGACCACCGCCCAGGCGACCGGCTCCGGCTCGTCGAGCACCTCGAGCACCTCGAGCACCTCAAGCAAGGCGACGGGTAGCTCGACGAGCAAGGCGTCGGGCGGCTCGACCGGCACGAGCACGGCCACGAGCTCGAGCCGGCCCGTGACGCACGTCGCCGGCAAGCACGTGACGCTTCGCCGCAGCGTGCTCGGGCACGGCCGCGTGGCGGGCGGGACGTTCCGCATCGATCTGCGCAAGGGGCCCGGCCAGAAGCTCGTGTTCGTGAGCGCGCGCAAGCACGTGACCTTCCGCGCGCTGAGCCTGAAGGTCAGCTACGCGGCGAACGCGGCAACGCTGACCGGTCGTGGTCTGCTCGGCGAGCAGAGGGTGCGCTTCGTCGCGCACGCGTTCGCCACCGGACCGCGCTTCCTGATCGCGCTTGGCAGCAGCAAGGCGCTGGGCGGCCGCGTCACCGCCGGCTCGATCGTCATTCGCTAGGGCCTTCCGACCAGCGGGCGTGCGCCGCGGCTACGCGGCGCACGCCCGCTGGCTGAACCTGCCCGTCTGCCCAGTCCTGTGACGGACGGGTGACGCGCACGTGACGGTCCATGCGGAAGGTTCGGCGGGAGCCCGTGGCACCCGGTCATGCCCCCGCGTCGGCGAAGAGCCGTGCAGCACCCAGCGCGAAGAGCGAGCACGTTCGGCCGAGCGAGAGGGGAGGTGCCGCGCGAGCAGGCGTGCCGGTGAACCCCGTGTGGACGGAGTTCGCGCTTCAGGCTCCGCCTGCCGCGACGTCGGCGGCGCAGCATCCGCCGTCGACGGCCGACGTCGCGGTGAGCAGGGCGATCGCGTTATCCGGGGCACGGCTCGACCAGTCGAGTCGTGACTTCTTCGGCCCGCGATTCGGGGCCGACTTCAGCGACGTCAGGATCCACACGGGGTCGGCCGCTGCCGACGCGGCGCAGGCACTGCACGCCCGGGCCTTCACCGTCGGCTCGCACATCGTTTTCGGCCGGGATGCGTACGCGCCCAACACCCGCCGTGGACGCCGCCTGATCGCGCACGAGCTGACTCACGTCGTGCAGCAAGGAGCGAGCACGCCCGACGGGCCTCTTCGCGCCGGCTCGATCGGCGATCGGTTCGAGCGCCAGGCCGACGCCGCAGCGCGCGCGGTGCTGCGCGGCGACCGGGCGACAGTGGCCGCCTCGACCGGAGCGCCGTCGATTCAGATGGAGGACTTGGCAATCAGCGACTTCGATCCGAACGACATCTCGCCGATGACCGCCGTGAGCGACCCGCAGTACGTCGACAACGGCCTGATGGATGCCAAGTTGCGCTCGAACGGCAGCGTCTTCAACCCGGTCTTCACGGGGCTGACGCTTTTCTACAAGGACGGATCGGTCTTGGACGTCCCGGCGGCCGGGAACTCCGCGTTCCCCGCGTTCTCGAAACCGACCGTCCCCGTGATGACGGTGTATCGGCGGCACCTGCCGTCCGGGAAGATCTTTCCGATCACCGTCACGATGGCGGACTTCCTCGCCGCCCCGGGCGCCACGGCGAAGGATCTGGAGGACAACGCACTCGCGGCGCACGCGCAGTTCTTGCTCTACAAGACACTCTGCCCGGCCATCGACGTCCTCTACACGAATGCAGTTGCGGCGGTTGCGTTCGCCTACAGCGGCTTGATCGCCCAGATCTGGAATGTGGCGATGGGCGTTCGCGGTGCGGTTCAGATCTTCACGATGACCGGCGCGTTTCGCGCGATGGCGGCGGGCCGGGCGGCGCTCGGGCTCGGCGGCACCGCCGCGAGACAGGCAGCGACGCAGAGTGCGAGTCAGGCGCTCGCGACGATCGGTCGCTCCGTGCTGAAGACCGGCACGCTGACTGCCGCCGAGCAAGCCACTGTCTCAGGTGTCGAGTCGCGCCTCGTCAGCATCGTGCAACGCGCGATCGCGAACGTGAACGCGGGGACCGCAACCGGAGCATGGGCACAGCGCCTCGCCGGTCTCGCGCAGACCGATCCGATGTACAAGCTGACGCTCGGAAACGCGATTCACGAAGAAGCCTTCGAACTGGCGAGGCAAGAGGTTCGAGCGGGCACGCTGCCCGCAGGGCTGCAGAGCAACGTCGGTCGGGCGATCCCGGGTGCCGGCCTACCGAACTCGTACGGTGGTCTGCGTCCGGACTGGCGCCTGCCGCTCTCGGGAGGCAACGAGGCTGTCTTCGACATCACGACGACCGGCCAAGCCGGTCACGCACAGCCGTACACTACGAACTCGTGGGTGAAGTACGTCGTCGAACTCCTCTATTAGGAGAAGGGCTCGAGTGACGGCAAAGAAGGAGCTGGTCGCTCGCTGGTCGGCCGAACCGGGACGGACGATCCTCGAGCGCGTGCATGCGTTCTTCTTCGAGACACAGATGCCCGGTCACGGTCGCAGCTCGTCGGAGCTGTTCGCGCTGCTCGACCAGCTGCCGTACCGCGACGAAGTCGACGGCGACCGCGACTTCCGCGGCGCGCCCCTTGGCGGCGGGACGCGCGACCTCGATCTGAGTCGCTGCGACTTCAGCTACGCGACGCTGACGATCAACCTCGTGAACTGCGACCTCACCGGCGCGATCTTCGACGAGGCCGTAGGAGGCGACGGAATGATTCTCGATCGACTCGACGGCGCGAGCTTCGTGCACGCTCGGTTGCGGCGCACGCACTTTCAGGGCGCGCGCGCACACGGTTGTACGTTCGACGGCGCAACGCTCGCGGGCGCTTCCTTCGAAGCTGCTGATCTAACCGGGTCGTCGTTTCGTGATGCCGACTGTCGGCGCGCGAAGTTCCTGCGCGCGAAACTGATCGGCTGCGACCTTCGGGGAGCGACGCTCGACGAGGCGGTGCTCCAGGAAGTCGAGATCGATGAGACGACCGACCTGCGGGGCGCGTCGCTTGTGAACGCGTACGACCAGGAGCTGCGCGACCGCGAAGGCAACGTCGTCGCGCACGCGACGGACTGGACCCGGGCGAAGGTCGACCCGACTACCCGCTACGGCGAGGATCGCTCGAGCCGGTCTAACGAGATCGTCGAAGTGACACTGCGCCTGCTCGACGACAGCAGCCGGCCGTGGGCGGCCGGTGCAGCGGAGGAGCTCCGCAGAGCCCGTGGAGCGGACGCGCAGGACGGCGAGTGGTACGCAGAGCTTCTCGCCAACGTCGACCCGGATGTCCGTCCTGAGCTGGAAGCGCTGGTTGCGGAAGCGACCCGCAGCCTGCTCTGACATTCGCCGCGCGAGCTCGGTCCGGCAGTTCTCGAACCTGCCGTTCTAGGATTGGCAGCGTGGCCGTCGCGTTCGACCCGGCTCGCTGGGAGGCTCTCGCAGCCGAGCGCACGCGCGGGGACGTCGGCGACGGGATCGCCTCCGTGCTCGCGCTCCTCGGTCGCTCGGACGTCATCTCGTTCGCGGGCGGGTTCCCCGCTCCGGAGACGTTTCCGCGCGAGCGGGTCGCCGCCTTGCTGCACGAGTTCGCCGAGACCGGAGAGTCGAGTGCGTTCCAGTACGCGCCGGCGCGCGGGCTTGCCGGAGCGCTCGACGCGCTCGCCGCGCGGCTCGAGCGGCTGCAGGGCCTGCGGCCGGCCGACGACGAGCTGTTGATCACGAGCGGCGGCATCGAGGCGCTCGCCCTCGTCGGCAAGGCGTTTCTCGACCGCGGCGACGTGGTGGTGGTCGAGGCGCCGACCTACCTCGGAGCGATCCAGTCGTTCCGCAGCTTCGAGACGGAGCTCGTGCCGGTCGCGCTCGACGACGAGGGCCTCGACGTCGGCGAGCTGGAACGCCGGCTCGCCGGCGGCCTCCGCCCGAAGCTGCTCTACACGATCCCGGACCACCAGAACCCCGCCGGGGTGAGTCTCGCTGCCGATCGTCGGGCCGCACTTGTCGAGCTCGCGCGGCGCTTCGGCTTCCTGATCGTCGAGGACGTCGCCTACCGCGACCTGAGCTTCGACGACGATCCGCTGCCGAGCCTCTGGAGCCTCGGTCCGGACATCGTTGTTCAGGCCGGAACGACGTCGAAGAGCCTGTTCCCCGGCCTCAGGCTCGGGTGGGCGGCCGGGCCTGCCGGCGTCGTCGACCGGCTCGTGTCCGCGAAGCAGGTGTCGGACCAGTGCGCCGGCGCGCTCGGCCAGCGGCTGTTCGAGGAGTCGGAGCGACGCGGCCTGATCGACGAGCAGCTCGTGCGCTCGCGCGCGCTGTACCGGCGCAAGTGCGATGCGATGCTCGCTGCGCTCGAGCGCGCGCTGCCGGAGGCGGCGCGCTGGACGGCGCCGCGCGGCGGCTTCTTCTCGTGGCTGACGATCCCCGGAACCGACGCGGTCGAGCTTGCGGGCCGCGCGATCGAACAGGGTGTCGCCGTCGTGCCGGGCATGCTCTTCTTCCCGGACGGCCGCGGCGCCGAGAGCATGCGGCTCTCGTTCAGCCTCGTCGACATGGATCAGATAGGCGAGGGCATCGAGCGACTCGGAGGTGTGCTGTGAGCGAGGCGAAGGCGACGCATCACCGCTGGGACGATCTACCGAAGGAGCCGCTCAAGGCAGACCTCTCGCGGCGGCTGATCTCGACCGACCGGATGATGATCGCGCAGGTGTTCCTCGAGCAGGGCTGCATCGTCCCGCTCCACTCGCACGAGAATGAACAGCTGACGTACATCCTCGAAGGCACGCTGCGTTTCTGGCTCGGCGAAGACCAGTCGGAAGTCGTCGACGTCGCCGCCGGTGAGGTGCTGCACATCCCGTCGTGGCTGCCGCACAAGGCGGAGGCGCTCGAGGCGACCCTCGACGTCGACATCTTCAACCCGCCGCGCCAGGACTGGCTCGACGGGACAGACGTCTACCTGCGTTCGACGTGACGGTGCGCCCGCTCGGCCGCTCTCGCTAGACAACGCCCGGGGTCCCGTTCGTCGGGTCTCGGCGTCAGCGGACCCAGAGCTGGCCCAGAAGCACGCCGTACTCCGGGTTGTATTCGAAGTCGCCCACGTTTGGTGCAAGGAACGCCACGTTCTCAGGGTTGTAGGTCGGGATGAAGGGCGCCTGCGCAAGGACCATCTGTTCCGCGCGCTGCCAGAGCGCAGTCGCCGCGGTCGGGTTGTTCGTCATCGCGTTTGTGGCTCGTGCGAAGAGGCGGTCGACGGCCGGGTCGCAAAACTCGGAGGGATCGTCGTTCAGCTCGGCGTTTCCGTTCGCAAACGCTGCACAGCTGAGGACCTGCGGCATGAATCCCGTTTCGGAGGGGAAGTCGGCGGCCCAGGCGTAAAAGCCGATTTGGGCCTTGGTCTGTGGCTCGAAAATGGCTCGGAAGTACGAAGCGCCGATATTCGGGACTGGGGCGACGGGCTTGAGCGTGGCTTGGAAGCCCAGCTCGTCCAGGAGGGCGACGACCGACCTTCCCTGTTCGGCCAATGCGGCGATGACCCAGACGGTCACGTGAGCGCCGGTTGCCCCGCTGCTCCGGACGACACGCCGTGCTTCCTCGACGGCGGTGCCGCTTCCGGTCCCCGGCGGACAGTAGTGGCGATAGCCCGGGAACTCGGGCGGCACGATCTGGCACGTGGCGGCATAACCGGGCCCGAGCTCGCGTACGAATGCGCCCCTGTTCAACGCCTTGTTGACGGCCTGGCGGATCCGAAGGTTGTTGAACGGTGGGACGCGTGTGTTGAGGAAGAAGAAGTTGGTCTCTTGGGTGGTGTTGAAGTGCAGCTGACTCGGATAGCGGATTCGAAGCGTCGCCAGCTGGGGCCTCGTGAGTGGCGGCGGCACGAGGCGCGGGACGATGTCGGCCTGGCGCCGCTCGATCTCTCTGGCGAGCGGCAAGGTGTCGAGGTCGTCTCTCCTGAATCTCCACTCGATCACGTCCGGGAATCCCTGCGGCTGCGCGTCAGGCGACCACTGTCGAAACAGCGGATTGCGGATGAGCCGGAGCGAGACATTCCGGTGGTAGTTCGCGATCATGTAGGGGCCCGTGGCGGGCACGGTTACCTAGGCCTGTCGTTGCGGGCACGGCATCGGCGAACGGTGTCGCGAGCTCGGTGAGGAAGTCGGGGTCGGGTAGTCGGAGATGGAAGGTGATCGTGCGCGCGCTGGAGTTCGTGACGATCCCGCGCGAGAGGTCGCAGCGACGACCTGGCCGACACCGTTCGATGCCGATGATCTGCTTGAAGTACTGGCGCCCTGCCGAGGGCGGAGTCGCTTCGTAGATCCGTTCGATCCCGCGCTTGATGTCCTGAGCCAGGACGGGTCGACCGTTGGAGAAGCGAATCCCGGCGCGTAATTGGAAGCTGTACGTCCTACCGTCGTCGCTTGCGGTTGGCAGGGCCGCCGCGAGGTCGGGAACGAGCTCGATTCCGTCCGTGCCGCCTGTCCGACGAAAATCGACGAGCCCGTCGTTCGTGAGTGCAAGGACGTCCCAGGCCTGCGCGGCGTACGCGCTGGCGGGGTCGAGGGAGTCCGGCGGGCTTCCGAGCACGCGAAGGGTGCCGCCCCGGTGGGCGCGGTCGCTCGATCGAACGGAGATATAGACGCGTCCCCGGAGCACGTTGATGCCGACGGGTGGCGCTCCGAGGTGAACGACGTGCGGGTCGGGATTGCCGACCGCCTCGATTCGTTCTACCGAATCGTCGTCTCCCGTGGCGACCCAGACCCCGCTGCTCGCGACCGAGAGCGCGACCGGCGCGCGGCCGACAGGTATCGCGCGCACGACATGGGCCGGCGGCCCGGGGTCGATCTGCGAGATCGTCCCGTCGGCTCGATTGGCGACCCAGACCGCGCCGTCGCCGGCGGCGATCGCATCGGGCTCGACGCCCACGTCGATGTGATCGACAACCGTTCCCGTGCTGGGTTGCAGCGCGACGACGGTCCCGGCGGTTGGCGAGGCGACCCACACGAGCCCGTACGCGTACGTCAGTGCGGCGGCGCCGACCACGGCAGGCCAGGTGTTCGTCCGCCGGCCGGTGACGGCGTCGATGCGTGAAACCGTTCCGTCGACGGCGTTCGCGACCCAGATCGCGCCGCTGCCGTAAGCGATGCCTGCCGGGCCGTTTCCTACCGGGATCGCCTGGACGACCCGGCCGGCGGCTTCGTTGATGCGGGAGACGGTGCCGCCGCGACTGTTCGTCACCCATACGGCGCCGGCGCCTGTTGTCACGGCCTCCGGCTCCTCACCGACGGTGATCGATTGCTGAACGGCAGCCGTGGCGAGGTCGATCCGGGTGACGGAGTTGTCGTCGCCGTTTGCGATCCAGACGGCTCCGGGCCCGCCGGCGACCGCTCCCGGGTTTGCTCCCGCGGCGACGTCGGCGACCAACCGGCCTGACCGTGCGTCGATCACCGCCAGCGAGCTCGCCGCGACACGCGGGCTCGCCGAGTTCCGCCCACGAAGTCCGAGCTCCACGAAGAAGAGTCCACAGCCGAGCGCTGCCAAGCCGACGAGGAGGGACACGGTGCCGGCTCGCCGACTGACCGGCATCAACCTCAGCCGGGTCGACGGCGGAGCGATCGCGGGGTCCTGGCTGAGGATTTCCCGCTCGAGCTGCTGCAGCTCCGGGCCTGGCTCGAGACCGAGGTTTTCTGCGAGCAGACGACGGGTCTCGCGGAACACTGCGAGCGCATCCACTTGCCGTCCCGCACGGTAGAGGGCCAGCATCTTCGCGCGGCGGAGTCGCTCCCAGTACGGGTGCTCGGAGATCAGCGCCTCGAGCTCCGTCATCACCTCGGTTTCCCGGCCGAGCGCGATTCGCATGTCGACGAGCTCGGCCCTGACTGTCGCGCGCGCTTCCTCGAGCAGACGGATGGGTTCCTGCGCAAACGACGCGTAGCGAAACTCGGCCAACGCAGGCCCGCGCCAGACTGCGAGCGCGTCAGCGAGCGCGGCCTCCGCGCCAAGAGCATCGCCCGCGTCGCGCAAGACCCTGGCGAGCTCGCGTAGTCGTTCGAACTCGTCGACGTCCAGCTCGCCTGCTTCGACGCGCAGCAGGTAGCCGTCGGGCGCGGTCACGAGCCGGTCGGGTCCGATCAGGACCCGTAAGCGAGAGACGCTGAGCTGAAGCGATTTTCGTGCCCGAACCGGCAGTGCGGTAGGCCAGAGCGCATCGATCAGCTCGTCGCTTGCGACCGCCTGGTTGGCATGCAGCAACAGAACCGCCAGGAGCGCCCGCTGTTTTCCCTGCCCGAGATTGAGGGGGCCAGCTGTCTCGCGGGCTTCGAGGACGCCCAACAGAGCGAACCTCATCGCCCGAACCTATCACCCCGTCGGCCAATTGAAGCCGTTCTGAAACCGAAGGCGATCGCACTGAAACCAGTGCCCTCCACCCTCGATGGAGTCACCCGACTCAAGGAGGAGCACGTTGACCCGTACTCGTTTCACACTCACCCTGGTAGCGGCCGCTTTCGCCGCGGCGATGGTCGGTTCGACTCAGGCATCGGCGAGCGGCGTCACCAACGGCGAGCCGCGCTTCCACGGGGCCTTCACGACCATGACAACCGCGGCGGATCCGCACCGGCTGAGCGCAAGCCAACTCGGCTTGATTCGCGTCGGCGCACGCACCAACGATCGAGCAGTTGTCGCCCAGGCACTTGCCGTCGGCCGCTTCGCATCCGGCACCTCACTCAGAACCGCGCAGCGTCAGCGGCAGCAGTTCGCGATCGACAGCATCCAGCCGACGAGTCCCTGGTACGCATACGACGCCGCACTCAGGAAGGCGCAGCGTCAGCGGCAGCAGTTCGCGATCGACAGCATCCAGCCGACCAGTCCGTGGTACGCGTACGACGCCGCACTCAGGAAGGCGCAGCATGCGCGGCACCTCCTCGAGGCGAGGCACGTCCGCTAGCGGATCGTCACCACGACACTCGTACGAGGCCTCGCTCCGTGCGGGGCCTCATGCGAGTGGCAATGCGATCTCGCGATGGGCCGGGCAGGGCTCGAACCTGCGACCTTGGGATTAAAAGTCCCCTGCTCTACCAGCTGAGCTACCGGCCCGTGCAACGAGGAGTACCCTCCCCGGCATGGGCAAAGGGTACGCGGAAGGGAGCGCAGTCGAGGAACGTCAGGCGGCGCTCGAGCGCGGCGACGATCCCGACGCGCCCTGGGACTCGGGCCGCATCGCCGTCTACGGCTCGACCGAGGACAACGCGGAGCAGCACTTCCTCGGCTGGCTCGGCGACGTCGACCCCGACGAGCTGTTCGCCTCGGGCGCGGCCTGGGGGATCAAGACCGTGCGCCTGAAAGACCGCTAGTCCCGCGGGAGCGCGGGGCTCGTCAACGTCACGGCCGCGCCCGGGTTGACGCGGTTCGCGAGGCGTACGTCGAGCGTGTAGCTCGCCTGGCCGAGGCTCGTCTTCGGCAGCGTGATCGTCGCCGGGGCAGCGCCGCCGACGAGCTGGCCGCGTGTCGCGACGATCGGCTGCTTGTTCGCGCCGACGAGCGTGACGACGTAGAGGCAGTCGCGGACGCAGCCGAGCTGCATGCTGACCGACGTGCCCGACTCGACCGAGGTCGGATAGGTGACGGACGTCGTCGCCGCGGGCGTTGCGATCCCGGGGCAGACCGCCGTGCCGCGCTGCGCCGCCGCGGCCGCGGTCGCAACAGCCGTTGCCGACGGTTTCGCAGCGCCGGTTGCAGCGAACAGCCCGGTCGTGGTCTCCGCCGTCGGGTTGTCCGCGATCTGGTCGAAGACGACGCCGGCCACGGCCGGCGAGCACTCGTTCGACGTGATCGCGCCGGTGTACGTCGCGCTGTCGGCCGTCGGTGACGCGATGCCGTCGATCAGCAGCGGCGGCAGCGTGCCGAACGCGCTCGTCAAGACCGGCAGATTGGGCGTCGCCCAGCTCGTCTGCGTCGTCGCCGGCGCAGGCTTGAACGCGATCACGTCACCGGCGACGGCGCTGTTGCCGAGCGCCTGCACCGTCGTTCGCGGCGCGAGCGAGCCGTCGATCAGCGGGCCGACCGCAACCGCCGGTGTCACGGCCTGCACGGCGCCGCGAATCGCGGCCAGGGTCGCCGAGTACGCGGCCGCCGTCCCAGGGGTCGGCGCGGGTGCGAGCACGAGGTAGCGGAGCGACGGCACCTGCTGCGCGAGCGCGGCGGCGTACTGCGTGACCTCGCCCTGCGTCGTCCCGTCGCCCGGGATCGTGCCGGTGTTCAGCTCGACGAGCTCGCCGAGCCCGGCGGGCACCGCGGTGAGCGCCGCGACGAGGTTCGGGTCGGGCGCCGTCGCCGCAGCGGGCCAGGCGATGCCGAAGCGCACGAGATGCAGCCCGAGCTGCTGCGCAAGCGGCGCCTGCGACGGATCGGCGAGGCCGGCGCCGACCACGAACGCCGACTGCCCGGGCACGGCGCTCGTCACTGCCTGCGGCGTGCGAACGGTCGCGCTCTTCGCCGCCGCTCCGACGCGGACGATCGGCAGCGCGTCGAACGACGTCTTGTTGCCGAGCCAGTCGGTCGCATCCACGTGCACCGGATAGATGCCGGCCTGCTTCGGCGCCCACTGCAGTGTGTGCCAGCCGCCGTCGAGCGAGAGCGACTTCGCCGGTCCGGCGCCCGTCGTGACGTGCACGGTCGCCGGCTTCGACAACCAGAACTTCACCTGCCCGACGCCCGCGTTCGCGAGCTGGAAGGCAGGCGGCTGCTTCTCGTAGGCGGCGAAGCGCGTTGCCGCGGGGGCGAAGCGCGGGTCACCCGCCGCGAGCTTCTTGAGCAGCGACGTCACGAACGTCTCGTAGCTGACCGGCGCCGGATCGCCGGCGAGCGAGTAGTACGACCAGTAGCCCGTGTCGAAGCGCGGCAGCATCGAGTACGCCGCGTTCTCCATTCTCTTCGCCAGCACGCCGGCAGCGCTGTCGCCCGACGCCGTCGCGAACGCCTGCAGCGAGAGCGTCGACTGGAGTTGCGCGTTGAACACCGCGAGCCGGCTGAAGCCGTACAGCCGGATCCACGGGCCTGCCGAGAGATTGGTGATCAGCTGGCTCGGGATGATCCGCTCGGCGCCGCGCGCGACCGCCATGTACTGGGCCGCACGGCTCGTGACGAGCCCCGCCGCACCGGCAAACGCCTGCGCCGCGACCGACTGCGCCATTCCCGAGAGCCACGGTGCGCGTCCGCCGCCGAAGTTGAAGTCGTACTCCCAGCCGATGCCGCCGCCCTTCGGGTGAATCCCGCGCACGATTAGTGCGTCCGCGAGCTGCTCGGTGCCTGCGACGTCGCCCGCCGCGACGCGCGCGTTGAGCACGCCGAAGTTCGCGAGCGGATGAAAGCGGAAGTCGTAACCGGCGAAGTAGCGGTAGACGACGCCGTCGGAACCGACGATGTCGGTGAGGTCAGCCGGCGCCCAGTGCTTCGAGAAGAAGTCGTCGTTCGCCTTCAACGCTCCGTACAGCTCGAGCGCGCGCGGCTCGGTCAGCGGCGCACCGAACGACGCCACCTCGTCGAGTGCAACCTGAACGTGATAGCCGCGACCGTTCGGCAGCGTGCGGATGAGATGCGCAGCGCGCGCGATCTCGTTCCGCGCCGACGACGCAGTGGCCGCATCGATCCGATGCGCCTTCTGCGCGCTCTTCAACTTTGCGAGCGCAGCCTTCTCCGCTCCCATCACGGACGTTGCCGGAGCGCTTCCCGTCAGCACCAACGCGACGAGCGCAACGGAGAGACAGACGAGACCCCTCACGTGTGTCACGACGACAGTGTTGCGGATGAGTTAGTCGGACCGGCTGTGTTCCCAGTCGTCGAGCATTCGCTCGACGTGACGACGTTGAGCATCGTTGAACGTCATCAATGTGACGAGACGGCGTGCTTCGGCAGGATCGTCGTTTGCTATTGCGGCTTCCAGCCGTTCGCGCTGCGGCGTCGGCTCACGCAACTGCCGCCGCAGCCAGCGCAGGAGCGAGACGGTGCTCACAAAACGTTTACCTCAGGCGCGACGAGGACACCCACGAGCGGCAACGGTACTCTCCCGCCCAGGCCCCCATCGTCTAGCGGCCTAGGACTCCGGCCTTTCACGCCGGCAGCACGGGTTCGAATCCCGTTGGGGGTACTGCCCGGGGCGGTTAGCTCAGCTGGGAGAGCACCTGCCTTACAAGCAGGGGGTCGCAGGTTCGAGCCCTGCACCGCCCATCGGTGTCGGGGCCGACTCCGGCTGGAGTCGGCCCCAACGCTTCCACGAGCTACGGGTAGCTGGTGACGTCGCTCGGCGTTGTGTTCGACGGCGTCGCGGCGCCGCTGTCGTTGATGACGTGGGTGATCGTGCCCACGCCGCCGAGCGACACGGTCAGGATGTCGTGGAACTTCACGTTCGCGTTCTGCGGTGCTTCGAACGCGTGGTAGTTCGTCACTGCCGGATTGGCGTTGAAGTAGCAGTAGCTGCCGAGACCCCACGCCTCGTGCGACGTCACGTTCGCGCCCACCTTGTACGCGGCGTAGCCGTCGACCGAGCCGTTCATCCACGCCGCCTGGTTCGGCGGGTCGTACGGGTTCTCGTTCTGGAAGAAGATCGTCTTGCCGTTCTGGCCGTTCCAGACGACTTCGTACTTCTGGTAGTGCTCGACGAAGAGCCCTGTCGCGATCACGTTGTTGCCGTTCACGGTGAGGCCGGTGTCCGCCGTGTTCGACGTCCAGCCGACGCCTGTGCCGTGATCTGCGCGCCACGCCCAGATGTGATCGATGATCGCGTCGTTCTGATTCACGATCAGGCTCTGCGTCGCCTTCCCCGCCTGGTCGCCGCCGATCCGGAAGAAGACGTCCTGGATCGACGTCGGGTTCGAGGCATGGCTGACGGACGAGCCCTGCGTCCCGACCGTCAGCAGCGACGGTGAGTTCGTCGTGCCGGCGGAGAAGAGCAGGCCCTTGATCCGGACGCCGTCGACGTCGCCGACCGACATCGCGGTCACGCCGCCGTCCGGGATGATCGTCGGGAAGCCGATTCCCAGCACGACCGTGCCGGCCCGGGTGACGTTGATCGTCGAGCTGACGTGGTAGATGCCCGGCGTGAAGAGCAGGTTGCAACCTTGCGACAGCGCGTTGTTGATCGTCGTCGCGGTGTCGCCCGACTTCACGACGTAGAACTGGCTCATCGGCAGCGACGTGCCGGGCGTCGAGCCGGAGGCCCAGCTCGGCCCGGACGCGTTCGTGCGCAGGCTCGGCAGGAACACGTGGTACTTGCCGTCGGACGTGATGTAGAGGTACGGGACGTCACGCGATTCCGGCGTCGTCGGGAGCACGGTCTCCGGCGGGTTCGGGAAGGACTGCGCCGGCGCGCCCGTGACGCCCGAGAACACCATGTTCCAGACGCCGCCGTTCCAGCTGCCGAAGCTCGAGTCCTTCGAGTACCACTGCTGCTGCGAGACCGACGAGACCGATCCCGACACCTTCGTGTCCGAGATGTAGCCGCCGGACGCGTAGCCGTTGCTCGCAGGTGCGAGGCTCAGGTTCCCGTGCACGTCGATGCGGCGGAACGGCCCCGCTTGTGCCACCGCCCAGCGGTCGGTGCCGCTCGACGGCGTGATCGCGAGGTTCTCCGCCGAACGCCAGAAGTTCTGCGTCGCATTGCCTGCGTCCTCGCTGTTGAACGCGTCGACGGTGACGTCGCCGTTGATCATCACGTCGTCCGGGTTCTGTCCGAGGCCGGCTACCGACTCGTAGTACCCGACGTTCGCCTCGACCGCGTACGTGCCGGGCTTGAAGAGCTCGGCGACGCGGCCGGTGCCGAACTGCGCCGTGTTCGTGTCCTTCTGGTTGTTGAAGTCGGTGTTGAGCTGGTTCTGGATGGTCGTCGTCGACATCGACGTGTCGAAGATGTGGACGTTCGGCCCGAAGTCCGGCGTATCGGACTGCGTGCACGTCCCGCCACCGCCTCCACCGCCGGAGCCGGCCGTGCCGTAGACCTGGAACTCCCAGAGCGAGTAGCCGTACTGCGTCGCCCGCACCGTGCCGTACATGCGCACGTAGCGGCCGCTGCCGCTGACGTTGAGCGTCTGCACGCCTCCGGTGCCGGTGGTGGTCGAGTAGATCGTCGTCCAGGTCGACGCGTCGTTCGAGGTCTGGATCTGGAACGACTTCGCATAGGCGGTCTCCCAGTTGAGGACGACCTGCGAGATCGTGTCGGTTGCGCCGAGGTCGACGTAGATCCACTGCGGGTCGCTGAACGCCGACGACCAGCGCGTGCCGGTGTTCCCGTCCACGGCGTTCGCGGGGCCGAGCGACGAGTTCTCGTTCGAGGACGACGTCGCCGGCTGGCCCTGCGAGAGCAGCGTCGAGCCCGTCGTGATCGTGCCGTAGACCTGGAACTCCCAGAGGGAGTAGCCGTACTGCGTCGCACGGGCGGTGCCGTACATGCGGACGTAGCGGCCGCTGCCGCTGACGTTGAGCGTCTGCACGCCGCCGGTGCCCGCCGTCGTCGAGTAGATCGTCGTCCAGGTCGAGGCGTCGTTCGAGGTCTGGATCTGGAACGACTTCCCGTACGCGGTCTCCCAGTTGAGGACGACCTGCGTGATCGACGCGGAGGCGCCGAGGTCGACGTAGATCCACTGCGGGTCGCTGAACGCCGACGACCAGCGCGTGCCGGTGTTGCCGTCGACCGCATCCGCGGCCGGGTACGACGCGCTCTCGGTCGACGATGCCGTCGCCGGCTTGCCCTGCGAGAGCAGGGTCGAGGCGAGTGCGGCGCGTGCGACGGCCGGGTGGGCGCTCGCCGTGCGGACCGGCGTGACCGAGGCGGCGACCGCCGCGACGGCGGCCACGATCGCCACGAGGACCGCTGCACGGCGCTTGGGGACTGAGCTCATGCGAACTCCTCTCGGAAGTGCCCAGCTCGCCGCTCAGATGGGCCTGCTCGGTTGTCCCGGAACTATTACCGGAACGTTTCCGGTACCGTAAGCGCTCGTCTGGGAGCCTGTCAAGCCGGTAGGTTCGGCTCGTGGAGCCGAGCGAAGAGCAGCTCGTCGCCGCACTCCGCGCCGGCGACGAGGACGCGTACCGGAGGATCGTGCGCGACTGGCATCCGTCGCTCCTGCGCGTCGCCCAGATCTTCGTGCCGACGCGAGCGCTCGCCGAGGACGTCGTCGCCGAGACCTGGCTGCGCGTGCTCGGTGCGCTCGATCGCTTCGAGGGCCGGTCGACCCTCCGCACCTGGGTCTTCCGCATCCTCGTGAACACCGCGAAGACCCGCGCGCAGCGCGAGGGCCGCACGATCCCGTTCTCGGCCCTCCAGGATCCGGCACGCGTCCCCGAGGCGGCCGTCGAGCCGGAGCGCTTCCTGCCCGACGACGCGCCGGAGAATCCGGGGGGCTGGAGCGCACCGCCGCGCGCGCTTCCGGAGGAACGGCTGCTGGCTGCGGAGACGCGTGACGTGATCGCGCGGGCAGTCGAAGCGCTGCCCGCAAGTCAGCGCGCCGTGATCTCGCTGCGCGACGTCGAAGGGTGGTCGAGCGACGAGGTCCGTAACGCACTCGACATCAGCGAGGTCAATCAACGAGTCCTGCTCCACCGAGCCCGCTCCCGCGTGCGGCGCGCGCTCGAGGACTATCTCGCTCCGACGGAGAACGCATGATCGACGTAGAAGGCCTCAGCTGCCACGAGCTCGTGGAGCTCGTCACGGATTACCTCGAGGGTGCGCTCGGCGAGCGCGACCGTCGTGCGTTCGAAGGTCATCTCGACGGTTGCGACGGCTGCACGGAGTACGTCGAGCAGCTGCGTGTAACGATCGAGCTCACGGGCACGATCACGCTCGCTGACCTCTCCGCCACCGCGGAAGAACGCTTGCTGCAGGCGTTTCGCGACTGGCGGCGAAGCTCTTAACACCACCCTCAAAGCGCCTCGCTACGGTCCCGGCGATCGCTTCGCCCGCGACCCAGTCCTGAGGAGGGAGATCGTATTGTCGAAACTTCACCGTTTCGTGCTGCTCGCCGCGCTCACACTGCTAGCCGCGCCGGCAGCCACTGCATCCGCCGCTCATCAGATGCCGATCGGCTTCTTCGATGACGTGAGCCTTCGCTTCTCGCCGTCCGCGCAGCAGAACATCGCCGATGCCGCCGCAACCGGCGCGTCGGTGATCCACACGACCGCCAACTGGGCGACGATCGCGGCGACGAAGCCCGCCGACGCCAGTGACGGCGACGATCCCGCGTACCACCTGACCGACCTCGACGATCTCGTCGCGAACGCGTCGCGCGCAGGCATGCGCGTGATGATCAACGTCACCGGCACGCCGAAGTGGGCCAACGGCGGTCATACGCCGAACTACCTGCCGACGAGCAGCAGCACGTTCGTCACGTTCGTGCGCATGCTGGCGACGCGGTACAACGGCCACAACGGCCACGGGTCGGTCTCGCTGTGGTCGATCTGGAACGAGCCGAACCTGCAGCAGTTCCTGTATCCGCAGTACGTCGGCAAGACGATCGTCAGCCCGGCCCGCTACGGCGCGTTGTTCAAGGTCGCCTACGCCGCGATCAAGAGCGCGAACCCGCTCGCGAAGGTGGCGATCGGCGAGACGTCCGCGCAGGGCCGCGACAAGCCGATCAAGGGCGCGAGCGAGACCGTCTCGCCGGGGACCTTCGCCAGGCTGCTCGCAAAGGTGAAGGGCCTCAGGTTCGACGCGTGGGCCCACCATCCGTATCCGACGGCGCGCACCGCGAAGCCGCTGGAGAAGGTCAAGTACCCGAACGTCACGCTGTCGACGCTGCCGACCTTCGAGAAGGACCTGAAGGCGTACTTCCACCGTGCCGTGCCGATCTGGATCACCGAGTACGGCCACGAGACGAAGCCGGCGCAGCCGAAGGGCATCTCGACGTCGCTGCAGGCCGCCTATGCCAAGCAGGCGCTGACGATCGCGCGTAACGATCCGAACGTCCAGATGTTCATCTGGTTCACGTTCCGCGACAGCTCCGGCAACCCGTGGAAGAGCGGCATCGAGAACTCGAACGGCTCGCACAAGACGTCGTACAACTCGTTCTCGGCGCTTGCCCGCGTGATCAACGGAACGATGACGACGGTCAAGGCGGGAACGCATCCGACGATTCAGATGTTCGTGCCCGAGCTCGCCGCGAACGCGGGCGTCGGCGCCACGGTCGGCATGACCTACCGCGTCTACGACGGCTCGAAGCTGATTTACGACGCACAGCCGACCGCGGTGATCGGCGCCGACGAGTCGGTCAGGTTCGTTGCGAACTTCGCCCCGGTGAAGAAGCACACGTATTCGGTGGTCGCCGAGCTGAACGACGCGAACGGCCTCACCGAGACCGAGACCGCCTCGGTCGTGGCGACGTAGTTCGCTAGCTCTTCCGGATCTCGTAGATCACGCCTCGACCCCAGTCGGCGACCAGAAGGCCGCCGCTGGGGTCGACGGCGAGCGCGAGCGGATGCTCGAAGCCCGTCGCGAACCGGGTTGCTCGGCCGTGCTCGATGCGCACGAGAACGCGGCCGTGCTCGCTCGAGAGGTACTCGCCCCACTCAGCGACGAAGAGGTCGCCGCGCCACGAGACGATCCCGTCGGCCGACGAGTGCGGCTCGAGGTACGCGACGGGCGGCGTGACGCCGTCGCACTGTCCCTCGAGTCGGCGAAGCGCGTAGTCCGGCCAGCAGACCGGCCAGCCGTAGTTCGCACCGGCGCGGATGCGCACGACCATGTCGGCGGGCTCGCCGTCGCCGAGGTTGTCCTGGCCGTTCACGGTCGCGTACAGCGACTTGCCGACGAACACGAGCCCGTACGGGTTTCGGAGCCCGGTGGCGACGACGCGCAGGCCGGACCCGTCGGGCCGAAACGACAGCACGGCGGCGCTGCGCCGGTCGCTCTCCTTGCAGACGTCGCAGGTCGAGCCGGACCCGAGGTACAGGCGTCCGTCGGGGCCGGCGACGATCGCATCCTGCTGGTGCTCCTGGTACGGCAGGCCCGAGACGACGACGCGGCGGGCGCCGCCGCTGCGCAGCGCCTCCACCTTGCCGCTCTCCGAGACGTACAGCGTGCGCCCGCGCCACAGCAGGCCGAGCGGGACGGTCAGGTGCGCGGCGAACGGCCGCGGCCTGGTCGTCCCGCGCCCGACGGAGACGATCGAGCCGACGTCCTCCGAGACGTACAGCCGGCCGTTCGGCCCGAACGAGAGCGCCGTCGGGTGGTCGAGCCCCGACGCGTACACCGACGCGTGGTAGCCGGCCGGCAGGTGGAGTGCAGCCGCGAGCGCGACGGCGGCGAGGGCTCTCACGAGCGGACCAGCCGCTGGATGAGAGCGACCGCCGCGACGGCTGCAGCGACGCCCATCGCGGTGACGAGCAGATCCGCCCCGGTCGAGATGCCGGACGCTCCGATCAGGACGAACCCGACCAGCACCGCGACGACGACGAGCGCCGCGATCGTCGACGCCTGCCGGACGACGACGCGACTCTCCGTCGTCAGCCTGCGGTCGTGGTCGATCGACCAGGCGGCGAGCTCGCTCGCGAGCAGCAGCGCGCCGCCGACGACCGCGGCCCAGCCGTCGACGTGGTGGCGCTCCGCACGGCCCGTCAGGTAGCCGGTCGCCGTCAGGACGATCGCCCACGGAACGGTTAGCGGCAGGCGCACGGCGAGCCCCACGAGCAGCACGACGAGACCGGCGCCGCACGCCACGTCGCCGAGCACGACGAACCGCGCGCCGGAGAACGCCGTGTAGCCGCCGATGCCGGCGACCAGTGCGAACGCAGCACCGCCGGTGATCAGGCGCGCGCGGTCCGGGCGTAGCGACGGAATGACCTCACCTCCTCGAGCACGGCCTGCAGCGGGATGTCGTCGCGCCACTCGGCGACGGCGACACCGGCGCGGTTGAGGCGATGGCGAACTGCTTCGCGATGCAGCGTCCAGATGTCGTACGCAACCGCGTCGAGACCGCCCTTCGGCCGCGGCGTGAACGGCAGCGGCGAGACGTCGACGACTGCGAGATCGAAGCCGCGCATGCGCAGATCGAGCAGCGCGCCGACCGAGCGGCGGTCGAGCAGCGGCGAGAGCGCGATCACGAGCGCGTTCGGCGGCAAGGTGCGGCGCGGCAGGATCTCGATCTCCGTCCAGTAGTAGGAGAGGATCACCTCGGTGTCGAGCAGGGCGTCGATGATCTTGTAGAGCTGCACCGTTCCCATCCCGGGCTGCAGCCAGCGCAACATGCCGCCGAACGAGATGAGGCCGACGCGATCGCGTCGCTTCACGTACGCGTCGGCAAGCGCAGCGGTCGCGCGCACCGCGAGGTCGAGCGTTCCGCCGCCGTCGTGGCGCGCCTCCGCGAACGAGTCGACGAACAGGATGACGTCCGTGTTGCGCTCGGGGTGCGACTCGTTCACCCAGAGCTCGCTGCGGCGCGCGCTCGCGCGCCAGTTGACGCGCTTCAGCGCATCGCCGGCTGCCCAGGGGCGCACGTCGGCGAACTCGATCCCTTCACCCTTGTGTCGCGCGACCTCGCTGCCGGAGAAGACCTGCGTCTCGCGCGGCTGCAGGATCCGGCGGAGCGTCGCTTCGCGCGGATAGACGCGAAGGACGGGCGTCTGCAGGACGGCGCCTTCCCAAACGAACAGGCCGAGCTGGTCGCGCGTTCGTACGTACAGCGGCCCGAGCGTGTGCGCGCCCCAGCGCTTCGCTGAGAGCGTCAGCTCGAGCTCGCGCTGCTCGCCGCGGCGCAACGCGATCGAGACGGGGCTCGTTCCGTCCTTCAGTGCGAGCCCGTCCGGGAGGCGAAGGTAGAGGTCGAGCTGCTCCACCGGCGTCTCTGCCGTCACGGTGACGACGACGCGCACGTCGTCGCCTTCGACGACGCGTTCGTCGGCGGTGAGCTCGAGCCCGAAGCGCGGTGGGACGCTGACGACGAGACCCGCTGCCAGCGTGAGCAGGAACGGCGCGGTCAGCGCGACGAGCTCCGGCCGTCCGAGGACGAGCGCCGCCAGCAGGCCGAGCGCCGAGAGCACCGCGTACCCGCCCAGCTTGGGCGACGCGCGCCGCGTCACGTGCGCGCGAGGTCTTCAGCAGCCGGCGTCGGCACCGAGTCGAGCCGTTCGCGCACGACTTCCTCGGGCGAGATGCGCTGCACCCAGAGCTCGGGGCGGAGCGTCAGCCGATGGGCGAGCGCCGGCACCGCGACGGCCTTCACGTCGTCGGGGGTGACGTAGTCGCGCCCGTCGAGCGCGGCGCGGCACCGTGACAGCTTGAGCAGCGCGAGCGAGCCGCGCGGCGACGCGCCGACCTGGATCGACTGAGACGTGCGCGTCGCTGCGACCAGGTCGACCATGTACAGCCCGACGGGTTCCGACACGTAGACCTCTTCGCAGGCGCGGTGCATCGCGAGCAGCGTCTCGCGGTCGACGACCGGTTCGATCTCGACGTCGTCGGTGCGGCGCTCCGCACGCTCTGCCAGCACCCGCCACTCGTCCTCGCGCTCGGGATAGCCGACCGACATCCGGAGCAGGAAGCGGTCGAGCTGCGCCTCGGGCAGCGGGTACGTGCCTTCGTACTCGATGGGGTTCTGCGTCGCGAGCACGAGGAACGGCGGGCCGAGCCGGCGCGTCTCGCCTTCGGTCGTCACCTGGCGCTCCTGCATCGCCTCGAGCAGCGCCGCCTGCGTCTTCGGCGGGGCGCGGTTGATCTCGTCGGCGAGGAGCACGTTGGCGAAGATCGGACCGGGGCGGAACTCGAAGTCTGCGTTCCGCTGGTTGTAGACCGACGAGCCGGTCACGTCGGACGGCATCAGGTCGGGTGTGAACTGGATCCGCGAGAAGTCGAGCGACGTCGCTCGCGCGAACGAGCGCGCCATCAGCGTCTTCGCGAGACCGGGATAGTCCTCGAGCAGGACGTGGCCGTCGGCGAGCAGCCCGAGCATGAGCAGCTCGAGCGCGTCTCGCTTGCCGATCACCGCCTTCTCGACCTCGTCGAGAACGCGGCCTGAGACCCTCCCGACCTCGGCGAGCTCCATCAGCTCATCCTCTCAGAGCGACTCGAGGTCGGAGACGAGCTCGCGCAGCTGCGCCTCGCGAATGCCGGGCGCGAAGCGGTCGCGCGGCTCGGGCCGGTCGGGGGCGAGGAGCTCCCACCAGCGGCCGAGCGTCTGCGGCCCGGCACGCCGGCCCGTGCGCTCGAGGCGCGCCTGCGCGATCTCGGAGAGGTGCGGTCGCAGCCGCACGTGGAAGTCGTGCGCGCTGCCGACCGCGAGCGTCACCTCGCGTTCGAACCGCGCGAGCTCGGACACCTGGCGGTGCGGCTGCGCGCGCTCGTCGAGCGCACGGCGAAACTCGGAGCGGCGCCGCGGCGGCGCGGCCGCACCGACCGAGATCAGCACCGCGGTCATCAGCAACGCGCCGACGAAGAGCACGTAGACGTGCACGACGAGGTTGCGATCGCCCGGAACCGCCAGCGAGACGTAGACGGTGACTCCCGTTGCGAGCAGTAGGAGCACCGCGAGGTCGATGCGATGCCGCCTCATGATTCCCGCTCCGGCGCCGGCAAAGCCGGCACCTGCGCTCTCTGTGAGGCTCCGCCGAGTCTACGCCTCATGCCGATGCGCCTTGCAGGTCGTCGCGGATCGTCCGGAGCGAGTCGATCGCGTCCTGCTTCATCGAGCCGTCAATGTCGTGCCGGCTGAACTTCGCCTGCTCGAAGAGGCCCGTGAGCCGGGTGACGGCGTCCGTGCGCGACGTGAGCCCGAGCAGCACGCGGCGGAGATACTCGACCGCCGTCTCGCTCGGCCTGCGCCTGAGCCCGTGCCGTCCGAGAACGCGCTCCATGCGCGCGTACGCTGCGATCACCGCGCGGCGCGCGTCCGGCTCGGCCTCGAGGTCGTCGATCGCGTCGTCGATCGATGCGAGCACGTCATCGGTCAGCTCCGCCTCGGGCGAGACCCACGCCTGTCCCGTCCTCGTCTCCCCGCGCTGCCGCCACCAGATCGCCCCGCCGATCGCGAGCAACACCAGGGTCGCGTAGAGGACCGGCCACCGGAACGTCGGGTTGTACGGCTTCGCGTGTAGCTGCTTCTGTCCGTTGACGCCGCCCTTGCCGCCCTTGCCGGTGAGGCTCTGCAGCGTGATGAAGTGCAGTCCGCCGTGTCGCTTGATCGTCACGACCAGGAACGCGAACAGGAGGATGAACGCCATCATCGCGAACGTGCGGATCACCCTCGACTGGAAGCTCTGGGGCTCCTTCTGCGCGCGGAACTCGCGCATCTGCGCCCAGTACACGTAGATGGCGAAGGGGATCATCAGCACGAAGATGACGAGGAAGACGCTCATCGCCCAGTCGACGTAGCCCGGCGTCGGCTGCGCGTGCGAGCCGGTGCCGAGCGCCCCGTCGTGGCTGCCGATGGCGATCAGGACGAGCAGCACGAGCAGGACCGCGGTGATGAACCAGAGTCGGAGCGTGCGGCTGTGTCCGGGGCCGGCGGGCTGCATGGGTCGGGAACTTTAGAACCTGAACCGGTTCAGGTTCTAAGACGTTCGGGCACCTCCGGTCGTTAGGGTCTCGGCGTGGGGCAGCTGGACGGGAAGCGGGCGATCGTCACGGGCGCGTCGAGCGGCATCGGCGCGGCGACCACCGCGTCGCTGCGTGAGGCCGGCGCGACGGTCTACACGGGCTCCCGCCGCGAGGGCAACCTCGACGTCACCGACCCCGAGAGCTGCCGCCGGTTCGTCGACGCCGCGCTCGAGGAGCTCGGCGGTATCGACATCCTCGTCAACAACGCCGGGCTGTCCCGTGGCCGCGACCCGGTCTGGGAGTCGGCCGAGGAGGACGAACGCGAGGTGATCGAGACGAACGTGCTCGGACTGATGCGCATGACGCGCCTCTGCATCGAGCAGCTGATCGAGAGCGGCGACGGCCATGTCGTCAACATCGGCTCGGTCGCCGGCATCTGGGCGTACGCGAACGGCTCGTCGTACGTCGCCTCCAAGTTCGCCGTACACGGATACACGCGCGCGCTGCGCGAAGACCTCTTCGGCAAGCCGGTGCGCGTCACGAACATCGCCGGCGGGCTCGTCGAGACGGACTTCTCCAAGGTGCGCTTCCGCGGCGACGAGGAGAAGGCTGCGTCCGTCTACGCCAACGTCGGCCTCGGCGGGCCGCTGAAGGCCGAGGACATCGCAGAGTGCATCCTGTTCGCCGTCACGCGCCCGCCGCACGTCTCGATCGACGAGATGCTCGTCCTGGCGCGCGCCCAGACGACGGGCGTGAACGTCTACCGCACGAGCTGAGGGCTGAGCCAGTTCTCGCGCCGGTAGGCCTCGGCGAACCCGGCGCGGAGGATGTTGCGGTACGAGACGTCGACGTCCTCGCCCGTCTCGCACGTGAACGTCCGCGCGCCGAGTGAGCGTCCGGTCTCGATGCGTGCGGCGAGCAGCGCACTCTGCGCGCCGCGCCGGCGGTAGGCCTCGCGCGTCGAGCCGACGCCGAGCCACGCCAGCTCACCCTCGACGTAGAGGGCGCCGCACGCTGCAGGCTCGTCGCCGTCCCAGGCGACGAAGTGCCGCCAGCCGGGTGCGCCGACGAAGCCGCTCAGCTCGCGCGGCAGTCCGGTGGCGGTCGCAAACGCATCCGCGTCGAGCGTCTCGCTGACGCGAAGGTCGGTCGCAGCCGTTGGCGCCGGCTCGCCCTTGCGCCGGAACTTCAGCCACGCCCGGCCGCGGGTGTAGCCGCGCTCGGCGAGCGAGCCCGCGAGGTCGAGACGCTCTCCTGTCACGCAGATCACGTGGCGGTCGTCGCCGAACCACGCCGCGATCGCGGCCGCGTCGACCGCCGCGCCGATGGGGATCGCGCGGTTCAGCTCGAGGATCGGCACCTGCCTGTGCCGGACACAGGCGGCGCCGCCGACGAGCTCTGCCTCGCCGCCGCCCAGCACGACCGCTTCCCGAAGCGCCTGCGCCTCGATCCGCTCGAGCTCGTTCAAGCGTTCCGCTTGACGTCCCAGTAGCGCTTCATGCCCTGCCAGGACTGCCAGAACGGCGCGGCGCGGTCGTACTGCTCCGCGTCGTCGCCCGCGTCGGCGAGGGCGGCCTCGACGAACTCCTCCTGGCCCATGCCGCCGCCGACGCGCTCCGCCCAGCGGTCGAGCTCGAGCTCGAGCCGGTCGAGGTGCGCGCCGACGTCCTCGTGCACGCCGAAGTGGATGAGGGCGAGACGCTGCGGGTCGCGCGCGCGAATCGCCGCGACGGTCTCGTGCCACGTCTCGACGTCGATGTCGGGCGGCGGCGAGACCGGCAGCACGTACGACGCACCGGGCATGCGCACGCCTGCGGCGTCACCCGCGAGGATCGTGCCGCCGCGGTCGTAGCTCACGTGGTGCGATGCGTGGCCCTGCGTGGGGAACACGTCCCAGCCGAGGACGTTCCCGGTTGCGACGCGCGCATTCTCCTCCGGAACCGGTGCGAGCTCGCCCCACAGCTGGTCGAAGAGATCGCCGTAGAGGCGCCGGGCAGAGCGCTCGAGCCGCGACGGGTCGACGAGATGCGGATAGCCGATCTCGCTCACCCAGACGGTGAGCTCCGGGTGCTTGCGCACGAGCACTCCGGCCGCGCCCGCGTGGTCGAGATGGATGTGCGAGAGCAGCAGGTGGCGGACGTCGGTGAGCGCGAGCCCGTGGTCGGCGAGACCGGCCTCGAGCGCGGGGATCGTCGACGCGGGCCCACAGTCGAACAGGGCAGGACCGTCGTCGGTGTCGACGAGGTACACCCCGATCGCGTGTTGAGCTCCCATGAAGTTCAGGTCGATGTTGCGCAACGGGCTCATAACTGCATCTTCTCAATGCGGGACCTACGGTATGGCGCATGCGGCTTCTCCTCGTTGTGGGACTTGCGCTCGTGCTGGTCCCGATCGCGGGCGCCGCCGAGCAGCCGCTGCAGGGCGCCGCGCGGATCGAGGCGCGGCTCATCCACTACGTCGCCCACGACGGAGTCGTTCGGCCGGCGTGGCTGCTCTTCCCGGCCGGCTACCACGGGCAGAAGATCCCGCTCGTCATCTCGCCGCACGGCCGCGGCATTCGCGAGATCCACAACGCGCTGCTCTGGGGCACGCTCCCGGGCGAGGGCGACTTCGCCGTCATCAACCCCGCCGGCGAGGGTCGCCGGCTGCACTGGGACTCCTGGGGGTACCCCGGCGAGATCGCCGACCTCGCGCGCATGCCCGAGATCGCGCGCGCGAACGGCGTCAACGTGGACATGAAGCGGATCTACGCGATCGGCGGCTCGATGGGCGGGCAGGAGACGCTGCTCCTCGTCGGGATGTATCCGCACCTGCTGGCCGGCGCGGCCGCCTTCGACCCGGCGACGGACATGGCGCGCCGCTACTACGACTTCGCCGCGCTGCCGAACGGGAAGGAGCTGCAACGGCTCTGCCGCATCGAGGTGGGCGGGACGCCGAAGCAGGTGCCGCTCGCCTACGAGCTGCGGAGCCCGGACTACTTCGCGCGCCAGATCGCCGACTCCGGTGTGCCGCTGCAGCTCTACTGGAGCACGAGAGACCGGATCATCCGCGACCAGCTCGAGGAGACGAACCAGCTGGCGATCGAGATCCGCGACGACGATTCGCACGACCGTCTCTGGGACTTCGAGGGCGAGTGGGCGCACACCGCCGAGATGCAGCCGGACCGGCGCCTGCCGCGTGCGCTGGCGCGCTTCGGCCTGCTGCCGTGGCGGGACGTGCCGCCGCTGCCGGTGCCGCCTAGACCTTCGCTGCGCGTCTGAGCAGCGCCGCTTCGAGATCCGCCACGAGATCTTCGGCGGACTCGATGCCGACCGACAGCCGCACGAGGTTCGACGGCGGTGCAAACGGCGCGCCCGCGGTCGAGGCGTGCGTCATGCGCGCCGGATGCTCGATCAGGCTCTCGACGCCGCCGAGCGACTCGGCGAGCGCGAAGAGCCTCGTGCGCGCGACGAGCTCGACGGCGTCCTCTTCCGTCTCGGTGAGGAACGAGACCATGCCGCCGAAGTCGCGCATCTGCGCGCGGGCGACCTCGTGGTTCGGATGCGACGGCAGCCCGGGCCACAGCACGCGCACGACTCCGGGATGCCCGTCGAGGAACTCGGCGACGCGCCGCGCGTTCTCGCAGTGCGCGCGCATGCGGACGGCGAGCGTCTTGATCCCGCGCAGCACGAGCCAGGCGTCGAACGGCCCCGGCGTCGCGCCGAGCGACTTCTGCAGGAAGTACAGGCGCTCCGCGAGCTTGTCGTCGTTCGTGGCGACGAAGCCGCCGACGACGTCGCTGTGCCCGCCGAGGTACTTCGTCGTCGAGTGCACGACGAGATCCGCGCCGAGGTCGAGCGGCTGCTGCAGGTAGGGCGAGGCGAACGTGTTGTCGACGACGAGCAGCGCGCCCGCAGCGTGCGCCGCCTCTGCAGCGCGGCGGATGTCGACGACGTTCAGCAGCGGGTTCGACGGCGTCTCGACCCAGACGAGCTTCACGTCTTCGTCGAGGTGCTCGCCGAGGTGCTCGTCGAACTCCGCAGCCGGCACGTAGGTGAAGCGGTAGCCCTTCTCCTCGTACACCTGCGAGGTCATCCGGTACACGCCGCCGTACACGTCGGCGATGAGCACGACGCGCTGGCCGGGGTTGACGAGGTGCATCAGCGTCGTCGTCGCGCCGAGGCCGGAGCTGAACGCGACGCCGTGCGCGGCGTTCTCGAGGCTCGCGAGCGCGATCTGGAGCGCCGTGCGCGTCGGGTTCGCGACGCGTGCGTAGTCGTAGCCCTTGTGGACGCCGACCGCTTCCTGCACGAACGTCGACGTCTGGTAGATCGGCGTGATGATCGCGCCGGTCGCGGGATCCGGTTCCTGCCCTGCGTGGATGGCGCGCGTCTCGAAGTCCATCTTCAAGACTCTAGTGACGCACCGAGCCAGCGGGCGAGGTCGCGCAGCGGCTTCTGGAGCGAGACCGGCTTCACGCCGTCCTCCCACCAGGTCCCGAGGACGCGCAGGCGTCCCGCCTTGCGGTCGTGCACCGGCTCGATTCGCCCGATGACGCGGTCGCCGCGGAGGATGGGCAGCACGTAGTAGCCGAACTCGCGCTTCGCCTTCGGCACGTACATCTCGAGGCGGTAGAAGAAGTCCCACAGCGCGTGCGCACGGTCGCGGTCGTGCACGAGCCGGTCGAACGGCGAGAGGAAGGTCGTGCGCGCCGGAACGCGCCCCGGATCCTCGGCGTCGGGATGGGCGAGCAGCCGCCCGCGCTCGAGCTTCACCCCGAGCGAGCGGAACTGCTTCTCCTCGAGCAGCCGCCGCGCCTCCGGCCACGGCATGCGCTCGGTCTCCGGGTACCAGCGCTCGGCGAGGTCCCACAGGCGCTGCTTGCCGCGGCGCCCGACGACGGCGACGTCGCCGCGCGTGTTGAGCAGCCCCAGCATCAGGCCCATCTTGCGTTCGCCCCACCAGCGATGCGCCTCGCGTCCCGACGGCTTGTGGTCCTCGATCTCGCGCGAGAGTAGCGGGCCGCGACGCTCGAGCTCGCGGAGGATGTAGCGGCGGTAGGCGGCGTTCTCCTCGAGGTACGCGACGATGCGCCGGTCGAGCGGTCGGTCGCGGCGGCGCATCCGCGCCCGGAGGAGCGGCAGGTCCTCCGCCGGCCAGAGGAAGGCGTTCCACTCGACGAGCGACCGCTCCTCCCAGAGCAGCCGGTCGAGCTCGTTGCGGTCGTAGGCCGGCCCGAGCCGGCTCCAGAGCACGAGGTGCTGCGGCGGCGCGACGCTCGAGATCGGATCGAGCTGCAGGAAGCCGAGACGGCGAACGGTGTCGAGCACGTTCGTCGCGGAGCCGTCGAGGAGCTGCGCGCGCACTGCGATGCGCCGCGCCTCCTCGACCGTCACCTCACGCGCGTTCGACACCCTCGAGCCCGATCGTCCGCGCGAGCCGCAGCGCCGCCCGCTCGAGCTTCGCGTCGACGTCGCCGCGAACCTTCGGCTCACGTGTGAAGCGGCGGATGCGCAACACGCCTTCGGCGCGGTCGGCCTTCAGGTCGGCTCGGCCGAGGAAGCGGTCGCCTGCGAGCAGCGGCAGGACGTAGTAGCCGTACGCGCGCTCGTGCTCGCGCTTGTAGACCTCGATCACGTGCTTGAAGCCGAACACGCGCTCGAGCAGCGGCCGGTCCCAGACGAGGTTGTCGAACGGGCACACGAGCACGGGCGGTGCGGCGTCGCCGCCGAGCTCGGCGTGCGCGTCGACGAAGAACGGCACGCCGCCGTCGTCGGGCTGCACCTCGCGCAGCTCGCCTTCGTCGACGAGGGCGAGCAGGTGGTGGTGCAGGCGGGCGCGGCCGCCCTTGAGCCGCCAGTGCTCGCGGATCGCGGGCTCGGTCAGCGCGCCGCGGGCGCGGACGGCGAGCAGCGCGAACGTGCGGAGCATCTCGTCCTCGGTCGGCGTCGGCGCGCCGAGGACGGGGTCGGGGATCACGCGCTCGGTCAGGTCGTAGAGGCGCTGGAAGTTGCGCCGCCCGGCGATCACGAGCTGCCCGCGGTCCCACAGTGCCTCGAGAACCATCTTCGACGGCTTCCAGTTCCACATCCCGCCGCCCTTGAACTCCCCGCCGGCCTCGAAGTCGCGCGACCCGAGCGGGCCTTCTTCGCGGATGCGCGCGAGGATCGGCTCGGCGAGCTCGCCATGGTCACGCAGCGCACGGTCGTAGATCCCCCAGTGGCCCGTGTCCTCCATCGCGCGCCGGAAGAACGGCCAGAGCTCGATCGGGAGCAGCGAGGCCTCGTGCGCCCAGTACTCGAAGATGCGGCCCGCGCGGAGGAGCTCCGGGACGGTCTCGGGATCGAACGCGCCGATGCGTGCCGAGAGCGTGAGCCGGTGCGCGCGGTCGACGGCGGAGATCGAGTCGAGCTGGACGGCGGAGAGCCGGCGGATCGCAGCGTCGACGTCGTCGATCTGCGCGCGCCGGAACCGCCCCGCGAACCCCTGCGCGGAGACGATCGTGCGGCGGATCGCCGCGAGGCTGACCGTCGGTGTAGTGGTGCTCACGGTGTCTGACACCCTAGGTGCCAGACCCACGCTCGCAGCGACTCAGCGCGCGTGCGCGAGGTACTCGAGCAGGTCGCTGCGCGTGACGACGCCGATCGGCTTGCCCGCGTCCGCGACGACGACCGCGTTCGTGCCGCCGGTGAGCGCGGTGACGATCTCGTCGACCGACGCGTTTGCGTCGACGGCGGTAAGCGGGCCCTGCATCGCGACGGCGACGTCCTCGTGCAGCGCATCCGCGTTCTTGAAGACGAGGTCGAGCAGCGCGCGGTCTTGCAACGAGCCGATGACGTCCGCGAGCGACGACACCTCGCCGTCACGGACGACCGGCAGCTGCGAGATCGAGTAGCGCTCCATCACGTCGATCGCCTCGGCGACCTTCTGGTGCGCGGAGACGGTGACGAGCGCCGGCGTCTCTCCGGGCTTCTCGCGCAGGAGGTCGCGCACGCGCGGGGCCGGGACGCCGCGCTCGAGGAAGCCGTGCTCGATCATCCAGTTGTCGTCGAGGAACTTCGAGAGGTACGAGCGGCCGGAGTCCGGCAGGATCGTGAGCACCTGCGCACCCGGCTCGCAGTCGGCCGCGTAGACGAGCGCGCCCGCGATCGTCGAGCCCGCCGAGCCGCCGACGAGGAGACCCTCCTCGCGCGCGAGCCGTCGCGCGGTCAGGAACGAGTCGCGATCCGACACGCGGACCCAGTGATCGACGACGTCCGGATCCATCGTCTCCGGCCACGTGTCCTTGCCGATCCCCTCGACCAGGTACGGATGAAGATCGGCGTCGCTCTTCGCCGTGTAGACCGAGCCTTCGGGATCGACGCCGACGATCTTCACGTGCGGCGCATGCTCCTTGAAGTACCGCCCGACGCCGCTGATCGTCCCGCCGGTGCCGACCGAGATGACGATCGCGTCGAGCTCCCCGCCGGTCTGCTCGATGATCTCCGGCCCGGTCGTCAGGTAATGCGCCTCCGGGTTCGACATGTTCGAGTACTGGTCCGGCTTGAAGCCGCCCGGGATCTCCTCGGCAAGGCGTGAGGAGACCGAGTAGTACGACTCCGGCGAGTCGTGGTCGACGGCGGTCGGCGTGATCACGACCTCTGCGCCGTAGCCGCGCAGCATCGAGATCTTCTCCTGGCTCATCTTGTCGGGCATGACGAAGATGCAGCGGTAACCCTTCTGCGCCGCGGCGATCGCGAGCCCCACGCCCGTGTTGCCGGAGGTCGGCTCCACGATCGTCCCGCCGGGCTTCAGCTTGCCGTCCCGCTCCGCCGCCTCGATCATCGCGAGGCCGATCCGGTCCTTGTTCGACCCGCCCGGGTTCAGGAACTCGAGCTTCGCGAGCAGCGTCGCGGGTACCTCCTGCGACATGCGCGGGAGACGCACGATCGGTGTGCCGCCGACGAGGTCGAGGATGGTCGGGTACTCGCGCGCCATCGGCCGGGAAGCCTACCCCCGGCTCCGACGTTGGAGGAATGCATGAACATCACAGTGATCGGCAGAGGAAATGTCGGCGGCGGGCTTGCGGGGCTCTGGCGTGCCGCGGGCCACGACGTGACCGAGCTCGGGCGCGATGGAGGCGACGCCTCGGACGCCGACGCAATCCTCGTCGCCGTGCCGTCCGGCGAGATCGCGAACGCGCTCGGGAAGGTGTCGGGCGTCGAGGGGAAGATCACGATCGACGCCACCAATGCGTTTCGCGGCCGTAACGAGGAGTTCGAGTCGCTCGCGCACGAGGTGAAGTCGATCGTCGGCGGGCCGACGGCGAAGTCGTTCAACCTCAACTTCGCGGCGGTGTACGACGAGATCGCCGCGCAGCGCGTGCGGCCGTCGAACCTCTTCGCCGCGGACGACGATGCCCGGGAGGTGACGGAGCAGCTGATCCGCGACGCGGGGTACGAGCCTGCGTTTGTCGGCGGCCTGGAGCACGCCCGCGCGCTCGAGGACATGCTCGGCATCCTCTTCGCGCTCAACCAGGCCGGGCTCGGCGCGCACTTCTACCGCTTCGCGGCGCCGGGCGATCTGTAGGGACTAGTGCCGGAAGTGGCGGCGGCCGGTGAGGACCATCGCCGCGCCGGCCGCCGCGACCGCGTCGACCACGTCGCCGTCCCGCTTCGAGCCGCCCGGCTGGATCAGCGCGGTCACGCCCGCGTCGAGAGCAATCTGCGGGCCGTCCGCGAACGGGAAGAACGCGTCGCTCGCGAGCACCGCGCCGGCGAGGTCGTGCCCGTGCTCGCGTGCCTTCTCGACCGCGATCCGAACGGCATCGACGCGGCTCATCTGTCCTGCGCCGATGCCGATTGTCTGCAGGTCGCGGGCGAGGACGATCGCGTTCGACGACACGTGCTTGCACACGCGCCACGCGAAGAGCAGGTCGCCCCATTGCTGCTCCGACACGGCACCGGTCACGACCTCCATCGCCTCGCGGTCCTCGATGTCGGCATCGCGCTCCTGGACGAGAACGCCGCCGAGCACGCGCTTGTAGTCGCGCTCGCCGGGCGTCTCGGTGCGGCGTTCCCGGTCGGCGAGGATCCGCAGCGCCTTCTTCGCGCGCAGCGCCTCGAGCGCACCGTCCTCATAGCCCGGCGCGTGCAGCACCTCGACGAAATGCTCGGCGATCCGGGCCCCGAGCGCCGCCGGAACCTCCCGGTTCAGAAGCGCGACGCACCCGAACGCGGACACCGGGTCGGCCGCGAGAGCGCGCTCCCACGCCTCGTCGATCGTCGCCGCGACCGCGACGCCGCACGGGTTCGCGTGCTTGACGATCACGACCGCCGGCAATGCGAACTCGCGGAGAACGCGGCGCGCGCCTTCGAGGTCGGCCAGGTTGTTGTACGACAGCTCCTTGCCGCCGAGCTGCTCGACCTGCGAGAGCAGATGCCTGCGCGCCCCGAGCTCGCGGTAGTACGCGGCCGACTGATGGGGGTTCTCGCCGTACGAGAGGTCGGCGACCTTCTCGAAGCTGACCGTCAGCGACTGCGGGAACCGCTCGTGCTCCGCGAACCAGTTGGCGATCGCCGCGTCGTACGCCGCTGTGTGGGCGAATGCCTCGCGTGCGAGGTCGCGCCGCTTCTCCGCGGAGACCTCGCCGTGCTCGCGCAGATCCTGCAGCACCGGGCCGTACTGGTCGGCGTGGCAGAGCGCGATCACGTGCGGGTAGTTCTTCGCCGCCGCGCGGAGCATCGAGGGGCCGCCGACGTCGATCATCTCGACGATCTCCTCGTCCGTCGCGCCGCGGCGGCCGGCGATCGAGGTGAAGGGGTAGAGATTCGAGCAGACGAGCTCGAACGTCTCGATGCCGTGCTCTGCGAGCGTTGCCATGTCGTCCGCGAGCTCACGGCGGGCGAGGATGCCCCCGTGGATGCGCGGGTGGAGCGTCTTGACGCGCCCGCCGAGCATCTCGGGCGCCTCGGTCACCTCCTCGACCCGCTTCACCGGCAGTCCGTGCTGCTCCAGGTGGGCCGCTGTGTTCCCGGAGGAGACGAGCTCCCAGCCGAGGTCGACGAGCCCGGCCGCGAGCTCGGCCACGCCGTCCTTGTCGTAGACGCTCAGGAGCGCGCGAGGCACAGCTCACTCACCACCTTGGGAAGCAATCGATGCTCGGCGGAATGGATGCGCTCGACGAGCGTGTCGCGCGGCTCGAGTGGAAGCTCCTCCTGCGCGATCACCGGGCCGGTGTCGAGCCCTTCGTCGACGTAGTGCACGGTGACGCCGGTCGTCTCGACGCCGGCCGCGAGCGCGTCGTCGATCGCGTGTGCGCCCGGGAACGCGGGGAGCAGCGAGGGGTGGACGTTGACGATGCGGCCGGGGAAGCGGCGCAGGAACGGCTCGGTCAGCAGGTGCATGTACCCGGCGAGCACGACGAGCTCGACGCCGTGCTCCTCGAGCCACGTCGCCATCACGAGGTCGCGCTCGGTGCGGTCGGGGTGGCAGTCGAGGCTGAACGTCGCCGTCGGAATGCCTGCTTCGCGCGCGCGCTGGAGCGCGTAGGCGTCCTTGCGGTTCGCGGCGACCGCCGCAATCGGCAGGCCCGCGTCGATCAGCGCCTGCAGGTTCGAGCCGTTGCCGCTGACGAGGACGCCGATCACGAGATGTGCCCGATCACGAGCTCGCCTTCCTGTGTTTCCGGCACGACCGCGCACCAGCCGATGCCCAGGTTGAACACGCGCCGAAGCTCGTCCTCGTCGACATGGCGCGCGAGCCACTGGAACACGGGCGGCCGCTCCCAGGCCTCCCAGTCGATGTCCGCGCTTCGACCGTCCGGCAGGACGCGCTCGAGGTTGCCGAGGATGCCGCCGCCGGTGACGTGCGCGAACGCCTTCGCCCGGCCGCGCAGTGCCCGCGCCGTGTCCAGGTAGAGGCGCGTGGGCGCGAGCAGGTCGTCGCCGTCGTAGTCCTCGTCCTCGAGCACGCGACGCACGAGCGTGAAGCCGTTTGCGTGCACGCCCGCCGACGGGAATCCGATGACGGTGTCGCCCGCCTGGATCGTCGAGCCGTCGAGCGGGCTCTCGACGACGCCGACGCACGTGCCGGCGAAGTCGAGCTCGCCCTCGGCGTAGATCCCGGGCAGCTCAGCCGTCTCGCCGCCGACGAGCGCGACGCCGGCCGCGCGGCAGATCTCGGCCGCGCCGTCGACGAGCTCGGCAACCTCCTCGAGCCGGATCTCGTTCGCGGCGACGTAGTCGAGCAGCATGAGCGGCTGGGCGCCGCAGGTCACGACGTCGTTGATGCAGTGAGCCGCGAGGTCGGCGCCGCAGTCGCGCAGCCGGCCGCGCTGCCGGGCGAGGATCAGCTTCGTGCCGACGCCGTCGGTCGAGGCGGCGAGGAAGCGCCCGTCTCCGAGCGGGTGCAGTCCGGCAAACCCGCCGAAGCCCTGCGCGCCGGTGGACTCGACCGCGGCCCGAAGCCGGTCGACGACCGACACGGCGGTCGTGAGCGAGACACCGGCGGCGGCGTAGCTGTGCTCCGTCACTCGAAGCGCTCACCGTACAGCTCGGGTCGGCCCTCCGGTCCGCCCGCCAGGAAGCGGACGAGAGTGGTGCCGACCTGGACGGCGTTGTCCCCGAGCTCGAGCCCGAGGATGTCCGCCAGGGCGCCGGCCTTCGCCTCGGGCTCGTCGGCGCGCAGCTGCAGCTCCGAGAGGCGCAGCTCGTGGCTCTCGGCGAGCAGCTCCTCGATCCAGTCGCGCGGCGGGTGCACCTCGAGCCGGTAGCCCGCGTTCGTCGCGACGAACGTCCGCCGGCCGCCGTGCTCTTGCACGCGCAGGTTCCACTGCATCGCGCGGCCGAGCACCGACTGGAAGTCGTCCTCGTCGAGGGCCACGCCGAGGTGGTCGACGCGCGGGATCCGCCAGTGCCCCGGCTGCACGACGACGTTCACCGCCCCGCGCTCCAGCTCCGACAGGCGCAGCTTGAACCCGTCGTGGTCGAGCTTCTCCCAGGAGACCCCCTGCTCGACGGCGACGTGCTCGTCCCCGATGCGCCCGTACCGCGCCACCAGCTCGAAGCCGAGCTTCCCGAGGTACCGCGCCTCGACCTCCCGCAGCTGCGAGGTGACGAGGTGGTAGTGGAAGAGCTGCATGGAGCTAGTGTTCCAATTGCCCGATGGGCTCGCCGTCGCTTCTCACGCCGTGGTCGCTCGAGCCGCTGCAGGTCGTGCCGACGGTTGTCGTCGCGTTCCTCTACCTGCGGCGGACGCGCACGCTCAAGCACTCCGGGCGCCCGGTGTCCGGCTGGCGCCAGGCCGCGTTCTGGACGGGGATCGTGCTCGTCGTCCTCGCGCTCAACTCGCCGATCGACTACCTCGGCGAGCACGACTTCTTCTTCATCCACATGACGCAGCACGTCCTGCTCGGCGACCTCGCGCCGCTCTGCTTCGTGCTCGGCATGAACGGCCAGATCCTGCAGCCCGTGCTCGCCTTCTCGGTCGTGCAGAAGCTGCGGGTGCTCACGCATCCGTTCGTCGCGCTGCCGGTGTGGGCCGTCGACCTCTACCTCTGGCACATCCCGTTCCTCTACGACGGCGCCCTCCACCACGACTCGGTGCACGCGCTCGAGCACTTCTGCTTCTTCACGTTCGGGTGCGTGATGTGGGAGCCCGTCGTCGAGACCCTGCCCGCGCCCGCCTGGTTCGGCACCGGCGTGAAGCTCGGGTACATCGCAGCTGTGCGGCTCATCGAGACGATCCTCGGCAACGTCTTCATCTGGTCGTCGAGCGCGTTCTACGGCGTGTACAAGCACCCGCCGCTGTGGGGGATCACGCCGGTGCACGACCAGAACCTCGGCGGGATCGTGATGATGGCCGAGGGCTCGATCGTGACGCTCGCGACGCTCGCGTGGCTGTTCCTCAAGCTCGCGTCGGAGGGGGAGCTGCGCCAGCAGCTCCTCGAGCAGGGCCTCGACCCGCGCCAGGTGCAGCGCGCAGTTCGCTACGGCCGGGCGAAGGATCTGGGCGCCGTCCGCTGAACCATTGCGGCAGTCGCAACAAGGGAGGCACGACTATGGAAGGTTCGTCGAGCTCGAACTGGCCGGCCGGCGCTCGGATGCCGATTCCCGGCAACGCGGAGTGGTTCTGGTGGATCGTCGCGTCGATCGTCGTCGCGATCGTCTGCCTCGCATCGAGTCACGCCGACGCCGGCACGTGGGTCGGCTTCGAGACCTGGGTGACGGCTGCGTACCTGATCTCGCGCGGGATCGCGAAGGCGTCGCGCGTCCTCGAGCAGTGAGCTAGACCCGCTCGAACCGGTGCTTCGCCGCGTCTGCCGGGATGCGCGTCGGATACTCGCGCGTCAGGCAGGCGCGGCAGAGCGTCGAGGCGGGCCGCCGCGTCGACTCCTGCAGACCCTCGAGCGAGAGGTAGGCCAGGCTGGTCGCGCCGATCGCCTCGCGCACTTCCTCGATCGTCGAGTGTGCGGCGATCATCTCGTCCTCCGACGCGAAGTCGATGCCGTAGTAACACGGTGAGACGATCGGCGGCGCCGAGATGCGCACGTGCACCTCGGCCGCGCCCGCGTCGAACAGCATCTGCACGATCTGCCGCGTCGTCGAGCCGCGCACGATCGTGTCGTCGACGGCGACGACACGCTTGCCCGCCACTTCGGCGAGCGGGTTGAACTTCATGCGGATGCCCTGCTCGCGCATGCCTTGCTCCGGCTGGATGAAGGTGCGGCCGATGTAGCGGTTCTTGATCAGGCCTTCGCTGAACGGGATGCCGGTCGCGCGCGCGAACCCGATCGCGGACGGGGTGCCCGAGTCGGGGATCGGCAGGACGAGATCCGCCTCGACCGGCGCCTCGGCCGCCAGTCGCTCGCCCATGCGCACGCGTGCGCCGTGGACCTCGACGCCGGCGAGCTTCGTGTCCGGGCGCGCCAGGTAGAAGAACTCGAAGATGCAGAGCGCGCCGTCGCCGGCCTGCTCGATCGCCTGCACCGAGCGCACGCCGTTGCCGTCGATCAGCAGGAGCTCGCCCGGCTCGAGCTCGCGGACGAGCTCGGCGCCGACGAGATCGAGCGCACAGGTCTCCGAGGCGACGACGTGATCGTCGCCGAGACGGCCGAGGACGAGCGGCCGGAAGCCGTGGGCGTCCCGGAACGCGAAGAGCGTCTCGTCGGCGAGCCCGACGACGCTGGCCGCGCCTTCGAGACGCGACATCGCGCCGACGATCGCGTCCTCGAGCGACGCCGGGTCGTCCGCGATCATCGCCGCGATCACCTCGGAGTCGGATGACGACCCGAGCGTCTTCCCGACCTCCGCGCGCAGCTCTGAGGCGTTGACGAGGTTGCCGTTGTGGCCGAGCGCGACCGTGCGCACACGCCCGTGGTGGATGAGCGGCTGCGAGTTGATCCACGCGTTGCCGCCCGTCGTCGAGTAGCGCGTGTGCCCGATCGCGAGCTGGCCCTTGAGGCCGGAGAGCGACCGCTCGTCGAAGACCTGGGGAACGAGCCCGAGATCGCGCAGCACCGTGAGCCGGCCGTCCTCGCTGACGGCGATGCCCGCCGACTCCTGCCCGCGATGCTGAAGGGCGTACAGCGCGAAGTACGAGAGCCGCGCGACGTCGCGGCCCGGTGCGCGGACGCCGAACACGCCGCACATCTAGCGCACGACTCCGAGCTCGACGACGTCGTCCCACGGAACCTCGCTCGCGGTCGCCACGACGACGCCCTGTGCATCGACCGCTTCGACCTCTGCTTCGCGCCCGGACCACTCCGCCGCCTCGCGAAGCGCGAGCGCGACGCCGCCGTCCGAGACGTCGTGCGCGAGCGAGAAGAGATGCGCATGCCGCCAGACGAACTCGACGAGGCCATGGCCGAAGCCGCGGAGCAGCAGCACGCGATCGCCGCTTCGCCAGCGGTCGGGGATGCGGGTCACGTCGCGCACGAGCCCGACGCAGCCGACCACCGGCGTGGGCGGGATCGGCGCGCCGCCCGTCTCGTTGTAGAGCGACACGTTGCCCGACACGACCGGGATCCCAAGCGACTCGGCGGCGAGCGAGATGCCCTCGATCGCCTGCGCGAGCTCCCAGCCGATCTCCGCCTTCTCCGGATTGCCGAAGTTGAGGCAGTCCGTGAGCGCGAGCGGCTCGCCGCCGGCGCAGGCGACGTTCATCGCCGCCTCGAGCACGGCGCGGAAGCCGGCCTCGCGCGGGTCGCGGCACCCGAGCGGCGGGCCGTCGAGCGTGACCGCGATGCCGCGCGTCCCGTCGACGCGTAGCACGGCCGCGTCGAGCCCCGGGCGGCGCACCGTGCGCGACCCGACGAGGTGGTCGTACTGCTCGAACACCCAGGTCTTCGGCTCGTCGTTGACGGCCGCGACCGGCGCCGGCGCAACGACCCGTGGCGCCTGTTCCACTTCGTAGCGGGGGCACTCGTCCGTCAGCAGGTCGGCCGGGATCGCCCCCACGATCTCACCCTCGAAGGTCGCGCGCAGCTCGCCGTGATCCGTCACCTCGCCGATCACCGTGCACGGCAGCTCCCAGCGCGCGCAGGCCGCGCGCACGTCGTCGAGCCGCTCCGGCGCGACGACCGCGACCATGCGCTCCTGCGACTCGGAGACCATGATCTCCCACGCCTCCATGCCGTCCTCGCGCAGCGGCACCCGGTCGAGGTGCACGTCGACCCCCATCCCGTCGCGCGCCATCTCGGAGAGCGACGACGCGAGCCCGGCGGCGCCGCAGTCCTGCAGCGAGACGACGAGGTTCTGCTCGACGAGGACGAGCGAGACCTCGATCAGCGCCTTGCCGCGGAACGGGTCGCCGATCTGGACGGACGGCCGCTTCTCGTCTGAGCCCTCGAGGTCCTGCGAGGCGAGCACCGACGCGCCGCCGATGCCGTCCCGGCCCGTGAGCGCGCCGTAGAGGACGAGGAGGTTGCCGACGCCCTGCGCCTTCGCCGAGAGCACCCGCTCGGTCGGCAGGATCCCCACGCACATCGCGTTGACGAGCGGATTCGCGGCGTATGCCTCGTCGAACGCGCACTCGCCGCCGACGTTCGGGACGCCGACGCAGTTGCCGTAGTGGCCGATCCCGGCGACGGCGCGCTTGAAGTGCCAGTCGGGCTCGCCGAAGCGCAGGCCGTCGAGCAGCGCGATCGGGCGCGCGCCCATCGCGACGATGTCGCGTAGGATCCCGCCGACGCCCGTCGCGGCGCCCTGGAACGGCTCGACCGCCGACGGGTGGTTGTGCGACTCGGCCTTGAACGCGACCGCGATCCCCTCGCCGAGGTCGATCACGCCCGCGTTCTCGCCCGGCCCCTGCAGGACGCGCTCTCCGTGCGACGGCAGGCGCTTGAGCAGTAGCGCCGAGTGCTTGTAGCCGCAGTGCTCCGACCAGAGGAGCGAGAAGACGGCGAGCTCGAAGTCGTTCGGCGAACGGCCCAGTAGTTCGCGGATTCGCTCGAACTCCCCGTCGGTGAGTCCGAGACTGCGGTGGAGTGGTTCCGCGACCGAGCTCAGAAGGGGAGTGTATCGGGGCCTTCCGACGTTCCATCTCACATGGAGCCGCGCCCGGCCGTTACAACGAAGAGATGACGCGCCGCCCCCTCGTTCTGCTTTCCACGCTCGCCCTGATCTGGGGCGCGTCCTTCATGTTCATCAAGATCGCCGACCGGCAGGTCGCGCCGTCCACGCTCATCCTCGGGCGGCTGTCCTTCGCGACGGTGACGCTCGCGATCGCGGTGCCGTTCATGATCGGCGGCCGCACGACGCTCGCCGAGCTTCGCGCCCACTGGCGCTGGCTCGTCGTCGTCGGCCTCGTGAACACGGCGATCCCGTTCTGGCTGCTCTCCTGGGGCGAGACGCGAATCGACTCCGGGCTCGCCTCGATCATCCAGGGGTCGGTGCCGATCTTCAACGCGCTGCTCGCGTTCTCGTTCTTCCGGAACGAGCGCGTGACCGGCCGTCGGCTGCTGGGCGTGGCGATCGGGTTCGTCGGCGTCGCGCTGCTCGTCGGTGCGCAGCCGCAGGGGAAGGTGCTCGCGGCGCTGGCGGTTGTCGCGATGGCGCTCTGTTACGCAGCCGGCGGTCTGCTCACCCGCCGCCACCTCGCGACGGCGCGGCCGCACGCGATCGCGCTCGGCACGGCCGCCGTCGCCGCGCTCGCCGCGGCGCCGGCCGGGATCGCGCAGGCGCCCGGCCACCTCCCGTCGGGCGAGACGTTCGCCGCGCTCGCCGTGCTCGGCGTGCTCGGAACCGCGCTCGCCTACCTGCTCATGTTCACGATCATCGCGCGCGCGGGCGCGGGCTATGCGTCGCTCGTCACCTACCTCGTGCCGCCGGTCGCGCTCTTCTACGGGGCGGTCTTCGAGAGCGAGGGGATCGGCTGGCCGGCGATCGTCGGGCTCGTCCTGATCCTCGGCGGCGTCGCGCTCGGCACCGGCGTCAGCCGCAGGAAGGCAGCGACACGCGCTTCGTCGCCGTCGGGCGCCCTGCCAGCCGAGCCGTGATCGTCATCCCGATCCGCTGGTGACGCCGCTTCGCAGGTGTCACCTTGACGACGGCCTTGCCGGCGCCGTCGGTCAGCGCGTGCGCCGCGCCGATGCGGACGGTTGCGCCGCCGAGGGCACGCTTCTGCGCATCGAGGACGTAGACGATCGCGTTGCCAGGCCGGCGCGCACACGCATGCGTGCCGAAGCGGACACTCGCGATCACGAGGCCGGTCGACGGGATCGCCGGGCGCCAGTCGGGCGAGGCGTCGTTCTCGGCGGTGACCGTCAGCCGCACCGGAGTCCCACCGGCTTCCGGGACGACCCAGATGTCGGAGTTCGGCTCGGCCACGTACGCGAGCCACTGCGAGTCGGGTGACCAGGCGGGCTCGAGGCCGGACGCGTAGTAGTTCCCGCTCGGCTCGACGTCGTCGACGACGGTGCGCTGGTTCGAGCCGTCCGAATCGGCGACGACGAGCGCCATCGTCCCCGGAATCGACCCGGGAGCTTCCCACGCGAGCAGGCGGCCGTCGGGCGAGTACGCCGGCTCGTCTCCGGGGGCGAGCGGCTGGACGTCGTTGCCGACGGAGGTCATCTCGTAGACCCACTCCGCGTTCCCGGCGTCGGGGTTCGGCGCGTCGAAGACGATCGTCCCTCCGAACGGCGACCACGACGGGTGAAAGCCGTAATCGGTGAGGTACGAGAGCCCGGACCCGTCGGGATTGATCGTGTCGATGCCGCCGTCCAGCCCGGCCACGTCGGCGAAGGCGATCACCCCCTGCGCGGACCACGACGGCTCGACCGCCGGGAGGCCGATCGGCGTGACCGGCCGTGCGCCGGTCCCGTCGGCGTTCATCACGAAGATACCCGGCTGCTGGCTGTCGCGCGTCGAGGTGAACGCGATCTGCGACCCGTCCGGCGACCACGACGGATCGGAGTCGAGACACGTGTGCGTCAGCTGCTGCACGTTCGTTCCGTTCGCGTCCATGACGGAGATGTCGCAGCCGCTCATGAAGGCGATCTGTCCGGTCGGCCCGGTCGCCGAGCCGGCCGTCGCGGCGAGGCCGAGTGCAACCGTCGCGATGAGAACCAGAAGGCGTGTCATGCGCTCCTTGTCTCATAGGTTCGTGAGCGATGTTGGCCGCTCCTGTAAGGATTCGTGCGTGGAGCTGATCGAGGCGCAGACGCTCGGCGAGGCCTGGCTCGAGGTCGCGCGGCGGATCCTGACGTCGGGAGCCGACGCGTCCTACGACGGGCAGCGGACGAAGGAGCTCGCGCTCGTCACGTTGACCGTCGCCGAGCCCGATCCGGGCGACGCGACGATCGCCGCGCTCGCCGACCCCGACTGGCTCGACTGGATGCGACGGAACTTCACCGAGCCGGACGACGTGGCCGAGCTCGGCGGCGCGCGGTCGTACGCGCGGCGGCTGCGCGACTACGGCGGCCGCGACCAGGTCGCGTGGGTGATCGAGCGCCTGCGCGCCGATCCCGAGACGCGCTCGGCGACGATCACGACGTTCGAGCCGCACACGGACACGAGCTACATCCCGTGCGTCTCGCTGCTCGACTTCTGGCGCTCGGGCGGCGCGCTCGAGCTCGTGGTCTACGCGCACTCGCTCGACTTCGGCAAGAAGGCGTACGGCAACCTCGTCGAGCTCGCGCGGCTGCAGCACGAGGTGGCGGACGCAGTCGGGATCCCGGTCGGTCCGCTCGTGATCCACGCCAAGTCCGCGCACGTGTACGAGCCCGAGTACGAGCTGATGCATGGTCTCGCTGCGGCGCGCACGGCCTGACGACGCCGACTTCCTCGTCGAGCTCCTGACCGGCGAGGAGACGGAGCCGTTCCTCGGCGGTGGTCGCGCCTTCGACCGCGACGGGATCCTGGCCGAGATCGAGCGGTCGCAACGTGAGCCCGAGCGGTTCGGCCGTTTCATCGTCGAGGTCGACGGAGAGCGAGCCGGGGCGATGGGCTTCGAGGAGCGCAGCGCGCAGCACCGCATCGCGCACCTCGGCGGGCTGGCGGTGCATCCCGACTTTCGCGGCCGCGGCGTCGCCGACGACGCCGCCCGCCGTCTGCAGCGCTACCTCTTCGACGAGCTCGGCTTCCACCGGCTCGAGCTCGCCTGCTACGGCTTCAACGAGCGGGCGATCCGCCACACCGAACGCGTCGGCTTCGTCCGTGAGGGCGTGAAGCGCCGTGCGTACCTGCGCCACGGCGAGTGGCAGGACGCGGTGCAGTTCGGCCTCTTGCGGGAAGATCTCGAGACGTGATCGAGCTCTACCAGGCCGAGTGGTGCCCGTTCTCCTCGGCCGTGCGCGAGCGGCTGACCGAGCTCGGAGTCGACTTCGTCGCGCGCCAGGTCGAGCCGCAGGAGGACGAGCGCACCGAGATGGGCGAGATCCCCACGCTCGTCGCCGAAGACGGGTCGCGTCACGAGGGAACGGACGCCGTGTTCGCCTACCTCGCGCAGCTCGAGGCGTGGCGCTACGAGGGCGAGCATCGCGACCGGTGGCGTGAGCACGCCGGGGGGCGGCGCGCAGACGCCACCGATCGCATTCTCGAGAAGCACGTTCCGCGCTAGTCGCCCTCCCAGAACGGCCGGACGTCGATTGCCCCGAACTTCGCGACCGGGTGCCGCGAGGCGATCTCGACCGCCTGCTCGATCGAGTCGCATTCGAGGATGTCGAAGCCGCCGATCAGCTCCTTCGTCTCCGCGAACGGCCCGTCGGTGACGAACGGCTTGCCGCCGCGGATCCGCACGACCTTCGCTTCTTCCTGCGGCCGGAGCGCGTTGCCGAGCAGCCGGGTCTGCTTGTTGTCCTCGAGCCAGCGCTCGATCTCGCCGGGCGCCTCGTCGGGCGTGATCGCCGGATCGACACAGACGAGCATCAGGTACTTCACGGTGAGCCTCCTTCGGTTGGTGTCGAAGGGACGACGAGCGGCCGCGGCCGGGATCGACACTTTTCGTAGAGTCTCGCTATGGCGACCTTTCTGCACACGATGGTCCGGATCACCGATCCGGACCGGAGCCGCGCCTTCTACGAGGCGCTCGGCTTCACGTTCGAGCGCGACATGGACATCGTCAGGAACGGCGAGAAGGAGGCGACGAACTACTTCTTCTCACTCGGTGACTCCCAGTCGGTGCTCGAGCTGACGTTCAACCACGACGGGCGCACCTACGACCTCGGCACCGGCTACGGCCACATCGCGATCGGCGTCGACGACCTCGACTCGACGCTGGCGAAGCTCGCGGAGCAGGGGATCGAGCCGGAGCGCCCGCCGTACCAGGTGCGCGAGGGCGGGAACTTCCTCTGCTTCGTGCGCGACCCGGACGGCTACCGGATCGAGATCATCGGACGGAGCTAGCCGGCCTGAACGTGCAGCACTACCGCGGGCGCTCGTCCCCGGGCAGTAGCCCGCCGGGGTAACGCGTCGGTTGCGACGGCGCGAAGCGCGCGTACGCGATCGACCCGTCCTGCGTGTCCTCCGGCGAGGCGGCGTTGTGCTTCGCGGCAGTCTCGTCTGCGCAGTAGTAGCCCCACGGTCCGTCCTTCTGGAACTGCCGCGAGCTCACGCAGAGCAGCACGAGCGGCGTGTCGCCCGTCCCTGCGAACGCGTGCTTGGTCTCCGGCGGGCAGTGGACGAAGTCCCACTGCGCGAGCCGCCGCTCCTCGCCTTCGATGATCGCGACGCCCTCGCCGGCGAGCACGAGGAAGTCCTCCTGCTCGGTCTCCCAGTGGTACGTCGTCGTCGGCTCGCCGCGGCCGGCCACCTGGATCGACATGCCGAGCATCGGGAAGAACGTCTCGGCTTCGTACTCGTCGCAGCCGGTGAGCGGCAGGCTCGTTCCGCGACCGGGGCGGTCGAACCAGCGCGCGTCGCGTGCGTTGAGGATGAACCAGCCCTCGCTCGCGGCGACGAGGCCGGCGCCTTTGTCCTCGAGCTCCGCCTCGCGCATGACGCGCCCGATCCTACGTCACCACCTGTTCACCATCGGTCGTGGTAGGACCGGACCATGACGACCGTCACCCGCCATCGCCACGTCGATCTCGGCGCCGCGCAGCTCGAGCGTCTTCGCCGCAAGCTGCGGCTGCGCCGCCGCCGGCCGTCGAGCCGCGCGCGTTAGCGTACGGCCATGAGTGCCGACAGGACCGTGCTGGCGGTCGACGTCGGCGGCACGCACGTCAAGATCCTCACCTCGGACGAGAAGGAGCGGCGCCGGTTCGACTCGGGGCCGAAGCTCACGGCGCAGCAGATGGTCGACGGCGTGCTGGAGGCAGCCGCCGGCTGGTCGTGGGACGTGGTAAGCGTGGGGATCCCGACGCCGGTGCGCGGCGGCAAGGCGATCGCCGAGCCCGTGAACCTCGGCACGGGCTGGGTCGGCTTCGACTACGAGCGCGCGTTCGGCGCGCCGACGAAGGTCGTCAACGACGCCGTCATGCAGGCGGTCGGCAGCTACGAGGGCGGCCGGATGCTCTTCCTCGGGCTCGGCACCGGCCTCGGCTCGGCGCTCGTCGTCGACGGCGTCATCGAGCCGCTCGAGCTCGGTCATCTGCCGTTCAAGAAGAAGACGTTCGAGGACTACGTGAGCACCTCCGCGCTCGAGCAGCGGGGCAAGAAGCGCTGGCGCAAGTCCGTCTTCGAGGTGGTCGAGCGCCTGACCGCCGCGATGGAGCCGGATTACGTCGTGCTCGGCGGCGGCGACGTCACCGAGCTCGACGAGCTGCCGCCGAACTGTCGCCGCGGCGACAACGAGAATGCCTTCCTCGGCGGGTTCCGGCTCTGGGATCCGGCCTGGGAGCCGCGCACCGGCGTCGGCGATTCGGTTTAAGGTCGGCCATGCCGTCGTGGAGGAACTGGGTCGGCAACCAGACCTGCGAGCCCGCGCAGGTCGCCGCGCCGACGAGTGAGGACGAGGTTGCGACGCTCGTCGCGGACGCGGCTTCGCGCGGGCTGAATGTCCGCGCCGCGGGGGCGGGCCACTCGTTCACGCCGGTCGTCGCCACGGACGGGCTGCTGGTCGACCTTCGCGGCCTCCCACGCATCAAGCGCATCGACCCGGACCGGCGCCGCGTCGTCGTCGGGCCGGCGACGACGATCGGCGACTTCGGCGAGCCGCTCTGGGAAGCCGGGCTGTCACTCGCGAACCAGGGCGACATCGTCGCGCAGCAGATCGCCGGCGCCGTCTCCACCGCGACGCACGGCTCGGGGCTCGGGAACGGCTCGTTCTCGTCGTCGGTCCGCCGCGTCCGCCTCGTCACCGCGAGCGGCGACGTCGCGGAGTTCGACGAGTCGACCCCCGACCTCCTCCACGCAGCGCAGGTCGCCGTCGGCTCGCTCGGAGTGATCACCGAGCTCGAGCTGCAGGTAGCGCCCGCGTACCGGCTCGCCGCGCGGATCGAGAACTGGTCGTGGGAGGAGGCCTGGGAGCCGTTCGAGGAGCTCGCGCGTGCGCATCGCCACTACTCGTTCTTCTGGATGCCGTCCGACGAGTCGGCGGTGCTCTACGGGCTCGAGGCGCGCGCCGACCAGTGCCACGTGAAGATCTACGACGAGGTCGACTCGGGCGAGCCCGCCTACCTCGTCTATCCGATGACCTACGAGCCGAACTTCCACGAGCTCGAGTACTTCGTGCCGTTCGACCGCGGTCGCGAGGCGCTCGCCGCGATGCGTGAGCTGATGCTCGCGCGCCTGCCCGTCTCCGTCTTCCCGATGGAGGTGCGCACGGTCGGCGCCGAGTCCGCGTTTCTCTCGCACAGCTACGAGCGCGACACCGTGGTGATCTCCGTCTCCGGGACACCCGGTGTCGACTATTGGCCCTACCTGCGCGAAGTGGATGCGCTGCTCGGTGAGTTCGACGCCCGCGTGCACTGGGGCAAGCTGCACTTCCTCACGCGCGACCAGCTCCTCGACCGCTACCCGCGCGCGTCCGACTTCATCGCGACGCGCGGCGAGCTCGATCCCGAGGGCGTCTTCCTCAACGAGCACCTGCGGCCGCTGTTCGCGTGAAGCGCGTCGTGCTCCTGCGCGGCGTCAACGTGGGCGGCCACCGGCGCATCACGATGGCCGAGCTTCGCGCGCTCCTCGCGGACGCGGGCTTCGGCGAGGCGATGACCGTCGGCCAGAGCGGGAACGTCCTCGTCGACAGCCGCGCCGCGCCCGCGCGGCTCGAGTCGAAGCTCCGCGTCCTGCTCGGCGTCGAGGTGATCGTGCGCACGCCGGAGGAGCTCGCGAAGGTCGTCGCCGCCGACCCGCTCGGACACGCGAGCGACAACGGCTCGCGGCACATCGTCACGTTTCTCGCGGCGAAGCTACCGCCCGCGTCCGCACGGGCCGTAGCGGCCGCCACGGTCGAGCCCGAGCAATCCGCGGTGCGCGGCCGCGAGGTGTACTCCTGGCACCCGAACGGTCTCCACGAGTCGCCGCTCGCCAAGCTCCTGGCGTCGCCGAAGCTCGGCGTCGTCGCGACCGCGCGCAACTGGAACACGGTCGCGAAGCTGCACGCTCTCGCGTCCGTGCGATAGTCGGACAATGCTTCTCTACAACAGCCCGGTCTCGGGCAACTGTTACAAGGTGCGTCTGCTCTGCGCGCACCTCGGGCTGCCGCTCGAGCTGCGCGAGGTCGACGTCGTCGACCGCAGCGACCCGCGCACGTTCCTCGACGGACTGAGCCCCTCGCATCGCGTGCCGACGCTCGTCCTCGACGACGGCCGGCCGCTCGCCGAGTCGGGTGCGATCCTCTGGTACCTCGGTGAGGGCACGCGCTTCGTCCCGGACGACCCGTACGAGCGGGCGCAGGTGCTGCAGTGGATGTTCTTCGAGCAGTACGACCATGAGCCGGCGATCGCGGTCGCACGCTTCCTGATCACCTACTCGCAGCTTCCGCGCGAGCAGTACGAGAAGCGGCTGCCGCGCATGTGGGCCGACGGTGAGCGCGCCCTCGCGGCGATGGACGCGCATCTCGACGGCCGCGCGTGGTTCGTCGGCGACGCGATGACGATCGCGGACATCGCGCTCTACGCGTACACGCACGCCGCCGAGGAAGCCGAGCTCGACCTCGCGCCGTTCGGCCACGTGCGCGCGTGGCTCGACCGGGTTGCGGCCGAGCCCGGTCACGTCGCGATCGACGCCTAGGTGATCGTGAGGGGGGCGCCCGTGAGCGAACCGGCACGCAGCCGGACCACGCTGCCCTTCGCCAGCGTCCCGTGCCAGACGAAGAAGCCGCCTGCGCCGCGCCGCACCGTCGTCACGGTCCGCCACGCCGACCCGACCTTCCGCTGCACCGTCGCGACCGCACCGGCCGTCGGCGCGCGAAGCTGACCCCAGAGCTCGACCCGGTCGCCGGTGCGCGAGACCTCGGCCAGCGGGAGCTCGAACGCGTCGTAGGCGGGCTTGATCTTGCCGGCGAGCGTCACGAGGCCGCTCTGGAAGCGGGAGACGTTCGGCTCGTCCTGGTACAGGAAGTGGATCAGCATGTCGACGCGCGGCGCGTGGTAGGCGACGTAGTCGCCGAGCGAGAGGTAACGCGCCTGGAGGGCGAGCGACACGCCGAGGATCCTGTCCGGTGGATCGCTCTGGTAGCCGTACTCCGTCAGCCAGATGCGCGCGTGCGGGAAGTCCTTCGCGACGAGCGTCTCGAGCCGGTTGAGGGTCGACATCGTGATCGTCGTGCAGGCCGCGCTCGTGCAGCCGCCGGTCGTCGGCGTCTCGTGCTTCGGGTCGAGCGGATAGGGGTTGTGCGCGTACGCGTCGAGGTGGGCGCCGGCCGTGTGCATTCCCTTCAGCCAGGCGACGGGCGACACACCGCCGGTCGCTCCCCGCGGCGCCGTGCCGCCGCCGGCGACCTGCACGCCGGCGATCGCGTGATGGAGCGCCGTGTACGCGGGGTTCAGGAGACGCGTCACGTAGATCGCCGGTGAGGTCGGCCGGAGCCAGATGACCTGGTTCGGCTCGTTCCAGATCAGCCACTTCTTGACCCATGGGTACTGGTGCGCGGCGGCGGTCGCAAACGCGCCGAACGGCGCGGCGCTCGTTGGCGCCCAGTTCGCGCCCTTGCCGCCGTTCGCCCACGAGGGCGTCCCGACGAGCTGCAGCACGACCTGGATCCCGGCACTGCGAAGTGCGTCGAGGACCGAGTCGGAATCGGTCCAGTCGTAGGCGGAGTCGGTCGGGTCGGTCGGAGCCGCCGGCTCCGCGGTGGCGATCTCGTTCCAGTGCAGGCTGTAGCGGACGATCTTGACGCCGAGGCCCTTCAGCGTCGCGACCCGCTGCTGGACGGTACCCGGCCCGTCGGTGAGCCAGGCATCGTCGGACAGGCCGTACTTGATCCCGGCTGCGGCGTGCGCGCGCGGCGCAGCCGCGAATGCGAGGACGAGTGTGAGCAGCACGACAGCCGGCGCGATGAGCAGCCGCCGGGCGGGGCGGAGGGGAGACGGCATTCTCTGAGCCTTCGACGGTTTCGGCACCTGCCAAACCTCTGTGGGGTTCGTTTCACACTTTCGTGACAGAGACGTATCCCACGCGTTGCGGTTTGCTCGCTACGTTCGTCGCATGGCGAAGACCCCACGCACCGCGAAGATCTCGACCCCGTTCGGCGAGGCGACGCTCGTCGAACGCGTCTCTCTGCCCCAACAGGCGGGCGACCGCAGGTTCAGCTCGCTCGTGGAGCTGCTCGAGACCGCCCGAGGCGACCGGCTCGTCCGCGTCGCCTACTCGACCGACGGGACCGTCCGGCGCGGCCCCGTCACGTTCCGCGCCCGCGATCTCGACCGCCTCCGCGACGCGCTTGCAAAGACGCCGGAGCTGGCCGACGCCCTGAGAGCGGGTGCCTAGACGGCTGCCGCGAGCGACAATCGAGCCGCGTCGACGAGTGAGCCCAGGATCAGCGCGCCGTCGGTGGAGCCGAGGAGCGGGTCGACCGCATGCTCGGGGTGCGGCATCAGCCCGAAGACGTTGCCGTCGGCGTTCGTCACGCCCGCCACGTCGGCGACCGCGCCGTTCGGGTTCGCGTCCTCCGCGTAGCGGAGCGCGACCTGGCCCGCAGCCTCGAGCTCGGCGAGCAGCTCCTCGTCCGCGAACCAGCACCCGTCGCCGTGCTTCACGGGGATCGTCAAGTCCTGGCCCGCTTCGCACCGCGACGTGAACGGCGTGTCGGCCGCTGCGACGGTCAGGGGCACGTCCCGGCATACGAACGACAGCGACGCGTTCGGGCGCAGCGCGCCCGGCAGCAGGCCGGCCTCGGTGAGGATCTGGAAGCCGTTACAGATGCCGAGCACGAGCCCGCCGTCGTTTGCGAACGTCGTGACGGCGCGCATGATCGGCGAGAAGCGCGCGATCGCGCCGCAGCGGAGGTAGTCGCCGTACGAGAAGCCTCCCGGCAGGACGACCGCTGCGGTGCCCGCCGGCAGCGACTCGTCGGTGTGCCAGACGCGCGGCGCCTCCGCACCGAGCAGCTCGAGCGCGCGGGCCGCGTCGCGGTCGTCGTTCGACCCCGGGAACACGACGACGGGGATCAGCGGCCGCCCGCCCACGCTGCTCATGCGCCGGCGAACTCGATCTCGTAGCTCTCGATCAGCGGGTTCGTCAGCAGCTGCTCGCACATCCGCTCGAGCAGCGCGCGCGCCTCGTCGCGGTCGTCGGTCTGCAGCTCGACGTCGACGAGGCGGCCGACCCGCGTGTCCGCCACCTCGAAGCCGAGATGGCGGAGCGACGTCTCGACCGCCTGGCCTTGCGGATCGAGGATGCCGGGCTTCGGCCGGACGAGGACGGTCGCCCTCACCGCAGCACGACGCTCGGGTCGGCGAGGTAGTCGTCGAACGAGAGGCCCGTGAGCTGCTCGAACGCCTCGACGTAACGCGCCCGCGTGCCGGTGACGACGTCTTCGGGAAGCTCGGGGCCCGGATAGGTCTTGTCCCAGCCGAGCGACTCGCAGTAGTCGCGCACGAACTGCTTGTCGAACGACGGCGGCGTGGCACCCGGCGTGTACTCGTCGGCGGGCCAGAAGCGCGACGAGTCCGGCGTGAACGCCTCGTCGCCGAGCACCAGGCGGCCGCTCTCGTCGATGCCGAACTCGAGCTTCGTGTCGGCGAGGATGATCCCCCGCTCGCGGGCGTACGACGACACGTGCTCGTAGAGGGCGAGCGTGACCGCTTCGACCTCGTCGAAGCGGTCCTCGCCGACGAGCTCGACCGCGGCGGCGCGGTCGATGTTCTCGTCGTGGCCGGTCTGCGCCTTGGTCGCCGGCGTGAAGATCGGCGTCGGCAGCTGCTGCGACTCGACCAGCCCCTCGGGCAGCTTGTGCCCGCAGACCTCGCCGGTTGCCTTGTAGTCCTTCCAGCCCGAGCCGGACAGGTAGCCGCGCACCACGCACTCGATCGGCAGCATCTCGAGCCGCTTGCACTCGGTCGAGCGGCCGTCGTCGCGCAGGGCGAGCAGGTGGTTCGGGACGATCTCCCGCGTCCGCGCGAACCAGAAGCCCGAGAGGCCGGTGAGCACCCGTCCCTTGTCGGGGATCTCGGTCGGCAGGATCACGTCGAACGTCGAGATGCGGTCACTGGCGACGAGCAGCAGGCGCTCGTCGTCGAGCGCGTAGATCTCGCGGACCTTGCCGCTGGCGAGGTGGGTGGCCTCAGACATGGACTGGTTCCTCCTTCGGGACGAGGCGGCGGAGACGATCGAACGTGCTGTCGAGGTTGGCGACGGTGGCGTGCAAATCGAAGACGTCGTCGAGCGCAGCGTCGTCGAGACGCTCGCGGATCGCGGCGTCGGCGCGGACGAGCTCGCGGAAGTCGCGCTCCTCGTCCCAGGCCTGCATCGCGTTGCGCTGCACGAGCCGGTACGCGTCGCCGCGCTCGAGGCCGTGCTCGATCAGCGCGAGGAGCAGGCGGTGCGAGAAAAACAGCCCGTGCGAGTCCCAGAGGTTGCGCTCCATTCGCTCCGGGTAGACGACGAGGCCGTCGACGATCCAGTGGAACCGATCGAGCATGTAGTCCAGCGCGAGGAACGAGTCCGGAATGACGATCCGCTCGGCAGACGAGTGCGAGATGTCGCGCTCGTGCCAGAGCGGGACGTTCTCGAGACCGACGACCGCGTTGCCGCGCACGACGCGCGCGAGGCCCGAGATGCGCTCGGCGACCTTGGGGTTCCGCTTGTGCGGCATCGCCGAAGAACCCTTCATTCCCGAGGCGAACGGCTCTTCGACTTCGCGTACCTCGGTGCGCGCGAGGTGGCGGATCTCCGTCGCGAAACGATCGAGCGACGTGGCGCACAGCGCGAGCGTGGACAGCAGCTCTGCATGCCGGTCGCGGGCGATCACCTGCGTCGAGACCGGCTCCGGCTCGAGCTCGAGCCGCTCGCAGGCGATGCGCTCGACCTCCGGGTCGATCGCCGCGTACGTGCCGACGGTGCCGGAGAGCTGTCCGACCGCACACCCCGCGAGCGCGCGACCGAGCCGGCCGCGGGCGCGGTCGAGCTCGAACGCCCAGCCGGCGAGCTTCCAGCCGAACGTCGTCGGCTCGGCATGGATGCCGTGGGAGCGGCCGATGCAGATCGTGTGGCGGTGCTGCTCGGCCAGCCGCACGACCGCGGCGAGCGCCCGGTCGACGCCGCGCAGCAGGAGCTCGCCGGCGTCGCGGATCTGCAACGCGAGCGCGGTGTCGACCACGTCCGAGGAGGTGAGCCCGTAGTGGAACCAGCGGCCCTCCGGGCCGAGCTGCTCGGCCACGGCGTCGACGAACGCCGCCGTGTCGTGGTCGGTCGTCTTCTCGATCTCGGCGACCCGGGCGGGCGTCGGCGGGACGGCGCCGGCGCGGATGGCGTCGACGTCTTCGCGCGGCACGACCCCGAGGGCGGCCCAGGCGTCGAGGGCTGCGATCTCCACGTCGAACCAGCGCGCGAGCTTGCCCTCCTCCGACCAGATCCGGCTCATCTCCGGACGGGAGTAGCGGGCGATCACTCCGACCAGTGTAGAGCGCCCGGTGGAGGACAGCCGCGGTCGAGAGAATCTCCCCATGAGCCTGCGTGAGTCCGTCGCGAACTTCGGCCGCTTCGCCGGCCGGACCGTCACCGAGACGATCGGCGGCGTCGAGCGGACGCGGATCGTGCTCGTGCTCGCGGCGGTGCTCGCGCTCTCGAGCGCGGACGCGACGACCGTCGGCGCGGCGGCGACGCCCCTCCGCCACTCGCTCCACATCGACAACACCGACATCGGGCTGCTCGTCTCGATCACGTCGATCGCCGCCGCGATCGCCAGCATCCCGTTCGGCGCCCTCGCCGACCGCGTGCACCGGACCTGGCTGCTCGGCGGCGCGATCGTCCTCTGGGGAGCCGCGATGCTCTGGAGCGCGACCGTCCCCGACTTCGAGCAGCTGCTCCTGACCCGCGCCTGCCTCGGCGGTGTCAGCGCCGTCGCCGGCCCCGTGATCGCCTCGCTCGTCGGCGACTACTTCCCGGCGTCGGAGCGCGGCCGGATCTACGGCTTCGTGCTTGCCGGCGAGCTCATCGGCGCGGGGATCGGCTTCGCGGTCACCGGTGAGTTCGCGGCGCTCTCCTGGCGGGCCGCGTTCGTGATCCTCGCCATCCCGTCGTTCGTGCTCGCGTGGTTCGTGCTGCGCCTGCGTGAGCCGAGGCGCGGCAGCCACCGCGGCACCGAGGAGCAGGAGCCGACCGACGCGCAGAAGCTCGCCGCGAAGCAGGACATCGAGCCCGACGAGGAGCTCGTGCTCCACGACGATCCCCGCAACCTGAACCTGATCGAGGCCGCGCGCTACGTCCTGCGCATCCCGACCAACGTCGTCCTGATCGTCTCGAGCGCCCTCGGCTACTTCTTCCTCGCCGGCGTGCAGACGTTCGGCGTCGAGTTCGCGTCACGCCAGTACGGGATCGCCTCCGAGATCGCAAACCTGCTGCTCCTGATCGTCGGCGTCGGCGCCGTCGGCGGCGTGCTCGCCGGCGGGCTCGTCAGCGACCGGCTGCTGCGGCGCGGCCTGCTCTCCGCGCGCGTCCTCGTGCCTGCGCTGATGGCGGGGGTGACCGTCGTCCTCTTCCTGCCGCCGATCTTCACGACCTCCGCAACCGTCGCCATCCCGTACCTGATCGTCGCCACGTTCGCGCTCTCCGCACAGAACCCGCCGCTCGACGCCGCCCGGCTCGACGTCGTCGTGCCGCTGATGTGGGGCCGGGCCGAAGGCATCCGCACCTTCCTGCGGACGGGCGCGCAGGCGCTCGCGCCGCTCCTGTTCGGCGCCGTGTCCGACTACGTCTTCGGCGGCGGTCACAACTCCCTGAAGTGGACGTTCGTCGTGATGCTGCTGCCCCTCGTCGGGAGCTGCGTGATCCTTGCGAGCGGGCTGCGGACCTATCCGCGCGACGTGGCGACCGCTGCCGCGTCGACTAGCTGACGCCGATGATCCGCGCGGCCAGGACGGCTGCGTTCTTCGCATTGTCGACGCCGACGGTCGCGACCGGAACGCCGGGCGGCATCTGGACGATCGAGAGGAGCGCATCCAGGCCGTCGAGCACCGACTTCGACGAGCGAAGCGGCACGCCGACCACGGGGAGCTCGGTGTGGGCTGCGACCACTCCCGGCAGCGCGGCCGCGAGGCCGGCGCCGCAGATCAGCACCTTGAGCCCGCGGCCGGCTGCGCTCTTCGCGTACTCCGCGACCGCGTCGGGCGTGCGGTGCGCGGAACGCACCTCGAACTCCCAGCCGATCCCGCGCGTGTCGAGCTCGTCCATCGCCGCCTGCATGCGCTCGCGATCGGACTCGGAGCCGACGAGGATGCCGACCAGGGTCTCAGCCATCGATCGCTGCCCCGATGTCGGTGCGGTGCTGGGCGCCGTCGAACGAGATCATCTGGACGGCAGCGTACGCACGCTCGCGGGCGGACGCGACGGTTCCCGCCGTCGCGGTGACCGACAGGATGCGGCCGCCGTTCGTCACGAGCCTGCCGTCACGGACAGCCGTGCCGCCGTGGAAGACGACTGCGCCGGTCGCCGCAGCGTCGTCGAGGCCGTCGATCGCGGCCCCCGCGTAGTCGCTGCGAGCCGGGTAGTCCGGTCCGGCGACGACGACTGTCACCGCAGCGTCGCCGTTCAGCGGTGAGGCGACGCCGGCCAGGTCGCCGTGCGCCGCGGCCGTCAGCAGCTCGAGCAGGTCGCCGTCGATGCGCGGCATCAGCACCTGCGTCTCCGGATCGCCGAAGCGCGCGTTGAACTCGAGCACGCGCGGGCCGCTCTCCGTGAGCATCAGCCCGGCGAAGAGGCAGCCGACGAACGCCGTGCCGCGGCGCGCGAGCTCGTCGACGACCGGTTGATGGATCTGCTCGACGAGCTCCTGCTCGTCGGCGAACCACGGCACCGGCGAGTACGCGCCCATGCCGCCGGTGTTCGGGCCGGTGTCGCCGGTGCCGATGCGCTTGTAGTCCTGCGCGCTTCCGAACGCGACCGCGCGCCGGCCGTCGCAGATCGCGAACAGCGAGACCTCGCGCCCCTCCAGCAGCTCCTCGATCACGACGGCGCCGCCGAGGCGCGTGACCGCCCGCAGCGCCTCGTCGAGCTCGTCGGCCGTGTGGCAGACGAACACGCCCTTGCCGGAGGCGAGGCCGTCCGCCTTGACGACGCACGGCGGCCGCGCCACCGACAGCGTCGCCGCGGTCGGCACGCCTGCGGCGTCCATCACCTCTTTGGCGAAGCTCTTCGATCCCTCGATCCGCGCGGCGTCGGCGCTCGGCCCGAAGACGGCGATCCCGTTGCGGCGCAGCTCGTCGGCGACGCCCGCGACGAGCGGCGCTTCCGGCCCGACCACGACGAGGTCGGCCTCGAGCGTCACCGCGAGCCCGAGCAGCCCGTCGGCGTCTTCCGCGCGCACCGGATGGCAGCGGCCGAGCTCGGCGATCCCCGGGTTCCCGGGCGCGGCATGGAGCTCGGTCAGGATCGGGCTGCGGGCGAGCTTCCACGCGAGCGCGTGCTCGCGGGCGCCCGAGCCGACGACGACCACCTGCACCGCGCGAGTCTACTTCGTGGGTTTGACGGCGACCCCGGCGCGGGAACGCGGTTCATCGTGCAGGAACCAGGACTCGACGAGCACAGCTGGCGCAGCCGCTGGGAGGCGCTCGAGGAGGACGTGCGCGAGTCGCCGGCCGAGACGCTGCCGGAGCTCGACGACCTCGTGGCCGAGATGATGGAGGCGCGCGGCCTTCCGCTCGAGGAGCAGGAGGGCGAGAGCGCGGGCGAGCCGGAGACGATCCGCCAGTTCGCGGAGGCCCGGCGCGTGACGCGGGAGCTCGAGACGGGCGACGCCTACGACCCCGGCGACGTCGCGAACGCCGTCGACGCCTACCGCAGCCTCTACGACTACCTGCTGAACCTCGGCCCGACCGCCGGCGAACCCGCGTAGATACTTCAGGCGTGCGCGCGCCGCCGTACTCGACCGCCAAGGTCGACGTCCTCCGCATCCCGGATGGTGCGACGAGCGACGTCGTCGCCGTCGAGGAGCCGCTCGAGATTCGCATCGGCGGCGCTCCGGTCGCCGTCACGATGCGCACGCCCGGGCACGACGAGGAGCTCGCGGTCGGCTTCGCGCTTTCCGAAGGGCTGCGGCCGGAAGGCGCGCATCTCACCGGCGACCTGGCCGCGAACACGATCGAGCTCGACGCGCCGGGATTCGACCCGGCGAGGCTCGCGCGCAGCTTCTACACCTCGAGCTCGTGCGGTGTGTGCGGCAAGGGCGCACTCGAAGCGGTTGCGGTCGAGTCGCCGCGGGTCGAGAGCGACCTCCGTCTGCCGGCGTCGCTCGTCGCCGCGCTGCCCGACCGGCTGCGCGAGTCGCAGGCCGCCTTCGAGGCAACGGGCGGCCTCCATGCCACGGGGCTCTTCGACCGGGCGGGCGAGCTTCTTTGCCTGCGTGAGGACGTCGGCCGGCACAACGCGATGGACAAGGTCGTCGGCTGGGCGTTCGGCCAGGGCCGGCTGCCGCTCGCGGACTCCGCGCTCTGTGTCAGCGGGCGCCTCTCGTTCGAGCTCGTCCAGAAGGCGGCAGTCGCCGGCTGCCCGCTGCTCGTCGCCGTCGGCGCCCCCTCGTCGCTCGCCGTCGAGCTGGCCCAGGACCGCGGCGTGACGCTCTGCGGCTTCGTGCGCGGCGGCAAGATGAACGTCTACAGCGAGCCGTGGCGCATCGACAGCTGACCGGCGTGCTGCTCGTCGGCGGCGCGAGCAGCCGCTACGGGTCGCCGAAGGCGCTCGTCGAGCTCGACGGTGAGACGCTCGCCGACCGCGGCCGGCGCGTGCTCGCAGCGGCGTGCGACGAGGTGCTCGTCGTCGGCAAGCCGGGCGAGCTGCCGTTCGACGTGCTCGACGACGGCTCAGAGGTGCGCGCGCCGATCGCGGGCGTCGTCGCCGGCCTGCGCGCGGCGGCGCACGACGTGACCGTCGTCCTGCCGGTCGACTGTCCGCGCGTGACGCCCGAGGTGCTGCGCGCGCTCGGCGAGGCATGTCGTGACGCCGCGGTTCCGCCGTCCGGCCCGCTTCCGGGTGCCTGGGCGAAGAGCGCGCTGCCGCTGCTCGAGGCGCGGCTCGCCCGCGGTCCCTACGCGCTCTACCGCACGTACGACGAGCTCGACGTTGTCACAGTTCCGGTCGACCCGGCGCTGCTCGTGGACGTCGACGTCCCTAGCGACCTTGCCGCGCTTCGTACTCCCGCTGCGCCTGCTTCATCCGCTGCTGATCGGGATCGTTCTTCGAACGGTTGAACAGGACGAGCACGACGGCGATCGCGATCCCGAGCGGAACGACGATCGATCCGATCAGGATCGCGTCGAGCCAGGAGTTGCCGCTCATCCCCGCTCCGGCGCCGGCGGAGCCGGCACCTTCGCTCTTTGTGAGCCTCCGTCGAGCCTACGGCTCATGCGAGGACGCGGTCGCGCGAGGCGCCGACGCCGACCAGCTCGATCGGCACGTCGAGTGCGCGCGACACGTACTCGACGTACTCGCGCGCAGCGACCGGGAGGTCGTCGAGCGACGACGCGTCGTCGAGCGGCTCCGACCAGCCCGGCAGGGTCTCCCACACGGGCTCCGTGTGGTGGAAGTCGGACTGGTGGGCGGGGAAGTGTTCGGTCTCCGAGCCGTCGCGCAGGCGGTAGCGGACACACACGGGCAGCTCGTCGAATGCCGAGAGCACGTCGAGCTTCGTCAGCGCGAGCGACGTGATCCCGTTCACGCGCACGGCGTAGCGGAGCGCGACGAGGTCGAGCCACCCGCAGCGGCGTTCGCGTCCCGTCACCGTGCCGTACTCGCCGCCGAGCTCGCGGAGCCGCGCCTGGTCGGGGCCGATGATCTCGGACGGGAACGGCCCCTCGCCGACGCGCGTGACGTACGCCTTCGACACACCGAGCACGCGGTCGATCCGGTTCGGGCCGATCCCGATGCCGGTCGCGGCGCCCGACGCAATCGGGTTCGACGACGTGACGAATGGATAGCTGCCGTGGTCGAGATCGAGCATCGTCCCCTGCGCGCTCTCGAACAGCACGCGCTTGCCGTCGCGGAGCGCCTCGTCGACGAGCAGCGACGTGTCGCCCACGAACGGCGCGAGCCGTTCGGCGAGCGACGCGAACTGCGTCCACACCTCTTCGAGGTCGAACGGCTCGACCTCGTAGATCCGCTCGAGCCAGAGGTTCTTCTCGGCGAGCGCCACCTCGATCTTCTGGCGTAGGATCTTGGCGTCGAGCACGTCCTGCACGCGGATGCCGATGCGCGAGGCCTTGTCGGCGTACGTCGGGCCGATGCCGCGGCGGGTCGTGCCGATCTGCAGGTTGCCGAGCCGCCGCTCCGACGCCTGGTCGATCGTCACGTGCCACGGCATGATCAGGTGCGCGTTGCCGGACAGCACGACGATGCTCGGGTCGATTCCGCGCTCGACGAGCAGGTCGATCTCCTCGAGGAACACCTCCGCGTTGACGACGCAGCCGGCGCCGATCACGGACGTCGTGCCCGAGACGACGCCGCTCGGCATCTGCCGCAGCTTCCAGGTCTCGCCGTCGACGACGATCGTGTGCCCGGCATTGGGGCCGCCTTGGTAGCGGCACACGACGTCCGACTCCTGGGCGAGCAGGTCGACGATCTTGCCCTTGCCTTCGTCGCCCCACTGCGCACCGACCACGACGGTCGAGGGCACTCAGGGATGGTAACGGGCGAGGTGGCCGCCGGCCGCGCGCGCGGCAAGCGCCGCGAGGAGCGCCAGGGCGAACGAGCTCGGCGGGCCGACGGCCCAGCCGCGGACGATCCCGAAGAGCGTCCGCTTGTGCACGGCGTTCGGCTTCGCCCCGGCCATGGCGCCGACGAGCGCCTGGTTCATCGACGTGAAGTAGCCGAACGACACGGCGACGAGGATCACGAGCGCCTGCACGAACTGCGCAGCGGTGGCGGTCGGGCGGTCGAGCTCGACGATGTCGAAGGCGACCCGGTTCAGGAGCGGACGCCCGGTGATCAGGACGCCGAGCGCGAGGCCGGCGCCGCAGAGCGCGCCCGCGCTGTGCCCACCGAGCACGCCGGGCCCGACGAGCGCGCCGCTCGCGAGCGCGACGTCGTTCGCGCCCATGGCGAACGACGCGAGGCAGCCGACGAGGACGAGCGCGACGCCGACACGCGTCACGCGCCGGAATGCCTTCCCTGCGCCGAACCCGACGGCCGCCGCGACGAGCGGCGCGGCGACCCAAATCGCGACGAGCACGCCGATCGTGTGCCAGTGAACGCCGACCGAGGAGCCGACTGCGGCGCCGGCGACCGAGCCGACGAGGAGCTGGATCGTCGAAGTCGGAACGCGCACGCGGTTGTAGAGCGCGGTCACGGCGAAGGCGACCGCAACGATCACGATCTCGCCGAGCCGCGTCGGCGTCGCATCGATCAGCTTCCGCCCGACCGTCGTCGCGACCTTCCCGCTCGCGAGGGCGGCGCCGAGGAGCGCCAGCGGCGCCATCAGGGACAGCGCGGTTCGCGCCGACACGGCGCCGAGCGCATACGGCATGCCCATGCAGGCACCCGTGTAGTGCGACCCGATCGACCAGGCGAACGAGAAGGCGAGGACGACGAGGACGGCTGTGGTCATCGCCCGCCGCTCAGCTCAGCACGAATCGTCGTGACACTCCGAGGTCGTCTTGCGCGCGATGAAGATGACGTCGAAGTCGACGTCGAGCGAGACGCGCTTGAAGCCGACGGCCTGTAGGAAGACGAGGAGCCGGGCCGGGTCGATCGGGTTGTACGTGTCTCCCTCGTGGAAGTCGTGCAGGTCCTGGCTCGCCAGGCTGTCCGAGCCCACGAGCGTCCCGCCCGGCCGCAGGACCCGGAAGGCCTCGCGCAGCGTCGCGAGCTGCAGGTCTGCCGTCGGCAGGTGGTGGAGCATCGTGAACGCCCCGACCGTGTCGAACGACTCGTCCGGGAAGGGCATGCTCGTGCCGTCACCGACTCTCACGGTGACGTTCGTGCCCGCGAGCTCCTCGGCGAGCTGCTCAGCTGCCTCGGCGTCCGGATCGAGCGCGACCAGGTTCTCGACGCGGTGGCGAAGCCAGCGGGTCGCGGCGCCGGGGCCGGAGCCGATCTCCAGCATGTCGGCGCCGAGCTCGACGCGCCGCTCGAGCGGGCCGAGGACGTGCTCTTCGAGAAACTCCGCCCAGTCGGGGCTGGGACACAGGGCTGCGTGGTTGGCGTTCATGCCCGGGACCGTAGAGCCTGGTGCCCTTTGCCGAAAGGGCGTATCCTGTCGATTGATGTCGCAAAACGGTCAAGATTTGGGCGCGGCGATCGTCTGCACGCTGCCGATGCCCGTCGGGACGACGTTCGAGTGGCACGAGCACGACGACCACCAGCTCGCCTGGTCGCCCGAGGGCGTGCTGGTCGTCGAGACGCACCTCGGAACGTATGTGCTGCCGCCGACGCGGGCCCTGTGGATCCCCGCCGGCGTCGCCCATGAGACCCGCGCGTCCGGCGCCGCGGTGCTGCGCTCGGTGTACCTCCGTCCGACGAAGGCGCGCACCGGCTGGGACACGCCGACGCCGGTGACGGTGACGCCGCTACTCCGGGAGCTGATCGACCACCTCGAACAGGAGCTGCCGCCGGCGGAGCGCAGTCGCGCCGAGGGGCTGCTCTTCGATCTCCTCGAGCCGGTCCCCGCCGCGACGATCGACGTGCGGATGCCGGTCGACCCGCGTGCACGCGACGTTGCGGAGGGGCTCCTCGCCGACCCCGCGGATCCGCGCACGCTGCACGCGTGGGGCCACGACGTCGGTGCGAGCAGCCGCACGCTCGCGCGCGCGTTCCTCGCCGACACCGGCCTCTCGTTCGGCCGGTGGCGCACGCTCGTCCGCCTGCAGGCCTCGCTGCGGCATCTGGCGGAAGGCGCGCCGGTCTCCATCGTCGCCGGCCGGGTCGGCTACGGCACGCCGAGCGCGTTCGTCGCCGCGTTCCGCGCGCAGACCGGCATCACGCCCGGGCGCTACTTCCAGCTGCAGTAGCTACGAGACGCGCGCGAGCTGTCGCGCAACGCGGTGCACGATGATGCGATGCCCGCGCCGGCAGGTGGTGAAGCCGACGTCCGCGTCGGCGCGCAGCGTGCCGTGCACGACGCAGCTGTCCGCATGCAGCGACTCGCGCACTGCCAGACACGCCTCGCACGGCTCGTCGAAGCTCGTCGCTTCCGGGCCGACCCAGACGTGCTGGCGGGCGATCATCCGAGCGCCAGCTGCCTCTCGTCGCTGCGCTGCAACGCAGGCGGCTTCTCGACCCGACGCAGCACGATCTCGTGGCCCGCCGCGCAGCGCCTCGTCGTCACGTCGACCTCCGCCGCGATCGAGCCGCGCACGCTCGCCTGCATCAGCGCCTCTGCGAACAGCACGCCCGCCGTCCGCGCATGCTCGAGGCACACCTCGCACAGGCAGGAGAACGACGTCGCCGACGGGGAGAGCCAGACGGTGGTGCTCATGCGACCGCCGCCAGGTCGGCGAACTTCGCGTAGCGCTTCTGGAAGGCGAGCTTCTCGAGACCGGTCGCGCCGTTTCGGTGCTTCGCGAGGATGAGCTCCGCGACGCCCGCCGACTCGGTGTCCTCCGGGTTGTAGTACTCGTCGCGGTACACGAACATCACGAGGTCGGCGTCCTGCTCGATCGAGCCGGACTCGCGCAGGTCGGAGAGTATCGGCCGCTTGTCGTGGCGCTGCTCGACGGCGCGCGAGAGCTGCGAGAGGGCGATGATCGGCACGTCGAGGTCGCGGGCCAGCACCTTGAGCGCGCGGGAGATCTGCGAGACCTCCTGCACGCGGTTCTCGACCGACGTGCCGCTCGTCATCAGCTGCAGGTAGTCGACGACGACGAGGCCGAGATTCGGCTCGCGCATCTTCAGGCGTCGCAGCTTCGACCGGATCTCCATCATCGTGATCGAGCCGGTGTCGTCGACGTAGATCGGCGCCTTCGCCAGCTTGTCGCACGCGGCGGTGAGGCGAGGCCAGTCGTCGGCGGCGAGCTTGCCGGTACGCAGGCGCTGCGACTCGACCTTCCCCTCGGCGCACATCAACCGCTGCGTCACCTCTGCCTTGGACATCTCGAGCGTGAACAGCGCGACCGGAACCTCGTTGCGCACCGCGACGTTCGCGGCCATGCAGAGCGCGAGCGCCGACTTTCCCATCGAGGGGCGCGCTGCGACGATGATCAGGTTGCCGGGCTGGAAGCCCGACGTGAGCCGGTCGAGGTCGCGGAAGCCGGACGGCGTGCCGGTGATGTCGCTGCCGGCTTCGTAGAGCTTCGTGATCGTCTCGAACGAGTCCTTGAGCAGGTCGTCGATGTGCGCGAACTCCGTCGACACGCGCTGCTGCGACAGGTCGAACACGATCTGCTCGGCGCGATCGACGAGCTCCACCGTCTCACCCGGGCGGTCGAAGCCGAGCCGGGCGATGTCGTTCCCCGCCCGGATCAGGCCGCGCAGCGTCGCCATCTCGCTGACGATCCGTGCGTAGTGCCCCGCGTTCGACGCCGCCGGGACGAGCGCCGCGAGCTCGTGCACGCGCTCGGGACCGCCGGCCGCCTCGAGCGTCTGGGCGCGGTCGAGCTCGTCGACGACGGTGATCGCGTCGACCGGCTCGCCCTTCGCGTACAGCGCCAGGATCGCGCGGAAGATGTGGCCGTGGCTCTCGCGGTAGAAGTCGGCCGCGCTCAGGTTGCTGGTCTCGGTGACCGCCCCGATTGCCAGCGGCGAGAGCATCATGGCGCCGAGGACGGACTCCTCGGCGTCGAGGTTCTGCGGTGGAACCGGGGCGGTCGTGAGAGCCTGGGCAGGCGTGGCCATGCGCTCCCTAGTAGACCCCGCTTTCGCTCCGCTCGAAAGGGTGTGGAAACCCCGTGGATCGCTGCCCCTGGCCCTGTCTATGCAGGGAGTATAGAACGTACGTTCGCGTCACGGTAGTGGACGAAATGGACGCTCTTTGCGCCAACTTCTCGGCGAGTTCCACAGGTGTGAACCGGCTGTGGAAACGCTGTGGGCGTCTCTCCACAGGTCCGTGGAGAGCCTGTGGAGAGCGCTACGCCTCGGGCTCGGGCTCGTCGGCGGCCGGCTCGTCCGCGTCGGCCTCGTCGGCGTCCTCGGCCTCGTCGGCGGGCTCGTCCTCGGCTGCGACTTCCGCCTCGAGCAGCTCTTCCGCCTCGGCCTGCTCCGCCTGGGCGGCAGCCTCGGTCTGTGCGGCCTCGGCCTGCTCGGCCGCTTCGAGCGCTGCGAGCTCCTCCTCGGGCGGCAGCTCCTCGCCCTCCGGCGCGACGACGACCTTCAGGTCGGCGACGACGTCGGTGAAGACCTCGAACGGCACCGTGTAGCGCCCGATCCGCTTGATCGTCTCCATCTGGAGCTTGCGCCGGTCGACGCGGACCTTCTGCTCGTCCCAGAGCCGGTCGGCGACGTTCGTCGCCGTCACGGAGCCGAAGAGCGCGCCGGTCGGGCCTGCGTTGACGTCGAACCGGAGCTCGAGCTTCTCGAGCGTGTCGGCGATCGCGCGCGCCTCGTCGACCGTCTTGGCCTCGTGGCGGGCGCGCTGCGCGTCGCGCTTCTCGATCTCCTTGACCAGCCCGGGTGTCGCGACGACGGCGAGCCCGCGCGGCAGCAGGAAGTTGCGCGCGTAGCCGCGCGCGACGTTCACGACCTCGCCGCGGAGGCCGAGCTTGTCGACGTCTTCCTTGAGAACGACTTCCATCGCTCTACTTGTCGCCGACGTACGGGAGCAGGGCGAGCTCGCGGGCGCGCTTCACCGCGACAGCGACCTGGCGCTGGTGGCGCCGGCACGCGCCGCTGATGCGGCGGGAGCGGATCTTGCCCTTCTCGCTGATGTAGCGACGGAGCTCGTTGATGTTCTTGTAGTCCACCTCTTCGACCTTCGACTTGCAGAAGAAGCAGGACTTGCGGCGCCCGCCGCCGGTCGGCGCAGTGCGCTTCCGGGAGCTCGAGCGGTCGGTCTTCGGTGCTGGCAAGAGTGTTCTCCTTAGAACGGGATGTCGTCGTCGGCGCCCTGGAAGTCGGCATCGGAGCCGGACGCGCCCGCGGGCACGAACTGGTTCCCGCCGCCGCCCTCGCCGTCGCCGCGGCCGCCGAGGAACTGGACGGAGTCGGCGATGATCTCGACGGCCTGGCGCTTCGTGCCGTCCTGCGCGTCCCACTCCCGCCATTCGAGACGGCCGTCGATCGCGACCGGCCGGCCCTTCGACAGGTACTGGGCGCAGCTCTCGCCCTGGTTGCCCCAGACGGTGACGTCGAAGTAGTTCGGCTTCTCCGTCCACTGTCCGGTCGAGTTGTCCTTGCGCCGCGTGTTGACCGCGATGCGCAGGCTGCAGACGCTCGTGCCGGACGGCGTGTTGCGCAGCTCGGGATCGCGGGTCAGGTTGCCGACGAGGACGACGCGGTTGATGTTGGCCATGGCTTTCGCTCCTCTCCTACGGGAGGTTCCAGGCTACTCCGAGCCCTCGTCGGTGTCATCGGCGGAATCGGCCGGGGCCGCAGCAGGCGCGCCCACGGGGATCGGCGCCGGCGCCTTCGTGTGCGTCGAGCCCTTCACCCGGCGATACGCGCCGTGACGCAGCACGCCGTCGGTGATCTTCAGCACGCGCACGATCTCGTCGAGCGTCTCGACCGGAGCCGAGAAGAGGAGCAGGTGGTAGACCGCCTCGGCCTTGTGGTCGATCTCGTAGGCGAGGCGGCGGCGGCCCCATGGCTCGTGGCCTTCCCACGTGCCCTTCGCGCCGTCGACGGCGTCGCGGATGCGCTGGATGATCTCGTTGGCCCGCTCCTCGGCGAGCTCCGGGTCCAGCAGCAGCATGACTTCGTACTCGTTCACAGCGCCCGAATTCTCCTTCCCATGGACTGAAGTGGCCCCGCCTCCTGGACGCCGCTTCGGGATGGACGGCGCGACGGACGGGACGAGAAGCGGCGGCAGTGTAGCATCGAGCACGTGAAACGCCTGCTCGCCCTGCTCCTCGGCGGACTGGGGCTGAGAGCGCTTCTGCGCCACAGCGCCCGGCCTGCAGGCGTTCCCACGCACGCCGACGAGCTGCGCGCGAAGCTCGCCGAGACACGCGTCGAGGACGAGCCGGCGCCCAGGCCCGAGCCGCAGGATGCAGGTGCCCGCCGCGCCGACGTGCATGCCCAGGCCCGCCGGGCGATCGACGAGCTCAAGGACTAGCGCCGCGCCAGGACGACCTCGGTGTCGCCCGGCCAGTCCCAGAAGAGCCCGTCGGGCGAGCGCGCCGCGAGCAGCTCCCGCACCTCCGCCGCGAACTCCTCGACGCGGTCGCCGAACAGGTGCGGCGCCGAGGTCGCCATCGAGAAGTAGCCGGAGAGGACGCTCTCGCTGCTGCGCAGCAGGTCGGGGATCCCCGGCGCGAAGAGCGACTGCGGCTCGCCGAAGCGGGTCTGCACGAGGACGTCCTCGAAGCGGTGGTTGCGCACCTTCGCCGTCCCCCGGCCCACGCGTCGGTTCGAGCCGAGGTACCTCGCGGCGAGCGCCCGGATCTCGTCGTGCGGGATCGCCGGCGCGCCCGGGCCCGCGGGCCTGCGCCGGCCCTCGACGGTGTGCACGACGAGCGCCAGCGCGCCGCCCGGCTCGAGCAGGTCGTAGACGGTCTCGGCCACGCGCAGCTCGTCCGTCCAGTGGAACGACTGGCCGAACGTGACGAGCCGGTACGGCCCGGGCGCCGCCTCGGGCAGGTCCTCGGCGAGCGAGCGAACCCAGCGGACGTTCGCGAGCCGGCGCTCTTCGGCGGCGCGCCGCCCCTCCGCGAGCATCGCCGGATCGGGGTCGAGCCCGGTCGCCTCGCTGAAGAGGGGCGCGAGCCTGACCGTGAGGATGCCGGGGCCGCAACCTGCGTCGAGGAGCCGTCCGCTGCCGTCGAGCCCGAGCTCCGCCTCGAGCAGCGCTTCGAGCTGCGGCGAGTACGGCGGCCGGCCGAAGCGGTAGTGGGCCGCCGCGCCCTCGTAGATCGTCGGGTCGTACGCCACCGGCGGAGGATAGTTCGTGCGAACATACGTTCGTGTCGGCGACGATCCTGCACGCGGACGCGGATGCGTTCTTCGCCTCGGTCGAGCAGCGCGACGACCCGTCGCTCCGCGGCAAACCCGTGATCGTCGGCGGCGGGGTCGTGCTCGCCGCGAGCTACGAGGCGAAGGCGTACGGCGTGCGCACGGCGATGGGCGGCAGGCAGGCGCTGCGGCTCTGCCCGCGAGCAGTCGTCGTCCCGCCGCGCATGAGCGCGTACAGCGAGGCGAGCAAGGCGCTCTACGCGGTGTTCGAGGACACGACGCCGCTCGTCGAAGGACTGTCGATCGACGAGGCGTTCCTCGACGTGCGCGGCATGGAGCGTCTCGCCGGGCCGCCGCTCGAGCTCGCGAAGCGGCTGCGGCGTGCCGTGCGCGAACGCGTCGGCATCGCAGTCACCGTCGGCATCGCGCGCACGAAGTTCCTGGCGAAGGTCGCGAGCGGCGTCGCGAAGCCCGACGGCCTCCTGCTCGTGCCGCCGGACCGGGAGACCGCCTTCCTGCATCCGCTGCCGATCGAGCGGATCTGGGGTGTCGGGCCGGCGACGTCGCTGCGCCTGCGCGGCGTCGGCATCGAGACGGTCGGTCAGATCGCGCGCTCGTCGCCGGAGGCGCTCGCTTCGCTCGTCGGCGGGCATGCCGCACGTCACCTGCACGCGCTCGCGAACTGCCGCGACGCGCGCGTCGTGCGGACCCGTCCGCGCCGGCGGTCGATCGGGTCGCAGCACGCCCTCGGGCGTCGCCCGCGCACGCCGGCGCAGCTCGACGCGGACCTCGTGGCGCTCGTCGACCGCGTCATGCGACGCGTGCGCGCGGCGCACCGTGTCGGACGCACCGTCGTGCTGAGGCTGCGCTTCGCCGACTACTCGCGCGCAACGCGCTCGCACACGATGCGTCATGCGACCGCGCAGACGGCGACCGTGCTGACGGTCGCGCGCGGGCTCGTCGCGGCCTCGCAGCCGCTGATCGACGAGCGGGGCCTGACGCTGATCGGCGTCGCCCTGACGAACCTGACCGACGACCTGCCGTTTCAGCTCGAGCTGCCGTTCGTCACGAACGCGCGTGCCGAGCTCGACGCGACGCTCGACGAGATCCGGGAGCGCTTCGGCTCGACGGCGGTCATGCGCGCCGTCCTCCTCGGACGCCGCGATCTGACGATGCCGCTACTCCCCGACTAGTTGTGCGAACGCGCTGCGGAAGGTGTCGAGCGGCTGGGCGCCGAGCACGAGCAGCCGGCGGTCGAGCAGGAAGCCGGGCACGCCGGTGACGCCGATCGACACGGCCTGCTGCGTCGAGCCTTCGACGACGTCGAGATACGCGGCGGGATCGGCGATCACGTCTTCGACCCGGCCGGGATCGAGACCGACCTCCGACGCGAGCCGGCGCAGCTCGCCGGCGTCGCCGATGTTCGTCGCCTCCGACCAGTAGGCGTCCATCAGGCGCTCGTGGAACGGCACGTGCAGGCCGAGCTCGCGCGCGAGCTCGGCGAGGCGGAGGGCGAGCTTCGTGTTCGGCACGACGTCGGGGCGGTTGTAGTCGAGGCCCGCGGCGGCGAACCGGCCGCGCAGCGGATCCTGCTCGCCCGAGCCGATGCCGTAGCGCCGGTGCAGGTCGGCGAGCGGGATGCCTTCGGGCGGGTACTCGGGATGCAGGTCGAACGGGAGCCACGTGACCTCGGCGTCGAACTCGCGCCGCACCTGCCCGGCCGTCACCTGGCCGAGCCGGCAGAACGGTCAGATGTAGTCGCTCCAGATGAAGATCGCGTGGTCGGTCACGGGACGAATGCGAGCAGGTCGGTGCGCTCCGCGTCGGTGAGCGCGCGCAGCGGGGGGCGAACGTCGGCGTTCATCGGCACGCCGCGCGCGCGCGCGACCTCCTTGAGCGCCGCGTGGCGCGGGAAGCGCTCGACCTGTGCGCGCAGCGCGCCGGCTGCGCGCGAGTCGCCGCTTCTGACCGCTTCGACGACCACCTCCGGGAACGCCGAGGCGAGCCCGGAGACGGCGCCGGCCGCGCCGTTCGCGAGACCTTCGCCGATCAGCGCCTCGGCGCCGACGAACACGTCGAGGCCGGGGAACATGTACTCCGCGACCTTTGCGAACGGCGTGTCGCTGACCTTCATGCCGACGACGTTGTCGACGACGCCCCGCAGGCGCTCGACCACGATCGGCGGGATCGCGTAGCCCGACGCGGCTTCGAGCTCGTAGACGTAGAACGGCGTCGGTGCGCACGCGCGCGCGGCTGCCGTGAAGTGTGCGAGCAGCTCGTCGGCGCCGAGCCGGAAGTACGGCGGCGCGATCACCGCGACGCCCGCGACGCCCAGGCCGGCGGCGTGCGTGCACAGCTCCACCGTCGCCGCCGTCGTCTGCGCGCCGCAGTGCGCGATCACCGGCAGCGGCCCCGCAGCGAATCTCGCGAGCGCCGTTTTCCGTTCTTCGACCGAGAGGTTCATGCCCTCGCCGGTCGTCCCGAGCGCCAGGATCCCGTCGATTCCGGCGTCCTTCAAGTAGATGAGATACGGCTCGAACGAATCGACGTCCAGCTCCGCTCCGCCGTTCCGGAGGGGCGTGAGCGCAGCTGCAATCGCCCTGGCCATGGCCGCGATGCTAGTCGCGCCCGCCGGGCAGGCGTCCGATCTGATCGGCGAGAACGCCGTCCAGATCTCCCTCGAGGTGCACGGGGGCCAGGCGCTCGTGCAGTTCAAGGAGGACGGGGTGCAGAAGCACGTGCTCGTCTGGGGCGCGATCAACGCGCGCACGCCGGACTCCGGCCTGCCGCAGGTGCGCTTCAACCACAACTACCGCTACCTGCATTCGCGCAAGTTCGTCGACCAGTGCGAGCCGTACGACGGTCCGGCGCTCGCGTATCTGATCACCGCGTGCAAGGCGCCCGACGGCTCGTACTGGGCGCTGCAGAGCTGGCAGCGGAACCTGCCCCACCGCGGCTACCCGCCCTGGACGGCGGCGCAGAAGGACTGGGATCTGCGCATCTCGCACTGGACCGGGCCGCTCGCCGACGTTCAGCTCTACACGGACTGGGCGTTCAAAGGACAGGCGCACGACATCTTCGGGCGCATGGACTACGACGGGAAGCCGGTCTACGGGATGCATACGACGTCGAACGGCGCACCGACGGACTCCTACGGACGCAGCCTCTACATCGACACGTTCGACTCCGCGTATGGCAAGGGTTGGAAGCGCGAGACGTCGATCGTGTTCCGCAAGCCGAGCGGCGCGTTCTGTTACTCGTTCTGGCCCACGCACGACGTCTCGCTGCCCGGCCATCCGTACCGGCCCGCGGGGAACGGCACGAAGTACCGAATCAGCGTCGTCGGCCCCGGCGTGACGCCCGACGTCGCCGTCGAAGCGGCGGATCAGGGCGCGTACAACCCTTCGGTCGAAGCGAAGCAGGACGTGCTCTTCGACCAGGTAATCGCGGGCGACAAGTTCTGCTCGACGCAGCACTAGTTGACACATAGCGTTACTAGGTATAGGGTCGCTAGGTATGACCGGCGATGCGCTGAAAGGCCACCTCGACGCACTCGTCCTCGCCGCGTTGCGGGATGGCCCGCTGCACGGGTACGCGATCATCGAGGAGCTCAAGCGGCGGAGCGACGGCGTCTTCGACCTCGCCGAGGGCACCGTCTACCCGGTGCTGCACCGGCTCGAGGCCGACGGTCTTCTCTCGAGCGCGTGGTCTAACACGTCGGGCAGGCGGCGGCGTGTGTACCGCCTCACGCGGCGCGGACGCTCGTCGCTCGCGCGGCGGCACGAAGACTGGCGCACGTTTGCGCACGCCGTCGAGGCGGTGCTCGCATGAGCTACCTCGACGCGCTCCGTCACGAGCTGGCCCGCGCGGGCGTCGGCGGGCGGAGGCTCGACCGCATCGTCGACGAGTTCGCCGACCACCTCGCCTGCGACCCCGAAGCGGACCTCGGGTCGCCGCGCGTCGTCGCGGAGCGGTTCGCCGACGAGCTCGGGCTTGCGCAGACGCGCCGCGCGGCGCTGCTCGTGTTCGGAGCGCTCGCACTGACCGCGGTGCTGCTGGCAGCAGCAGGGGCGGACACGAGCTATCCGGCGCGTGTGCAGAACGGCTGGGCCGTCGGCCTCACGGGGCTCGGTCTCGTCGCGGGCGCGCAGGTTGCGTTCGTCGCAGGCGTGCTCGCGCTCGCTCGCGGCCGGAGGCGCTCGCTCACCTGCGCCGAACGCCGGCTCGTACAGCGGCGGGCCGCCGTTGCGCTCGGGGCGGGAATCCTCACCTGCTCCATGCTGGTGGCACACGGAGTCGTCTTCCGGCAGATGCCGGCTGCGTGGACCGCGCTCACGATCGCCGCCGGCGTCGTGCCGCTTCCCCTCCTCGCCTACGCCGGCGCTCGCCTGCGGAGCGCTGCGCAGCTGACGCCGGCCGGCGGGGTTGCGCCCGGGCTCTCGGCCGACCTGCCGGGCGCGCTCGGCCGGCACTCGCGCGCGCTGCTCGCCCTGCTCGGCTCGCTCGCCGTCGCCGCGGTCGTCGCGCAGGGGTCGCTCTTCGAGCGCAGTGCGTCCGAAGGGCCGGCGCGCGGTGTGATCGAGCTCGCCGGCATCGCGGTCGGGACCGCGGCGCTCGGCAGGGTGCTCGGCCTGTTTTCATAGGCCTGTGGCGACGCGCACGACGAACCAGCCGGCACCGCTCCGCGAGGTGCGGCCGCTGCCCGGAGCCGAAGCCTTCGCCGAGGAGCTTGCCGGCGAGCCGCGCGACTGGGCGCGGCTCGCGAACGAGCACCCGCCGGTTCTCCGGGGGCAGGAGGTCGAGTTCCATCCGGCATGGGATGCGCTGCTCGCGCTCGGCCGGCGCGAGCGGCTGCACCTTCCGGGGAGTCACGTCGACCGCGCGGCCAAGTTCATCGCGCTCTCGCAGGTCGAGCAGGGCGTCGGCTGCCCGCTCTCGATGACGCACGCCGCGCACGCAGTGATCGACGTCCCGGACGGCTGGCTCGTCGGCATGTCGATGACCGAGCGCCAGGGCGGATCCGACGTGCGCGCGAACGAGACGGTCGCGCGTCCGGCCGGTGACGGCACGGCGGCGCTGCACGGTGAGAAGTGGTTCTGCTCGGCGCCGATGAGCGACGCGTTCCTGATCCTCGCGCAGGCCCCCGCCGGGCTCTCGTGCTACCTGGTCGAGCGCGGCGACGGCTTCGTGATCGAGCGGCTGAAGGACAAGCTCGGCAACCGCTCGAACGCCTCGGCCGAGATCCGCCTCGACGGCGCGCACGGCGTGCTCGTCGGCGAAGAGGGCCGCGGCGTCGCGGCGATCATCGAGATGGTCGTGCACACGCGCCTCGACTGCGTGCTCGGCTCGGCGGCGCTGCAACGGGAGGCGGTCGCCCAGGCGCTGCACTGGTGCGCCGGTCGCGTCGCGTTCGGGGCTCTGCTGAGCGAGCAGCCGCTGATGCAGAACGTGCTCGCCGATCTCGTCGTCGAGGCGGAGGCTGCGACCGCATCTGCGCTTCGCCTCGCGCGTGCGTTCGACGACGACGATCCGGTCCGCCGCCTCGCCACCGCCGTGCTCAAGTACTGGGTCTGCAAGCGCACGCCGGCCGTCGTCGGCGAGGCGCTCGAGTGCCTCGGCGGGAACGGCTTCGTCGAAGGCTCGAGCGACCTGCCGCGGCTCTACCGCGAAAGCCCTCTCAACGCGATCTGGGAAGGCAGCTCGAACGTGCAGTGCCTGGACGTGCTGCGCGCGCTGCAGCGCGATCACGAGCCGGTCGCGGCGTTCCTCGACGAGCTCGAGCCGCGCGAGCGGCCGGCCGTGAAGCGCGCCCTTGCCGGGGCAGACGAGCAGGGCGCTCGGCGGCTGGTCGAGACGATGGCCGTTGCCCTGCAGGCGTCCCTCCTCGAGGGCGAGACCGCCGAGCTCTTCCGGGCGCGCGAGCCCTATGCCGCCTTCGGCACCCTGCCGCGCAGTGAACTGATCGGGACCGTCCTGCGTAACGCTCTCGAAGGGAGCTGACTTCGAACACTCATGGATGAGACGCGTCCGTACGGCAGGCGGGCCTTCCTCGGCCTGCTTGCGGGCGGCGTCGCGTCGCTCTGGTGGGCCGGTCCGGCGAGCCGCGTGCTCGCACCGCTCACGTCGCAGTTCTCGCAGCTCGCAGCCGATCTGCTGCCGGTCGGCGGCTGGCGCATCTACACGATCTCCGGCTCGATGCCGCTCTTCGATTCGCGCACGTGGCGACTCGAGATCGGTGGGCTCGTGCGCAAGCCGGTCAGCCTCACCTACGACGATCTGCGCGCGCTCCCGAGCGCGCACCAGGTGAGCACGTTCCACTGCGTCACGGGCTGGACGGTGAAGGACGTGCGCTGGCACGGCGTGCGCTTCGAGCACCTGCTCGGGCTCGTCGAGCCGCTGCCGTCGGCGCATGCGATCGAGTTCGTGTCGATGGAGGAGCCGTACACCGACTCGCTGACGCTCGACCAGGCGACGCTGCCGGGCGTGATGCTCGCCTACGGCATGGACGGCTCGCCGCTCTCGCGCCCGCATGGCTCGCCGGCGCGCGTCGTGATCCCGGAGATGTACGGCTACAAGGGCGTCAAGTGGCTGACGAAGATGAACCTCGTCGCGAAGCAGCCGACCGGTTACTGGGAGGGACTCGGCTACGACCAGGACGCGTGGGTTGGGCGGTCGAATGGCTACACCTGAGCGCCGCCTGCCGCGCTTCTCGCGCACGGAGCGCACGCTGCACTGGGTGCACGCGACCGCGTTCCTGATCCTGCTCGGCTCGGGTCTCTGCCTCTACCTGCCGAGCCTCGCCGAGCTCGTCGGGCGACGGCCGCTGCTGAAGTCGATCCACATCTACACCGCGCTCGCGTGGGCCGCCGCGCTGGTGCTCGTGTTCGCATTCGGCAACCGGCGCGAGCTGATGCGCGACGTGCGCGAGCTCGACGATCTTCGCGATGGCCGGATGAACGTCGGCCAGAAGCTGAACGCGATCGCAACCGCGGCGTTCGCCATCCTGTTCGCGGTCACCGGCTTCTTCCTCTGGTACGGCGAGCGCAACACGCGCTATCGCCTGCCGAACGCGCTGCTCGTGCACGACTGGCTGATGTACGTGTCGCTCGTCCTCTTCCTGGGCCACCTGTTCCTGGCGGTGATCTATCCGCGCACGCGCCATTCGCTCTCCGGGATGACGCGCGGCTGGGTCGACGCGGACTGGGCGCTCGAGCACCATCCCGTGTGGGCGCGCGACCTACGATCCGCGCGTGGACCCGTCGCAGCTCCGCAGCATGCAGACACTCGTGCAGGAGGCGTGGGCGCTCAGGGGGTCGAAGAACCGCTTCCACATCGGTGACCTCGCGTGGGACGTGACCTCGTCGTGGTCCGACGAGGAGGATCGGGTCGAGCTCTGGCGGGGTCGCGAACGCGTCGCCGCCTTCGGCTGGTTGTCCGGGACGCACCTCGAGTGGCAGGTCGATCCGGCTCGGCCCGAGCTGCTCCGCGACGTGCTCGCCTGGGCGCAGCCGTCGTCGGCGACCGCGCTCGAGTCCGACGCCGAGGCGGTCGAGATCCTGCGGGAGCACGGCTTCGCGCGCGACGACGAGGCCCCGTGGTTCGCGTACATGCAGCGCGACCTGGACGACGTCGCCGACCCGGCGTTGCCGCCGGCTTATTCCGTGCGCAGCGTGCGCGGGCTCGACGAGCTCCCCGCGCGCACGGCGGTGCACCGCGCAGCGTGGGAGCCGTCACAGCTGACCGAGGAGAAGATGCGCGCGTTGATGTCGACGTGGCCGTATCGCTTCGACCTCGACTGCGTTGTCGAGGCGCCGGACGGAACGTTCGCGGCCTCCGCGCTCGCGTGGCTCGACGAGGTAAACCGCGTCGGCGAGCTCGAGCCGGTCGGTACTGCGCCGGCGCATCGCCGTCGCGGCCTCGGGCACGCCGTGAACCTGTTCGCGCTGCAGCGGCTGCGCGACGCCGGCGCCGAGACGGCGATCGTCTACTGCCGCGGCGACGCCGCGTATCCGATCCCGAAGCTCCTGTACGAGTCGGTCGGCTTCCGCCGCCACGATCGCACCGTTCGTTTCGTGCGCCGACGGAGCGGCCCCGGAGTCGAACCGAGCCAGCGTGGGGCTGCCACGCCTGACGGGTTTTGAAGACCCGCTGGGGCACCGGCCCCCGCCGCTCCAAGCCGTCAGTCTAGGGACGCGCGTCGATGACGAGGTCGGGCGCGCCGTCCGGTGTGAACGACGCGTACGCCTCGCGCAGGACGGCCGGATCGCGCGAGACGCCGCGCGTCGGATCGCCGTCGACGCGGACAAGGTCCGTATCGATCGCCGTCTGCAGCGCGACGACGAACGCGTCGGCAGGCGCGATCGGGCCGGTGACTGCGACGATCGTCAGGCGCGGCTCCGGCGGAGCGTGCGCACGTCGCCGCGTCTGAGCGTGAGACCGTCGGCGTCGTAGCGCTCGAGCAGGAGCTGCGCGGTGCGCCGTCCGGTGCCGAGCGCGTCGCGGAACGACGCGAGCGTGATCGGATCGAGCGCCGCGAGCAGCTCGCGTCCGCGCTCGTACAGCGCCGTCGAGACGGCGAGGCCGTCGCCGACGCGGCGCAGACGGCCCTGCTGCTCGAGAAACGACGCGAGCGCACGGTCGTCGACGCGGACGACCTCCTCCGCTGCGAGCTGCGCCTCGATCTCCGCCGCAGCCTCGGCGTGCACGCCGAGCTCGGCAGTCGTGCCGGGGAGGTACGCCTTGCCCTCGCGCCGCTCGACCTCGAGCAGCTCGACGAGCCACGGCGCGCCGAGCTCGGCGAGCGGGATTCCGGGGTCGACGGGGCTCGCCGCGGCCCGTGCGGCGAGACGCTCGCGCGTGCGCGCCCGCTCTTCGTCGAGCCACGCCTGCGAGAAGACGAAGCCGCCTGCCGACGGCAGCGTGTCGAGCGCCGCCGGCTCGAAGATGCCGCGCGCGAGCAGCTCCTCGCGCGCGACCGGCTCGTGCACGAGCGCGATCGTGTCGCCGGACTCGATCTGCTCGAGACGCGCGCGGTCGAGCCCGCGCGGAGGCGCGGGGTCGAGCACGATCCCGCCGCCGACGGTCGTATCCGTGCGCAGCACCACGCGGTCGCCGCGCGCCGCCACGACGGGATGCGCAAGTCGCAGCTGCGCGTACTCGCCGTCGCGCACGATCCGCGCGGGCGCCGACTGCGTGCCGATGTGCACGGTGATCGCTGCAGGCACCGGCTCGATCTCCGTCAGGCGAATGTCGAGCCTGAACGAGTTGCGGTACCGCCCGGGTGTGACGAGGACGTCGCCGCGACCGAGCTCCCGCCGCTCGACCTGCGGCAGGTTGACGGCGACGCGCTGGCCGGCCTCGGCGCGCTCGACCGGCGTGTCGTGCACCTGCACGGAGCGCACACGCACGGTTCGCCCGCTCGGCTCGACCTGGAGCGTGTCGCCCGAGCCGATCGATCCCGACCAGAGCGTTCCCGTCGCGACGGTGCCGACTCCGTGCAGCGTGAAGACGCGGTCGACGTACAGCCGCGCCGCGTCGTGCGCGTCGCGTTCGTTGACGGGCAGCCGCGCGAGCGCCTCGCGCAGCTCGTCGAGCCCCGCGCCGGTCTTCGCCGAGACGGGCACGACCTCTGCCCCGAGTACGAGCTCGCGCGCCTCTTCGACGGCGAGCTCGAGCGTCTCCTCGTCGACCGCATCCGCCTTCGTGACCGCGACGACGCCGTGCTCGACTCCGAGCAGGCGCAGCACCGCGAGGTGCTCGAGCGTCTGCGGCCGCGCGCCTTCCTGCGCGTCGATCACGAGCAGGAACACGTCGATGCCGGTCGCGCCGGCGATCATCGTGCGCACGAAACGCTCGTGACCCGGCACGTCGACGAGCGACAGCCGCCGCCCGTCCGGAAGCTCGAGCGGCGCGTAGCCGAGGTCGATCGAGATCCCGCGCCGCTGTTCCTCGGGCAGCCGGTCGGTGTCCTTGCCCGTGAGCGCCCGCACGAGCCACGTCTTGCCGTGGTCGATGTGGCCGGCCGTGCCGACGGTCAGCGGCATCTACGACCGGGCGAGCGCCGCGGCGACCTCGTCGGCCTCGGCGTCCGTCAGGGTGCGGCAGTCGAGCAGCAGCCTGCCGTCGCGCACGATGCCGATGACCGGCGGCTCGCGGTCGCGCAGCCGTGCGGCCAGCGACTCGTCGACCGCGCAGGCGAACGACGGCAGCTCGGCGAGCGGGAGCGCGCCGCCGCCGACGCGGGATACCGTCTCTTCGACCTCGCCGCCGGCTGCGGCTGCGAGCTTCTCGGCGCGCGCGCGCACCGCCGCCGCGTCCTCGTGGAACATCCGCAGCACGGGCACCTCGGCGATCGCGCGCTCGGGCTCGAGGTAGAGCAGCAGCGTCCCTTCGAGCGCCGCGAGGCTCAGCTTGTCGATGCGCAGCGCGCGGTGCAGGGGATGACGCCGGAGCTTCTCGACGAGATCCGCGCGGCCCGCGACGATGCCGGCCTGCGGGCCGCCGAGCAGCTTGTCGCCGCTGAAGCAGACGAGGTCGGCGCCGCCGTCGAGCGCGTCGCGCGCGGTCGGCTCGTCGGGCAGCGGGACGAGCGCGCCGGAGCCGAGGTCGTCGAGGAGCGGCAGCTCGTGGCGGCGCGCGACGGCCGCCAGCTCCTTCAGCGCCGGCTGCTCGGCGAAGCCGACGACGCGGAAGTTCGACTGGTGCACGCGTAGCAGCAGCGCGGTGTCGGCGTTGACGGCGCGGTCGTAGTCGGCGGCGCGCGTCCGGTTCGTCGTCCCGACCTCGACGAGGCGAGCTCCCGAGCGGCCGAGCACGTCCGGGATGCGGAACCCGTCGCCGATCTCGATCAGCTCGCCGCGCGAGACGACCACCTCGCGGCCCTCGGCGAGGGCGGCCAGGGCGAGCAGGAGCGCGCCGGCGTTGTTGTTGACGACGAGCGCCGCCTCGGCGCCGGTCAGGCGGCGCACGATCGCAGCGACGTGGTCCTGGCGCGACCCACGGGAGCCGCTGGCGAGCTCGAACTCGAGGTTCGAGTACGACCGCCCGACCTCGACGGCGCGTTCGAGCGCAGCCGGCGCGAGCGGAGCGCGGCCGAGGTTCGTGTGCACGATCACGCCGGTCGCGTTGATGACGCGGCGCAGCATCGGCCGGCGCACGGCCGCGAGCTCGTCGCGCAACCGGGTGTCGAGATCGCCCGGCTCCGCGCCGGCGCGAATCTCCTCGCGCGCGCGCGCGAGGACGACGCGCGCCGCGTCGACCGCGAGCGGGTCGTCGACCTCGCGCGCGAGCTCGTCCACGGACGGCAGATCGCGAAGCTCCACTACTGCGCGTCCTCTTTGTGCGGCGCCGAAGGGTCGTCGGCGCAGCGGCGCTCGTAGCAGTTGAGGACGTGCTGCACCGCTTCGTCGGGATCGTCGGTGACCTGCAGCAGCTCGATGTCGTCGGGCGAGATCATCTCCTCGGCCAGCAGCTCGTCCGTCACCCAGTGCGTCATCTCGCGCCAGTAGGACGAGTCGAACAGCACGACGGGGAAGTGCTTGATCTTCCCGGTCTGGATCAGCACGAGCGCCTCGTACAGCTCGTCGAGCGTCCCGAAGCCGCCGGGGAAGATCACGAACCCTTCCGACGGCCGCACGAAGCACACCTTGCGCGCGTAGAAGTGGTCGAAGGTGTGCTCGATGTCGAGGTACGGGTTTGCGTGCTGCTCGTGCGGGAGCGTGATGTTGAAGCCGACCGACAGCCCGCCGCCTTCCTGCGCACCGCGGTTTGCGCCTTCCATCACGCCGCCGCCACCGCCGGTGACGACCGCCCAGCCGCGCTCGCCGAACCGCTTCCCGACCGCACGCGCCGCCTTATACGGCTCGCTGTCTTCATGGACGCGCGCCGAGCCGAAGAGCGCCACGGCCGGACGGTCGATCTGCGCCACTTTCGCGAAGCCGGCGCGAAACTCGGCCGCGATCTTCTCGACCGAGGTGTCGATGTTGAACGCGTTCGGGTGGTCGAGGATCTGGCGGTCGTCGGTCACAGGCGAGTCTGGTGGCGGTACGTGGCGATCATGCCGAGAAGCAGCATCAGCGCCGTCGCCGCATAGAAGAGGTACGCGTAGTACGCGCGGCGGCGGCCGCCGCCGAGACGCAGCCAGCGCGCCGACTGCCAGATCGCACCGCCGTCGAGCGGCCAGAACGGGAGCAGGTTGATCAGGTTCAACAGGAAGCCGACGTAGCCGAGCGCGAGGAACAGCTTCGAGTGGTGCGACTCGCCGATCACGTAGCAGACGGCGGCTGCGGCGCCGCCGAGGATCGGGCCTGCGATCGCGACGCGCACCGTCTGCCACGGCAGGCCGCGCGTGTAGCGCACGTACGCGCCGAGGAACGGGACGAAGATCGGCAATCGCGGCTGCAGTCCCTCGCGGCGAGCCTCGATGTAGTGGCCGGTCTCGTGCAGCAGGATGAGCGTCACGAACCCGATCGCGAACTTCCAGCCGAAGATGAGCGCGTACGCGGCGACGGCGATGAAGATGGTCGAGAACTTCGCGAGCAGGAAGAGCCACTTCGCGAGCACGACGACGGCGGCGATGACCGGCCCGAAGAGCTTGCGCAGGCGTGCGCGCCAGTTGGGCCCGGAGTTGATCGGGTCGTACTGCGGCGGGTCCTGCCAGCCCCCTGGGTCTTCGCTCACGATCCGCGTCCGATCCATTCCTCGCCGCCCGCGTAGACCTCTTTCTTCCAGAGTGGCACGCGTTCCTTCAGCTCGTCGATCGCGTCCTTGCACGCGGCGAGCGCATCCTGCCGGTGCGGCGCGGAAACGGCGATCACGACCGACGTCTCTCCGATTCCCACGCGCCCGACACGATGGTGGATCGCGATGGCGGTCAGCTCGTAGCGAGCGTGCAGCGAGTCCGCGATCTCCGCCATCACCTGTTCGGCCATTCCCTCGTAGGCCTCGTAGTCGAGGTGCGTGACGGTGCGGCCGCGTGACTGGACGCGGGTCGTCCCGGTGAACGTCGCGATCGCGCCGGCGGCGTCCGAGCGCACCTCGTCGACGACCCGGTCGAGCGAGACCGGCTCGTCGCTGAGCAGGAACGCGCCGCCGGAGACGGGCGGGATCAACGCCACCTCGTCGCCGTCTGCGAGCGCGCGATTGCGTGCTGCGTACTCCTTGTTCACCGCGTAGAGGAGCCCCTCGGGCTCGTCGCCGAGCCCGAGCGCAGGCCAGACCTCGTCGACCGTTGCCGCCTCGATCCCCTGCCGGGACCAGCCTGCGCGCTCGCGAAGACCGGCGAAGAGGCGGACGCTCACTTGCGCCACGCGATCACCACCCGAGCATACTTCGGCCGATGGTCAAGCCCGTCTACACGCCTGACGACGCGCCGCACGACCGCGAGCCGCCGGGCGAGTACCCGTTCACGCGCGGGCCGTACCCGGACATGTACCGCGGCCGCCCGTGGACGATCCGCCAGTACGCGGGCTTCGCATCGGCCGAGGAGTCGAATGCCCGGTACCGCTATCTGCTCGACCGCGGCCAGACGGGATTGTCGATCGCGTTCGATCTGCCGACGCAGCTCGGTTACGACTCGGACGACCCGCGCGCGCTCGGTGAGGTGGGGCGGACCGGCGTGGCGATCGACTCGCTCGCGGACATGCACATCCTGCTCGACGGCATTCCGCTCGGTGAGGTGTCGACGTCGATGACGATCAACGCGCCGGCGTCGCTGCTGCTCCTGCTGTACGAGCTCGTCGCCGAGTCGCAGGGTGTGGACGGCACGCAGCTTCGCGGCACCGTGCAGAACGACATCCTCAAGGAGTACATCGCACGCGGGAACTACATCTTCCCGCCGCGCCCGTCGATGCGGCTGACCACCGATCTGTTCGCGTACTGCGCCGAGAGCGTTCCGTCGTGGAACACGATCTCCATCTCGGGCTACCACATCCGCGAGGCGGGCTCGACGGCGGAGCAGGAGCTCGCGTTCACCGTTGCGAACGGCATCGCGTACTGCCAGGCAGCGGTCGACGCAGGGCTTTCGCCCGACGAGTTCGGTGGGCGCCTCTCGTTCTTCTTCAACGCGCACAACGACTTCTTCATCGAAGTCGCGAAGTTCCGCGCAGCGCGCCGGCTCTGGGCGCGCGTGATGCGCGAGCGGTTCGGCGCGACGAACCCGACGGCGCTCGCGCTCCGCTTCCACGCGCAGACCGGCGGCTCGACGCTGACGGCGCAACAGCCGGAGAACAACATCGTCCGCGTCGCGGTGCAGGCGCTGTCGGCGATCTGCGGCGGCGCGCAGTCGCTGCACACGAACTCGTTCGACGAGGCGCTCGCGCTGCCGACCGAGCGAGCGGCGACGATCGCGCTGCGCACGCAGCAGATCCTGCAGAACGAGGCCGGGACGACGTGCACGGCGGATCCGCTCGGCGGCTCGTACTACATCGAGGCGATGACCGACGAGCTCGAGCAGAAGGCGTGGGAGCTGGTGGAGCGCATCGACGAGCTCGGCGGCGCGGTTGCCGCGGTCGAGCAGGGCTGGGTGCAGAACGAGATCGAGAACTCGGCCTTCCGCTGGCAGCAGGAGGTCGAGACCGGCGAGCGCGTGATCGTCGGCGTCAACAAGTACGTGGCCGAGGACGAGCAGCCGATCGAGCTGCAGTCGATCGACCCGGCCGCGGAGAAGCGGCAGCTCGAACGCACGGCAAAGGTGCGCGCGGAGCGCAACGCCGACGAGGCGCAGATAGCCCTCGAGCGCGTGCGCGACGCGGCGCGCGGAACGGAGAACATGCTGCCGCCGATGCGCGAGGCGTTGCGCGTGCACTGCACGGTCGGGGAGATCTGCGGCGTGCTCCGCGCCGAGTGGGGCGAGCACGACCGCGAGCGCTGAGTGCGCATCCTCCTCGTCTCGCAGATGTACCCGGGCCCCGAGGACCCCGACCTCGGCGTGTTCGTCGCGCAGCTGGAGCACGCGTTGCGCGAGCGCGGGCACGAGATCGAGCTGGCGGTGCTCGACCGCCGTCGCGGCGGCAAGACGCGCTACTTCGAGCTGCGCCGCCGCGTGCGCGCAGCCGGTCCGCACGACGTCGTCTGGGCGCACTTCCTGGTCCCGTCCGGCCTGATCGCATCGAAGGCGGACGGGCCGCTCGTCGTGACGGCGCACGGCCGCGACGTGCGCAACATCGGCGCGGTACCCGGCGTCGCGAGCCTCACGCGGCGCGTCGTCGAACGCGCGTCGAGCGTGATCGCAGTCTCCGAGTACCTCCGGCGCGAGCTCGAGGACAAGCTTCCGGCTGCATGCGGGAAGACGGAGGTCGTCGACTCGGGCGTCGACCTCGAGCGGTTCGGCGACGCCGTGCCCGCCGCCGAGCTCGAGTCGCCTGCGTTCGTGCACGTCGGCTCGCTGACCGAGCGCAAGAACGTCGTGCGTCTCGCCGATGCGTTCGCCCGTCTCGGCCGCGGCTCGCTTACGTTCATCGGCGACGGTCCCCTTCGCGGGCAGCTCGAAGGACGCGCGGGCGTGCGCGTCGTCGGGCGCGTGCCGCACGACGAGGTGCCCGGCTGGCTACGCGCCGCCGACGTCGTGTGCGCGCCCGCGCTGGTCGAGCCGTTCGGGCAGGCGGTGCTCGAGGCGATGGCCTGCGGCCGGACGGTCGTCGCCACCCGCGTCGGCGGCCCGCCCGAGTTCGTCCCACCCGAGGCGGGCGTGCTCGTGGATCCGCTCGACGGCGACGAGCTCGTCCGCGCACTCGAGACCGCCTCGACGCTCCCCTCGCCGAACGAGGCGGCGCGGGCCGCCGCGGCCGAGCACGACGTCAGGCGTCAGGCGGAGAAGGTGGAGGCGATTCTGGAGCGAGCCGTTGGAGGTCGGCGAGCCTGATCTCGACGAGCGGCCGCACGCTCTCCTCGAGGCCGGCCTCGCGGGCGACCGCCAGCGCCTGCTCGTAGCTCTGCCGGATTTTCTCGGCGGAAACGCCCTGTTTGAGCCGGTTGTCGCCGGTCAGGAGCAGGTCGTGGATCTTCCCGCGTGCGGTCGCCTCGTCGATGACGACTACCTTAGTGCGTAGATGGTTCGTGTCGTGATCGCCGACGACCAGCGTCTCTTCGCGGAAGCCCTCGAGGCGATCCTGTCGACCGACGGCCGGATTCGCGTCGTCGGCCGCGCCACCGACGGCCGCTCGGCGGTCGAGCTCGTCCGCGACGAGCAGCCTGACGTCGTCCTGATGGACATCGCGATGCCCGTCATGGACGGGATCGAGGCGGCGCTCGCGATCCGCACCGAGACGCCCGACACCCGCGTGATCGTCCTGACCGGCTCCGATGCGCCGCATGACGTGTCGCGGGCTCGTTCTGCGGGTGTCGCGGGGTACGTGACGAAGGATCAGATCGCGGGCGACCTCGTTCGCGCGATCCTCGACGCGGCCGAGGCTTAGCTACCTTTCCGGTCGTGCTTCCCGTCTTCTCGGTCATCCACGTCCTGCTCGCCGCCGCGCTCGTCGGGCTCATCCTCATGCACTCGGGCCGCGATACCGGCCTCGGCGGGATGGGCTTCACGCCGGCCTCGCAGGGCGGCACGCACATCGTCGAGCGGAACCTCACGCGCCTGACGATCCTCGTCGCGGTCCTGTTCTTCGGGAACACGATCCTGCTGTTCCGCTTGCTGCAGTAACGGGCAGTTACATTCCCGCGATGCAGTTGGCGGGTCTGCACCATGTGACGTGTGTCTGCTCCGACGCGCAGCAGACGCTCGACTTCTACCGGCAGCTCGGCTTCGCGCTGGTCAAGAGGACGGTCAACTTCGACGACCCGCACAGCTACCACCTCTACTTCGGCGACGAGGGCGGCAGCCCCGGGACGCTGTTGACGTTCTTCGAATGGCCGCGTGCCGATCACGGCCGCAGCGGCCGCGGCACGCTCGAGTCGATCGGGCTCGAGACGCCGAACGTCTCCGAGCCGGTCGAGGTGCAGGATCCCGACGGCCTGCGGCTGCGGTTGCTCCCGGGCGAGCAGCCGCGGCTCGCCGACGTCGTCGTGATCGGCAACCCCGTGCTGTACGCGGGCGTGTTCGCGGAGGACGCTCCGATCACGTTCGCGGAGCCGGTCGAGGAGCCGGCGCTGATCGGGCCGGGCCTGACGCATCACATCGCGTGGCGCGTCGCCACCGACGAGGCGGAGCAGGAATGGCTGGAGCGCCTGACCGAGGTCGGCCTTCGCCCGACGCCGGTGCAGGACCGCAAGTACTTCCGCTCGGTCTACTTCCGCATGCCTGACGGGATGCTGATCGAGATCGCGACCGACGGTCCCGGCTTCCTCGTCGACGAGCCGGCCGAGACACTCGGTGAGAGCCTGTCGCTGCCGCCGTGGCTCGAGCCGGAGCGCGAGACGCTCGAGCGCGAGCTGACGCCGATCGAGTAACCGCGGCTAGCCGGCGAGGCCGCCGAAGATCGCGAACGGGTTGCGCGGCATGAGCTCCCACGCGAGCCCCGCGCCCGGCTCGACGTGCACCGTCGCCCCCTCGGGCGCCTCGGCCTCGATGCGCTTCGCGAGCGCGTTCGCGTCGTCGCTGTCGTTCGCGCTGACGAGCAGGTAGCGCCAGCGCCGTGTGACGGTTGCGCCTTCGTCCTCGAGCCGCTTCGCGAACTCCTCGGCGTCGCGGTGCGAGGCGAGCTCGACTCGCACCTCCCACTCGGCGACGTTCTCCTCGAGCGATTCCTCTGTCTCCTCGGCCTCGAGCCGCTGGTGCTCTTCGGCATCCGAGAGGTGGACGTCCGGGGACTCCCACCGTTCCTCGACCGGGTGCCAGTGCGTGAGCTCCGGCGTGCCGCGCAAGCCCTCTTCGCCGAGGACCTCGCGAAGCGCCCGTTCGCCCGCCTCGGCGGCGCGGCGCGTGTCGGCGTAGAGGAAGAGGTGCGGGCCGTCGCTCGAAACGGCGACGCGGCTGCCGAGCGCGTCCTGCACGTCCCGCTTGTGCAGGATGCGCAGCACGCCGTTCGCGTCGTCGTCGCTCTCGAGGGTGATCGTGACGCGCCAGTCGTCGGCCATGGACCCAGGCTACAATGCCGCTCCACGCGCTGGTGGCGGAATTGGTAGACGCGCTAGGTTGAGGGCCTAGTGGCCATTGCGGTCGTGGAGGTTCAAGTCCTCTCCAGCGCATGACTGCCGAAGCCGCCTCGAGGGCGGCTTCGGTCATTCGAGCGAGCCGCGCGCGGCGAGCACGCCGCCCGGATCGCCGCCCGGGCCGCGCAGGACGAATGCGATCGCAACGGCGAGCGCCGCGCCCGCGAACGGACCGGCGACGTACGGCCAGAAATGCGCGAAGTGTCCGAGCACGAGCGCCGGGCCGAAGCTGCGCGCGGGGTTCATCGAGGCGCCGCTGACCGGGCTCGCCCACAGCCCCGCGAGGATGACGTAGCCCCCGACCGCGACCGCCGACAGCGGGCCGACGTTCTGCGCCTTCGACGCGGTGCCGAGGATGGTGCTGACGAGCCCGACGGTGAGCGCGAGCTCGATCAGCGCCGCTTGCCAGTCGGCGATCCCGGGGCCGGGCAGCGTCGCACCGCCGCGGCCGAGCACCGCCCAGAGGAACAGCGAGGCGAGCGCGCCGCCGGCGAGCTGTGCGGCGACGTAGCCCGGCACCCGCCGCCAGAGGAAGTCGCCGCGGAGCGCGAACGCGAAGGTCACGGCGGGGTTCAGGTGCGCGCCGGACACCGCGCCCATGAAGAGGATGATCGCGAGCACCATCAGCCCGGGCGCGCTGACGGCGGCCGGACGGCTGACCGCGCCGTTGCTCAGCGCGCCGACGATCGGGCCGCCGGCGGCGACGAGGACGAGCAGGAACGTCCCGAAGGTCTCGGAGAAGAGCCGGCGGGCTTCGACGACGGGGCTGTCGAGCTCGTGCTGCCCGAACGGGATCTCGAGGACGAGCAGCGGCCGGAGCGAGCGGGTGGGGCGCGGGACGGTCAGTCGCCCGAGTCTCCCAGCCGCGCTTGACGACGTCCGCAGGACTCTCTACCCTGATGGCGAACACACGTTCGTCCCCGTCCGCGACCCCGAGGAGCGTTTCTTGCTCACCGCCCGCCAACAGGAGATCTGGAACTACCTCGTCGAGTACGTCGACCGGCACGGCTACCCGCCGACCGTGCGCGAGATCGGCGAGCAGGTAGGGCTCGCCTCGCCCTCGACGGTGCACGCGCACCTCGCGAACCTCGAGCGCGCGGGCCTGTTGAAGCGCGACCCGACGAAGCCGCGTGCGTTGGAGCTGCTCGGCCGCGAGCGGCGCGAGCCCGACAACGTCGTCGAGATCGGCGACGTGACACGCCTGCCGATCCTCGGCGAGATCGCCGCCGGCGGTCCGCTGCTCGCCGAGCAGAACATCGAGGAGTACGTCCCGATGCCGAGCTTCACGAAGGGCGACTTCATCGTGCGCGCGAAGGGCGAGTCGATGATCGAGGCGGGCATCCTCGACGGCGACCTCGTGATCGTGCAGCGCACGCAGGACGCGCGGAACGGCGAGATCGTCGTCGCGCTCGCCGGCGACGACGAGGCGCTCGACTCGGCGACGGTGAAGACGTTCTACCGCGAGAAGGACCGCATCCGCCTGCAGCCGGAGAACCCGACGATGGAGCCGCTCTATCCGCGGCACGTGCAGATCCTCGGCCGCGTCGTGGGGGTCTTCCGGGAGCTGTAGTGGAGCTCGTCGCACTCCATCGGTCGCTCGACCAGGAGCTCGTCGCGCTGCTGCGCGGCGCCTCGCTCGAGTGTCTCGCGTGCGGCGAGTTCGTCATGCACGCGCAGGGCGGCAGCGTGTTCTGCCCCGAGTGCGGCAGTCAGCTCGCGGACGAGAACGCCCTGCAAACAGGGCTAGAATGCGTCACGCAGGCCGGGTGACCGCGGCGCCTCGCTTCGGCAGGGCGTCGAGGAAAGTCCGGACACCGCAGGGCAGGACGCTCCCGAGAGGGAGGCGGCGAAAGCCGACGGAAAGTGGAACAGAAAGGACACCGCCTCGGACGTATCTCCGGAGACGTCCGCGGTAAGGGTGAAACGGTGGGGTAAGAGCCCACCAGCGTCGCGGTGACGCGGCGGCTTGCCAAACCCCGTCCGGTGCAAGGCGAACAGGGCCCGCCGACGCTGCCCGCCGAGGGCCCGGGTAGCTGCATAAGAGGGATGGTCACCCTCGACAGAATCCGGCTTACAGGCCTGCTACGGAGAAGCCCCGGCGACGGGGCTTCTCTATGTCAGCCGTGGAGGTCTGGCGCAGCGAGTTCCTCGCCTGGATCGGGAAGCGGGTGCGCTCCGAACAAGGTGATGTCGCGGCTGTCGACCACGGTGCCGTTTTCCTCGAGCGTGAGGTGGATGCGACCCCCGTCGGCGCCCTTGGGGAGCGCGAGGCGGTAGAGGCCGTAGCCGTGGCTCGTTGCGCTGGTTTGGCTGACGAGCACCGTGCCGTCGAAGCTCTCGGCCGTGACGGTGATAGTGGGGCGAGGATCCCGGATCGTGGCCGGCGGGGTGACCGTGCCCTTGATCAAGAGGTCGTCGACGGCCGGTGCGACCGTGATGGTCGGTTCTGCGGTGATGCCGGGGGTGTCGTTGTTGAACGGAACGCCGCTGCCGTTCCCGCCGGTGCCGCCGATCGTCTGGTGGTGGTCGTTTCGGACGGTGATGGTGGTGCGCGGCACGCTGCCGGTGGGGGTTCCGGGGGCAGCGGGGAGGTTGGTGAAGCGGTAGTCCCCGTCGGCGTCGGTGGTGGCCGTTGCGCTCGCGACACGGGTGCCCCTGAGGAAGACGGTGAGCCCGCTGCCGGCCGGCCCGGACGGATCGCTCATGCCCGGCCCGAACGGCAGGAGCAACTCGACCGCGCCGACGACCGAACGGCCGTCAGCCGTGATCGGGAAGACCGCATGCAGGTCGGGCGCGCTGAGCTCCTGGCCCGGCTTGGGTTGTGCGTATCGACCGGACCCGAAGAAGTCGATGTCGGCCGCGTCGACGTCAGTGGTCCCCTCCACGAGGCTGAGATGAACGCGGCTGACGTTTGCGCCTTGCGGGAGATCGAGTCGGTAGCCGCCGAAGCGCTTGCTCGACTCGGCGGTTTGGCTGACGACGGCGGTGCCGTCGAAGCCTTCGGCGCGCACGGTGATCCTCGGCAACACCTTCGGTGTCTCGGCGGGCGCGACGACGGTGCCTGCGATCAGAAGGTCGCCGCTCGCCGGTGCGATGCCGATCGTCGGCTCGCTCGTGACACCGGGATCCTCGGTATTGAGGACGACACCACTGCCGTCGCCGCCGTGCGCGCCGAGCGCGCGGTTGTGTTCGTCGGTGACGGTGATCGCGGTGCGGGGTGGGCCGTGGCTCGTGTTCGGTGCGGCGAGATCGGCGAAGCGATAGACGCCGTTGGCGTTGGTGGTCGTGCTCGTGAACACACCACCTGCCGTTCCGTAGCCGAGCCACGCGCGCACGCCCGCCGCCGGAACGGACGGATCGCTTTTGCCAGGACCGAATGGCCGCAGTACTTCCACATTGCCTGTGACCGAACGGCCGTAGGCGGCGACCGGGAAGACGGCGTGTAGGTCCGGGGCGGCGAGCTCTTGGCCGGGCTTCGGCATGGTCGTGTGGACGGGGCCGAAGAAGTCCAGGTCGTGCCTGTCGACAACAGTGCCGTTCTCTTTGAGCGTGAGACGGATGCCGCCGCCGTCGGCGCCTTTCGGGAGGACGAGGCGGTAGAGGCCGTAACCGTGGCTTGTGGCGCTGGTTTGGCCGACGAGTGTCGTCCCGTCGAGGCTTTCGGCAGTGACGGTGATTGACGGCGGCGGCTTGGCAGTCGTTGTCGGTGGGGTGACGGTCCCCTTGATCAGGAGGTCGTCGGCGGCCGGTGCGACGGTGATCGTCGGTTCGGCGGTGATGCCGGGAGTGCTGTCGTTGAAGGGGATGCCGCCGCCGTCTTCATCGGTGCCGCCGATCGTTTCGTGGTGGTCGTTTCTGACGGTGATCGAGGTGCGGGGAACGTTGCCGTGGGCGTCGCTTGCTGCGGCGGGGAGGCCGGTGAAGCGATACGAGCCGTTGGCGTCGGTAGTCGTGGTCGCGCTCGGCACGCGGGCACCGCCGAGGAAGACGGTGAGTCCCGAGTCGGCGGGCCCGGACGGATCGTCCATGCCTGGCCCGAACTGCCGCAGCACCTCGACCGCCCCGGTGACCGAACGTCCGAACGCAGGCACGTCGCGAACGTAGATCTCCTCCGTGTGGCTCGCGCTCTGCGCCCCCTCCGTCGCGGTCACAGTGATCCGGCGGTTTCCTTCCGTGTCGAAGGTGTGAATCGCTCGCGGGCCGGTACCGCGGTCGCCGTCGCCGAAGCTCCACGTGTAGGCAACTCTGCCGTCCGCACCGCCGGTGGCGTTCGCCGTGAGCGTGACCTTGGCACCGACCCACGGCGTCGCGGGCTGGTACCCGAACGTCACGTGCAGCGGCGGAACGGGAATCGTCACCGGTTCGGTTACCGACGCAGAGGCGATCGACTGTGCCTCCACCACAGTCAGCGTCACCGAGTAGCTCTTGAACGTGGCGAACGTGTGAGTCGTCCTCGGCGAGACCCCTTCGATGAACGGCGTGCCGTCGCCGAAGTTCCACTCGTACACGGCGATCGGAAAGTCCGCGCTTCCGGCTCGGGAGGCTGACGCGTCGAAGGTCACCGTGTCACCGCTCACGGCGTACGTGAACGAAGCGGTCGGTGCGGGCGGGACGACCACCGCAGTCGGCGCCGGCGCCGGTGTCGGCGACGATGGTGTGCTTCCGCCGCCGCCTGCGGCCACCGGCGCGGTGAACGTCGCGGTCGCGGTCTGTGTGATCGTGACGCCGTCGGTCGCATCCGTCGCCGTGTACACCACGCTCTCCGCGACCGAGTCGGAGACGGCGAACGTGACGACGCCGCTCGCCGATGTCGGGCCGCTCGCCGCCGAGATCGCCGATGAACCGCCGTTCGCCTGCAGCGTGACCGTCTTGCCGCTCATCGGGTCGCCGTTCGTGTCGTAGAGCGTGACCGTGATCGTCGACGTCGAGCTCCCGTCGGCGATCACCGACGAGGGCGACGCATGCACCATCGACAACGCCGCGCTCGCTGTCGGTGGCCCGGAAGCCGCAACCTCGACCGAGCCGACGTCGCAGTGCGCGCCTTGCGGCCGCGAGATCCCGCGCTGGTCGGTCGTGGGACAGGCACCGTCGTCGCCGTTGTCGATCGCCGGGCTGCCGGCGCCGGGCAGGAGCGTGTCCGTCTCGCCGCCGTTGTCCTGCAGCGACCCGAGAAGCGGGTCGGATGCAGTCCCGGTGCAGCTCGTGTCCGAGGCGATGTTGTGTCCCAGGTCGTCGAGCGGGTTGAAGCACAGGGTCGAGGTCGGCCCGGCGACGATCGTGTTGGTCGCCGAGACGGTCGCGGTGTTGAGAATGTCGATTCCCTCCGCGAAGTCGGCCTCGTTGTCCGCGATCGTGTCGTTCGTCAGCGTTGTCGGGCCGGATGCGAACACCCCCCCTGCCGACCCCGACGCGTCTGATGCGCCCGGCCCGGTCGCGTCGTTGCCGCTGATCGCCGAGTTGACGATTGTGGCGGTGCCGCCCACGAAGTTCACTCCGGCGCCCGCGCTCGAGGTGTTGTCGGCAATCGTGCTGCCGTCGATGTTCAGGTCGCCCTGCGCATAGACGCCGCCGCCGAACTCGCTTGCGGAGTTGCCGGTCACGGTCGAGTCGTTCAGATCGAGCGTTGTGCCGGTGTTCGTCCAGATGCCGCCGCCGTCCTCGCTGTCGGCAATCGCGACGCCGTCGCCGCCGGTGAGCGTCACGCCGGTGATCGACACCGTGCCGTTGTCCACCTCGAGCACGCGCTCCTGCGCCACCGTCTGGTCGATGATCGTCGAGCGCGCGCCCGCGCCGACGATCGTGACGTCGGAGGCGAAGAGATCGTTGCCGCGGGTGAGCGTGTACGTCCCGGCGGGCAGCGTGATCGTGCCGCCGGCGTCGATCGAGAGCAGCGCCTGCCGGAGCGAGCAGCTGGTCGGGCACGAGCCGGGTCCGGACGGATCGTCGAAGCGCGTCACCGTCACCGCCGAGAAGGACACGGCCGGCTGCGCCCGTGCGAGCCCGAGCACCGTGACCCCCACCACCACCGCAACGAGCAGCGCACCCTTCGACGCCATGCCACGTGAACGCTGGCACCGGGCGGCTCTAGACGGAATGCGTACTTGTACGTAATCTCACAAGAGTCGTGGGGCGGACGTCAGTGCTCACGGAGACCGATTTGCGGCAGGCGTTCGCCGTCGCCGCCGATTGGCATCGCGCCGACGACGTGACCGAGCTCGCGGAGCTCGCGGTGCAGACGCTGCACGAGCTCGTTCCGTGCGACGGCGTCGGCTGGAACGAGGTCGACGTGCAGCAGCACGCCGTGCGCGCCGTCACCTCGCCTCCCGGCTATCTGGGGCCCGAGCTCGCGGCGCAGCTCGACCGGCTCGTCGACCAGCACCCGATCGTCGCCTACGTCGGTGCGACCGGCGACACGCGCACGCACAAGATCTCCGACTTCGTGAGCGCTCGCGCGTTCCATTCGCTCGAGATCTACGCCGACTTCTTCCGACCGCTCGGCGCCGAAGACCTCGCCGCGATGATCGTCGAGCCGGGGGAGACGATCGTCGGCATCGCGTTCACACGCGACCGCCGCAGCTACACGAAGCGCGACCTCGTCCTGCTGGACGTCGTTCGTCCCCACCTCGCGGCCGCGTATCGGAACGTGGTGACCCGCGGCGAAGCTCGCTCGCGGCTCGACGCATTCGAGCGCGGCCTGCCCGGCAAGGAGGTCGTTGCGCTCGAGCGAAACGGGCGACCGGCATTCCGGTCGAAGCTGCTCGAGTCGTGGTTCGGCGGTGACGTTCCCGACGCAGGCACGTACGAGCGCGACGACGCGCGGTTGCTCGTGCGCGTCGTCGACGGCGAGCCTCCGCTGCTGCTGCTCGAGGAGACGAGGCTCGCGCCTGATCCCGAACGCGTGCGGGCGCTCGGCCTGACTGCTCGCCAGGCGGAGATCCTCGGTCTCGTCGCGCGCGGCTTTACGGATGGAGAGATCGCGGCCGAGCTGTACCTCAGCGTCCGCACGGTGGAGAAGCACCTCGAGCACGCCTTCGCGCGGCTCGACGTGCACAGCCGGAACGACGCAGTCCGCGTGCTGTTCGCCTAGTTCGCGACGATCACGCGGCGGAGCAGGTCTTCCTGCAGGCCGTTCGCGCTCAGAGCCTCGACCGTCATCGTCACCGGGTGGCCCTTGATGACGGCGTTCCCGACGAGCAGGCGGAGCGTCTGCTCGCCGGGCTTCAACAGCCACCAGTGCCACGCCTTCAGCTGCCGGTCGTTCACGTCGTAGAGCGTGAGCTCGACGTGCGTGATCTCGCCGGTGTTCAGCGCGACCGCGAGCGTGTGGTGGCGGCGAAGAAGCGTCGCCCGGATGCTCTCCACGTTCAGCGGGAGCTCCTTCTGCACCGCGTAGAAGCTCGCGTGGCGTGAGTACACGGTGACGACCTCGCCCCGGCGCGTGAAGCCGGTCTGCTGGCCCGCCGGCAGCTGCGCACCGGTGAGCCGCGGAATGCGCTGCCAGGCGATGCCATCCTCGGACGTCGTCGGCACGAAGCCGAGCGGCACGTTGTCGAAGGTGACCCGCACCGGCGAGCCGAAGCTGGTGATCTCGCTGCCGGCGGTGTCGCGCACGATGATCGATGCCGCACTCGACCCGGCGCGCAGGCCGCGCGAAGCGGGTGCGCGGGACGGCGCCAGCGCGAGCGACGCAGGCACCCCGAGCGCGTCGGCGTCCCAGCTGACGGTGATCAGCACGGGCGGGCTCGTGTCGCTGCCGTCACCGACCGCGACCGGCAGGGAGAGCGTGCCGGCCACGCCCGCCAGGATCGAGCGAGTGGCGCCGTCGAACGGCGCCGGCGTCGACGGCGCTGCCTGCTCGTTCGACGGCGACGAGGACGAGGACGAAGACGAAGACGGCGGCGGTGCGTCGTCGACGACCTCGTCGGACTCCGTTGCGGTCGTGCTCGTCGCGTAGTCGGCGTCGCCGCTGTAGACCGCGGTGATCGCGAGCGTTCCGGTCGCGGCCGGAGTGAAGGTGCACTGCGCGCTGCCTGCGCCGACGGCCTGCGTGTCGCAGCCGCTGATCGGGTCGCCGTCGGCGCTGAACGCGACGGTGCCACCGTCCGGAGCAGGCGACACCGTCGCCGTGACGACGGCCGCCTGGCCGACGTACGCGGTGCCCGTGGCGACGGTGATCGTCGTCGGGGTCACGTCGTACGTCCATTGGTCGCCTGCAACCGTCGCGCTCGCGCCGGCGCCGTTCGTGACCGTCACGTCGACCGTTCCGGCGGAGCCCGGAGGTGTCGTCGTCGTGATCTGCGTGTCGGAGTCGACCGTGAAGCCGGCCGCCGCCGTCGCGCCGAAGTCGACTCCCGTCGCGTTGGTGAAGTTCGTTCCGGTGATGGTGACGGTCGTGCCGCCGGCGGAGACGTCGTCGCTCGGCGAAAGAGACGAGACCGTCGGAACGTCGTAGGTGTAGGTGTCGGCCGAGCTCGCAGCGGACGTGCCGGCGCTGTTCACGACCGTGACGTCGACGACGCCGGTCGACCCGGCCGGGACGGTCGCGGTGATCTGCGTGTCGGACACGACGGAGAACGGCGCGCTGGTCGAGCCGAAGCGAACGTCGGTTGCGTGCAGGAAGCGCGTCCCGGTGATCGTGACGCTGCCGCCGCCGGCAGCCCCGCCCGACCGCGCCGAGATCGTCGTGACCGACGGCGCGCCGTAGGTGAACGTGTCGGTAGACGAGGTTGTCGAGCTGCCGACGCTGTTCGTGACGACGACGTCGACGTTGCCCGCGGCATGAGCCGGCGCGGTGGCGGTGATCTGGGTCGCCGAATCGACCGTGTAGCCCGTCGCCGCGACCCCGCCGAAGGTCACTCCGGCCGCGCCGCTCACGTCGAGGAAGCCGGTGCCGGTGATCGTGACCGACGTGCCGCCGCTCGTCGCGCCGCTCTGCGGCGAGACGCCGCTCACCGTCGCTGCGCTCTCGTACGTGAACTGGTCAGAGGCGCTCGTCGTGGAAGTGCCTGTCGAGTTCGTCACGGTCACGTCGACCTGGCCGGCGGCATGCGCCGGAGCGGTCGCGGTCAGCTGCGTATCGGACACGACGTTGACGCCCGTCGCGCTGGCGGCGCCGAACTTCACGCCGGTTGCGGTCAGGAAGCCGGTGCCGGTGATCGTGACGGTCGTGCCTCCGGCTGCGCTGCCGATCGCCGGCGAGACCGACGCGACCGTCGGCGTGGTGTCGTACGTGAATGTGTCGGCCCCGTTCGTGGCGGACGCGCCCGCGGCATCGAGCACCGTCACGTCGACGACGCCCGCCGAGCCCGCCGGCACGGTCGCCGTGATCTGCGTGTCCGAGACCACCGAGAACGAGGCGCTCGTCGAGCCGAACTCGACGCCGGTTGCGTGCAGGAACCGGCTGCCGGTGATCGTCACGCTGCCCCCGCCGGCAGTCCCGGCCGATCGCGTCGAGAGTGCGGTCACCGCCGGCACGCCGTAGGTGAACGTGTCCGCGGCCCACGTGGTGGACGAGCCGACGCCGTTCGTCACGACCACGTCGACGTTGCCCGCGGCGTGCGCGGGCGCAGTGGCGGTGATCTGCGTCGCCGAGTCGATCGAGAAGCCCGTCGCTGCGACGCCGCCGAACGTAACGGCGCTTGCGTCGAGGAAGCCGGTGCCGGTGACGGTCACAGACGTGCCGCCGGTCGTCGTACCGCTCTGCGGCGACACGCCGCTGACCGTCGCGGCGTTCTCATACGTGAACTGGTCGGAGCCGTTCGTCGCGGACGTGCCCGTCGAGTTCGTCACGGTCACGTCGACCTGGCCGGCGGAGTGATTCGGCGCAGTCGCAGTCAGCTGTGTGTCGGACACGATGGTGACGCCCGTTGCGCTGGTCGTGCCGAACTTCACGCCGGTCGCAGTCAGGAAGCCGGTGCCGGTCACGGTCACGGTCGAGCCGCCCGCAGCGTTGCCGATCGCCGGCGAGACCGCTGAGACGGTCGGCGTGCCGTCGTAGGTGAAGTGGTCAGACGCGCCGGTGGGCGAGGTGCCGGCCGCGTTCGTGACCGTGACGTCGACGACGCCACCGGACGACTGCGCCGGCGCGGTCGCGGTCAGCTGTGTGTCGGACACGATCGTGACGCCGGTCGCCGCGTTCGCGCCGAAGTGGAGGCCCGTCGCGGTCAGGAAGCCGGTGCCGTGGACCGTCACGATCGTGCCGCCCGCCAGCGCTCCGAACGCGGGCGAGACGGATGTCACGGCGGGCGTTCCGTCGTAGGTGTAGTGATCCGCGCTCGTGGTCGCCGAGGAGCCGGCCGTGTTGGTGACGACGATGTCGACCGGCGTCGACGATGCCACACCGCTGGGGGCCGTGACGGTGAGCGAGGTGTCGGAGTCGACCGTCAGCGAGCTGCCGACGACCCCGCCGAAGCTGACCGACGTCGCGGTCAGGAAGCCGGTGCCGGTCACGGTGACGACATCGCCGCCGCCCGCGTTGCCGGCGGAGGGCGACACCGCGGTGACGGTCGGCGTCGTGTCGTACGTGAACGTGTCTGCGGCGCCCGTCGACGACGTGCCGCTCGAGCTCGACACCGTGACGTCCACCGTTCCCGCCGAGTGTGCCGGCGCGGTTGCGGTGATCTGCGTGTCGGAGTCGACCGCGAACGAGGCGCTCGTCGCGCCGAACCTGACGCCGGTCGCGGTGAGGAAGCCGGTGCCGGTGAGCGTTACCGTCGTGCCCCCCGCCGCCCGGCCGGCACCCGGCGAGACCGACGTCACGGTGGGCTGCGCGTCGTAGGTGTAGTGGTCGGCGCTCGAAGTTGCGGACGAGCCGCTCGGATTGGTGACGACGACGTCGACCGGCGTGGCGGATGCGGTGCCGGCGGGCGCGACGATCGTGAGCGATGTGTCGGAGGTCACGTGCAACGAGGTTCCCGCAGTGCCGTCGAACGTGACGCCGGTCGCAGTCAGGAACCCGGTGCCGGTGACAGTCACCGTCGTGCCGCCGCCGTCCGGTCCCTCACCCGGTGAGACCGCTGTGACACTCGGCGCCGCGTCATAGGTGAAGTGGTCGGCCGCCGTCGCGGACGACGTGCCGTTGCCGCTCGTGACGGTGACGTCGACCGTGCCGGCGGAGGCCGCGGGGGTAGTCGCGGTGATCTGCGTGTCCGAGTCGACCGTGTAGCTCGTCGCGTCGACGCCGCCGAACTCGACACCGGCGGCTCCGGAGACGGTGAGGAAGCCAGTGCCCGTGATCGTGACGCTCGTCCCGCCTGCTGCCGGCCCGGCGCTCGGCGAGACAGCGGTCACGGTTGGCGCCGTGTCGAAGGTGAAGTGATCGCTCCCGCTCGCCGTGGATGTGCCGGTCGAGTTCGTCACCTGCACGTGCACCTGGCCCGCCGTCTTCACCGGCGAGGTTGCGGTGATCTGCGTGTCGGAGTCGACGCTGAAGCCCGCTGCGCTCGTTCCGCCGAAGCTGACCCCGGTCGCGGTCAGGAACCCGGTGCCCGTGATCGTCACCGACGTGCCGCCGCCTGTCGAGCCGGCGACCGGCGACACCGCGGTGACCGTCGGCGTCGTGTCGTACGTGAAGCTGTCCGAGCCCGAGGTCGGTGAGGCGCCGGTGGTATTCGCGACGACGACGTCGACGGTGCCGCTGCCCGCGGGCGCGACCACGGTGAGCGAGCCGTCGGAGGTGACGTCGAGAGAGGTCCCTGCCACGCCGCCGAAGGTGACGCCGGTCGCGGTCAGGAAGCCGGTGCCCGTCACCGTGACCGTCGTTCCGCCCGCAGCCTTCCCTGCGCCTGGCGAGACGCCGGTGACCATCGGCGTTCCGTCGTAGGTGAAGTCGTCGGCGGCCGACGTCGGCGACGAGCCGGTCGAGTTCGCGACGACGACGTCGACGGTGCCGCTTCCCGCCGGCGCGACCACGCTGAGCGAGCTGTCGGACACGACGTTGAGCGAGGTGCCGGGAGTGCCGCCGAACGTCACGCCGGTGGCCGTGAGGAAGCCGGTACCCGTCACCGTCACGGTCGTGCCGCCCGCTGCCTTGCCTGCATGCACCGAGAGCGCAGTGACCGTCGGCGCGGCGTCGTACGCGAAGTGGTCGGCGGCGCCCGTGCTCGACGTCGCGCTCGTGTTCGCCACCGTCACGTCGACCACGCCGCCGCTCGCCTGGGCGGGCGACGTCGCGGTGATCTGCGTGTCGGAGTCGACCGTGTAACCGCTCGCGTTCAGCGCGCCGAACTTGACCGTGTTCGCGTCGGTGAAGCCCGTTCCCGTGATCGTCACGGTGGTGCCTCCGGCGAGTGGGCCGAACGCCGGCGACACCGACGTGACCGTGGGAGTCGTGTCGTAGACGAAGTGGTCGGCGGCCGAGGTCGGCGACGAGCCGGTCGGGTTCGTGACGACGACGTCGACCGGCGTGGGCGACGCGGCGTGCGCGGGCGCGGTCACGGTGAGCTGCGTGTCGGAGACGATGTTCAGCGAGGCGCCGGCATTGCCGCCGAACGTCACTCCGGTCGCGGTCAGGAAACCCGTGCCCGTGACGGTGACGCTCGTGCCGCCGCCCGCCTTGCCGGCGACGGGCGACACGCTCGTGACGGTCGGGACGTCGTCGTAGGTGAACTCGTCGGCGGCAACCGGCGACGAGTTGCCCGACGTGTTGCCGACGGTGATGTCGACCACCCCGCCCGACGACTGCGCGGGCGAGGTTGCGTTCACCTGCGTGTCCGACACGACGGTGAAGGTGGCGGGCACAGCGCCGAACACGACCCCGGTCGTGTCGGCGAGGCCGGTGCCGTGGATGGTGACCGACGTGCCGCCGCCGAGCGGGCCGTCGGTCGCCGAGATCGACGTCACGGTGGGAGTCGTGTCGTAGACGAAGTGATCGGCGTTCGTCGTCGCCGACGATCCGGTCTCGTTCGTGACCACCACGTCGACGGGTGTCGCCGACGCCGAGTGTGCGGGTGCGGTCACGGTGAGCTGCGTGTCGGAGACGACATCGAGCGACGTGCCGGGGGTGCCGCCGAAGGTGACGCCCGAGGCGGTCAGGAAGCCGGTGCCGGTGACGGTGACGCTCGTGCCGCTGGCCGCCTTGCCCGTGGCGGGCGAGACGGCGGTGACCGTCGGCGTGCCGTCGTAGGTGAAGTGGTCTGCGCCGGTGGCCGACGAGGTGCCGCTCGTGTTCGTGACGAGGACGTCGACCGGTGTCGTCGACGCAGTTCCGGCCGGCGCAGTCACGGTGAGGATCGAGTCGGACACGACGTCGAGCCCGGTCGCCGCGATGCCGCCGAACTTCACGCCGGTCGCGGAGAGGAATCCGGTGCCCGTCAGGGTCACCGAGTCACCGCCTGCCGCCTTGCCGGCAGCGGGCGTGACCGTGGCCACGGTCGGCGTCGTGTCGTACGTGAACTCGTCGGAGCTTCCGGTCGCCGACGAACCGGTCGCATTCGTGACGACCACGTCCACCGGCGTCGCGGACGGCGTGCCCGCGGGAGCCGTGACGGTGAGCTGCGTGTCGGAGACGATGCTCAACCCGGTGGCCGCCGTGCCGCCGAACGTCACGCCCGTCGCGGTCAGGAAGCCGGTGCCCGTGACGGTGACGCTCGTGCCGCCGGCGGCGCGCCCGGCGCCCGGCGACACGGCGGTGACCGTCGGCGTGCCGTCATACGTGTAGTGGTCGGCGTTCGACGTCGCCGACGAGCCGGTGTTGTTCGTGACGACGACGTCGACCGGCGTCGACGACGCAGTGCCTGCGGGAACCGTCACCGTCATCTGGGAGTCGGAGTCGACGGTGTAGCTCGAGACAGCGGTCTCGCCGAAGGCGACGCCCGTCGTGTCGTAGAAGCCGGTGCCGTGGATCGTCACCGTGTCGCCGCCGGCCGCCTTGCCGGCGCTCGGCGAGACGGATGTCACGGTCGGTGTCGTGTCGTACGTGAACTCGTCCGCGCTCGAGGTCGCCGACGAGCCGGTGGTGTTCGCCACGACGACGTCGACCGGCGTTGCAGACGCCGAGTGCGCGGGCGCCGTCACGGTGAGCGACGTGTCGGACACGACGTTCAGCGAGCTGCCGGCGACACCGGCGAAGGTCACGCCGGTCGCGGTGAGAAAGCCTGTTCCCGTGACGGCGACGCTCGTGCCGCCGCCCGCCTTGCCGGCGACGGGTGCGACCGCGGTGACGGTCGGTGTCGTGTCATAGGTGAAGTGGTCGGCGTTCGAAGTGGCGGAGCTGCCGGCAACGTTCGTCACGACGACGTCGACCGGGGTCGGCGAGCCCATGTGCGCCGGCGCGGTCACGGTGAGGGACGTGTCGGAGGTGACGTTCACACCTGTGCCCGAGACACCCCCGAACGTGACGCCGGTTGCGGAGAGGAACCCGGTGCCGGTGACGGTCACCGTGAAGCCGCCCGCCGCCTTGCCGGCCGCGGGGGCAACCGCCGTGACGGTGGGCGGGTCGTCGTATGTGAAGACGTCGTCGCCCGAGATCGCAGACGTGCCGCTTTCGTTCGTGATCGTTACGTCGACCGAGCCAGGCGAGCCGGCCGGGGCGGTTGCCGTGATCTGGCTGTCCGAGTCGACGCTGTAGCCGGTCGCGTCGACGCCGCCGAACTGCACCGCAGCAGGCCCGGAGACGTCGGAGAAGTTCGAGCCGGTGATGGTGACGCTCGTTCCGCCCGCTGTGGAGCCGGCGATCGGGGCGAGCGCGGTGACGGACGGAAGCGCGTCGTAGGTGAAGACGTCGCTCCCGGAGGTCGTCGACGTTCCGCTTCCGTTCGTGACCGTGACATGTGCGGGGCCGCCGCTTCCAGCCGGCGACGTCGCCGTGATCTGCGTATCCGTGTCGACCGTGTAGCTCGACGCATCGTTGGCGCCGAACTTCACCCCGGCCGGGCCGGAGACCGCGAGGAAGCCGGTGCCGGTGATCGTGACGCTGGTGCCGCCCGCGACACGCCCGGACGCGGGCGCGATGCCGGTGACGGTCGGCACGCCGTCGTAGAAGAACAGGTCGCTCGCCGTCGGAGTCGACGTTGCGGCGGTGTTCGTGACCGTCACGTGCACCGCGCCGCTCGTGTGCGCCGGGGACGTCGCGGTGATCTGCGTGTCCGAGACGACGGTGAACGAGGATGCCGCCGTGCTGCCGAACCGCACGGCGGTCGCGCTGGCGAAGCCGGTGCCGTCGATCGTCACCGTGTCGCCGCCGACGCTTGCGCCGGCCTCGGGAGCGACGGAGGTCACGGTCGGGGTCGTGTCGTAGGTGAAGCCGTCCGCGGCCGTGCCGCTCGAAGTGCCACTCGAGTTCGTGACGAGGAGGTCCACGGGCGATCCGGACGCCGTGCCGGCGGGCGTGTGAATCGTCAGCGCCGTGTCGGAGACGACGTGGAGCGACGTTGCCGCCGCGCCCCCGACTGTCACGCCGGTCGCCGTCAGGAAGCCGGTGCCGGTGACGGTCACCGTGTCTCCGCCGGCCGCGTTACCGGCCGTCGGCGAGATGCTCGTGACCGTGGGCGTCGTGTCGTAGACGAACGCGTCGGCGTTCGTGCCCGCCGAGGTGCCGGTCGTGTTCGTGACCGGGATGTGCACGGGATTGCCGCTCGCGGTGCCGGAGGGCGAGGTCACCGTCAGCGACGTGTCCGAGTCGACGTGCAGGCCCGTGCCGCTCGCGCCGCCGATCGTGACGCCGGTCGCGGTCAGGAAGCCGGTGCCGGTGATTGTAATCGTGTCGCCGCCCGCCGCCGCGCCGGCGCCGGGTGAGACGGCGGTGACGGTCGGTGTGCCGTCGTACGTGAACTGGTCGTTCGCGTTCGCCGGCGACGTGCCGGTCTCGTTCTTCACGTGCACGTCGACAACGCCAGCGCTCCCGGCCGGGGCGGTCGCCGTGATCTGCGTGTCCGAGACGACGCTGTAGCCGGCCGCGTCGGTGGAGCCGAACTTCACGCCGGCCGGACCGGAGACGTCGAGGAAGCCGGTGCCGTGGATCGTGACGGAGGCGCCGCCCGCGATCCCGCTCGCAGCGGGCGACACCGAGGTGACAGTCGGGGTGTCGTCGTAGACGAACTTGTCGCTCGCGTTCGTGGGCGACGTGCCCATCTCGTTCGTCACGGTCACGTCGGCGCTGCCGCCCGATCCGGCGGGCGTCGTCGCGGTGATCTCCGTGTCGGAGACGATGTTGTAGCTCGTCGCGTCCGTTCCGCCGACCTGGACACCGCCCGCACCAGAGACGTCGAGGAACCCGGTGCCCATGATCGTGATCGACGCGCCGCCCGCGACGGCGCCCGCGCCCGGAGAGACGCTCGTCACCGTCGGCTGCGCGTCGTAGACGAATGTGTCGCTGCTCGAGGTGGCGGAGGTGCCGCTGCCGTTCGTGACGGTGATGTCGACGATCCCGCCTGAGGGATCGGCCGGCGCGGTCGCCGTGATCTGGTTGTCGGAATCGATGGTGAAGCTGGAGGCGTCGATGCCGCCGAAGTCGACGGCCGAGGCGGTCGCGAAGCCGGTGCCCTGGATCGTGACCTGCTTGCCGCCGCCGGCCGCGCCGAAGGCCGGCGACACCGAGACGACGGTCGGGGTGGTGTCATAGGTGAACTCCGAGTTGCTGTCGCCCTGCGAGCTGCCGCTCGAGTTCGTGACGATCACGTGCACGGGCGTGGCAGACGGGGTGCCTGGGGGCGTCGTGAAGGTGAGCGACGTGTCCGAGTTGGCATGCACGTTGGTCGCACTCGCCCCGCCGACGGTGACGCCGGTCGCGGTGAAGAAGCCGTTGCCGGTGACGGTTACCGTGTCGCCACCCGCTGCCTTGCCGCCGGTCGGCGAGACTGCCGTGACGGTCGGCGTGGAGTCGTAGGTGAACTGGTCGGCCGTCGAGGTCGACGAGCCGTCGACGGTGACGTCGACAGTGTCGGTGCCCGACGGTGAGGTCGCGGTGATCGTCGAGTCGTTGACGATCGTCACGTTCGTGGCGTTGGCGGTGCCGAACTTCACCCGGTCCAGCGAGCTCGGCACGGCTTCGAAGCTGCTGCCGGTGATCGTGACCGTGTCGCCGCCGCTCGCGCGGCCGCCGAGCGGCGAGATCCCGGTGACGGTCGGCGTGCCGGAGGTGTACTGGTAGGCGCCGACGTCGCACCCTGAGCCCGGCCGCGGGACGCCGCGCTCGTCGGTCGCGGGGCAGCTGCCGCCGGAGCCGACTGCCGGCCCCGCCGGGTCGATCGCGATCGTCTTCGTCGGCCCGCCGTTGTCCTCGAGATCCGGGCCGCCGCCGTTGTAGATCGTGCTCGGGTCGGTGGTCGTCCCGGCGAAGTTGCAGCTTGCGTCGTCGGTGAGGTTGTTGCCGCCGTCGGTGACTCCGGAGGTGCCGCCGCATTCGGGCGCACCGTTGTTGCCGGCGAGGATCGAATCGCTCACCGTTGTCGACGCATCGGCTCCGATGACGTCCGTGGCGCTGCCGTCACTGTCTGCGAACGTGCTGGCGGTGATCGAGGCTGTGCCGGCGAGGACTGCGACGCCGTCGTCGCCGCTCGCGCTGTTGTCGTAGAAGGTGTCGTTCACGAGCGTGAGCGTCCCGGCGCTTGCGATTGCGCCCGCCTGTACGCCGACGTTGTCGTCGAACGTCGAGTTCTTGACGGTGAGCGTTCCGCCGAGCGCGCTCTGGTCGATGCCGCCGACCGCCGTCGGCCCTCCACCGAAGCTCGCGTCGTTGTGGCGGATGTAGACGCCGTCGAGGGTCAGGCTCGGCGACGAGCCCGTCGTCGCGATTGCCGGGTCGCCGCTGCTCTGTTGGTTCGCGTCGCCGATCGAGAGGTCGTCGAGCTCGGTCGGAACGTCACCGATCGAGACAACCGGTCCCGGCGCCGTCATGTCAGCGCCGGTGATCGCCGCGCCGGGCCCGACGATCTTCAGCGACGAGTACGAGGCCGAGTCCGGGACGGTGATCACCGGCGCGGTGCCGTTACCGGGATACGCGCCGGAAGCGACGTTGATCGTGACGTCGCCGCTCACGCTGCCGGCGAGGTCGATCGCGTGCTGGATGGTCGCGCACGCGGTGCCGGCCGACGAGCAGTCGTTGTTGTCGTCGCCGCTCTGTTCGGAGACGTAGAAGACCGTGGAGGCATAGGCAGGTCTAACCGACCCGGTGAGGGCGACTCCGGCGGCGAGCGCCACGCCCAGGAGGGCGACGGCGATGATGGCCGCACGCGGCTGCAGACCGAGCTTCGACACGGTGAGAGCCGTATCGACCGCTGAAGCGTGTTACTTGACGATCTTCAACGTCCACGGGCAGCCGGCTTTTGCCTGCACCGTGAGCGAAAAGGTGCCGCTGACCGGGAACGCCCGCTGGCCGCCGCCGCCGATCCCGACCTGGCTGAGGAGCCGCTTGCCCGCCCCGGCCGAGCCGCCCTTGGCCGTGACCGCGAACGAGCCCTTCTTTCCGTGGCAGGTCCAGCCCCACTGGAGCTGCCACTTCGGCGGCGCGGCGATCGCCTTCGTCGTCTTCGCGCCGATGCCCGCCGTCGAGTACACGGTGACGAGCTTCGGCGGCGGTTTCGGCTTCCTGACAGTGGTTGCCGGCGTCGTCGTGGTCGTTGTCGCCGAGGTGGTCGTGCGCAACGTCGGCGTCGAGACCGCGGGAGGAGCGGCGGCTTTCGAGCCGCAGCCGGCGGCGAGCACGATGACGGGGAGCAGGAGAAACCGGCGCATGCGACCGGCGCGACCGTATCGCCCGGGACGGACGGAGGAGACGTTTGCTCAACCTCTACTCGAGGTCGAGAGAGCGTTTGCGCCTCGTCTGTCGCAGGTAGCGGACCTTCATGACGCGCGTCTGGGGTGCCTGGCTCGTCCTGATGGCGGGAGCGAACCTCGCGACGCCGCTCTACGCGGTGTACGCCGACCGCTTCGGGTTCTCGAGCCTCGTGCTGACAGCGGTGTTCGCGACGTACGCCGTCGTGCTGGTGCCGGCGCTCATCCTGTTCGGCCGGCTGTCGGACGCGTGGGGGCGACGGCCGGTGATCCTCACGGGGCTCGCGACGGCAGCGGTGGGGCTTGCGGTCTTCCTCGCGGCGCAGAACGTCGCGTGGCTCTTCGTCGCACGCGGTCTCCAGGGGCTCGCCGTCGGGATGATCAGCGGCGCTGCGACGGCGGCGCTCGTCGAGCTCGATCCGCAAGCCGACCGGCGGCGCGCCGCGATGTTCGCCGGGCTCGCACAAGCGGGCGGTAGCGCGGCAGGCCCGTTGGTGGCCGGTCTGCTCGCGCAGTGGGCGCCGGATCCATTGCGCCTCCCGTACGTCGTCGGTCTCGCCGCAACGTTCGTCGCGGCCGCGGTCGTCCTTCGCATCCCCGATGAGGGCAACGCCGACCGGGAGCCCTGGCGCATCCAGCCGCCGCGCGTGCCGCGCGAGCTCCTCGGACCGTTCCTTCGCGTCGGGCTGACCGCGGCGACGGTGTGGGCGGCTGTCGCGCTGTACCTCTCGATCGTCCCGTCGTATGCCGGATCGGTGATCGGCTCGCACAACCTTGCCGTGCTCAGCGCGATCTCCGCGCTCGCGCTCGCGGCGTCCTTCGTCACCCAGCTCGTCCTGCAGCGGATCCGTCACGGGGTCCGAGGCTCGCAGGCCGCCGGGCTCGTCGCGCTCGCGTTCGGGCTCGTCGCGCTCGCGCTCGCCGCACCGCTGCACTCGATCGTGCTGCTCGTCGCCGGTGCGCTCCTCGCCGGCGTCGGTCACGGGTTCGGGTTCCTGAACGCGCAGCAGGAGCTGAACGAGCTCGCACCGGACGAACGCCGCGGCGAGGTGACCGCGGCGTTCATCGCCTGCATCTACTTCCTCGTCGCCTCCTCGGTGATCGCCACCGGCGTGCTCGACGTGTGGTTCTCGCTCACCGTGGCGGTCACCGCCGTCGTCCTCGTGCTCGCGGCGACGGCGGTGACCTCAGCGTCGTGGCAGCTCAGAACTCCTCGGCGCGGGCGGTCATCGGCAGCAGGAGCACGAGCAGCACACAGCCGGTGATCGCGCCGAGCTCGACCCAGAGCGAACGGTCGAACGCCGTCGCCAAGCCGTGCTTCGAGCCGACCGAGAAGAACAGCGTCCCGATCAGCGCGATGCCGGCCGCACCGGCGAGCTGCTGCACCGCGTTCAAGACGCCCGAGGCCGAGCCGACCTCGGCGTCGTCCACACCCGCGAGGATGAAGCTGAAGAGCGGCGCGAGCACGGCGCCCATGCCGGCGCCCGCGAGGAACTCCGGGCCCGCGAGCGCGAGCAGCGAGACGTGGTGCGTCGAGGTCGCGACGACCGCGAGCATGCCTGCGATGCCGGCGCCCATCAGCACGAGTCCGGCGTGCAGGGCGTGCCGGCCGAACTTCGGCGTGAGCACCCCGGCGCCGAGACCGGCGCCCACGGCAGTCCCCGCCGCCCACGGCATGAACGCGACGCCGGCCGCGATCGCGCTGTAGCCGAACCCGAGCTGGAGGTAGATCGAGAACGTGAACATCAGCCCGATCATCCCGCCGAAGAAGACGAGGATCGTGCCGAGCCCGGCCGAGACGGCGCGCTTGCCGAACAGCGACATCGTGATCAGCGGCGACACGTTCCGATGCTCGCGCCGCAGCTCGACCGCGATGAACACGACGAGCACGGCGAGGCCCGCGGCGATCATCGCGTATGTCCATGCCGGCCACCCGAGCGTCCGTCCCTCGATCAGCGGATAGACGATCAGGCCGAGCGAGGCGCTGATCAGCGCGGCGCCCGTCAGGTCGAGCGTCGGCCGCACGGCCGCACGCGACTCGGGCAGAAGCCGTGACCCGCCGGCGAGGGCGGCGATCCCGAGCGGCACGTTGACGAGGAAGATCATCCGCCAGCCCGCGCCGAACAGGTTCCCGTCGACGAGCAGGCCGCCGATCACCGGACCGAGGACGGCGCTGCCGCCGATCACCGGGCCGAACATCCCGAACGCCTTCGGCAGCTCGTCCTCCGGGAAGACCTGGCGAACGATGCCGAAGCCCTGCGGGATCATCGAGGCTGCGAACAGCCCCTGGACGAGGCGGCAGACGATCAGCATCGCCGGATCGGACGCCGCGCCGCAGAGCGCGGAGGCGACCGTGAAGCCGGCGACGCCGAGCAGGAACATCCGGCGCCTCCCGACGATGTCGCCGAGGCGGCCGCCGGTGACGAGCCCGACGGCGAAGGTGAGCGCGTAGCCGCCGGCCACCCACTGCAGCTCGGTCGTGCTCGCGCCGAGGTGGGTCCGGATGGCGGGGAGGGCGACGTTGACGATCGTGCCGTCGAGCAGGTCCATGACCTCGACGGCCAGGATGACGGCGAGGATCCGCCAGCGGAGCGGATGGGCGTCGGTGGTTGAGAGGTCGGGCAGGGCGAGGGCGGACATGGCGTCTCCTTAACACTGTTCTTATGACTGAACAGTGTTCTAACATTAGAATGGTGTTCATGTCAAACCTGCCCGAGCCGCCCTGGTCGTCGTTCAAGGCGCCGCTGCGGCCGGCGCTCACGCGCGAGTGGATCACCGACGCGGCGCTGCGCGTGGTCGACGCGGAAGGGCTGGACGGCCTCTCGATGCGCCGGCTCGCCGAGGAGCTCGGCTGTCATGCGTCGGCGCTGTACAGCCACGTCTCCGGCAAGGACGAGGTGTTGCAGCTCGTGATCGACCGCGTCGCCGCCGGGATCGACGTGCCCGATCCGGATCCGGCGCGCTGGCAGGAGCAGGTGAAGGACGTGATGCGCGCCACGCGCACGGCGTTCCTCGCGCATCGCGACCTCGCGGGCGCGAGCGTGGCGAACATCCCGACCGGGCCGAACATCGTTCGCCTCGTCGACCGTCTCCTTGCGATCTTCCGCGCGGGTGGGCTGCCGCCGCAGGTGGCCGGCTACGCCGCCGACCTGCTGCCGCAGTTCGTCACGACGAGCGCGTACGAGTTCAGCCTGTTCTCGGAGCGGATGGTGCGCGAGCCGGAGTACTTCGAGCGTCTGGACGCGTACTACCGGCAGCTGCCCGCGGATCAGTTCCCCGTGCTCGCGAGCATGATCGACGAGCTGCTCTCGCCGGACGAGGCGGAGGATGCGCGCTTCGAGTTCGGGCTCGACGTGATCGTGCGCGGGCTCGCCGCGCGCGCCGAGCCCTAGACGATTCGCCCGTCCTCGATCCGCCACACGCGATGCGCTCGCGCGGTCGCGGCTTCGTCATGCGTTGCGACGAGACACGCAGTGCCCGCGGCGCAGGCGGCGGTGAGCGCGTCCCATGCGAGCTCGGCCGACGCAGCGTCCTGATGCGACGTCGGCTCGTCGACGAGAAGCGCGGCCGGGCCGGGCGCGATCGCCCGGGCGAGCGCGGTCCGCTGTTGCTGGCCGATCGAGGTCTCGGCGGGAAGGCGGTCGCCGAGCCCGTCCAGGCCGAGCGCCTCGAGGAGCGGCGCGACGTCGTCGGGCGCGCCGGTCAGACGCGCGGGCAGCGCGACGTTCTCAGCGACCGACAGCTCCGGTAGGAGTCCGAAGCGCTGCGGCAGGTATGCCGTCTCCTGCCAGCTCCGGCCGGGCGTCCGCATCGTCCCGCTGTCGGGGGCGATGAACCCGGCGAGCACCATCAGCAGGGTCGATTTGCCCGAGCCCGAGCGGCCGAGCAGCACGCCGAGCTCGCCGGGCCGCAGTTCGAGGTTCACTCCGTCGACGACGGCGCGGCCGGCGTAACGCTTGGTCAGATCGCGCGCGGCGATGACCGGTTCGCCCTGGCGCGGCGGAGGCGGGGGCGACGCATCGCCGTGCGTGTGCGCCTGCATCAGCTCGATGCGCGTATCCGCGAGCGCGACGAGATCGGGATCGTGCGTGGCGACGATCACCGTCCGGCCCGCTGCGACCGCCGACTCGAGCGCGGCGGTCACCGCCTCGGCCGACCCGCGGTCGAGCTCGGCCGTCGGCTCGTCGACGAGCACGATCGGCGTCCCGCGCGCGAGACCGACTGCGAGCGCCGCCCGGGCCTGCTCGCCGCCGGACAGCTCGCGTGCGCGCGCGTCGAGGCGGTGCTCGAGGCCGAGCGCGGCGGCGACGCTCGCGTCCGCGAGCTGCTCGCGCACGGTGAGATGTGGGATGAGATTCGCGGCCGCGCGCTGCGCGATGTACGCGACGGTGTTCCGCCGGTGCGCGCGCAACGCACCGCTGCGCATCCCGGCGACGTCGTTGCCGGCAACGCACGCCTCTCCGCGGTCGGCGGGATCGATGCCGGCGAGGACGCGCAGCAAGGTCGACTTGCCCGAGCCCGACGGTCCGACGAGCGCGCCCAGTGTGCCGGCTGCGAAGGTGAGGTCGACGTCGACGAGCGCGTCGACCCAGCCGGTCGGCGTCCGGTACCGGCGCCAGAGGCCGCGGCAGGCGACGGCGTCAGGCAACGCGCAGCTCCTTCGCCGCATCCGACCGGCTCGCGATGGCCACCGCGGCGGCGCCGAGGGCCGCAGCGACGGCAACTCCGATCGCCACTGCGACGACGAGCACGCTCCACGGGACGGCGTAGCTCGCGCCCGGCGCGTACTGCGCGAGACCGTCGACGTGGTGCACGACCGGCCGCGCGGTTGCGGCGGCGACGGCGACGCCGACGATCGCCGCGAAGCCGACGATCGCCGCCGCTTCGACCGCGACTGCGAGCACGTCGGCCCGACGCGTCAGCCCCATGCGCCGCGCGAGCGCGGTTGCGATCAGCTGCGACTGCTGCCGTGCCTGCAGGTAGAGCAGCAGCGCGACGAGCGAGAGCACCGCCGCAGCGGCGCCGATCAGGCGCACGTAGCGATAGCTGCGTTCGGTGGCGGCGACCGACGGGTCGTCGTAGATGTGCTTCGGCGTCGTCAGATAGTCGGGCTCGAGGTTGGACGGGACGATCGCCGCTGCGATCGTCTTCGCGTTCCCGCGGGCCCACAGCAAGCCGGTCGCGCTGAGCGCCGGCTCGAGGAAGTGATCCCGGTGCGCGAAGCCGGCGAGCGCTGCGCGGGAAACGAGAATGCCCGGCCGCCCCGCGCTCACGCCGGGAACGATCGTGTGCCCGACGATGTGCACGGGGATGCGCGCGCCCTGGTCGAGAATCGAGCTCATGCTCGGAGCGCCGGGTGTCGCGATCGCGTCGAGCGTCCCGGCGGGATCGTCCGCGAGCTTCGCGAGGAGCGGACGTGGGTCGGACTGCCAGCCGTGCAGCGTGCGGGCGAGGGCAGCCGGGTCGCCCGCGATCAGATCGATCGCCTGTCCGGACGGCAGGGTGACGTCGAGCTCGTCCACCTCGACGAGCGCGATGGGAAACGGGAAGCGCGTGTAGAGCTTGAAGTGCGGATCGACGAACGCCTGCACGTCGCTGCCGTTGGCGACATACGCCTTGTCGGCGATGCTGCGCGACAGCGACGCCGACAGCGTCGATGCGTACGCGAACGTGCCTGCGGCTGCGGCCGTGCCGACGACCACCGCGACGAGCAGGCCGCGCGCAACGCCGAGCCGCCGCATGGAGAGGAGCAGCCACGGGCGGCGCGGTGTGCGGCGCGTGTGCAGCGAACGGCGCGCGGCGCGCGCCGCGGCTCCGGCGATCGCGGCGACGGCGAGCACGGGCAGCAGGAAGACTTCGAGCCGCGGATACGACGCGCCGCTCGAGTCGTGAGCGAGGCCGCCGCCCGTGAGGACGAGCACGAACACCGCCACCGCCGCTGCGAACGGTGCGAGCTCCCACGGCACCGCCCGGATCCGGCGCCGCCGCGGCGGCCGCTCACGCCGTGGATAGGAGGCGGCAACGCCGAGCGTCACCGCGAGGATCGTCGCCGCGGCGGCGATCGCCGCGCGGTACGCGCCGCTCGAGACCGTCGACCCGCTGATCGTTCCGCCGGGGGCGAGCGAGGACAAGGCGAGCAGGGCGAGCCCGAGGCCGACGGCCGCGCCCGCGACCGCGGGAAGCAGCGTCTCCAGTGCGGCACGCGCTGCGAACGTCGCCGCCGCCTCGCCGCGGCTGAAGAGCGCCCACGCCTCGTCGCGACGCCGCCGCACGAGGAAGATGCCGCCGGCGACGCAGAGCCCGAGCGTGATGACGAGGCTGCAGTCCGAGAGGAGCGACACGGTCGGCGAGACGCCTGCGACGTCGTGCTGAGCGATCAGCACCGCCGACGAGAGCAGCGAGTTCGTCGTGCACGGGACGACGCCGCAGCCGAGCGCGGAGCCTTGCGCGCCGTGGCGAAGCTCGCCGCCGAGGGCGTTGAACTTGCGCAGCAGCTGCTTTGCGCCGACGAGGGTGATGCCCGCAGGCTCGACCGGGAACTCGAAGCGGTTCTCGGTGCTCGTCTGCCTGAGCACACGCGCGGCGTGTTGGAAGGTCGCGTAGTCCATCAGGACGAACGGGGGTGGCGGGTTTGCGTCGGCGCTCAACGGGCGGATGTCCTGCACCCAGTTCTGCCAGTAGGGATTGCCCTCGTCGGCGTCGAGCTCGCGGTAGATCCCCGCGATGCGCAGCCGGACGACCGGTGCGTGGAGTGCGTTCGAGAACTCGGTGAGCGGGACGCTGTCGCCGGGACGGAGGTGCAGCGCCGTGGCGATCGAGTTGGGGATCCAGATGCCCTTGCCGCGCGTGGTCGTCAGGTGATGGACGTGCGCGATCGCGCCGTCGCGCGCGAGGGGGCGGACCGGGACGCTGTCGAGCTCCGCGAAGAACGACGACGAGAGCACCGGCTTCCCGAGATACGGGATCGAGCGCGCGAAGCGCCCCGCCGACGCCCTCCGGCCCGCGTCGCCCGCCAGCGAGCCGAACGGCACCGTGACCTCGAATCCGGTGGCGAGTGGAGAGAGGTCGCGCAGCTGCGACTTCAGCGACTCGCTCGCGACGCCCGCTTGCACGAGCGGCGGTGACGATGCCGCAAGCGCGACGAGCACCGACAGGACGACGATCGCGGCGAGAATCGCGGGATGGTGGCGCAGGACGAACGGCGCCTTCGCCCACAAGACCCGCATGTGCGCAGACTAGTTACGGCTCGTGTCGTTCGCGCCGCTGCTCGTCGAGCTCGACCGCGATCTCCTCGAGCGCGCCGGCGATGCCACGGCACCAGCCGGTGATGAGGATCGAGAGGCGCGCATGCTCGTCGGCGTCGACCGCCTCTGCCAGCAGCTTCTCCGCCTCGATCACCCGCGCCTCGATTGCCGTGACGACGCGCTCGCGCGTGCTCATGCGCGCTGCGTTCCCTGGCCGGGTGGCCGCTAAGCGCGGAGGACGACTTCGAGTGCGGTGCCGGAGCCCGGCGACGAGCGCAGCGAAAGTGCGCCGCCGATCGACGCGGCCCGATCCCGCATGTTCGAGAGCCCCTGTCCGGCGCCGCCTTCGTCGGGCTCGAAGCCCGCGCCGTCGTCACGCACCGAGACGTAGCGTGCGCCGGCGCGCTCGCCGATCTGCACCCAGGCGTGCGCGGCGCCGGCGTGCTTGCGGGCGTTTGCGAGGCCTTCCTGGACGATGCGGAACAGCTCGATCTGCTCGTCCGGCCCGAGGCGGATCGCCGGGTCGATCTCGAGCTCGACCTCGAGGCCGCCGTCTGCGGTGAGCACGTCGACGTAGCGGCGGAGTGCAGCGTCGAACGGCGCGCGGCCCGCGGCCGAGGACAGCGCGAGGATCGCGTAGCGCGCCTCCTGCTGCGCTGCGAGCGCCGCGGCCTTCAGCTGCGGCAGGATCACCGCCGGGTCGGCGCCGGTCTCGAGCATGGACGCGTGGGTCGAGACGGCGAAGAGGTACTGCGCGAGCCCGTCGTGGATCTCGCGCGCGACGCGGGCACGCTCCTCGGCGACCGCGCGGCCGAACTCGGTGCTGCGGATCGCGCGCCACACGCCGACGAGCAGCACACCGTACGCGAGCAGCCGCAGGTAGTCGCCCTGCGACACGTCGCCCGCCTTCACGAGCGGCGTGAACATGAAGTGCAGCGACGAGAAGAGCATCAGGGTCGAGCCGAGGGCGAGCCAGTAGTCGAGGTCCTCCGCCTTCTGCTTGAAGCGATTGCCGAAGCCGACGACCGCGAGGAGATGCAGGAGGCCCTGCGCGGCAAGCGCGCCGGTGAGCGAGAACGGCACGTCGGTCGTCGCCTCGTTCGAGCTGATTGCCGGGAGCGCGCCGCCGAGCGAGTGCGACACGCCGGCGACGACGATCAGCAGCGCGGTGCAGCCGAAGATCCCGTTCCACAGCGTGATGCGGCGGTGCCGCGCGCGGCCGCGCATGAACGGCGCAGCTGCGATCAGCGCCCAGCTGACCATCCGGCCGGCGATCGCGGCCCACAGCTCCGTGCGGTTCGCGGAGTCGTGCGTGATCGCGGGGACGATCGTGAACGCGCCCCAGGAGACCGAGCCGACGAGGAAGCCGAGACAGAGCAGCAGGTCGTAGCGGCGGCCGTCGACCGTGTAGCGGGTCGCGGTGAGAACGGCGACGAGCGCGCCGGCGATCATCATGATCGTCGTCAGCACGAGCTTCAGCTCGGGCAGGGAGTAGGGGGCGCGCAGCGTCGGGTACGTGAGGAACAGCCCGAGCGAGGCGCCGAGCAGGCCGAACAGCAGGACCTGCCCCCAGAGAAAGCCTTCCCAGCGGTCGTGGTTTTGGTGCATCTCCGACCCTATCGGCACAATCTGGGGCGCACATGACCGAGCGCGTCCTCCTCGTCGACGACCACCCGCTCACCCGCGATGCGCTCGCCGGGCTGCTCGCGCAGCACGGGTTCGACATCGTCGGCCAGGCGGGGAGCGGCGAGGAGGCGATCCGGCGCGCCGAGGAGCTGCAGCCGGATCTCGTCCTGCTCGACCTGTCGATGCCGGAGATGAGCGGGCTGGAGGCGCTGCCGCGCGTGCGCCAGGTGGCGCCGAACGCGGAGGTCGTCGTGCTGACCGCGTCGGAGGACGAGGACTCGCTGCTCGGCGCGATCCGTGGCGGCGCGGCGGGCTACCTGCTGAAGAGCGAGCCGCCGGAGCGGATCGTCTCCTTCCTGCGCGGGATCGCGCAGGGCGAGGCGGCGTTGTCGGGCGCGGTCGCCCGCCAGCTGCTCGAGCAGGTGCGCGAGGGCGGCGGCGCGAAGTCGGTGCCGGACTCGGTTGCCGGCGTGCTGTCGGCCCGGGAGCTCGAGGTGCTGCTGCTTCTCGACCGCCACCTGGGCACCGACGAGATCGCGCAGCGGCTCTTCATCTCGGAGCACACCGTGCGCTCGCACGTGAAGAGCCTGCTCGGAAAGCTCGGCGTGTCCTCGCGGCGCGAGGCGCTCGAGCGGCTGAATCACCCAGCGTGAGGGATACGAATCGCCTGCCGCGCGGCTGAGGTACGGCCGGCGCGCGGCCGACGATTGGAGCAGGTACTGAGAGCTCCCTTCTGCGACGGACGGCCGGCCATTGCGCCGGCCGTTGCGCGTTCTAGGGGAAAGGACGTGCGAGTGAGGGTCGCTGAGTAGACTCGGCTGCCGGTGAACATCGTCGTCACGAACCTCAAGGGTGGGGTCGGTAAGACAACCACCACCGTTTACCTCGCCGCCGTCGCGGCCTCCCGCGGGCACAAGCCGGTTGTGGTCGTCGACGCAGACCGCCAGGCATCGGCGGCGGAGTGGCTCGAAGAGCGGCCGATCGACGGCGTCGAGGTGGTCGAGGCGCCGTCCGAGCGGACGCTGGCACGCGCGATGCGCGCCGAGGATGGCGTGGTCGTCGTCGACTTGCCGCCGGGAGACGAGCGGCTGGTGCAGGCAGCGATCTCCGCAGCGGACGCTGTTGTCATCCCCACGCGAGCCGGCGGCGTCGAATTCGGGCGTGTCGCCTACACACTCGAAATGATTCCGGCGAAGACGGCCCGCGGGGTCGTGATCTCCGCTGCACGGATTGGCACGAACGATCTGCAGGAGACGATTGACTGGTGGAAGGGAGAAAACGTCCCGGTCTGGGGAGTCGTCCCGGAGCGGGTCGGCATCGCCGCGGGGCCAGAGGCGCGGCTCTACCGCGACGGGCTGGATGAGTACGGCCGGGTCTTTCGCCGCCTGCTTCGCGCCGGCTAGTCCGTTCAGGTCGAGAGCAGTCGTGCGCGTCGTTCTCTTCGCGGCAGCATTTGCGCTGCTGGCCTTCGCGGGGGCGGCCCAGGGTCGGACCTCGGGTGGATCGGTCGTTCTCGGGGGGAAGACCTCGTTTGGGCCGTACGGCCGAGGTTGGGGAACGGCGCACCCCGGTTCGGTTGATAACGGCGGCGACCCCAGTGGGAAAGCGTGGGACCTCCGGTGGACTCACTGGGGTGGGGGCACGGCCTCCGCCACCGGCTTCACGTTTCTCGACCCGACTCGCTCGCGACCGTGGCGCAAAGGCCGGATTGAGTTTCGTGCCTCACGGATCGGTCGTTGTGTCTCGTCCGGGCCGCGGGCGTATACCCGTCTTCAGGCGCGCGTTGCAGAGCTGCACGGCGGCGGGTTCGGCAGCTGGTTCCTCTGGAACGGAAGACCGAACCTCTGCCGGTAGGGCGGCGTCTCACAAGGCTGGCTCAGTGCGACGGTTTGGGTCCTCCGCGGTGTGCATGCGCGAACGCCGGCACAGGTCGAGAATCTCGATTCTCGGCCCGCCCTGACCGAAGCGACCGCGTTCATACTGAGGCTGTGGAGGTGACACAGACTGGCTGTCCAGGATGCACCGGGGATCCGTCATGGGTGACCACCGACTTCCGCGTGGTGCTTTGGGAGCAGCCGGTTCTTGAGGGCGTGTCCGCCGAGCGCACCGGATGGGGTGAAGCCGGATTCGACTTGTCCGGCGCAACCGGTGTCCAAGAGGTCATTGCCTGGGCCGAGGAGCAACTCGCGGCAGGGGCGGGTTATTGGAGCCGGCAGAACAAGCCGGTTCGTGACCGCGAGTACGTCGTCTACGCGAAGGTTCCGAACGAGCAGACACTGATCCAGATCGCAGGATGGGATCCGCACCTGAATTCAGCGAGCGCAAACCTCTCGCGCAACGCTGACGCCTCGCCCGAGGCATAGGCGGATGGCGGACATCGAACCGCCATTCGCGGTCGCCGGTCAGGGTGTATGCCCGAACACTCGCCCCGGCAAAAGCGGCGCTCCCTTCCGATTCGGGTGCGGCTCTCTCGGCGGTTCTCGGCCAGGCCCGTTCGGCACGGCGCAGAACTCCACAGTCTGGCGGGTGTTGGCGATGACTCCGAGACGGGCAGAGCGCACTTATCACAGTTCAACGGATGGACAACATCGGCATCGTCGTGGAGTCACTCGACAACGCGATCGCCTTCTTCACCGAGCTCGGCCTCGAGCTCGAAGGGCGAGCGATGATCGAAGGCGAGTGGTCGGGACGTGTCACCGGCCTTCACGGCCAGCGCGTCGAGATCGCAATGATGCGCATGCCGGACGGCAGCGGCCGGATTGAACTCTCGCGCTACATCGAGCCGCCACCGTCCGAAGATCACCGAAACGCGCCGGCGAACTCGCTCGGCTACCTCCGGGTCATGTTCGAAGTCGACAATCTCGACCAAATGCTCGCCCACCTCGGCAAGCACGGAGCGCAACTCGTAGACGAAGTCGTCCAGTACGAGAGCGTCTATCGACTCTGCTACGTCCGGGGCCCCGAAGGCATTCTCATCGGGCTCGCCGAGAAGCTCACCTGACCTCGGAACGAGAATCGCCATTCGCGGTCATCGCTCAGGGTGGACGGGCTGTAGGTTCCACAGGTGGACGCGATCGAGGTCTACGCCGAGGCGTTTGTCGCGCCCGGGCGGCACGACCTCAGCCGTCCGGCCATCGTCTCGGTGCCCGGTCTGCGTGGCGTGTCCTTCAGCCACTTGCTCGTGACCGACGACTCGGCCTACGACCACCTTGTCGAGATCATCGACAACCAGCGCGTCGTGATGGTGTTCGAGGGAGCCTGGCGCTCTCACGAACTCCTCCGCAACCGCCCCGGCTGGGCAGCAGGCGAGGCGCAGCTGGCGATGGTGCTTACAGCGATCGAGAGCGGGACGCGCTCCGCGCTGCCGGACGGGCTCGCCCTCCGTCCCGTGCAAGGGCCCGCGTTCCACGACGTCCTGACCGTCCCTCTCGAAGAGGCGATTGCCGTAGCGATCGCGTCCGATCCGTCGATCGAGGACCCCGGCGGTGCCGCGGCGTACTTCAGCGCGCTCCCGCCCTCGGCGAGGCTCTTCGCCGCCGTCGACGCGAGCGGGGCCGCGCACGCGACGTCCGCGTGCCACGTCTTCGGGGACTACGCGCAGATCTTCTTCGTCAACACCGAGCCGAGCTGGCGTCGTCGCGGTATTGGTCAGGCGATGACGTTCGAGGCGCTGCGGGCCGCCGCTTCTGCCGGTGCTCGTCGCGCCCTCCTCCACGCGACCGAGGATGGGGTGTCGATCTACGAACGCCTCGGCTTCGAGCCGGTCGGGATGGTCTCCCGCTACGCATTCGCCGATCCGGCGCGCTGACAAGTCACGTGTCACCGTTCGACGGCGGAACTCGAACCGCCATTCGCGGTCCTCGCTCAGGGTGTGTCCGCGTACGCTCGCGCGGGCGAGAGCGGAGCGTTCTTCTCGATCCGCGTCCTACCCTCTCGTCCCCGCAGCCCCGCTCGCTCGGCCAGCACATCGTTCATCATCTGCGCGGGACCGCAACTCGGTCGGAGGTGACTGCGTTATGTCCGGCTTTTACGAAGCAGCCCTATGGGATGTCGTGAGGGAGCACCTAGATCAGTCAATCGAGGCAAGTGTCGATCCGGAGCACAGGCACGCGCTGCGGAACGAACTGCGCTCCGCCGACGCTCACGTCGACGCGCTTGTGGAGGCGCTCCGAAGCTCAGGCGGGAATGACGCTAAAGCACGGCTCGAAAGCGCCGGGCGGGAAGTCGGCCACCCGGAGCCCGGCCACCTGGCGGAATGGCTACGCGCCGTTACTCGATTCGTGCGGGGCGAAAACCAGTCTTCGTGACCGCCGGCAGCTAACCGCGGCGGGGGCCGTAGCCCGGCCCGCCGTCCGGTGGGCCACTCGTGTTGGGCGGCGGGACGGTGCCGGTGCGGGACCCGGCGAAGAGGTTCAGGCGCCGCAGCAGGAGCCGGAGACGACGTAGCTTCGGATCGGCGGTGGCCACTTCCGACAAGGATAGGACGATGGAAGGTCGGACGATTCTGCGGCGCGCCGCCTTTGCCGTCCTGCTGGCGCTCGTGCTCGTCGTCACGCTCCGCCACGTCGGCGGGTCGAACCACTTCGCGCCCGCGCCGTGGGCGTCGCGGCAGCTCGATGCCGTCAACGTCGTCGGCAACGTCATCCTCTTCGCGCTTCCCGCCGCCGTGCTCCGGTCGCTCGGCTGGTCGCTGCGCCGAACGGTCGTCGCCGGGTTCTTCCTCTCGCTCGGAATCGAGCTGCTCCAGCTCGCCGTCCCCGGCCGGACGACCGCTACCGCCGACGTGATCTGCAACACGCTCGGCGCGATGGCCGGCTGGCTGGTGGCAGGCCTCTTCAGTGCGCGTCAGCGGCGCGCGGATCGTCGTCGGCCAGCGTCCACCACACCGCCACGAAGTACGGCAGGTTCGCGACGCGAGTCGGGGTGACGACGAACGCGCAGGCCACGGTCGAGCCGTCCTTCCGCGTCACGTGCCGAACACCCTCGCGGTGCTCGTCGGTCAGGAGAACCTTGCGATCGATTCCGCCCTCGGTGAAGTCGGCCACGTCGTGCCGGAGGAGCTCCTCGCGCGTGTAGCCGAGGATCTTGCACGCGCGATCGTTGACGGTGACGTACCGTCCCTCCTCGTCGTAGACGCAGATCGCCATGTGGGCCGACTCGACGGCCTCGAGGAGAAGCGTGTCGAGGACCGCGCCGCGGGCGTCGAAGCTCGTCATACCTTCGTCATTCTGCGCCAGCGGAAGCCGCCGCGGCAAGGGCCGGGGCTAGGCGCGGCCGTTCGCGAGCTCGATCAGGCGGCCGAGCACACGGTCCGGGTCCTTCCGGAGCCCGTCGTGCTCGAACTCATTCGTGATCCACGGCCGAAGGCCGTTGATCCGGCCGGCGGTCTCCTCCGAGAACACGCGCGGCACGTACATGTCGTGCACCCAGATCGCCGCTGTCGCCGGCACCTCGTTCGCGGCCAGCACGTCGGGCTCGTACAGCGCCGGCCATGCGCGCTGCGCCAGGATCTCGGCCGCGTCGCGCAGCGGCGCGAGCGCACCGTATTCCTCGAAGACCCAGGGATAGAGCATCTCGCCCGCGAGCAGTGTCGGGTCTTCGCGGAAGTCGTCCGGCATCACGCGCTCGGCGGCCCACCCGGTCACGCACGCGTCCGCGTAACAGGCTTCGTGGACGATCGCGTAGAGCGGGTTGCGCGCGAAGCCCATCGGCGACTCGACGCCGTGCAGGAACCCGGGCGAATCGGGCGGCCGTTCGAGGACGTAGTGCAGCCGCTCCGCGCCGTCGCTCATCCCGAGCATGTTCCCGAGATGCCGCAGGCGATTGACCGTGAGTCGATCGCCCGAGGGAACGCGCACGTCGTTGCTCTCGACGAGCTCGAAGATGCGCCGCAGCCGGTCGCGATCCTCGGGATACCGCGCGTAGAACTGCTCCATGCGGCCGCGGAGGATCGCGTACGTCTCGCGGTAGACGTCCTCGGTCGGCCGCCGCAGCGGCGGTAGCCCCGCGGTGATGAAGGCCTCGCGAAGACCTTCCGGCGCGATCGAGAGGTAACAGGTGACGCAGAACCCGCCGAAGCTCTGGCCGAGCACGCTCCAGCGGTCGCCGCCGAGATGCTCGCGGAACGCCTCCGCGTCCCGGACGATCGCGTCGGCGCGATGGTGCGTCAGATACTCCGCCTGCTCTTCGGGGCTCAGGCCGGGCAGCGTCCCGACCGGTGTCGAGCGGCCGGTGCCGCGCTGGTCGAGCAGCAGCAGCGTGTAGTTCTCGAGCGCGCGTTTGCCGAACGTCGCGTGGAACGGCGGCACCGGTCGCGGCGACTCCGAGCCCGGCCCGCCCTGGAAGAACACGAGATAGGGACGCGGCTTCTCGTCGTCGGCAGCGACCGAGCGCGCGAACACGGTGATCGTGCGCCCGTCGGGCTGCGTGTGGTTCAGCGGGACCTCGAGCTCGTGCTCGGTGACGACGCACCCCGCTATGCGATACGTCCGCGACATCGTCCTACCGTCTCACAGGTCGAAGCCCTCGAGCGCGGCTTCGACGAGGTCCGGCAGCGTGCGCAGGTTGTAGCCGCCCTCGAGCACGGCGGCGACGCGCGGGGCGAGGCGCTTCGTGCGCCGCGCAAGCTCTCGGAAGCCGTCGGCCGTCACTTCCATCATCGCGAGCGGATCTTCCTCGTGCGCGTCGAAGCCGGCGGAGACGAGCAGCAGCTCCGGCTCGAACCGCGTCACCGCGTCCTCGACCGCGCGCCACGCCTCGAGGTAGCCCCGGTCGCCGGTGCCGGCGGGCAGCGGGAGATTGAGCAGCGTCTCACCCTGCTCGTCCGGGCCGCCGGTGCCGGGATAGAACGGCCACTGGTGCGTCGAGCAGAAGAGGATCGAGTCGTCGCCGGCGACGACGTCCTGCGTGCCGTTGCCGTGGTGGACGTCCCAGTCGACGATCGCGACGCGCTCGATGCCGAGCTCGGCCTGCGCCCAGCGGGCGGCGATCGCGACGGAGTCGAAGAGGCAGAAGCCCATCGCGCGTCGCCGTTCGGCGTGATGCCCGGGCGGTCGCGCAACCGCGAAGCCTTCGCGCCGTACCGCTTCGATCGCGGCGCCGGCGGCGAGCAGCGCCGACTCATACGTCGTCTCGGTGCAGATCGTGTCCGGATCGAGAAAGCCGCGTGTCACGCGCACCTGCTCGACGAGCTCGATCGTGTGGCAGCGGAGGACGTCGTCGACGGTCGCCGGCGTGCAATCGACGAACGGGAATCGCTGGTGCAGCACGGCGATCCGCTGCTGCGACTCGGGGTGGCCACCCGTCGGATGCAGGTGGACGAACGAGCTGTGGCTTACGAGCTCCGTTGCAGGTCCTCGAGCACGTCCTGCGGCGACCGGCCGCTGCGCCCGACGAGGTAGGTGAGAAGCGGGGCGTTGCGTCGATCGTCGGAGGTGTGCGCGGCGATCCGCGCCATCTTCAGCAGCGCGTCCATCTCCTCGTCGCTCAGCGTTGCGTCGATTCCGAGCTTCGGGGCGAGCTCGTCGAGCCAGTCGGTCACGCCAGCGACTCTAGACGCCCGGCGAGGTTCCCCAGCCCGAGATCCGACGCGTGCTTCGCCGCGTTCTTCCAGTCGGGCGGTGTCGGGCCGAGCTTCGGAAGCGGCGCCTTCGCGTCCATCGTCGCGATGTCTTTGTAGAGCAGCAGGTTCTCGGCGTCGTGTGGGAAGCGGCCGTCCGCGAGCGCCTGCGCGAGCGAGCCGTGCTGCTTCAGGACGTCGGCCGCCTTCTTGGGGCCGATGCCGGGAGCGCCCGGGATCTTGTCCGACGGGTCGCCGCGGAGCGCGATGAAGTCCGGCACCTGCTCCGGCTCGACGCCGTAGCGCTCACGCACCTCCGCCGGCCCGATCCGCGCGAGCTCCGACACGCCCTTCACCGGCTGCAGGATCGTCACCCGGTCGGAGACGAGCTGGAACGCGTCGCGGTCCGACGTCGCCACGAGCACCGGGCCGTCCCAGGAAGACGCCGCCGCCGCGAGGAAGTCGTCCGCCTCGTAGCCGCCCGCCTTGCCGATCGCGAAGCCGAACGACTCGACGAACGGGGGCAGGAGTGCGAGCTGCTCGAGGATCGAGTCCTCGAACTCGCGGCCCGACTGGTACGCGGGCAGCGCCTCGTGCCGGTAGGTCGGCGTCTCGAGCGAGTCCCAGCCCACGAGCACCGACTCCGGCTGCTCGCTCTCCCACAGCCGGATCAGGAAGTTGCCGAAGCCAACCACGGCGTTGAACCGGATCTGCTTCGGCAGCGCGTGGTAGGCACGGTGCGCGAGCGAGTCGCCGTCGATCGCCAACAGCAATCCACTCACAACGAAGCCTCGAGCTCCCGGATCGCCGCCATCAGGCGTTCGGTCGCCGCCGCCGGGTCGTCGCCGGTCTCGATCGGCGCGCCGTAGCGGACGCGCCACGCTTCGAGCCGCCGCAGGCCGTTCGTGCCCTTGATCCCGGCGGGGATCAGCGGCACGCCCGCGTCGATCGCGATCCGCGCTGCGCCGGTGTGCGCCTGTGCCTCGTACTTCTTGCGCAGCCCTTTCCGGCGCCGCGTCCCCTCGGGGAACATCGCGATCACATAGCCCTCGCGGGCGAGCTGCACCGCCGTGTCGATCGCCTCCCGGTCGGCCCGCCCGCGGTGCACCTTGAAGCCGCCGGCCGCCGCGATGAACCGTCCGAGCGGGAACCAGAAGAGCTCCGACTTGGCCATGAAGCGCAGGAACCGCGCCGGCCACAGGCTGAGCCCGAGCGGCCAGGGATCGAGGTTCGAGACGTGGCCGGCCGCGAGCACGTAGCCCCCGGAAGCGGGCAGATGCTCCCGTCCGTAGGCCCGGTAACGGAAGAAAACGGTCATCACCGGCCACGACAGAACGGCCACGAGGGAATAGAACAGTGAGGGCCTGGCGGGACGCGTCACGGGCGGCGAGTATCGCAAGAAGCGGTCCGGGCGCTAAGGTGGCGCGCTAAATGGCCAAGAAACTGGTGATCGTGGAGTCCCCTGCGAAGGCGAAGACCATCGCGGGCTACCTCGGTCCGGACTTCGTCGTCGAGTCGTCGGTCGGCCACATCCGCGACCTGCCGAACAACGCCGGCGAGATCCCGGCGAAGTTCAAGGGCGAGGCGTGGGCGCGGCTCGGCGTGAACGTCGACAAGGACTTCGAGCCGCTCTACGTCGTCGACAGCCGCAAGAAGAAGGTCGTCTCCGATCTGAAGGCGAAGCTCAAGAACGTGGACGAGCTCCTGCTCGCGACGGACGAAGACCGCGAAGGCGAGGCGATCGCCTGGCATCTGCGCGAGGTGCTCGATCCGAAGGTGCCGGTGCGGCGGATGGTCTTCCACGAGATCACGCGCCCGGCGATCGAGCGCGCGCTCACCGAGACGCGCGACATCGACGACGACCTCGTCGACGCGCAGGAGACGCGGCGCATCCTCGACCGCCTCTACGGCTACGAAGTCTCGCCGGTCCTGTGGCGGAAGATCATGCAGGGGCTCTCGGCGGGACGCGTGCAGTCGGTCGCGACGCGCCTCGTGGTCGAGCGCGAGCGCGAGCGGATGCGCTTCGTCGCTGCGGACTACTGGGACATCGTCGCGACGTTCGAGCCGGGTGCGTTCACCGCGCGGCTCACGGGCCTCGACGGCCGCCGCGTCGCGCAGGGCCGCGACTTCGACCAGCAGGGGAACCTGCGCACGAAGGACACGGTGCAGGTCGTCGAGGCGGATGCACGCGAGCTCGCCGAGAAGCTCGAGGGAGCGGAGTTCGAGGTCACCTCCGTCGAAGAGAAGCCGTACACGCGCCGGCCTGCCGCTCCGTTCATGACCTCGACGCTGCAGCAGGAGGCAAGCCGCAAGCTCCGCCTCTCGTCGCAGCAGACGATGCGCGTCGCGCAGCGCCTCTACGAGAACGGCTACATCACCTACATGCGCACCGACTCGACGACGCTGTCGGAGTCGGCGCTCACCGCCGCTCGTGACCAGGCGCGTCAGCTCTACGGTGCGGACTCGGTGCCGGAGGCGCCGCGCCAGTACACGCGCAAGGTGAAGAACGCGCAGGAGGCGCACGAGGCGATCCGTCCCGCGGGCGATCGGTTCCGCACGCCCGACGAGGTGAAGCGCGAGCTTTCCGGCGACGAGTTCAACGTCTACGACCTGATCTGGAAGCGCACGATCGCCTCGCAGATGGCGGACGCGCGCGGGCAGACCGTCTCGGTCCGCATCGCCGGCACCGCGAGCGACGGCCGCGTCGCCGAGTTCTCGACCGCAGGAACCGTGATCACGTTCCGCGGCTTTCTGCTCGCGTACGAGGAAGGCCGCGACGAGGCGGCCGACGACGACGAGGAGCGGATGCTGCCGAAGCTCGCGCAGGGCGACGCGCTGAACGCGACGGCGCTCGATCCCGAGGGCCATTCGACCACGCCGCCTGCGCGCTTCACCGAGGCGTCGCTCGTGAAGGCGCTCGAGGAGCGCGGCATCGGCCGCCCGTCGACCTACGCCGCGATCATGGGCACGATCCTCGACCGCGGCTACGTGCGCCGCCAAGGCCAGGCGCTCGTGCCGGAGTTCCTCGCGTTCGCGGTCGTCAACCTGCTCGAGCGCCATTTCGCGCAGCTCGTCGACTACGAGTTCACGGCGCGGATGGAGGACGACCTCGACGAGATCGCCTCCGGCGAAGAGAAGCGCGACCAGTGGCTGAAGCGGTTCTACTTCGGGAACGACGGCGACGTCGGCCTGAAGGAGCTCGTCGAGGGCAGGCTCGCCGAGATCGACGCGCGTGAGATCAACACGGTCGAGCTTCCCGGCTCCGACATCGTCGTGCGCGTCGGCCGCTACGGCCCGTACCTCGAGCGCGGCGAGGAGCGGCAGACCCTGCCGCCCGACATCGCGCCCGACGAGCTCTCTCCCGCCCGCGCCGAGGAGCTGCTCGCGCAGGGCAAGCAGGAGCAGGAGCTCGGGGCCGACCCGGAGACCGGGCGCACGATCGCGCTCCGCGCCGGCCGCTACGGCCCGTACGTCACCGAGGTCGTCGAGGGCGACGAGAAGCCGCGCACGGCGTCGCTCTTCAAGTCGATGACCCCGGAGACCGTGACGCTCGAGGACGCGCTCAGGCTCCTGACCCTGCCGCGGACGATCGGCGAGTCCGACGGCGAGGAGGTCGTCGCCGCGAACGGGCGCTACGGGCCGTATGTGAAGAAAGGCAAGGAGTCCCGCTCGCTCGACTCCGAGGAGCAGCTGTTCACGATCACGCTCGACGAGGCGCTCGCCAAGCTGGCCGAGCCCCGCCAGCGCGGCCGCCGGGCAGCCGCCCCGCCGCTCAAGGAATTGGGCGACGACCCGGTCAGCGGCAAGCCGGTCGTGCTCAAGGAGGGCCGCTTCGGGCCGTACGTGACCGACGGCGAGACGAATGCGAGCCTCCGGACGGGCGACGACCCGCAGTCGGTCACGCTCGACCGGGCCGTCGAGCTCCTCACCGAGCGGCGCGCGAAGGGGCCCGCTCCGAAGCGCCGAGCCACCGCCCGTGGCGGTCGCCGCAAGACGTCTTGACCGGCCAACTTTTCCCGCCCGGCGAACGTCGTAGAATGGCGGGGCGAGGTTTCCCGTGCGCGCGCAAAC
>DASREW010000022.1:0-11294 GCA_035651895.1 Gaiellaceae bacterium
GGCGCCCATAGCCTCATTCATCACGCTGAGGCGGCGACGCGTTTCTCGCCGACGGAGGTGTGGGAGTCGAAGAACCCGTGGCTACTGGAGAAAGTCGAGCTCGCGCCCGACTCCGGCGGTGCCGGCACACACCGCGGCGGCCTCGGACTCGAGATGTTCTTTCACATGCTCGAGGACTCTTACGTCACGTCGGCGACCGAACGGACGAAGTCGGCGCCGTGGGGGATTGCAGGCGGAGGCGAGGCGCGCCCGAACAAGGTTGTGCTGCGACTGCCGGACGGCACACAGCGGAGCTTCGGCAAGGCGACGCGGCTGCTCGTTCCGAAGGGCGCGACGCTCGAGCTGCACACGGGCGGAGGTGGCGGCTACGGGCCGCCCTCCGGCCGCGATCCCGACGCCGTGCACGCCGACATCCGCGAAGGCTACGTCAGCGAGGAGCACGCGCGCGAGCACTATTCGCACGCCTTCGCATGAGGATTACACGGGTCGACATCTTCGGCTACGACCTCACGTACGTCCACGGAACGTACGTCATGTCGGGCGGGCGCGAAATCGGCAGCCTGCCGTCCACCATCGTCCGCGTCGCGACCGACGACGGCGTCGAGGGCTTCGGCGAGACGTGTCCGCTCGGCCCCGCGTACCTACCAGCCCACGGCGAAGGCGCTCGCGCCGCCCTGCGCGAGCTCGCGCCGTCCGTGCTCGGCCTCGATCCGCGCGAGCCACCACGCGTCTACGACCGCATGGACGAGGCGTTGCGCGGACATGCGTACGCGAAGAGCGCGCTCGACGTGGCCTGCTGGGACGCGCTCGGACGCGCGGCAAGCGTCTCGGTGTCGACGCTGCTCGGAGGCCGTCGGCAGGAGTCCTTTCCGCTCTACATCGCTGTGCCGCTCGCGTCTGCCGACGAGATGGCGGCGCACGTCGAGGCACGTCGCACCGAAGGCATCCACCGCTTCCAGCTCAAGCTCGGCGCTGACCCCTGCGAGGACGTGGCGCGCGTGCGCGCGGTGCTCGAGGCAACGACAGACGAGGACGTGGTGATCGCAGACGCGAACGCCGGCTGGCGGCTCCAGGACGCCGTCGTCGCCGCACGGATGCTCGACGGTCTCGACCGCGTCTGGCTGGAGCAGCCGTGCCCCACTCTAGAGGAGTGCCTGCACGTCCGGCGGCTGACATCGCTGCCCATGGTGCTCGACGAGGTGATCGACGGCGTGCCTTCGTTCCTACGCGCATGGCAGGAGAACGGAATGGAGGCGATCAACCTGAAGGTCTCGAAGGTCGGTGGCCTCACTCGCGCGCGGCAGCTGCGCGAGCTGGCGGAGAACCTCGGCATCTCGCTCACCGTCGAGGACACGTGGGGCGGCGACCTCGTCACAGCAGCCGTAGCCCACCTCGCGGCGAGCACGCGTCGCGAGCTGCTGTTCACCGTCTCCTTCATGAACGACTGGACGAATGAGCACGTCGCCGGTCACGAGCCGCGCTCGCGCGAAGGCCTCGGGGTCGCGCCGGACCGGCCCGGGCTCGGCGTGGACGTTGACGTCGAGGCGCTCGGCGCGCCGCTCTTCAGTTGCGAGGCGTGAAGGCGTGCGGGTAGTCGCGGCGTGCGCGCTCCTCGGCGACGTAGCCCTCGCGCACATCGTCCGCGACGGCGCGAGGGTCGCGCCGAGCGGGATCGCCGAAGCCGCCTCCGCCGCCGGTCCGCAGCTCGAGCACGCTCCCCGCCGGCGTCTGCAACCGCGTGGACTTCGCGCACTCGATGCGCACGCCGTCCGGCAGCCGCAGCCACGCGCCGTTCGGTCGCCCAGCAGCACCGCCTGCCAGCCCGGCCGGCGAGATGCGCGTGCGATCGACGACGGACGTCAGCTCGGCGTCCTCGAGCAGGCGGATGTCGACGTCGAGCCCGTTGCCGCCGCGGTGCTCGCCGGCGCCGCCGGAGTCGGGTGCGATCTCGACCTGCTCGACGATCCACGGGTTGCGAGTCTCCCAGACCTCCGTGGGAGCAATCCGTGTCGCCGACTCCGAGACGTGCATCAGGGCATTCGCACCGTCGCCGCGCCAACTCGCGCCTTGGCCGACCGGATAGGGCGATCCATCCGCCCACGACTCGCCGTTCGCGCGCTTGCCCCACCAGACGAGGGCGCACAGGTCGCCTCCGCTGGACGCGGGCGTCGCCTCAGGCTGCGCAGCGCCGAGCGCACGGTAGATGGCGTCGATCGCGCCGATCGCCGCCCAGCCGCCGATGAACGTCGGCGCCGGCGCGAGCGGGTGGAAGAGCGAGCCGGGGCGTGTGACTACCTCAATCGGTCGGAAGTGCCCCTCGTTCGGCCACTCGCCGCCGCCGGCCAGCATCGAGATCGCGACGCGCGTGCACGAGACCGTCTTCGGCAGGGCGCTGTTCACGGGTCCTGGGCGCTGGTCGGGGGCGCTGGAGAAGTCGACACGCACGGACGAGCCGTCGACCACGACCTCGACCTCGAAGTCCACCCGCTCGTCGGACACACCGTCGCTGTCGAGCATCCCGGGGCCGCGGTAGACACCGTCGGGAATGCGCTCAAACCAGCTGCGGACGACCGCTTCGCCGTGGTCGAACATCCGCTCGACGGACTCGCGAAAGCGGTCGAGCCCGTAGCGCTCGACGATCCGGAGAACCTCCGCCGTGCCGGTACGTACGCCGACGAGCTCCGCATTGATGTCGCCTGCGACCGCCTTCGGCACCCGCGAGTTGGCCATCGCCATCCGGTAGACGTCGCGGACAATGCGGCCACGGCTGACGAGCTTCACGCCGGGGAAGATCGTCCCCTCCTGGAACATGTCGACCGTGTCGGTCGCGTACGGCTCCTTACCGCCGATGTCGAGCCAGTGCGCCTTGATCGCGGCGTAGCCGATGAGCTCGTCGTCACGGTGGAAGATCGGCATCACGACCGCTGCGTCCTGCGGGTGCGAGCCGGTGCCGTATGGGTGGTTGTAGAGGATCACATCGCCGGGCTCGAGCTCGCGCTCGCCTCCGAGCGCCTTGATCGCGTTGTCGACACAGAAGCTCAGCCGACCCATGAACATCGGCAGGCTCGGCGCCTGCGCGAGCATGCGCACTCGCTCGTCGTACAGCGCGACTGCGAAGTCGAGCACTTCGTAGACGATTGGCGAGAAGGCGGTGCGCACGAGCGCGCGCTTCATCTGCGCCGCGGCGGAGTTGAGCCCGTGCCTGATCACCTCGGTCGTGACGGGATCGGCGTCGACGACGCCCGTGGCCGCGCCAGCGCCGGCGCGCGTGTGTACGAGCTGGATCATGGAGCCTCCCGGTGAACGGTTCGGACGTGGCGGTGATCGGCGGCGGCGCGATCGGCGTCTGCTGCGCGCTCGAGCTCGCGCGCGCCGGCGCAAGCGTGACGCTCTTGGAGGTGGGAGACGAGGTCGGCGCTGGCTGTTCCGCGGGAAGCGCCGGCCTGATCTGTCCCAGCCACGCCGCGCCGCTCGCGACGCGCACCGGCCTGCTGCTCGGGCTCCGCTCGAGCCTGTCGCGCGACGGGCCGTTCGCCCTGCAGCTGCGCCCGTCGCTGCTGCCGTGGATCGCACGTTTCGCCGCAGCCTGCACGCCGGCACGCGAGCGGCACGCCACGGCAGTCCTGCGCTCCCTGTCCCTCGCCAGCCTTGCGCTTCACGAGCAGCTCGGCGCGGAGCTCGGCACCGGCGTGCGCAGGCTGGGGACGTTCAACGTCTACGAGACCGAGCACGGTTTCGACGTCGGGCGCCGCGAGGCCGCGGAGCACGCCGACGCCGGGCTGCGGCCGCAGGTGCTCTCCGGGCGCGAGGCGGCCGAGCTCGAGCCCGCGCTGCTCGGCCCGGTCGCCGGCGCCGTCTACTACGCGGACGAGCTGTCGGGCGACCCGCTCGAGTTCGTCCGCGTCGTCGGCGACGCCGCGCGCTACGCGGGCGCCGACGTGCGGACTCGTACGGAGGTGCGCGCGCTGCGCTCCCGTGGCAGCCGCGTCGCGCTGGAGACGGCCGACGGGCCACTTACGGCGGGTGCAGTCGTGCTCGCCGCCGGCGCGTGGAGCCCGCGACTCGCGTCCAACCTGCGTCTCGCTCTCCCGGTACAGGGCGGCAAGGGCTACCACGTCGAGTACGAGCCCAGCGATCAGGATCCGCGCGTCCCGATATTCCTGCAAGAGGCCCGCGTAATTGCGACCCCGCTGGCTCGCTCGCTGCGGCTCGCCGGGACGCTCGAGCTGACAGGTCTCGACCTGTCCATCAACGAGCGGCGGATCGACGCGATCGAGCGCGCAGGCATGCGCCGCGTACGCGCGCTCGCCGGTCGGCCACGCCTTCGCGTGTGGCGCGGTCTGCGTCCCGTCTCGCCCGACGGGCTGCCGATCGTCGGGCGTCCGAGTGCGTACGAGAACCTCGTGCTCGCCACGGGTCACGCGGCGCTCGGCTTCACGCTCGCGCCGCTGACCGGACGGCTCGTCGCTCAGGTCATCGCGAACGAGCCGACCGACCACGACCTCGGGCCGCTCCATCCCGACCGCTTCTCTAGAGCTCGAGCCAGCCGTCGCGCATGACGACCCGCCCGTCGAGTTCCACTGTCGGGTCGCGCACGACGCCGTCGATGTGGACGGCCGACTCGTTCTCGCCACCGATGCCGGTGTTCGTCCCGAATGCGATGTGGATCGTCCGCTCCACCTTCTCGTCCTCGAGAATGCGGCCCGTGATCGTCGCAGCGGGGTTCGTGCCGATGCCGAGCTCGGCGATCAGGCGACCGTTCGGGCCGCCAGCATCGAGCGTCGCGAGCAGTGCGCGCGCATCCTCGCCACCGCGCGCGTCGACGGCCCGTCCGTGGACGAGCTCGACACACACCGGCTCGTCGAGCAGCCCAGACGACGCGATCGACGCATCGAAGACGATCGTCCCGGCGCCCGCCCGCTCGTACGGTGCGATGTACGCTTCGCCCGCGGGAAGATTGCCGAACGCCCCGGCCGCGCGCAGGTCGCCGTCGTCGCTACGACCGGTGCGGCCGCGGAGCACGAGCTCGACGTCGGTTCCGCCGGGCGCCGTGATCCGGCAGCGCTCCGCGTTGGTGAGCAGCCTCGCGAGCGCGCGGCCGACGCTCTCGAGCCGCGCGTAGTCGGTTGGCAGCGTGCGCGCGAACATCTCTGCGGTGATGCCGGGCATCGAGGCGATGCGGGCGCCGCGCTGCGTCGCCGCGAGGCGAGCGCGCGTGTGGCTGAGCGAGTACCGGGTTACGAGCGCCGCCGCGTCGGCACCGAGTAGCGCCGACGCAACGGCGGCCGGGGGCTCTTCGCCGTTCCGCGTCAGCGGCGGGAAGGCGACGGCGCGCACGTCCCGCGCGCTCGCGCGGGCTGCCTCTGCCAGCGCCTCGGCGATCGGAGCGAGCTCCTCGTTGTACACGACGACGAACGCGTCCCGGATCGTCGTCCCGAGCCGCTCGACGGCTGTGGCGGCTGCGCGCGCGAGTCCGTCGTCAGCCACGCGTCTCGTGGACTTCGCGCTCGAGTTGGCTGAACTTCTTCACGTGCGCGCGTGTCAGCCGCGCCGCGCGAGTGGCGTCGTGCGCCGCGACCGCGGCCGCGATCTGACGCAGCTCCGTCCCAATCCGCTTGCGCACCCTTGGCGACGCGTACTCGTCGAGCGAGCTCGACGCTTCGTGCAACGCGCGCTGGATCCCGAGCATGATCCCCACGTGCACGGCGTTCTTCGAGGCCTCGGCGAGCGCCTCGTGGAACGCGACGTCAATCTCGACGAGGACACGCCAGGGAAGCGCCTTGTCCTTGGAGAGCTCGCTGAAGCGATGCGCGAGGTCGGTCAGCCGGCTGACGTCGTCAGCGTCCGCGCGGCGCGCAGCCCAGCGCGCGGTCTCGGCCTCGAAGCTGACGCGAAACTCTGCGAGGTCGTGCACCGTTGCGTGCCGGAACCGGAGAAGCGCCCCGAGCGCGGCGCCGAGGTGGTCTCCCTGCGGCTCGGACACGAAGATACCGCCGGCCGCACCTGGCCGGATCTCGATTACGCCGAGCACCTCCAGCGTGCGTAGCCCTTCACGCAGCGTCGGGCGGCTGACGCCGAAGACACCGCACAGCTCGCGCTCGTTCGGAAGCCGGTCGCCAGCTTTCAGGTGACCGGCGATGATCGCGTCCTTCACCTGCGCGACGACGTCGTCGGAGGAGCGCGACCGCTTGACCTCGGTGAAGAGCTTCGCGGTTCCGTCCGGAGCCGCCTCGATACCACCTAGTGTCATTGGTCTAACCATTTTAGTCGAATGAGGCCATTGAGCGAGGCCCCGACGGCCGTCCCGCCGACGGCCGAGCAGATACGCGAGGCGCTGGCCTGGCCCGACCCGATCGGTGCGACCGGCAGCGCGGTCAACCGCCTCTCGGCGGCGCCGCAGCAGATGGTGTCGGCCATCGGAGGCGTGACTGGGACGTGATGCCGGGGCCCGGGCCCAGAAGGCGGCCTCATCTGCAAGCTGCTGCACTGTGGGCGGCGCGACGCTGACCGCCTGGCGCACAGGTGCTGCGCGCGCGTCGTCGTCGAGACGCGAGCATCGGCATGGGAGGAAGCCGGCGACCTCATCCAGCCGCGCGACGCGGGACTGATCGGCGAGAGCACATCTGGGCGGAGTTCCATGAGCGGTCGACGATCGCCACACTGCGTGCGAGCGATCGGCATGCGATCACGCTGTTCAAGTCCGTGGGCCACGTGGCACTTGATCTCGCGGCGGTCGGCGTGTCGGCGTTGTACTGCGGCTCGTGCCGGCCCAGTCGAGACGGCGTAGCATCGGGTTCATGCGGCCGGCGCCTGTGTTCGCGCCACGGCGAGTTCGGACGGGAAGTGGCACGCGGCCCACTGGTCGGACGCGTGCTCGACGAGCGGCGGCTCGCGCTCACCGCAGATCGCGCGGTCGCGTCCAACCGGGCAGCGAGGCTTGAAGCGGCAGCCAGCGCGCTGGCCTGCGAGCGGCGCCACCTCGCCGCTGAGGACGATCCGCTGCCTCCGCCGCTCGCTCGCAGGATCCGGAATCGGCACCGCCGAGAGCAGCGACACCGTGTACGGGTGCAGCGGCCGGCGGAACAGCGACTCGCGATCGCCGATCTCGACGACAGCACCGAGGTAGAGGACGGCAAGCCGGTCGCAGAAGTACTCCGCCACGGAGAGATCGTGGACGATGAAGAGGTAGGTGAGCTGGAACTGCTCCTGCAGGCTGCGGAGGAGGTTCAGCACCTGCGCCTGGATCGAGACGTCGAGTGCCGAGATTGGCTCGTCAAGCAGCACGAGCTCCGGATGGAGCACGAGCGCCCGCGCGACCCCGATCCGCTGCCGCTGGCCACCGGAGAACTCGTGCGGTTTTCGCCTCAGCTGGACGGGGGTGATTCCGACGAGCTCCAGCATCTCGGCAGCCCGCCTCGCGCGCTCGGCGCGGTCGCCGATCCCGTGGATCGTCAGCGGCTCCTCGACGATCGCGCGGGCCGACATGCGCGGATCGAGCGAGGCGTACGGATCCTGGAAGACGATCTGCATGCGGCGGCGCATCTTCCGCAGCTCCGACGAGGGCAGCGCAGTGAGATCGATGCCGTCGAAGATGGCGCGTCCGGCCGTCGGTTGGACCAGCCGCAGGATGCAGCGCGCGAGCGTCGACTTACCGCAACCAGACTCACCGACGAGGCCAAACGTCTCGCCCCTGCGGACATCGAACGAGACGCTGTCCACCGCGCGTAGGAGCTCGGGCGCGCGGCCGGGACGCGCATGGCCGATCCTGAACGTCTTCGCAAGCCTGTCGACCCAGAGCAGCGCATCCTCGACACCCGGGCGGACCCCCGCCGCACGGCTGCTGCCCGGCTCGATCGGAGCTGTCACGAGAGCCGCTCCGCGGCGAAGTGGCACTCGGCAACAACCGGATCCTGCGGGTCGCCGAGCACAACCGGGTAAGGGACGGCTGTGCGACAGACCTCGAGACCGTTGCCAACCGGGCAGCGTGGCTCGAAGGGACAGCCGGGCGGGAGGTGCGCGAGGCTCGGCGAGAAGCCGGGGATCGTCGGCAGCGGTCCACGCTGCAGCATGTCCGGTCGCGGAACCGAGCGCAGCAATGCCTCGCTGTACGGATGTCCCTGGCGCGCAAACAGCTGGTCGGCACGCGCCCGTTCGACGACGCGGCCCGCGTACATGACGAAGACGCGATCGCAGAACTCGGCGACGATGGCGAGGTTGTGCGTGATCAGCATGACGGCGGTGTTGCGCTCGGTGACGAGTCGCTCCAGCACCTCGAGCACCTGCGCCTGCGTCGTCACATCGAGCGCGGTCGTCGGCTCGTCGGCGACGACGAGGTCAGGCTCGTTGGCAAGCGCGATCGCGATCATCACGCGTTGGCGCATACCGCCGGAGTACTGGTGGGGATAGTCGTCGAGCCGGCGCTCCGCGTGCGGCACCTCGACGTCGCGAAGCAACTCGACGGCAAGCTTACGCGCGGCTTTGCGGCTCATGCGGCGATGGTGGCGAATCACCTCAACGATCTGCCCGCCGATCGTCTTCACGGGGTCGAGCGCCGTCATTGGATCCTGGAAGACGAGCGACACCTCCTTGCCGCGCACCTGCTGCATCTGCCGGTCGGAGAGTGCCGAGATCTCGCGGCCATTCAGCTTCACCGAGCCCCCGACGACGCGGCCGGGTGGCTCGATCAGCCCCAGGATGGAGAGCGCGAGCGCTGACTTCCCGGAGCCGGATTCGCCGACGACGCCGACGCGGTGGCCGCGCTCGATCTCGAGCGAGACCTTGCGCACAGCCTTCACGACGCCGTCGTGCGTGTAGTAGTTCGTCTCTAGGTCACGTACCTCGAGGACAAAGTCCTTCTCCGGCGCGACCGCCGCAGGCGACTCGAGCGCGGCCTCGGTCATCGCGCCATCGGGATCCGTACGCGCGGGTCGATCACGCCGTACAGCACGTCCACGAGCGCGTTGACGACGACATAGGCGATCGCGCTCAGCAGGACGAACGTCTGCACGACTGCGTAGTCCTGTCGCAGAATCGAGTCGACGACGAGCGCGCCGATCCCGGGCCAGTTGAACACCTTCTCGACGAGCACCGAGCCAGCGAGCAATTGCGCGAGCAGCAGTCCGCCGGCAGTCAGGGTCGGCAGGAACGCGTTCGGGAGCGCGTGGTGTTGGAACGCCGACCAGCGGCCGAGGCCCTTGCTACGCACGACGACGATGAAATTCTCGCGCGAGACGTCGAGCAGGTTCGCCCGGAGCAGCCGCACGAGGTACGCGAACGGCGCCAGACCGAGCGTGAGCGCGGGAAGCAAGATGTGCATGAACGCATCCCCGAGCGTCGCCCACTGACCGGCGATCAGGGCATCGATCGTGTAGAAGTGAGTGTAGGTCGGCGGCGGCAGCGTGTTCGGGCCGAGCCTGCCGTCCGGGCCGGGAAAGACGTGCCAGACCTGCGAGAAGAGCAGGAGCGCGATCAGTCCGAACCAGAATGGCGGCGTCCCGAGCCCGAAGAACGAGACCGCGCGGATGACGCCGTCCACGACCGGCCGGCGCCGGTAGGTCGCGACCAGCGCGAGCAGGACGGCGAGAACGAACGCAAAGAGGAACGCATAGAGTCCGAGTTCCGCACTCGCAGGCAGCCGCGCGATCACCTCGTGCTTCACAGAGTCGCCTGCGCTGTACGCAAATCCCCAGTTGCCGCTGAAAACACCCTTGATGTAGCGCCAGTACTGCACCCACAGAGGCTGGTCGAGCCCCATGGCCCTCTCTTGTTCCTTGATCGCCTGCTCAGATGCGAGCGGGCCGAGAATCAGGCGCGCCGGATTGCCTGGAAACACGCGCATGAAGACGAACGCGACGAGCGACGCGCCGAAGACGGCGACGGAAGCACCGAGGATCTTGCTCGCGACGACTCTAAACATGCGCGTACCTCCCGCGGGGATCGAGGATGTCGCGGGCGCGATCGGCGATGACGTTCGCCGCCGTGACCGCGAGGAGCACGCCGATGCCGGGGAAGACGCCAATCCACCATTGACCGGTGAGGAAGTACTGAAGCCCGTCGGTGATCATCGCGCCCCACTCCGGCGTCGGCACGCGCGCACCGAGCCCCACGAAGCCGAGCGCCGCGAGCGTGAGGATCGCGTAGCCGAACACGGCGGCGGCTTGGATCAAGAGCGTCGAGACGACGTGAGGGACGATGTGGCGCAGCATGATGCGCATCCGACGTGCGCCGAGCGCGTGCGCCGCCTCGATGAACGGCAGCGCGCGGATCCGCAGCACTTCGCTTCGCAGCAGGCGCGCATAGTACGGGATCGTCGTCAGCATGATCCCGAGCCCCGCGGTCTTCAGCCCAGTGCCGAGACCGACGCTGACCGCCATCGCGAGGATAAGCGGTGGGAAGGCGAGGATCGCGTCCATCACACGCATCACGAGGCCATCGACCCAGCCGCCGGTCGCGCCCGCGACCACTCCGGCGAAGCCCCCGATCAGCGCACCGACGACGACGACCAAGCTGCCGACGGCGAGCGAGATGCGAGCGCCCTCAAGGAAGCGGGCGAAGACGTCGCGGCCGACGCTGTCCGTCCCCATGGGATGCGCCCACGACGGTGCCTCGAGTGAGGCGCCGACATCGATGCCGAGTGGGTCGTTCGGCCACGCGAGCGGTCCGAAGAGCGCAAGCAGAACGAGGAGCGTTAAGGTAGCCCCCGCGACGAGCAGCGCCGGGTCGCGGGCAACGAAGCCGAGCATGCCGCTGACGCGGCGCCGGGGGTGCGAGGAGACGTCGCCACCGAGTTCTCCGGCGAAGCCGTCCGGTACCTCCACTTACTCCTCGAACGCGTGGGGGTAATGGCGGCGGGAGAACTCCTCGCTGACGTAGCCTTCGCGGATGTCGGCGTGCACGGCGTCGGGATCGCGGCCGGAGGGCGGCCCGTAGCCGCCACCTCCGCCGTCGTAGAGCTCGAGCGTCGCGCCCTTCGGAACGAGCAGCCGCGTCGCCTTGCCAAAGTACGTGCGCGTGCCGTCCGGCAGGCGGATCGCGGCGTTGTTCGGACGTCCTGCCTCGCCGCCCTCAAGCCCCCATGGGGCAGTTTTCGTCCGCTCGACTGCGGAGGTTACCCACATGTCTTCGCGCGCCTGGAAGAAGAGGTCCACACCACAGCCGCCGCGGTGTGTGCCGGCACCGCCGGAGTCGGGCGCGAGCTCGACTTTCTCCAGTAGCCACGGGTTCTTCGACTCCCACACCTCCGTCGGCGAGAAACGCGTCGCCGCCTCAGCGTGATGAATGAGGCTATGGGCGCC
>DASREW010000023.1:0-33640 GCA_035651895.1 Gaiellaceae bacterium
TTCGACTACTGCTTCCCGATCCTCGACAAGATCGGCCACAAGCTGGACTCGATCGAGGACGACGTCTTCGAGGGGCGCTCCGAAGAGGTGGTGCGCGACATCTCGAACGTCAAGCAGGAGATCATCAGCTACCGCAAGATCGTGAAGCCGGAACGCACGACGCTCCGTCTGCTCGAGCGCCAGATCGAGCGCTTCCTGCCGGAGGACCTCGAGCTCTACTTCGAGGACATCATCGACGGCGCCGAGCGCATCTGGGACATGCTCGACAACTACAAGGAAGTGATCGAGGCGCTCGAGACGACGAACGAGTCGATCGTGACGCACCGGCAGAACGAGGTGCTCCAGATCCTCACGATCATCTCGTTCATCATGCTCCCGCTGTTCGTGATCACGGGCATCTTCGGCATGAACGTGATCTTTCCGGGCGAGGGAACGAGCGCCGGGTTCTGGGCGATCTGCGGGCTGATGCTCGCCGCGGTCGGCGGCATGGTGGCCTTCTTCCGCTACAAGCGCTGGCTCTAGAGGCTTGATGCCGGAGCCGCTCTGGGCGCCGTGGCGACTCGAGTACGTCCAGCACGCCGACGAGCTCGACCGCTGCATCTTCTGCGAGCCCGAGGAAGAGCTCCTCGTCCATCGAGGCGAGCGAGCGCTCGTCGTCATGAACAAGTTCCCGTACTCGTCAGGGCACGTGCTCGTCGCGCCGCACACGCACACGGGCGACTTCGGTGCGCTTTCCGCGGACGAGGCCGCCGAGGTGCACGCGCTCGCCGCACGCTCGATCGACGCGCTCCGCGCCGAGTACGGCCCGCACGGCTTCAACCTCGGCTGGAACATCGGCCGCGTCGCCGGCGCCGGCATCGAGGATCACGTGCACCTGCACGTCGTCCCACGCTGGAACGGCGACACGAGCTTCATGCCGGTGCTCGGCGACGTGAAGGTGCTGCCCGAGCACCTGCTGCGCACGGCCGAGCGGCTGCGCGCGCGCTTCTAGTTCGCCTGCCAGCTGATCGAGACCGACACGCCGCCGGGGATGCTGACCCCGACGGAGTACGTGAACGCGTCGAACGTCCGCGCGACGTCGGCGGCGATAGCCGACAGCCGTTCGATCCAGTGCTCCAGGCGGTCCGGAACGGCGCGATCCTGCGCGACGCCGGCGACGTGCGCGTTGATCGACGCCGTGGCCTCCGCGACCGCCGCGAGCGCCTCGGCTGCGGAACGCCACTCGCGGCCTTCGAGCGCCCGGAGCTGTGCATCCGGATCGAGCGGCGCCGTCACAAGCGGGAGACGAGGCTCGAACTCGCGACCCTCAGCTTGGGAAGCTGATGCTCTACCAACTGAGCTACTCCCGCGCGGACGGGAATCCTAGCCAGCCTTGCTGGCAGACTGCACGCATGCCCCGCCGCAAGAACCTCCGCCGCCTTCGCAACCTGGGCATCGCCGTGGCGCTCGCGGAGCCGATCGGGATGAAGCTCCGCGGCTACCCGATGGGCGGCAAGCTGATCGTCCGCTGCCGCCAGGGCCACCTGTTCACGACCTTCTGGCTGCCGGGCGTGTCGTTCACCTCGCTGCGGCTCCTCTGGTGGCGCTACCAGCGCTGCCCCGTCGGCAAGCACTGGTCGATCGTGACGCCCGTGCGGGAGTCCGAGCTGAGCGAGGACGAGCGCCAGACGGCGCGCAGCCGCTCCGATATCCCCCTTCCGTAGGAGCAAGATTCCGCCGCAGGCGGCGTCGTCAGCTGTAGGGGGAACGAGAACCCGGCGGCGGCGAGGGTGGCGTAAGCCGCAAACGCCACCCTTGCCCGCCGGATTCAACGAGCTAGGCGATCGTGACCTCGTCCGAGAGGTAGACGTCCTGGATCGCGTTCAGCAGCTCGATCCCTTCCTCGGTCGGCCGCTGAAACGCCTTGCGGCCGCTGATCAGGCCGACGCCGCCGGCGCGCTTGTTAATGACCGCGGTGCGCACGGCCTCGGCGAGGTCGGTCGCCCCGGACGACGCTCCGCCGCTGTTGATGAGCGGCGCGCGGCCCATGTAGCAGTTGGCCACCTGGTAGCGGGTGAGGTCGATCGGGTGATCGGTCGTCAGCTCCGAGTAGACCTTGGCGTTCGTCGCGCCGTAGTCGCCGGCCTCGGTCTTGATCGCGCCGTAGCCGTTGTTCACCTCGGGCAGCTTCTGCTTGATGATGTCCGCCTCGATCGTCACGCCGATGTGATTCGCCTGCCCGGTCAGGTCGGCGGCGGTGTGGTAGTCGACCCCTCCCGTCTTGAAGGCCGGGTTGCGGAGGTAGCACCACAGCACCGTGAACATGCCGAGGCTGTGCGCCTCCTCGAACGCGGCGCTGACCTCGACGAGCTGGCGCCGGCTCTGCTCGCTGCCGAAGTAGATGGTCGCGCCGACGCCGGCGGCGCCCATCTCCCACGCGGTGCGCGCGCTGCCGAACATCGTCTGGTCGAACTCGTTCGGGTAGGTCAGCAGCTCGTTGTGGTTCAGCTTGACGATGAACGGGATCCTGTGTGCCCAGCGGCGCGAGACCGCCCCGAGCACGCCGATCGTCGACGCGACCGCGTTGCAGCCGCCCTCGTAGGCGAGCTCGACGATCTTCTCCGGGTCGAAGTACGCCGGGTTCGGCGCGAAGCTCGCGCCCGCGCTGTGCTCGATGCCCTGGTCGACCGGCAGGATGCTCAGGTAGCCGGTCCCGCCGAGGCGTCCGTGCTCGAACATCGATTGCAGGCTGCGCAGGACCTGGTTCGACCGGTCCGTGCGCGCGACGACCTGGTCGAGGAAGTCTGGCCCCGGCAGGTGCAGCAGGTCCTTGTCGATCGTCTCGCAGGTGTGGCCGAGCAGCGACTCGGCCTCGTCCCCGAGCAGCTCCTCGATCCGCGCGATGTCGTGTCTCTCCGCGACAGCCATTTCCTCGATCCTTCCGTCTCAAAGTGGTCTCTGTGCCTGACCCCAGTGTAGGTCGGCCCGGTCAGTACTCGCGGCCGGTGAACTCCATCAGCTTGCTCAGCTTGTGGCGCGCCTCGATCCGGCGCACGGTCCCGGAGCGCGAGCGCATGACGAGCGAGTCCGTCACTGCACCGTCGTTGACGTACCGGATGCCGCGGAGCAGAGCACCGGTCGTCACCCCGGTCGCCGCAACGAAGACGTTGTCACTCTTCACGAGGTCGTCCGTGGTCAGGACGCGGTCGACGTCGTACCCCGCGTCCACGAGCTTCTGGCGCTCGTCGTCGTCCCGCGGCCAGAGCTTCCCCTGCAGCCCGCCGCCGACGCACTTAAGCGCCGATGCCGAGATCACGCCCTCGGGCGTGCCGCCCACCCCGTAGAGGATGTCGACGCCCGTGCCCGGCCGCGCGGCGGCAATCGCCGGCGCAACGTCGCCGTCCCGGATCAGGTTCACGCGGGCCCCCGCCTGCCGCAGCTCGCCGATCAGGTCGTCGTGCCGCTCCCGTTCGAGCACGACGACGCGGATGTCGGTGGGCCGCCGGCCCTTCGCCTTGGCGACCGCCTGCACGTTCTCGGTTGGTGTCGCGTTGATGTCGATCGCGTGGATCGCGTCGGCGCCGACGGCGATCTTCTCCATGTAGACGGCCGCGCCCGGGAAGAACATCGAGTCACGCTCGGCGACGGCGATCACGGAGATCGAGTTCGGCTGACCGAGCGCGCACAGGCGCGTGCCTTCGAGCGGGTCGACGGCGACGTCGACGTTCGGCCCGCTCTGGTCGCCCACCTCCTCGCCGTTGTAGAGCATCGGCGCCTCGTCCTTCTCACCTTCGCCGATCACGACGACGCCGCACATCGAGACGGTGTCGAGCATCGCGCGCATCGCATCGACCGCCGCCTGGTCGGCGGCGTTCTTGTCGCCGCGTCCGATCCACCGCCCCGCTCCCATCGCCGCCGCCTCGGTCACACGAACGAGCTCGAGCGCGAGGTTCCGGTCGGGGCGCGCGGAGGAGGTCATCAGGTCGGGATCCTAGAGTCCGAGGGTGCGCCTCGACTGGGAGATCGCGAAGCGCGGCTGGGGCCGCTACGCCGCCTACCCCTGGGCGACGGCCGCCGGCGTCTTCACGAACACCGTTTTCGGGTTCCTCTACGCCTACGTGCTGCTCGCGGTCTACGCCCACCGCACCTCGGTCGGCGGATTCGACAAAGCCGACTCGGTGACGTACGTCTGGCTCGCGCAGTCGATGATCATGACCGTCTACGTCTTCAGCTGGTGGGAGCTCGCCTGGCGCATCCGCGACGGCTCGGTCGCGACCGACCTGCTCCGGCCGCTCGACCCTCAGCGCTACTGGCTCGCCTACGACCTCGGCCGCGCTCCGTACCACTTCTTCTTCCGCGGCCTGCCGCCGTTCGTGTTCGGCGCGCTCGTGTTCCAGCTGCACTACCCGACCGTGCTCGACGCGATCGCGTTCGTGGTCAGCCTCGTGCTTGCGGTCGTCGTCAGCTTCGGCTTCCGCTTCATCTACAACTCGGTCGCCTTCTGGCTGCTCGACTTCCGCGGCGTGGTGACGTTCTCGACGTCGGTCGTCATCTTCTTCTCGGGGATGGCGATCCCCCTGCGCTACTTCCCGCACACGCTGCGCGTCGTGTGTTACGCGCTGCCGTTCGCGTCGATCATCCAGACGCCGGTGGACGTCTGGCTCGGCAAGCGCACCGGGCTCGCACTGCTCGGCTTTCTCGTGCTGCAGGCGTTCTGGGCGATCGCGCTGCTCGGGCTCGGACGGATCCTGCTCGGACGTGCGACGCGGAAGCTGGTGATCCAGGGTGGTTGAGCCGATCCTCGTGTGGCGGCGCCTGGTCGGCGCGCAAGTCCGCTCTCAGCTGCAGTACCGCCGCTCGTTCGCGCTCGACGCGTTCGGCTCGTTCTGGATCTCGTTCGTCGACTTCCTGATCATCCTGACGATCTTCCACAACGTCTCGCACCTGAACGCGTGGAACGTGCACGAGGTCGCGTTCCTGTACGCGCTCTCGGCGATCACGTTCGCGCTCACCGACCTCTTCATCGGGCACCTCGACCAGTTCCCGCAGCTGATTCGCGACGGCAACTTCGACATCGTCCTCGTGCGACCGCGCGGCACGCTGTTCCAGGTCGTCGCCGCGGACTTCGCGTCGCGCCGCCTTGCGCGCGTGCTGCAGGGAGTGGTCGTCCTCGTCTACGCCCTGTGGTCGCTGACGATCCACTGGACGGTCTGGCGGGTGATCGTTCTGCTCGCATCGCTGCCGAGCGCAGTCGTCATCTTCTCGTCGATCTGGGTCTGCGGCGCGTGCATCGCCTTCTGGACGACCGACGGCGGCGAGTTCACGAACGCGTTCACCTACGGCGGCACGACGATGGCGCAGTACCCGTTCGACATCTACGCGACCTGGTTGCGGCGCCTGCTCGGCTTCGTCATCCCGCTCGCGTTCGTCTGCTACTTTCCCGCGCTGTTCGTGCTCGGCAAGCCGGATCCGCTCGGCCTGCCACGCGTGCTCGACTTCGTCTCCCCCGCCGTCGCTCTCGCAGCTGCAATCGTGGCCGGTCTCGTCTGGCGGTTCGCCGTGCGTCACTACCGGAGCGCGGGCGGATGATCGAGGTCGAGCAGCTCACGAAGAGCTTCGTGGTCCGCCGCGGGCGCTTCCGCCGGGAGCGCCACGTCGTCGAGGCGGTGAAGGACATCTCGTTCCGCGTCGACCGCGGTGAGCTGATCGGCTACCTCGGGCCGAACGGCGCCGGCAAGTCGACCACGATCAAGATGCTCACGGGCATCCTCGTGCCGTCGAGCGGACGCGTGTCGGTGCTCGGCCTCGATCCGTCGCGGCGCCGCGTCGAGCTCGCACGGCAGATCGGCGCGATGTTCGGTCAGCGGGTGCAGCTCTGGTGGGACCTGCCGCTGCGCGACTCGTTCGAGCTGCTGCGCCACATCTACAAGGTCCCGCTCGACCGCCACCGCGCGAGCCTCGACCGCTTCCGCGGGGTGCTCGACCTCGATCCGTTCCTCGACACGCCGGTGCGGCAGCTCTCGCTCGGGCAGCGCATTCGCGGCGAGCTGACCGCGGCGATGCTGCACGGCCCCGAGCTGCTGTTCCTCGACGAGCCGACGATCGGGCTCGACGTCGTCGCGAAGCAGCGCGTCCGGGACTTCCTTGTCGAGATCAACCGCGAGGACGGCGTCACCGTGATGCTGACGACACACGATCTCGGCGACATCGAACGTCTCTGCAACCGGCTGCTCGTGATCGATCACGGCTCGCTGATCTGGGACGGCGGGATCCCCGAGCTGAAGGAGCGCTACGGCGCGGAGCGCACCCTGATCGTCGATCTCGAGGAGCCGGGGCCGCCGCTCGAGCTCGAGGGCGCGCGCGTCGAGCGCATCGACGGGCCGCGCCAGTGGCTGCGGTTCCGCGGGAGCGCCTCCGAGCTGACGACGCGTGTCGTGCAATCCGCACGCGTGCTCGATCTCCAGATCGCCGAACCGGACATCGAGGAGATCGTCCGGCGCATCTACACGGGAAACTCTCGAACTTAGTTCGTCTTCGACGAACTAAGTTCGGGGGTTTCGCACCTCACATCCGCTCCGGGGCGTCGACCCCGACGAGATCCAGGCAGCGCGCGATCACGATCTGCGTCGCGCGGCAGAGGCCGAGGCGGAACGACTCGGCGGGATCGCCGATCACGCGGCACTCGTGGTAGAAGCGGTGGAAGTCGTCGGCGAGCCTGATCGCGTACGCCGGCAGCAGCTGCGGGCCGCGGCGCTCCGCCGCTTCGCGCACGGTCACCGGAAAGTCCGTGAGCCGCTTGATCAGCTCTTTCTCCTCCGGCGCGAGCGGGCCGGGCGGATCGCCGCCGACGGCGGCTTCCGCGTTGCGCAGGATTCCCGCAATGCGCGCGTGCGCGTACTGCACGTAGTAGACCGGGTTCTTCTGCGACTTCTCGGCCGCAAGGTCGAGGTCGATCTCGATCGCCTGGTCGGGCCCGCGGTTCACGAGGTACCAGCGGGCGGCATCGACGCCGATCTCGTCCATCACGTCGTCGAGGAAGACGACGTTCCCCGCGCGCTTCGATGCCTTCGCCGCCTCGCCGCCTCGAACGAGATGGACGAACTGGTACAGCAGCACCTCGACGCGATTTGGGTCGTACCCGAGCATGCGCGCGATCGCCGCGTACCAGCGCGCAGTCGCGTGGTGGTCGGCCCCGAGGACGTAGATCGCGCGGTCGAAGCCGCGCTCGAGCTTGTCGACGAGGTACGCGATGTCCGCCGCGCGGTAGGTCGGCGTACCGCCCTTCTCGGCGGAGCGCACGATCACCCAGTCCTGCTCGTCGCCGTACTCCGATGCGCGTGCCCAAACCGCGCCGTCCTGCTCGTAGCGGTCGACGCGCGGGTACAGCTCGGGCAGCCGCTTCTCCAGCTCGCTCTGCAGCATCCACGCGTCGAAGTGGATGCGGAAGCGCTCCATTGTCCGCTCGATCGACGAGAGCATTCGCGGCACGGGGTCGCCCGGCTCGGCTGCGAGCTCGGCGACGTACTCGCCTCGGTAGCCGTCCTCCGGAACGGGCTCGCCGCGGCGAAGCGCGTCGACGGACGCGCGGAAGCGGTCCATCTGCGCGCCGGCATCGTTGTAGTAGTACTCGCGCTGTACCTCGTGCCCGCCGAACTCGAGGAGCCGCGCGACCGAGTCGCCGAGCGCGCCGTTGCGCGCCGCGGAGACGACGATCGGCCCGGTCGGGTTTGCCGACACCATCTCGACCTGGATGCGCTCTCTCGGATCGGCCCAGCCGCCGCCGTAGCTCTCGTCCATCTCGGCGAGCGCTGCGAGGAAGAACGGATCGGCGAGCCTGAGGTTGATGAACCCCGGACCGGCGACTTCGGCGCCCGCGACCTCGTCGAGCGAGACGACCTTCGCCGCGTACTCCTCGGCGAGCTCGCGCGGCGGGCGCCCGGCCGCCTTCGCGGTTCGCATGGCGATGTTCGTGGCGAAGTCGCCATGCGACGGGTCCTTCGGGCGCTCGAGCTCGACCTCGATTCCGAGGATGTCGGTGAGGCGCGCGGCGAGACGGTCGGTCGTGGTCACGGCTCTAGTATCGTCAAGCGCGATGGACGACCAGCCGGAACGGCAGCTGAACATCCACATGGATCCGGCGCTCCTGGCCGGCGTCTACGCCAACTTCGCGAACATCACCTTCTCGGACTACGAGTTCACGATCACGTTCGCCCGGATCGACCACGAGGTCGAGGAGGGCGACGTCCCCGGTGTCGTCGTCACGCGCGTGAACATGTCGCAGCAGTTCATGAAGGAGCTGCTCGCGGCGATGCAGGACGCCTACTCGAAGTACACGACCGTCAAGGGGATCCAGGACCTCCCCGAGACGGACGACCGTCCCTGAGCTCCCAGGCGCGCGCCATCGCGATGCGCTGCATGAGCGTCGGGTGGTCCTCGAGCCAGAGGTAGTCGAGCAGTCCCGGGTCCGGGTCTTCGAGGCTCGTCCGCTCGAAGCCCTGGAAGAGCCCGACCGCGGCGGCGGGATCGCGCGTCGCGCCGATGCCCCGCCAGTCGGCCTGTGCCTCGTACCGGCGTGAGACGAGGTTGACGAGCGGCAGTGCGAGCACGAGCAGCAGCGAGAGCACGAGGGCGGCGAACGGCACGTTCGCCGGCTCGGCGAGGCTGCGCCGACGCGTCAGGAAGGCGAGCAGCCAGAGCGCCGGGAACGCGGCGAGCGCCGACCAGCCGATCGCCTTCAGGACGTGGCGGCTGCGGACGTGGCCGAGCTCGTGCCCCAGCACGACGGCGACCTCCCGCCGCGTGAACCGGCCGTCGAGCAGCGTGTTCCACACGACGACGTGGGCGGAGGGGCCAAAGCCGGTGGTGAACGCGTCGACCTGGCTCGTCTGCGAGGAGACGTCCTGCACGGTCACCGGCGTGCCCGGCACGTGCTCGATCCGCTCGAGCCGCGTGACCTCCGCGGCCAAGTGCGGGTCGCGCAGCGGCTGTGTCCCGATCGCGTCGAGCCAGCCTGAGACGAACGTGAAGAGCGCAACGACGGCGACGACCACCGGTGCGGCGACGAGCCACCAGCGGGCGACGCGACGGGCGAGCGCAACCACGAGCACGACCGCGGCGAGCCCGGCGAGCCCTTCCGCCAGCAGCGTCGACCACTGCCCGACGAGCCAGGAGCCGACATCGAACGGGCCGAGCCCCCAGTGGTGCTGCCACCAGAGCGCGGCGATCCCGACCGGCAGCGACGCCAGGAACAGCGTGACGAGCAGCGCGAGCCCGACCAGGATCGCACCGCGGCGCGGCGGCCGCCACGCGAGCAGCGCGAGCGCGCCGAGGCGCAGCACCGTACCGGCGATCCAGAGCGCGTCGAGCCCGCGCGCGTAGCTCCGGGCACGCGCGAGCGAACGCGCCGAGAAGTAGTGCCGCTCGTCGAGACCCGAGAGATGGAGCGACGGCACGGTCGTCCGCCAGAGAAGCCAGGCGCAGGCGCACCACACGAGCGCCGCTGCCGCTAGCGTGGCGGCCTTGCGGGTCGCGGTCGTCTCGGACATCCACGGCAATCTTCACGCACTCGAGGCGGTGCTCGCCGACATCCAGAGTGCCGCGGCCGACGAGGTGTGGTGCCTCGGCGACGTCGTCGGCTATGGACCGCGGCCGAATGAGTGCTGCGACCTGATCCGCGAGCGGGTCGACGTCTCGCTCTGCGGCAATCACGATCTCGCCGTTCTCGGCGCGCTCGACGTCGAGGAGTTCTCGGGTGACGCGGCGGCCGCCGCGCACTGGACGGCGGGCGTGCTCGGCGACGACCAGCGCGCCTGGCTCGGGTCGCTCGAGCCCCTCGCGCGCCGGCCGGGCGCGCAGCTCTTCCATGCGAGCGCACGCGATCCGATCTGGGAGTACGTGCTGAGCGAGCAGGCGGCCCTCGCAAGCCTGCTCGCGACCGAGGAGCCCGTCGTGCTGGTCGGCCACAGCCACGTCGCGCTCGCGCTCGCCTGGGACGGCGAGACGATTGCCGGCGGCCTCGCGCCGGGCTCGACCGAGCTCGAGCTGGCGGGCCGCCGCTGGCTGCTCAACCCCGGCTCGGTCGGGCAGCCGCGCGACGGCGACTTCCGCGCGGCCTGGCTCCTCCTCGACGGCGACCGCGCAACGTTCCGGCGCGTCGACTACGACATCGGCGCAACGCAGGCGGAGATGCGCGACGCGGGGCTACCCGAGCCGCTGGCCGGCCGTCTGGCGCATGGCATCTGACGACCCTTCGTAGCGGATCGCCCAGCGCAGCAGGCCGAAGACGACGAGCAGGGCGATCAGGTCGAGCGATGCCTCGAGCTCTTCGGAGCCGTAGAGGAAGACCTGCCCCACGCAGATCTCGAGCAGGACGGCGTGGTCGTACCAGTGCAACGCCGAGAGCAGCGACCGGCGCAGGAGGAGCGCGCCGGCGAGGAGCATCAGGCTGGCGACGACGTACGTGAGCGCGAACATCGACTGGCTGAAGGTGAGCGCGCCGAAGCCGTGACGGAGCAGCCAGGCGGTCTCACCGGCGCCGATCAGCGCCGAGACGACGAGCACGGCGAACACACCGAAACGGAAGAGCCGATGCACGGTCAGCGTGCGCCAGACCCGCTCGAGCGACCCCGACAGCCGCTCGCCGAGCGGCTTGCCCTCCGCCGGCGCATGCGTGCGGAGCAACAGGTCGCGGATGCCGATTGCCAGATCGTCGTCGGCGTGCGTCCGCTCGAGCAGGACGAGCGTCTGCGCCTTCCGCTGCTCGCTGAGCGAGCCGGTCGCCGCACGCATCAGCGCCTCGAGCCCGATGAGGCGCGCTTCCTCGGCATTGAACCCGCGTCGTGACAGAAGGCGGATCACGCCGAAGAAGACGAGGAACGCGACGTAGATGATCGCGATCGCCGGCTTGTAGAAGTAGTTCACGTCCTTCGTGACGAACTTGCCGACCTCGTCGATGAAGAGGCCGAAGCCGATGCCGCCGACGATCGGCGCGAACGTCTTGACGGCCGGGTTGAGGAACGCGAGCACCGCGACGAGCGAGCCGAGCATGAAGAGGCCGCCCCAGAGGACGTGAGCGATGTGGAACTTCGAGCCGCCCACCTGCGGGTAGCCGGTCGCCGCCAGGAACCCTCGCGTCAGCACGACGGTCGCGACCGCGAAGACGAGAAGCACGGTCAGGTGCTGGTGCAGGTCGAAGCTGCGGTCGGGGCGCCGGAGTCGGATCGCGGTCACACCACGACCGTAGTTGCCAGGGTTGACGTTGCCCGGCCGCGGGGAAGGCTCTCGCCGGATGAGAAGGCTCGCAGTCGCGCTTTTCGTGCTCACGGCAGCGGGCTGCGGCGGCGGCAGCCCGGATCGGCCTGCGCTCGCCCACAGCGATGCGGCGCCGCTGATCGCGCTCGCACAGCGCATCTCCGCGGAGGGTGCGTGCGCCCAGAGCCACGACATCCCGAAGCTCCAGGCAAAGGCGGACGCGCTGATCAACGAACGCCGCGTGCCGCCCGCGCTGCAGGAGCCGATGATGAGCGGCGTCGAGGCGCTCTCGAGCCAGACGCCGATCTGCTTGCCGAACGTCAGCGTGGCGAAGGAGACCACGACGCCGGCCGCGTCGAAGGCGAGGCCGGCGCCCGCACATCCGCACCCGGCTCATCCGCACCCGCCGCACCCGCCCCACCCGCATCCGCCGCACCCGGCTCATCCACCCAAGCCGAAGGGGCCGCACAAGTGACGGGCTACCGCATCGACCACGAGCTCGGCCGCGGCGGCATGGCGGTCGTGTACGCGGGGCGGCAGGAGCAGCTCGATCGCCCGGTCGCCCTGAAGGTGCTGGCGGAGCATCTCGCCGGCGACGACGAGTTCCGCGACCGGTTCCTGCGCGAGGCGCGCATCGCCGGACGGCTGCACCACCCGCACCTCGTCCGCACCTACGACATCACCGAGCTGGACGGGCTGCCGTGCATCGTGATGGAGCTCCTGCCGGGCGGGACGCTGCACGGCAGCAAGCTCACGCACGAGGAGGCGCGCGACGTCGCCGGGGCGCTCGCCTATGCGCACGCGCAGGGTGTGATTCACCGCGATCTCAAGCCGGCGAACTTGCTGCGCAGCGAAACCGGTGCGGTGAAGATCGGCGACTTCGGTATCGCGCGCGCGGCCGAGGAGACGATGGTGACCCAAGCCGGCACCGTCCTGGGCACGCTGCGCTACCTCGCACCCGAGCAGGCCGCCGGCCATCCCGTCGGCCCGGAGGCGGACGTCTACTCGTTCGGCGTCGTTCTCGGAGAGCTGCTCGACCCGCCGCTGCCTGCCCTCGTCGAGCGCTGCTGCGCGCCGGATCCGCGCGACCGTCCGACGGCGGAGGAGGTCGAGGCACTGCTGTCACCGACAGGCGCGACGCGGATCAAGACCGGGGTCAGGCCTCGCCGCGGGTTCGACCGTCGCCTCGCGGTGCTCGCGGCGGCGGCCCTGCTCGCGATCGTCGCCGCCATCGTCGTCGCGGTGTGGCCCCATCACCACGCGCCGGCGACGGTGTCACCGGTGCAGCACGGCACGACGGCGACGCAGCAGGCGCGCAACCTCGCAACCTGGCTGCAGCAGAACTCGCGCTAGATGACGTCGGCGGTCGGCGCAGGCTCTTCCGCACCGAACGTGATGCCTTGACGCGCGAGCGCGATCTGCACGTCCTCCCGCGCCTTGAAGATCCGCCACTTCACCGTCGCGAGCGTGATCTCGAGCGAGTCGGCGATCTCGTTGTACGAGAGCCCGACCACGTCGCGCAGCAGGAGCGCCATCTTCAAGTCGACGGGCAGCGCCTCGATCGACCGCCACAGTGCGTCGATCGCCTCGACGCGCTCGACCGGCGCGTCGACGACCTCGAGCGGCGGCGCGTCGTCGAGGTTGACCGGCGACATCGGCCGGCGCTCGCGCGCGCGCAACTCGTCGAGCACGCGATTCTTCGTCACCTGGAAGAGCCACGTCGTGAACTTGCACCGAAGCGAGAACCGGGCGAGCCCCTGGAAGACGCGGAGGAACACCTCTTGCGTCAGGTCCTCGGCGAGTGCCTTGTCGCCGTTCGTCAGCCTCAGGACGTAGTTGTAGACCGGAGTCTCGTACATCCGCACGATGATCGCGAATGCACGCTCGTCCCCTTTCTGCGCCTTCCGCATTATGGCCAGATCGGGCTGTGGGAGTGACAAGGGACGGGAGTATAGCCCCGTTCCCGGCTGGTTTCCCTCCCCCTACCGGGGTTTTACAAGCGTCTGACCTGTCATCGCAGCAGGCTGAGGAATTCCGAGCAAATCCAGCACAGTTGGGGCCAGATCGGCGATCTCGCCGCCTTCGCGGAGCGGCCCCTCGGCGGTGCTCGTGACGACGAGCGGTACCGGGTTGGTCGTGTGCGCGGTGTGCGGGCTGATCCCGTCTGCTTCGAGCATCTTCTCCGCGTTCCCGTGGTCGGCGGTGACGAGGCAGACGCCGCCGAGCTCGCTCACCCGTTCGACGACGCGCCCGAGGCAGCGGTCCGCGGTCTCCACCGCCTGGACGACCGCCGGGATCGAGCCGGTATGGCCGACCATGTCCGGGTTGGCGAAGTTGACGACGCAGAACACATAGCCGTCGCCGACCTGGTCGACGACGCGGTCCGCCACCTCGTCGGCGGACATCTGCGGCTTGTGGTCGTAGCTCGGGACGTCGCGTGGGCTCGGCACGAGCACGCGCGACTCGCCGGGCCAGGCGTCCTCGCGCCCACCGTTGAAGAAGTACGTGACGTGCGCGTACTTCTCCGTCTCGGCCACGTGCAGCTGTGTCCGGTTCGCACGGGACAGCACCTCGGCCAGCGTCTCGTGCACCTCCTGCTCGGCGAACGCGATGCGCGTGTCGAGGTCGGAGGCGTAGCGCGTCATCGTCGTCACGTCGAAGCCGCCGTCGAGCAGCATCCGGGTCAGCTGCCGGCCGCGGTCGGGGCGGAAGTTGAAGAAGATCACCGTGTCGCCCGGCTCGGGTCCGGGCGTCCCGTCGAGGACGATCGGCTCGATGAACTCGTCGGTCACACTATGGGCGTAGCTCTTTTCCACTTCTGCGCGCCAATCCGGCGTAGAGGTACCCCTACGTCGGACCACTGCGTCGTAGGCCCGTTGAGTCCTGTCCCAGCGCTGATCCCTGTCCATCGCGTAGTAGCGCCCGACGATCGTGGCCAGACGGTCCTGGGGCAGCAGGGCCAGGTCGCCGAGCGCCGAGGTCGGCGACACGTCGCGTCCGTCGGTGAACGCGTGCACCCAGGTCTTCTCGGGCGCGAACTGAAGGAGCGCCTGCAGATGGTCGATGTGCGAGTGCACGCCGCCGTGGGACACGAGCCCGAGCAGGTGCACGCGCTTGCCGCGCTCGAATGCCGAGACGAGCGCCGGGTTCTCGAAGAACGAACCGTCCTGAATCGCGCGGTTCACACGCTGGAGGTCCTGGTAAAGGCGACGGCCAGCGCCGATCGTGAGATGACCGACCTCGCTGTTTCCCATCTGCCCGGGTGGCAGGCCGGCCGCCTCCCCCGAGGCTTCGATCGTCGTGTGCGGGAACGTCTGCCAGAGCCGGTCGAAGACCGGCGTCTCGGCGAGCTCGACCGCGTTACCCGGCCCGGGCGGCGCGCAGCCGAAGCCGTCGAGGATGACGAGCGTTACGAGGTCGAAGCGGCCTGGCATATCGCTGCGAACGACTCGACGTCGAGCGACGCCCCGCCGACGAGCGCGCCGTCGATCGCCGGCTGCGCCAGCAGCTCGGCGGCGTTGTCGGGCTTGACCGACCCGCCGTAGAGCACCGGCACGTCGATCAGCTCCTTGATCGTCTCGTGCGCCTGCTGCGCCAGCTCCGGGGTTGCGGTCTTGCCCGTGCCGATCGCCCACACGGGCTCGTAGGCGATCACGAGGTTGTCGTCGGCTGCGAGCGCGGCGAGCTGCCGGCGCAACACGTCGTCGGTCTCCCCCGCTTCGCGCTGCACCTCGGTCTCGCCAACACACGCGATGACGTGCAGCCCCGCCTCGAGCGCCGCGGCCACCCGCTTGGCGACCGTCTCGTCGGTCTCCCCGAAGTACTGTCGCCGCTCGGAGTGACCGACGAGCGTGCCGTACACGCCGAGCTCCTGCAGCATCGCCGCCGAGACCTCGCCGGTGAAGGCGCCCTCGCTCTCCCAGTGGCAGTTCTGGGCGAACACGCCGATCTCGGTGCCGGCGAGCGCCTGAACGCTCTCCGCGAGCGAGACGTACGGCGGGCAGACGACGACGTCGACGCCCTCGGCAAGGTCGGCCTCGCGAAGCTGCCGGCAGAAGGCCGCCGCCTCATCGGGCCCTTTGAACATCTTCCAGTTGCCCGCGATGAGGCTCATGACGGAATGGCTGCCACTCCAGGCAGCTCCTTTCCCTCGAGCAGCTCCAGCGAAGCGCCGCCGCCGGTCGAGATCCACGAGATGCGGTCGGCGACGCCCGCCTCGTGCACCGCCCGCACCGAGTCGCCGCCGCCGACGACGGTGAACCCGTCGCACGACGCGACGGCTCGCGCAACCGCATTCGTCCCTTCCGCGAAGGCCGGCCACTCGAAGACGCCCATCGGGCCGTTCCAGAAGACCGTCTTCGCACCGGCGATGTGCCGTGCGAACAGCTCGCGCGTCTCAGGCCCGACGTCGAGGCCGAGCCAGCCGTCCGGCAGCGCGTCGAAGGGCGTCACCTGCGTCTCCGCGTCCGCCGCGAACTCGGAGGCGGCGACGACGTCGACAGGCAGCACCGCAGCGAACGAGAACGGGTTCTCTGCGCGCACGTCCTCGGCCATCTTGCCGCCGATCAAAACCGTGTCGGCACGCCCGCCGAGGTTCTCGAGCACCGCGACCTTGTCCTCCACCTTGGCACCGCCGGAGACGATCACGAACGGCCGCTCGACCTCGCCGAGCAGCGCACCGAGGTTGCGCAGCTCGTCGAGCAGGAGCAGACCGGCGTATGCCGGCAGCAGCTCGGTGACCCCGACGGTCGACGAGTGCGCGCGATGCGCCGACCCGAACGCGTCGTTCACGTAGAGATCGCAGCCGTCGGCAAGCTCGCGCGCGTATTCCGGATCGTTCTTCGTCTCGCCCGGGTTGAACCGGGTGTTCTCGAGGACGTTCACGCGCATGTCGCCGAGCGCATCGGCGATCGCGTTCCGCACGGGCGCCATCGAGTAGCGCTCGCGATCCTCCTCGGTTTTCGGCCGGCCGAGGTGCGAGCAGACGCGGACCTCTTTCGCTCCGCGGTCGAGCAGCAGGCGCAACGTCGGCACGGACGCGCGGATGCGCGTGTCGTCGGCGACGCGGCCGTTCTCGAGTGGCACGTTGAGATCCGACCGGACGAGGACGACCTTCCCCTCGACGTCGGCCTGCTCGACGGAACGCGGCAGCGTCACAGAAGCTTCGAGATCAGATCGACCAGGCGGCACGAGTAACCCCACTCGTTGTCGTACCAGCCGAAGACCTTCGCGAAGTTTCCGTTCGCCATCGTCAGCCCGCTGTCGATCGTGCACGACGCCGGCGAGTGGACGATGTCCGTCGAGACGAGCGGCTCGGTCGAGTACTCGAGGTACGGCGCGAGCGGACCATCCTTCGCAGCCGCCTCGAACGCCTGGTTGATCGCATCGGCGCTCGCCTCGCCCTTGAGCGTCACGACGAGGTCGGTGACCGAACCGGTCGGCACCGGCGCGCGCATCGACATGCCGTCGACCTTGCCCTTCAGGTGCGGCAGCACGAGGCCGATCGCCCGTGCGGCACCGGTCGATGTCGGCACGAGGTTGAGCGCGGCTGCACGTGCGCGCCGCGGATCCTTGTGCGGCCCGTCCTGCAGCATCTGATCCTGCGTGTACGCGTGAATCGTCGTCATGAAGCCGCGCTCGATCCCGAACGTGTCGTCGAGCACCTTCGCCATCGGGGCGACGCAGTTCGTGGTGCACGACGCGTTCGAGACGATGTTGTGCCGCTCGGCGTCGTACGCGTCGTCGTTCACACCGAGCACGAGCGTGAGGTCGGGGTCCGTCGCCGGCGCCGAGATGACCACCTTCTTCGCGCCCGCGTCGAGATGCTTCTGTGCGCCTTCGCGGCTCGTGAAGAAGCCCGTCGACTCGACGACGACGTCGATCTCGAGATCGCGCCACGGCAGGTTCGCCGGATCGCGCTCCGCGAGGCCCTTCAACTCCTTGCCGTTCACGTGGAGAGCGCCGTCCTTCACCTCGACCTCGCCGTCGAACCGGCCGAGCGTCGAGTCGTAGCGCAGCAGGTGCGCCATCGTGTCCACGTCACCGAGGTCGTTGAACGCAACGATCTCGAAGTCACCCTTCCGCTCCTGTGCAGCCCGGAAGAAGTTGCGGCCGATCCGGCCGAATCCGTTGATTCCCACGCGTGTCTTCGCCATGGCGAGGATGCTACTGACGCGGAGGCCGCGGCCTACGCATACACGCCTTCGAGCTTCCGGCGCAGGTAGCGCACGTACGGCTCGGGGTCGATCTGCTGGGTGCCGACGACCCGCTCGAGCGTTTCGGCCGGCGTGTACTTCCGGCCGTGCTGGTGCAGGTGCTCGCGGAGCCAGTCGCGGAGCGGCGCGAACTCGCCCTGCTCGAAGCCCGCCTCGAGATCCGGCAGGTCGGCGGTCGCTTTCTCCCAGATCTGGGCGGAGATCAGGTTGCCGAGCGCATAGGTCGGGAAGTAGCCGATCGAGCCGCTCGACCAGTGGACGTCCTGCAGGACGCCGTGCGTGTCGTCCGGCACCTCGATCGCGAGGTACTCCCACATCCGCCGGTTCCACTCCTCCGGCAGCTGCTCGAGCGGGAACTCGTCGCCGAGCATGGCCTGCTCGAGCTCGAAGCGCAGGATGATGTGGAGGTTGTAGGTCGCCTCGTCGGCCTCGACGCGGATGAGCGACGGGGTGACGGCATTCACCTCGCGGTACCAGCGTTCGGCGTCGTAGCCCGCGAGCGCCTGCGGGTGCAGCTGCTGGAGGCGCGGGAAGAAGCGGCGCCAGAACGGCAGCGAGCGGCCGACGAGGTTCTCCCACATCCTGCTCTGCGACTCGTGCATGCCGAGCGAGACGCCGCGCGCGAGCGGCGAGCGCTCGAGTGACGGGTCGATCTGGTGCTCGTAGAGCCCGTGCCCGAACTCGTGCATCGTTCCGAACAGGCCCTCGAGCCGGTCGGGAAAGTACCGCGTGGTAATCCGAATGTCGGTGATGCCGGTGCCGGACGCGAAGGGGTGCACGGTCGGATCGAGCCGCCAGGCATCGTCCGCGTACCCGAACTCGCGCACGACTTCGAGCTCGAATGTCTTCTGCGCGTCGAGATCGAAGGACTTGGGCGCGCTCTCGTCGGCGCTCGCACCGCGTTCCTTCACGAGCGGCGCCTGGTGCTCCTTGAGGTAGTCGAAGATCCGGCGCACCTCGGCGGTCTTCATCCCGCGCTCGTAGTCGTCGAGCACGATGTCGTACGGCTCGTCCGGGACGTCGAAGCACTCGATGTACTGCTTGCGGAGGTCGAGGTTCTTGCGGAGCACGGGCAGGAAGCTCGCGAAGTCGTTGTTCTTGCGCGCCTCGACCCAGACGGGGTTCGCGAGCGCGGCCGAGCGCGACATCTCCGCGCGGAGCTCGCCCGGAACCTTGCTCGATTTCTCCCAGTCGCGGGCCGCAACCCGGATGAGGCTCGCCTCGAACGAGTCGTACTCCAGCTCCTCGCCCCAGGACCGGAGCGAGTCGATCAGCGATCCGACCTCTGCCGACGTGAACTTGTCGTGGGCGAGGCGACCGACGGTGGCGAGCTGCTCCGCGCGGATCGAGGCGCCGCGCGGCGGCATCATCACCTGCTGGTCCCACGCCAGGAGCGCAGCCGTCTTGACGAGATCCGAGATCTCCGCCAGCCGCTGCCGCAGCTCGTCGAACTTGGCTTGGCTCATACGGAAGCGGACGGTATCAACGGCGGCCCGGGGGGAGGCTCCGAGGACGACCCTCCCCCCGGTTGACCGGGATCCGTGCGACGACGGTGGACGGGGTCTGTATCCACCGTCTGCCGTGACCCGGCTCCGCCGGCCATTGAGTATGGGAACGTGACCTGCGTTTCGCTAGAGCAGTTGCAAGCAAGGGCCCACTAGGTTTCAACCAGCTTCATCACCGCTCGTAGACGACGGTGAGCAGAGGACTTCGTCATGGGCGGGCGCGCCTTGGCGGCGAGCTCCGCGATCGACGCAGAGGGGTGCCTGAGGCGCAGCTCTGCGATCTCGACGAGCTCGGCCGGAAGCGCATCGACGCCGAGCGCACGGATCGCCTCGAGCTGCCGGTGCGCGGCGCGCGCCGTGCGCTCGAGGTTCGCCTCGTCGGCGTTGGCGAGCCGGTTCGCGTCGGCGCGAAGCGCCGCCAGCACCGCATGCTCCTCGAGCTGGAGCGCGGTGTCCCCGGCGCCGGCGAGCGCGAGGACGTCCGCGATCGCGTCGTGGCCCTTGGCATAGGCGACGGCATGCGTGCGTCGCTCCGCGACTCCGAGCGGGACCCGCTCGCGGCGGGCGACCTCGGCGATGAAGCGGGCACCGTCGACCGACGCGGCGCGCAGCTCGAGGTGGGGATTGCGCGGCCCGGAGAGCGAGCCGGCGCCGAGAAGCGCGCCGCGGAGGTAGGCGCCGCGGCAGCAGGACCGGCCGACGACCCGCTTCGGGGGCACCTCGAGCGGAGCACCCGACGGCGACAGCACGCCGGCCTCGCGCAGAAGGCCGAGCGCGGCGTCGTCGACGGTGACATGCAGCTGGTATCGGGTCGCCTGGTCGAACGCTCGGCGCCGGTAGGTGCGGATCTCGGAGCGGACGCCGAGGTCGCGCAAGAGCGCGAATGCCCGTCGCGCGCCGGACGAGCTGACGAGGTCGAGCTCCACGGCGATCGCCCCGTCCCGCAGATGCCAGGCGCCCGAGGCATGGAAGAGCGCCGACAGCTCTGCGAGCCGGCAGCAGCGCCGCGCGGGGACGATCTGCGCGAGCTCGTCGCGGAGGTCCTCGGAGAGCGTCATTCAGAACACCACGCCTTCGAGCTCGAGCAGCCGGCGCTTGTAGTCGACGCCTTCGCTCCCCCAGCTGCCGATGCCGCCGGCGCTGACGACGCGGTGGACAGGCAGGAAGGGAGCGAGCTCGCAGCGCGCGCAGAACGTCCCCGCGGCACGCGCTGCACGCGGTCGTCCCGCAAGTGCTGCGAGCTCGCCATACGTGACGGTCTGGCCGCGCGGAATCTTCCGCAGCTCGCGCGCGCACGTTCCGTGGAAACCGCTCGGGAGCTTGAGCTTCACGTCGCGGAAGTCGTCGGGTGTCCCCTCGAACCACGCCTCCAACCGCCGGACCAAACCCTCAAGTGAACTCTCGAGGTTGTCTGACAGGTGTCTGACGCGTGTCTGACGCGGGAGCTCGCTGTGGAAGACGCGCCCGCGGTCGTCGAGCCAGAGCTCCCCGACGCCCCAGCCGGGTGCCTCGTACTGCACGAGCGTCGGCTTCATCCGCTCCGATTGTGTAGCTTCGCCGCGTGACGCGGGCGCACTTGCCGGCACTCGGATACCTCTACGTGGCGCTCGGTGCGCCGGCGCTCGCGCTCGGGCTCGGCCACCAGGGCGCCGCGTCGGCGCTCTATACGGGAGCCGCGTTCGGCTTCCTGTGGTTCATCGCGAGCCTGCGTGCCCGCGTTGCGCGCTTCGACCCCGACGGCTTCTTCGCGAGCGTCGTCGCGATGGGTGGCTCGTCGTTCCTCGCGCTGCAGGCCGCCGCGATCGTGACCGGCTCGCCGCGGTTCGCAGCGCCGTCATCGGCCGCCGCCGCGGCCGTGATCATCGGCTCGTCGCTCGCAGCCTGGCGCGCACGGAAGATCTCGAAGTGGTTCGCTCAGGCCGGCATGGTCGGCGGGCTCGGCGTGCTCGGCGTCGGGATCGCCGAGGGCGCCGCCAACTGGACGTTCGCCGGCGACACCGTCTTCGCGTCGTCGCTCGGCTTCATGATCTGGGTCGTCGTCACCGCGACGTACCTCCTGCGGCGCTGAGGCCTGAGGCGAGGGTCGCGCACCCACGGCTGGTGCATGAGACTCGGCGCATCTCAGCCGAGCCGGGCTTGCCCGTAGGCACCGCTACGCGCGGCGCCCGTCTCGTCTGAGCTGCTTGGTCTCCTGCATCCCCGCGAGACCGCGACCCTCACCTCAGACCTCTTGCCTTTCCAGCCACTCGTGGTAGAGCCGGATCTGCGTCGCGCGGACCTCGGCCTCGAACGCGCGCACCGCAGCCAGGTCGCCGCCCCGAGGAAGCCGCTCGACGACGGGCGCGAAGTGCTCGGCCGCAAGCTCGATCATCTCGTCGAGCGGCCGGTCGACGGCGAGCGTCGGCAGCCGGAGCTCGCGCGCCTCGCGGGCGAAGGTCTGCGCGATCAGCCGGTCGCGGGCGACCGCGTTCTCTCTCGCGCGCGCGCCGTCCGAGACGGCCTTCATCGGCCCGCGCTCCCTCAGCCGCGCGGCCATCTCCTCCACGTCCGGCAGCAGGAACAGCGCCTGGTCGGGCGCACTCAGGACGGCGGAGACGTTCGTCGGGAAGAGCTGCGGCCCTTCCACGACGACCGCCGGCTCGTCCGGCAGCTCGCGCAGATCCTCGAGCACGAGCCGGAAGCGATGACGCGACCCGGTGATGAACCACTTCAGCATCTGCTCGGGCTCCGCATGCACCCAGCGCTCGTCCATCGTCAGCGAGTCGAACTCCGTCGGCGGCATCCGCGCCTCGTGCACCCAGGTGCGCGCGTCGACGTGGTAGAGCTGCAGCCCGAACCGCTCGGCGAGCGCCTCGGCGATCGAGCTCTTGCCGCTTCCCTGTGGTCCGCCGATCCACAAGGCGTGCGCCGGGTCCATGACCGTAATCTAGGGCCATGAGCACCCACGCGATCTTCCGCCCCCCGCTTCCGAGGAACGAGCCGATCCACGACTACCTGCCGGGCAGCCCCGAGCGCCTGCGCCTGCAGCGCCGGCTGGAGCAGATGCGCAACGAGCGCATCGAGGTCCCGCTCGTCATCGGCGGCAAGGACGTCACGACCGGCGACCTGAAGCAGGCCGTGATGCCGCACGACAAGGAGCACGTCCTCGCCGACGTGCACCAGGGAACCGCCGAGCACGTCCAGCAGGCGATCGACGCGGCGGCGACGGCGTGGAACGACTGGTCGCGCTGGCCGTGGGAGGAGCGCGCGGCCGTGCTCCTGCGCGCGGCCGAGCTGCTCTCCGGGCCGTGGCGCGACACGCTGAACGCGGCGACGATGCTCGGCCAGTCGAAGACGGCGCATCAGGCCGAGATCGACGCGGCGTGCGAGGCGATCGACTTCTTCCGCTTCAACGTCGAGTTCATGACGCGCGTGTACCGCGAGCAACCCGAGTCGTCTCCCGGCATCTGGAACCGGATGGAGTACCGGCCGCTCGAGGGCTTCGTCTTTGCGGTGTCGCCGTTCAACTTCACGGCGATCGCTGCGAACCTGACGACGTCGGCGGCCTTGATGGGCAACGTCGTGGTCTGGAAGCCGGCGGGCACGGCGATGCTCTCCGCGTACTACCTGATGCGCCTGCTGCAGGAAGCCGGCCTTCCGGACGGCGTGATCAACCTCGTCTACGGCTCCGGGGCGACGATCGGCGACGCGGCGCTCTCGAGCCCGCATCTCGCCGGCATCCACTTCACCGGGTCGACACCGGTGTTCAACGGCATGTGGCGGTCGGTCGCGTCGAACATGGAGCGCTACCGGAACTACCCGCGCATCGTCGGCGAGACGGGCGGCAAGGACTTCATCGTCGCGCATCCGTCCGCCGATCTCGAGGCCGTTGCCACGGCGATCGTGCGCGGCTCGTTCGAGTACCAGGGCCAGAAGTGCTCGGCGTCGTCGCGGGTCTATGCGCCGTCGAACCTCTGGCCTGCGCTGCGCGAGCGGCTGCAGGAGCAGGTCGCGACGATCAAGGTCGGCGACGTGGCCGACTTCCGCAACTTCATGGGCGCGGTGATCGACGGCGCATCGTTCAACACACAGCGCGAGGCGATCGAGGAGGCGAAGTCGACGGCCGACACCGAGATCGTCGTCGGCGGCGGCTACGACGACTCACAGGGCTTCTTCGTCGAGCCGACGGTGATCGAGACGCGCAACCCGGAGTTCCGCACGATGCGGGAAGAGCTGTTCGGGCCCGTGGTGACGACGTACGTCTACGACGAGAGCAAGTGGGACGACACGCTGTCGCTGATCGACCGCACCGCGCCCTACGGGCTCACCGGCGCCGTGTTCTCGGAAGACCGCGCAGCGATCGACGACGCGAAGGACAAGCTGCGGTACGCAGCCGGCAACTTCTACGTCAACGACAAGCCGACCGGCGCGGTCGTCGGCCAGCAGCCGTTCGGCGGCGCACGCGCGTCGGGCACGAACGACAAGGCCGGGTCGATGTGGAACCTGATCCGCTGGGTCAGCCCGCGCTCGATCAAGGAGACGTTCACGCCGCCGCGCGACTACCGCTACCCGTTCATGGACGACGAGCCCGACTCGGCCGGAACGTAGAGACGAAGGCGCAGCGAGGCGGTCGTCGGGGAGAGATGCCGCGTTCCGACGACCGCCTCGCAGACCCAACGGTCAGTCCTCGTAGGCCGCAGCGGGTCTGGCCGGCTCCTCCTCGTGCGGTGGGGGGTTGACGGGGAGGCTGACCGGCTTGCAGTGCGCATCCAATACGTGACAGCCCCGATCTTCAAGAGCCGGGCGGCTCTTCACACGCGATTCACACGCGGAAGACCCAGGCGACCGCGGTCGCGTGGGCGGCGGTGCGGCCGTAGGCGACCACCACGTGCCTGCCCCGTCCGAGCGGCCCGTCGGGTGCGCCGTAGATCGTGCCCTTGCGCGGGGTGAGGCCGCCGCCTTTCGTCAACAGCTCCCGTCCGTCGAGCCAGAGCGCGGAGTCGGCGAGGTCGGCGTCGGCGCTGAGCTGGACCGCGACCTGTGGCGTGCGGGCGTTGCCGGTCGAGCTCGGCTTCGGGCCGAGGATCTCGATCTTCACGTGATGGCTCTCGTCCGCGTGCCAGGCGCCGGACGCCCAGTGGTACGCGGTCGCCTTCGTCCCGACGACGGCGACCGCCCACGCGGCGCCTTCGTAGAGCACGTCGCCCGGCGGCAAGGGCCGCTTGACCGTCGTGGTCGCCGGCGGCGCCGCCTTGTGCGAGCCGCCGCACCCGGCGGCGACGACGAGCACGAGCAGGAGGAGAGCGAGCCGGCGCACGCGCGCAAGGGTACTCATGCGCGGCCGGTGCGATGCAACTGCGCGTAGATGCGCCGCGCCGTCTTCGCCGGCACGCCGGGCACGCCCTCGAGCTCTTCCTGCGTCGCCTCGACCACCCGCTCGGCCGAGCCGAAGTGCTGCAGCAGCGCCCGCCGGCGCACCGGGCCGACACCCTCGAGCTGGTCGAACATCGACACGCGCGCAGCCGCGTCGCGGCGCTGCCGGTGGAACGTGATCGCGAAGCGGTGCGCCTCGTCGCGGATGCGCTGCAAGAGCTGCAGCGCCGGCGACTCGCGCGGAAGCAGGATCGGCTCGGACCGGCCTGGCACGAACACTTCCTCGATCCGCTTCGCCAGCGAGATGACCGCGACGCGCGGGAGGTCGAGCTCCTGCATCGCAGTGAGCGCAGCCGAGAGCTGCCCCTTGCCGCCGTCGATGACCACGAGGTTCGGCGTCGCGGCGAACGACTCGTTCCACTCTTCGGAGCCGGGGTCGGCGCCGAGACGTGAGAAGCGCCGCGTGATCACCTCGCGCATCGAGCCGAAGTCGTCCTGTCCGTCGATGCTGCGCACGGCGAACTTGCGATAGTGCGATTTCTTCGCAACCGCGTCCTCGAACACGACCATCGAGCCGACGACCTCCTGGCCCTGGATGTTCGAGATGTCGAAGCACTCGATGCGTATCGGCAGCGACTCGAGGTTCAGCGCCTCGCGGAGCTCTTCGAGCGACTCGAGCCGCCGCGCGCGCTTGGTCTCGGCGACGAACGTCTCCGACTCGAGCGCGAGCTGTGCGTTCTGCTGTGCGAGCTCCTGCAGCCGCCGCTTCTCGCCGCGTTCCGGCGCTCGCACCTCCACATGCGCCCCGCGCCGCTCGGCGAGGAACTGCTCGAGCGCGGTGGTGTCGCCCGAGCCGCGCGGGACGAGGATCTGCGGCGGGATCGACGGCGCCGAGCCGTAGTACTCGAGGCAGAACTGCTCGAGGACTTCTCCCAGCTCCTCGCCCGCCGCGTTCTCGAGGTGGAACGAGTGCCGGTCGACCATCCGGCCTTCGCGGAGCGGGAAGAGCTGAACCGCCGCGCGCTCGGGCGACACGGCGACGCCGATCACGTCGACGGAGCCGGTCGACGGACGCTCCACCGCCTGCCGCTGCGACAGCCGCTCGATCGCGTGCAGCCGGTTGCGATACCGCGCGGCGTCCTCGAACCGCTCCTCCGCCGCCGCGTCGCGCATCGCCTGCTCGAGGCGGCGGCGAATCGGCTTGTCGTCGCCGGAGAGGAACTCGATCACCTGGTCGATCAGCTCGCGGTAGTCCTCCTTCGAGATGTAGCCGACGCACGGAGCGTGGCAGCGCTCGATGTGGTAGTCGAGGCACGGAATGCCGCTGTGCCGCCCGGGCTGCGGGCCTTCGCAGGGCCGGTAGCGAAACACACGGTTGAGCACGTCGAGCGTCTCGCGCACGCTCTTCGCGTTCGCGTACGGGCCGAAGTACCAGACGCCGCGGCGATGACGCTCGCGCGTGAACATCACGCGCGGATAGTCGTCCTCGACCGTGACCGCGATGTACGGGAACGACTTGTCGTCCCGCAGGCGCACGTTGAACGGCGGACGATGCCGCTTGACGAGGTTCTGCTCGAGGTGCAGCGCCTCCACCTCCGTCGAGGTGACGATCGTCTCGATCGTCTCGACACGGCTCGCCATCGTCCGGATGCCCGAGCGCGTGTCGCTCGACCCCGCCTGGAAGTACGAGCGGACGCGCGGCCGGAGCGACTTCGCCTTGCCGACGTACAGCACGTCGTTCGCCGCGTCGCGGAACAGGTAGACGCCCGGCCGCGCCGGGACGCGCTTCAGCTGGGCCTCGATCCGGTCGGCGGCCATCGGCTCGGAGGGTACTCACGGGTCCTGACCGGGCAGAACGGCGATCGTGCGGCTCGCTCTGCTCGTCCTCGTCCTCGTGCTCGCCGGCTGCGGCGGCCACGGGCGGTCGTTCGTCGTCGGCGCGGTCGAAGACGCGCCGAAGTGGAACGCAGACGCCGCCGCGAAGGCGAAGGCGGCCGGGTTCCAGGCCGACGTCCTCAGCGCCGTCTGGCAGCGGGGCGCGTCGGCGCAGAGCGAGGCGGGAGCCCTGCGACCCGCGATCGCCTCGCTCGGACGCGCGGGCGTCGCCCCCGTGCTCGCCGTCTACCAGCTGAGCTCGAACACACCGGTGAGCGAGCCCGACCGGCAGGCGTTCGCCGCGTACGCCGCCGGGCTCGTGCGGGCGCTCCCGCAGGTGCAGACGGTGATCGTCGGCAACGAGCCGAACCTCAACCTCTTCTGGCTGCCGCAGTTCGACGCCGGCGGCGGCGATGCAGCCGCCGCCTCCTACGAGCAGCTGCTCGTCGCAACCTACGACGCGATCAAGCAGGCACGCTCGAGCGTCACCGTCGCCGGCGGTGCGCTCTCGCCACGCGGCGGCGACAATCCGAGCGCGTCGCGGCAAACGCACTCGCCCACCCGGTTCATCGAGGACCTCGGCGCCGCCTATCGCTCGAGCGGGCGAACGAAGCCGCTGATGGACGAGCTCGACGTCCACGTCTACGGCGAGTCGCCGAGGATCCCGCCGACGTTCACGCACCCGCGATCGACCTCGATCGGCATCGCCGACTACGGCAAGCTGGTCGCGCTCGTCAAGCAAGCGTTCGGGAAGGAGCTGCCGATCGTCTACGGCGAGTACGGCGTCGAGACGTCGATTCCGGCGGCGAAGCAGTCGCTCTACACCGGCCACGAGGTCGTGCAGCCCGTCGACGAGAGCACGCAGGCTCGGTACTACGTCGAGGCGATCGACCTGGCGTCGTGTCAGAAGGACGTCCGCGCGCTCTATCTCTTCCATGTGCTCGACGAGCAGAACCTCGCCGGTCTGCAGAGCGGCGTCTACTACGCGGACGGCTCGCCGAAGTCGAGTCTGCCGGCCGTCCGCCAGGCGATCGAGCATCCGAAGTGTCGTAGCTAACCTTCGTGCCGATGGAGGGCCAGTACGTCGCCTACACCTTCTTCCGCGTCGACCCGGCGTGGCGGCGGCTCCCGGTCGAAGAGCGCACCGCGCACAAGGACGCGTTCGCGGACGTCGTCGACGAGTGGTCGGCGCGGTTCGAGCACCTGCGCGCCTACTCGACGACCGGCGTGCGGCCGGAGACGGATTTCTTCCTCTGGAAGATCACCGAGCGCTACGACGACCTCGGCGAGCTCGGCGCGGCGCTGAACGCGACCCCGCTCGCCGCCTGGCTCGAGACGCCGTACTCGTATCTCGCGACAACCCGGGCGTCGCAGTACACGCAGGCCCGCAAGGCGCGGAAGATCACGCCGCACGGCCTCCGCTACCTCGTCGTCTACCCGTTCGTGAAGGTGCGGCCCTGGTACGCGCTCACCGAGGCCGAGCGCCAGGAGGCGATGGACGAGCACATCCGCATCGGCCGCGAGGAGTTCCCCGGGATCAAGAACCACACGACGTACTCGTTCGGCATCGACGACGAGGAGTTCATGACGGCGTTCGAATGCGACGAGCCGTCCGACTTCATGCACCTGATGCTCCGCCTGCGCGACTCCGAGGCGTCGAAGTGGACCGAGCGCGACACGCCGATCTTCGTCGGCCAGCACATGACGCTCCGCGAGACGCTCGACCGCCTGGACGGCGCAGAGTTGTCGGTCGCTTCGGGGTCGGCCAAGCCGACCCCTGCGCTCGGCTCCGTCGAGCCTACGCCGATGATCAGAGCAGGGTCTTCTGCTCGCGCCACGTCTTGATCCCGACGTAGACGCAGATCCCGGCGACGACGAAAAACGCAAGCGCGTCGCGGCCGCTGACGCCGACGAGCATGTACCAGCCGATGTCGAGCACGAGCAGCGCGACCGCGGCGTAGAAGACCCCGGCGGTTCGCGTCGGCCACGTCTCGATCTCGCGGCGCCCGAAGTCGCGCCAGAAGAAGTACGCGACGACGCCGATCACGATGACGAAGGCGAACCGCGCGATCTCGGTGACGGTCACGAGCGCCGTCTCCTGGTTCAGCACGACGACCGCGAGCGCGATCACCGCGAGAATTGCAAGGTTGCGCAAAAACGGGTTCATGCGGTCATGTATGCGCGAACGCCCAGGGCGGCGGCGACCAGCATCGCGACTGCGAACCAGAGCAGCCGCGCCCGCGGCTCGGACGGCGCGTACAGCCAGGGCGAGAGCACCGCGAGCAGGCACATCGTCCCGTAGGCGTAGTGGAGGTGGTCCTTGGCGCGATAGTGGCGCGAGAGGAGCAGCAGCCCGATCGCGACCTGCCCGACGATCAGCGTCTGGGCGAGCGCGAGCAGCTGCGCGACGAGCGCACCGGGACGCGTGCGCCTCGCCCAGAAGGCGACCGCGGACGCGAGCACGCACACGGCGATCACGAGGAATGCGTTGACGTGGTGCACCGTTAGCATCGGAGAGCGAAACCTACCGGGAGGAGCCCATGGTCGAGGAAGGCAAGCCCGCACCGGATTTCGAGCTGGCGAGCGACAGCGGCGACACCGTCAAGCTCTCCGACCTGCGCGGCAAGCAGGTCGTTCTCTACTTCTATCCCAAGGACGACACGCCCGGGTGCACGACGCAGGCGTGCGGCATCCGCGACGTCTACGGCGAGTTCGAGCGTGCCGGAGCGGTCGTGCTCGGCGTCTCGCCCGACAGCGAGGCCTCACACGCGCAGTTCAAGGAGAAGTACGGCCTGCCGTTCACACTGCTCGCCGACGAAGGCCACGAAGTCGCCGACGACTACGGCGTCTGGGGCGAGAAGAAGTACATGGGCCGCACCTATATGGGAGTCGAGCGCTCGACCTTCGTCATCGCAGAAGACGGCACGCTCAAACGCGCCCTGCGCAACGTCAAGCCGGACACCCACGCAGACCAGGTGCTCTCCATCCTCGCGGAGTAGATCGGCCCGAGAAACACCGCCGCAACAATCGCGAGCTCGATCACGATCCGGTCGATCCGGCCGTAGCTCCATCCGTCCGGGAACAGCAGCAGCACCATCGGCACGACCCACCACACGGTGAGCCGCCGCGAGGCAAGCGCGAGCGGCACCGCGAGCAGCACGAGGTAGTGCGTCCAGAGGATCGGCGTCGCGATCAGGCAAGCGGCGACGGCGGCCGTGAGCACGGCCGCGTCGCTGCGCTTGCGGGCGCCGAGCACGAGCGCGACCGCCAGGAGCGCCGGGACGTACTGCGAGACCGCTGCGCCGAGACCGAGCGCGCGTCCGAGCGCGTAGAGCGAGTAGCTGTTCGGGCCGACGAGCCCGGTGAGCCTGCTCAGCAGCGTCGGGTAGTCACGGAGCCCGGCAAATCCGATCAGCGCCCAGGCGAGGAGGGTCGAGAGCAACGCGACTCCGATCGCCGTCGCCGCAGCGCGGTAGCGGCGCGTGACGAGCAGCCAGAGCCCGAGCGGCCAGAGGAAGAGCTTCGCCACTGCGACCGCACCGACGATCGCGCCCGCGAGCAGTGCGCGGTCGCGATACCGCCACGCCGCCGCGACACCGAGCAGAAGCAGCGGCCCCACTGCACCGACCCCGATCGCGTTGAGCATCGCCATCGACCCGAGCACCGCGCCGTGGCACCGCCAGTCGCGAACGCCGAGCAGCCGGAGCGAGACGACGACCGCGAGCAGCTGCAAGACGAGCCACAGGACCGCCGCGAGCTTGAACGGCAGCACTCCGAACGGGACCATGGCGACAGCCGCCGGCGCCGGGTAGACGAACGGCGAGAAGGTGTCCTTGTTCGCGACCCGCGGCAGCGTCGACAGCCGCGGATAGGGCGACGCGCCGTGCACGACGGCCTTGCCGCTCGCCCAGAACGTGTGAAAGTCCATCGCACCGGCGCGACCGGTCACGAGCAGGACCGTCATCGCGACCGCAAACGAGGCGGGCAGCGCGAGGAAGAAGAAGATCGCCGCCGAGCGGCGGACGATTGCCCAGCCGTAGCTCACAGCGAGCACGGAGCTCCCTTCGTGCGCTGGGCAAAGGCGCCGAAGTCCTTCGACCGGACGATCTGCCGCGCGCCGGCTGCGAGGACGTGCTCGGAGAGGAGCAGCCGGCGGAGCGACGCCGTCCCGTACGTGACGACCGCCATGGTCGAGCCGCACGTCCGCCACGCGCCGGCGCGGACATCGTGCAGCTGAACGAGCCGGCGCATCTGGGCGGCGTCGAAGAGCTCGAACCGGACGTCGTACGCGACGCGGCCGGCGAGCTGAGGCTGCTCCCAGAGCAGCCAGTCCGCGTGTCCGTCGTCGGCGAGCACGACACCGTGCGCCCCTGCCGCGCGCGCGACCGCGGCCGCCGCGGCCGGCGAGCCCTGCGCCTCGAACCACGACGCCGGCCGAGCGAGGTGACCGCCGACCACGACCGCGGCCGCGAGGACGGCGAACGTCGAGAGCGCGACGTTGACCCGCCGGACGGCGGCGGTCGCTTCGACCGGCCGCCACGCGGCATCGATGAGCCGCGGGCCGGCGATCGCGAGACCGAGCTCGAGCCACAGCGCGTTCCGGACCGCGATCAGCCCCGCCACGAGCAGGATGGGCAGCGCCCACTGCTCGAAGCTCGTCAAGACTCGCCGGTGCCGGCCCCACAGCACGGCGAACACGAACGCGAGGACGAAGAAGACCGCCGTCGCGCCCTCGACCTTCATCGGCTGCCACTCCGTCACCACCTTCGCGAACGGCGGGTGGAGCAGCATCAGGCGGTAGTAGCCGACGAGGCCAAGTCCGTACGGCGACGCGAGCAACGTGAGCGGCGCCGCGACGAGCGCGAGGCCGCGCAGCTCGCGTTTTGCGAGCAGCGTCAGGCCGTAGAGCGCCGTCATCCCGGCAGCGAGCGAGACCGATCCGTGGAGGTTCGCCCAGACCGCGAGCACCGGCAGCACGAAGAGCACCCGGCGGCCGGGCGCCCGCGCGTCGAGCGCGAGCAGCGCGAACACGATCACGTAGAGCGGCAGCGCGAACGTCTGGGTCCGGAGCTGCGCGAGCCAGGGCGCACCCGGGATGACGAGCAGCGCGACGAGCGCCGTGCTCCGCGCCGAGGCGCCGAGGATCCGCGCGGCCCCCGCGGCGATCGCGAGCGTCGCGGTGACCGATAGGAGCGCAAGCGCAGCGACAAGAGCCAAGCCGCCTCGCCGCGCAAGCTCGTACAGCGCAAGCTGCGCGAGCCACTGCTGGTCGACCCAGTGCTTGCCGAGCGTCCAGTAGGTGAGCGTGTCGTGGTGCGGGATGCCCGAGTGCGCGATCAGGCGCCCGTCGACGAGCGCGAGCCAGGTGTCGCTGACGAACAGGTTCGGCAGGACCGCAGCCAGGACCGCGGTCCACGCCGCGATGAACGCGACGATCAGGCCGTTCTCGCCGAGAAAGGCCAGGACGCCGGCAGCCCGACGGGGCACGCCGACCGGGCGCACCACCCCCTGCGCGAGCGTTCCCCCCTGACTCACGACGTGCCTGACCGTACGTCCGGCCAGGCGCGGACGCGTCCCCCGGAAGAGTTAGGCCAGCGAGACGGTCTCTTCGCTGCGCGCGGCGGCGTAGCCGTCGCCGAGCTTCTCGCGGAGCTTCGCCTCGAGCTCGCCGCTCTGCTCGAGCTCTTCGACGATGTCGGCGCCGCCGACGAGCTCGCCCTTGACGAAGACCTGCGGGATCGTCGGCCAGCCGGAGATCGCCGAGAGATCCTGGCGGATCTCGGGGTCGGGCAGGATGTCGACCGCGGTCACGGGCGCGCCCGCGCGCCGAAGCGCTTCGAGCGCCCGGCCGGAGTTGCCGCACATGACAAACGACGGTGTGCCCTTCATGAAGAGCGCGACGTCGGAGCCGTCGATGACGTTCTTGATCTTGTCGGAGTAGCTCATGCTGAACCTTTCGTCTTGATGCGAAGCTCGTGGATGGTGCCGTCGGCGAGCGGCGTCGCGAGCGCCTCGTACACGCGACGATGCTGCTCGACAAGCGAAAGCCCGCCGAGAGACGGCGCGGTGACGACAACCTGGAAGTGATCGCCGCCGCCGGTGCGGTCGAGGACGTCGAGCTCGGTCGCATCGGGGAACGCGCGCTCGAGCAGCTCGCGCAGTGGTTGCGTGCTCATCGGTCTGATGGTAGCCACGCGGCGTGGGCTCGACGGAGCCGCGCAGCCGCGCAGAGCCCGGGCTTTGCACGGGTTCGGAGCACGACGCAGCTACACTGACGCCCGCCCGCGGATGTGGCGGAATTGGTAGACGCGCACGGTTCAGGTCCGTGTGCCCGTAAGGGCGTGGAGGTTCAAGTCCTCTCATCCGCACTCTGAGACGGCTCGTACTCGTACTGGTGGCGGCGGCACTGGCCGCCGTCGTGCTTTCCGGCGACGGCCTCGGCGGCGGCAGCCGCGTTCCGATGACCGAGGTCGTCGTGACGCTCAAGTCGCCCCCGCTCGCCCGGTTCGGCCGCGCGCTGTTCTCCGCCGAGCACGCGAGCTACCTGAAGGAGATCGAGGCGCAGCAGGCGGTCGTCACGTCGCGCATCGAGACGGCGCTCCCCGACTCGTCGATCCGCTGGCACTACGAGCTCGTCGCGAACGGGCTCGCGGTCGTCCTGCCGAAGTCCGAAGCCGCCGGGCTCTCGTCGATCCCGGGCGTCGCCGAGGTATGGCCGACGGTCACCTACCACGAGCTCGTCGACAGCACGAACGTCGACGAGATCGGCGCCGAGCAACTCTGGGGCAGCGGCCTCGCCACGGCCGGCACCGGCATGAAGATCGGGATCATCGACGACGGCCTCGACGCGGCCCACCCGTACTTCAGCCCCTCCGGCTTCAGCTACCCGCCGGGCTTTCCGAAGGGCATGACGAAGTACACGACGCCGAAGGTGATCGTGCAGCGGGTGTTCGACGCGCCGGGGCAGACCTCCGCGGCCGCGCGCCTCCCGTTCGACCCCGAGCAGTCGTACCACGCGACGCACGTGTCCGGGATCGCGGCCGGCGACGCGGGCGCGAACGCGAACGGCACCGTCGTGAGCGGCGTCGCACCGAAGGCGTACCTCGGCAACTACCGCGTGATGACCGAGCCGACGCCGGACTTCGGGCTCGACGGCAACAGCCCCGAGATCACCGCCGCGATCGAAGCGGCGGTCGCCGACGGCATGAACGTCATCAACCTCTCGCTCGGCGAGCCCGAGGTCGAGCCGTCGCGCGACATCGTCGTGCGCGCGCTCGACGGCGCCGCTGCGGCGGGCGTCGTGCCCGTGGTCGCGGCGGGGAACGACGGGAGCGACTACGGGGCCGGGTCGATCAGCTCGCCCGCGAACGCGCCGGACGCGATCGCCGTCGGCGCGACGACGACCACCGACCAGCTCGCGAGCTTCTCGTCGATCGGCCCGACGCCGATCTCGCTCCTGCTCAA
>DASREW010000024.1:0-47874 GCA_035651895.1 Gaiellaceae bacterium
CAGATCGTCACGAAGAACTTCGTCAACCTCGGGTTCGCGGTCGAGCTCGCCGACGGAAAGGGGCTGATCGTCCCGGTCGTGAAGAACGCGGAGACGCTGAACCTGCTCGGCATGGCGAAGGCGATCGCCGACATCGCGAAGCGTGCGCGGGACAAGCAGCTCACGCCGGACGACGTCGCGGGCGGCTCGTTCACGATCACGAACCCCGGCGGCTACGGAACGTTCCACGGCACGCCGGTGATCAGCCAGCCGCAGGCCGGCATCCTGGGCACGTATGCGATCGTGAAGCGGCCGTGGGTGATCACCGACGAGAACGGCGCCGACGCGATCGCGATCCGCTCGATCATGAACCTGACGCTCACGTACGACCACCGCCTCGTCGACGGCGCCTTGGCCGGCCGCTTCCTGCGCGACCTGCGCGAGCGCCTCCAGGGCTGGGGCGAGTCGGACTACTGAGCGACGGCGCGGTCGAGCGCTGCGAACGCCTCGCGCTCGACCGCGTCGTGACCGTTCGCCCGCGCGTAGCGCACGAGCACTGCTGACAGGAACAGCGCGAGCACGCGCGCGCGGAGCTCGGAGGCGCGCGTCACGGGCCCGTACTCGTCGAAGAACACCGCGCGCTCCGGAGGAGCGAGGAATGCGTACGCGAGCATCAGATCGATCCCCGGGTCCGAACGGCAGACGTCGACCCAGTCGACGATGCCGGTCACGACGTCGCCGTCGACGAGGACGTTGCGGAAATGCAGGTCGCCGTGGCAGACCACGTCGGGCGCCGCCGGCGGCAGCGCGACGGCTTCCGCGAAGAGGTCTTCCGCACCGGACGGCACGTATCCGACCGCGGCGAGCTCCTCGCGGGCGCGCGGAACGCGGAGCTCCATGTCGGCGCGACGCTGAACGTCGAACTCGAGCCCGTCGACGTGCGCGTCGTGCAGCGCGCGCAGCGCCCGGCCGAGCGGACGGGCAAGCGCGGCGCGGTCGGCCGCACCGGTCGCCTCGCGCCCGGGAATCCAGGGTGAGCCGTAGAACGGCCACGGAAAGCGCTCGCCCGCCACGCCGAGATGCACCGCTCGAGGAACCGCAAACGGGAGCTGCGGCGCGATCGCCGGCAGGACGCGCATCTCCGTCTGCATCGGCTCGAGAACGACCGCGCGGCGCGGGAACCGAAAGGCCCACTCCCGGTCGACCCGATGGATCGTGTAGTCCCAGCCCGAGGACACGAATTCGACCGTGTCGGCCGCGACGCCGGGAAACTGCCCACGCACGAGCTCACGCGCAAGCGACTCGTCGACCACCGCCTCGGCTTCCCAGTGCTGCACGACCGACAACGCTACGCTGCCGCCGTGGACGAGGTCGTGAAGCTCACCGAAGCGTCCTCCGAGCAGGAAGCCTCGATGGTCTGCGGCTTCCTCGAGTCGCACGGCATCCGTGCGACCTACGACAGCGGCGGCGTCTCGCAGCCGTTCACCGGGCTCGCCGGGCTGACCGGTGAGGCCTTCGGCGGACGTCAGGAGATCCTCGTCCACACGAACGATGCCGAGCGTGCGGCCAAGCTCCTCGCCGAGCTCCCTCGCTAACCTGACTCCCGTGAAGGTCGACGTCGTCCAGCTCGGAGTGGTCGACTACCGCGAGGCGTGGGAGCTGCAACGCACGCTCGCGGAGCGCGTCGGCACGGGCGAGCTGCCGGACACCGTGCTCTTCCTCGAGCATCCGCCGACGATCACGCTCGGCCGCCGTGCCGAGACCGGCGAGCTTCACGTCCCCGACGGAGCCGAGGTCGACATCGTCGAGGTCGACCGCGGCGGCAAGTCGACCTACCACGCTCCCGGACAGCTCGTCTGCTACCCGATCCTCGACCTGTCGCGGCACGGCCAGGACGTGAAGCAGTACTGCCGGATGCTCGAAGAGAGCATCGCAAAAACGCTTTCAGCGTTTTCGCTCGCGGCCACCACGTTCGAGGGACTCACTGGTGTCTGGTTGGACTCGCCTCCCAGGAAGATCGCCTCGATCGGGATCCACCTCAGCAAGTGGATCTCGACGCACGGGTACGCGCTCAACGTCGATCTCGATCCGGCCCCGTTCACCGAGTGGATCACGGCGTGCGGGCTCGACGGATACGCATTCACCTCGGTCGCGCGCGAGCTCGGGCGGCCCGTGCCGGTCGACGAGGTGCGGCCGCACGCAGTGCAGGCGTTCGCGGACGTGTTCGACGTCGAGATCGAAGCGCGCACGCTCACCGCGGCGTGATCCGCGACGCGACGCCCGCCGACTTCGACGCGATCGTCGCCGTCACCGACGCCGCGTTCGACGGCGAAGAGGAGGCGATGCGCATCATCCGCGGCGCCGCGCCCGACGTCTCGCTCGTCTGGGAGGAGGACGGCGCGATCCTCGGCCACACGATGCTGACCCGCATGCGGATGGGCGAGCTGCGTCCGCTGCAGCTCAGCCCTCTGAGCGTCGCGCCCGGGCAGCAGCGGCGCGGCATCGGCAGCGCGCTCACCCGCGAGGCGCTGCGGCGCGCCGACGAGCTCGGCGAGCCGTTCGTGCTCCTGCTCGGGCACCCGGAGTACTACCCGCGGCTCGGCTTCGAGCCGGCGACGCCGCTCGGCATCCTCGCCCCGCGCGATTACGGGCCGGCGTGGATGCTCGCGAGGCTCTCCGCCTGGGACCCGTCGCTCACCGGCACGGTCGAGTTCCCGCCGCCGTTCGCCTAGCCGGCCCTCGCCGTATCCGGGAGGCGAGACCGCGCGTTTTTCCGGCATGAGCAGGCATTCCGTCCGGATCGCGGTTGATCATCCACCGATGCAGGCGACGGTGCGGGTTCTCGTCTGGGCGGGTGTGATCGCCGCAGCGGCGCTCGCGACCGCGCTGGTTCTCTCGGCCCTCGCGCCGGCCTAGGGCGCCGGCGCCCACTTCGGCCGCGGCCGTTCCTCGCGCGCGAGCCGGTCGAGCCGGTCGAGCAGCGCGGCGGGATCCTCGGCGACGGCGATCGCCGCGAGGTCGGCCTCACGCACGAACCCCTCCTCGGTCAGATGCCGGGAGAGCGCGATCAGCGGCCGCCAGTACCCCGCCACGTCGAGCAGTCCGACCGGCTTCGTATGCAGTCCCAGTTGTGACCAGGTGAGTTGCTCCATCAGCTCGTCGAGCGTGCCGAAGCCGCCCGGAAGCGCGGCGAACGCATCCGCGCGGTCGGCCATCAATGCCTTGCGTTCGTGCAGCGAGCCGACGACGTGCAGCTCGGTGAGGCCCCGGTGCGCGAGCTCGCGATCGACGAGCTCCTGCGGGATGACGCCGATCACCTCGCCGCCCGCTGCGAGCGCGCCGTCGGCGAGCGCGCCCATCAGGCCGACGCGGCCGCCGCCGTAGACGACGGCGACGCCGCGCGCTGCGCACGCTGCGCCGAACTGACGCGCCGCGTCCGCATACCCGGCGAGGCGCCCGCTCGAGGCGCCGCAGAAGACGCAGATGCTTTCCATCCGGGCCGAGACTAGCCCCGCGTGCGTACCGTGCAGGCATGTTCCCCGTCGGAGGACGCCGAGCATTCACCCCGCGTGAAAAGCCCGAACGGCCCGCCGACCCCGCCGTCCGGCGGCGCAACCTGCACCGCGTCTTCGGCCTCTTCCGCTCGTACCGCGTCGGCCTCGGCGTCGTCCTCACGCTGATCCTCGCCTCGTCGGCGCTGGGCGTCGCTCCCGCATTCCTGCTGCGCGATGCACTCGAAGCGATCCAGCACCACGACGACCGGCGCCTGTCCTTCTTCGCCGGCGGGATGATCCTCGTCTCGATCGTGACCGGCGCGCTCGGCGTCTACCAGACGCTGCTCTCGAACCGTGTCGGCCAGAACGTGATGCACGACCTCCGCACGAGCGTGTTCCGGCACCTGCAGAAGCTCTCGCTCGCGTTCTTCACGCGTACGCGCACCGGCGAAGTGCAGTCACGCATCTCGAACGACATCGGCGGTGTCCAGAGCGTCCTGACGAGCACCGCCACCTCGATCGTCTCCAACGTGACGACGGTGCTCGCAACCGCGATCGGCATGATCGCGCTCTCCTGGCAGCTCTCGGCGTTCTCGTTCGCGCTGGTGCCGATCTTCGTGCTGCTCACGCGCCGCGTCGGCCGGGAGCGGCGGCGCATCGCAACCACCACCCAGGAGACGCTCGCCGACATCTCGAGCCTCGTCCAGGAGTCGCTGTCGGTCTCGGGGATCCTGCTCGGCAAGACGATGGGGCGGACCGAGGAGCTCGCCGACCGCTTCGACGGGGAGTCGCGCGAGCTCGCCATCCTCGAGGTGCGCCAGACGATGGCGGGCCGCTGGCTCATGGCCTCGATCCAGACGACGTTCGCCGTGATGCCGGCCGCCGTCTACTGGTTCGGCGGCCTCGCCCTCGCCCACGGCTCGCACGCGATCAACGTGCCGACGCTCGTGTCGTTCACGACGCTGCAGACGCGCCTGTTCTTCCCCGTCGGCTCGCTGCTCGGCGTCGGCCTCGACGTGCAGACCTCGCTCGCGCTCTTCGACCGTATCTTCGAGTACCTCGACCAGACGATCGACATCGTCGACCCTGCGGATCCCGTCGTGCTCGAGCGCGCGGGCGACGTCACGTTCGACGAGGTCTGGTTCCGCTACTCCGACACGGGCGCGTGGACATTGCGCGACGTCTCGTTCGACGTTCCCGCCGGAACCCGGACCGCGCTCGTCGGCGAGACCGGCGCGGGGAAGACCACGCTCGCGTACCTCGTCGCACGGCTCTACGACGTCGAGCGCGGCCGCGTCGCGATCGACGGCGTGGACGTGCGCGACCTCTCGCTCGCGAACCTCGCGGCGCTCGTCGGGGTCGTCTCGCAGGAGACGTACCTCTTCCATGCGTCCGTGCGCGAGAACCTGCGCTTCGCGAAGCCCGACGCAACCGACGAGGAGATCGAAGCGGCGGCGGAAGCCGCGCAGATCGGCGAGCTGATCGCGTCGCTACCGGACGGCTACGACACGGTCGTCGGGGAGCGCGGCTATCGCTTTTCGGGCGGCGAGAAACAGCGGATCGCAATCGCGCGCACGATCCTCCGCAACCCGCCGATCCTCGTCCTCGACGAGGCCACGAGCTCGCTCGACAACGAGACCGAGCGGCAGGTGCAGGAGGCGCTCGACGGGCTCGCCGAAGGCCGCACGACGATCGCGATCGCGCACCGGCTCTCGACGGTGGAGCATGCCGACCAGATCGTCGTGCTCGACGGCGGCCGGGTGGTCGAGCGCGGCACCCACGAGGAGCTGCTGGCCGCCGGCGGGCGCTACGCCGAGCTGGCCGGCGAGACGGCCGCACCTCTCTAAGAGCTCCTTTCACAGTGACGTTCGTCGACCGGCCGCGCTCGGCGGAGCAAGCGCCCATTGTGAAAGGAGCTCTAACATGCCGGAGATGCAGGGATCGCTGCCCGTCGCCGACCGGCCTCGCCGGCCCGAGTGGATGAAGGTCCGCGCGCCGTCGCAGAACGGCAGCTACTTCGACGTGAAGAAGCTGATCCACGGCGCGCAGCTGCACACGATCTGCGAGGAGGCGCGCTGCCCGAACATCGCCGAGTGCTGGGGGCGCGGCACGGCGACCTTCCAGATCCTCGGCGAGACGTGCACGCGCGCCTGCCGCTACTGCTACGTGAACTCCGGCAAGCCGAGCGAGCCGGTCGACCCGCTCGAGCCGCTCCGGCTCGCGCAGACGGCGAAGCAGATGGGGCTGAAGCACGTCGTCGTCACCTCCGTCGACCGTGACGACGTCCCCGACCGGGGCGCCGGCCACTACGCGGCGACGATCCGCGCCCTCAAGGCCAAGCTGCCGGAAGCATCGGTCGAGGTGCTGACGCCGGACTTCCTCGGCGTCGAGGAAGAGGCGCTGCAGACGGTGATCGGAGCGCGCCCGGACGTCTTCAACCACAACATCGAGACCGTGCGCCGCCTGCACCGGAAGATGCGCGGCGGGAAGGCGAGCTACGACGGCGCGCTGGAGCTCCTCCGGCGGGCGAAGGAGATCGCCGACTACCCGGTCCTGACGAAGAGCGGGATCATCGTCGGCCTCGGCGAGCGGAACGACGAGGTCGTCGAGACGATGCGCGATCTCCGGGCCTACGGCGTCGACGTCGTGACGATCGGCCAGTACCTCCAGCCGAGCCCGAAGCACGCCACGATCGACCGCTGGGTGCACCCGGACGAGTTCCGCTGGTTCCGGGAGCAGGGCGAGGAGCTCGGCTTCGGCTCGGTGTTCTCCGGGCCGCTCGTGCGCTCGAGCTACCGGGCGGACGAGCAGCGCCACGCGGCGGAAACCGGCCGCGGCGCCGTCGCGTACTGAGTCCGGATCCTCCCCTTGCGAGTGTCCCGAAGATGGGACACACTGCGCTCAGGTGGAGATTCCGATATCCGGAACTTCGTGACGTTTTTGACAAGTTCGTGGCCGCCGTTCGGCGGGGGAGGAGTGAACGTCAAGTGAAGAAGGGGCTTATCGCCGCCGCTGCGGTCGTCGCGCTGCTCATTGCAGCCGCCGGCGGAGCGGTCAACGCGAAGTCGGCATCGGCCAAAGTGCCGGTGCCGCAGGGGATCAGCGCACTGCTGCTGACCAACACGGCCAAGCACGGCGGGAGCAGCCCGCCCGTGTTCCCGATCGACAACCAGACACCCGCGAATACGCCGGAGGACGTCACCTTCGTCCTGGACATCCAGAACCGGCACCAGCTCGAGAGCCTGGTCTCGAACAACATGAACGGGCGCTTCTTGAGCGTCGACCAGTTCGCGCGCTCGTTCGGGCAGTCGCGGCAGAACATCGACGCGCTGCAGTCGTACCTCAAGCACTACGGCATCACGACGAACGTCATGGCCGACGGCCTCGACGTGCAGGCGAACGGCACCGCGCAGCAGTTCGACAATGCCCTCGGGACCCATCAGCGCGACTACCGGACGCAGGCGGTCCCGGCCCACGACGGCCATCCGGCCGTCCCGGCGCGCAACTTCCACGGCTCCTCGTCGAACCCGCTGCTGCCGCGGCAGCTCGCGTCGTTCGTCGACGTCATCCTGGGGCTGACCAACTACCCGACGTTCTCGAGCAACGCGATTCGCGTTCCGCAGAGCACGAGCGCCGGCAAGAACACGCTCCAGCTGGGCGACCGCACGCCCGAGGACTTTGCCAAGGACTACAACCTGCCGAACGGCTCGGGCCGCGGCAGCACGATCGGCATCGTCACGCTCGCGGGGACGGACACCCAGAGCGCGTACGACTTCTGGACCGAGCTCGGCCTCAACACGAAGCCGAACCGGATCACCGTCGACAACATCGACGGCGGCCCCGGCGATCTGAGCACCGCCGGCGGCTCCAGCGAGTCGACGCTCGACGTCGAGCAGTCCGGCGCACTCGCACCGCAGGCGAACGTCATCGTCTACCAGTCGCCGAACACCGACCCGGGCTTCGTCGACGACTTCTTCCAGGCCGCGAGCGACAACAAGGCCGACGGCGTGTCGGCGAGCTGGGGTGAGGGCGAGACCCTCGTCAGCTTCTTCCAGAAGAACGGCCTCGAGGATCCCAACTACCAGGACGCATTCGACGAGGCGTTCCTCGAGATGGCGGCCCAGGGGCAGAGCTCCTTCGTCTCCTCGGGCGACTCCGGAGCGTACGACTCGTACCTCCCCGGGGCCGGTTTCCCGTTCACGAACCTCGACGTGGACACGCCGGGCATCAGCCCGTGGGTGACGTCGTCCGGCGGTACGACCGAGGCGGGGATCATCCCGCTCGCGGCCGACAGCAGCGGGAACATCACCGACTCCGAGCAGATCAAGCACGAGCGCGCGTGGAGCTGGACCTGGCTCTGGCCGCACTACGCCGACTTCTGCGACACGACCGACCCGAACTGCACCGAGGAGAACTTCGCGTTCGCGGAGCCCGCAGGTGACGGCGGCGGGTACGCGAGCTCCGAGTCGATGCCGAGCTGGCAGCGCCAGGTCGGCGCCCAGCACTTCAACGCGACGGAGTTCCTCACGCCGACGGACTTCGACAGCACCGACTTCGCGCCGCTGAACGTTCCGACGGCGTGGAACTTCAACCCGTCGCCGAGCGTGACGTCGGGTAACGGGAACGGTCGCGGCGAGCCGGACGTCTCGGCCGACGCCGATCCGTTCACCGGCTATCAGGAGCTGTACGAGTGGGGCGCGGAGCCGGGCAGCCCGGCACCCGAGACCACCGAGGACGGCTGGGGCGGCACGAGCTTCGTCGACCCGCAGCTGAACGGCTCGAACGCGGTCATGGTCGCCAATCTGGGTCACCGGATCGGCTTCTGGAACCCGCAGATCTACTCGTTCGCACAGTCCCACAACTCGCCGTTCCACACGCTCGACTCGGCGAGCACGGACAACAACAACCTGTACTACACCGGGACGCCGGGCCAGGTCTGGAACCCGGCCTCGGGCCTCGGCACGCCCGACCTCAGCGCCCTGCAGAGCGACTTCGCTCACAGCGGTCACTGAGCCGAAAGCAGGAAGCACGGACCGAAGACGGAGGCCCCGGCAACGGGGCCTCCGTCACTAAAGGATCGGCGCTACACTCGGGGCATGCGCGGAGGGGTCGCCGTCGCTGCGATGATCCTGGCCCTGGTGGTGCTGGTACCGCTGGCCGGCAGCGCCACGCGGAAGCCCACGCTCCTCACCCAGACGATGACCGTGACCGCGACGCCGAAGGCTGCGGCCGCGCAGGCCGTGCGCCTCACGGTCACCCTGCACTACGAGATGCAGTGCGGCTACGCCGGCGCAGGAGCCCTCGTCGTGACGTTCCCGTCCGCGGTGAAGATGCCGAAGCAGTTCGCGGCCGGCTCGGTCCAGCTCGCGGGCAAGCCGGTCAAGGCGCTCCTCCAGGGCCGTCGCGTCACCGTCGTCGTCCCGCCGTACAAGGGGCTCATGTGCGACGTCCTCGGGCCGGGGTCGCTGGCCCTCACGTTCACGCGCTCGGCGAAGCTCGCGAACCCCGCCCAGCCCGGCTCGTACCGCTTCACGGCGACGCACGTGAACAAGGCGTTCTCCGGAATGCTCACGGTCGGCTCGTAGCGCTCGCGCTTCTAGCTCTCATCGCGGATTCGCATAAGCCATTGCCGGTCTGACGAACCTCGCCGACCATGCGTGCGACCTGGTCGTTCGATGGAGGAGGGGTTCATGAAGAAGTGGCTGCTGGGAGCGGCCCTGTGCGCGACGCTCGTCGTGGCATCGGTCGGTGGTGCGGCGAAGTCGGCAAGTGCGAAGGTCCCGGTCCCGCAGGGGATCGGCGCCGGCATCCTGCACGGCGGCAAGAACGGCGGCCCGCCCGTCTTCCCGATCGACGACTCGACCCCGGCGAACACGCCGGAGACCGTGTCGTTCATCCTCAAGGCGGAGAACCTCGACCAGCTCGAGGCACAGGTGGCCCGCGGCATGCAGGGGCATTACCTGTCCGTTTCGCAGTTCGCACGTCAGTACGGCCAGTCGCGGCAGAACATCGACGCGCTGCAGTCGTACCTCAGGCACTACGGGATCGCGACGACGGTGTACGCCGACGGTCTCGATGTCGTCGCCAACGGGACCGCGGGAGCGTTCGACGACGCCCTCTCGGTGAAGCAGCGCGACTACGAGCGCGCGGCCATCCCGGCGCACCACGGGCACGGCGCCGAACCGGCGCGCCGCTTCCACGGCTCCGCGTCGAACCCGCTGCTGCCGCGGCAGCTCGCGTCGTTCGTGCTCTCGATTCTCGGGCTGAGCAACTATCCGTCGTACAACGACGACGCGATTCGCAGCCTGAACCCGACCGCGAGCGCAAACGCCGTTCCGGCGGGACTGCTCACGCCCGCGGACTACGCACGCATGTACAACCTGCCGAGCGGCTCCGGTGACGGCTCGACGATCGGCATCGTCACGCTCGCCTCGCTTGACGTTCCGTCGACGGAGGCGTTCTGGAGCTCGATTCTCGGCATCAGCACGAAGTCGAACCGGCTCACGGTCGTGAACGTCGACGGCGGGCCCGGCGCGCCGAGCCAGGACTCCGGGTCGGACGAGACGGCGATCGACGTCGAGCAGTCCGGTGCGCTCGCGCCGCGCGCGAACATCATCGTCTACCAGGCGCCGAACTCGGACCCCGGCTTCCTCGACGGCTTCTACCTGGCAGCGAGCGACGACAAGGCGGACGCCGTCTCGTCGAGCTGGGGCGAGCCGGAGACGTATCTCGACTACGTGATCAAGAACGGGCTCGAGTCTCCGACGTTCCAGCAGACGTTCGACGAGGTGTTCCTCGAGCTCGCGGCCCAGGGCCAGAGCGGGTTCATCGCGTCGGGCGACGCCGGCGCCTACGACGACAGCGTCGCACTCGGCACGACGAACCTCGACGTCGACCAGCCGGGGAACAGCCCCTGGGTCACGGACGGCGGCGGCACCACCGTGCCGGAGACGGTGCAGCTCCCCGGAAACGCCACGGCGACGATCACCGCCGAACGCGCCTGGGGCTGGGACTGGATCTTCCCGTACTGGAACGGCTTCTGTCCCCTGCTCCCCGACCCGTCGACGTGCACGCAGGAGGAAGTCGTGAAGACGTTCCTCGCGGCCGGGGCGGGCGGCGGCTACAGCACGCTCGAGCCCGAGCCGGGCTACCAGCGGCCGGTCGTGCCGAACACGTACAACGCCGTCGAGTACCTGACGCCGACGGACTACGACAGCAGTGACTTCGGCGGGCTGACGCTGCCGACGGACTGGGACTTCAATCCGACGCCCAGCGTCCAGTCAGGGTCGGCGTCGGGCCGCGGCGTTCCCGACCTGGCGACCGACGGCGACCCGGAGACCGGGTACGCGGCCTACTTCCCGTACAACGACTGTCCGACGCCGGGCACGCCGTGCGTGGAGGAGTGGGGCGGGACGAGCTTCGTCGCGCCGCAGCTCGCAGGGGCGACCGCGGTGATCGATGCGAACCTCGGCCATCGCGTTGGCCTGTGGAACCCGCAGATCTACGCGTTCGCACAGCAGCGGAACTCACCGTTCCACGTGCTCGACTCGGCGAGCGCCGACAACGACAACCTGTACTACACGGGCAACCCGGGCAAGCTGTGGAACGCAGCGACCGGTCTCGGCACGCCCGACCTGACTGCGCTGCAGAACGACTTCGCACACAGCGGGCGCTAGAGAAACCTGGTGGGGCCCGCCTCGGCGGGCCCCACCTTTCTCAGCCGTGCGGCTTGGCCATCTTGCGGTAGTCGAGCGCCTCGTCGAGGACGTCGTCTGCGACGCCCTCCTCGCGCGCGACCTCCCGCAGCGACCGGCCGGACGACGACGCCTTCTTGACGATCTCGGTCGCCTTGTCGTAGCCGATGTACGGGTTGAGCGCCGTCGCGGCCGACAGCGTCAGCTCGGCGTAGCGCTCGCACTGCTCGCGGTTCGCCTCGATGCCGGAGACGCACTTCTCGTCGAGCAGCCGGCACGCCGAGGCGAGCAGCTTGATCGACTGCAGCAGGTTGCGCGCCATCAGCGGCACGAACACGTTCAGCTCGAAGTGGCCCTGCATGCCGCCGATCGCGATCGCCTGGTCGTTGCCGATCACCTGGGCTGCGACCTGCGTCACGACTTCCGGGATGACGGGGTTGACCTTGCCTGGCATGATCGACGAGCCCTTCTGCAGCTCCGGCAGGAAGATCTCCGACAGGCCGGCACGCGGCCCCGAGCCGAGGAAGCGCAGGTCGTTCGCAACCTTCGTCAGGCTGACCGCGACCGTCTTCAGCGCGCCGGATGCCTCGACGAGGCCGTCGCGCGCCGCCTGGCTCTCGAACGGATCCGCGGGCGCCGAGATGGTGAGCCCGGTGTCGGCGGAGAGCTTCTCGCGCACGCGCGCCGCGAACTCGGGATGCGTGTTCAGGCCGGTGCCGACGGCGGTGCCGCCGAGCGGGATCTTGCCGAGCCGCTCGAGCGTCGCCTCGACGCGTGCCTTGCCTTCGCGCACCTGCGCCGCGTAGCCGGCGAACTCCTGGCCGAGCGTCACCGGCACCGCGTCCATCCAGTGCGTGCGCCCGGACTTGACCACGTCGTCGAACTCGCGCGCCTTCGCGCTCAGCGTGCCGGCGAGCCCTTCGAGCGCCGGCAGCAGGTCGTGCGTCACCTCGTCGAGCGCAGCGAGGTGGACGGCCGAGGGGAAGACGTCGTTCGAGCTCTGGCCCATGTTGACGTCGTCATTCGCGTGCACCCCCTCACCGGCGAGCGTCGCGATCACCTCGTTCGCGTTCATGTTCGACGAGGTGCCCGAGCCGGTCTGGAAGACGTCGATCGGGAACTGGTCGTCGAGCTCGCCGGCGGCGACGCGGTCGGCCGCGGCGGCGATGCGCTCTGCCTTGTCGGCGTCGAGGAGGCCGAGCTCGCCGTTCACGCGCGCGGCCGCGGCCTTGATCCGGCCGAGCCACCGCGCCACGGGCGTCGGGATCGGCTCGCCGGAGACGGGGAAGTTGGCGACCGCCTTGCGCGTCTCGCCACCCCACAGCTCTTCTGATGTGGATGCCGTGTCAGTCACGGCATCGAGGTTAGCTCGCGGCGCGAATCTTCCGCTCGACGAGCGTGCGCTCGCGAAGCCGCCGCCGGAGCGTCTCGTTCAGCTCCTCGACGAACGCCCAGCCGACGTAGGCACAGCGCGGGCACTCGTGCTCCGGTACCTCACGCCGCTTGCCGCAGTTCAAGCACTCGACCATCTGCCGGAAGCCTGCGGCCGGACCGGCGCGCTGGCGTCCCCCTACCGAGTGATTCGCTTCCCGCCCGTTTCCAGGAGCTTTTCCCAGGCGGTGAGCTTCACGCGGGGCCGTTTCCGCGGCTCGCCGGCCTCCCGCTCGGCCGCGTCGATCGCCCGCCAGCCCTCGTATTCGACGTAGTGGACGCCCTTCTCGTCGAGGAGGCCCTCGAGCGTCCCGGAGCCGGCGCGGGCGAGCTTGCCGGCGCGGGCGTCCTCGAGCAGCAGCTCGACCGTCTCGGTGGCGTCCTTCTTGTTCGTGCCGATCACGCCGCTCGGGCCGCGCTTGATCCAGCCGGCGGCGTACGTGCGATCTGCGCCGAGAACCCGCCCCCGGGCGTTCGGGATCGTGCAGCTGCGCTCGTCGAACGGCACGCCGGGGAGCGGAACGCCGCGGTAGCCGACGCTCCGGAGCACGAGCCCGCAGGGGATCGTCTCGGTCTCGCCCGTGGGGCGGGCGACGATCCGGCCGTCTTCCTCGACGAGCTCGTTCCGCACCACCTCGATCGCCTCCACGCGGTCCTCGCCGAGAATCGCCACCGGCGAGACGAGGAAGCGCAGCAGGATGCGCCGCGGCTTGCCTTCTGGCTCACGCGCTGCGTACTCCTGGAGCAGCTCGAAGTTCCGGCGGGCACGCTCACGGTCCGCCTCGAGCTCGGCGACGCTCGCCGCATCGAGCTCGAGGTCGCGCGCGTCCACCACCGGCTCCGCGCCGGCCAGCTCTCCGAGCTCCTTCAGCTCGGGCGGGGTGAACGCCGCCTGGACAGGGCCGCGACGACCGAGCATGACGATCTCGCGAATCGGCGCGCGCACGATCGCCTCCGCCGCGTCGTCCACGGTGTCGGTCGGCGCGAGCTCCTCCTCGGTGAGCGCGAGCATGCGCGCGCAGTCGATCGCGACGTTGCCGTTCCCGATCACGACGACGCGCTCGGTGTCGAGCTCGAAGCCGAGATCCTGGAAGTCGGGGTGGCCGTTGTACCAGGCGACGAACGCCGTGGCCGGCCACGACCCGGGAAGATCCTCGCCGGGGATGTTCAGGCGGCGGTCCGTCTGCGCGCCGACGGTGTAGACGACGGCGTCGTACAGCTCGAGCAGCTCGTCGTGCGAGACGCTCGAACCCACCTCGACGTTGCCGAAGAAGCGAAAGCCGGGACGGGAAGCGGTCTTCTCGAACGCACGCGAGACCGCCTTGATGTTCTCGTGGTCGGGTGCGACCCCGAGGCGGACGAGCCCCCACGGCGTCGGCAACCGGTCGAGCATGTCGACCTCGACCGCCGGCTCCTCGCTCTTCAGCAGCGCATCGGCCGCGTAGAATCCCGCCGGCCCCGAGCCGACGACGGCGACGCGAAGCGGGTCGCTCACTCGTCCTTGAATTCGTCTTCGACGATGCGCTCGGCCTGCGAGCCGGCGTAGCTCTGGCTGACGAACGCGTCTTCCTTCACGCCTTCGTAGTCCTCACGCTCGAGGTCGCCCTCGGTTGCGGGCTTGGTGCGGAACCAGCTGCGGATGGTGTCCATGAGTCCCATGGGGCGAGTCTACGCACTGACACGAACGGGAAGACCCGCAGGGAGACCCCGAAAGAGGAGGATGACGTGCTGCTGGAAGGCCGGAAGGCGATCGTGACGGGCGGATCGAGCGGGATCGGCAAGGCGACCGTCGAACGGCTCGCCCGCGAGGGCGCCTCCGTGTGCGTCAACTACTTCTCCGAGCAGGAGGCCGGGGACGCGCAGCAGGTGGTCGAAGCGGCGACGAAGGCGGGGGCGCCGAAGGCGATCGCGCTCGCCGCCGACGTCGGCGACGAGGACCAGGTCGTCGCGCTCGTTGCAAGCACGGCGAAGGAGCTCGGCGGCGTCGACCTGCTCGTGAACAACGCGGGCATCGAGAAGCAGACCCCGCTCATGGAGATGTCGCTCGCCGACTGGGAGCGCGTGCTGCGCACGAACCTGAGCGGGGCGTTCCTCTGCCTGCGCGAGGCAGCCAAGGTGATGGCCGCAGCAGACGGCGGCACGGTCGTCAACATGTCGAGCGTCCACGAGTTCATCCCGTGGCCGGGCTTCGCGCACTACTGCGCGAGCAAGGGCGGGCTCAAGCTTCTGATGGAGACCGCGGCCCGCGAGCTCGCACCGAAGAAGATTCGCGTGCTGAACATCGCACCGGGCGCGATCGTCACGCCGATCAACCAGTTCGTGCTCGACGATCCGGAGGCCGAGCACGCGGTGATCGAGGAGATCCCGCTCGGCCGGATGGGGCAGCCGGAGGAGATCGCCGCGGCGGTGGCGTGGGCGGCGAGCGACCAGGCCGACTACGTCACCGGGACGACCATCGTCGTCGACGGCGGCATGTCGCTGTACCCGCGCTTCGTCTGATTCGTCAGACGCGGCCGGTGTCGCGCCGGAACGCATACGCGGCGGCCACGACGAGCACGGCGGCCCACACCAGCACGACCGCCCACCCGAAGCCGCCCCACGACTGGCCATGCAGCGGGATGCGGCCCGCCTGGACGAGCCAGTACGACGGCGTGAACTGCCCGACGTCGTGCAGGAAGCCGGACTGCACCGGGAACCACGTGCCGCTCACGAACGCGAGCAGCGAGACGGTGCCGCCCGTCGCAGGCCCGATCGCATCGACGTTGAGCAGGTGGCCGAGGAAGACGCCGAGCGCCGCGAACGGGATCAGCGCGATCAGGATCAGCACGGTCATCTCCACCCAGGTGCGGACGGGCATGCCGACGCCGAGGATGCCGCCGGAGATGTACAGGGCGGCCATCGTGACCATCGCCGTCGTGTACGCGGTGACGACCTTTGCGCGCAGGTAGTCACGCGGGGACAGCGGCGTGATCCGCAGCTGGCGCGTCCAGCCCGCCTGGCGCTCGCCGGCGATGCGCGCTCCCGACGAGACCATCGCCATCATCGTCCCGAACGACGCCAGACCGACCATGTAGTAGAGGGGCGCGGAGATGCCGCTGCCCCCGAAGTCGTGGTCGTTCTTGTTCGGCCCGGCGATCACGAAGTAGAGGATCAGCGGGAAGCCGAGCGAGAAAAAGAAGAACCGGCGGTTGCGGAAGATCCGCCGCAGCTCGAAGCGCAGGTAGACGAGGCCCGTCATCGCGTCAGCTCCACGAACGCTTCCTCGAGGCCGGCGCCCTGGATCTCGATGTCGCGCGCGCCCGGATAGCGATCGAGCAGCGCGCGGATCGCCGCGTCGGAATCGGTGCAGACGAGATGGACCGACTCACCGCGGCGATCGCCTGCGGCGACACCGGGCAGCGCGATGAGCTCGGCGATGTCGACGTCCGGCAGCGTCGCGCGCAGTGAGCGGTTGCCGACCTTCGCCTTGATCTCCGTCGGCGGCCCGTCGGCGACGACCTGCCCGTGCGCCATCAGCACGACGCGATCGGCCGCGTCGTCCGCCTCGTCGAGGTAGTGCGTCGCAAAGAGGATCGTCTTGCCGCGCGACGCGTAGCCGTGCATCGTCCGCCAGAAGCTGCGACGCGCCTCGACGTCCATCGCGACGGTCGGCTCGTCGAGCACGAGCAGCTCGGGGTTGCTCGCGATCGCGAGCGCGAAGCGCGCACGCTGCGTCTCGCCGCCCGAGAGCTTCTGCGTCTGGTGGCCGGCCAGGCTCGTGAGACCGGTCAGCTCGAGCGCCTCGTCGACATCGAGCGGGTTCGGGTAGAGCGAGGCGACCATCGCGATCAGCTCGCGCACCGAGACGTCCCGCACCAGAGAGCCCGTCTGGAGCATCGCGCCGACCAGCCCCTGTGCGACCGCGTCACGAGGCGGCTGGTCGAGCACCGTGATCGTGCCGGCGTCCGGCCGTGTGAGGCCGAGCAGCATGTCGATCGTCGTCGACTTGCCCGCGCCGTTCGGCCCGAGCAGCGCGACGGTCTCCCCGCGCCTGATCGAAACGTCGATCCCGCGCACCGCGTGGACGGGGCCTTCCTTCGCGGTCCACGTCTTGACGAGCCCCCGGATGACAACCCCGTCTGCCATGCGCCCACCGTAGCGGCGGGGACCGGACGCCAAGCCCGGTCCCCGCCCTGTGCCGCTACGGGTAGCTCTGAACGTCGACCGGCGTGTCGGGATTCGCGGCGGTGGACGAGCCGCCCACGCCGTTGATCACGCTGTCGATCCCGCCGCTGCCGGCAGTGCTGAGGAACACCGTCGCCAGGTCGGTCCACTGGGCGCCCGTCGCGAGCGACTGGAACGCCATCGACGAGTGGATGTCCACGCCCTGGTTGAAGAAGGAGTAGCTCCCCATCCCGAAGCCCTGGAAGCCGCTGGCCTTCTGCGTGACGAGGAAGGACGGGTAGCCCTTCTGCGTGGGGCTCGACATCCACGCCGCCTGGCTCGGCACGTCGTACGGCATCTCGTTCTGGAAGAACACGTCTTCGCCGTTCTGGCCGTTCCAGATCACCTCGTTCTTCTGGTAGTGCTCGACCGCCAGTCCGTACGCGGAGACGTTGTCGCCGTTCACGACGAGACCGGTGTCTGCGGTGTTGCTCGTCCAGCCGACGCCGGCGCCGTGATCGGCCCGCCACGCCCACACGTCGTCGATGATCGTGTTGTTCGAGTTCACGACGAGGCTGTTCGTGGCCTTGCCCGCCTCCGCGCCGCCGATCCGGAAGAAGACGTCCGAGAGCAGCGTCGGGTCGTTCGCGTTCTTCGTGAACGGAACGAGATGCGAAACGCCGACCTGCAGCAGCACCGGCGAGTTGACCGGGCCCGCGTCGAAGATCAGGCCCGAGATCTTCACCCCGGGAACGTCGAGCGTCTGCATCGCCATCAACCCGTGCTGCGGGACGAGCGTGGCGAAGCCGAGTCCGAGCACGATCGTGTCGGGCCGCGTGACGATGATCGGCGCGTTCAGGTCATAGACGCCCGGCGTGAGGATCAGGTTCTTCCCGAGCGCGAGCGCCGCGTCGATCGCGAGCACGGACGTGCTCGGGCTCGCGATGAAGAACTTCGAGATCGGGAGGGACGTGCCGGACGTGTAGTCCGTCCCGCTGGAGTTCGTCCGCACCGACGGCACGAACACGTTCCAGTTCCCGCTCGAGTCCGTCGTCAGGAACGGCTCCTCCTCGGAGACCCGCGCCGTGGGGACGTTCGTCTCCTGCGTGCCGGGGGTGAAGTTGGTCGGCGGCGCACCGACGTCGCCCAGGAACACCTGGTTCCAGACGCCGTTGCTCCAGTTGCCGATGGTGCTGTTGCGGACGAAGTACTGCTGCTGCCCGCAGTTGCACACGAATCCGAACTGGTCGTCGGACATGAACCCGCCGCTGACGAAGCCGCTGATGTTGGTGTTCGTGCAGTAGTCCTGCAGGAAGATGTTGCCGTTGACGATCACGCGGCGGAGCGGAGCCGCCTGCGACGCCGCCCAGAACTCGGTCGACGCGTCGCAGTCCCCGCCGTACGGGTCGTTCGAAGGCGGCGACCACACGTGGCCGGCAGGTGGCACGGTCACGTTGATCGTGAGGTTCGAGAGCGAGCGCCAGAAGTTCACGAGCCCCGTGCAGCCCGTGCCGTCCGTGTTCTGGTCGGGTGGAGGACACTGGTTCAGAACCTGGGCCTCGCCGTTGATGACGGTGTCGCTCGGCAAGGCGCCGAGCCCTGCGACCTGCTCGTAGTAGCCCACCTGGAAGACGAGCGGGTCGGCGGCCGAGCCGTACGTACCGGGCTCGAAGAAGATCGAGTACCGGCTCGTGTCGAACTGGGCGGCGTTCGGCACCTGCTGCGCCGAGATCGCGTCGAGCTTTGCCTGGATGTCGGACTGCGCCATCGCCGGGGTGAAGACGATGACGTTCGGGCCGAAGTTCGGGCTCGCCGAGCTGTGAGCCCAGGCTGTTCCGGTCAGGGCGAAGAACACGGCTGTAGCCGCGATCGCGCCCGCGAGGAATCTGCGCTTGGCCACGTACAGCACTCCTTTTGGTAGTTCCCTCCTACCGAAAGGGCCGTGCCGCTCGGCCCCGCACCACGACCATATCGTTTGCGAGGAGTTCCCGGGCAGCGCGCGATCTCTACCCGGACGAGTTGACTCCCGGTGGGAGTTCGCTAGAGGATGCGCGTTCACGACCTCCATGTCCTGAAAGGAACGCCATGCCTGCCCTCTGCGGTCTTCCGAAGAAGCGTCTTCTCGCCTGCCAGGCCGTCCTCGTCCTCGCGCTCTCGGGGGTCGCGGGAACGACGGGCGCGACCGCCGCACCCACCGTCAAGAGCGACCTCGGCGGCGACTACGTCTCCTTCATCAACGCGCTGTCGCACATCGCGAGCCAGAACCGCTCGAACTGCGCGAAGATGGCCACCGCCCTCAAGAGCTACATCAACTCGCACCACGCCTACCTCGAGTCGCTGCAGGCGCGCTCGCGCAAGATGACGACGGCTCAGAAGGTGGTCTTCGGGCGTGAGTACGGGTCGAAGCTCGCAGCCGCCATCCGCTCCTTCACCGAGAACGTGCTCGCCTGCGTGACGAACGCCGACGTGCAGGCTGCGCTCGCCACGGTCAAGAAGCTCAACCCGTGAGCGGGCTCAGCGGCGGATGCGGTAGCGCACGTGCGTCGCGAGCGGCGAGTGGATGACCTCGAACGGCTCGAGGCCGGGGTCGGCGACGCCGTCGAAGAGCCGCTCGCCTGACCCGAGCAGGACGGGGGCGAAGTCCAGCACGAGCTCGTCGATCACCCCTGCCGCGAGCGCCTGGCGCACGGTCGACGCGCCCCCGGCGATGTCGACGCCCCGGTCGCCGGCAGCCTCCGACGCCTGCGCGAACGCGGCGTCGAAGCCGTCGGTGACGAAGTAGAACGTCGTGCCGCCCTGGAGCTCGATCGGCTCGTGCTCGTAGTGCGTGAGGACGAACACCGGCGCGTGGTACGGCGGCTCGTCGCCCCACCAGCCCTGCCAGTCGCCCTCCCACGGGCCCCGAATCGGCCCGAACATGTTGCGCCCCATCACGTACGCACCGCGCGGGCGCAGCAGCAGGTCGCGTGCGCGGGCGTCGGCGTCGTTCAGCGGCTCCTCGATGTGCCAGAGATGCACATCTCTCCCGCCGCGGCCGAGGGGCTGCTCGAGGCTCTGGTCCGGCCCGGCGACGAAGCCGTCCAGCGAGAGGGACATGTGGCAGGTGGTATCGCTCATGCGGCGCGGACTGCGGGGAGACGAAGGGGCCGGGCTCAGTGAGCGTGGCCGCAGGAGCCGCAGCCGTCGTCGGCTGCTTCGCCCTCGGCGACCTGGAAGCTCGAGCCGCAGCCGCACGACGAGATCACGTTCGGGTTGTCGATCTTGAACCCGGACTCCGCGAGCGTCTCGAGGAAGTCGATCGTCGAGCCCTGGAGATACGGCGCGCTGAACGGATCGACCACGACCTTGACGCCGTGGTACTCGAGCTCGTGGTCGCCCTGCTGGGCGCCCCGGTCGAAGCCGAGCGCGTACTCGAAGCCGGAGCAGCCGCCGCCCTGGATTGCGACACGCAGCACTTCCGCCTCGCCCACGGGCTCCTGGGCCATCAGCCCGGAGATCTTCTCGGCCGCCCGCTCGGTGAGCGTGACGACGGCGGTTTCCTGCTCGACGGTGGCCACGGACGAAGTGTACCCAGGAGAGCCGTCGCCGGAACTTCGTGACACCCGCAACGGGCTTCGCTTCACCATTTGCAGTTGACCTCGTGACAGCCCATGCGATCCTGCTAGCGTCCGGCGCGGATTCGGCCGCAGGAGGCTCGACAGGTGTTCAACGACTGGTTGCCCTTCGCGATCTACGGGCTCTTCGCCCTGGCGATCCCGGCAACCATGATGATCGGCAGCTTCACGTTCGCGACCCGGCCGAGCCGGCGTACCCGCGCGCGCACGATTCCGTTCGAATCCGGCGTTTCGCAGGGCGTTCCGAAGAAGCAGCGCTTCAACGTCAACTTCTACTTGACGGCGATGCTCTTCATCCTCTTCGACATCGAGATCGTCTTCCTGTATCCGCTCGCCGTGATCCTCCACGAGCTCGCCTGGTTCGGGTTCTTCGAGTTCCTGACCTTCCTGATCGTGCTGCTCGTCGCCTACGTCTACATCTGGCGCAAGGGAGCGCTCGAATGGCGCTAGACAAGCCACTTCGTGACTACGGGCTCCAGTCGGAGCGCCTGCTCATGCCGACCAAGGCGTCGTCGTTCGAGCAGGAGGTGGCCGACCTCGAGCAGAAGGTCGGCCTGACGACGCTCGCGAAGGCGGTCGCCTGGGCCCAGACGAACTCGATGTGGCCGGACACCTTCGGGCTCGCCTGCTGCGCGATCGAGATGATGTCGATCGTCGGCGCGCGCTACGACATCGCCCGCTTCGGCATGGAGCCCTTTCGCGGCTCGCCGCGCCAGGCTGACCTGCTGATCGTCTCCGGCCGCGTGTCGCACAAGATGGCGGCGCCGCTGCGCCAGATCTACGACCAGATGCTGGAGCCAAAGTGGGTGATCGCGATGGGCGCCTGCGCGAGCTCCGGCGGGATGTTCAACAACTACGCGATCGTCCAGTCGGTGGACAAGATCGTGCCGGTCGACATGTACGTGCCCGGCTGCCCTCCCCGGCCCGACCAGCTGATCGAGGGGATCATCCGGCTGCACGAGGCGGTCAAGGCCGGCGTGCCGCCCGCGTACAAGCTGCGGAGCGTGGCCTCCTGAGCGCCGATCCGTTCGCCGACGTCCCGGGAGTCGTCGAGGTCACGTTCGCGCACGGCGAGACGACGGTCGTCGTCGAGCCCGGCGCGCTCGTCGACGCTGCGACGCACCTGCGCGACGTCGAGAAGTTCAACTTCCTCTCCGACATCTGCGCGGTCGACTACCTCGGCTGGGGCCGGGCCGGCGTCTCCGGGTACATCGGCACACCGCTCGGCCGCGATCTGAACACGCCGATGACGCAGGGCTACCAGGTCGTCCCGCTCGCGAAGCCGAAGCGCTTCGCGATGAACTACCACCTGCTCGCGATTGCCGCCGAGCCGCGCCGTGTCCGGCTCCAGACCTGGCTCGACGAGGGCGAGCCGGTCGCCTCCGTGATCGGCGTCTGGCCGACCGCCGACTGGCACGAGCGCGAGGCGTGGGACCTGATGGGCATCGCGATCGACGGCCACCCCAACCTGAAGCGCATCCTGCTCGACGACGACTGGGACGGGCACCCGCTGCGCAAGGACTCTCCGCTCGGCGGCGAGCCGGTCAGATTCTCGGGCGAGGAATGACAACCACCGCATCCCGCACCTCGCGCTCGCAGATCTACGAGGGCACGCGCATTCCCAGCCCGACGCCGACGGTGCTTCGCACCTCGCCGGAGCTGCAAGCGACCGGCGACATCCAGACGATCAACTTCGGGCCGAACCACCCGTCGACGCACGGCGTCCTGCGCCTGATCGTCGACCTCTACGGCGAGGACGTCACCGGGATCGAGGCCGTGATCGGCTACCTGCATACCGGGTTCGAGAAGAACATGGAGCAGAAGACGTGGTGGAAGTGCATCACGTACCCCGAGCGCATCGACTACGTCTCCTTCCAGAACAACGAGTACGTGTTCGTCGGCGCCGTCGAGAAGCTCCTCGAACTCGAGATCCCGCCGAAGGCGACATGGATGCGCACGCTCCTGTGCGAGCTGAACCGCATCCACTCGCATCTCGTATGGCTCGGGACGTCGGCGCTCGAGCTCGGCGCGATCTCGATGTTCTGGTACGCGTTCCGCGAGCGCGAGCAGATCCTCGATTTGTTCGAGCTCGTCACCGGCTACCGCATGCACACGCGGTACTTCCAGGTCGGCGGCCTCGCGGAGGACATCCCGCGCGGCTTCTATCCGGAATGCCGGAAGTTCTGCGACTGGATGCCGCGCGCGATCGACGACTACGAGACGATGCTGACACGCAACAAGATCTGGCTCGAACGCACGGAAGGGCTCGGCCTGCTGTCGGCCGACGACGCGATCGCGCTCGGGCAGTCCGGCCCGGTGCTGCGCGCGTCCGGTGTCGACTGGGACCTCCGCCGCGTCGAGCCGTACCTCGCCTACCATCAGGTCGACTTCCGCGTCCCGGTGTTCCCGGAAGGCGACGTGTACGCGCGCTACCGCGTGCACATGGCGGAGATGCGCGAGTCTGTGCGCATCGTCGAGCAGTGCCTCGACCGCCTCGAGCACATGGAGGGCGAGCCGTGGATCGCCGACGACCGCAAGGTCGTCCTGCCGCCGCGGCACGAGCTCCACACGTCGATGGAGTCGTTGATCCACCACTTCAAGATCGTCACCGAGGGCTTCCGCGTGCCGGAGGGCGAGGTCTACTACGCGATCGAGTCGCCGCGCGGCGAACTCGGCTGCTACGTCTGCTCCGACGGCGGCGCGAAGCCGTGGCGCGTGAAGTTCCGCGCACCGTCGTTCGTCGCGCTGCAGGCGACCGCGACCTGCATGACCGACGCGCTGATCGCCGACATGATCGCGATCGTCGGCTCGCTCGACACCGTGATGGGCGAGGTCGACAGGTGACCTTGTACGAGTTGATCCAGGCCGAGCGTGCGAAGTATCCGGTCGACTCGCAGAGCGCCGTGATGCCTGCGCTGCGCCTTGCGCAGGAAGAGCACGGATGGCTCTCCCCGGAGGTGATCCGCGAGGTCGCCGAAGCGCTCGAGGAGACACCCGCGTACGTCAAGTCGATCGCGTCGTTCTACGACCAGTTCCACCTCGCCCCGGTCGGCGAGCACCTGATCGAGGTGTGCACGAACGTCTCGTGTGCCGTTGTCGGCGCACAGCAGGTGCTCGAGGCGTTCGAGAACGAGTGCGGCTGCCACGCCGGCGAGACGAGCGACGACGGAAAGTTCACCGTGCGCACGATCGAGTGCCTCGGAGGCTGCGGCTGGGGAACGATCGTCTCGATCGACCATCACTACCGCACGTACGTGAAGCCGGACGACGTGCCGCAGATCGTGGAGGAGCTCCGTGGCGAGTAAGCAGATCGACGAGATCGTCCTCGCGAACGCGACGACGTCGTACGCGGCGTACGGCGGCTACAAGGCGCTCGAGAAGGCTCGCGCGATGACGCCGGCCGAGGTGACCGAGGAGCTAATGACTTCCGAGCTGCGCGGACGCGGTGGCGCATTCTTCCCGACCGGACGCAAGTGGTCGTTCGTCCCCTCGAAGGAGCAGCTGCCGAAGCCGCACTACTTGGTCGTGAACGCGGACGAGTCGGAGCCCGGCAGCTTCAAGGACAACGAGATCATCTCGCGCGTCCCGCACCGCTTCATCGAGGGCTGCCTGATCACCGCGCATGCAATCGACTGCACGAACGTCTTCGTCTACATCCGCGGCGAGTACTCCGGGCCGTACGAGATCCTCGTCAATGCGCTCGAAGAGGTGCCGAAGGACGTGCTCGGCGGCGTGACGATCGTCGTGCACCGGGGCGCCGGCGCGTACATCTGCGGCGAGGAGACGGCGCTGCTCGAGTCGCTCGAGGGCAAGCGCGGGCAGCCGCGCTCGAAGCCGCCGTTCCCCGCGATCTCCGGTCTCTATGCGAGCCCGACCGTCGTCAACAACGTCGAGACGATCGCGACCGTCGCCCCCATCATCGCGATGGGCGGCGCGAACTACGCGAAGCTCGGCGTCGAGAACTCGCGCGGCACGCGCGTCGTCTCGATCTCGGGCAACGTCGTGAACGGCGGCAACTACGAGATCGAGCCCGGCACGTCGCTGCGCGAGCTCATCTACGACCTCGGCGGCGGCATCGCCGGCGGCCGCGAGCTGAAGGCGGTCGTTCCGGGCGGCTCCTCGACGGTGATCCTCACCAAGGACGAGATCGACGTCGGCTACGACTTCGACTCGCTCGCGCAGTACCGCACCGCGATGGGCTCGGCGGGCATCGTCGTGCTCGACGACCGCTGCTGCATCGTGCAGCTCGGCATTCGCTTCTCCGAGTTCTACGAGCACGAGTCGTGCGGCAAGTGCACACCGTGCCGCGAAGGCACGCGCTGGCTGACCGCGATCCTGCGCAAGCTCGAGGACGGGCGCGCGACGCAGGCCGACCTCGACCTGCTGCTCGACGTCTGCGACCGCATCAACGGCAAGTGCCTCTGCCCGCTCGGCGACTCCGACGCGATCATCGTCGCGAGCTACGTCGCGAAGTTCCGCGAGGAGTTCCAGGCGCACATCGACGAGGGCGGCTGCCCGTTCGGCGGGCACTCGTCGCTCGACCACGTTCTCGCCCCCGTCGCCATGCACACGCTCGCCCCGGTGGCCGAGGTGCCGGCGTGAGCGAGCTCGTAACGGTCACGATCGACGAGCGGACCGTGCAGGTGCCGAAGGGCACCGGCATGGTCGAGACGGCGCAGGCCGCCGGGATCGAGATCCCCGTCTTCTGTTACGAGCCGCGGCTCGGGCCGCCGGTCGGCGCCTGCCGCATGTGCCTCGTCGAGGTCGAGGGGATGCCGAAGCTCCAGGCCGGCTGCACGCTGACGGCGCAGGACGGCATGGTCGTGCGCACCGCGCGCACCTCTACGCAGGCGGCCGAGGGCCAGAACTCGACCCTCGAGTTCATCCTCGTCAACCATCCGCTCGACTGCCCGGTCTGCGACAAGGGCGGCGAGTGCCCGCTGCAGGACCTCACCTTCCGCTACGGCCCCGGCAACACGCGCATGACGTTCCCGAAGCGGACGTTCGAGAAGCCGATCCCGATCTCGCCGCTGATCGCACTCGACCGCGAGCGCTGCATCCTCTGCTACCGCTGCACGCGCTTCAGCGAGTCGGTCGCCGAGGACGGGCAGCTCGTCGCGATCAACCGCGGCGCGCAGTCGGTGATCGCGACCTTCGAGGACGAACCGTACGTCGGCCACTTCTCCGGCAACGTCACGGAGATCTGCCCGGTCGGCGCACTCACGTCGACGCAGTACCGCTTCGAGGCGCGGCCGTGGGAGATCCAGAACGTGCCGACGGTCTGCGGCATGTGCCCCGTCGGCTGCAACATCTCGGCGACGACACGCGAGGGGAAGGTCAAGCGCGTCCTGTCGCGCAACCACGCCGAGGTCGACGAGGGCTGGCTGTGCGACAAGGGCCGGTTCGCATACGGCCATCTGAATGCGCGCGACCGGATCACAGCGCCGCTCGCGAAGGCCGGGCCGCGCCGCTTCGAAGAGCTTTCGTGGGAGGAGGCGCTCGACCGCGCCGAGGAGCTGCTGCGCCGCGGCGCCGCCTCGACCGTGACGGCGCTCTCGGGCGGCGAGTCGGTCGAGGAGGCGTACGCGCTCGGGAAGCTGATGCGCACGGGGCTCGACGCGAACACTGCAGTGCTGCCGGAGGAGATCCCGGACGGCCTCGACGCCTATCGCGCGCCGCTCTCGGCGCTGCGGAGCGCGAAGACGATCGCGGTCGTCTGCGACGAGCCGGTCGTCGAGCGTGCACCCGTCGTCGAGCTCTGGCTGAAGGCGGCGAAGCGCGCCGGTGCGACGGTCACCTACGGCGCGCCCGACGAAGCCGTCGACGCGCTCGTCACCGACCGGTCCGGGCCGACGTACGGCGCGCAGAACGTCTACCACCTGCCGCGCACGCCGAACGGCCGCGGCGTCGCCGACGCGTGGAGCGCCGCCGGCGACGGTGAGCCCGTCGACGAGGAGCCCGTGCTCTTGATCATCTCCGGTGACGAAGCGGCCCTCACCGCCAGCGTCCGGTCGCTCGCAGAGCGAGCGGATGCAGTGATCGGGATCGGGATGTTCCAGGACAGCTTCCGCGGCCTCGCCGATCTCGTCCTCCCGGGCACGAGCTACCTCGAGCGCGACGGGACGACCGTCAACCTCGAAGGCCGGCTCCAGCGCCAGCGCCGCGCCGTGCTGGCTCCCGTGCCGGACACCCTGGCCTGGATCGCGAAGCTCGCCGAGCGCTTCGGCGTCGAGCTCTCGCCGTACGCGTCGGTCGTCTTCGACGAGGTCGCGGCCAAGTGCTTCGGCGGGATCACCTTCGGCGACGTGCACGAGATTGCGGAGCTGCCGCCGCGGGCGGAAGCGCGCTCCGAAAGACAGGAACCTGGTTCGCAGAGCGAACCAGGTTCCGGACTGAAGCTCGTCGCCTATCGCCCGCTCTTCTCCGGCGCCGCCGTGGCGCGCACGCCGGAGCTGCACTTCCAGCAGCCGAACGGCGAGCTGCAGATCCACGCCGACGACGCGCGCGAGCGCGGGATTCGCAACGGCCAGACGGTCACGGTGTCGTCGAACGGCACGTCGGTCGAGCTGCGCGCGCGCCTGATGCGCGACCTCGCGCGCGGCGTCGTCCGCGTCGCCGACGGTCAGCAGGGCGAGCTTCACCAGAACGTGGAGGTGACGCCATGACCCACGAGGCCTGGTGGATCACGATCCCGAAGGCGTTCATCGTGATCAACGTCGTGATGGTGTTCTTCGCCTTCACGACGTGGCTCGAGCGCAAGCTGCTCGGCCGGATGCAGCTGCGCTACGGACCGAACCGTGCAGGCCCCAAGGGGCTGCTGGTGCCGATCGCCGACCTGCTGAAGCTGATCCGCAAGGAGGCGTTCGCGCCGATGGCGGCCAAGGAGCCGCTCTACATCATCGCGCCCGTCCTGGCGATGTTCACCGCGCTCGCGGCGTTCAGCGTGCTGCCGTTCGGCGCCGGCTGGACCGTGTGGGGCCACCACATCGAGGGCCAGGTCGTGAACGTGCCGATCTCGCTGATCCTGATCTTCGCCCTCGGCTCCGTCGGCATCTACGGCTTCATCATCGGCGGCTGGGCATCCGACTCGAAGTACTCGATCCTCGGCTCGATGCGCACGTGCGCGCAGCTCGTCTCCTACGAGGTGTCGCTCGCGCTCTCCGTGCTCGGCGTCGTGCTGATGGCGCAGTCGATCAATCTCGTGCAAGTCGTGCAGAAGCAGCAGGCGACAGTCTGGTTCTTCATTCCGCAGTTCGTCGGGTTGATCGTCTTCCTGATCGGCGGGACGGCCGAGACCTCACGCCCGCCGTTCGACCTCCCCGAGGCCGACACGGAGCTCGTCGCCGGCTACCACACCGAATACTCGGGCATGCGCTGGGGCCTCTTCCAGGCGGCGGAGTACATCAACATGCTCACGCTCTCCGGCCTCTGCGTGACGCTCTTCTTCGACGGCTACCACTTCCCGTGGGTGCACTCGCTCGACCAGTTCGGCCCGATCTGGTTCGTGCTGAAGCTCTTCACGCTCGTGTCGATCTTCATCTGGCTGCGCGCGACGCAGCCGCGCCTCCGCTACGACCAGCTGATGCGGTTCGGCTGGAAGGTGCTGCTGCCTGTCGCTACCGTCAACGCGCTCGTGACCGCGTTCCTGGTGGTGCTCGTCAAATGAGCTTCGTCGTCCCGAACACCCTCAAGGGCTTCGGCGTCACGCTGAAGCAGGTCTTCAAGAAGCCGATCACGCTCCAGTACCCGGAGGTCAAGCGGCCGCTCTACCCGCGCTACCGCGGGCGGCACCGCCTGCACAAGCACGAGAACGGTCTCGAGAAGTGCGTCGGCTGCTCGCTCTGCGCCGCCGCGTGCCCGGCCGACTGCATTCGCGTCGTTCCCGCCGAGAACACGCCCGACAACCGCGTGTCCGCGGGCGAGCGCTACGCGCGCATCTACGAGATCAACATGTCGCGCTGCATCTTCTGCGGCTACTGCGAGCTTGCGTGCCCGTTCGACGCGATCACGCTCGGCAACGAATTCGAGATCTCCGAGTACAACCGCGACGACCTCATCTACACGAAGGACATGCTGCTCGCCCCGCCGACGAAGCGCGTCCCGATCGCGGATCCGGATCTCTACGACACCCCGATCCCCTACTACAAGTCGAACTCGTGAGCAGCTCAGGAACTCAGGAACTTAGTTCGCGGAGCGAACTAAGTTCCAGGGGTCGGCCCTAGATGGCGAACTTCCTCGTCTGGGTCGTCTGGTTCGGCGCGGCGTTCGGGTGCCTCGTGAGCGCGCTCGCCGTCGTGAGCTTCTCGAACCCGTTCTACTCGGCGCTCGCGCTGATCGGGAACCTCGCCTCGCTCGCCGTGCTGTACCTGCTGCTCGGCGGCGAGTTCGTCGCCGCGGGCCAGGTGCTCGTCTACGGCGGCGCGGTGATGGTGATGTTCCTGTTCGTCATCGCCTACCTCGGCGACCGCACCGACGAGTCGCCGTGGTCGGGAGGCCCGACCTGGCAGGTGCTGGGCGCGGTGCTCGCAGGCGGCGCGATCCTCGCCGAGGTGATCGTCGTCGTCGGCCTCAAGGCCGGCAACCTGCTCGAGCAGCCGAAGCACATCAGCCGCTCGTTCGGCACGCCGGAGGCGCTCGGCCGCCTGTTCCTGACCGACCATCTGCTCGCGTTCGAGATCACGTCCATCGTGCTGCTCGTCGCGGCCGTCGGCGGTGTCGTGCTCGGCGCGCACGCGCGCGCCAGCCTGGAGAGCGATGCACGGGCCTGACATCCAGTGGTACGTGATCCTGAGCGCGATCCTGTTCACGACGGGCGCGCTCGGCGTGATGCTGCGCCGCAACCCGCTGATCATCCTGCTCTCGGTCGAGATCATGTTGAACGCGGCGAACCTGCTCCTGATCGCGTTCTCGCGCCTGCACGGCCGTGAGGACGGCCAGATCTTCGCGATCTCCGTCATGGCCGTCGCAGCGTCCGAGGTCGTCGTCGGCCTCGGCCTGATCGTCGCGATGGGCCGGCGCAACGTCGAGCTCGACGTCGACAAGCTGAGGACGCTGCGCGGATGAGCACCGCTGCCTGGATCTGCCTCCTGCTTCCGCTTGCCTCGGCGGTCGTGCTCACGGTCGGCGGCACGGCGGTCCCACGCCGGATCGCGGGGTACGTCTCGACGCTGACCACGATGGGCGCGTTCGCCGCCGCCGTCGTCGCGTTCTTCGACATGTGGAGCAAGGCGCCCGTCGAGCGCGTCGCCACGACGACGTCGTGGACGTGGCTCGCGGCCGGCCAGTACCACTTCGGCCTCACCCTGCTCGCCGACCAGGTGTCGATCGTGATGATGCTGATCGTCTCCGGCGTCGGCTCGCTGATCGTCGCCTACTCGGTCGGCTACATGGACGGCGAGGACGAGGAGCGACGGTTCTTCGCGTACATGTCGCTGTTCGTGTTCTCGATGCTGCTGCTCGTCGAGGGCGGGAACCTGCTGCTGCTGCTCGCCGGGTGGGGCATGGTCGGCCTCTCGAGCTACCTGCTGATCGGCTACTACCAGGATCGGCCGTCCGCGATCGCGGCCGCCAAGAAGGCATTCGTGATGAACGCGTTCGGCGACGCGACGATGGCGCTCGCACTCTTCCTGCTGATCCAGCACACCGGCGCGCTCGACTACGTCACGGTGTTCCGCAACGCGCCGCACCACGGCGCGATCGCGAACCTGATCGCGCTCGGGCTGCTCGGCGGCGCGCTCGCCAAGTCCGCGCAGATCCCGCTGCACACCTGGCTCCCGGACGCGATGGAAGGCCCGACGCCGGTCAGCGCCCTCATCCACGCGGCCACGATGGTGACCGCGGGCGTGTACCTGATCGTCCGCTGCCACCCGCTGTTCGAGAACGCGTGGGCCGTCCAGGACCTCGCCGCCGGGCTCGGCGCCGCGACGCTCCTCATGGCGGGCCTGATCGCGCTCGTGCAGACCGACATCAAGCGCGTGATCGCGTACTCGACGATGTCGCAGATCGGCTACATGTTCGTCGGCGCAGGGATCGGCGCGTACCCGAACGCACTGTTCCACCTGATGACCCACGCGTTCTTCAAGGCGCTGCTCTTCCTCGCTGCCGGCATCTTGATCCACGCGCTGACCGGCGAGCAGGACATCCGCAAGCTCGCGGGCGTCGGGAAGCTGATGCCGTTCACGAAATGGGTCTTCCTGATCGGCTCGCTCGCGCTCGTCGGCATCTTCCCGTTCGCCGGCTTCTTCTCGAAGGACTCGATCATCGCCGCCTGCCTCGCGCACGGAACGTACGGCGCGATCATCTGGGTGGCGTGCGTGATCGGCGCGTTCCTGACCGGCGTGTACGCGTTCCGCCTGTACTTCATCGTCTTCACCGGCGAGCCGACCGCCTGGGCGCGGGAGCACTTCCACAAGCATCACGGCAAGGAAGGGCCGATCTCGATGCTCTGGACCGTCGGGACCCTCGCCGTGCTCGCCGTGATCGGCGGCTGGCTCCAGTTCGCGCCGATCTGGCATCCCCTGACCACGTGGCTCGATCCGATCGCCGCGCCCATCACCGAGCCGAGCAACTTCCAGGAGTGGCTGAGCTCCGCGTTCGCGATCGTGCTCGGCCTCGCCGGCATCGGCGTTGCATATGTGCTCTACGTCGCGCGCAGCGTTCCCGTGCCGCAGGCCGTGACGCTCTTCGAGAAGAAGTTTTACTGGGACGAGCTGTACGACGTCGTGTGGTACCGGAGCTCGGACGCGCTCTCGCGCGGCCTCGGGACGATCATCGAGCTGCCGCTGATCGGCGGCGCGATCACCGCGGTCAGCGGGCTCACCGGTGCGAGCTCGCGCGAGCTCTCGATGGCGCAGAACGGCCTCGTTCGCACCTACGCGCTCGCGCTCGCCGGCGGCGTCGCCGTCCTCGCCCTCATCTTCCTGGCGGCCCGCTGATGAACCAGTGGCTGACGATGATCCTGATCGTGCTGCCGGTAGCGGGCGCGCTGCTCGTCGCAGTGGCGCCGCTCTCCGCGTACTGGCTCGGGTCGTTCGCCGCGCTTGTCTCGCTGGTCGAGATCGGCTTCTGGATCACGGCTGCGTCCCGTTTCCACTACGGCTCGCCGCGGCTGCAGCTCGCGCAGCATGCGTCGTGGTTCTCCGACCTGCACGTGAGCTGGCACGTGGGCATGTACGCGTTCTCGGTGTGGATCGTCGGCATGTCAGTCGTCTGCATGGGGGCGGCGACGATCTACGGCTGGTGGGTCGGCCGCGACCGCGGCCGCGCCTACTTCGCGCTGATGCTGCTCCTGACCGGCGCGGTTGTCGGTGTCTTCACCTCCCAGGACCTGCTGCTCTTCTACGCCTTCTTCGAGGCGATGCTGATCCCGCTCTACGTCCTGATCGGCGTGTGGGGCGGCGCCGACCGGCTCCGCGCGACGCTCACGTTCGTGGTGTACACGGTCGTGGGCTCGCTGCTGATGCTCGCGTCGATCGTCGTGCTCGGGCTGCGCGAAGGGACGTTCGACCTGACGCAGATGCACACGTCGCACTCGTCGCTCCTCTTCCTCGGGTTCCTCGTCGCCTTCGCGATCAAGTCGCCGCTCTTCCCGTTCCACGGCTGGCTGCCGATCACCTACCGCGAGGCGCCGGCGGAGGTGTCGGGCGTGCTCTCCGGCGTCGTCGGCAAGGCCGGCCTCTACGGCCTGCTGCGCATCGCGATCCCGATCTTCCCGGCCGTCGTCGCCGACTGGCGCGGGCTGATCCTCGCGCTCTCGGCGGCGTCCCTCCTCTACGGCTCGCTGCTCGCGTTCCGCGCGCCGGACTTCCGCGGCGTCGTCATGTACTCGTCGCTCGCGCAGGCGGGCCTGATCGGCCTCGGGCTGTTCGCGAACAACTCGCTCGGCTTCGACGGCGCCGTGCTGCAGATCGTGAACCACGGGCTCGTCTCGACCTCGCTCTTCCTGCTCGCCGGGATGGTCGAGCGCCGCACCGCGACGCGCGGCGAGTTCGCGCTCCTCGGCGGCATGGCGCGCGGCCGTCCGGCGCTCGCGTCGCTCGTGATGATCGTCGGCATCGTCTCGCTCGCCGTGCCGCTCTCGACGACCTTCGCGGGTGAGTTCCTGATCCTCGCCGGCGTCTTCCAGCAGGGCTGGGCGTGGGCCGTGCTCGGCGCGATCGCGATCGTGCTCGCGGCGATGTACATGCTGCGCGCGATCTCCGCGGTGCTGCACCAGGACACCGGTTCCGCGGTCAGCGAGCGCGCGACCGATCTCCGGCTCGGCGAGCTCGCGATCCTCGTCCCGCTCGTCCTCTGCCTGCTCGGGCTCTCGGCCTGGCCGAACCTCGTCTCCGGGCACACGCTCGGGAAGACGCAGATCGAGAGGCTCGCGAAGTGATCCACAAGCCGCACGTCGACTGGTTCGCGCTCTCGCCGTCGCTGTCGCTGCTCGCGGCCGCGGGGCTGCTCCTGATGGTGGCCGTGTTCGTCCCGCCGGCCACGCGCCGGGCCGTCGCCGCGTCCACCGGCTTCGCAGGCTTCGTCGCGGCCGGAGTCTTCGCCGCGTTCCTCGACGCACGCTCGCCGCACGTGACGCTGCTCGTCCACGACGCGATGATCCGCGACCGCTTCGGCGCGCTCGCGCAGGTGATCCTGGCCGGCTGCGGCGCGATCGCCGTGCTGATCGCCTACCGCGAACGGATGCGAGACGAGCACGTCGCCGAGTACTACGCGCTGCTCACGGCGGCCGGCGCCGGCATGGCCTTCTTCGTCCAGGCCGGGAACCTGATGACGCTCTTCCTCGGGCTCGAGTGGTTCTCGATCGCGCTCTACGTGCTCACGGCGATCGACATCGACCTGATCGGGTCGCTCGAGGCCGGGCTCAAGTACCTGGTGGTGGGCGCGGTCGGGTCAGCCACGCTGCTCTTCGGCTCCGCGCTCGTCTACGGGATCACCGGGCAGCTTTCGTTCGACAAGATCGCCACGGCCGGTCACACCCACGACGCGATGCTCGTCGTCGGGCTCGCGATGATCATCGTCGGTCTGATGTTCAAGTCGTCCGCGGCGCCGTTTCACATGTGGACGCCCGACGCCTACCAGGGCGCACCGACGCCGGTGACCGCGTTCATGTCGTCGGCCACGAAGGTCGCTGCACTCGTCGTCACCTACCGGGTGTTCGTCTCCGCCTTCCCCCACGACGTGCACCTGTGGCGCTGGGCGATCGCGATCATCGCGGTCGTCTCGCTCGCCTGGGGCAACATCGGCGCGCTCGTCCAGCGGAACGTCAAGCGAATCCTCGCCTACTCGTCGGTCTCGCACGCCGGCTTCATGCTGATCGCGATCGCCGCCGCGAATGCGCTCGGCGAGCGGGCCCTCCTCTACTACCTGATCCCGTACTCGGCGATGTCGCTCGGCGCGTTCGCCGTCGTCGCCGCGCGCGAGCGGGAGCTCGGAGTGCCGGTGACGCTCCAGAACCTCGCAGGCTTCGGCTGGGAGCGGCCGTTCCTCGGCGTCGCGATGTGGACGTTCATGCTCGGGATGCTCGGCTTCCCGCTGACCGGCGGCTTCATCGGCAAGTTCTACGTCTTCGCCGCCGCATACGACCACGGCCTCTCGTGGCTGATCGTCGTCGGCGTGATCGCCACGATGATCTCCGCCTACTACTACCTCGGCATCATCCGCGCGATGTACTTCCGCGACGCCGCGGAGCTGCAGCTCGCGCCGGCCGGCGGCTCACCGCCGCGCGATCTGTTCCTGACGCTCGGCGTGTTCTGCTCGCTCGCCGTGACGGTCGGCTCGTTCTTCGCCGTGCAGCCGCTGATCGACGTCGCGCACTCGGCGGCGAACAGCCTGCCGTTCTGAGGCGAAGCTCTGGAACTTAGTTCGACTTCGTCGAACTAAGTTCCCTGGGTTCCTACGGCTTCGCGACCTGCGCGAGCGCGAGCCGGCGCAGGACGGGCGCGGCCGCCAGGCACGTCTTCACGGCGAAGATCGCGAGCGCGCCGACGAGGGCCGAGCGAGCCGCGGTCGGCAGCGTGTGCATCTGGGTCGCGGGCGAGCGGGCCGCACAGGAGAGCACCAGCAGGGCAAGCGCGAGCGTCCAGAGAAGCGCCTGCATGCCCCGCAGCGCGTTCGTGCGGTCGTCCAGGTAGGCGCCGAAGCACTCGAGCGCCGCGACCGCGCTGAGCGGGATCGCGCCGAGGAGCGCGTAGAAGGCGAGCCCGTGGGAGCCGTGGGTGTCCGCATACGCGGCGGCGACTGCAAGCAGCCCCGGCAGCACCCGACGTCCCACGACCAAAGGTTCGCTCCCGGACCGGACGTTCCTTTGAAGCTCTCATGGGGATGAGCGCTGGCCCTCCGGTCGCGCTCGGCGGCGCGATGCCGCGTCCTCGGTCGTCCCGATAGCTCGACTATCGGGACTCCCTGCGTCCTTGCCTCGCACTCGCCGATCGCACCCGGAGAACGAGCCCCATCCCCATGAGAGCTTCTATTGTGCAGGGATGGCAACTCTCACCTGGCTCGGCCACGCATCGTTCCGCCTCGACACCGATGGCGGCAAGCGGATCTACGTCGATCCGTTCCCAGACGGCCCCACGTTCCCGGAGAGCGAGAAGCAGCCGGAGCGCGCGGACGTCATCTACTTGACCCACGGACACGGCGACCACATCAGCGGCGCGGTTCCGTTCCAGAAGGCGACCGGCGCAAAGGTGCTCGGCATGGTCGAGCTCTGCGGCTGGCTCTCGCAGAACGGGATCGGCGAAGACGACCTCGTCGCGTTCAACAAGGGCGGCACCGTCGAGCACGACGGCGTGCGCTTCTCGATGACGAACGCGTACCACTCGAGCTCCGCCCCGGACGGCACGTACACCGGCGAGCCGACCGGGGTCGTCATCCGCGAAGGCGACCTTTCGATCTACTTCGCGGGCGACACCTGCGTGTTCGGCGACATGGCGCTGGTCGCGCGCCTCTACAAGCCGACCGTCGCCGTGCTGCCGATCGGAGACCACTTCACGATGGGGCCCGAGGAAGCCGCGCTCGCGCTCGAGCTGCTCGGGAATCCCCGCTGCGTTCCCTGCCACTGGGGCACCTTCGGTCTCCTCACCGGCACGCCGGACAGGCTCGCCGAGCTGACGAGCGCAACGGTGGAGAAGCTCGAGCCGGGAGACAGCGTCGAGGTATGAGGGAGCGCTGGTTCGGCGCGACGGGCAGGCGCGTGCCGGAGATCGCCCTCGCCGGCGAGCTCGAGCTCGACGACGCGCTCGTCCTCGACACGCTCGACGACGATGCGCTGCGCGCGGCGCACGCCGAGGGCCGGCCGGTCGTCGTGCGTGCGTCCTCGCCCGAGGAGGTGAAGGCGGCGCTCGCCCGGCCCGAGGTCGCGTCGGCGCTCGTCACCGACCCGGCGCTCACACAGCTCGACCTGACGGAGCTCACGTATGGCTGAGCCGGCAGCTCCTGTCGTCGCCACGTACTCGATCGCCGCCTGCGACCTCGACGCCGGCCACTGGGGCGTCGCCACGCAGTCGAAGTTCCTCGCGGTCGGCTCGGTCGTGCCGTGGGCCGAGCCCGGCGCCGGGGCGGTCGCGACGCAGGCCTACGCGAACCCGCGCTACGGGCCGCAGGGGCTCGAGCTGCTCCGCAAGGGACTCGACGCCCAGGAGGTGGTCGACAAGCTCGTCGTGGCCGACGAGGGCCGTGACCACCGCCAGCTCGGCGTGGTCGACTGCCGCGGCGGCAGCGCGACCTTCACGGGCTCGGAGTGCATGGACTGGGCGGGCGGCATCGCCGGCAAGGGCTTCGCCGCCCAGGGGAACATCCTCGTCGGCGAGGAGACCGTCGGCGCGCTCGCCGCGACCTTCGAGGCGACCGAGGGGCGTCCGCTCGCGGAGCGGCTGATCGAGTGCCTCGCAGCGGCGCAGGCCGCGGGCGGCGACCGGCGCGGGCAGCAGTCGGCGGCGCTGCTCGTCGTCGAGAAGGACGGAGGCTACGCGGGCCTCAGCGACGTCCTGGTCGACCTGCGCGTCGACGACCACGCGCAGCCCGTTGCCGAGCTCGCGCGCCTCTACGACCTGCACGACCTGCTCTTCGGGAAGACGCAGCGCTGGATCGCCGTCGACGGCGAGCTCCGCGCCGAGATCCACGCCAAGCTCGCGCAGCTCGGCTACGACGGCGAGCTCGAAGCGGCGTTCGCCGCATGGACGGGCACCGAGAACCTCGAGGAACGCGCCGACGGGATCGAGCGCATCGACGCGGTCGTCCTGGAACAGCTGAGGAACGCATGAGCAAGGGCTACGAGGTCCTGTCGCTCGACGATCTGGGTGCGTACCCGCGGCCGCAGAAAGACGGGCCGCTCCTGATGCCGCTCCGGCTGCGCCTCGGCGTGCAGGCGTTCGGGGCGAACTGCTGGACCGCTCCGGTCGGATCGCTCGTCGTGCCCCGACACGAAGAGGACAGCGGGCACGAGGAGCTCTACGTCATCGTGCGCGGCCGCGCGACGTTCACCGTCGGAGAGCAGACCTTCGACGCGCCGGCGGGAACGCTCGTCCACGTCGAAGCGGGCGTGCTGCGCGAGGCGGTCGCCGAGGAGCCTGACACGGTCGTCCTCGTCGCCGGCGGAACCCCCGGCAAGGCGTTCGAAGCGTTCGGCTGGGAGAGCGTCCAGGTCGCGTTCGCCGAGGGCGTCGCCGGCCGCGTCGAGGAGGGCCGCACGGCGCTCAACGAGGCGATCGCCGGCCGGCCCGGTCACTGGTCGAACGCGTACAACCTCGCCTGCTACGAGTCGCGCTTCGGCGACCTCGACGCCGCCTTCGCCCAGCTGCGCGAGGCACTCGCCACCGCGCCACCGGAGGAGATCGGCGGCTACCTCGAAGGCGACGACGACCTCGCGCGTATGCGCGACGACCCGCGCTGGGCAGAGGTGACCGGATGAACGTCGCGCACGTCGACGACCTCGACCGGATCGAGCTCGACGACGGGTTCGTCTGGCGTCCGATCCGCCGCCGGTTCGGGATCCGTGCCTTCGGCGTGAACGCGTACACGCCGCGCGAGGCCGGCGGCCAGGTGATCGAAGAGCACGACGAGAGCCGGCTCGGGCACGAAGAGATCTATCTCGTGCTGCGCGGGCGGGCGCGCTTCACGATCGACGGCAACGAGCACGAGCTCGGGCCCGGCCAGCTCGTCTTCCTGCGCGACCCGTCGCTGAAGCGGGGTGCGGTCGCCCTCGACGCGGAGACGGTGGTGCTCGCGCTCGGCGGCAAGCCCGGTGTCGCGCACGAGCCGTCGGCGTGGGAGGGGATGTTCGCGGCGGTGCCGTACGCGCGCGAGGAGCGCTGGGACGAGGCGATCCGGATGCACGAGGAGGCGCTCGTGGAGCATCCCGAGCACCCGGCACTGCTCTACAACCTCGCGTGCATGGAAGCGCGCGGCGGACGAAATCTCGACGCGTTGCTCCACCTGAAGCGTGCAGCCGAGCTCGAGCCACGCTGGGCGGAGTACGCGGCGAAGGACTCGGACTTCGCCGCGATCAGAAGCGAGCCGGGCTTCCCGGCCTAGCTCGCATCAGTGTCCGCGGAAGCGGAACTTGAAGCCGAAGTCGTGGTGCCAGCCGTGTGCGAGCGGAAACGCGAAGAGCGCGACGCCGAGGCCGATGACGAGCGAGACTCCGAGCAGGGTCTGGCGTAGCCGCCGGCCGCCGAGCAGGTCGCCGCGCCACCAGTCGCGTACGGCGAGCGGCCACAGCTTCAACGCATGCGCGAGGACGTGGAGGGCGAAGGCGACACCCCAGACGATGAAGCTCACCTTGTGAAGCCCCAGCAGGAGGCCGCCGTGCCCGACGATCGCCGCGGCGATCCCGCTCGCGAACATCACGATCGTCGCAACCACGAGCACCGGCGCGACCAGAGCGCGCAGGACGATGTGCGGCGGCCCCTTGCGTACGTACTCCTCGGCCCGCCGGTAGTACGCGACCATCCGCCAGCCGGTGCTCGCGAGCTTGAGCCCGATCGGCGGGATCAGGAGCAGCCCGATGAAGATGTGCGGTGTCAGGAAGCGCCCGACACCGCCGAGCAGCGTCAGGCCTTCCGCCGCCAGGAGCACGAGCAGCACGACCGCCGTCGCAGCCGTCAGGCGGGCATTCCCGTCGCTCCCGCCGGTGAGGAGGGCGCGGATCCGAGCCATCGCAATTCAGGAAAGCAGGCTCAGGCTGAGGGATTCCTGAGAGTGTCGCCGGGCAGCCGCACCCCGGCCGCAAGCGCGCGAAACGCCGGCACGGGATCTGCCTCCGGGCGGGCGACGAGCAGCACCGCGCCGTGGCCCTCCTCGGGCACGAGCGCGTCGACGAGAAGCTGGAGCCCGACTGCGAGCGCGAACGCCTTGTGTGCATGCGCACCGCCAAACGGCACGAGCTCCTCCGGCTTCGCGAGCCCCGCGAGCACCGCTCCATGGGTCACGGCACCCATCGAGACGTCGGCGACGACCGGTGCGCCGTCGCTCGACGGGATGGCGATCGCGAGCGGGTTCGTGCCGGTGAGCGGCTCGCTGCCGCCCGGCGCGGCGAGCCGCCGCGGCGAGGTGGCGGTCAGCGCCGCGACGAGACCGCCGGCGGCGAGCTGCCGCACCCAGTAGCCGAGCGCGCCGGTCGGGAACGTGCGCTGGCACACGACGAGCCGGGCCTGCGGCGGCGGCTCGGCGAGCTGCGCCGCCACGACGGCCGCAAGGGCGAGGTAGCCGATCGCGCCGCCGCCGTCCCAGCGCTGGTAGCCCGGCTCGTCGAGGAGCTGCCTCGGCTGCGCGTCCGGGTCGAGCTCCAGCGTCTCGAGCCACTCGATGCGCGAGAGACCATGCCCGAGCGACCCGCGCCGCTCGGCGTCGAGAAAGTGCTCGGCGAGCGTCTCGACGTCCTCCGGCCGGAAGCCGAGCGCCGCGAGGCGCGGCCGCGCCTCGTCAGGGTGCAAAGCGCACCACCGGCCAGCCGCGCTCGGCGGCGATGCGCCGCAGCTTGCGATCCGGGTTCGCGGCGACCGGATGCCCGACCGCCTCGAGGAACGGCACGTCGCTGTAGGAGTCCGAGTACGCGGTCGAATGCGCGAGATCGAGAGCCTCCGCTGCTGCGAGCTCGCGCACGGCGGTGGCCTTGTTCTCACCGTGCGTTGCACGCAGCGTGCGACCGGTGTAGACGCCGTCGACGATCTCGCACGTCGATCCGATCGCGCCGTCGAAGCCGAGATCGTCGGCGATGTGCTGGACGATCTCCTGCAGCGTCGCCGAGACGATGTACACGGGCTCGCCGCGCTCGCGGTGCTGCTGCACGAGCCGCAGCGGCTCGGCGTACACGAGCGGGCGCAGCACCGGCTCCATCGCGTCGCCGACGAGACGCTGCATGTCGGCGACGGAGAAGCCCTTCAGGATGCGCATGCCGTCCTCGGAGGCGGAGCGAACGCGCTCGGCGCTCGCGCCGCGGAGGACGAACAGCGCCTGCCAGAAGGCCGACTTGACCAGGTCGACGCGCGTGATCACGCCGTAGCGGCGGAACGACGGCGCGAGCGCGAGCACCGACGAGCGGCGGATCACCGTCCGGTCGAGATCGAAGAACGCCGCGCTGCGATCAGGAGACAAGCGGGAGCGTGCGCGTGAAGCCGCCGGCGCGGCTCTCGTCGACGATGCGCGCGATCTCGGCGATCTCGGGCGTCACATGCGGACGCCCCTCGTCGCACGCCTCGCGCAACTCCGGGTCGAGCGGCACCGACCCGAGCAGCGGCACACCGAGCTCGGTCGCGAGACGTTCGCCGCCGCCGCTGCCGAAGACCTCCGAGCGCATGTTCTCGATCACGCCGACGATGCGCATGCCCGTCTTCTGCGCCATCGTCGCAGCGCGCGACGCAACTTCCTGCGCGAGCGGCTGCGGCGTCGTCACGATGATCGCCTCGGCGCGCGGCAGCAGCTGGCCGAGCGAGATCGAGACGTCGCCGGTGCCCGGCGGCATGTCGACGAGCAGCACGTCGAGCTCGCCCCAGTGCACGTCCTGCAGGAACTGCTCGAGCGCCCGGTGCAGCATCGGCCCGCGCCACATCACGGGCTGGTTGTCGTCGAGGAAGAAGCCGATCGACATCAGGCGCAGGTCGTGCGCGACCGGCGGCACGATCATCTTGTCGACTACGACCGGCTTCTGCGACACGCCGAGCATGTGCGGAATCGAGTGCCCGTAGATGTCCGCGTCGAGAATGCCGACCTCCTTGCCGGTCGCGGCGAGCGCGGCGGCGAGGTTGACCGTCAGCGAGGACTTCCCAACCCCGCCCTTGCCGGAGGCGACCGCGAGCACACGGGTCACCGGCGAGAGCTGAATGCCCTTGCGCTCCTGGCCGCCGCGGAGCTTCGTCGTGAGCTTCTCGCGCTCCTCGGGCGTCATCACGTCGAAGTGGAGGTCCACCGTCTCGACGCCCGGCAGCGTCGCAACGTGCTCGCGCACCTGGTCCTCGAAGCTCGAGCGGAGCGGACAGCCGACGACCGTGAGGGCGATCGTCACGGCGACGTGCGCGCCTTCGATGTCGACCCGGCGGACCATGTCGAGCTCCGTCACGGGCCGGCGGAGCTCGGGGTCGATCACCTTCCCGAGCGCCGCGAGGACGTCTTCATGCGTCGCCATGGAGCGAGGGTACCCGGCTCGCGAGGTACCGCGCGTTCTCGACCGCGTAGCCCTCCCAGTCGTTGTTGAAGTACGCGAAGACGTCCACCTCGCGGCTCCACCGCGCAAGCCGGTCCGCCCACTCGTCGAGCTCCGCGTGCGAGTAGTTGCCGTTCCGGCCGCGTGTGCCGTGGTGGAAGCGGACGAAGGTGAAGTCGGCCGTCAGCTCGTGCGTCTGGAAGTCGTTCACCTCCGGGCGGTCGGCGATAACGAGCGCGACTCCGTGCTCGCGCAGCAGCGTGTACGTCTCCTCGCGGAACCACGACGGATGGCGGAACTCGAACGCGTGGCGGTTGCCGTCGTGCAGGTGCTCGAGCGCCCGTGCCAGCCGGTCGAGGTCGACGTTGAAGGTGGGCGGAAGCTGCCAGAGCAGCGGCCCGAGCTTGGGCCGGAGCGGCTCGATGCGCTCGTAGAGCAGCGGCAGGTGACGGGGTACGTCGAGCAGGCGCTTGATGTGCGTCACGTACCGGCTCACCTTGACGGCGAAGACGAAGTCGTCCGGTGTCTCCTCGACCCAGCGCGCGACGGCGTCACGCCGCGGCAGGCGGTAGAAGGTCGTGTTGATCTCGACCGTGTCGAACTGGCGCGCGTAGAACTGGAGCCAGAGGCGGGCGGGACAGCGCGGTGGATAGAAGACGCCGTTCCGCCAGTGGGCGTAGTTCCAGCCCGAGCAGCCTATGCGCGCAGCGCGTTCCCCAACCGTCGACACAGCTCCTCGTTCCCCGCCGCGGCGATGCGCGAACGTCCCTCGAGGTCGAGCGGCGCCCGCCCGAACGGCGGGTCGTCGGGCAGGTCGAGCGCGAAGCCGCGCTCGCGCACGAGCAGCTGACCGGCGGCGATGTCGACCGAGCGCGCCGGCTTCAGCGAGACGACGCCGTCGACGCGGCCGGCGGCGAGGTGGCAGAGGCTGATCGCCAGCGAGCCCATCAGCCTGAGGCGGTGCGCGATCCCGGTGAACTGCGCGGCGCGCTCGGTGACGTAGCTGAGCGTCGTCGCCTCGAACGACAGGATCTCCAGCTCGTCCTTCGGCTTCTCGGTGAGCGGCGCGCCGTTCAGGAACGCGCCGCCGCCGCGCGTCGCGGTCCACTCCTCGCCCGTCCCGAAGTCGTGCACGTAGCCGAACACGACGTCGTCCATCGTGTCGCCGTCGGCGACGGCGATCGAGAGGGAGAAGAACGGGATGCCGCGCTTCGCGTTCAGCGAGCCGTCGATCGGGTCGACGACGATCGTGAACGGGCCGCCGTCGGAGATGCCGACCTCCTCGCTGACGATGCGCTGGCCGGCGAAATGCGGCAGGATCGCGCGCTCGGCCGCCGCGTCGATCGCCGTCGTCTCGTCGCCGCCTTCGCCCGCGCCGACGACCGGCTCGCGCTCGGCGCGCGTCGGCAGCTCGACGAGCACGCGCGCGACGTCGTCGCGCGCGGCGCGGCACGAGCTCAGCCAATTCTCCGCTCCGGCGCCGTCCACGCCGGCGCCTCCGCTATTTGCCGGCTCCGTCAAGCCTACGCCAGTGGGTGTAACAGCAGTCCCGATGTCAGCTTGGGGTAGAAGAACGTCGACTTCTGCGGCATCGTCTCGCCCGCGTGCGCGAAGCGCGCGACCTGCTCGACCGTGACCGGCTGCAAGAGGAACGCGGCCGCCGCGTCGCCGCGATCGACGGCGGCGATCGCCTCGTCGGCGTAGGCGGTGTACGAGACGCCTTCCGGCTCGAACGACTCGACGACGCGCGGGCCGAAGTCGTCGTCGGTCGCGACGCGCGTGTAGACGCCGCCGCGGTACAGCGTCACGCCGTCGCCCGGGCTCTCGACCTGCTCGCCGGGGACGTCGCCGACCGACTGCACGAGGCGATGCGTCGGGAAGATCTCGAGCCCGGGCGTGCGCGACGAGACGAGGATCGCGAGCATGTGCGTCGCCTCGGGATGCTCCTCGCGATAGGCGACCGCAGTCTCGTAGCGGTGGTGGCCGTCGGCGATCAGGAGCGGTGTGTCGAGCGTGATCTCCCCGCCCTCGACCGGCCAGACGCGCGTCCGCACGCCGCTCTCCTCGACGTCCATCGCCGGCTGCGCGGTCGGCCGCTCGAGCGGCGCGTCGGCGTCGTAGAAGACGAAGATCGGCTCGAGCTGGGTCTGCGTCGCGCGGAGCAGCCGCAGACGGCCTTCCTTCGGGCCGGCGTGGGTGCGCTCGTGCGGCAGCACCTCGCCCGCCTCGTACGGCGTCACCGGGATCGACGCCGCAAAGCCCTCACGCGTGCGCGGGACGCCGTCGGGGCCGGTGTAGTCCTGGGCGACCCACCAGTAGCTCTCCGCCTCGTCCTGCGCGAGCGCGCCGGATTCCCGCCACTCCGCGAGATCGGCCGCGGCCTGCTCCTCCGAGTCGGGCAGCGTCAGGTGGACGACGTTGTACGGGCTGCGGCCCAGGTAGGCGCGCCGCTCCGCCGGGGAGATGACGTCGTACGGCGGCGCGACGAGCGCATCGAGCGGGCCCGCGACCCGCGGGTCGTAGCGAAGGGCACGGAAGGGCCTGAGCGTAGGCACTCCTGCAGACTAGACAGGGTGATCAGAACCGTGCCGCAGGCTGCGCGCTACGTCGACAAGGTCGGGCTGGCGCTGCTCTTCCCGAAGGCGGACGTGGTGCTGCCGTCGGTCTGGGAGCAGGTCTCGGGCCTCGGCGAGACCGACTGGAACGCCGAGGAGATCAACTTCTTCTGGTGGGCCAAGGACGAGCTGCCGCGGCGCGGCCTCACGTGCGTCGGAAAGCATCTGGCACGAGTCAGCGCGTGCGTTGCTCCGCGGCTCCTGCCGGCGCTCGTGGCGGCGAACGGGGATGCGCCAGATGACGGCGACCCGGTCGTCGAGGCGATCCGCACGCTCGGTCCGTTGACCGCGCCGCAGCTGCGCGAAGCGACAGGGCTCGAGAAGAAGGTGATCGCGCGGTCGCTCGCCTCGCTGCACCACTCGCTCGTGCTCACGAACGCGTACCTCGTCGACGAGGGGAGCACGTGGGGCTCGCTCGCGCACGACCTGCTGGCCCGGAAGTGGACGCTGCCGAAGAAGCTTCCGTCGCGCGAGGATGCCCGTCGCGAGCTCGCGTCGATCGTGCTCGGGCTCGCGGGCGACCTGACCGCGGCCGACCTCGGCGGAGCGCTCGGCTGGCGGCGCAAGGAAGCGGCCGCGGTACTCGACGAGATCGCCGACGGGCACGACGATCCGGCCGGCTTCCGCATCTGGACGCGGCGGTAGGCTCCTCCGGTGACGATCGCCGAGCTCCAGGAGGACCGGGTCGTCGAGGGCGTCTACGCGGTCCGGATGAAGCGCAAGCTGCGCACGAAGTCCGGGGCGGCCTACCTCGCGCTCGAGCTCGTCGATGCGACGGGTCACATCGAGGCGCGCGTCTGGAACGACGTCGAGCTGCTCGACGGCCGCTTCGACGAGGGCGACGCGGTGCGCGTGCTCGCGCGGGTCGAGAAGTTCCGCGACCGGTTGCAGCTCGACGTTCGCTCGCTCGAGTCCGCCGACGTGGACCCGCAGACCCTCACTCCGGCGATCCGCCGCGACAAGGACGAGCTGGTCGGCTTTCTCGAGTTCCTCGTCGCGGAGATCACGCATCCGGGGCTGCGCGCGACGGTCACGGCCGTGCTCGCGGATCGCGAGCTGGGCGCGTACCCGGCGACGCCGGATGACCATCACTCCTACGCCGGCGGCCTGCTCGAGCACACGGTCGGCGTCGCGACGCTCGCACGCGAGACGGCGCAGCTCCATCCGCGGCTGCGCTCGGACCTGCTGCTCGCCGCGGCGCTCGTACACGACGTCGGGCGGACGCTCGAGCTCGGGCGCGGGCCGGCGTTCACGGTGACGGCGGAGGGACGGCTGCTCGGACATGTTCATCTCGGGCTCCGGCTGATCGAGGAACGCGCCGAAGGGCTCAACGCGGCGCAGCTCGCGGAGCTCGTACACTGCGTCGCCGTGCATCACGAGTCGCGCGGCGCCCGGACGGCCGAGGCCGCCGTCCTGTACCACGCGAATCAGCTCGATGCGATCGCTGCGACGCGCAGAGTCGAGTGACCGCCCTTCTGCTCGCCCTCGGCGCGAGCCTCGCGTGGGGCGTCGCCGACTTCGTCGGTCCGCTGATCTCGCGGACCTACGGCGCGCTGCCGGTGCTCTTCTGGGCGCAGATCGGCGGCGTCGCGGGCATCGGGATCGCGATCGCCGTCCGCGGTGACGGCCCGCCCGGCTGGGGCGTCCTCTATGCGGTGCTCGCGTCGATCGGCGGCATGCTCGGGATCGTCGCGTACTACCGCGGAATGGTCGAGGGCGCGATGAGCGTGGTCGCGCCGATCGCGGGCGTGTCGGCGGTGATCCCGGTCGTGTTCGGGATCGCGACCGGTGACCACCCGTCGGCGACGCAGATCTGCGGGATCGTCTGCGCGCTCGCCGGCGTCGGCTTCGCGTCGATCGAGCACCAGGAAGGGCGGCGGCGCATCGCCGCAGGCGTCGGGCTCGCGCTGCTCGCCGCGGCGGGGTTCGGGTTCTACTTCCCGTGGATGCACGCGGCGGGGAAGGTGGACTTCTGGTGGGCGTCGTTCGTCTTCCGCGCGACCGCGCTGCTGCTCGTCGGCTCGATCGTGGCGGCGCGGCGGCCGCCGCTGCGCTTCTCGCCGAAGCTGCTCGTCGTGGTGTTCGCCGTCGGGCTCGGCGACACGCTCGGCAACGTCTTCTTCGCCGCGTCGTCCCATCACGGCGGCCTCGTGAGCCTCACGTCGGTGCTCGCGTCGCTCTATCCGGTGGTGACCGTCCTGCTCGCCGCGAGCGTGCTGAAGGAGCGCGTCGCCCGCCTCCAGAAGGCGGGGATCGTCCTCACGCTCGCCGGCGTCGTGCTGATCAGCATCTAGACGTTGAAGCGGATGTTCAGGACGTCGCCGTCCTTGACCACGTAGGTCTTCCCCTCGAGGCCCTGCTTGCCCTGCTTGGCAACCTCGGCGGCGGAGCCCAGCTCGACCAGGTCGCGCCAGTTGATCACCTCGCAGCGAATGAAGCCGCGCGCGATGTCGGTGTGGATCGCCGCCGCCGCGTCGAGCGCAGTCTGGCCGTTCCGCAGCGTCCACGCGCGCGTGTCCTGCTCGCCGGCCGTGAAGAACGTGATCAGGTCGAGCGCCTGCGCCAGCCGGCCGGCGATGTCCTCGAGCGCCGACTCGCTGCCGTCGCGGAACGCCGCCGCCTCGTCGTCGGACAGCTCGGCAAGCTCGGCCTCGAGCTGGAGGTCGATCCCGCCGGGCCCGTTGACGACCGAGATCAACGGCTTCAGCGTCAGCGGCTCGAGCTCACTGGGTATCTGGGACTCGTAGTCCGCCAGCCCTCTACCCGCATCGAGGTGGGCGAGGATCTTCTTCAGCTCCTCGACCTCGGCGCGAAGCGCAGCGTCGCCCGACTTCGCCTGCTTCTCGACGCGGTCGAGCCGCTTCTCGACATGGTCGCGATCCGCGACGAGCAGCTCGAGGTTGAACTCCTCGATGTCGTCCGGCGTGCGAACCACGACGAGCAGGGCGTCCACCTGGCGGAGCTGGCCGAAGGCGGCCGAGCCGGGGATGTCCTGCACGCGGATCGTCGCGGGCGTGATCTTCCGCGCCTTCACGACCGCGGCGAGCTGCCCGAGGCGCTCGTCGCGGATCGTCGCCATGCCGACGTTCGTCTTGCCGTACTCGCCGCCGCCCGTCTTCGTGAGCGCAGTGAACAGGGACGTCTTCCCACCGCCCGGCGGGCCGACGATTCCAACCTCGAGTGCCATCGCTACTGCGTAGCTTCGCGCTTCTCGAGCTGCTTCTGCAACGAGACGAGCGCGCGGTGCTGCAGCGACTTGATCGCGCCCTCGGTCTTGCCGAGGATCGTCGCGGCGTCGCCGTTCGGAAAGCCAAAGACAAATTTCAGGGTCAGCACCTGCTGCTGCTCATGGGAGAGGCCCTCGATCAGCTCGAGCATCGACTGCCTGCCGATCGAGTGCATCGCGAGATGCTCGGCCGACGGCTCCTCCTCGCCCGGCGCTTCGGGCACCTCCTCCTCCGGCTGCCAGCGGCGGCGCGCGCGGAAGTGATCCATGGCGAGGTTGTGCGCGATGCGGAAGAGCCAGGCGGAGAACGGCGCCGACTGGAAGCGGAACTTCTTGATCGACTCCAACATCTTGAGGAACGTCTGGGTCGTCAGGTCCTCGGCGTCGTGGCGGTTGCCGACGCTCATGTGCAGGTAGCTGTAGATGCGGTCGAAGTGGATGAGGTAGAGCTCCTCGAGCGCCTCGCGCTCGCCCTGCTGCGCGCGCTCGACGAGCCGCCGCACGTCCGCGGCCGATTCCTTCTGCCGGGTCGTCGCCTCCTCCGCCACCAGGTCCGCCTTCCCGCGCCGGATCGGCTCTAACCGGCTCCGAAGCCCACGCGGCTCTCGCGCGCGAAGCGCTTCACGTAGACGACCTTGCGGAGCGCGACGGCGTAGCTGCCGTCCTCGGCGTCGACCGTCACGACCTCCTCGGAGCCGCTCCGGAACGCCTCCGTCAGTCGCTCCGCGTCCCCCGGGGACACCCGCGCGATCATGATGTGCTGCCCCTCGAAACCGACCTCGATCTGGACCCGTTCGTCAGCCACCGGCGACCACCTCCGTGAGGACGCCGTGCACGGCGTCGGGATGCAGGAACGCGATCTCGTGCCCGAAGACGCCGTGCCGCGGCTCGTCGTCCACGAGCTGCACGCCGCGCCCCTTCAGCTCTGCGAGCGCCGCGCGGATGTCGTCGACCGCATAGGCGACGTGGTGCATGCCCGGCCCCCGGCTGGCGAGGAACCTGCCGACGGGCGTGTCGTCCGCGAGCGGCGCCAGGAGTTCGAC
>DASREW010000025.1:0-38971 GCA_035651895.1 Gaiellaceae bacterium
CGATCAGCGCAAGCTCGTCGTCGAGCCGCCTGCGCGCCTCCGCTCTGTGCGGACGATCCGTATAGCGGTCGACGAACGCCCTGTCGCAGATCTCGCGCAGTTGCACGTCGGCGGGATCGGGCCCGTCCGAGAAATCGGGATAGCGGTACCCGAGCTCGTGCGTCAGGTCGAACTCGCAGCGCTCCGCGACTTCGCGCGTCCGCAGGCAGGCGTCCGCAGGCAGGCGCTCGAGCATCTCGTCCGGCGGCAGGAGCACGGACTCGTGGTTCCCGCGCCGCTCGCGCTCGCAGCCGTCGAGCGACGTGCGCGTGCGAATCGCGACCAGCACGTCCTGCAGTCGCACGCGGCGCAGATGATGCGCGTGCACGTCTCCGGTCGCGACCGTCGGGACGCGAAGCGTCTCGGCGAGCTCGGCCAGCCGCAGGTTGCGCCTCGCGTCGCCGCGTTCGTACGGCCGTTGCAACTCCACGTAGAACGCACCGTCGAACGCGCGCGCGAGCCGCGCCGCTCCGTTCGGGTCGACCACGCCGAGACCGTGCCGCGCACAGCCCGAGAGCGCGACGAGCCCTTCCGCGTGCCGCTCGAGCGTCTCGAGCGTCGTCTGCGCGGGCAGCAGGTCGCGCTCGCGCCCGGGCAGGCGCGTTCCGGCGTGCGCGTCCGTGAGGATGCGGCACAGGTTCGCGTAGCCGCGCTGGCTCTCACACAGGAGCGTCACGTGCACCGGCCCCTTCTCCGCGGCGACCGTCACTTCTGCACCGGTGATCGGGCGCACGCCGAAGTGCTTCGCGGCCTGCGCAAACTCGAGCGAGCCGTAGACGCCGTCGTGGTCGGTGAGCGCGAGCGTGTCGTAGCCGAGTTCGGCGGCGCGCGCGGCGAGCTCCTCCGGCAGCGACGCGCCGTCGAGGAACGAGTACGCCGAATGCGCGTGCAGCTCGACGTACGGCGCCTCGCTCACGCCCGCTGCGTGAACCACGAGCCTGCGTCGTCGTCGTGGTAGACGACGGTGTTCTCTCCCGTTTCGAGCACGAGGTCGAAGTAGCGGCGGTGGACGGGCTCGTCGGTCCACCAGCGGTCGACGACGCGCCACTCTTCGCGCACGGTGCCGACGTCCTGGCGGTTCACGCGGCGCGGCGTGCCGTCGGCGTGTGCCTCGACGAGCGCCGGTCTGGGTGCGTTCAGTCGTCGCGCGGTACGAGCAGTGCGCGCGCCTCCGGGATGCGTGACCACGGAGCGACCTCCACCACCGTCGAGACCCCGCCTGCGCCGACGGCTGCCTTCACCTGGCGCAGGCCTTCCCGGAGCCGGCCGTCGCGCGCCGCTCCCTCGGCGGCGACGAGCTCCAGCTGCTCGCCCGTCTGCTCGGCGAGCTGCGAGATCTCGAGCCGGAGCTTGAGCGCCGGCGCGGGCAGCTCGGCGAGCTTCGGCGCGAGCGCTGCGCGCAGCCGTGCCGGATCCGCGGTCGGCTCGCGCAGCGTTACCGTCCGGCGCCACGAGGCGCCGCCGACGAGTCGCGCCCACAACGCGACCTTTCTCGGCGGCCGCCCCGCGCGTTCCGGTCGGGCGAGGAGCCGGTCGAGCAGCACCCCGAGCCCTCGCCGGAGCGTCAGCTCGTTGCCGACTGCTTCCGGGAACTCGAGCGTCTCGTGCAGGGCAATCGCCGGCCGTCTCGGCTGCACCCTTCCCGTCTCCTCGCCTCTCGCCAGGCCCCAGGCGCGCCGGCCGTCCGGCCCCAACCGTTCGGCCACTGCACTGCCCGGCAGCCCGGCAAGCTGTCCGATCGTCTTCACCCCGAGCTCTTCCAGCTCCTCGTAGCGGCTCCGTTCGAGTGGGAGCAGCGTGAGCGGGAGCGGCGCGAGGAACGAGCGGGCGCGGTCGTCGGAGACGATCAGCGCCTGCCCGGGCCGGGCGACGTTCGCCGCCGCGAGCGCCGCGAACCGCCGTTCGGCTGCGCCGGCCCGCGGGTCCCACACCGTGCCGACGGCGGCGAGTGCCCGCTTGAGCGCCGGCTCGAGCCCGCCGTACAGCCGCTCGACACCCTTCGACTCGAAGTAGACGAGTCCCGGCTCCGCCGGCTCGACCGCGAAGCCCGCATCCTCGAGCCGGCGCAGGATCTCCTCCCACGCCTGCTCGACCGTGGCCGGGTCCTGCTCGACGAGCTCGAGCTCGGGACAGGTCGCGAGCGCCTCGCCGAGCCGCATCCCCGGCCGCACGCCTTTCGCCTCGGCCGCGCCCGTCACCGAGCCGACGAACGGCTCCGTTCCCGGCAGCGGCGCGAGCGCCGCAGGCAGCCCCTGGAGCCGGGGCCGAGGGCGCAGCGCGGCCCGCAGATCGAACGCCGGGATGACGACTGCAGCGATCACGGGAACGTATGTTCTACACGAACACCTGTTCCCCTGTCAAGTCGGGCTCCGCTATCCTCGCCAGCGCCGATGAGCGCCGTCTTCCTCGTCCTGTCCGCGTTCCTCGCGAGCGCCGTGGAGATGGTCGAGGCGCTCACGATCGTGCTCGCGGCCGGCATCACGGCCGGCTGGCGGCCGGCGCTCAAGGGCGTCGCTGCGGCGGTCGTCGTCCTGGCGGCGATCGTGGCGGTGCTCGGCCCCGCCCTGACCGTCGTGCCGCTGAACGACCTGCGGCTCGTCGTCGGCGCCTTCCTGCTCGTCTTCGGCCTCCAGTGGCTGCGGAAGGCGATCCTGCGCGCGAGCGGCCACAAGGCGCTCCACGACGAGGACGCGATCTATGCCGAGACGATCGCCGAGGTGCACGCCGGCAGCGTCAGCGGCTTCGTCCTCTCGTTCAAGGGCGTCCTCCTGGAAGGGCTCGAGGTGGCGTTCATCGTGCTGACCTTCGGGAGCACGCAGGGATCGATCCCGCTCGCCGCGGTCGGCGCGGCGGCCGCGGTGATCCTCGTCGCAGGCGCCGGCATCGCCGTGCGCGCGCCGCTGTCCCGCGTGCCGGAGAACGCGATGAAGTTCGCGGTCGGCCTGATGCTCACGAGCTTCGGCATCTTCTGGTCGGCCGAGGGCGCGGGCGCGAACTGGCCCGGCGACGACGCCTCGCTCGTCGGGGTGCTCGCGTTCGTCTGCCTCGTCTCGGCGCTCCTCGTCCGCGTCCTGCGCGCGCCCCGCCCGCTCGCCGCATGAGGATCGCGCGCGAGGTCTGGGAGTTCGTCGTCGGCGACGACTGGGTCGCCGCCCTCGGCGCCGTCGTCGCGATCGCGGTCACCGCAGCGACCGGCTTCTGGTGGTTCCTGCCGCTCGCGGTCGCGGGGGTGCTGTACGTCTCGCTGCGGCGCGCCACGTAAGCTGTCACCGACACGCACGGGCGATGGAGCTCCGCCCTCGACCGCCGAAAGACGGCTGATGGCTCCTACTGAACCGAAAGGAGCCACCCATGCCTGTCATCGTCGGCGTTGCGCTCGGAGGCGCGCTCGGCGCGTCCGCCCGTTACGGGCTCGACACCTTGATCGAAGAGCGGGTCTCGTCCGTCTTCCCCTGGGCGACCTTCGCGATCAACGTCACCGGCTGCTTCGTGATCGGGATCCTCACCGAGCAGCTCGTCGACCGGCACCACCTGCCCGCCTGGATCCGCGTCGGGCTGATCGTCGGCGTGATCGGCGGCTACACGACGTTCTCGACGTTCTCGCAGGAGGCGTTCACGCTGATCGAGTCGCGCGACTTCGGCGTCACGATCCTCTATGCCGCCGGCAGCATCGTCCTGGGCATCCTCGCCGTGTGGGGCGGGACCGCGCTCGGCCGCGTGCTTTGATCAGCGAATGAGCCAACTCAATGTCTTCACAGCCGACGCCAGCCGCGGTCGCGTCGACGGCAGCACGACCGGCACCGGCGTCTACCTCTACGAGCTCGAGCCCGGCGAAGCCTCGTGCCCGTACCACTACGAGTTTCAGGAGGAGTGGCTGCTCGTCGTCGACGGGACGGTGTCCGTGCGCACGCCGGACGGCGAGCGGACCTTCGAGCGCGGCGAGCTCGTCTGCTTCCCGGCCGGCCCGGCGGGCGCGCACAAGATCATGAACCGCGGCGAGACCGCCGCGCGCACGCTGCTCTGGTCGCACAGGGGGTCGATCGAGGTCTCCGTCTACCCGGACAGCGACAAGATCGGTGTCTTCCCGGGCGGCGACGACGACGGGTTCTACCGCCGCGGCGACGCCGTCGAGTGGGCCTATGGCGAGGAGAATCTCGGCCGCGTGGACTGACTAGCTGCGCTCGAGCACGACGACCGGGATCTCGCGGTCGGTCTTCGTCGCGTACTCGTCGTAGTGCGGCCAGACCTCGTTCGCCTTGCGCCACAGGCGCTCGCGCTCTTCGCCCTCGGCGGTGCGCGCGCGGGCCGGGAAGACCTCGTCCCACACCTGCAGCTCGACGTCCGGGTTCTTCGCCAGGTTCTCGTACCAGCCGGGGTTCTTCGGCGCACCGCCCTTCGACGCGACGATCACGTAGCGGTCGCCGTCCTGGGCGTAGATGAGCGGCGTCGTCGTCGGGTTGCCGGTCTTCCGCCCCTTCGTCGTGAGCAGGAGGATGGTCGAGCCCTCGCGCCAGTCGTGTCCTTCCTTGCCACCCGTCTCGCGGTAGCGCTTGACGTGCTCTTCGCCGAACAGATCGCTCATTCGATTGCTCCTTCGCTCAGCAGTAGTCGTGACTTCTCGAGAGAACGCGTCTCGTGCCACTCGCCTTCCTGTCACCGGACCGCGTCCACAGCCCAGAGCTCTATCCGATCCACGCCGATACGCTAGCCCGGTGGAAGCCCCCCGCTACTGCTATCGCCATCCGGACCGCGAGACCGGGCTCTCCTGCTCGGAATGCGGGCGGCCGATCTGTTACGAGTGCATGACACCGGCCCCGGTCGGCCTTCGCTGCCCCGATCACTCGGGGAAGCCGCAGGGGATCCAGAAGGTGCAGCGGGCCGTCACCGGCGTCGGCTCCCGGCGCGTCAACGCGGTCACGATGACGCTGATCGGGATCAACGTCGCGGTGTTCCTGGCCGAGTTCGCGGCCGGCGGGAACGTCGACGGCACCGGCAACTGGATCTTCACCCACGGTGCGCTGTTCGCCTCGGGCGCCTACCTGTCCGGCGGCGGCCTCGGCACCGTCACCGCGCACCAGCAGATCCCCGCCGGCTTCCACATGGTCGGCGTCGCGCACGGCGAGTGGTGGCGGTTGCTCACCGCAGCCTTCCTGCACTACGGCTTCTTCCACATCGCGATCAACATGTACTCGCTGTATTTCGCCGGCACGCTGCTCGAGCACGTGATCGGCCGGTGGCGGTTCGCGCTGCTCTACCTCGGCTCGGGGATCGCCGGCTCGGCGGGGGCGCTCGTGCTCAGCCCGAACGAGGTGACGGTGGGCGCGTCCGGCGCCATCTTCGGCATCCTCGGCGCGCTGTTCGTGCTCGAGCGCAACGGGCGGATCTCCTCGGGCGGCCAGATCCTCGGACTGATCGTCCTGAACCTCGTCTTCACGTTCGCCGTCTCGAACATCTCGGTCGGCGGGCACATCGGCGGGTTGATCGCGGGGATCATCCTGATGATCGCGCTGCTCCACTTCCGCCGCTCGACCGCGCTGAGCATCGCCGCGACGCTCGCGGTGGTCGTCGTCAGCGTCGTTATCGCGTACGCGCAGACGCGCGGCTACTCGTAGACGACCGCGCCGGAGCGCGGCGCCAGCGTCACGCTCGTCACCGGCTGCGTCGAGAGCGTTGCGTCCGTCGTCCCGGCCGCGGTGAGCAGCCCGCCCCCATGCGCCACGACGAGCTCACCGGAGATCTTCACGGTCACCGGCGCGTCGCCCGGGTTCACGAGCACGCGTCCGCGCTGGAAGTCGCGGTAGGAGTACGCAGCTCCGTGGACCGCGACCCCGGTCGGCCTGCCGAGCGAGACCTCGTACTCGGGCCACCACTCCGGCTCCAGCGAGGTCTGGATGTTCATGTACGTCTGCGTGCCTTGCACGAGGAGGTACGACGCAACGTCGAACAGGCGGTCCTGCGCATCCTGCGGATAGCTCTGCGCGATCACGATCTTGCCGCGCCGCGCGAGCGACCACGCGCGCTGCTGCTGCAACAGCCAGTCTCCGGGCGCGAGCCCCGCCCCGAAACCTTCGATCATCACACCGGCAATGTGCGAGTAGTCCGTGACATCGCGCGTCGTCACCCACGAGCCGACGTTCGCGATCACCGGCTTGCCGACGCGCTGCTGGACGAGCGGCAGCCAGCGATCGAGCTTCTTCGACCACGCATGCTCGAACGAGGGGTCGAGGTCGGGAAGCGGCGGCGACCAGGCGCTCCCACCGAACTCGTTCGGCACCGACGCGGAGTCGAGGAACAGCCCCCACGCGCCGGTGTGGGCGACCTGTCGCTCGAGCTGCGCGATGAAGAAGCGCTGCCAGGAGACGTCGTCGGGGTTCGTGAGGTACCAGCCCCATTGCTTCAGGTACTCGCGGCTGCCGTGCACGTGGGTGAACCACTGCTCCTGCACGTGCGCGGGCCACTCCGGCACCCAGTGGTTCCCGTCGATGATCTGCGTGTGCCGCCCGAGCCCGATCGCGAGCCGGTACTGGAGCACCTTGAAAGCCGGGTTGACGGCCTTGTACGCCGCGATCTGCGAGCGCGTCAGCTTCTGCGAGCCCGCCTCGTGCGTGGCCACGAACCGGATCTGGGCAGGCGTCGCGTCGCTTGCGAGCTGGTCGTCCCAGACGCGAACGGTCGGCGGCGGCGCCAGCGCCAGGACGAGCGCTGCAACCGCGGCGGCGAGCACGGCTAGACCGGGACGACGGCGTCGCGCAGTGCCGCCTGCGCCGCGGCGAGCCGCGCGAGCGGGACGCGGAACGGTGAGCAGCTCACGTAGTCGAGCCCGAGGTCGTCGCAGAACGCGATCGAGTGCGGGTCGCCGCCGTGCTCGCCGCAGATCCCGAGCTTCACGTCAGGCTTCGTCGCCCGGCCCCGCTCGACGGCGATGCGCATCAGGTCGCCGACTCCATCCCGGTCGATCGTCTCGAACGGGTTGCGCTCGATGATCCCCTCCGAGAGGTAGTGCGTCAGGAACTTGCCCTCTGCGTCGTCGCGAGAGAAGGCAAGCGTTGTCTGCGTCAGGTCGTTCGTGCCGAAGGAGAAGAAGTCCGCGACCTCCGCGATCTCGTCGGCGCGCAGCGCGGCGCGAGGCACCTCGATCATCGTGCCGATGAGGCGCTCGACCTCCGGCGCCTCCTCGGCCCACACGGACTCGGTCAGCTCGCGGAGCCGGGCGAGCTCCTCGCGGAAGCCGACGAGCGGATGCATCACCTCGACGCACGGCGCCTCCCCTGTCCGTTCCTGCACCGCGCGGGCCGCGCGCGCGATCGCGCGGATCTGCATCTCGTAGATCTCCGGGAACTGGAGCCCGAGCCGGCAGCCGCGCGTGCCGAGCATCGGGTTCGACTCGTGCAGCGCGCGGATCCGCTTGCGCAGCTTCGCGTCGGTCGCCTCGCTCTCGGCGGGCAGGAACTCGTGCAGCGGCGGGTCGAGGAGCCGGATCGTCACGGGGAGCCCGGCCATGGCCTCGAAGATCCCCTCGAAGTCGGACTGCTGGAACGGCAGCAGCCGGTCGAGCGCGGCGCGGCGGCCGGATTCGCCGTCGGCGAGGATCATCTCCTGCATCACCGGCAGCCGCTCGTCGCCGAAGAACATGTGCTCGGTGCGGCAGAGGCCGATGCCCTGCGCGCCGAACTCGCGTGCGCGCCGGGCGTCGCTCGGGTTGTCGGCGTTCGCCCGCACCTTCAAGCGGCGGAAGTCGTCCGCCCAGCCGAGGATCGTCTCGAAGTCCTCGTTGATCTGCGGCGGCACGAGCGGCACCTCGCCGACGAACACGCGGCCGGTGCCGCCGTCGATCGTGATCACGTCGCCCTCGTGGAGCTCCTGCCCGCCGATGCGCGCGGTCTTGCCGTCGAGCGTCAGCTCCTCGCAGCCGGCGACGCACGGCTTGCCCATGCCGCGCGCGACGACTGCCGCGTGCGAGGTCATGCCGCCGTGCACGGTGAGGATCCCCTGCGCGGCGATCATCCCGTGGATGTCGTCCGGGGTCGTCTCGTAGCGGACGAGCACGACCGGCCCCGCCTTCGCCCGCTCGACCGCGGTGTCCGCGTCGAAGACGATGCCGCCGCTCGCCGCGCCCGGCGACGCGTTCAGGCCCTTGGCCGCCACTTCGAGCTGGGCACCGGGATCGATCATCGGATGCAGCAGCTGGTCGAGCTGCGCCGGGTCGATGCGCGCGACCGCCTCCTCGCGGGTGATCAGCCCTTCGTCGGCCATCGACGCCGCAGCCTTCAGCGCGGCGGCCGCCGTCCGCTTCGCCGACCGCGTCTGCAGCAGGTAGAGCTGCTCGTCCTCGACCGTGAACTCGATGTCCTGCACGTCGCGGTAGTGCTCCTCGAGCCGGCGCATCGTCTCGACGAGCTGGTCGAAGGCGTTCGGCAGCTTTTCGCGCATCGCGGCGATCGGCTCGGGCGTCCGGATCCCGGCGACGACGTCCTCGCCCTGCGCGTTGGCGAGGAACTCGCCGTACAGACCCTGCTCGCCGGTCGACGGATCGCGCGTGAACGCGACGCCGGTCCCGGAGCGCTCGCCCTTGTTGCCGAACACCATCTGCACGACGTTCACCGCCGTGCCCAGGTCTTCCGGGATGTCGTGCGCGCGCCGGTACACCTGCGCGCGCGGCGAGCTCCACGACTCGAACACGGCGAGGATCGCGCGGCGCAGCTGGTCGCGCACGTCCTGGGGGAAGTCGCCGCCGATCGCGTCCGTGTACGCGGCACGGGCCTGTTCGACGTCGTCGTCGGGCGAGAAGCGATCGTGTGAGATCCCGTCGACCGTCTCGCCGTACATCTGGATCAGCCGCCGGTAGCAGTCGCGCGCGAACTCCTCGCTGCCCGTCTTGCGGGCGAGCCCCTGCACCGCTTCGTCGTTCAGGCCGACGTTCAGGATCGTGTCCATCATCCCCGGCATCGAGACCGCTGCGCCCGAGCGCACCGACACGAGCAGCGGGTCGTCCGGTGAGCCGAAGCGCTTGCCGGTCCGCTCCTCGAGCCGGCGGATGTGCTCGTCGACCTCGGCCTCGAGCCCGTCGGGCAGCGCGCCGTTCGCCAGGTAGGCGCGGCAGGCGTCGGTCGTGATCGTGAAGCCGGCCGGAACCGGCACGCCCATGCGCGTCATCTCCGCCAGGCCGATGCCCTTCCCCCCGAGGAGCTCGCGGCCACCGTCCGTGGGCTCGTCGAAGTCGAAGACGTACCGGCCCATCTGCAGCTCGGAATCTACCGGCGCCGGCGGGCCCGGAACTCCGCCACCCACGCGAGCACGCGCAGCCCGAACCAGAACGGCGTGAACAGGCCGTAGAAGAGGACGAGCGCGGCTGCGAGCGCGGTGTACCACGTGGCCCAGCGCCAGAGCGGAACGGGTGGCTTGGGCTTCACCCGGTGAGTTCCGCGCGTTCGGTCACGAGCCGGATGATCCGGTGGGAGATCTCCTCGATCGACAGCTCGCTCACCTCGATCACCGGGCAGCCGAGCCGCCGGTGGATCCGGCCGGCGTAGTCGAGCTCCTCGTAGATCTCGACGAGGCTCGCGTACTTGCGGTCGCCGCGCATCCAGCGGATGCGCTCGTCGCGGATCTCCGAGAGCCGCTGCGCGTCGATCGTCAGCCCGACGATCTTCCCGCTGTCGATCGTGAAGAGCTCGGGCGGCGGGTCGATGCCCTTCACGAGCGGGACGTTCGCGGTCTTGTAGCCGAGATAGCCGAGGTAGATCGAGAGCGGCGTCTTCGACGTGCGCGAGACGCCGACGAGGACGATGTCCGCCTCGCCGAGCCCTGCGCCGACGCCGTCGTCGTACTTGACCGCGAACTCGATCGCGGACATGCGGCGGAAGTACGCGTCGTTCAGCGGCGGCCGTGCGCCCGGCGTCATCGTCGCGGGCTGGCCGGACACCTTCGCGATCGCCTCGATCGGGTGGCCGAGCAGGTCGCAGTAGTGCAAGCGCGCCTTGCGGCAGAGCGTGCGCATGCACTCGCGCAGCTCGGGCTCGACGAGCGTGTAGACGACGACCGCGCGGCGGCCCTTCATGCGGTCGACTGCGAGCTGCAGATCGGCGATCGACTCGACGCGCGGATGGCGGATCTCGGTGAACTCCTGCTCCGGGAACTGCGCCTCGAGCGCCTGCACGAGCCGCTGCGCGGTCTCGCCGGTCGAGTCGGAGATCATGTGCAGCTCGACGGGATTCACGGCCGTAGGCTACGCGGCATGGGACTTTCACACTGGGACGATGTCGCGTGGCACCGCAACGCAAAGGGCGAGATGGACGCCGAATGGCAGCGCCTCGGCGACGCAGCAGGCACGAAGAGCGTCGGCCTGAACCGCGTTCGCGTCGCGCCGGGCAAGCTGCCGACGCCCCCGCACTCGCACGGCGCGTCCGAAGAGCTCTACTACGTGCTCGCCGGCTCCGGGCTCGCCTGGCAGGACGGCGAGGTGCACGAGGTGCAGGCGCGCGACTGCGTCATCCATCGCGCCGATCAGCACGAGCACACCTTCGTCGCCGGGCCGGAAGGGCTCGAGTATCTCGTGTTCGGGACGCGCCACCCGACCGAGATCGGCTGGCTGCCCCGCTCGCGCGCGATCCGCATCGGCTGGCCGTGGGCCGAGGGCCGCGACGACGACCCGTGGGACGTCGAGGCGACCGTGGAGCCGCTCGACGTGAGCAACGTGCAGCCGCGTCCCGAGAACATCCGCAACGTCGACGAGGTCGAGCTCGAGAGCCAGCGCCACCAGACCTGGGCGGGGCTCGCGAATCGGGACGACACGGAGCTCGCCGGGATGGCCTGGGAGCGCCTCGCGGCCGGCCAGACCGGATCGGTGCCCCACTCGCACTCCGAGGAAGAGGAGATCTTCGTGATCCTCGAAGGCTCGGCCACGCTGCACCTGGAGCCGAACCCGTCGCTCGCGCGGTATGGCGAGCGGCCCGAGGAGCACGCCCTGCGCCCAGGGCACGTCGTCGCGCGTCCGCCCGGGACCGGTGTGTCGCACTGGTTCCGCGCCGGCAAAGACGGCTGCGCGATGCTCGTCTACGGGACGCGCAAGCCGAACGACATGTGTTTCTACCCGCGGTCGAACACGATCAACTTCCGCGGATTGAAGGTGCTCGCGCATGTCGATCCGGTGCCGTACCCGGACGGCGACGCGGTCGAGTAGCTAGCTTCTCACGGATGCCGGAGCAGTTCGAAGGAGCCGCCACGATCGAGAAGGTCGCAGCGCTGTGCCGGCGCCGCGGCTTCGTCTTCCCCACATCCGACATCTACGGCGGGCTCGGATCGTCGTTCGACTTCGGCCACTACGGCGTCCTTCTGAACGAGAACATCAAGGGCGAGTGGCGGCGCTCGATGATCCAGGAGCGCGACGACATGGTCGCCCTCGACTCCGCCGTGATCATGAACCCGCAGGTCTGGGCCGCTTCCGGTCACCTCGTAAACTTCTCCGACCCGATGGTCGACTGCCGCACCTGCAAGCTGCGCTTCCGCGCCGACCACATCGACGTCTCGCAGTGCGGAAAGCGCCCGTCCAAGCATCCCGGCGAGACGCCCGACTGCGATCTCACCGAGCCGCGCAACTTCAACCTGATGTTCCAGACGCACGTCGGCGCGGTCGTCGACGATGCGAGCGTCGCGTACCTGCGCCCGGAGACCGCGCAGGGGATCTTCGTGAACTTCAAGAACGTCACGTCGTCACTGCGCGTCAAGCCGCCGTTCGGCATCGCGCAGATCGGCAAGAGCTTCCGCAACGAGATCACTCCCGGGAACTTCCTCTTCCGCGTCCGCGAGTTCGAGCAGATGGAGATGGAGTTCTTCGTCCCCCCGGCCGATGCGACGGAGTGGCACGAGTACTGGATCGAGGCGCGGCGTTCATGGCACGTCCGGCTCGGCCTGCGGGAGTCGCACGTGCGCCTACGCAAGCACGAGGGCGACGAGCTCTCGCACTACTCGCTCGCGACCTCGGACATCGAATACCTCTTCCCGATCGGCTGGCAGGAGCTCGAGGGCGTCGCGAACCGCGGCGACTACGACCTGCGGCAGCACACGGAGCATTCCGGCACCACTCTCGAGTGGATCGGCCACGAGGAGCGCTACGTCCCGTACGTGATCGAGCCGGCGCTCGGCGTCGGCCGGGCGTTCCTCGCGTTCATGTGCGACGCGTACGACGAGGAGACGGTCGCCGACCGCCCGCGGACGGTTCTGCACCTCCATCCGCGCCTCGCCCCGGTGAAGGCCGCAGTGCTGCCGCTCATCGGCAAGGACTCGGCGATGGTCGAGAAGGCGCGCGCGCTCTACGAGGACCTGCGCAAGTCGATGTCGGCGGAGTACGACGATGCGGCCGCGATCGGGAAGCGCTACCGCCGGCAGGACGAGATCGGGACGCCGTGGGGGCTGACGATCGACGAGCAGACGCTCGCCGACGACACGATCACGCTTCGCGACCGCGACACGCTCGAGCAGATCCGCATCCCGATCGAGAGCACGAAGCAGCTTCTGCTCGACCGCTTGGACGCTTGAGCTGGGACCGGCACTCGGTCGGAGGGCGGGCGCTCTTCGTCTGGGCGCCGACCGAACCGTCGCGCGCGTACCCCGTCGTCTACGTGCTGCATTCGCACCTGCGCGACGCGCAGTCGTGGTTCAACGTCGAGCCGTTCGAGCGGTCGTACCCGGAGGCGATCGAAGCGCTGGCGCCCGCCGCGATCGTCGCGCTCGTCGACGGGTGGACGGACGCGGGCGGCGGCCAGTGGATCGGCGAGCACGCGCGGTACCTCTGCGACGACGTGGTGCCGTTCGTCGAACAGCGCTACCCGGCGAGCGGCGCGCGCGGCCTCCAGGGCAAGTCCTCCGGCGGCTACGGCGCGCTCGTCAATGCGTTCACGCATCCCGAGCTGTTCCATGCGGTGGCGGCACACGCTCCGATGGCGCTCTTCGAGGTGACGATCGCCCATGACTTCGCGCTCGCCGCGCGTGAGCTGCGAGAGCGCGGACTCTCGTCACCCGAGGAGATGCTGCCGGTCGACGGCCTGACCTCGGCCGCGGATGCGGTGCTCGTCGAGCTCGCCTCGCTGGCGCGTGCGTTCTCGGACGGCACGCTTCCGTTCGACACCCGCACCGGCCGGCTCGTCCCCGCCGTCTGGGAGCGATGGCTTGCACACGACCCGCTCCGGCTCGCCGCGAAGACGGATCCCTCCGCGCTGCGCGGAGTGTGGCTCGACGCAGGCCGACGCGACGAGTACTTCCTCGACCTCGGCGTGCTCGCGCTGCGCGACGAGCTCCTTGCGCGCGGCCTCCCGGAGGAGCGGCTGCACTGCGAGCTCTTCGACGGCGGTCATCGCGGCGTCAGCGGCCGCTACCCGTCGTCGCTCGAGTTTCTTGCCGGCTGTCTCTCCATGACCTTCTGACTCGGCTCGCCGAAGCCGAGCTTGCGATAGAGCGGGTGCATGTCGGTCGTGTGCAGCATCCACTTGACGTTCGCGTACGGCCCGTTCTCGACCATCTCGCGCACGAGCTCCTCGCCGAGCCCTCGGCCGCGGTACGCCTCGAGCACGTAGACGTCGGCCAGGTAGGCGAGCGCGAGCCCGTCGGTGAAGGCGCGGCAGAAGCCGATCTGGTCGTCGCCGTCATAGAGACCGACGACGCGTGACGCTTCCTCGATCAGCCGGTCCTGCGTCTCGCGCGGCCGTCCCTTCGCCCAGTAGCTCTCGTCGCTCAGGTAGCGGTGGACGGCGGCCCGATCGATGCGCGCCTTGTCGTCGTCGAGCTCGAGCCCGTCCGCGAGCACGCGCTTCATGCGTCCACGACGCCGGTCATGCAGAGAGCGTGCGCAAACGGAACCCGCCATGCTCTTCGTACGACGACGTGATCACCGCGAGCGCGTCTCGCCGTGCTCGATCCGACAGCGGTGCGCCGATCGCGTCCGCGAGCGGCGTCGAGAGCAGCAGCTCGATGCCCGCCATCCCTTCCGGCGACAGGCGAAGCGCGTTCTGCGCGTGCAGCGCACACACCGCACCACCGGAGCGAGCAGAGAAACCGACGAGCGCGCCCTCGGCGCCGCACTCGACGCAGCTCGTGAGGTGCGGCAGGTAGCCGGCGACCCAGAGCAGCTTCAGCTGGAAGCTGAGCGCGAGCGGATCGACGGCCGGCCGGTTCTCGAGGACCGGCGCGTCGTCGAGCAGCTCGAGGAAGCGGGTGAGCGCCGTGAACGCTCGCTCGTTTGCCTCGGGCTCGCCGAAGAGGCGCAGCATCGCCTCGGCGCCGATCAGGCCGACGTTCAGCCGGTAGATGTCCTCGCGCACGGCGCGGTGGGAGTGCAGGAGCTCGACGCCGGTGATCGTCTGCAGGTCCCCCGCTCCTTCGTGGAGCATCAGCTCGACGTGCGACAGCGGCTCGAGCCGCGCGCCGAAGCGCGACTTCGTCTTCCGGACGCCCTTCGCGATCGCACCGATCCGGCCGCGGTCGGCGGTGTAGAGGTGCAGGATCCGGTCGGCCTCGGAGAACCGCATCGACCGCAGCACCACCGCCTGCGTCTTGTAGGTGCGCCCGGCCACTTCGGCCCAGTCTAGAGCGGGCGGGTACGGAATCTCCTGGAGCTTTTCTCCGTTGTAAGAGGTGATGGCACAGGTTCGGATGTACACGACCCGGTGGTGCGGCTACTGCGTGCGCGCCAAGGCGCTCCTCGACGGGCGCGGGATCCCCTACGAGGAGATCGACCTGGGCGACGATCCGTCGTTCCGCGCGCGGCTGAACGAGCTCACGGGCGGCTGGACGGTCCCGCAGATCCTGATCGACGACCGGCCGATCGGCGGCTACACCGAGCTCTGGCGCCTCGACCGCGAGGGCCGGCTCGACGAGCTGCTCGCCGCGTAGGCCCTCCCGAGCGGCTGGCAGCTGGGGCAGTACCAGGTACCGCGCCCGGCAACGCGGATCTTGTCGATCGGCGTGCCGCACCGCTCGCACGGCTCCCCGCCGCGGCCGTACACCTTGAACTCGTGCTGCGCTTCGCCGCTTCCGCCGTCCGGCCGGCGGTAGTCGCGCAGCGTCGAGCCCTGGCGGCGGATCCCCGCGCGGAGCGCCTCGCGGATGCCCTTGTACACCGCCTTCACCTCGTCGGCGGCGAGGCTCTCGGCCGGGCGGAGCGGATGCACCCGCGCGCGCCAAAGCGCCTCGTCGGCGTAGATGTTCCCCACGCCGGCGACCGTCCGCTGGTCGAGGATCGCCGCCTTGACCGGCGCGCGGCGCCCGGCGAGCCGTTCCGCCAGGTGCTTCGCCTTGTATGCGACGTCGAGCGGCTCTTTTCCCACTTTCGTGTCGATGTACGTGTCCACTTCGGACGGCTCGAGGAGCAGCCACGTGCCGAAACGGCGCACATCGCGATAGGCGACGTCCGCTCCGTTCTCTAACGTGACAACAGCACGCCGGTGGGGATCGTCCGGCAAGGCCCCGGAAGGCGCGTGCAGAAACGACCCCGTCATCCGGAGGTGCACGAGAAGCGCACGACCCGACTCGAACCGAACAATCAGATACTTGCCGCGACGATCGACGAGCGTGACCCGCTCGCCCTCGAGCTCGGCGGCCACCTCGACCGGGTCGAGCGGCCGGGTCAGCCGCGGATCCGCGATCTCGACACGGGCGAGGCGCCGTCCTTCGAGCAGGGGCGCGAGCTGGCGGCGAACGGTCTCGACCTCGGGCAGCTCGGGCACGCCCGCACCGTACCGAGCAGCTGCTAGTCGACGACCTCGAGCAGCACCGGCCGCTCCCGCGCCGGCTCGTCGCCGAGCTCGTAGGCCGCAAGCACCTCGCGCACGGCAACGCCGGCACCGGCCTCGTCCCGCGCATGGACCTCGGCGAGCACCTCGCCCTGCTCGACACGAGCGCCGCGCTTGGCCCGGCAGACGATGCCGACGGCATGGTCGACGCCGTCTTCCTTGGTGCGCCGCCCTGCGCCGAGGTGGACCGCAGCGTTGCCGACCGCGATCGCGACCAGCTCGCGCACGTAGCCGTCGCGGGGCGCCGTGACCTCGGCGACGACCGGCGCATCCGGGAGCGCCGACTCGTCGGCGGTTCCGCCCTGGGCTTCGATCCAGCGCCGCCAGGTCGCTTGCGCCGAGCCGTCGGCGACCGCCGCCTCGGCGCGGCGCCGGCCTTCGGCCTCGTCGACGCCGAGGTCGGACAGCGCGAGCAGCTTGCCGCACGCGTCGAGCACGAGCTCGCTGAAGTCGGTCGGGCCGCGCCCGCGCACCGTGTCGAGCGCCTCGCGCACCTCGAGGCTGTTGCCGACGGCCGCCCCGAGCGGCTGCTCCATGTCGGTCAGCAGGCAGACGACCTCGCGGCCGGCCTGCTGTCCGAGCGAGATCATCGTCTCGGAGAGCCGGCGTGCGTCTTCGAGCGTGCGCATGAAGGCGCCGTTCCCGACCTTGACGTCGAGGACGATCGCCTGTGCCCCGCCGGCGAGCTTCTTCGACATGATCGACGCGGCGATCAACGAGAGCTGGTCGACGGTCGCCGTGACGTCGCGGAGCCCGTAGAGGAGCTTGTCGGCCGGGACGAGGTCGCCCGTCTGGCCGATGATCGCGCAGCCGACATCGCGCACCTGCGCGATGAACTCGTCGAGCGACAGCTCGGTGCGGTAGCCGGGGATCGACTCGAGCTTGTCGAGCGTCCCGCCGGTGTGCCCTAGTCCGCGGCCGCTCATCTTCCCGAGCGGCACGCCGCACGCGGCGACGATCGGAGCGACGGCGAGCGACGTCTTGTCGCCGACACCGCCCGTCGAGTGCTTGTCGACCACCTTCCGGCCGAGCGCCGCACCCATGTCGATCGTCTCGCCGCTCCGGATCATCGCGTCGGTCAGCACATACGTCTCGTGCGGCGAGAGCCCCCGGAAGTAGACGGCCATGCAGAACGCAGCCATCTGGTAGTCGGGCACCTCCCCGCGCGCGTAGCCGAGCACGAGCCCGGAAAGCTCGTCGTCCGGGAGCTCCTCGCCGTCGCGCTTGCGCTGGATCAGCTCGGCGGCGCGGATCATTTCGTCGCGACGAAGATCGCGTTCCGCCCGTGGACGCGGAAAGGAAGCGGCACGTCCTCGGGCACCGGTCCGAAGGCCGACGACATCGACTGCTGGTAGCCGACCAGCGTCTCGCGATCCCGGACGACGGCGACGACCTCGGCGTCGTGGCGCTCCACGGCGGCGAAGTGGCGCCCGAGGGTGGCGGCGCCCGTCTCGGCGTTGAACAGCCCTTCGAGCGTCGAGCTCGGCTGACCGATGAGCGCGCGGAACTCTTCCAGGTGCCGCACCGAGTTCGTGACGGCGACGAGCTTCCCCGTGGGACGGAGAACCCGGGCGAGCTCCGAGAGGGCGCGTTCGAGATCGGCGACGTGGTACAGCATCCAGGCGGCGACGGCGACGTCGAAGCTCTCGTCGGGAAACGGAAGGCGCTGCACGTCGCCGACCTGCGCGTCGTGCACACCCCGTGCACGAGCCAGCTCGACCATCCGGCGCGACTGGTCGATGAACGCCACTTCGGCGTCGAGCTCACGCTGCATCCGTTCGGCGAGCTCACCTTGCCCTCCGCCCACCTCGAGCACGCGGCCGACGGGGGCAAGGGACTGCAGGACCCGCCAGAGGACGCGCGTGCCGTCCTCGCCCTCGACGTCGGCCCAGAGCGCCTGCCGTGCGCGCAGGTTCGCCTCGGTCGCGTACTGGTTCGCGACGACAGCCGGGTCGTCGAACCGGCTCATGCCTTCTCGGCGACGAACACCGTGTGGTGGCTGCGCGCCGACACCGGCTCGTCGAACGACGGGACGTTCGCCGCGAGGTGCGCGCGCGTCATGTCCGCGGCGACGAACTGCCGCATCGCCTCGGGGCTCGGGAAGACGACCACGCCCTCGGCTTCACGCGCTTCGACGCGAGCGAAGTGTGCGGCGAGCTGCGCGGCCCCGTTCGCCGTGGAGAACGAAAGCTCTCGCGCGCCGTCGAACCCGAGGAAGGACCAGAGCTCGGCGAGATTCTCGTCCGCGAGCGTCGCGGCGACGAGTCGGCCGCCCGGACGGAGCACGCGCGCACACTCGGAGATCGCCTGGTCGCGCTGCGCGACGTGGTAGAAGACCCAGCCCGCGACGACGACGTCGAACCGGTCGTCCTCGAACTGCAAGGCCTGCACGTCCCCGACCTGCGCATCGACGCCTCGGTCCTTCGTGAGCGCGACCATCCGTTCCGAGCTGTCGATCGCACACACGCTCGCGCCGAGCTCGCGCATCATCCGCTCCGCCAGCTCGCCGGCACCGCAGCCGACTTCGAGCACGTTGGCCGGCTTCGCTTCCGCAACCGCGTCGAAGACCATGTCCTCGGCGTTCTGGCCCTCGATCAGCCGGCGGTAGATCGAGTTGCGAGTGGCGAGGCGCTCTTCGCTTGCGAACTCCCACCGCACGAGCAGCGGGTTGTCGAGCCGCATCTCGTTGCGTTGTTCGCTCACGGCGCGACGATCGGAGTGCCGGGAATGCCCTTTCCGGGAGCGCGCCCGCCGAGCCACGCGTTGACGGTGGCGCCGACGTCGCCGAACTCGCCGTTCTCGTGGATCCGGCCGGCGGCGTTCCGGCCTTCGACGTACGTGAGCAGCAACGCGTGCTCACGCGAGTGGTCGGTCGACGGCGTCGTCGGATCGCAACCGTGGTCGGAGGTGAGGATGAGCAGGTCGCCGGGACGCAGCGCGTCGAGCACGTCCGGGAGCCGCCGGTCGAAGTCCTGCAGGCACCGGTGGAAGTTCACCGGGTCGTTGCGGTGACCCCAGAGCGAGTCGGTCTCCACGAGGTTCGTGAAGATCAATCCATCGTCGACCGTGCGCAACAGCTCCTCGGTGCGCTGGATACCGTCGACGTTCGACTTGGTCGGAAACTCCTCGTCGACATCCTGGTGCGCGAAGATGTCGCCGATCTTCCCGACGCCGTAGACCTTGTGACCGGCGTCGCGGATCAGGCTGAGGTAGTTCGGCCGCTTCGGCTCGAGCGAGAAATCGTGACGGTTCGCGGTGCGCTCGTAATGACCCGGCTCGCCGGCGAACGGTCGTGCGATGACGCGGCCGACCGCATGCTTGCCGGTCAGAATCTCGCGCGCGGTCCGGCACGCGTCGTAGAGCTCCTCGAGCGGAACGCTCTCCTCGTGCGCGGCGATCTGGAACACCGAGTCGGCGCTCGTGTAGACGATCCACTTCCCGGTGCGCTGATGCTCCTCCCCGAGCTCCTGGATGATCTCCGTCCCGCTCGCCGGCTTGTTCCCGAGAACGCCGCGGCCGGTGCGGTTCATGAACGGGTCGATCACCTCGTCCGGGAAGCCGAGCGGGTACGTCGGCATCGCCTGCGGCGTGACGACGCCCATCAGCTCCCAGTGGCCGGTCGTCGTGTCCTTGCCCTTCGACCGCTCGACGAGACGGCCTGCGATCGCCGGCGCGCCCGGCTGGGGCGCACAGCCCTCGAGCGGCTCGATGTTCCCGAACCCGAGCGCCTCCAGCGTCGGCAGGTCGAGGCCCCCGACGGCGCGGGCGACGTTCGCGAGGGTGTTCGACCCCTCGTCGCCGAACTCCGCAGCGTCCGGCAGCTCACCCGCCCCGACGGCGTCCAACACGATGACGCACGCCCTGGCCATAGACCGGGCTATCCTACTTCCCGCATGACTACGGTCCTCGGCGTCATCGGCATTGCCGCATACATCGCAGCGATGGTCTCGCTCGCCGCCGGCGTGACCTGGGTCGTCGTGCGCGTCAGCCCGGATCCCAAGAAGAAGAAGACGGCGGCCTAGACCGCCGCGAGCGGGAGCACGTCGCCGAGCGGCGTGTACTCGAGCCCGTGCGCTTGGGCGACGGCTTCGTAGGTCACCTTGCCGTCGATGACGTTGACGCCCTTCGCGAGTGCCGGGTCGGCAGCGACTGCGGCGGCTAGCCCGTGCTCGGCGATCGCCTCGACGTACGGAAGCGTCGCGTTCGTGAGCGCCTTCGTCGACGTCACCGGAACCGCACCCGGCATGTTGGCGACGCAGTAGTGCGTGACGCCGTCGACGACGTAGACCGGGTCTGCGTGCGTGGTCGCGTGTGACGTCTCGAAGCAACCACCCTGGTCGATCGCGACGTCGACGACGACCGCACCCTCCTTCATCGACGAGATCATCTCGCGCGTCACGAGCTTCGGCGCGACCGCGCCGGGGATCAGCACCGCGCCGATGACGAGATCGGCCTCCTCGAGCGACGCGGCGACCTGCAGGCTCGAGCTCATCAGCAGCGTCACGCGACCCGAAAGCACCTCTTCGAGATGGCGCATGCGGTCGATCGACCGCTCGAGGATCGTGACCTGCGCGCCGAGGCCGAGCGCGATGACAGCGGCGTTGTAGCCGACGACGCCGCCGCCGACGATGACGACGCGTCCCGGTCCCACACCGGGCACGCCGCCGAGCAGCAGGCCGCGCCCGCCGACCGGCTTCTCGAGGAAGTACGCGCCCGCCTGCGGCGCGAGCCGTCCTGCGACCTCCGACATCGGTGCAAGCAGCGGCAGCGCGCGGCCCACCTCGACCGTCTCGTAGGCGACGCCCGTGATCCCCGAGTCGACGAGCGCGCGCGTCAGCGGCTCGTCGGCGGCGATGTGGAGATACGTGAACAGGATCAGCCCTTCGCGCAAGCGCCCGTACTCGGATGCGATCGGCTCCTTCACCTTCAGCACGAGGTCGGAGCCCTCCCAGACGTCGTCGACCGACGAGATGCGCGCGCCGACGCGTTCGTACGCGTCGTCGGGGAACGCGCTCCCGGCGCCGGCGCCCTGCTCGATCGTCACCTCGTGGCCGCGGTTGATCAGCTCGAGTGCCCCGGCGGGCGTCAGCGCCACCCGGTACTCGTCCGGCTTGATCTCCCTGGCGACTCCTACCTTCATGCGCGGGCAAGCCTACCGGCGCTGCAAAAAGAGAAGCCCGACGAGGGTCTTCCCGTCCTCGATCTCGGCGATCAGCCCCGGGATCTCGTCGAGCGCGACACGGACGAGCTCGATGTCCTCGCTTCCCTCGGGAGCCGGTTCGCCCCGCTCGAGCCCGGTCGCGAGAAAGAGGTGGATCTTCTCGTCGACATACCCGGGCGTCGTGAAGAACGAGGCGATCTCGGTCCACTCGCCGCCGTGCAGGCCCGTCTCCTCGCGCAGCTCGCGCTTCGCCGTGTCGAGCGGCGCCTCGCCCTCCTCGACGCCGCCGGCCGGGAGCTCGAGCAGCTTCCCGCCGGCCGGCACGCGCTCCTGACGCACGAGCGTCACGCACTCGTCGACGTCGACCGGGACGATCGCCACCGCCGGGCCGTGGACGACGACGTCCTTGCCGTCGCGCCGCTCGACCGAGAACAGGGGTCCCTCGTACAGCGCCATCGTCATGATCTTGCCCAATGGTCACCGTCCTGATCGCGACACCGATCGAGCCCGAGCTCGTCGAGCGCCTCCGCGCTGTCGACGAACGGCTCGAGGTGCTCTACGAACCGGATCTGCTCCCGCCGCCGCGCTACCCGAGCGACCACGCCGGCGATCCGTCCTTCGAGCGCACCCCGGAGCAGGAGGAGCGCTTCACGGCGCTCCTCAGCGAGGCCGAGGTGCTCTTCGGGTTCCCCGGCGAGGACCCGAAGCAGCTCGCCCGGGTCGTCGACGCGGCGCCGAACCTGCGCTTCGTCCAGGCGACCTACGCCGGCGCCGGCCAGCAGCTCCGCGCCGCCGGTCTCGACCGGGACGACCTCGAGCGGATCGCGTTCGCGAGCTCGAGCGGCGTGCACGCCGGCCCGCTCGCCGAATGGAGCATCTTCGGGATCCTCGCGTTTTGCAAAGGCCTCCCGCGCCTGCTCGCGGACAAGGCGGCGCGCCGCTGGGATCACTATCCCGTCGACGAGCTGCGCGACTCGACCGTGCTGATCGTCGGCCTCGGCGCGATCGGCCGCGAGGTGGCGCGCCTCGCGGAGGCCTTCGGGATGAACGTCCTCTCGGTGCGACGGGAGCAGGGCGACCTCGACGAGCTCCTGCCGCAGGCGGATGCGATCGTCGTGACCCTCCCGCTCACGCACGAGACGGAAGGGTTGATCGGCCGCGACCGCATCGCACGCATGCGCGACGGTGCGATCTTCGTGAACGTCGGGCGCGGCGGCGTCGTCGACGAGGACGCGCTGGTCGAGGCGCTTCGGAGCGGGAAGCTGCGCGGCGCGGCGCTCGACGTCTTCGCGCACGAGCCGCTCCCGGACGACAGCCCGCTCTGGACGCTCGACAACGTGATCATCAGCCCGCACACCTCCGCTCTGTCGACGCGTGAGAACGAGCGAGTCGTCGAGCTCTTCGCCGAGAACCTGCGCCGCTACCTAGCGGGTGACGAGCTGCTCAGTCGAGTGCGCACGTCCCTCTTCTACTGACCGCGCCCGAGCCGCGTGCACGCGCACGCCCAGCATCAGCAGCGCCGCGGCGAGCTGCGACGCGGCCATGAAGACGAAGGCGGCGCCGTTCGAGATGCCCGTGAGCCAGCCGACGACGTAGGTGCCGACGAAGCCGCCGAGCGCACCGACGCTGTTGATCAGCGCCATCGCCGCGCCGGCGACGTTCTGCGGCATGAACTCCGGAACGAACGCGAAGTACGGGCCGTACGGTGCGTACATCGCGGCGCCGGCCACGATCAGCGCCACATACGACCACCAGAAGCTCCCCGAGCCGATCAGGTACGAGACGTAGAACGCTGCTGCGCCGACGAGGAGCGGCGGCAGCACGGCCATGCGCCGCGCGCCCGTGCGGTCCGAGATGAACGACACGAACAGCATCGCGACGACCGCTCCCGCGTACGGCACAGCGGACAGGGCACCCGTCGCGCCGATGCCGTGATGCGAGGCGGCCTTGATGATCGTCGGCAGCCAAAAGACGAAGCCGTACACGCCGATCGACCAGAGCGCGTACTGCAGCGACAGCACGACCACGTTCCAGGACCGCAATGCCTCGACGTAGCCGCGCACACGCGGCAGGCGCTTCTGCTCTTCCTCGAGATCGTGCTCGAGCTCGCGCTCCTCGGCGCCCTCGAACCAGTCCGCCTCCTTGGGCGTGTCGACGACCACAGCACGGAACACGAACGCCCAGACGAGTGCCGGCACGCCTTCGAGCACGAACATCCAGCGCCAGCTCGTCCACGAGATCAGGTAGCCCGAGATCAGCGACATCCACAGGACGGTCACCGGGTTGCCGAGGATGAGGAACGTGTTCGCGCGTCCCCGCTCGTCGTGCCTGAACCAGTGGGTCAGGAACACGAGCATTGCCGGGATGATCGCCGCCTCCACCACGCCGAGCAGGAAGCGATCGACCATCAGCAGCCAGAGCCAGGGGATGACGCCCTGCAGGCTCGCGAAGACGCCCCACGCGAGGACGCACCAGAAGACGAGCGAGCGCGCACTGCGGTGCTCGGCGTAGTGCGCCGCCGGAATCTGGAAGACGAAGTAGCCCGCGAAGAAGAAACCGCCGAGGAGGCCGGCCATCGCCGACGAGATGTGCAGGCTCGTCGTCAGGCCGCCTGCGGCGCCGAGCGAGTAGTTCGAGCGATCGAGATACGCGAGGCTGTAGGTGATGAAGACGACCGGCGCGAGCCGCAGCCAGCGGGTGTCGATTCCGGATGTCTCTCGGCGCTCCACTACCAGTGGAACGCATCGCAATACGATTTGGTTACGTCGCGAGCCGCTCGACCAGCGCCCGCTGACCGTCGTCGAGCGCGACGACGCGCGCGTTCTCGAGCGCGCGCTCCGGCTTCGACGTCGCCGGGATGACCGAGTCGATGCGCGGGTCGGCGAGCGCCCAGGAGAGGAGCGCCTGCGCCCAGGTCTCGACGCCGAGCGCCTCCGCATCCTCGTCGGACAGCCGAATGCGGCGGCGCCGGTCCTCGCCGGAGCCGCCGAGCGGGCGCATCGCGATCACCGCCACGCCGAGCTCGGCCGCGAGCGGTAGGAGCTCCCGCTCGCATTCGCGCTCCCACGGGTTGTACGGCACCTGCAGCACCTGGAACTTGCCCGTGCGGAGCGCCGCTGCCAGCTCGCCGAACGCCGACGCCTGGTAGTGCGTGACGCCGAGCTTTCCGATCGTCTCGTCCTCGCGCTCGAGCCACGCGAGCTGCTCGCGCCAGGCCGCCAGGTTGTGGATCTGCTCGACGTCGACGTGGCCGCCGTACCACTCGAGCTGGTTCGCGAACTGCTCCTTGCCCTCTTCGACCGAGTGCGCCCAGATCTTGGTGGCGACGAGCGCCTCCTCGCGGCGGCCGGTGAGCGCTGCCCCGAGCGAGGCCTCTGCGCCGCCGTACATCGGCGAGCTGTCGTAGAGCCGCACGCCTGCCTGCCACGCCGCGTCGACGACGCTCGTTGCGAGCTCCGCGTCGCCGCCGAACGTGCTCCACGTGCCGAGCCCGACGACCGGGCCGAGCCGCCGCTCCTCCATCAGCTGCGCGCCGCCTCGACAAGCGCAAGCGTCACGTCGACCATCGCCTCGAGGTCGGCGACGGAGATGTGCTCGTTCGCCGTGTGGATGTCCGTCATCCCGTTCGCCAGGTTCACGCACTGAAGACCGCGTTCGTTGAAGACGTTGGCGTCGGCGGCGCCGCCGGAGAGGTCGTACACGACGTCGTGCCCGCAGCGCGCGAGCGCGGCGGCGGCAAGGGCGACCGCGCGGTCGCTCTTCGCGAAGCGATAGCCGCGGTAGCTCTTGCGCGCCGTCGTCTCGACGTCGCACTCGAAGAGCCCCGCAGCGAACGTGATCGCATCCTGCATCTCCTGGACGAGATCGGCGAGCTTGCGCTCGTCGTGCGAGCGCGCCTCGGCGACGAACGTGCACCACTCGGGAACGATGTTCGTCGCCGTCCCGCCCGTGATCGTGCCGACGTTCGCCGTCGAGTCGTCGTCGACGCGGCCGAGCCGGAACTCGGAGATCGCGCGCGCCGCGGCGGCGATCGCCGAGCGGCCGTCGTCGGGGTGCATCCCGGAGTGCGCTGCGCGGCCGTGGAAGGTCACCTCGAGCGACTGTGAGAACGGCGCGCCGAGGATGACCGTCCCGATGGGGGCCGCCTGGTCGTACACGTAGCCGGTGCGCGCGCGCAGCCGGGTGTGGTCGAACGCGTAGGCGCCGACGAGCCCGACCTCCTCCTTCGAGGTGAAGAGGAGCTCGATCCCCGCGTGCGGCCGGTTTTCGGCCAGGAGCCGCCGCGTCGCCTCGAGCATCACGGCGACGGCGGCCTTGTCGTCGGCGCCGAGGATCGTCCCGCCGGCATTGCGCACGATGCCGTCGTCGACCGCCGGCTCGATCCCGGCGGTCGGCGGGACGGTGTCGAGGTGCGCGCAGAGCAGGAGCGGCTCGCCCTCCGCCGTCGGCTCGAGGAGCGTGTAGAGGTTCCCCATCGTCGAACCGACCTCGGGGCCGGTGGCGTCCTCGTCGACGGCCAGGCCGCAGTCCCGGAGGTACCGGGTGACGAGGTCGGCGACCGCGCGCTCCTCGCCCGGGGGGCTCGGCGCCGCGGCCAGCTCACAGAACAGATCGAGGACCTCCGGCGGCACGGGAGGCAGATCCTATGCGGCGCCGACGAACCGGCGCTTACCTCTTGAAAAACATAGAGGAAACTGCTGCAATCTCAGTCCGTGGGAGTCGCCGACGCGCTCATCCAGACCTCGCTCCTCGGGGAGGCGGTCGACAACGGCCCGGCGGCCGTGTTCGTCGCGGACGAGAACCGCCGGTACATCGCGGTGAGCAAGGCGGCGTGCGAGCTGCTCGGCTACACCCGGGAGGAGCTGCTCGCCCTCCGGGTCGACGACGTCGCCGAGAACGTCCCCGGCTGGACGGAGATGGAGCAGTCCCGCACCGTCCTCGGCGAAGCGGAGCTCAAGCGCAGGGACGGCTCCAAGGTCACGTTTCGGTACGTCGCCGGCGACACGATCGTGGCCGGGATGCCGGTCTTCGTGTCGGTCGGAATTCCCGGCTAGGCGACTTCGACGCCGCTGCGCGTGCGGGCGCGCTCGAGCGCCGCCGCGACGAACTCCCGGAAGAGCGGCGCCGGCCGGGTCGGGCGCGACTTGAACTCCGGGTGGAACTGCGAGGCGACGAACCACGGGTGGTCCGGAAGCTCGACGATCTCGACGAGCCGCCCCTCCTGGAAGGTGCCGCTGACGACGAGCCCGTCGTCGACGAGCTGCTGGCGGTACGCGTTGTTGACCTCGTACCGGTGGCGGTGCCGCTCGGCGATCACCGGCTCGCCGCCGTAGACCTCGCGGGTGCGCGTGCCCTCGTGCAGCTCCACGGCCTGCGCACCGAGGCGCATGGTGCCGCCGAGGTCCTCGACCTCTTTCTGCTCCGGGAGCAGGTCGATCACCGGGTACGGCGTCTCCGGGTCCATCTCCGTCGAGTTGGCGCCGTCGAGCCCGGAGACGTGCCGCGCGAACTCGGAGACGGCGACATGCATGCCGAGGCAGATGCCGAGGTACGGGATGCCGTCCTCGCGCGCGACGCGGCAGGCGAGGATCTTCCCCTCCCAGCCGCGCGAGCCGAAGCCGCCCGGGACGAGCACGCCGTCGACGCCTGCGAGCTCGCCGCGTGCCTCCTCGAGCGTCATGTCCTCGGCGTCGACCCAGCGCACGTGCACGCGGCAGCCGTTGTGGATGCCTGCGTGCTTCAGCGCCTCGTGCACCGAGAGGTATGCGTCGTGAAGCTTGACGTACTTGCCGACGAGCGCGATCTCGATCGACTCGCGGCGCTCGGTGATGCGCGCGGTCAGCTCCTCCCAGTCGGTCAGGTCGGGCTCGGGCGCCTCGATGCCGAGCTTGCGGCAGACGAGCTCGTCGAGCCCCTGCTCGCGCAGGTCGAGCGGCACGAGGTAGACGTCGGGGACGTCGGAGTTCGAGATGACCGCGTCGACGTCGACGTCGGCGAAGAGGGCGATCTTGTCCCGGATGTCGTGCGCGAGCGGCTCCTTCGAGCGGCACACGAGGATGTCCGGGTGGATACCGATGCGGCGCAGCTCGTTGACCGAGTGCTGCGTCGGCTTCGTCTTCAGCTCGCCGGCCGTGTCGATGTACGGGACGAGCGTGACGTGCAGATAGGCGACGTTCTCGGGGCCGGCTTCGCGCCGGAACTGACGGATCGCCTCGAGGAACGGCTGCGACTCGATGTCACCGACCGTGCCGCCGATCTCGGTGATCACGACGTCGGTGTCCGTCGCCTCCGCGACCGAGCGGATGCGCGCCTTGATCTCGTTCGTGATGTGCGGGATGACCTGCACGGTCGAGCCGAGGTACTCACCCTTGCGCTCCTTGCGGAGCACGCGGTCCCAGACGGCACCGGCGGTGTGGTTCGCGGCGCGCGAGGCGTTCTCGTCGATAAAGCGCTCGTAGTGGCCGATGTCGAGATCGGTCTCGGCTCCGTCCTCGGTGACGAACACCTCGCCGTGCTGGAACGGGCTCATCGTCCCCGGGTCGACGTTGATGTACGGGTCGAACTTCTGGACCTGCACCTTCAGCCCGCGCGCCTTGAGCAGGCGTCCGAGCGACGCTGCAGTGATGCCCTTGCCGAGAGACGAGACGACGCCGCCGGTGACGAAAACGTACTTGGCCACCTACAGCCCGATCTCCGTGATTCGACTCACGGAACTCCATCCTAGCAGTGCCCCCCGATTCATCACCGGCGGGATGGTAGGGAGCGCGTCGGCTGTAACCTCGCAGCGTGTCCGCCTGGCACGAGCTCGTCGACCGCGACCAGGAGATCCAGAACCCGACGAGCCCCGAGAAGATCCGCCTGGCCGGCGACTACCTCCGTCTCGGGCCGGAGGACCGCGTGCTCGACGTCGCCTGCGGCATGTGTGGGCCAGCGATCGTTCTCGCGCAGGCATTCGGCTGCCGGATCCACGGAGTCGAGGCCAGCCGGGTGTTCGCCGACCAGGGCCGGCGGCGAATCGCCGCCGCCGGGCTCGAGGAGCTGATCGACGTCGAGGTCGCCGACGCCGCGAGCGCAGATCTCGGCTCGTACGACGTCGCCCTGTGCCTCGGCGCCGCGTTCGTGTGGGGCCACATCGGCGACGCGGCCCGCGCGCTCGCCCCGGTCGCCCCGCGGATCGCGATCGGGGAGCCGTTCGCGCGGGCCGAAGGCACCGAGGAGGAGGGGCTTCCCGACCTGCCCACCGCAGTCGCGCGCTTCGAGTCCGCGGGCGTCGATCTGATCGGCCTCGTGGCCGCGTCGGAGGACGACTGGGACCGCTACGAGAGCCTGCACTGGCGGGCGGCCGTCGAGGCGGGCGTCGCCGGCGACGACCTCGAGACACACCGGTTCCGCCGGGACCGCCACCTGCGGCGGCGGAGCGCGCTCGGCTGGGCGATCTTCGTCGGCCGCGTCCGCGCGAGCTAGAGCGTCGCGGCGGTCTGCACGAGGTCGTAGAGGCGCTTCACCGCGACTCCGGCGTTGCCGCGGCTGACGGCGATCGTCACCTCGGTTCGCTCCTCCCCGCTCGCCCGCAGCCGGATCTCGGCGTCGAGCTTCGGCTCGAGCACATGGAACGCGAACCGCTCGAACGGCTCGATCGTCTTCACGAGCAGCATGGTCTCGACGCTCCGCGTCCCCGTGAAGACGTTGCGCTTCTGCGCGTGCACCTTCCAGCGCGCACCGGGCGCGAACCCGCGCACGTCGGGCTCGATCCCGGTGATCCCCGGCCACCAGTCCGGTAGGTGGTACGGCTCGGCGAGGAACGCCCAGACGTCCGCCCGCGGCGCGAGCAGCTCGAGGGTCGCTTCGCTCACCGCTCGAGCGACGCCAGGAACTCGGCGCCGCCGAGCATGCGCTCGAGCTCGTCGCGGCGCTGAGCCTCGTCGAGCTGCTCGATCCGCGTGTGCGTTGGATCTCCCGGAACCTTCTCGACGCTGAAGTGGCGCTCGGCGGCGGTGGCGATCTGCGGCAGGTGCGTGATCGTGATCACCTGCGCCCGCGCGGCGAGGCGCCGGAGCGTGTCGGCGACCGCGTGCGCGGTCGTGCCGCCGATGCCCGCGTCGATCTCGTCGAAGACCATCGTCTCGCCTCCCGCCACGGCGGCGATGGCGAGCGCGACCCGCGACAGCTCACCGCCGGAGGCGGTCTCTGCGACGGGCCCGAACGGCAGACCGGCGTTCGGCCGGATCAGGAACGCGACGTCGTCGGCGCCGGTCGGGCCCGGATCGCGGTCGGAGACGACGACCTGGAACTCCCCGTCGCCGAGCCCGATCCCGCGTAGCTCCTCGGCCACTGCAGCCGCGAACGGCGCCGCAGCGGCGCGCCGCGCCGCACGCAGCTCGGCGTGGATGCGGTCGACCTCCGCCTGCGCTGCGCCGAGGGCAGCCTCGGCGGCGGCGACCGGATCGTGACCCTCGTCGAGCCTCGCGAGCTCGCCGCGCGCCTCCGCTCCGCGCTCGAGCAGCTCGGCGTAGGTCTGGACGCGGAAGCGCCGGCGAACGTCCGAGAGCTGCCCGAGCTCGCCCTCGACCTGCTCGAGCCGGCCGGGCTCCGCCTCGAGGGACGTGAGGAACGCCCGCAGGTCGGAGGCGGTCTCGCGGAGCTGCAGCTCGGCTTGCCGCAGCGCATCGCCTGCCGCCTGCAGCTCGGGCGCGAGCCGCTCGAGCGGCGCGACGGCTCGCTCGGCCGCCGCGACGAGGTCGCTCGCGCCGTCGCCGTCCTCCGGCGAGAGCGCCGCTGCAGCAGCCTCGGCGCCCTCGGCGAGATCGGTGACGTGCCGCAGCCGCTCCCGCTCGGCGCGCAGCTCGTCCTCGCGCTCGGGCGAAAGCCCGTCGGTTGCCTCGGCGAGGGCGCGCAGCTCGTCGAGCCTAGTCTGCGCGGCCGCCGCGTCGCGGGTCAGCTCGTCGTAGGCGCGGCGCGCGGCCTGCAAGTCGCGCCAGGCGCGCCCGGCCGTGCGGGTGTCGATCCCGGCGAAGGCGTCGAGCACGCCCCGCTGGTACGCGGGACGCGCCAGCCGCCGCTGCTCGAACTGCCCGCTCATCGCGATCAGCGCCTCCGCCGCCGCGGCGACGTCCTCGCGCGCCGCGCTCCGTCCCCAGGCGTACGCGCGCGTGCGCCCGTCGGCGAAGATCCGGCGCGCGAGCACGACCCCGTCCTCGCCTTCCGGACGCAGCTCGGCAAGCTCGCCCAGCTGCTCGTCGTCGACCCCGTCGAACTCCGCCTCGACGTAGGCCTCGTCGCCGGCGGCGCCGATCAGCGCCGCGTCGCCGCGTGACCCGAGCAGCAGGCCGATCGCGTTCGTGAGGATCGTCTTCCCGGCGCCCGTCTCGCCGGTGATCGCGTTCAGCCCGGCCGCAGGCTCGAGCTCCGCTTCCCGGATCAGGACGAGATTGGAGATGCGGAGCGAACGCAGCACGCCTCCATCGTAGGGAGGCGGCCCGTCGGCGTCACCGTGTCCGATTGCGACGACGAGCGTGCAGGAGATACAGCGGCAGACCGACGATCAGGAACAGGAACACGAACGACGCCCAGGCCGACGGATGGCGGATTCCGTGCCGCTCCGCGTGGAAGAACACCGCGATCCCGGAGATCGCGGCGACCACGAACGCGACGCCGAACTGCGCGTTGGAGACGGAGCCCACGCGCGCACGGTAGCGTCGCATCGTGCCGAGGCCCGTGATCTGGAAGCCGCGCTATGCCACCCGGCGGATGCGGGAGCGCGCGTGGGCGGAGGCCGACCTTGCGCGCGAGCGCGCCGCCGCCGGCCCGCCACGGCGCTCGTGGCTCGTGCGCCTGCTCCGCCGCTTCGTGCCGTGAGAGCGCCCGGTGCCGGCCTCAGTCGTCGTCGAGCGGCCGGCGGAGCACCCACAGCAGGTTGCTGACCGGGCGTGCCGGGTCGCCCGTCATCTCCTCGATGCGCGACGCGGCTTCTCCGATCTTGCCGAGCGTTCCGGGCACCGGCAGGCGCGAGCCCTTCTCGGCGGTGGGCGCGGCCGGCTCGTCGGGCACCACCGCGATGAGCTCCCAGCCGTCACGGCCGTAGTCGTTCAGCCGCGCGGTGTAGCGGCCGTCGTCGAACGAGAGCACCTTGTACTCCCAGCGCTGCATCAGCGCCCGAACGTCGCCGCGTAGCGGGTGAAGAACGTCACCTCGGGGAGGGTAGCGAGCACGGACGCGCGGCTTCCGACGCGAACGATCGCGCGTTCTCCGGTCGCGAGCGTCCCGCAGGCCTGGCCGTCGACGAGAACGGTCGTCTCGAGGTCCGCCGTCAGGTTGGTGATCGCGATGTCCGGACCGCGCGGGACGACGAGCGGCCGGATGTGGATCGAGTGCGGCGCGACGAACGTCAGCACCATCGCGTCGAGCCCCCACACGAGCACAGGCCCGCCGTTCGACAGGTTGTACGCGGTCGAGCCGGTCGGCGTCGCGCAGATGAGCCCGTCGCAGGGCTGAGAGCCGAGATCCTCGTCGCCGATCGCGTAGCCGACCTCGATCATGCGGCCGAGCGTGCCGCCGGCGACGACGACGTCGTTCACCGCGGCGCGCGTGACGCCTCCGACCTCGACCTCGAGCGTCGAGAGCTCGACGGTCCGGTACTCGCCCGCGAACACGCGCTCGAGCCCGGCTTCGAGATCGGGCGCGTCGAGCGTCGTGAGGAAGCCGACGCGGCCGTAGTTGACGCCGACCACGGGAACGCCGCGACCGAGGAACCGCCCGAGCGCGCGGAGCATCGTTCCGTCCCCGCCGAGGACGACCGCGATATCGGCGTCGTCGCCCTCGGTCAGCTCGACGCCGCAGCGCCCGGCAAGCGACTCGAGCCGCGCCACCGCCTCGCTGACGCCTTCGCGGTCGATCGTGACGACCGCGGCCCGCTCAACCGACCGCATCGGCAACCCACCGTTCGAAGTCGGCTGGGAGCTGCGGGCGCTCTCGCTGGACGAGGTGGAGGACGAACTCACGGTTTCCCTTCGGGCCGGGCAGTCCCGAGTCTACGCAGCCGTGCGGTTCCGCCCCGCTCGCGAGCAGCGCCTCGGCCACCTCGTGAACCACGCGCCGCTGCACCGCGGCGTCGCGGACGACGCCCTTCGGCGTCTCCGCCCGTCCCGCCTCGAACTGCGGCTTCACGAGCACGAGGGCCTGCCAGCCGGGCGCGGCGAGCGAGAGCACGGGCGGCAGCGCGATCTTCGCGGAGATGAACGACACATCGCAGACCACGAGCTGCGGCGCGAACGGCAGCTCGGTGACGTTGCGGGCGTTGACGCGTTCGAGGACGACCACGCGCGGGTCGTCGCGGATCTTCGAATGCAGCTGGCCGTAGCCGACGTCGAGCGCGATCACGCGCGCGGCGCCACGCTGGAGCAGCACGTCGGTGAAGCCGCCCGTCGAGGCGCCGACGTCGACCGCATCGAGGCCGGTGACGTCGAGACCGAACGCGTCGAGCGCGTTCGCGAGCTTGTGTCCCGCGCGCGAGACGTACGGCGGGGGTGCCTCGACCTCGAGCTGGGCGTCCTCGTCCACCTGCTCGCCCGGCTTCTCGTGCCCCGGCACACGACCGGCCATGACGAGCGCCTGCGCCTGCGTGCGCGACTCCGCGAGGCCGCGCTCGACGAGGAGGACGTCAAGCCGCTTCTTGGGCAAGAGCCGAACGCTCCGAGTAGACGGCGAGGATGAAGTTCAGCGAGGCCAGGCTCGCGACGACGGCGGCGAACGCGTAGACGGTGTGCAGCCCGACCGACGCGAACAGAAAGCCGGCGGTCGCGTACGCGGCGGGGCGGATCACCTGGTTGGAGACGATGATCGCCTGGATCACCTTCGGGAACAGCGCAGGCGGCACACGCGCGGTCAGGATCCCGAAGTACGGCGCGTTCGTCATCGGGTTCGCGAAGCCGATCACGGCGAGCGCGGCCACCATCAGCTCCAGAGGCACGTGCGGCACGAGCAGCCAGAACGGCGCCGCGATGCCGATCGCGGCCGCGATCGCGATCGACTGCGCTTTGAAGCGAGCGAGCGCCGCGTAGGTCGCGAACGAGCCGGCGACGCTGCCGCCTCCGTACGACGCGAGGAGCAGGCCGGCGACGCGCGGATTGTGGTGGTAGTCGCGATACGCGATCACCGGGAACGACGCGAAGACGAGCGGGAACGCGGCGCCGAACAGGAACGGTGACAGGACCGCTCTGCGCACGAAGCCGTCGCGCGCGATGTATGCCAGCCCGGCGAGGACGCCGCCCGTCGCTTCCTTGTCGTGCACCTCGCGGACGACGCGCACGAACACGCTGACAAGCACGAACGACGCGAGGAACGAGCCGGCATCGATCCACATCACGTTGGCGGCGCCGACGAACGCGATCAGCACGCCGCCGATTGCGGGGCCCGCGAAGTTGGTGAAGTTCGTCGCGCCTTCGAGAAACGTGTTCGCCTGCGAGACGGCCTGCTCGCCGGTTCCGACGATCGCAGGGATCAACGCTCGCTGACACGAGAAGTACGCCGTAGAGAACAGCCCCGAGAAGAACGCGACCACGAGCACGACGGCGTACGAAAGACCGCCGACGGCGTGCAGGAACGGGACGAGCGCGATCACCGGCGCCCGCACGAGATCCGACAGGAGCATGGTCGCGCGCGGCCCGAGTCGGTCGACGACGAGCCCCGCATGCAGACCGAACAGCACGAACGGCGCGAGCTCGACCGCGAACACGAGGCCCATGCGCGACGTCGAGTGCGTCGTCACGAGCACGAACCACGGCAGGGCGAGCCCCGAGAATGCCGAGCCGAGCGTCGAGATCAGCTCGGCCGTCGTCAGTGCGAGCAGCGCGCGGTTGCGGATCACACCGTCCGCACGGCCAGGTCGTCGACGATCGACGAGAGCACGTCGGTGTCCGCGTCGATCTCGTCGAGCCGCATCTGGGCGCGCTCTGCCGCCTCGCTCGCGAGGCGGCGAGCGCCGTCCGCTCCCACTTCGAGCGCGTAGCCGTCGCCGTCGAGGACGTCGTCGACGATCTGGAACAGCAGGCCCAGCTCACCGGCGAACGCACGCCAGGGCGGATGCTCGTCGAGCGGGAGCTCGACCGCCCAGAGCGCGCACATGATCGACGCCGTGAACAGCGCGCCCGTCTTCAGCGCGTGCAGGCGGGCGAGGTCGCGCTCGCCTTCGAGGTCGAGCTGCTGTCCCCCGATCATCCCGAGCGTCGCCTCGACGAGCTCGCGCGCGACCGCACCGGTGGGATAGGTGAGCGCAAGCCGCATCGCCTCGGCGAGCAGCGCGTCGCCGGCGAGGATCGCCGCGGCCTCGCCGTACGCCGCCCAGACCGACGGCGCGCCGCGACGCTCGTCGTCGTTGTCGAGCGCGGGCAGGTCGTCGTGGACGAGCGAGAACGAATGCACGAGCTCGACCGCGGCCGCGGCCGGCAGCACGTCCTCGACGCGCGCACCCAGAGCGTCGCCCGTGGCGAGGCACAGCACGGGCCGCACGCGCTTGCCGCCGAGCGCATGGCGCATGGGCGCCTCGAGCGTGCCGAGCTCCTGCGTCAGCGCGAGCTCGGCGAGGTACGCCTCGACCTGCGCGCGCAGCTGCTCAGTCTGCTGCGGCATCCGGCGGCGTCGCGGCTTCCGTCTCGGCCGCGCGCTTCGCGCGCTGCAGCTCGGCTTCGACCTCCTTCGCGAGCTCGGCGAGCTCCTGCAGGATCTCGATCGCCTGCTCGGGGTCCTCCGTCTCCTCGAGCTTCGTGCGGGCGGACTCGAGCCGCGCGAGCAGATCTTCGGCCTTGTTCAGCGATTCGTCGGCGGTAGACATGGCGCTAAGCAGCTTCCTCTCGTTGGATGCGTCCAAGAATGCCGTTCACGAGTCTCGCAGCGTCGTCGGAGGCGTAGCGCTTCGCGAATGCGACCGCCTCGTTGATCGCCACCTCCGCCGGCACGTCACCGGTGCGGAGCTCGTGCAGCGCGACGCGCAGGGCGCTCCGCTCGACGGTCCCGAGCCGGTCGGCCGTCCAACTCTCCGACGCGGCCGTGATGCGGGTGTCGAGCTCCGGAGCCCGCTCGGCGACCTGCTCGGCGACCCCGCGCGCCCACGGGTCGATCTCGCCCGCGTACTGCGAGCCGATCGGCTGGCCGCTCAGGTCCCACTGGTAGAGCAGGAACAGCGCCTGCCGCCTCGCCTGCCTACGCGACAGCATGCGTGCGTAGCACCTCGAGAGTGGATGTCGAGTAGTCGCCGCTGCGGAACGGCTCGGATGCGAGCACCTCGAGCGCGACGTCGCGCGTCGTCGGCACACCTTCGATCCGCGTCTCGCGCAGCGCGCGCACCGCGCGCTCGATCGCCGCGGGGCGATCGATGTCCCAGACGATCAGCTTCGCGATCATCGAGTCGTAGAACGGCGGCACGGTCGTGCCCGACTCGACGAACGTGTCGACGCGCACGCCGGGGCCCTGCCCCGGTTGGAAGAGCGTGACGCGTCCCGGAGAGGGGCGGAAGTCGTGCTCCGGATCCTCCGCGTTCAGCCGGATCTCGATCGCATGCCCACGTCGCGGTGCGCGCCCCGTCACCGACAGCTGCTCCCCCGACGCGACACGCAGCTGCTCGCGGACGAGGTCGACGCCGGTGCAGAGCTCCGTGACCGGATGCTCGACCTGTAGCCGGGCGTTCAGCTCGATGAAGTAGAAGCTGCCGTCGGGCCCGAGCAGAAACTCGAACGTGCCGGCGTTGCGGTAGCCGACGGCGCGGCATGCGCGCTCCGCCGCCGCTTCCATCGCCTCGCGCGACTCGGGCGTCAGCGCGGCGCTCGGCGACTCCTCGATCAGCTTCTGGTGGCGGCGCTGAATCGAGCATTCGCGCTCGCCGAGGGTCAGCACGTTGCCGTGCTCGTCGCACATCACCTGGATCTCGACGTGGCGCGCAGGGACGAGCGCCTTCTCGACGTACAGCGTTCCGTCGCCGAACGCCGCCTCGGCCTCGCCCGCAGCCATGCGGTAGGCGTCCTCGAGCTCGTCCGGGTCGTGGACGAGCCGCATGCCCTTGCCGCCGCCTCCGGCTGTCGCCTTGAGCAGGAGCGGAAAGCCGATCTCGTCGGCGACGGAGCGCACGTCGGTCACGCTCGTCGCGCCTTCGGTGCCCGGCACGGTCGGGACCTCGGCCGCGCGCATCGCCTGCTTGGCGGAGATCTTGTCGCCCATCATCGCCATCACGTCCGCCGGCGGGCCGACGAAAACGAGGTCGTTGTCGACGCACGCCTCGACGAATGCGGGGTTCTCGGCGAGGAAGCCGTAGCCGGGATGGACCGCCTCGCAGCCGGTCGTCTGCGCCGCTGCGATGACGTTCGCGATCCTCAGGTAGCTCTCCGACGCGGCCGGCGGCCCGATCCGAACAGCGTGGTCGGCCTCGCGCACGTGCAGCGCGTCGGCGTCGGCGGTCGAGTAGATCGCGACCGCCTCGCACCCGAGCTCGTGCAGCGCGCGAATCACCCGCACCGCGATCTCGCCCCGGTTCGCGACGAGGACCCGGTTGAACATCAATCTACGGCGGGGACGGCGATCGGCTCGAGCTCGAAGAGGAGCTGGCCGTACTCGACGGGCTCGGCGTTGCCGACGTGGATCGCGCGCACGACGGCCTCGACCTCCGCCTTCACCTCGTTCATCAGCTTCATCGCCTCGAGGATGCAGAGGGTCTGTCCGGGCGCGACGGCGTCGCCCTCCTCGACGAACGGCGCAGAGCCGGGCGCCGGCGCGCGGTAGAACGTGCCGACCATCGGGCTCTCGATGCGCAGAAACGCGTCGTCACGCGGGCGCAGCGGCGCCTCCGTGTCGTCCGCCGCGGGCGCTGCGGCTGCGGGAGCGGCGGCGACGTACGTCGGCTCGGCCGAGCGGCGCACGCTGACGCGCATCCCGTCCTCCTCGATCGTGATCTCGCCCACTCCGGTCTCCTGGACGATGTTCACGAGCTCGCGGATTCGCTCCGCGCGCTGCTGGTCGACGCCCCGCGCCGCCAGTGTCTCGTCGCCGCCCGAGCGCTCGCGGATCGAGCGCAAGAGCGGCTCGGCCTCCTCGCCGAACAGCGCGAGCAACAGCAGCTCCTCCTCGCTCGCGGCGAGCCCCTCGGCCTCTTCGCGCAGCCTTTCCAGGTCGACCGGCTCCTCGTGGGCGACGTCGCCGCGCAGCTCGACCGCACGCACGAGCGACGGATCGATCTCCGCCGGCGTGCGCCCGAAGCGGCCGACGACGAGGTCGGCGAGCTCGTCGACCATCGTCGAGTAGCGGTTCGCCGTGAGGACGTTGAGCAGCGCCTGCGAGGCCACGATCTGGCCGATCGGTGCAGCCAGCGGCGGTGACCCGACCTCGTCGCGCACCTTGGCCACCTCCTCGAGCACCTCGTCCAGCCGGTCGCCGGACGCCTGCGCCCGGAGCTGCTGGTCGAGCGCGCCGACGAGGCCGACCGGCAGCTTCTGCTGCGCCGCGCGCACCGCGATCCGCGGCGCCACCGGCGAGACCGGCTCGTCGCCGATGTGCTCGTCGACGAGGTCGGCGGCGGCCCACAGGAGCTCCATGTCGATCCCGGTCGAGAGCCCGAGGCCGGCCAGCGCCTGCGCGGCTGCCTCCGCGGAGACGCGGTGCATGGTGAGCGCGACGGGATAGACCGCGGCGGCGATCACGTCGGCGCCCGCTCGGGCAGCCTCGATCGCGGCGGCGAGCGCGTTCCCGGCAGCGCCCTGCGCGTAGAGCCCGACCGGCAGGCCGGAGACGTCGCGCAGCTCCGCGACGAGCTCGCTCGCCCGGTGCGGCTGCAGGAGCGCGGCAGGATCGTTGAGGAGCAGCCGCGCCGCGCCCATCTCCGGGAGCCGCTTCGCCGCGTCGACGAGCGCCTCGTGCCGGCCGCTGCCGTACAGCAGACCCGCCTCGAACTCGCCGCCGGCGGCGACGATCGCCTCGGCCGGCTCGCGCAGGTTGCTCACGTCGTTGAGCGGGTCGTGGAGCCGGAAGACGTCGATGCCGCTGGCCGCCGCGCTGGCGACGAACCGGCGCGCGAAGTCGCCGCCGACCGGGCGCGACCCGACCAGGAAGCGGCCGCGGAGCGCGAGCGCGAGCGGCGTCGTGGTGCGCGCCTTCAGCGCCCGGATCCGTTCCCAGGGGCTCTCGACGCCGCGGCTGACCGCGTTGTCGAAGCAGCCGCCGCCCGACACCTCCAGGTACGCGAACCCTGCGCCGTCGAGCAGCTCGGCGAGGCGCAGGAGGTCGGCCGTGGGCATCAGGCCGGCCAGCGGATCCTGGCTCAGGACGCGGATTGTCGTGTCAACGAGGCGAGGCACGGCTCAGGACCTTATCCTGCAGTCAGATGGGGGTCGAAAAGGAGCAGGTGCGGTGCGTCGAGTGCCGCCACGAGTACGAGTTGCCGGCGATCGGCGAGGAGATGGGCTGCCCCGACTGCGGCAGCGTCTCCTGGGTCTCGACGCGAATCGCTGCCTTTGCTCCGGAGCCGGCAAAGCCGGCACCTGCGCGGCTGGGCGGCTCCGTCAAGCCTACGCCGCCAGGCCTGTCCGGCTACGCCCGCTGGATATAGCGCTTCTCGCGCGGATCGACCTTGATCTTGTCGCCGACGTTCACGAACAGCGGCACCTGAACGACGGCGCCGGTCTCGAGCGTCGCCGGCTTCGTCACGTTCGACACCGTGTCGCCCTTCACACCCGGCTCGGTGTCGCTCACCTCGAGCACGACCGACGCCGGAAGCTCGACGCCCGTCGGGCTCCCGTCCACGAACATCACCTGCACCGAGGACGACGGCTGCATGAACGGCAGCTCGTCCTCGAGGTCCGAATGCGGCAGCGAGAGCTGGTCGTACGTCTCCTCGTCCATGAACACGACCTCGTCGCCGGAGTCGTACAGGTACTGCATGTTCTTCGTCTCGGTGCGGATCCGGTTGAACTTCTCGCCGGCGCGAAAGGTCTTGTCGACGACCGAGCCGCTTCCG
>DASREW010000026.1:0-17769 GCA_035651895.1 Gaiellaceae bacterium
TGGCCCGGGGCGATCTCTCCCAGAAGATGGAGCTGGAGATCGAGGGCAAGTCGGTGCAGGGCGAGTTCCTGCGCATCGGCACCACGGTGAACACGATGGTCGCCCAGCTCTCGTCGTTCGCCGACGAGGTCACGCGCGTCGCCCGCGAGGTCGGCACCGAGGGCAAGCTCGGAGGCCAGGCGCAGGTGAAGGGCGTCTCGGGCACGTGGAAGGACCTCACCGACAACGTGAACGGCATGGCGAACAACCTGACGACGCAGGTGCGCAACATCGCCGAGGTCACGACGGCGGTCGCGAACGGCGACCTGACGAAGAAGATCACCGTCGACGTCAAGGGAGAGGTGCTCGAGCTCAAGAACACGATCAACACGATGGTCGACCAGCTCTCGTCGTTCGCAGACGAGGTCACGCGCGTCGCGCGCGAGGCCGGCACGGAAGGGAAGCTCGGCGGCCAGGCGCAGGTGAAGGGCGTCTCCGGCACGTGGAAGGACCTGACCGACAACGTGAACCTGATGGTCTCCAACCTGACGACGCAGGTGCGCGGCGTCGCGCAGGTCGTCACCGCCGTGGCCGACGGTGACCTGAACCGCAAGTTCACGATCGAGGCGAAGGGTGAGGTGGCCGCGCTTGCGGACACGATCAACGCGATGATCGATCGGCTGCGCGTGTTCGCGGCCGAGGTGACGCGCGTCGCCCGCGAGGTGGGCTCGGAAGGCAAGCTCGGCGGTGCGGCCGAGGTCGAGGGCGTGTCGGGCGTGTGGCGCGGGCTCACCGAATCGGTGAACGGGATGGCCGACAACCTGACGAATCAGGTGCGGAACATCGCCGAGGTGACGACCGCGGTCGCGCAGGGCGACCTGACCCGCAAGATCACCGTCGATGCGAAGGGCGAGATCCTTCGCCTCAAGAACACGATCAACACGATGGTCGACCAGCTCTCGTCGTTCGCCGACGAGGTCACGCGCGTCGCGCGCGAGGTCGGCACCGAAGGCCAGCTCGGCGGCCAGGCGAACGTCAAGGGCGTCAGCGGCACGTGGAAGGACCTGACCGACAACGTGAACTTCATGGCGTCGAACCTGACGACGCAGGTGCGCGGCATCGCCAAGGTCGTGACCGCGGTCGCGAACGGCGACCTGGAGCAGAAGTTCACGATCGAGGCGCGCGGCGAGGTGGCCGCGCTCGCCGACACGATCAACGCGATGATCGACACCCTGCGCCTGTTCGCCGACCAGGTGACGGGCGTGGCGCGCGAGGTGGGCACCGAGGGCGTGCTGGGCGGCCAGGCGGACGTGCCGAACGCCGCCGGCACCTGGAAGGCGCTCACCGACAACGTGAACTCGATGGCGAACAACCTGACGACGCAGGTGCGCAACATTGCCGAGGTCACGACGGCGGTCGCGCGCGGTGACCTCAGCCGCAAGATCACCGTGCAGGCGAAGGGCGAGGTCGCAGAGCTCGCCGACACGATCAACACGATGGTCGACCAGCTCTCGTCGTTCGCAGACGAGGTCACACGCGTCGCGCGGGAGGTCGGCGTCGAGGGCCGCCTCGGCGGCCAGGCGACGGTCGAAGGCGTGTCGGGCACGTGGCGGTCGCTGACCGACAACGTGAACCTGATGGTGCGCAACCTGACCGAGCAGGTGCGGAACACGGCAGACGTGACGACGGCGGTCGCGAAGGGTGACCTGTCGCGCAAGATCGACGTCGAGGCGGTAGGCGAGTTCCTCGCACTGAAGGCGACGATCAACACGATGGTCGACCAGCTGTCCGCGTTCGCGGACGAGGTCACGCGCGTCGCGCGCGAGGTCGGCACCGAAGGCCAGCTCGGCGGCCAGGCACAGGTCGAGGGCGTGTCGGGCGTCTGGCGCGGGCTCACCGAGTCCGTGAACGGCATGGCCGACAACCTCACGAGCCAGGTACGCAACATCGCCGAGGTGACGACAGCGGTCGCGAACGGCGACCTGAGCCGCAAGATCACCGTGCAGGCGAAGGGCGAGGTCGCGGAGCTCGCAGACACGATCAACACGATGGTCGTGCAGCTGAACGCGTTCGCGGCGGAGGTGACGCGCGTCGCGCGCGAGGTGGGCACCGAGGGCCGCCTCGGCGGTCAGGCACGCGTCGAAGGCGTGTCCGGCGTCTGGCGCGACCTGACGGAGAACGTGAACACGCTGGCCGACAACCTGTCGAACCAGGTGCGCAACATCGCCGACGTCACGACTGCAGTCGCGAACGGCGACCTGACGCGCAAGATCACCGTCGATGCGCGCGGCGAGATCCTCGAGCTGAAGAACACGATCAACACGATGGTCGACCAGCTCTCCTCGTTCGCCGCCGAGGTGACCCGCGTCGCCCGCGAGGTGGGCACCGACGGCGTCCTCGGCGGCCAGGCCGACGTGCAGGACGTCTCCGGCACCTGGAAGGACCTCACCGACTCGGTGAACTTCATGGCGAACAACCTGACCACCCAGGTGCGCAACATCGCCGACGTCACGACCGCGGTCGCGAACGGCGACCTGACGCGCAAGATCACCGTCGAGGCACGCGGCGAGGTCGCAGCGCTGGCCGACACGATCAACACGATGGTCGACCAGCTCTCCTCGTTCGCCGACGAGGTCACGCGCGTCGCCCGCGAGGTCGGCACCGAGGGCATCCTCGGCGGGCAGGCGAACGTCAAGGGCGTCAGCGGCACGTGGAAGGACCTGACCGACTCGGTGAACGGGCTCTCGTCGTCGCTGACGACGCAGGTGCGCAACATCGCCGAAGTCACGACCGCAGTCGCAAACGGCGACCTGTCGAAGAAGATCACGGTCGACGTCCGCGGCGAGGTGCTCGAGCTGAAGGAGACCATCAACGCGATGGTCGATCAGCTGCGCGCGTTCTCGTCGGAGGTGACGCGCGTCGCGCGCGAGGTGGGCTCCGAGGGAATCCTCGGCGGCCAGGCCCGCGTCGAAGGCGTGTCCGGCACCTGGGCGGACCTGACCGACAACGTGAACTTCATGGCGTCGAACCTGACGACTCAGGTGCGCAACATCGCCGAGGTCACGACGGCGGTCGCGAACGGCGACCTGACGCGCAAGATCACGGTCGAGGCGTCGGGCGAGGTCGCGGCGCTCGCGGACACGATCAACACGATGGTCGACCAGCTCTCGTCGTTCGCCGACGAGGTCACGCGCGTCGCCCGCGAGGTGGGCACCGAGGGCAAGCTCGGCGGCCAGGCCAACGTCCGCGGCGTTTCGGGCACCTGGAAGGACCTGACCGACAACGTGAACACGCTCGCGGACAACCTGTCGAACCAGGTGCGCAACATCGCGGAGGTCACGACGGCCGTCGCGCAGGGCGACCTCAGCAAGAAGATCACCGTGGACGTTCGCGGTGAGATCCTCGAGCTGAAGAACACGATCAACACGATGGTCGACCAGCTCGCGTCGTTCGCCGCCGAGGTGACGCGCGTCGCCCGCGAGGTCGGCACCGAGGGCATCCTCGGCGGCCAGGCGAACGTCGAAGGCGTCTCTGGCGTGTGGCGTGACCTGACCGACAACGTGAACACGCTCGCGGGCACGCTGACGACGCAGCTCCGCGCGATCGCGGAAGTCACCACAGCGGTGACGAACGGCGACCTGACGCGGTCGATCGCGGTCGAGGCGCGCGGAGAGGTCGAAGAGCTCCGCGACAACATCAACCAGATGATCACCAACCTGCGTGTCACCACCGAGGTGAACGCGCAGCAGGACTGGCTCAACACGAACACTGCGCGCTTCAGCGGCATGCTGCAGGGGCAGCGCGACCTGAAGCAGGTCAGCCGGCTGATCATGAGCGAGCTGACGCCCCTCGTCGGCGCGCAGCACGGTGCGTTCTTCATGGCCGAGACCGAGGGCGAAGGCGATCCGGTGCTCCGCCTGGTCGCGAGCTACGCGTACAAGCGGCGCAAGGGGATCGCAAACGTGTTCGCGCTCGGTGACGGCCTCGTCGGCCAGGCCGCGCTCGAGCGCAAGTCGATCCTGATCACGCAGGCGCCGGAGGACTACATCACGATCGGCTCCGGCCTCGGCGAGAGCACGCCGGTGAACATCATCGTCCTGCCGGTCCTGTTCGAGGATCAGGTGATGGCGGTGATCGAGCTCGCGTCGTTCACGCCGTACTCCGACGCGCACCTCACCTTCCTCGAGCAGCTGTCCGAGACGCTCGGCGTCGTCGTCAACACGATCATCGCGACGATGCGGACGGAGGAGCTGCTGCAGCAGTCGCAGGGTCTCACCCTCGAGCTGCAGAGCCAGTCCGAGGAGCTGCAGGCACAGCGCGACGAGCTCGAGCGCACGAACCAGGAGCTCGAGGAGCAGGCACGGTCGCTGAAGGCGTCCGAGGAGCTGCTCCAGCAGCAGCAGGAGGAGCTGCAGCAGACGAACGAGGAGCTCGAGGAGAAGGCGGCCCTGCTTGCAGAGCAGAACGCCCGCATCGAGCAGAAGAACACCGAGGTGGAGCTCGCGCGGCTCGATCTCGAGGAGAAGGCGGAGCAGCTCGCGCTCTCGTCGAAGTACAAGAGCGAGTTCCTCGCGAACATGAGCCACGAGCTGCGCACGCCGCTCAACTCGCTGCTCATCCTCGCGAAGCTGCTCTCGGACAACCAGGAGGGAACGCTCAGCGACAAGCAGATCGAGTTCGCAAAGACGATCTACAACGCGGGCAGCGACCTGCTCGAGCTGATCAACGACATCCTGGACCTGTCGAAGGTCGAGGCCGGGAAGATGGACGTCACCCTGCAGCCGGTCGAGCCGGCGGCGGTCGTCGACTACGTCGAGCGGAACTTCCGGCCGGTCGCCGACCAGAAGAAGCTCGAGTTCGTCGTCCACGTCGACGAGTCGATGCCCGGCTCGATCGTCACCGACGAGCAGCGGCTCCAGCAGATCCTCAAGAACCTGCTCTCGAACGCGTTCAAGTTCACCGACGAAGGCTCGGTCGTGATGACGGTGTCGCGCGCGCCGGGACAGGTGCGCTTCGAGTCGGATTCGCTCCGCACCGCCGACGACGTCGTGCAGTTCCAGGTGCGCGACACCGGCATCGGAATCCCCGCGGACAAGCTGAAGCTGATCTTCGAGTCGTTCCAGCAGGCCGACGGCACGACGTCGCGGCGCTACGGCGGTACGGGGCTCGGGCTCTCGATCTCGCGCGAGATCGCCCGGCTCCTCGGCGGCGAGATCCGCGTCGAGTCGAGCGCAGGTGCCGGCTCGACGTTCACGCTCTTCCTGCCGGGCCGCGCGCCCGAGCCGGAGGACACCGATGACCTGCCGCCCACCCGGGCGATGCCGGAGCCCGCAGACGCCGACCTCGATCCGTCGCTCCTGCTGCCGCACGAGCCGGCCGTCGCCGACGACCGCAACGAGCTCGCAGACGGCGATCGGGTCGTGCTGATCGTCGAGGACGATGCCGACTTCGCCAAGGTCGAGCTGGAGATGGCCCGCGAGCGCGGCTTCAAGGGGGTGGTCGCCGTCCGCGGCGACGAGGGGATCGCACTCGCGCACGAGGTGAAGCCCGACGCGATCATCCTCGACCTGAAGCTGCCGGTGCGTAACGGCTGGCAGGTGCTCGAGCAGCTCAAGCGGCACCCGGCGACGCGCCACATTCCGGTGCACATCGTCTCCGGCGGCGTCGAGAACGGCGGCGCGCAGAGCGCGCTCCGCGCCGGCGCCGTCGCCGTGCTCCAGAAGCCTGTCGAGCACACGCACCTCGACGAGCAGTTCGGCCGGATCGCCGAGTTCGTCGAGCGCGGTGTCAGGAACCTGCTCGTGGTCGACGACGACGACGACCAGCGCAGCTCGATCGTCGAGCTCGTCGGCACCGGCGAGGACGTCGAGGTGACGGCGGTCGGATCGTCCGAAGAGGCGCTCGAGCTGCTCGAAGGCGACAAGCGCTTCGACTGCATGGTGCTCGACCTGAAGCTGCCGAAGATGAGCGGCTTCACGCTGCTCGAGAAGGTGAAGACCGACGAGCGCTGGCAGAACCTGCCGGTGATCGTCTACACCGGTCGCGACCTCACGCGGCGCGAGGAGACGCGGCTGAAGAAGTACGCCGAGACGATCATCGTCAAGGACGTTCGTTCGCCCGAGCGCCTGCTCGACGAGACCGCGCTCTTCCTGCACCGCGTCGAGTCGAAGCTGCCGGCGGAGAAGCGCCGGATGCTCGAGCAGCTCCACTCCTCCGACGAGGTGTTCAAGGGGAAGCGCGTCCTGATCGCCGACGACGACGTGCGGAACGTGTTCGCGCTCGCATCGGTTCTCGAGCGGCAAGGCATGGAGGTGCAGTTCGCCGAGAACGGCAACGAGGCGATCGCGACGCTGCAGGCCGACCCGACCATCGACCTCGTGCTGATGGACATCATGATGCCGGAGCTCGACGGCTACGAGGCGATGCGGAAGATCCGCGAGGAGCCGAAGTTCGCGAAGCTTCCGATCATCTCCCTGACCGCGAAGGCGATGAAGGGCGACCGCGAGAAGTCGATCGCGTCGGGCGCGTCCGACTACATCACCAAGCCGGTCGACACCGACCAGCTGCTGTCGCTGATGCGCGTGTGGCTATACAGGTAGACCCACCGCACGCGGACTCCGCCGAGGGGCGGCTGGATCTCGAGACGATCGAGCTCCAGCTGCTCCTCGAAGGCATCTACCGCCAGTACGGCTTCGACTTCCGCGAGTACGCGGCTGCGTCGCTGAAGCGGCGCGTCGAACGGCGGATCGCCGAGGAAGGAGTCCAGTCGATCTCCGGGCTGCTCGAACGCGTCCTGCACGAGCCGGAAGCGATGGAGCGGCTGCTCCTCGACCTCTCGATCAACGTCACGTCGATGTTCCGCGACCCGACGTTCCATCTCGCGCTGCGCAGGCAGGTCGCGCCGCTCCTGCACACCTATCCGTTCACCCGCATCTGGGTCGCCGGCTGTTCGACCGGCGAGGAGGTCTATTCGCTCGCGATCATGCTCACCGAGGAAGGCCTGTACGACCGCACTCGGATCTACGCGACCGACATCAACGAAGTTGTGCTTGACCGCGCGCGTGCAGGCGTGTTCCCGCTCGACAAGATGCGCGAGTACACCGAGAACTACATCCGCGCCGGCGGCACGCGCGCGTTCTCCGAGTACTACCACGCAAAATACGAGGGCGCGCTGTTCGAACGCACGCTCACCGAGAACGTCGTGTGGGCGCCGCACAACCTCGTGCAGGACGGCGTGTTCAACGAGTTCAACCTCATTCTCTGCCGCAACGTGATGATCTACTTCGACCGGTCGCTGCAGAACCGCGTTCACCGGCTCTTCCACGACAGCCTCGAGCGGTTCGGGATTCTCGCGCTCGGGCACAAGGAGTCGATCAGGTTCACCGGGTTCGAGGACCGCTACGAGGAGCTCGATCCCGTGGAGAAGCTGTACCGGAAGGTGAGATGAGGAATCTGGTGACGATCGGGGCGTCCTGGGGTGGTCTCGACGTGCTGCGGGAAGTGCTCGCGGAGCTGCCTGCCGACCTTCCGGCCGCGATCGTCGTCGCGCAGCACCGCTCGTCCGAGTCGCATCCGACCGCGTATCGCGATCTGCTCGGCGCCGTCACGCGTCTCCGTGTGCGCGAGGCGAGCGACAAGGATGAGCTGGAGAACGGGACGGTGTTCGTCGCGCCGCCCGACTACCACCTGCTCGTCGAAGAACATTCCCTCGCCCTTTCGACCGACGAGCCCGTCCTCTACGCGCGGCCGTCGATCGACGTCCTGCTCACGACCGCAGCGGAATCGCACCGCGAGCGGTGCGTCGGCGTCGTCCTCACCGGCGCGAACGCGGACGGCGCGGCCGGGCTCAAGCGCGTCGCCGAGCTCGGCGGCACCGCGATCGTCCAGGACCCGGACACCGCCGTGCGTCCTGAGATGCCCCTCGCCGCGCTCGCCGCCGTCCCGAACGCACGCGTCGCGTCGATCGGCGAGCTCGCCTCCACCCTTCTGGAGCTCTGTTCGTAGTGCCCTCTCTGCTCCTCGTCGACGACCGGCCGCAGAACCTGCTTGCGCTGCGCGCGATCCTCGAGCCGCTCGGCCACGACCTCGTCTCGGCCAGCTCCGGCGCGGAGGCGCTCCGAACGCTCCTCGACCGGGACGACTTCGCGGTGATCCTGCTCGACGTCCAGATGCCGGAGATGGACGGCTTCGAGGTCGCCGAGGTGATCAAGCAGCGCGATCGCACGAGCACGATCCCGATCATCTTCCTGACGGCGCTCTCGAAGGAGGAGGGGCATGTCTTCCGCGGCTACGAGGTCGGCGCGGTCGACTACGTCTTCAAGCCGTTCGATCCGGAGCTGCTCCGCGCCAAGGTCGCCGTCTTCGTCGAGCTCTGGGAGAAGAGCCGCCAGATTCGCGAACAGGCCGAGGAGCTGGCGGCGCGCGAGCTCGCGGAGCTGCGCCGGACGAGCGACGAGCGCTATCGCCAGCTCGCCGATGCGATGCCGCAGATCGTGTGGACCTCCGACGCCCACGGCAACACCACCTACTTCAACCGGCGCTGGTTCGAGTACACCGGGATGAGCGACGACGAGGTCGACGAGCACGTCTGGACGCGTGTCGTTCATCCGGAGGATCTGCCGCACGTCGCAGCGCGGCGCGCCGAGACGTTGCGGGACGCCTCGGTCTTCGAGGCGGAGTACCGGTTCCGCGCCGCCGACGGCAGCTACCGGTGGCACCTGGGACGGTCGATTCCGGTCGACGATTTCTGGATCGGCACTGCGACCGACATCGACGACCGCAAGCGCATCGAGCAAGCGCAGCGCTTCCTGCTCGATGCGGGAGCGACGCTGTCGTCGTCACTCGACTGGCGCACGTCGATGAAGTCCCTCGCCGACCTGGCGGTCTCGCGCATCGCCGACTGGTGCAGCATCGACGTCCGCGAAGCAGACGGCACGCTGACCACGATCGCGGTCGCGCACACCGACCCGGCGAAGGTGATCTTCGCCACCGAGCTCCGCGACCGCTACCGCGAGCACGCGATGGGCTCGGCCGGCGTGTTCGCCTCGGGATCGCCGGTGTTCGTTCCCGAGATCACCGACGCGATGCTGTGCGAAGGCGCGTCCGACGAGATGCACCTCGAGCTGTTGCGCGAGCTGCAGCTCCGGTCGTACATCTGCGTGCCGGTCTTCGCCGGCGGAGTGGTCGTCGCCGCGATCACGCTCGTCGCCGCCGAGTCGGGGCGCCGGTTCGGCGAGGACGATCTCCGGACCGCGGAGGAGCTTTCGCTGCGCGTCGAGTCGATCATCGAGAACGCCCAGCTCTACGAAGAGGTCGAGCGCCGCGCCCGAGCGGCCCGTGCCCTCGAGACGATCGCCGACGGCGTCGTGCTCATCGATCCGGCGGAGCGGATCCTGCTCTGGAACGACGCGGCGGTGCAGATCACGGGGCTCGACGAGAGCGAGGTGCTCGGGCGGCGGGCGCGCGACGTGATTCCCGGCTACCTCGAGAACATCGCTTCGGTCGCAGTCGAGGGGCGGCCGCAGACCGTCCCCGTCGAGATCGACGGCCGCGAGCTGTGGCTGTCGTTCTCCGGCGTGCACTTCGACGGCGGCACGGTCTACGCGTTCCGCGACCTCACCGAGGAGCGCGGGCTGGAGCGGATGCGCTCGGACTTCGTCGCGACGGTCTCGCACGAGCTGCGAACGCCGCTCGCCGCGATCTACGGCGCGGCGGTGACGCTGCGCCGCCCCGACCTGCAGATCGATCCGGAGATGCGGGCGCGCCTGCTCGAGGTCGTCGCCGAAGAGTCGAACCGGCTCGCCGAGATCGTCAACGACGTGCTCCTCGCCTCGCATCTCGACTCGGGCCAGCTGCAGCTGGAGATCGGGACCGTCGACGCGGAGAAGCTCACCCGGACAGTGATCGACGCCGCCGAGGCGCATCTTCCCGACGGCATCACGATCGAGTTCACGGTGCCGGAGACGCTTCCGGCCGTCGCGGCGGACGAGCAGCAGCTCCGTCAGGTGCTCGTCAACCTGCTCGAGAATGCCGTCAAGTACTCACCCGACGGCGGCCCGGTGCACATCGAGCTCGCCCGCGGCGAGCGCGGCGTTCTCTGGACGGTGGCCGATCAGGGCCTCGGCATCCCCGTCTCGGAGCGCCGGCGCGTCTTCGAGAAGTTCTATCGCCTCGACCCGAACATGACCCGTGGGATCGGGGGCACCGGCCTCGGGCTCTACATCTGCCAGGAGCTCGTGCGCCGCCTCGACGGCCGCATCTGGGTCGACGGCAACAACGGCAAGGGCTCGAAGTTCTTCGTCGAGCTGCCGGTGGCCGCGCAGCCGGCGCGGCGCGAGAAGACCGCGGCCTGAGGAGAGCCGGAGGGGGGACTCGAACCCCCGGCCTGAGCTTTACAAGAGCCCTGCTCTACCAACTGAGCTACTCCGGCGCACCCGCCATGGTACGCGAGGCAACTCGGGAACTTGCTCGCCGGAGGCGAACCAAGTTCCAGGGTTACTGCATGACGGCGCGCGAAGCCTGGTGGGTGAGGATCTTCCGCTTCACCCGCTGGAGCGCGTTGTCGATCGTCTTCGTGTCGCAGCCGAGCTCCTCGGCCATCTGCTCGTAGGACGAGCCCTCGAGGTACAGGCGGAGGGCGTCCGCCTCGAGCGGCGAGAGTGTGGTCGACAGGCAGCCGACGAGCGACTGCAGCTCCTCGGTCGAGATCACCCGCACCGACGGGTCGTTGACCGCCGGCCCCGGCAGCGCGTCGCCGAGCGTGCAGTCGTCGCCCTCCTGCCCGGCAGGGGTGTGGCTGAACGACACGTACGAGTTGAGCGGGGCGTGCTTGAACCGGGTCGCCGTCTTGATCGCCGTGATGATCTGGCGCGTCACGCAGAGCTCCGCGAACGAGCGGAACGAGGTCTCCTTGTCCGGCCGGAAATCGCGCACGGCCTTGTAGAGGCCGACGAGCCCCTCCTGGATCAGGTCCTCCGAGTCGCCGCCGGCGAGGAAATACGAGCTCGCCTTCAGCCGGACGAACGACGTGTAGCGGCGGATCAGCGCGTCCATCGCGGCGCTCGAGCCATTGCGCGCCTTCAGGACGAGCTGCAAATCCTCAAGCTCTCGTTGAACCTTCTGCGGCGATTTCGGAGCGACTGCGGTACGGACGGTCACGGTGGATTACCCCCGGTATTTGCGGACGTTTTCCAGGTGAGCTTCCGTCCAGCACCATGAAAGTCTCACCCTTAGGTTGAGGTGAATCTAGCATGGTCCCGCAAGGAGCACAAGACTGAATTGCACTGGACCCATTTACTCGCCTCGACGCAGCCGTTCGAGGCGCGCGCGGGTTTCCGCGTCCAGTTTCCCGCCGAGCCCCTGCGGCCGCTCCTCGTGGTGCGGCGCGGTCTCGAGCTCGCGCGCGAAGTCGGCCGAGGCGACCTTGGCGACGCCGACGCCGGAGGTCGCCTTGAGGGTCGCGTCGCTCGTGACGAGGACGACCTCGTCGCGGACGCGGTGCTCGGCCGCGAGCCGCTCGAGCAGGGTGTCGGCGTGCGGCGCGTAGCGCACCTCGAGCGGGCCGCGGCCGACGAGGTCACCGTGGCCGTCGAAGACGACGATTCCCCGGGCGCCCCGAACGGCCACGTAGCTCGCGAGTGCGTCGCGCAGCTCGCGCGCATCCGCGAACCCGCCGGCGTGGAGGAGGTTGTAGCCGTCGAACAGATAGAGCTCGTTACGCACCGCGTTGCCGCCGCGCCTCGTACAGGAGCACCGCGGCGGCGACGGAGACGTTGAGCGACTCGACGGCCCCGGCGAGCGGGATCGAGACGAGCGCGTCGCAGGTCCGGCGGACGAGCGGGCGCAGCCCCTTGCCCTCCGCGCCGAGGACGAGGGCGACGCCGCCGGAGAGATCGGTCTCCCACATCGACCGCGCGGCCGCCTCGCCCGCCGCGCCGTAGACCCACAGGTCGCCGCCCTTCACCTCCTCGAGGTAGCGGGCGAGGTTGGTGACGACCGCGACCGGCAGGTGCTCGACGGCCCCGGCCGAGGCGCGGGCGACCGCGGGCGTCACGACGGCGGAGCCGTGCGCCGGCACGACGACCCCGGTCGCCCCCGCCCCTTCGGCGCTTCGGCAGACGGCGCCGAGGTTGCGCGGATCGGTGACGCGGTCGAGCACGGCGAGCAGCGGCTTCTCGGCCGCGGCCAGCTCGTAGGCGTCGGCGTAGCGGTACGGCTCGACCAGCGCGAGCACGCCCTGGTGGTCGCGCGTCTCGGCGCGCTCGGCGAGGTCGCGGTCGAGCTTCTGCTTCGGCTTCGCCTCGGCGAGCCAGGGCTCTGCCTTGACCGCCCGCTCGGTCGCCCAGACCTCGAGCACCTCCCGCCGTCCGCGCAGCGCTTCGCGGACGGCGCGGCGGCCGTAGACGAGATCAGGCGTCACGAACGAGAGTAAAGCCGCCGCCCGGCTCGTCGCGCATCGTCCAGCCGAACGCGGCCAGCTCGTCGCGCAAGCGGTCGGACGTCTCGAAGTCCTTGTCGGCGCGTGCGGCGGCGCGCCGCCCGGCGAGCTCGGCAACCTCGGCGGGCGCCTCTTCGCGCTCGCCCACCGACTCGAGCCCGAAGACGGCCAGCCCCCGGCGCAGCAGCTCGAGCTGGCCCGACGAGGCCCACTCGTGCAGGACGGCCAGCGCGGCCGGCGTGTCGAAGTCGTCGTCGAGCGCGTCGGCGAAGGCCTGCCAGCGCGACTCGTCGTGGTCCGCCGCGGTTAGCGTGAACGCGTTGCGGAGCGTCTCGAGCCGGGCGGCCGCCTGCCCGACCGTCTCGTCGGAGTAGTCGATCGGCTTTCGCCACGAGGCGGTCAGGAAGAAGACGAGCAGCGTCTCGCGGCCGAACCGGTCGAGCGCGTCGCGCATCGTCTCGAAGTTCCCCTCCGACTTCGACATCTTGGCGCCGCCGACCGGGCGGAGCATCCCGTTGTGCGCCCAGATCTGGGCGAACGGATGACCGAGCGCATGCGACTGCGCAACCTCGTTCTCGTGATGCGGGAAGACGAGGTCGAGCCCGCCGCCGTGGATCTCGAACGCGGGCCCGAGGATCTCCTCGGCCATCACCGAGCACTCGATGTGCCAGCCCGGACGGCCGTGGCCCCAGGGCGAGTCCCACCACGTGTCCTCGGTCGCGGGCTTGTTCGCCTTCCAGAGCGCGAAGTCGCGCGGATCCTCCTTGAGCGAGCTCGGCTCCTCGCCCTGCTCGACCTGATCGGGGCGCTGGCCGGAGAGCCGGCCGTAGTCGGGAAAGCGCGCGATGCGGAAGTAGACGTCGCCGCCGCTCTCGTAGGCGTACCCGCGCTCGACCAGCTCGGAGATGAAGGCGACGATCTGCGGCACCGACTCGGTTGCCTTCGGCAGGTGGTCGGGCATCCCGAGCCCGAAGTCGCCGGTGTCCTCGAGGTACCACTCCGTCGCGCGCGCAGCGAGCTCCGCGCTCGCGCCCGGCGCGGCGTCGTAGATCTTGTCGTTGATGTCGGTGATGTTGTGGACGAGCACCGCCTCGTATCCGGTCGCGCGCAGCCACGAGCGGAGCCACATGCCGACGATGAACGGCCGCGCGTTGCCGATGTGCGCCCGCGCGTAGACCGTCGGGCCGCAGAAGTACATCCGGATCGGACCCGGTGCGGGCGGCAGCTCGACGAGCGAGCGTGTGGCGGTGTCGTACAACCTCACGCTACGAGGGTAATGCGCGGCGCAACGCCTCGTCGCGCGGCAGCGCGCGCAGCACCGCCCACAGCTCCGGCCCACGCGGCGCTCCGGTGAGCGCGAGCCGCAGCGAGCGCAGGTCGCCGCCGACCGCCTTCAGCTCGCGGACAAGCGACTTCGCGTCGTCCTTCGAGAGAACATCCGGAAGAGTCGAGCGCAGCTCGGTGAAGCGCGCGAGCGTCTCCGGGCTCTGCGTGGGGTCGACACTGACCGGCTCGAGCACCGCAGCGGCGAGGGCCCGCGCCTCGACCAGGTCGTGCGCGCCGCGGGCGAGCGCCGCCGCCTCGACGGGGACGCCGACGCGCTCGGCGAGCTCGGCGTCGTCGAGGCGCGAGAGCACGTCGACCGACAGCGACCGGATGCGGTCGAGGTCGAAATGCACGTCGTGGCGCGGCAGGTCGAGCTCCTCGAGATAGGCGCGCACGGCCTCGCCGGGAAAGCCGCTCTCGCGAAGCGACGCGATCGTCGTGCCGCCCTCGCGCTTCGAGAGCTTCTTCCCGTCCGCGCCGACGATCAGGCCGTGATGGATGACGTGCGGCGGCTTCGTGCCGAGTGCGCGGTGGAGGTCTGCGTGCAGCTCTTCGTTCATCGAGCGGTGATCGGAGCCACGGATCACGTGCGTGATCTCGAAGTCGACGTCGTCGACGACGCTCGCGAGATGGAACGTCGGCGAGCCGTCGTCGCGCCACAGCATCACGCCCTGGAAGCGCTGCGGCAGGCCGGCGACGCTCGCAGCCTCGAGGTGCCGCGACGCTCGCTCGCTCTGGCGAACGGGACCCTCGTCCCACTCGAGCCCGAGCCACTGCAGGTCCTCGACGATGCGCTCGACGCCGCCCGGGACGTTGCGCGCCGCGTCCGTGTCGTCGATGCGGAGCAGCAGCCAGTCGCCGAAGCGCCTGTTCGCGACCGCGCTGAGCGCGCTTCCGACGTGCAGCGTTCCGGTCGGGCTCGGCGCGAAGCGGACGCGGATCATCAATCGGCCGCGGCTGCGTCCTCGAAGTCGGCCACGTACGCGGCCGAGCGCCTGCCCGGGACGAGCAGCGCGGCGACGGTGCACACGGCGAGGAAGCACGTCGAGAGCACGAAGCCGTCGGTGAAGCCGGTGACGGTCGGGTTGCCGTTGCTCACGTGGTCGGCGAGGAACGTCGCGACCAGCTGGCCGCCGAGCGCGCCGCCGACCGTGCGCATGACGGTGTTCATGCCGCTCGCGACGCCCGTCTCGTGGTCGGACACCGCCTGGATGACGATGTTCCCGAGCGCGGCGAACGCAAGGCCGATCCCGATGCCGAGGAGCGCGGCGCTGATCAGCATGTCGTACGGGTGGCCGTGCGCGACCGCGAGCCAGCCGAACGCCACCCCGGTGACTGCCGACCCGGCGACCAGCGCGGCCTTCGACCCGAAGCGCGCCGCGATGCGTCCCGCGAAGAAGCCGACGACGAACATGCCGACAGTCGACGGCAGGAGGTACAGCGCCGAGACGACGATCGACGCGCCGAAGCCGAAGCCGGTGCTCTTCGGCAGCTGCGCGAACTGCGGGAAGACGATGAAGGACGAGTACATCCCGGCGCCGAGCAGGAAGGCGGTCACGTTCGCCGTCCAGACCGCGCGCACGCGCATCAGCCTCATGTCGATGAGCGGCTCCTTGCTGCGCACCTCGACGAGAACCCACGCGACGCAGAAGAGAACGCCCGCGGCGAGCATCACGATCGTCTTCGTCCCGCCCCAGCCCCACACGGTCGTCTCGCTGACGGCGACGAGGACGAGGGTCATGCCCGCGCTCATCAGCGCGGCCGCGAGCCAGTTGATGCGGCCGGGAACGCGAACCGGCGACTCCGGCACGAACCGCCACGTGCAGACGGTCGCGACGACGAGCACGGCGAGCGGCAGCCAGAAGAGCCAGTGCCAGCTGAGGTGCTCGACGATCAAACCGCCGAGCACGATCCCGACGCCGCCGCCGACGCCGAGCAGCGCCGACATCAGCCCGATGCTGCCCGCCACCTTCTCGCGTGGGAACTCGTCGCGGATGATCCCGAACGCGAGCGGGAAGACGCCGCCGCCGGCGCCCTGGATGACGCGTGCGACGATCAGCAGCGCCAGCGAGCTCGAGACGCCGGCGAGCAGCGTGCCGCCGCTGAGCACGATCAGCGTCCACACGAGCAGGCGCTCCTTGCCGTACATGTCACCGAGCCGGCCGAGGATCGCCGTGCCGACGGACGCCGAAAGCAGGTAGCCCGTGAGCACCCACGCGACGCCGTTCTCGGACGTGTGCAGGTCGTGCTGGATCGTCGGCAGCGCCGGCACGACGGCCGAGCTCAGCATCGAGAACGCGAGCCCGGCCACCGAGAGCACGGTGAGGGTGACGTTCGGGTGGCTGCGCTCGGGATGCTCCACCCTCAGAGGGTAACGATGCGGCAGACTCGTAACGTGACCCTCTCCTATGCGGGGACCATCCGGGCGGGCCGCCGCGCGCTCGCGTGGCTCAAAGCACACCCGCGCATCTCGAAGGCGATCCAGATCTTCCTCGTCCTTGCGACGGTGGCCCTGTGCGCCTGGGCGGTCGTCGACCAGTGGCACAAGGCGGCGCCGCGCCTCGAGCATGCGAAGTTCGACTACCTCGCGCTCGGTTTCGCGACGATCGCTGCCTACTACCTCGTCTTCATCCTCGGCTGGATTCGGATGCTCGACGCGTGGGCGATCCGGGTGCCGTACCGCGCCGCCCTGCAGGCCGAGATGGTGTCGATGCTCGCCAAGTACCTGCCCGGCGGCGTCTGGACGCCGGCCGCGCGCACCGTTGCGCTGCGGCGCTCGGCCGACGTGACCGACACGCCGACGGTGCTCGCGTCGATCCTCGTCGAGGCCGGACTGTCCGCGATCTCGGGCGTGATCGTGTTCGTCGTCAGCCTCGCGTGGGTGCGGGGCGTGCACGCGCCGCTCTGGGCGCTGATCCCGTTCGCCGTCCTGCTCGCGTCCCTCCTCCACCCGCGCGTCTTCCGGCCGCTGTCGGCCAAGCTGCTGCGCCCCTTCGGCGCGCACTCCATCGACCCGCTGCCGTTCGGGCTGACGATGCTCCTGCTGCTCTTCTACTGCGCGACGTGGGTGCTCGGCGGCTTCGCCGTGTACTTCATGCTGCGCAGCCTCGGCAGCGACCCGGGCATCTCCACGATCCCGTTCCTCGGCGGTGTCTCTGCGGTCGGTGCGATCGTCGCCGTCCTCGCCGTGTTCCTGCCGTCGGGGCTCGGCGCACGCGAGGCGTCGATGTACGGGCTGCTGCTCGCGATCACGTCGAGCGGCCCTGCGCTCGACGTCACGATCCTCAACCGCCTCGCGATCACGCTCGTCGAGCTGCTCCTCTTCGGCGCGGGCATCGTCACCTGGCGACCGCGGCACCGAGAGGAAGCGACGTCAGAGCTTTAGCAGCGCCCCTTCGTGCTCGAGCAGGAACCGCTTCACGTGCAGGCCGCCGCCGAAGCCGGTGAGCGAGCCGTTCGCACCGATGACGCGGTGACACGGCAGCACGAGCGGCAGCGGATTCTGCCCGTTCGCGGCGCCGACCGCGCGCGCCGCGTCCGGGCCGAGACCGAGCCGGCGCGCCTGCTCGCCGTAGCTGACGGTCTGCCCGTACGGGATCGTCGCGAGCGCGTGCCAGCAGCGGCGCTGGAAGTCGGTCCCGCCGAGGGCGAGGGGCACCTCGAACGAGGTGAGTGTCCCGGCGAAGTACGCCTCGAGCTGCGCCGCCGCGGCGTCGAGCACGCGCGACCGCCCGCCGCGCTCGAGGCCGGCGTCCGACCAGAGCACGCGCTCGAGCCCGTCCGCCGACGCGACGAGCCCGAGCGTGCCGATCGGCGTCTCGACGGAGCGTGCGGTCACGGGCAGATGACGAGCTTCCCGAACTTGCCGCCGGCGGCGAAGCGCTCGTACGCCTCCTGCGCCTGCGTCAGCGGGAACGTCGCCTCGACCGGCACGTCGATCCGCCCCGCCGCGAGGAGCGGCACGACCTCGGTTCGCAGCCGCTCGACCACGAGCGCCTTCTCGGCCGCCGAGCGCGAGCGCAGCGTCG
>DASREW010000027.1:0-205714 GCA_035651895.1 Gaiellaceae bacterium
CGTCAACCCGACCGGCGCCGACTTCCACACCTTCGACGCGGCGCTTGTCGCCGGCACGACGCTCAAGGTGTCGGGTCAGCTCGCGGCCGGCTTCGGCGGCTTTGTCGATCTGGCGTCCGGGTTCACGGTCACCGAGCAGAGCAGCGGCAACGACTCAGTCGTGCTACTCGAACTTTCGAACGCCCATTTGTTTGTCGGGATCGGCGGCGGCATCGACACAAGCAACCCCGATTCGACGCAATGGTCGGTCAAGGACGGCCCCATCGGTCTCGCGGTGTCTGGCGCAACCATCGACATTGCGGCCGGTACCGTCGGCGGAACCAAGCACATCGCACTGGTCGCGAGCGGTCTCTCCGGGTCGCTCCAGACCGGCACGTCGCTGCTGTCGCTGACGGTCACGAACGGGTCGGCAATCGTCGACGCGGACGGCTTCGACTGGAAGACGTCGTCGCTGATGACCGTTTTGCCGGCGTCGATCGCGGCGCTCGACGGATCGATCAAGGAAGAGCTGGCCGGCACCGCGTCCGTGAACATCGCCAGCGGACTGCTTCAGGGCACCGTGTCGTTCGGCCTGGAGATCCAGACGGTCAGCGTCGACGTCGACGGCGACGGCAAGCTCGAGCTGCAGACCGGCTCGGCCTGGACGGGCAGTGCGCTCGGGCCCGACCTGAACGACGCGACCCTTCTCACCGTCGGGCTCTCCGTCGATCCGACCCAGTGCGACCCGACCAACAACATCACCGCGGGCTGCCTCAGCGTCGGCTCGTCCGGCGTCGGCATCACGGTCACCGGTGGCTCGCTGATCGTCGGGATCCTGACCCCGAACACCGCAGACGCCGCCTTCGACACCCGCTCGTGGACTGCACTCGAGGCGAGCAACCTCCAGGCAAGCCTCAACGTGCCCGGTGTCGGGCTGACCGTCTCGTCGCTCGGGCTGAGCCTGAACAGCGTCAGCGGCACGTACACCGACCCGAACAAGTCCGGCGCCACGCCGCTCACGCCGCAGGTGCTCAACTGGACGAAGAGCATCGGCGCCGGAGGCGGCGCGAACAACTCCACGGTCGCAAAGCAGACCGTGTCGCTGACCCTGCCGACGAGCGGCAACACGACGACGACGGTGACGCTCGACCTGACGAGCGCGAAGACGCTCCAGCTCTCCGGCTCCGCCACGGTCACGCTCGCCGACGGCCTCATCACCGGCAGCGCGTCCTTCGCCGTCGCGACGCAGGCAGTCACGAGCCTTGACGACGGTCACGGCAACACGCTCTCGAGCGGCACCCTGACGACCGTCACGCTCACGAACCTCGACCTGAACGTCGGAGTCGGCCCGGTCGGGTTCGGCGTCACCGGCGGCGGCATCCTCGTCGCGTCGCTGACGCCGACCGCCTCGAGCGACCACCGCTCGTGGACCGCGGTCAAGGCCGACCTCAGCGCCGGCAAGTTCCAGGTCACCGGCCTTCTCCTGACCGCGACCTCGCTCGTGGTCGAGCTCAACGAGGCCGGCACCGGTGCAACTCCGCTCGACTGGGCGGTCGCGTTCCCGTCCGGCGGCCTCTCGGTGGTCGACGCCGCGGGTGCCACGCACACGATCGCCTACACGGGCGACACGCCGCTCGACGTGTCCGGTGACGCCTCGATCGACGTCGACGGGCTCGTCTCCGGCACGACCCACTTCGAGATCGCCAAGACGACTGGCGTGACCGCCGACATCGACACCGATCCGAACCCGACGACCGTCTTCGGCGACGTCCTCAGCTTCAAGCTCACGAACGTCCACCTCGCCGTCGGCACGACGTCGATCGGCGTCCAGTTCACCGGCAACAACCTCGTCGTCGCGCTGTTCGCTCCGACGAACCAGGACGGCACGGCGATCCAGGGCGACAACCGCAGCTGGTACGGCTTCTACGCGAACGGCGTCACCGCGACGCTCAGCGTTCCCGCGCTGAGCGCGGGCGTCGCCGGGCTGGACGTCGAGGTCAACCAGGGCAACGGCGCCGCCGCGCTCGACTGGACGTCGCTGAAGGACGGGAGCAACAACGCCGTCGCCGACCCGTTCGGCGCCGGTGAGCTCGCGGTCGACCAGTTCAAGGCCAAGGGCACCCTGACCGACCTGAACATCTTCGGGATCCTCACCGGCAGCGCAGCGGTCTCGTTCTCACGCCAGACGGTTGCCGACGCGCACATCGACGGCAATCCGCTTGACGACTTGACCAACGCGACGCTGTTCACCTTCGCGCTCGGGTTCGACGCAACGCACGAGCTCGTCGCCGGCGTCAGCGGGCTCAACCTCACGATCAACAACGGCACGCTCGTCGTTGCTGCGCTCGCACCGGCGGCAGCAAGCGATGCGCGCCGCTGGGTCGCCGTCCAGGGCTTCGGTCTCGGGGCGACTCTCACGATCCCCGGTGTCGATACCGCCTCCGTCACCGGCCTCGACGTCTCGTTCAACTACGCGTCCGTCGGCGCGACGCCGATCGACTGGACTGCGGTGCTTGGCGGCGGCGCCAAGATCGATCCCGACACGAACGATCAGACCGGCGCGCACGCGATCACCCTCAGCGGCAACAAGCTTGCGGTCAGTGGTTACGTGACCCTGGTGATCGGCGGCGTGGTCACGATCCAGGACGCCTACTTCGAGCTGACCAGTCAGACCATCTCGCTGCAGATCCCGAACGGAAGCGGCGGCACCACGACTCTCAACGGCGCCACGCTCCTCACCTTCGCGCTGGCCATCGGCACCGCAGCCCATCCCGACGGCGTCTTCACGATCGGGACGGGAGGCGCCAGCTTCAGCATCAGTGACGCTTCGCTCGTGGTCGCGTCGATCTCCGCGTCGAACGGCGACAGCTGGACGGCGATCGAGGGCACGGCGAACTCCGCGACCTTTACGTCGCCGATCTCCGATCTCGACCTGACGGTCACCTCGTTCAAGTTCAGCTACAACGCCGCATCCGGCACCGGCGCGACGCCGCTCGACTGGACGAAGGCGCTCAACCTGAACGGCGACACGAGCTTCGGCGGGACCCCGGACCAGCTCGTCGTCGCGAATATCCCGGTCAATCTGACCGGCGGGATCCTCGCCGCCTCCGGCGTCGCGACGATCAACCTCTTCGGCGTCATCAGCGGCACCGTCGGCTTCTCGTTCACCCAGCAGACGGTCGCAATCGATCCGACCGGCACGTCCGGCCCGGTTTCCGCCGTCAGCAACACGTGCGCGCGCGGGCCGCCGACGACCGATCCTGCGCCTCTGAGCTGTGCGACCCTGACGACGCTCGCACTGACCGTGCCTGTCGGGAAGTCGCTCTACCTCGGCGGCCCCTCCGGCCTCGTCGTCAGCAACGCCACCCTCGCGCTTGCAGTCATCTCGACGTCGACGGGGCAGTGGACGACCCTCACCGGGACGGTCGGGAGTGCTGTTCTCGGGAACGGCATCCCGGATGTCACATTCACCGTCTCGAACGTGAAGGTCGACGTCAACGAGTTCAGCGGCAGCGCGGTTGGTGCGCTCGACTGGACGAAGGACGTGTTCTTCTACGACTCGGCGAACCAGGTATGGAACGACACCACGTCGGTCACCGCCACCGTTCCGGTGCCGACCGGGTCGGTCACCGAGACCTTCTCCGACAAGACGCTCGTGGCGATCGCGATCTCGGGCTCGGTCAGCCTCAATGTCTTCAACGTCGTCAGCGGGACCACGACCTTCAGCCTCTCCGACACGTCGGAGACGGTCGGCGGCGTCGTAGGGACGTTGTTCACGCTCTCGGTCGCGGTCTCGAACCTGACGATCGGCACGTCGAGCGTCGGCTTCCAGGTCACGGCCGGCACCCTCGACCTCGCCGAGTTCACGCCTACGAACACGAACGACCCGCGCTCCTGGTACGCGGTGCAGGCGAGCATCACCGGCGCCAGCGTCATCGGCATCCCGGGCATCTCGTTCACCGGCATCTCGATCAACGTCGGCGTCAACAAGGCGAGCGGCTCCTTCAACGGCGTGGCCGCGGCACCACTCAACTGGAGCACCGTCCCGAATAGCGGCATCACGCTTTCCGGCAACGTCGACTTCTCCGTCTCGGGAACGCTGACCGGCGCAAACCTCTTCAGCCTCGTCACCGCGGACTCCCTCGGCTTCACGCTCACGAACGTCTCGGAGACAGCCGTGAACGTCGGCACCGCGACGGCGCCGGTCACGCTCGCGCACGGGACGCTCACCGAGATCTCGTTCAGCGCGAACAACCTCTTCGTCGGCATCGACGGGATCGGCTTCAGCACGAGCGGCACCGTCGCGGTCGCGATCCTGACCTCGACCGCAGCCGGCGACGGTCGCACCTGGACGGCGGCGTACGCGCAGCTGGACGATCCGCACTTCGCAGGGCTGCCGAGCGGCTTCACGCTCTCCGCGACCGAGGTCGACGTCCAGGTCAACGAGGCGAGCGGCACCGGCGCGAGCCCGCTCGACTGGAAGGTCGCCTTCCCTTCCGGCGGTCTGACGATCAGCGGTCTCACGATCAACTTCAGCGGCTCGCTGCTCCAGGTCGCTGCGAAGGGCGCAGAGCTCGCGTTCGGCAGCTTCCTGGCCGCGACCGGCGACTTCGTGTTCCAGACGACCGGCTCGCTCAACGTCACGCTCGCCGGAGCAACCCACACCACCACCGTCTCGGCGCTCGAGATCGGGATCGGCAACGGCCAGCTCTTCGCGGGCACCGGCGCCCGGGTCGGAGGCGACGGCAAGGCGACCGGGGACGTCGGCGTCGAGCTCTCGGGCGTCCAGATCGGCCTGGCGGTCCTGAAGGCCGGCTCGGTCACCTACACGGCGCTCGACGCGAGCGGAACCGTCCAGGTCGTCGGGCTCCCGTCCTCGTTCCAGCTCTCCGGGACGCTCGACGTCCAGATGAACACCAGCTCCGCGGGTGGGGCGGTCGTCGACTTCACGAAGCTCGCCGGCGGCGGGCTCTCGGTCCTCACCGAGCCCGGCACGAGCCCGACCACGGTCAAGCTCGCGTTCGCCAACGAGGTCGACTTCGCGGTCTCCGGCTCGCTCAACCTGAACCTCGACAGCGACGTCACGATCAGCGGCGACTTCGCCTTCTCATCGGAGAAGGACATCGCGGCGGGCGGCCTCAGCGACGCGGACGTCCTCGAGATCAGCGTCTCCAACGTGAACGCGTTCTTCGGAACGGCCGGCGGCACCGCCGACGCGATCGGCGTCTCGCTCACGAACGGCAGCCTGGCGCTCGCCGTGATCAAGTCGGAGAGCGGCACGATTACGTACACGGCGCTGAAGGCATCCGGCGGTGTCGCGCTCGTCGGCGTCCCCGGCGTCACGCTCACAGCCGGCAACGTCGAGATCGACGTGAACGAGGCGAGCACCGGCAACAAGGCCGACGCCCTCGACCTCAAGGATCACCCGCTCGCCGACCTGCCGACGCTCGACTTCAGCGGCTACCTGGTGCAGGCGAAGGTGACGAACGCGACACTCGCCTTCGGCGGTTTCGTCTACGTCCACGCCGACAGCTTCACGTTCACCGAGGGCGCACCGCTTTCCAGCGTCACGCTCGACAACACCAAGACCCAGAGCGAGTCGACGGTCAGCAACATCAACGTGCTCACGGTCGGCGGCACCAACGTCTCCGTCTTCGTCGGCATCGACGGGCCGTACACCACCGGCTCGACCTCGGCCATCGGGCTCGAGATCACGAACGTGACGTTCGGGCTCGCGCTCCTGCGCACGGCCGACGGCTCGCAGAGCTTCTACGCGCTCGAGGTGACGGGCGGCTCCGCCGGGCTCGTGAACGTGCCTCTGGTCGACGTCACCGCGACCAACTTCGAGGTCGACGTGGACGGCTCGACCACGGCCAACGTCGGCGTCGACTTCACCAAGCTCGCAGGCGGCGGCCTTCCGATTCCGGGGACCGCACTGACGCTCGGCTACGCGGGGCCGACGCTCCAGGCGAAGGGCCACCTCAAGTTCACGATCGCGGGCGTCTCCGTCGAGGCCGACGTGACCTTCGAGGACACGACCGACCACAACGGCGGCCAGATCATCCAGGTTGCCGTGCAGAGCCCGACCTTCACGCTCGGCACCTTCACGATCTCGCCGCCGGTCACCGGGCTCTTCGCGATCACGAGCGCCGGGGTCGCCGGGTCGCTGTCCACCGGCACCAACACGATCTCATGGAGCGCCGGCTCGGATCCCGCCACCTGCACGACGTCGAGCTGCTTCGGCGCGAGCTTCTCGGCGACCGCCACGATCGCCTTCAACACGGCCACGACGGGCGTGAACAACACGTTCAACCTGATCGACGGCTCGACCCAGACACTGTCGCTGCCGGGTGGCCCGTACTTCAGCGTGACGCTGACGCTGCCCACCGCGAACCCGTTCAAGATCGATATCGCCGGGACCGTGTACAGCCTGTCCGGCACGTTCTCGCTCGAAGAGGTGAACGGCCAGTTCGTCGTCGCCGCCGCGAACGTCGCCTCCCACCTCACGGCCGGCCCGGTCACCGGCGATCTGGCGAACGGCGCCGGCGCGCTCATCATCGGGAACGGCGGCATCGTCGGGCGCATCGACGGGACGATCTCGGGGAGCATCGGTGGCTCTGGCTCGAGCGGGGTCAGCGCGGGCGCGACCGTCACGATCACGTTCAACACGACGGGCAGCTCGTTCACGGAGGAGCAGATCCCGGTCGGCACGGCGACGGTCGACGTCGGCGTGCCCGACGGCGCAGGCAACTACGGCGACATCGCCGCCCACTCGTGGAGCATCGGTCTCGGCAACGTGAGCATCGATCTCGGCGACTTCGTCACGCTCACCGCCGGCTCGTTCACGTTCAACTCGGCGACCGGGATCTACACGGCGTCGAAGGTCGATCTCTTCTTCGGCGACGGGCCGTACCGCGAAGGCGGTCAGGCAACCGGCGCGATCAACCCGGACGCGATCGGGCTCTTGATCACCACGTCGACGTTCCGGGCCTACGTCGATCCCACCGACTCGAGCAAGTTCGCGATCTACGCCGCCGGCTCGGCGAGCATCGTCGGTCTCGACGGCCTGACCCTGACGACCGGCACCGTCACCGTCCGCATCAACACCTCAGGTGCGCCGCAGACGGCCATCGATTCGAGCTTCAGCTCGGGCGCCTGGGTCGAGGAGGTCGACGTCACCGGCCTCGACCTCGACTTCGGCGGTGTCGTCGACGTGGGCACCGGCGGGTCGACCGCCACGTTCAAGCTGAGCCCGAGCGGCCGCGTCGACGTGGACATCCCGACTGCCCAGCTCGCGATCGACGTGCCGATCGACAGCAAGATGGTGCCGGTGTTCGCTCTCGACGGCGACGCCCGCTTCTCGTTCGGCGGCGGCGTCGGCTTCCAGCTCGAGAGCCTCCAGTTGAACGGCGTGTCGGTCTTCAACGGCAACACCGATCCGGCGAACAGCCTGAACACGCTCAGCATCACGCCGCCGACGACGCCCGTCGCGCCGACCGCCGACCTGTACCTCCCGTATGACGGCGAAGCCGTCACGGACGCCGAGCTGACCGCGATCAACAACCAGCACTACTTCGACGTGCAGTTCACCGACTACAGCGGCACGGGCATCAACTCGAGCTCCGTCACGGCTGCGACCGTGAAGCTCAGCGGCGCCGGCGCGAGCGGCGTGTCGGTCACGTCCGTCACCGCCGACCCGTCCACGCCGGGCCTCTTCAGGTTCAACTTCAGCGGCTCGTTCGCCACCAGCCAGACCGACCCGTACAGCACGGTCACGGTGACCTTCGTCGCGAACGGCTTCGCCGACAACAAGGGCGACCGGAACGTCGCCTCGTCGCAGTCGTTCTATCTCGCGGACGTTCCCACGGCGAAGCTCGCGAGCCCGAAGAACGGCGCGACGATCGGGCTCGACGCGCTCACCGAGCGCCCGTACCTCGACGTCACGTTCGACCCGGGCACCGACGGCGCGACCGTGGACGGATCGACGATCAACGGCGGTGAGGTCACGCTCACGATCACGCCCACCGCGGGTGGTGCCGCACAGACGATTGCGCTGCTCTCGCCGACGCTCCTGACGGGCAACACCTACCGGTACGCGATCGCCGATCCGACGCAGCTCGTGGCCGGTACCGCCACGGTCACGTTCAACCCGGGCACGTGGTCGATCATCCTGCCGAGCGGCGGCGGCACGCAGCAGGGCGCGGGCGGCGTCTCGACGTTCACGATCACGCCTACCGACCCGAACGAGGCGAGCTCGTCGAGCTCGTTCAGCCTCGGCCCGCTGACCGTCTCGGGCGCGTCGGTCAGCCTCGCCGACATGTCGATGGACAAGGGCACGCTGACGCTCGCGATCGCCCTCGGCCTGAGCAGCGCGACGCTCAACCTCGGCGCCGCGACGGCGAGCCTCACCGGCATCGACGCCGTGTTCTACGTGGAGGTCGACCTCGAGAAGCTCGCCAAGGCGGTTCCCGACATCAGCAGCGACCCGTCGGCCGTGCTCGCCGCCTTCAGCGTGCCGGGCAAGTTCACGCTCGCCGTCTCGAAGCTCGAGGTCAACGTTCCGGGTGCCGTCGACGTCACCGCCAGCGGCATCTCGATCAACTACGACCCGACCGCCAACCAGAAGTACGGCAGCGGCGACCCGATGGTCACGATCGGCTCGGCGCAGATCAGCTTCCCGGCCTTCGCAGGTGTCAGCGGCGGCGTCAGCAACCTCGTCGTCTACTCGGACGGCTTCACGCTCGGGAGCGCCGACGTCAAGGTCGCGCCGGCCGGCGGGATCAACCTCCTGAACCTCATCGTCTTCAACGATCTCGAGATCGCGGTCAACAACTTCGGCTACGCGGCCGGTCACTTCCTGTCGACCGGGCCGGGCGGCACGAGCGGGATCACGCTCTCCTCCGGCGGCGTCCAGTTCCTGCCCGGCAAGGCGGTCAGCGGCTCGATCACGGACGGCCCCGACGCAGACAAGGTCGCGGTCAGCGCCACCTTCAACTTCAACGACCAGGGGCTGCAGTCGTTCGTCTTCTCGGCCGACCAGCTCACGCTCAATCTCGGCTCGTTCCTCACGCTGACCGCGTCGAACTTCAAGATCAACACGGGCGCCGGCCCGACCGACGACCTCGTCAGCTTCCAGTCCGTCGGCGCGACGCTGACCGCCGGCGGGCTCGTGATCTCCGGCACCGCGACGAGCTTCGCGATCCTCGGCGACGGCAGCTTCCAGGCCGGCCCGAACTTCAGCGTCGCGTTCTCGGTCGGCGCCGCCCAGGGCAGCAGCTTCCAGTGGCCGAGCTGGCTGCCGATTCAGATCGACTCGATCGGCCTGTCGTGGCCGAACATCAACACCGATCCGACCAACTTCATCCTGACGCTCTCGGCGAGCGTGACCGGCATCCAGGGACTCGACGGCCTCACGTTCTCGGGCTCGATCCAGGGGATCCAGATCGACATCGGCAAGTTGATCGACGGCGAGTTCCCGATCATCGGCATCTCGTCGATCGGCGTCGAGGTGAAGGGCGATCTCTTCGGCGGCGAGCTCGACGCCGAGCTGATCGGAGGCATCCTCAAGCTCGACAAGAACGGCGCCCTGATCGCCGACACGGACACGACGACCCCGGTCGCGTCGCGCGTGTTCTTCGCCGGTCTCCAGGGCGGCTTCTCGATGGCCGGCATGGCCGGGTTCACGATCCAGCTCGCGCTGTCGCAGCTCGGCCCGCTCGACGTGTTCATCAGCGTCGACCTGCCCGAGGGGATCCTGCTCGACCCCGACACCGGTCTCTCGATCAACGACTTCGCCGGCGGCGTCCAGTTCTTCCATTCGCTCCCCGACTACACCGACCCGCTGCAGCTGCAGCAGCTCGCGGCGTCTTCGCCGACGGAGATCACACCCGACCAGTGGCTCGCGCAGGTGAAGCAGCAGGTCGTGGCGCAGTACCAGGCGAGCCTTGCGAACCCGGGCCAGAGCGGCTGGGCGGCCGCGTTCACCTCGCCGATGACGATCATCGGCTCGGCGACGATCTACTCGATCTACACGTCGCAGCAGCTCTTCAACGGCCAGGTGACGATCGAGCTCTCGACCGACGGGAAGATCTTCGTCGAGGGCAAGCTCAACTTCGCCGACAACAACCTCAGCGTCAGCGGCAAGCTGTACGCGAACCTGTCGAAGATCGCGCAGGGCTCGGCGACCGTGCTCTTCCTCGCCGACGTCCCCGACCAGGTGCAGATCCTCACCCTGTACGGGAAGCTCCAGATGGGCTTCGAGAACGCGCAGGGGCAGGAGGTCACGTTCACGACGACCGACACCGCACCTGACTCGCCCACGGCGTCGCTTGCCGGACCGACCGACGGCGGCACGGTCGCGGCCAGCCAGCTCGACGACGAGGGCTACCTCGACGTGACGTTCACGCCGCCGTCCGGCGACACGCTCGACGAGTCGTCGGTCGCCGACCTCGCGCCGGAGTTCACCGTGAACGCGACCGGCGGCACGGTGACGCTCGACGACACGCAGGCGCCGGTGCTGATCAGCTCGACGCCGACGACCTACACGTACCGCTACTGGATCACGTCGACCGGCAACGTCGATCCGACCAGCCTGACGCTGACCGCGTCGACCGACAACAACGGAAGCTGCAACGGCTGGGGCGATGTCGACAACACTGGTGACGCGGTTGCCTGCAAGGCGGGCGAGATCGCGATCGCAGCGAACGGCGTGCACCTCGACACCCCGTACATCGACGTCATGCTCGCCGCAACTGCGAACCAGACGGTCAACCAGCCGATCACCGATCCGTCCAAGGTGACGTTCACCGACGGCAATGACCACACGCTCGCCGGTGTGGCGCTCTCGGGCACGTACACCCAGATCGCGGGCACCGACATCTACCGCTACTACTTCACGCCGGGGACGACCTTCAGCTCTGCCAAGGTCACGGTCACGTTCGCCGACGGTGCGTGGAGCGACACCGCCGGGCTGAGCAGCGAGAGCAGCGGCACGTTCTCGATCGCGACGCCGACGACCAGCGTCAGCGCGCCGGTCGGTATCCAGGCGAACGGCTCCACGTCGATCGACGTCAACGCCGCGAACAGCACGACCGTCAGCTACATCGACGTGACGTTCGCCGTGTCCGGCGGCGACACGCTGAACACGAGCACGATCGACGGCAATGAGTTCACCGTCGCGGCGACCGGCGGCGGCACCGCGACCCTCGCTGCCGGGCCGGTCCTCCAGAGCGGGACGACCTACCGCTACTTCCTCACGCTCACAGGCACCGTGACCGGCGTCACGCTGACGCCGCTCGCGGGCGGCTGGACGCTCAGCGACGGCAGCGGCAACACCGTGCAGAACGCGACCGACGGGTCGGCATTCTCGAGCGTCGGCTCGATCACCACCGTCCACTACGTCGACGTCGTCTACACGCCGGCCAACGGCGGCACGCTCGACTACACGACGATCTACGGCGCCTCGGTCCCGCACGTCACGGTGAACGGCACCGACCTGAGCGGGCCGTACGGCATCGAGCTCGTCACCAGCCAGACCACGGGCATCCCGACCGCCACGTACGTCAGCGAGGCGCAGGCCGAGACCGACCACGTGACGGTCTTCCGCTACCTCTACACCGGGCAGTGGGCGGCGGGCACGACCACGATCGACGTTCCCGGCTGGGCGGACACGACCGGCACGACCACGGACGTGTCGCCGTTCACGCTCGACGTGACCGGTGTGACCGGCGCGGTGACGAACCCGAACGGCAGCGGCATCGACATCAACACGATCGACGGCCGCACCTACGTCGACATCCAGGTCAACGCGCCCGCCGGCACGACGATCGACTGGACGGCGCTCGCGAGCTCGACGGCGTCGATCGTCACCCTGGCCGGATCCGGCGTCGGCACGGCGAAGATCGACACGACCCAGAAGCCGGTCGTGGTCGGCACGCCGACGTCGACGAGCGGCACCGTGCGCTTCTGGGTCACCGGCAGCTTCGACACGAGTAACTGCACCGCCGCCAACACGACCGCACTCGGCGTCGCCTGCGTCGCCGCGGTGTTCGTGCCCGGCGGCGTTCCCGTCACCGAGACGCTCTCGTCGGTCGTCACGGTCGACGCCGGGACCGGGACGATCGACGTGAGCTTCCCGTACCCCGCCGGCCAGCACGTCGGCTACGCGATCGACCCGACGTCGCTCCTCTCCTTCGACCAGTTCACGCTCGGCGGCGCGGGGCTCGGCTCCCTCTACATCGATCGCACGATCGCGCCTGAGGTTGTCGGCGACGGCTTCACCGTCCGCTACCACGTGCTCGGCGCGCTCGCGGCCAGCGGTGCGGTGAACGCGGTCTTCACCCCGGGCTCGTGGAACGTCCTGCCGACCGACACGAGCGAGTCGAGCACGACGACCGGCGTCGCGACCGGCACGGTGACCTTCGTCACCCCGACGACCGTCGACATCAGCTTCCCGTTCGATCCCAACCAGCAGGTCGGGTACGCCATCGACCCGACGTCCCTGTCGACCACGTCGCTGCCGTTCAGCATCAGCGGCGCCGGTTTCGGTAACGCCGTGCTCGATCCGGCGTCGGCGAAGGTCGTCGGCAACGGCTTCACCGTGGAGTACTCGATCAAGTCCGGGGCGCTCAACCCGGCGGGCGGAGCGGTCACCGTCACGTTCACGACCGTGACCGGCTGGAAGGTCAAGCAGGGCACGAACGCCGCCGTGGCGAGCACCGCGACTGCGGGCACGGTCAACGAGACGATCCCGGCGGCGACCTCGGTCGACGTGACGTTCCCCGACGGCGGCCTCGACCACGGCAACTACGCGATCGACCCGACCTCGCTGACCTTCAACGCGACGACCCACAGCAGCAACCAGTTCACGTTGACCGGCGCGAGCGGCTGGTCGATCGATTCGAACTACGCGGCGAACGTGCTCAACGGCTTCACCGTCGAGTACCGCATCGACATCACCGGCGCGCTCACCGCCGGCACGGCGACGTTCACCGGCGCCCAGCCGTGGGCGGTCAAGGCGAACGGCGGCGGTGTCGTGAGCGGCTGGCTCGCGACCACGTCCACGCTCGCCGCCAACGCGACGACGATCGACGTGACATTCCCCGCGGGCGCCGATCAGCTGGCGGCCAGCGGGTGGGCGCTGGATGCGACCTCGATCTCGACGACGCCGCTGCCGTTCACGATCAGCGGCGACGGCTACGGGACCGACTGGGAGATCAACCCGGCAGTCGCGGCGACGGTGGTCAGCGGCTACACCGTTCGCTTCGCGATCAGCACGATCGGCGACGGCACGGTCGGCGCCGGCACGGTCACCGTGAACTTCACGAGCGCCGGCTGGAACGTCAAGCAGAACGGCGGCACCGCAGTGGCAAACGACGTTGCCGGGGTTGCCGTCGGCGCCGTCGGTGACTCCTTCGCCGCCGACGGTGAGTCGATCGACATCGCCTTCCCGGGCGTCGACTACCTCGACGTGACGTTCCCGACGGGCACCCACGGGACCGGCTACGAGATCGACGGCACGTCGCTCTCGGCGTCGTCGCTGCCGTTCACGCTCTCGGGCGCCGGCTACGGGGCGAGCTGGAACATCGACACGCATGTCGCACCCGAGGTGCTCGGTGACGGCTTCACCGTCCGCTACCGCCTCACCGGGCCGGTCGGCGCCGGCGTGGTCACGGCGACGTTCTCCTCCGACGGGTGGAACGTCGTGCCCGTCGGCGGTGGCACGTCCGCAACGACCGACGCGAACCTGACCACTCCGGTGGCCGTCACCGCCGCCCCGGGTGTCGTGGCGATCGATCCGGCCTCGCTCACCTCGCTGCCGTTCACGCTGAGCGGGGCCGGTTACGGCTCGACGTGGACGATCGACACGAGCTACGCGCCGACCGTGCTGATCGACGGGCAGACCGTCGCCTACCGGATCAAGAGCCTCGGCAACACGACGATCGCGAGCGGGACGAACCTGGCCGCGTCCTCGAACCTGGTCGTCACCTTCGGCTCGGGCAGCTGGAGCTACGTCGATCCCGCCTCGGCGCTGCCGCTCGAGACCGACGCCTTCACCTCGACGCAGCTGGCCGCGCTCGGCACGCCGCACACCTACATCGACGTCACCTTCGCGCCGTCGGCCGGGGCGTCCTTCGTCAACGGGCAGACCAGCCTTCTGCCGGCGACGCTTGCATCCAGCCTGATCACGAGCATCAGTGAGACCGGCGCGACGATCTCGGTCGACAGCCAGAACGCGATCTCGCTCGGCAAGGGCACCTACCGCTTCTTCCTCGACGGCTCCTTCACGGCGGGCGCCGTCTCGCTCACCTTCGGCGCCACGAACGCGCTGGCGGACAGCAAGGGCCAGCACTTCGCCGGCCTGACGTCGACCTTCACGGTTCTCGGCCCGACCGGCGGGCTGACGAACCCGGTCTCCGGCTCGACGGTCGGCGCGGGCAGCTTCAACGACGAGGGCTACATCGACATCCCGTTCGCGCTGGTCAGCGGCTCGCAGCCCGACGCGCCGGCGACGAGCCAGTTCACGATCACCGGCCCGGGCTACGGCACGAGCTGGTCGATCGACACCTCGCAGGCACCGCTGCTGATCTCGCAGAGCGGCTCGACCTGGGTCTACCGCTACTGGACGACCGGCACCTACACGGGCACCGGCAGCGACGTCTCGATCACGTTCAACAACGCGAACTTCATCGGCCCGGTGGCCCCGGCGAGCTTCACCGTCGACGGCGTCGCGACACCGAACCTCCATTACATCGACGTCCACCTGACGCCGACCGCCGGCGACTCGCTCGATCTCGCGTCGATCGAGGACAGCGCACCCGAGTTCACGCTTTCCGGCCCCGGCGCCGCCGGCGTGCAGCTCGTCACCGACGCCGCCCCGACGCAACTTCCCGGCAGCGCGACGACCTTCCGGTACTACGTCAGCGGCACCTTCGCTGCCGGCGCTGTCAACCTCGACTTCATCGCCGGCTCGTTCGACGCGACGAACGGCGCCGCCACGAACCCGAGCGAGACCCCGAATTCGGCGAGCACGGACAGCTTCACGATCCTCGCGCTCACCGCCCAGCTCGAGAACCCGCAGCAGGGCGGCTCGGGCGGGGTCGACACGATCAACCAGCGCAGCTTCGTCGACGTCACCCTCGTCCTGCCGGCCGGTGAGACGCTCGACCCGACCACCGTGACCGCCCAGTCGCTGACGATCGCGCCGGCCGGCGAGACCGACTCGATCTCCGTCGACACGACCGAAGCGCCGGTCTTCCTCTCGTACGACCCGAACACCGACACGTACGTCTTCCGCTTCTTCACCACCGGCACGCTCCGGAGCGGCAACGTCACCGTCACGAACGTCAGCCTCGCGATCCAGAACGGCGGCACCAACCCGGCGATCGCGTCCCTCACCGGCGTCCTGACCGGCGACACCTACGTCGACGTCCAGTACGCCGAGGCGACAGGCGTGACGCTCTCCGGCATCAACGGCAACGAGGTGACGTTCAGCGGCAGCGGCGCGAACGGCGTCACCGTCGACTCCGGCAACGCGCCGACCAACCTCGGCAACGGGCTCTACCGCTACTACCTGACCGGCGCGTTCGCCGCCGGCACCGTGCGTGTCCAGATCGTTGCCGGTTCGTGGGGCGATACCGAGGGCGACCAGGGCGTCGGCAGCACGTACAGCTTCCGGACGATCGACCAGGTCCAGCAGCAGAGCGGGACGGAGCAGCGCGACTTCTTCATCGAGCTCTCGGGCGGCATGGCGCTGAACTCGGGCGGCCTCTTCGGCGACACGATCCAGGATCCGCTCCTCGGGATCACCGGCGACGTGAAGCTGACGATCAACACGACCGACGGCCTGCACCTCGAGCTGAAGGCCAACGGCACGATGACGATCTACAAGATCGGCAACATCGCCTCCGGCGCCGCCGACTTCGTGCTCGACGTGGGCGCCGGCCTGTCGAACGTCACCTTCTACGGCGTCGCCGCGTTCGCGACGAACTTCGACTTCCTGCAGCAGTACGGCATTTACCTGCAGGGCTCGGCGCTCCTCGAGGTGAACCTGACGACGCAGACGCAGACGCCATCGATCTCGCTCGCCGGCATTCCGGGCGACGCGATCTTCACGATCGACTCGTCGCTGATCGGCCAGCTCCCGACCGACACCTTCGACCCGGTTGCGCTCTCGAGCGGTCTGATCTCTGCGCTCGAGACGGGCAGCGCGCCGGGACAGCCGCTCCAGCTCGACAACGGGCGCACGATCACCTTCGCGAGCGGCACCAACGCCTTGACGGCCGACGAGCTGGCCGGCGCGAAGATCGAGGGCATCACTCCGGGCGCCGAGTGGAAGATCCTGCTGAGCGACGGCTCGCAGTACTTCATCCAGACCCAGACCGACGCGAACGGGAACCAGGTTCTCGTCGTCAGCGGCGAGAAGCGCACCTACAGCCTCGCGCCGCTGTCGTTCGAGCTCGAGGTCGTCGGCGGGCTGACCGTCTACAACCCGACCGCCGCGAAGGCGGCGCTCGCGCAGGGCGCGGGCACCAGGCCCGCCGACAGCGACGAGTGGCTGCACATCGACGGCGGCTTCCTGCTCCAGATCAGCGCCACGCAGCTGACGATCTTCATGACCGCCGGCGGCAGCATCGTCCCGATCGGCCTCGAGGGCCGCGTCACGGGCCTCGTCTTCGTCAACTACAACGTCGGCCAGGGCGGCGGCGGCACCGACGTCGGGATCGCCGGCATGTTCGACCTCCAGATCGGCGTCGGCGTCGGCCCGTCGTCGGGGAGCGACTCCTCCGGGCTCAGCAGCATCACCGGCGCCGGCGGCAAGCCGATCTTCTCGTTCCAGGGCAGCGTCAAGGTCACCTTCAACTCGACCGGCCAGGATCAGGTCTTCAACGTCCCGGCGGAGTTCCTCGACGTCCTTCCGTCGGACTTCCCGGCCAAGATCACGATCTACGGCGCGGCGCCGAACCTCGACGGCTCGCGCTCGTCGGGGGACAGCGCGAGCGGCTGGTACTTCCAGGCCGTCGTCACCGGCTCGATCACCCTCGGCGGCGTGATCACGCTCGGCGGCGTGCTCGCGATCACGACGCAGGTCGGGCTCAACAATGCGCCGAGCTTCATCAGGATCCAGGGCGCCGTCGCGACGAACATCCAGTACCTCGGGTCGCTCTCCGGCTCGATCGACCTCGGCGTCTACGTGGGCATGCCGGACGGCTCGGATGTCGGAGTCCCGGGCGTGATCGGCCGCGTAACCCTGGCACTCGACTCCAGCGACCTTCCGGGAGTGACGTTCGACGGCTACTTCGTGCTCGAGATCAACGAGTGGGCCGACGGCTCGAGTTACAACGGCAAGGTCGTCACGTTCCTGACGAACGGCGACCTGAACCCCAACTCATGCTCGGCCGACCCGAACGCGAACGGTGTCAACGACTGCTACCAGGTGGTCGAGGACGGAACCGGCGCGATCGAGTACACCGACGGCCAGGACGGCCGTCCGGACGGCGTGACGATCGACCCGGGCTTCTTCCTGAAGTTCGGCGGCAAGCTCGTGGTCGCGAACCTCGTCGACATCGAGGGCAACTTCGAGTTCGGCTTCGCGACCGATCCGTTCTCGATCACGGTGCTGTTCTCCGCGACCGTCTCGCTGCAGGGAATCGGCGCCGGCCTACAGGCGACCGGATACCTCGCGATCGACTCCACCGGGCTGACGATCTACGCGAACATGAGCGTCGGCGCCGACTTCGGCCACGGCCTCGGGCTCAACTTCAACGCGAGCGCAACGCTCGCCTTCAGCACCTCGTCGCACGCCGTGACGTTCGACACCGGCACCGTCGCGGGCAAGGTCACGGTCCAGCCGGGCTTCCTGTTCTCGATCACCGGTGAGATCGACTTCATCAACATCGTCCAGGCGTCCGGCTCGCTGACGATCGCGATCACCCAGAGCGCGTTCACGCTCGACTTCAACGTCACGCTCGCGCTCGGCCCGATCTTCCTGAACGCAAGCGGCTTCGCCGGCATCTACTACGACGGGCCGCAGGACACCGGGCTCGTGCTCCAGCTCAACGTCGGGATCAACTTCGACGTCTTCGACATCATCACGATCAAGGGCAACGGCCAGATCCGCCTGAACACGACGAACACCGACCACACGGCGAACGGCGTGCTCATCACCGCCAACTCGTTCCGGCTGCACATCGACGGCACGGTCAGCCTGCTCTCCGTCATCAATCTCAACACGTCGGTCGACGTCGTCGTCGGTGGCAATCAGCAAGTCACGTACGGCACACCGGGCTCGCACACCTTCGTCAGCGAGACGATCGGCGACGGCCAGTGGTTCTTCGGCTTCAGCGGCAGCGCCGACTTCTTCGGCCTCGCGACGCTGAACGCGGTCGGCTGGGTCGACTCGAGCGGCCACTTCGGCGTCGACCTGAACGGCGGCATCACGATCGGCTCGAGCTCGTTCGGGCTGAGCGGCAACTTCGACGTCGCCGCCTGGCTGACCGAGAACAGCTGCGCCTCCTACGGCGACAGCTGCGAAGGCAACGAGTACAGCTTCGGCGTCAGCTTCAGCGCCAGCGTCTCCGTCAACGCGTTCGGCTTCTCACTTGCGAGCGTCGGCATCGGCGCGACCCTCACGGCGCACGGCACCGGCACCGTCGAGCTCGTCGCCTCCGTCGAGGTGAAGATCCACATCCTGTTCTTCTCGTTCAGCGCGACGGCGAACTTCGACATCGGCACCGTCCAGCTGCCGCACCCGATCTACCTCGCCGGCCCCGTGACCGACTCCGCGGCCGGGGCCAGCACCAGCCCGTCCGCCGGGACGGCCGACTGGATCGCGACCGCGCCCGGCAAGGGAGTCGGGCCGCAGGCGCTCGAGCTGAACATGGGCAGCCGCGCCCTTGCGAACGGCCCGTTCGAGGGTCGCGGCGTCTCCGAGCTCACCCAGGACGAGTCGTTCACGATCGATCACGTCGGCGGCACGGCGGGTGACGAGACGATCCAGATCTCGGCCTTCGGCCACTCCCAGACGTTCGCTCACGTCGCCTCGATCTACGCCTACGGTGGCGCGGGCAACGACACGATCATCGTCGACAAGGGAGTGCTCTCGCAGGTCTACATGGGCGGCGGCGGTGGGCTCGACACGCTGCTCTACGACGGCTCGGGCGGCGCGGTTGTCGACGGCGTGGGGACGCAGGCTTCGACGTCGGACTTCGACAGCAGCGGGCACCTGAAGCTCGGATCGGTGAACACCCAGAGTGCGGCCAACCAGGGCGGCGACACCTCCAACCCGGACGTGATCGTGATCGGCGCGGACGCCGGCGGCACGGTGGTCGTGTGGGGCGACAACTCGGGCGACTACATCGTCGACAACAGCACGGCCGCGAGCGTGACGATCAACGGCGGTAGCGCCGGCGACTCGATCACCGGCGGCTTCGGCGCCAATGAGGTTCTGAACGGCCTCGGCGGTAACGACGTGATCGTCTCCCGCGGCTCGCACGACTCGATTCAGGGCGGCGACGGCGACGACACGATCGAGCTGAACATGCCGACGACTTCCTTCCCGACCGTCTACGGCGGGTCGAGCACCGCGGCAAGCGGTAACGACACGCTCGTGATCACGGCCACGTCGGGTGCCGACGCGATCACGATCGGCAAGGACGCGGGCTTCGCAACGAACCACGACGTCGACGTCTCGAGCGCTGCCGGCGGCGCCCTGAAGACGAACGGCTTCCACGAGATCGACCTCGGCCTCGGCGCGGGCGCTGACTCGCTCGACGTCGGCGACCTGCAGGACTCGAGCGTCGAGATCCTGAGCATCGACGTCGGCGCGAATGACAACGCGGCGGATTCGGTCGAGCTCGACGGCGGCTCGAGCTCCGACAACTTCACGGTCTCCGGCAACGATCCGACCGGGCCCGGGATCGCGGTCATCCGGACCGTCGCGAACGACAACAGCTGGAGCGAGCGCTACTACATCCGCGACACGGTGCGGGCCGCCTCCAACGGCGACACGCTGATCATCAACGGCAAGGACGGCGACGACACGATCGACGCGAGCCTGCTCGGCACCCCCATCGGCCAGGCGCTTCCGAGCACCAGTCCGCGGGACATCGTCGCGCTCGTTCTCGAGGGCGGCGACGGCGAGCCGATCAGCGCGAGCAACCCGAGCGGTGACGGCAACGACCGGCTGATCGGCTCGCCGTTCAACGACGTGATCGACGGCGGCACCGGCGCGGATGTCCTCACCGGCGGGTTCGGCCTCGACACGTTCAAGAGCGAGAACGTCGACTCGCACGGCAACCCCGTCGCGCTCGACACCCTCGTCGAGACGCAGAACACCGACCTCGGCCTCTTCGGCAACATCTTCATCACCGGCCAGGTGCTGAACGACGCCGGCAACACGCCGTACGCCGAGGCCGCAGGCGTCTACGCGCTCGAGTCGGACATGCAGACCGACATGCAGGACACCGAGGATCCGGGCTCGAGCACCGACCCGACCACCGACTTCCGCCAGCCGGGCTACGGCGAGCAGTGGCGGAGCGCCACCGTCGAGAACATCGCCGGGATCTTCGCGGCCGCAGACCTCACGGGCGGCGACGGGAACAACACCATCGTCGTCAACGACGTCGACGGGAAGATCTGGGTCGCGGGCCAGGGCGCGCTCAACGTCACGACCTGGAACGGCAACGCGATCCTCGACAACGCCGACAACACCGGCAACCCGGACGCCGACCTGCCCGAGTACTACGTGATCACGAACGCGGCGGGCAGCACGGCCCAGATCCAGATCATCGACTCGGGTGGGGCGTCCGGCAGCGACGACCTGGTCGTCTTCGGCACGAACCAGGCGGACACGCTGACGCTGAACTCGTCCGGCTCGGGCGCGGGCGCGATCATGTACATCGACGCGAGCGTCACCTCGACCGAGCAGATCAGCGCGCAGGGTGTCGACCGGCTCGAGATCTACACGCTGGGCGGCGACGATCATGTGCTCTCGAACGACACGTCCGTCACCACCGTCGTCAACCTCGGCGCCGGCGACGACAGCATGATCATCGGCACCGTGCCGCTCGTTCCCGATCCGGGCAACCGCACGCTCGAGTACCCGAACGGTGTCCCCGTCGCCGACACGGCGCACATGACGAACGGCAACACCGCACCGCTCTACGTCCTCGGCGGGACCAACGACGACTACTTCGAGGTCGACCACAACGTCGGGATGCTGTACCTGGCCGGCGACGCGGGCGACGACACGTTCGTGATCGAGACGTTCCTCGAGCTGAAGCAGAACCCGAACAAGCCCGACGAGGTCACGAACCTGACGACGCTCTTCGGTGGCTCGGGCTCGAACCGCTACCAGTACGTGCAGGACGCGCCGGTGCTGATCAACGGCGGCTCCGGCTACGACACGATCGTCATCGTCGGCACGCCGCTCGACGACACGTTCATCGTCACCGACACCTACATCGCAGGCGCCGGCAGGATCGTCACGTTCACGAACATCGAGGCGATCGAGGTCGACGGCGGCGGCGGCAACGATGACATCTGGGTGCTCGCCACCAACCCGAACCTCACCGTCACCGTCAACGGCGGCGCAGGCGACGACACGATCCACATCGGTGGGACGCCGCCGCCGCTCGTCTATGCGCCGCCGGCGTTCACCTACACGCCGCCCGCCTACACCGTCTCGACGACGACGGTCACCGACACGACCAACATCACGAACTACACCGACTTCACGATCGGCTTCGATCTCTTCGACTGGGCGTTCTGGGATATCGCCCTCGGCTACTACACGCAGACGAGCGATCCGATCACCGCCCTGCTCCACGCGATCTTCGGCAGCAGCGCCACGGTCAACTTCAGCTCGATCTCGTTCGAGTACGCCTGGTGGTGGTGGGATCTCTTCGATCCGTACGTCCTGGTCGACGTCCAGGGCCTGACGGTCACGACGACGAGCAAGACCTACACGACCACCCCGGTGACGATCCAGCCGCCGCCGGTCACGATCACGCCTGCGCCGGTGATCCTCGACGCGGTCGGCGTCGACGCGTCCAAGGTGCGGAGCAAGCTCGTGATCATCGGCGGCGACGACTCCGAGCAGAACGGCGACACCGTCATCTACGAGAACGAGAACAGCACGACCGCGGAGACGGGACAGCTCGTGCAGCGGACGGAGCCGAAGAAGGAAGAGACCGGTGAGAACCCTGTGACGGGCGCACCGATCTTCACCCAGGAGCTCGACGAGAACGGGGTCGGTGAGACCGAGACGTACCTGAGCCTCGAAAGCACCGGCCTCGGCATCAGCCCGACCACCGGCCTGAAGGACGTCGAAGGCAACAACTACTACGGCGTCGAGATCGAAGGCGTCGAGAACGTCGAGCTGCGCCTCGCGAACCCGACTTCGGGCTCCAACAGCTTCACGATCGACGACGACGCGATCTGCACCGGCGTGCTCGGCAACGAGAGCTGCGCACCGAGCAGCCTGGCGATCCCGGCGCCGAGCCTTTACGTCTACGGCGGCACCGGGACCGACTCGTTCCTCGTCGAGGGCGTCGGCGCGCCGACGCTCCTCATGGGCGGCAACGGCACCGACAACACCGTCGTGCAGGCGCCGGCCGGCGACCTGAGCGGGATCCTGAGCCGCCTCACCGTGGACGGCGCGGACGCGCTCAAGACGACCTCGAGCCCGATCACCACGAACGCCAATCAGGTGACGACGTACACGAACCTGCCGAACAGCACGCTCGTCGAGGACTTCCTCACGCAGAAGCTCATGGTCGTCCAGCAAGACGGGTCGTCCGGCGCCGGGAATGTGATCGACGGCATCCCGTACTACCAGGGCCAGGCGAGCTCGTTCCTCTGCGTCGTCGGCGGCGATTCCGGCAACTCGGCCTTCAACGCCTGCCCGAACACCGGAGAGCTGCCGGCGAACGCGAAGCCGGGCGACATCGAGGTCGAGGCGGGCGTGATCGACGAGGCGTCGATCGGACAGACCCTCGGCGTCGCCACGTCGCAGTACGTTCAGGACCTCGCGACCCTGGCCTCGGTCACCCTCGACTCGACGATCAACGTGTTCGACTCCCAGTTCGACGTCGTGAACCAGACCTGGGATTCGGTGAGCAACACGATCAGCGGTGTCACCGTCCAGATCACCGAGGGCTACGACACCGGCGACACGCTTTGCGCGCTCGACACGGCGAGCGGGCTCTGCAAATCGACCGGTGGGGCATATGCGATCGGCTGGACGTACGCCAACGGCACGCTCAGCTTCACGGGCATCGACACCCTGGCGCACTACACCGCAGTGCTCGACACCGTGCGGTTCTCGACGACCGCCAGCGCCTCCGGCGAGAAGCCGATCGACAAGAACAACGATCTCCGCGAGATCACCTGGTCGGTCGGGAGCGGGAACCTCGTCCAGGTGAACGTCCAGGAGCAGGGCGTGCTCGAGTACGGCCAGGCGGTCTACGCCGACGCCGTCGCCACCTGCACCACCGCCCAGATCTGGTGCACGCTCGGGTTCGCGTCGTACACGTACAAGATCGACACGGACGCGGCCACCGGCACGCTGCTGGACGACGTCTCCTACCTGACCGGCGCGACCGCCGACGGCCAGATCCTCCGGCCCGTCCACAACGGGGTCGCGGACGCGATCGTGCAGGTGTACCTGGATGCACAGGGCAAGGAGACGCTCACGCCGACGGCGACGCCGAAGATCGATCCGGCGAACACCTGGCCGACCACCGACCGGCCGAACCAGCAGGTCTACGTCGATCCGACGTTCGGCGAGTCGTTCTCGTCGACCGGCGCGAACCTCGTCAAGGACGGCAACTTCAACACCTCCGTGACGCCGAACGGCGCCGACCCGACCGGCTGGGCATCGGTGAACATCGGCGGCGCCGGCGGCACGGTCAACGGCGGGTTCGTCCTCGACAACGGCCCGAACATCCAGCCCGAGCTCAGCCAGGAGATCAGCGGCCTCGTGCCCGGCGCGATCTACCAGGTCTCGTTCAACTACTGGGATCCGTCGAACCTGATCTTCTACGGCTCGAGCTGCAACGACGGCGGCAACAGCGCCGCGACCTCCTGTCAGGCCGGCGACACGATCTACAGCTTCCTCGTGTCGGTCGGCTCCGGCACCGGCAATCCGATCTTCCAGGCCGTCAAGCCGTCCAACTCGAACGAGCTGTCGGCGACCGTTCAGTTCCGCGCGACAGACACGTCGGAAGACCTGATCTTCCAGAGCCAGGTCGGAAGCGACGTCACCTGGGCCGTCGACAACGTCTCCGTCGTTGCGCTCAACACGCCGGCCTACACGGTCGACTTCGACCCGGCCGACCATCCCGAGCTCCTCTACGTCGACGCCGCAGGCCGGCTCACGCCGATCAGCGCGACGGTCGATCCCGCCGGCTACGTCGGCACGGTGATGCCGGTCACGTGCCCGAACGGCACGCAGTGCATCCAGTACGACGCCACGACCACGAACGGGCCGATCGTCGTCCACAGCGGCGGCGCCGTCCAGTCCGAGAGCAGCGGGTCCGTCTACGCGACGAAGAACACGGCCGCGATCATGCCGGTGTTCGAGTCGCACCTCGAGCCGTACTACTCGACGGTCACCGCGACGAAGCCGACCACGTCGGGCGCCGACACGCTCACGATCATCGACACCGGATCGTCCAACGGCGTCAGTGCGAACGTCACGAGCTACCAGATCCCGCTGAACGAGCTGTACACCGACGGCTCATATCGCGACGGCGAGCCGGTGCTGAACACCGACCACATCCTGTCGAACGGCACGGCGTCGGGCGCGAGCGCCTACTACTTCGGCGGCGAGCCGGTCGTCGACCCGATCTCCGGGAAGAACCTCTACTTCGTCGCCGGCACGCCGGTGCTCGATCCGTTCACGTGTCAGGTCGTCGACGGGCCTGACGGCCAGCCGTTGACCCACCCGGCTGACGCTGCGAACGACGGCCTCAGCAGCGACCTCGCCTACCACACCGCCTGCGACCCGGTCGTCGAGCAGCGCGGCGCGAATGTCGACGCGCTCGGCGGCGAGCAGGTCGTCGACGCGAACGGCAACTACGTCTACACCGGCTCCACGCCGTTCACCTTCCAGGCCGGCCAGGGCCGCATCGCCCAGCCCGGCGACCCGGTCTACGACCTCGTCGGCGCCGACGGCAACCTCTACGCGATCAACGACCCGGCATACACGGCTCAGGCCCCGGAGACCGTGCGGCTCAAGTCGCTCGCGAGCGGCACCAGCTTCACGCTTGCGAGCTACATCGCCAACTACACAGGCGTCGGCATCCACAGCGTCTCGGTGCTCGTCTACGACGGCAGCGACATCTACCTGCTGACCGAAGGGGCCGACTACACGGTCTCCGCGGACGGCAAGACGGTCACGCTCGCTCGCACCATCCCGACGACGTGCACCGACGGCGGCACGGTGGCCTGCGTGCAGCTCGCGTTCGTGGTCGAGACGCCTGCGCTGACGGTGGCCGGGAAGCCGGTCGTCTACAGCGGAACCGAGGCAATCGAGCCAGGCGACCCGATGCTCAACGCCGACAGCACCCTCCAGAAGAACGCGGCCGGGAGCGTGCTCCTCTACACGAGCCAGCCGATGCACACGGTCGGCGAGACCTACTACTGGAACCCGACCGCGAACTCGCAGACGATCTACCTCGACGAGGCGCCGAACAGCGGCACGCTCGTGATCACCATCGGGACGATCAGGCTGAAGGCGGCTGACTTCACCGTCTCGAACAACACCCTGACGCTCCACCCGACCGAGGCTGCGCTTCAGTCGGTCACGAATACGGGCGTGCTGACCAGCCTCGGCGACACGATTGGGGTCACCTACACGGCTCCGGTGCTGCATTCGGCCGGGGAGCAGGTGTACGAGTGCACGACCGATGCGGCCGGCATCACGTCGTGCTACGGCGAGCAGTACGTGCCACAGGGGACGAGCTCGACGGAGACGGACACCACGTGGAACCCGGGCAGCGCGACGGTCACGCTCGACACGGCGCCGGTCCGGAGCTCGCTCAAGATCACGATCGGCACGACGACGCTCGGTGCCGGCGACTACACGCTTGCCGCGAACGTCTTGAAGCTCACCCCGACCGAGTCGGGGCTCGCGAGCGGTGCACCGGTGAAGATCACGTACACGGCGACGCCGGTCTGCACGACGAACGCGAAGTCGGGCGTGCGGACATGCAACGCGCTGCCTCTGGCCGGCCAGGCCGTCCTGGCGACGGGAGACGAGCCGGTCCTGTACACCGGCGGCCAGCAGGTCGAGTACACGACCGCACAGCCGGTTCAGATCACACAGGCGGCGTCCGAGCTGACTCTCAGCGACTGGAGCGCCGACGTCGTCTACTTCGGCAACTTCTCGGACGTGCGGGTCGAGCTCGGGCCTGGAAACGACACCGTGACGATCGACGACGACGTCTCCGCGGGAACAACCGAGATCGACACCGGCGGTGGCACCAACCAGGTCGCGGTCCGCCAGACCGCGGGCGCGGTGACGATCTGCACGGGCATCGCCGCCCAGGCGCTCGGCACGTGCACTCGGGCCGGCACCGACACCGTCGACGTCGGCGACTGGGCGAACTCCGCCGGCAACCCGGTCGGTCCCGCCGCGGGCCGGAGCGTCGGCGTGTCGACGTCGAACACGGGGTCGGATCTGCCGGCCGGCAACCCGAACCGGACGAGCAACAACTCGATCCCGGCGGCGACGATCTACGGTGCGAACGGCATCATCGGCTCCCTCAAGGTGGTCGGGGCCGGCGCCGATTCCGTCGACGTCGAGGACGGCAGCGACGACGCCGGCTCCGCTCAGAACATGGGGCTCTTGACCTCGAGCGAGCTCTCCGGCATCTTCGGCGCCGGCGGCCTGCTCGACTACAGCGGTCTCGCGACCCTGGACGTCGAGCTCGGAAACGGCGGCAACACCTTCAGCGTCACGAGCACCTACGGCACCGGAGTCCCGGCGACGACGACGGTCAACACGATCTGGGTCGGCAACGGCAGCAACACCGTCAACGTCCAGGCGATCTCCGGTTCCACCACGATCACGACCGGCACCGGCGCGGACACCTTCTGGATCGGCTACGCGGCCGGCCAGAACGCCGACAAGGGTCTCCTCACCGGCATCCAGGACGACTGGCTCGTCCTCGACGCGGGCACCGGCGCCGACACGTTGAACGTCTCCAACCTGTCCGACTCGAGCGGCCACACCGGCACGCTGACCGCGGATGAGCTGACCGGGGTCGGCATGGGCGTCGGCATCCAGTACTCCGGCTTCGAGACGCTGCTCCTCAACCTCAGCGGCGGCGCGGACACCTTCTACATCGCGAGCACCCCCGCGAACTCGGTGCTGACGCTCGTCGCCGGCGACGGCACGGCGGCGGTCAACCAGACCGACGACACGATCAACATCGGCTCGATCGCCGGCAACGCGACGATCGAGGGCGGCGGCGGCAACGACGTCTTTAACGTCAACTACGACGCGACCGGCAATCAGACCTTCGAGAACGGCATCGACGGCCTGCTCACGCTCGAGGGCCAGGCCGACAGCGACACCTACAACATCGGCCTCTCGGGCCAGGCGCCGCCGTGCAACAACCCGGATCCGACCAAGTGCGGTCTCGAGACGGTCATCGACGTCCAGGACGACCCGGTCGCCAACGATCTCGGGATCAACGAGCTGAACATCTACGGCACCGATCTGCCGGACTACTTCCTGTTCCGCGCGAACACCGAGGTCACCCCGGCGACGGCGATGGTGGCGGCGTTCCGGTCGGTCAACGGCCAGCCGGCGACCGACGGGGCGCTGGAGCGCGTGAACTATGACGGGAACATCAACGGCGGTCTGACGGTCTACGGTCGCGACGGCGACGACACGTTCGTCATGGACGACAACCTCGGGCCGACGACGCTGTTCGGCGGCGACGGCAACGACACGTTCCAGTTCGGCCAGATCTACGCGTCGCCGCGCGACGGCTCGAACCCCAACAACGGCCTCGATCCGGCCGACTACTTCGTCACGACGCCGGTGACCCAGGGCTTCCTGTCGAACGGCGTTTCGTACCCGACGACTGCGTTCGGCGGCGCCGGCGACGACTCGTTCACCGTCTACCACAACCTGGCCGAGCTGTACCTCTACGGGCAGGAGGACGACGACTCGTTCACCGTGCGCGCGTTCGTGAAGATCAACCCGAACGATCCGAAGGCCCCGTTCACGAACATCAACGGCGGCGAGGGCGCGGACTACATCGCGTACACGGTCGACGCGCCCGTGAAGATCGACGGCGGCGACGGCCTCGACACGCTCGTCGTGCTCGGCACCGACTTCGGCGACGACTTCGTCGTCACCGACCAGGGCGTCTTCGGCGCCGGCCTGTACGTCACGTACACCGGCGTCGAGAAGGTCGTCGTCGACGGCGAGGACGGCAACGACCGCTTCTACGTCCAGAGCACGAGCCCGAATGTCGAGCTCGAGCTCGTCGGCAGCGTCGGTAGCGACACGTTCGACATCGGCGGCAACGGCACGAACACGCCGATCACCGTCGTCTCGAACAGCCTGCAGGGCTACAACGGGCTCGTTGCGCAGCTCGTCGACTCGGCGACGACGAACTACCGCAACCTGCCCGCGCAGTACGTGACGACGACGATCGCCGACAACGACGCGCCGAGCGTCGTGATCACCCAGACGGCGCCGCTCGTCGTCTTCGAAGGCGCGACCGGCGGCGAGAATGGGCTCGAGACGGCGACGTACTCGGTCGTCCTCGCCGAGGCGCCGACGCAGGACGTGCGCGTCACCGCGTCGCCGGTGCCGCTCAGCGAGGAAGACATCCGCGCCGGCGCCCAGAACATCGGCCTGTCGATCGTCGGCGGCAACGCACCGCCGTCGGATACAGGGGTCACGCTGCTCTTCACCGCAGCCAATTGGTTCCAACCCCAGACCATCAAGGTGACTGCGCCTGCCGACGACTTCGTCGCCGAAGGCACGCGCTTCATCGACATCCAGACCACGGTCGTCGAAGGCTCGTCGCCGAACGACGGTGACCCCTACGACGGCATCCCGGTTGCGACCGTCACCGTCGAAGTGGTCGACCCCGACAGCGCGAGCGTCGTGGTCGTCCCGTGGGACGAGACGACCAAGCTGCCGGAGCAGGGCCTCCTGGTCGCCGAGAACCCGGCCGTCCAGGGTGGCTCACTCCCCGCAACCGACGCGTACGCAGTCGTTCTGAGCAAGGCTCCGACCGGCTCCATCACCTATCAGGCCTCCACCGCCGACCAGCCGGTCGACAACCAGACCGTTCTCTGCTGGGTCGTCACGGCCAACTCCTGCAACGACGCGAGCGACTTCTCGACGACGGTCGACGTCACCTTCGACGACAGCAACTGGAACGTGCCGCAGATCATCCGCATCCGCGGAGTCGACAACAGCGCGCCGCAGGGCCTCTACTTCTCCCGCGTCGACCAGCAGTTCACGACGTCGACCGATCTCGGCGACTTCCTCGGCATCTCCGACCCGAACGTGGCGAAGGGTCTCGTCGACGCGATCAACGGCGATGCGACCGGCCAGTTCAAGGCGACTGCCAGCGGCTCGACGGTGACGATCACCGGGCCGGCGTTCACGCTCATCGGCTCGGGCCAGAACGGCGGCGTCGCAACCGTCGACCTGCAGAACTCGACGCATGCGTTCGTCGGCCAGATCATCGCGGCGATCAGCGGCACGCCGAAGAGCGGCCAGCTCTGGTCGATCGTGCTGAACGGGACGACCTACTCGTACCTCGCCAAGGAAGGCGACGGGGTGGCCGACGTCGCAAGCGGCCTCGCCGGCGCGATCCGCGGCGGCGGGCTCTTCACCGCGACGATCGACCCGAACGACGACGCGGAGATCGATCTCTCGTCGGCGACCTCGACCGCGTACACGGCCGCGGCCGCCGGATCGGGCATCGGAAACATCGACTTCGTGCACACCGCCGCCAACCTGAGCAGCACGTACTGGGCATCCGCGATCGTCGACATCTCGTCGAGCATCCCGACGATCGAGGCGGAGGAGGCCTGGGTCGTGGCGCTGAACGCGGGCACGACCTCGGCGAGCGCCATCACCTACAGCTACGTCGCCGGCCAGCACGGCGAGACGACGCTCATCCCGCCGATGGACGTCGAGGTTGCAGACGACGACGCGCCGGGCGTGCTCGTCATCCAGCCGAGCGGCTCGACCAATCTGATCGAGCCCAGCCCGTTCATCGTTCTCGGCGACGGGTTCGTGACCGGTCTCGAGTCGTGCACGACGACCTGCTTCGACGGCACGTTCGGCACGTCGGAGGTGGGCGAGATCGCCTACCACGCGACGCAGGCGACGGCTCAGAACCTCGAGAGCGCCTCGTGGGGCACGAACGCCGATCCGGACATCGGCGATCCGACCATCCCGCACATCACCGTGCACGGCACCGGCGACGGGAACGCCGACTACTACAGCTTCACCGTCTCGTCGCAGATGCTCGACGCGAACGGGAAGAAGGGTGACGGCAGCTACAACGGCGTCTCGGTCACCCTCGACATGGACAACGGCTACATGGCCGGCGACCCGATCGTGTGGCTGAGCAAGCTGTGGCTCTACGACAGCAGCGGGAACCTCGTCGCGCAGGGTCCTGGCTACTCCGACCCGAGCGTCGGCGGCGGCGGCGACAACACGTGGTACGACGACTACCTCACGACCACGATCACGCAGGCCGGCACGTACACGATCGAGGTCGGCAGCTGGCTCCTCACCTCGGGCCTCCCGGTCGGCGTCGACTACGACCTTCAGGTCTCCGTGCAGAACCACCCGACTGCGGGCTTCGTCTTCAACCCGACGCCGGTCCACGAGGACGAGAACGGCAACAACAGCACCTCCACGCCGCAGAACGTCGACGACGCGAACGACTGGTACACGTTCTTCAACCAGACGATCGGCGACACCGACTTCGGCGGGAGCCCGGGCACCAACCCCGACTACAACCCCGACTTCAACGGGTCGATCAACTCGAGCACGCCGTACGTCCAGATCTCCGGAAGCGGTGACGGCACGTACGACGTCTACTCGTTCACCGTCACGCCGGACATGCTGAACCCGAACGGCGCGACCGTCTCGCCGGGCTCGATCGGCGTCCCGGGGCCGTTCTACACGAGCGTCGGCCTGCAGCTGAACGGCGACGTCCACACGGGCGACGTCTGGGAGCTCGGGATCGGCGGCACCGTCGTCACGTACACCGTCAAGTCCACCGACACGACGCTCACCAAGGTTGCCGAGGGGCTGAGGACTGCGATCCTCACCGCGCTCGGCTCGAACGGCTACACCGCGTGTGTCGGCAACGACGATCCGAGCTGCCTGACGGCCGAGGGCGGCGCGACCCTGCTGATCAAGGACGCGAACGGCTTCGCCCTCAGCGGCCAGACCGGCCAGACCGGCACGGTCAACGGCCTGACGCAGAGCTCGCAGGCGCAGAACCTGGTCACGCGCAGCACGACGCCGACCGACCAGAGCCACAACCCGATCGCGTTCACGAGCGCCGACATCGAGCTGACCGACGCGACGCCGCAGTCCGGTGACACGTGGTACGTGACGTTCGGGAACACGCTCGTCGCGCAACAGGCGGTCGGCTCGCTCAGCCTGCCCACCGTCGCCACCGACCTCGGCAACCAGATCAGGTCGACCGTGACCGGCTCGACCGTGACGGTCACCGGCACGACGATCCACGTCTCGGTTCCGACCGGGTCGTTCACCGTGACCGTCTCGATCGCCGGGCTCGCCCCGACGGGCACGGTGACGATCCTCAACACGGCCACCGCCAGCGAGTCGCAGGGCGAGAACGTCCTCTGGACGACCGAGACGATCACGATCCCGACCAGCGAGGCGCTCGCCGGAGAGACCTGGACGATCGCGTTCGACGATCCGAACGGCGACGTCTCGGCCACGGGCACGGCGGCGACCGACGGCGACGCGGCCGGCATCGTCTCCGGGCTCATCAGCACGATCAACGCCGCGAACAAGGACTACACCGCCAAGCTCGGCAGCGCGGGCAACGTCCTCGAGGTCGACTCGTCGACGCCGTTCCTGTCGACCCCGGCCTCGGTCAAGGCGGGCGGCTCCGTCAGCGTGGGGACGAGCACCTACGACACGAAGACGGTCTCCGTCACGGCAGCCGTGGGTGAGACCGGCACCTGGACGCTCACGCTGTCGAACGCGAACGGCACCTCGCCGGTGAGCGTCACGTATGGCCAGAAGCCCGGCGACGACTCCGGAGCCGTCGCGCTCGGCCTTGCCCAGCAGTTCGCGAACTTCCTCGTCCTGCCCGCGCAGGACGGGACGCTGACGATCGTCCGCACGGATGCGACCGGCACCGACTTCCTGGTCGGAGTGTCCTTCGCGCCCGACGCGACCGGATCGGCGACCGGCGGCGTGCCTGCCGAGTCGTTCTCCGTGCCCGATCCGCGCGACGGCAACGACCTCTTCACGATCAAGGTCGGGACGACCGACTCGTACACCGACACGAACTCGGGCGACGACGGCGTGGCGATCGCCTCGGCCTTCGCCTACTGGCTCACGCACACCGAGGGCCTGCTCGCGCTGGCGTCGAACGGGACGCTGACGATCATCTCCGCCTCGACCGCGGCGCTGCCGGCGATCACGATCACCGACTCGGACAACGATCCGGTCTCGGCGACGACGCTGACTCTGCCGTCCGAGTCGTTCTCGGTGCCCGATCCGAAGGACGGGACGGACGCCTACACGCTCACCGTCGGAGCGATGACGCCGTTCACGGACACGACCGCCGGCGACAACACCGGCGCGAAGATCGCCTCGACCTTCGCCGGCTGGATCACGAGCAACACGAGCCTGCTCGCCGTCGCGGTGAACGGGACGCTGACGATCGGCTCGAAGACGACCGCATCGCTGCCGACGATCACGATCGGCCGCTCGGAGAGCGGCTCCGTCTCGGCGACGACGGCGAACGGCTTCTTCCCGGCCCAGTCGTTCTCGGTGCCGGATCCGCGCGACGGCGGCGAGAGCTTCACGCTCACGGTCGGAGCGATGTCGCCGTTCACGGACACGACCGCCGGCGACAACACCGGCGCGAAGATCGCCTCGACCTTCGCTTCGTGGATCAACAGCAACGTCGCCGGCGTCGTCGCGACGCCGAGCGGCGGGACGCTGACGATCGTCTCGAAGACGAGCGCGGCGCTGCCGACGGTCGGGATCAGCGGCCTCGAGACCGGCTCGGTTGCGGCGGCAACGCTGCACGGCGCGTCCTTCAGCTTCATCGGACCGCCGCCGGTCCCGAACGAGCAGTGGACGGTCGACGGCGTGACGACGTCCGTCAACCCGGGCGACAACCTGAAGACCGTCGTCACGAACATCGGCGACAGCCTCGGCGGCGTCGTGATCTCGACCGGTGACGACAGCTTCGTCTACGCGCAGAGCAGCACGTTCACCCCGAGCGTCCAGTTCACGCCTGTCGGGCACCACTCGACGGCGGCCGCAGTCGCGGGCGGCACGCTCGCCGTCACTCTCGAGGGCACCGTCCACCAGGGCGACACGTGGTATCTCGCCTCGCCGAGCACCGCGACGCCGGCCTCCGCACTCGCGCCCGCGTCGCCGACCCTTGGCGGCATCGCACATGTGCTGGCGCAGCAGATCGCCGGCGCGGCCAACGTCGGAGCGACGATCTACCTCGTCTCGCGCACCGGCTCGACCCCGACGGTCACCTGGGACGTCCAGCGCTCCACCAGCCCGACCGGCGTCGTCGTCGGCGGCCAGATGCCTCTCGGCTGGACGCAGTCGGTCGCCGTCGTGCCGAACGTCGTGCAGGGCCAGCCGACGATCGTCGTCGGCGACTCGTGGACGGTGTCGATCAACGGCAAGACCTACTCGGCGACCGCGGTCTCGGACAGCAGCGGGTGGACGTTCCAGATCCGGAGCGGCAGCTCCACCGATCAGTCCACGCCGAGCGGCCAGACCGGAGACAACGCCGCGACGATCATCGCCGCCCTCCTGCAGGCGATCGGCGAGTGGCCGACCGCCGGCCTGGTCGCGACCAAGGGCACGGGCGACACGATCTCCGTCATCGCCGGCACCGGCGCGCCGGTCGCGCTCGGGCCGCTCACCGAGAGCCGCGCCTCCGGGACCCTCCAGGATCCGAACGATCCGGCGAGCGACACGAAGGTCGACGGCGACCTGCACTACACGACCGAGATCCTGACGCTGACGGGCGACCCGACCGAGTCGGGCGTCACGTGGACGCTCAAGGTGAACGGCGTCTCCTACTCGATCATCTCCGGCTCGGGCGAGACCCTCGGTTCGATCGCCGGCAAGCTCGTCGCGAAGTTCAACAACGCGCAGAACCTGACGGCGACCTCGGACGAGGACGGCAACATCACGCTCACCGCGTCGTCGGCCATCAACGCCTTCGCGGCGTCCGTGTCGCTCGGCACCGGCGGCGTCCTCGGCGTCATCGACCTGGACGGCACGAGCGCCGTGTCCGGCACCCAGGAGGTTCCGGTCGTGCTGCCGTACTTCCAGTGGCTCGTCCAGCTCTTCCCGTGGGCCGCCCAGCTGTTCTCGATCATGGACAGCGTCAACTTCACGGCGCAGCCGATGTTCAAGCTGATCGGGCCGGACGGCTCGACGCTCGAGACCGTCACCTGCACGCTCGATCCGAAGACGGGGCAGTGCTACACGCCGCCGAAGCCCGACCAGGGCAGCTCGGAGCTCGGCGATCCGTTCCTCGAGTACCAGTTCACACAGCCCGGCCAGTACGAGGTCGAGGTCGGCTCGCTGTTCACCTACAGCACCCTGACGAACCTCCTCCACGCCACGACCGCGCAGTACCTGAGCCTCGGCGGGGCCGGCCTCCTGGCCGACCAGGCCTTCGGCGGCGTCGCGTCCGGGATGAACTACACGCTCAACATCTCGCTGCAGGGGCACGCGACGAACCCGAACGCGCTCTCGTTCGTCGGCAAGCAGATCACGATCATCGCCGGCGCCGGGGCGGGCCAGACGGCGACGATCACCGGCTACAACGCGAGCACCGGCCAGTACACGCTCGACCAGAGCTGGGCGACCGCACCGGCCGCCGGCAGCGAGTTCCAGATCTCCGAGGGCACCGCTGCGCTGCCCGGGTACGAGCCGGTCACCGGCAAGTACGACCTCGTCCTGACGAGCAAGCCGACCGCAACCGACCAGAGCGGCAACACCACCGTGTACGTGGACGTCACCCCGCAGGCGACGACGACGTACGACGCCGACGAGGCGTTCGACCCGAACTCGAACTACGGCGAGAACACGGCGGTTCAGGTGCGCGTCCAGGCGACGCGGGCGCTGTTCCTGCTGAGCGGCCTGCCCGCCACCGGCCAGACGTGGGAGATCATCCTCAACGACCAGCCGTTCTCGGTTGCGGTCACGACCGGCGAGGACCTCCACACGATCGCCACGCAGCTCGTCGCGCTGATCGACAACGTCGACGGCTACTCGGCTTCGATCGACGTGTCGAACCCGGATCAGGTCGTCGTCGAGCGCCTCGACTCGCCGTTCTACGCGGCCTTCCAGATCACGCACGACGCTTCGGCCGAGGCGACCGTCTCCCAGCTGACGGCGACGGGCATCGCGATCTCGTTCAGCGGCAACCCGGCCCCGGGCGAGACGTGGACGCTCAGGATCGACGCGACCCACAGCTATGTCGCGACTGCGGTGCCCGGCGACACGCTGGCGAGCATCGTCGCCCGGCTGCAGCAGGCGATCGGCAGCGCGTTCAACTCCACGGTCGCCGGCACCACGATCACGATCCAGAGCACCGGGACGCTCGACCCGTCCGGCGTGACGTTGAGCCTAAGCAAGCCGCTCGGCGAGTCGCTCTCGCTGGTCGAGGACTCGCTCTTCTACCAGGTGCTGCAGTTCGGCGGTCAGCCCGCGACCGGCGAGACCTGGTCGATCACGGTGCCGAGCTTCTTCACCGGGACGAGCACGACCTATCAGGTCTCCTCGAGCGACGGCGAGTCGCTCGGCCAGGTCGTCTCCGACCTCGGGTCGAAGCTCTCCGCGGCCGGGTTCGACGTCGGGATCGGCTTCAACACGCTCGTGCTCTACGGCCTGTTCTTCACGCCGGTGCAGGCGAGCGTCATCCCGAACGTCGCTGCGCTCACGCCGAAGATCAGCGTCCAGTCGACGACGCCGCACGGCGTGACCGTCACCGTCATCGGGCCGCCGGTCGCGGGCCAGGTGTGGACCCTCACCCTCGACGGCCACGTCTACTCGACGACCGCCACCTCGGCGGATCCGACTGCGATCGCGGCGGCATTCGCTGCGCTCCTGCCGACGACGACGGCGAAGGCCGCCGGCGGCCCGATGTATTCCGTCACCCGGTCGGGCAACGTCCTGACGATCTTCCGGGTCGACAACCAGACCACCGTGTCGGCGTCCGTCCAGGTCTCCACCGGCACCGCCTCGACGACGCCGTACGACCCGAACAACCCGGACGCGCTGATCGTGACCTACGGCGGCGCGGCGGTCACCGACGAGGTCTGGGCCGTCACGGTCGACGGGACGACCTACGCGGTCACGTCGACGAGCGGTGAGGCGCTGTCCACCATCGTCTCGCAGCTCGCGACGCAGGTCCGCGCCGCCGGGTACTCGACGACGGGCACCTCGGGCGCGACGCTCGAGGTCACGAGCTCGAAGGCGATCACCGGCTTCGGCACCGTCGTCCTCGACACGCAGGAGACGGCCGCCGACGTGACCGTGACCGGCGCCGGCCCGAGCGCGACGATCGCCCTGACCGGCGACGTCGATCAGAACGGCGACGTCGGCCCCAACGTCACGTGGACGCTCACGGTGGACGGGACCGCCTTCACCACGAAGTCGTGCCCGGGTCAGACGCTCAACGACATCGCGAACGCTCTCCGCGACGAGCTTCTGAAGAGCGGCAACTACGTCGTTCCGGCGCTTGCGGCCGGCAGCTCGACGCTCACGATCTCGCGCGCCGACGGCGCGTCCCTCGAGGCATCGCTCGCCCTCTCGACACGGGCCGCCGGGAGCGACACGACGACCGCCAACTCGGTCAGCCTCGACATGGAGGGCGTGCCGACCCAGGGCGAGATCTGGACGCTCACGATCGCGAGCGGCTCCGGGGCGGCGCACTCGTACCAGTACGCAGTCCTGTACGGCGACACGCTCTCCGACATCGCCGACGGTCTCGGCAAGCAGCTGCCCGTCGGCACCTACAACGTCTCCGTGCTCGGCCGCGTGCTGACGATCAGCGGCGCGCAGGGCCAGACCGTCACCGTCTCGCTCACGGTCTCCGACGACAGCGAGGGCGGCGCCGTCGTGACCCAGCAGCTCGTGTTCGACGCAAGCGACTGGGACGTCGCGCAGCACGTCACCGTCGAGGCGCTCGACGACAACATCGTCGACGGCCACGACGCGCTCGTCTTCGCGCCGCTGCCGGGCACCACCGACCAGATCCGCGGCCCGGTCATCATCGACGGCGGCGTCGGCATCAACTCCGAGCCGTTCCTCAACAACCCGCTGATGCTGCCGGGCGAGACGAACCTGCCGCTGCCGGACGGCACGATCCTCGGCAACGGCGGTACGGACACGAGCGGCAACGGCACCGTGACCGACCCGAACGCGACGAACCTGAACCAGACGACCGGTCAGCGCCCGGGCTTCGACCCGCGCATGAACCAGTTCCCGTACACGATCGAGTTCCTGAGTGGGGCGGACAAGGGCGTCACCTTCGACGTCGGCTCCGTCTCCCAGGACATCCTCTCGATCGGCAACACGACGCCGTTCCAGGTCTCGGTCAGCACCGACGGCGCCTACACCTTCATCGGCACGCCGGCTCAGACCATGTCCGTCGAGGCCGAGAACGGTCAGGGGCTCGAGACGACGTCGCTCAACGGGCTCGCCGGGCTCATGTGGACGCAGGCGAGCATCGCGCTGACCGGGCTGCCGAGCGTCGGCGACACGTGGACGATCACGCTCGACGGCCATCCGTACTCCTACGTCGTCCAGAACGGCGACCAGGTCGCGTCGCTCGTCGCCGAGCAGCTCGCGAAGCTGCTGGCGAACCCGCCGGCCGGCGACAACCTTCCGAGCTGGAACGTCCAGGTGCGGGTCAGCCTCACCGGCGATGCGACGCTGATCATCACCTGCGGCGCCGGCAGCGAATGCACGGGCGGCGCCTTCACCGCCGGCTTCGACGAGGTCGCCGCCAAGGGCACCGACGCCGGCGCGATCGCAACCCTGACCGGTACGCCGCAGACGATCGGGACGACGAGCTGGACGATGGCCGCGGTCGAGGTCACGTCGGCCGGGACGCGCTGGTCGATCTCCGCGGGCGGCTCGGTCATCGCGTCGTGCGGCGTCACGGGCGCCCCGAGCTGCGGCACGTCGATCGCCGGCACGCTCCAGAAGCTCGACCAGCAGGTCCCGTCGAACTACCTGCCGCTCATCTCCGGTACCACCGTCACGCTCGCCACCGGCTGGTCGGTCGGCTCGCAGGGCGCGATCGTTCCGGCCGGCGGCACCGAGTACGTGATCGAGCCGCTCAACGAGAACACCCGCGTCGACGAGTCGACGCAGGTCGACACGATCAACTTCGACGACTCGAACAGCCCGGCGGACCAGGTCGGCACGGTCACCGAGAACTCGATCACCGGCTTCGGAATGGGCGGCGACACCGTCATCGCCAATGAGCAGATCCCGGGCGGCATCACCTACTCGAACATCGAGCAGGTCAACGTCCTGCTCGGCTCGGGCGACAACGACATCACGCTCCAGAGCACCGGCTCCGGCCGGACGAGCGTGACGACCGGCGACGGCAACAACACGATCAACGTCGAGTCGACCGGCGGCCCGACCTCGATCACCACCGGCAAGGGCAACGACACCGTCAACGTGTCGACGACGCAGCAGCTGCTCCAGCTCGGTGCGGCGCTCACGATCGACACGGGCGCGGGCAACAACACCCTCAAGGTCGACGACTCGGGCGCGACCTGGGCGACGACGGGCACGCTAACCGGCACGACGCTGACCGGGCTCGACCAGCCGCTCCTGGCCGACGAGCAGACCGTCACCGTCAAGGCGGCATCGGGCGACTTCACGCTCCTCGTCACCGTGCCCGCCCCGACGCCGGCCGATCCGACGGCGACGAAGCTGGTGCCGATCTCGCTCGCCTACGGCGCGTCCACCATCGCAGCCGTGAACGCCGCCGCCATGGCGAGCGCGCTGAGCCTGGCGTTCTTCGGTGACACGAACCACACGAGCGACTTCGACGTCAGCGCCAGCACCGACACGGTCTCGTGGACGTACACCATCTCGTTCGTCGGCGGGCTCGCCGGCCAGAACATCGCGCAGCTCGTCGCGGCGTCGATCTGGACGATCGACGTGCCGACCACGGGCACCTACACGCTCGACGACCCGAGCTACGGCCAGCAGACGATCAACGCGACCGGCGGGGCGGCTGCGTTGACCGCCGCGCTGCAGGCGATCTACCACTCGACCGACTTCTCCGCCGCGGCAGTCGACGGCAAGCCGGGCGAGTACACCGTGACGCTGACCGGCGAGCACGTCGGGTACGACCTCAAGTCGCTGACCGGTGTCTGCATCGATGGTGTGTGCCCGGCAGTCACGGTCACGCCGCCGGACAACGCGCTCACGCCGCACGTCGACGCGACCACGTCGATCGACGTCACGACCGTCCACGAGGGCACGACCTCGCCGACGCAGGTCGAGACCGAGCAGGTGCTCGACCTGAGCAACGTGACCGGCGGCACCTACGCGCTCCACTTCGTCATCACGAACGCGCAGGGCATCGTCGAGGACATCCACACCGGCCAGATCGAGGTCGGAGCGTCCGCCGCCGCCGTGCTGGCGGCGCTCAGCGCGATCCTCAACCCGAACAACTCCAACCCGTCGCTGCCGTTCACCGACAACGTCTCGGTCGAGCAGCACGGCTCGGCGTACACGTTCATCTTCCGCGGCGCCTTCGCCGGCGTGCAGATCGCCTACCTCGAGTCCCACTTCACCGGCAGCCAGTGCGTGAACGGCGTCTGCAACGTCCTGCCGACGAGCGCGGCGTCGCTCACCACGCCGACCGGCGGGATCGTCTACTACAACGTCGACAACCTCGACATCGAGCTCGGCAGCGGCGGCGACGACTTCAACGTCCAGGGCACCGCAGCCGGCACGACGACGCAGCTCGACACGAACGGTGGATCCGACCACGTGTTCGTCTCCGACCAGGCGAACGCTGTCGCAGGCACCGGGCTCGATCACCTGACCGGAACGCTCGGCAGCATCCTCGGCACGCTGAACATCGACGAAGGCGCCGACACGGCGCCAGGGCAGAGCCTGCTGATCAGCGACGAGGGCGACGCGGCGGCCAGGACATTCACGCTCAGCGACGGCGTCGTCAGCGGCCTCGCTCCCGCGACGATCAACTACACCGCGAGCCATGGCGACTTCTCCGGCGGGATCACCGTCTGGAGCGGCTTCGGCGACGACACGGCGACCGTGAAGAGCGTCCAGACCGCCGCGGACGGCCAGAACCAGATCACGACCCTCAACACCGGTCTCGGCGACGACACGGTGCACGTGCAGCTCACCGCGGCGTCGAACGACTCCTTCGTCCTCGACACCCAGGGCGCGTACGAGAGCACCGTCGCGCTGCCGCAGAGCTACTTCGCGGGCGACTACAACACTGCTGCCGACCAGATCACCGTCACGCTGACCGACAGCACCGGCACCCGGACGCTCGAGCCCTACGAGTACACGCTGATCCCGTCGCTGAACGCGATCGCGCTCACGATCACTCCGGTGGCCGGCGCCACCGTCACGGTGACCGACGTTCGCTCGACGACCAGCGCATCCTTCCCGGTTATCACCGGCACCGGGCCGCTCGTGCTCACGAAGACCACGGCGACGACGAGCCGCACCGTCACGTACACCGGTACGCCGACCGGCCGCGACGACGACTTCGTCGACGGCTCCCAGTCCACCGTGCCGCTCGTCGTCTTCGGCGGGGAGGGCAACGACACGATCGTCGGTGGCTCGGCCAACGACATTCTCGTCGGCGACCGCGGCACGATCGACTTCGTCGACAACCCGGGCGCCGTGCAGTTCGCGGTCGCCCCCAACGACGAGACCCCGAACATCGATTCGTCGCTCGGCACGATCGAGGCGATCCGCGGCGGCGGCGGCGGCGGCGGGGACGAGACGATCAGCTGGATCCCGAGCTCCTTCGTCGTCCAGTCGACCTACGCCGGCGACAACCAGGACGGCAAGGACACGCTCGTCGGGAACGGCGGCAGCGACATCCTGATCGGCGGCCTGAACGACGACTTCGAGTACGGCGACGCCGCGCCGGCAACGCTCCTCGCCTCGCTCGCCGCGGCAGGCCACGTCCTCGACAAGGCGTTCACGCCCGGCGCCTCCGACAACGACGTCCTCGTCGGCGACGACGGAGCCGTCCTCGCCCCGAACGGCACACCGTCCGCCGTTACCTCGACCGAGCCGCAGGTCGGCGGCCACGACACGCTCGACGGCGCCGACGGCTCCGACGTCGTGATCGGCGGCGGCAACAGCGACACGATCACCGCGAGCCTCGGCGGCGACATCATCCTCGGCGACTCCGGGTTCGTCGACCTCCACGGCAACGTCGAGTCGATCGCGCCTGAGACCGGCGGCGACGACACGATCCTCGCCGGCTCCGGCACGGACACGGGCGACCGCTCGATCCTGATCGGCGGCGCGGGCAACGACACGATCGTCGGCGGTAACGGCCCGAACATCATCCTCGGCGACAGCGGCGAGGTCTTCCGCACGTCCGACCTGGTCGTGCACGAGGTTCTGTCGCTCGACCCGAGCGTGGGCGGTGTCGACCACATCACGAGCGGCACCGGCGACGACGTCATCCTCGGCGGCGCCGCGGGCGACTGCATCCAGGGCACCTCCGGCAACGACGTGATCCTCGGCGACAACGGCGACGTGTTCCTGAACAACACGGCGTCCGGCAACACGAACGACATCAAGTCGATCGCCCTCGCGGACGGCGGCGACGACTCCATCTCGACCGGCGCCGCCGGCCTCGCGATCGTGATCGGCGGTGCTGGTGTCGACCACATCACCACAGGCACGGGCAACGCGGTCATCCTCGGCGACAACGGCGAGGTCGACCGCGACAACAACGAGGTGATCCTCACCGTCGAGACGACGGACGTCGACGCATCGACGGGCGCCGGGGACATCATCGACAGCAACATCAGCCAGGGCACCAACGTGATCCTGGGCGGCGTCGGCTCCGACCACATCATGGCCGGCGGCGGCAGCCAGAACATCATCCTCGGCGACGACGGCGTCGTGAACCTGAACCACGACGCAGCCGGCGACACGAACGACATCTACTCCGACGTGACAGGCCCGGGCGCGACCGGCGACGTCGACTACATCACTGCGGGCTCGAACAACGTCATCATCGGCGGCTACGGCGCCGACCAGATCACGCTCGGCGGCGGCTTCTCGGTCGTGCTCGGCGACAACGGCGAGGTCGATCGCGGCCCGAGCACCGGGCTCGGAACGCTGAGCGACGTCATTCGCGTCGCGACGACGGATACGACCGAAGGGACCGGCGACGGCGACACGATCACGTCGAGCGGCGGCGAGAACGTGATCCTCGGCGGCGTCGGCTCCGACCACATCACGGCGAGCGGCGGCAGCGAGAACATCATCCTCGGCGACGACGGCGTCGTGAACATGAACCAGGCCGGCGGGAACGACATCTACTCCGACGTCACCGGCGACAGCTACACGCACCAGGACGATCCAGGCGCCCTCGGCGATGCCGACTACATCACCGCGGGCTCGAACAACATCATCCTCGGCGGGTACGGCGACGACCAGATCACGCTCGGCGGCGGCACGGCGGTCGTGCTCGGCGACAACGGCGTCGTCCGTCGCTACGGCGTGACCGCGGGCGACGCGAACGACGGCTTCCAGTCACTCGCGGACGTGTACATGGTCGACACGACCGACACGACCGCGGCAACCGGCGGGAACGACACGATCGCCTCGAACGGCGGCGAGAACGTGATCCTGGGCGGCGTCGGCTCCGACTTCATCACCGCAGGCGCCGGCACCGACAACATCGTGCTCGGCGACAACGGCGTCGTGAACATGAACCAGGTCGGTGCGGACGCCGACAACATCCAGTCGAGCCCGTGCGCCGACGGCACGTACACCTGCGCGAGCCCGGTCGGCGCCGGAGACACGATCATCGCCGGCTCGAACAACATCATCCTCGGCGGCGTCGGCCAGGACCAGATCACCCTCGGTGGCGGCACCGCGGTCGTGCTCGGCGACAACGGCACCGTGCGCCGCACCGGCGCGCTCGACACGCACGGGAACCTGCAGACGACTGTCACGAGCGTCGAGACGAGCGACGTCGAGCAGGCGACCGGCGACGCCGACACGATCGTCTCGAACGGCGGCCAGAACGTGATCCTGGGTGGCGTCGGCGGCGACACGATCAGCGCCAACTTCGGCAGCCAGAACATCATCCTCGGCGACAACGGCGTCGTGAACCTCGACAACGCCGACTCGAACGACATCTCGTCGACCGAGCCCGGGCTCGGCGGTGACGACACCATCCAGGCCGGCACGAGCTTCTTCGACCCGGCGACGGCGATCGAGGCGGACAACCAGACGATCGAGCTCGGATACGTGGACGGCCTGGTCACCGGCCAGCAGGTGACCTACGACAACGGTGGCGGCACGAGCATCGGCGGCCTCGTCAACGGCGCCACGTACTACGTCATCGTCGTCTCGGCGACCGAGGTCAAGCTCGCGACCACAAGCCTGAACGCGCTCGCCGGGCACGCGATCGCCCTGACCGCGCCGGTCGGCGGCGGCACTGCGCAGGAGCTGATCCCGTCCGGGCTGGCGGGCAGCGGCAGCACGACCGGCGTGACGAGCAACATCATCATCGGCGGCTTCGGCCACGACACGATCACGCTCGGCTCCGGGTACGCGGTCGTGCTCGGCGACAACGGCATCGTCCGCCGCGTCGGCGGCGACATCGGCTTCGGTGACCTGGCCGATGTCGTTCAGGTCGCGACCACCGATACCACCGACGCCACCGGCGGCCCGGACACGATCACCTCGAACGGCGGCCAGAACGTGATCCTGGGCGGCGTCGGCGGCGACACGATCAACGCCGACCAGGGCAGCCAGAACATCATCCTCGGCGACGACGGCACCGTCGGCCTCGGCTATCTCGGCTCCTACGACATCTCTTCGGAGCTGAGCTTGCTCGGCGGCGACGACACCATCAACGCCGGTCTCGCCGACGTGCAGGCGACGAGCAACATCATCATCGGCGGCTTCGGCCACGACACGATCACGCTCGGCTCCGGGTACGCGGTCGTGCTCGGCGACAACGGCACCGTCACGCGGCCGACGATCACGGGCGACGGTTTCGGCCACCTCGCAGACGTGACGCGCGTCGCGACGACCGATCTGTCGGAGGCAACCGGTGGCCCGGACACGATCATCTCGAACGGCGGCGAGAACGTGATCGTCGGCGGCGTCGGCTCCGACACGATCAACGCGAGCAACGGCAGCGACAACATCATCCTCGGCGACGACGGCGTCGTGAACATGAACCAGACGACCGGCAACGACATCTACTCGGACGTCGCCGGCGACAGTTACACGGGCACCGACGACTCGGGCGATCTCGGCGACGCCGACATGATCTTCGCCGGCTCGAACAACATCATCATCGGCGGCTACGGATCCGACGTCATCAACCTCGGCGGTGGCTACGCGATCGTGCTCGGCGACAACGGCGTCGTCCGCCGCTACGGCGTGACACCGGGCAACGCCAACAACGGGTTCCAGTCGCTCTCCGCCGTCTACCTCGTCGAGACGACCGACACGACCGAGGCGACGGGCGGTAAGGATCAGATCACGTCGACCGGCGGCGAGAACGTGATCCTCGGCGGCGTCGGCTCCGACACGATCACCGCCAACCCGGGCAGCGACGAGAACATCATCCTCGGCGACGACGGCGTCGTGAACATGAACCAGACGGCCGGGAACGACATCTACACGGACGTCGCCGGCGACAGCTATACCGGCCACGACGATCCGGGCGCGCTCGGCGATGCCGATACGATCACGGCCGGTTCGAACAACATCATCCTCGGCGGCTACGGCGCCGACCAGATCACGCTCGGCGGCGGCACCGCGGTCGTGCTCGGCGACAACGGCGTCGTTCGCCGCTACGGCGTGACGCCGGGGAACGCGAACGACGGCTTCCAGACGCTCGCGGCCGTCTACCTCGTCGCGACGACCGACACGACCGAGGCCACCGGGGCGGGCGACACGATCACGTCGAACGGCGGCCAGAACGTGATCCTCGGCGGCGTCGGCTCCGACACGATCCTCGCCAACAAGGGCGGCGAGAACATCATCCTCGGCGACAACGGCGTCGTGAACATGAACCGCGCCGACGAGAACGACATCTACTCGGACGTCGCCGCCGACGAGTACACGGGCGTCACCGATCCGGGCGCGCTCGGCGACGGCGACATCATCAAGGCCGGCGTCGACGTGCCGGGCGCGACGACGAACATCATCATCGGCGGCTACGGCAACGACCAGATCACGCTCGGCACCGGCAACAACGTCGTGCTCGGCGACAACGGCGTCGTCCGCCGCGCCGGCGTCGTCGGCTACGACCCGAGCCAGGGCTTCCAGACGCTCGAGTCGGTCACCCAGGTCGAGACCACCGACTCGAGCGGCGCGACCGCCGGCAACGACTGCATCGTCTCGACCGGCGGCAAGAACGTGATCCTCGGCGGCCTCGGCGCCGACCACATCACCGTGGGCGGCCCGAGCACGAGCACCAACGTCATCCTCGGCGACAACGGCCTCGTCGACCTGAACCAGGCGAAGGCGTACTTCGTCCAGACCACCGACGACGCGCTCGGCGGCGTCGACGTGATCAAGGCCACCGGCGGCGAGAACATCATCCTCGGCGGCGCCATGGGCGACACCATCGACACGCCCGGCGGGACGAACATCGTCCTGGGCGACGACGGCATCGTGCAGCTGGGCGGCACCGCGGCCGGCCTCGACGGCACCAGCTTCGACATCTACACAACCGACCCGTCGATCGGCGGCTCCGACACGATCACCGGCGGTACCGGCAACAACATCATCCTCGGCGGCGCCTACGGCGACACGATCACCGGCGGCGCCGGCGACGACGTCATCCTCGGCGACAACGGCCGCGTGTACCGGCATCCGTCGAGCGACTTCATCGGCGCGGTCGTCGAGGTGGCCACCACCGACCCGACGATCGGCGGCGACGACACGATCGACGGCGGCGCAGGCGACGACGTGATCCTCGGCGGGATCGGCCGCGACACGATCCACGGCGACCTCGGCGAGGACGGCAACGACGTCATCCTCGGCGACAACGGCGAAGTCGATCTCTCGAACACGACCGTGAACGCGGGCCTCTACACCGTCAACGGCTACACCGTGTCGTTCGTCACCACGACCGATCCGGCCGACGGCGGCGGCGACTGGCTCTACGGCGACGTCGACAACGACGTGATCTTCGGCGGCACCGGCAACGACACGATCGAGGGCAACGACGGGAACGACATCCTCGTCGGCGACAACGGCTCGGCCGACTTCTCGACCGGCCTGCCGATCGTCACCTCGTTCACCGACCCGACCGGCGCCGGCGACGACCTGATCTACGGCGGGAACGGCGACGACACGATCTGGGGCGGCCCGGGCAACGACGAGCTGCACGGCGACCTCGGCAACGACACGATCTACGGCGAAGCCGGCGACGACACGATCATCGGCGACCTCGGCATCGTCACGCCGCGCGACGGCTCTGCACATCCGGACTCCGGCTCGACGGGCGCGGGGGAGAAGGACATCCTGCTCCTCGACGTCGGCTCGGTCACCGGCACGATCGCCTTCAGCTGGACGGGCCCGATCCCGAGCACCGCGCTCGAGCAGCAGCTCGACGCCGCGAGCCTGCTCCTGCTCACCGCAGCGTTCGGGCCGAACAACCTGCCGATCGTGAACGCGGACGGCTCCTGGCAGCTGTCGATCCTGACGGTGAACCTCGTGCCCGACGGGAACAACGTCCTCGACGGCGGCGACGGCAACGACCTGCTGTTCGGCGGCCGCGGCAACGACGTCCTGACCGGTGACGCCGGCGACGACTTCCTGCAGGGCGGCACCGGCAACGACGTCCTGAACGGCGGCGACGGCAACGACACGCTCGTCGGCGACAACGCGACGATCGACACCGCCAACGGCACCGACCCGGACGTCGCCCACGGCGTCCTGCTGCAGGGCCCGAACGGCTTCGGTCTCGCCGACGGTCTCTCCGGCACGGTTGTCGTGCCGTGGACGAACGTCGTGCCCGACGACAACGTCGACGCCTTCACCGACATCGAGCCGCTGCTCCTGAACGACGAGGCGGGCCTGCCGGCGCTGATGCAGGACGGCCTCGCCGGGCCGAACGGCACCCTCCTCGCGCCGCTCGCGAGCTTCGTGCCCGACATCGTCAACCACCTCGGCCAGGTCGACGGCAACGACACGATCGAGGGCGGCGCAGGCAACGACCTGATCGCAGGCGACGACCTGACCGTGTTCTCGAACGTCGTCGACCTGACGCAGACCTCGACGGTGGCGACGATGCTCGCGATGACCGCGACGCTCATCGCCGGCACGTGGTGGCTCGGCGTCCTCGTCGACGACATCGACGCCGTCGAGGCGAGCTACGACTTCCCGCCGCCGACGACGGTCCAGGGCCCGACCATCAACGACGGCACGTTCTCGATCGGTGACGACACGATCGACGGTGGTGACGGCAACGACGTCATCGCCGGCGACGACATGCAGCTCCTGTCGCCCGACATCCGCACGAACCTCGGCCTCGCCGACGAGGTCGACCAGGCCGTCGACGGGCTCGACAGCGAGAGCGTGGGCCTGCTCGCGATCGGGCGCCAGCTCGTGACCGATCAGCACCATCTGCTCGACCAGTTCACGACGATCCCGTGGGGCCACTTCGGCACCGCGATCGAGGTCACCTACCACGTCGACACGCTGCTCGTCGGCGACGACACGATCACCGGCGGCAACGGCAACGACCTGATCGTCGGCGACGACTACCTCGTCGAGACCCCGTCGATCACGATCTCGGCCGGCGGCATGCCGGTGTGGGCGAACCCCGACGGCTCCCCGGCGCCGCTGCTCTGGCCATACCCGTGGCTCTGCCCGGTCTGTGGCCCGCACGGCCCGTTCCCGTGGCCCGGCTTCGGCCCCGGCCCGTGGCCGTGGCCCGGTCCCGGCCCGTGGCCCGGCCCCGGACCGTGGCCGTGGGGTGGCCCGCCCGGCCCCGACAACTGGCTCTGGCCGCTGTTCGACTTCCACGGCCACCCGTTCGGCCCGGATCCGTCCCCAGGTGACTCCGTCGTCCTCTCGAGCGACTTCATCGACGCGGGCGCCGGCGACGACCTCGTCTGGGGCGACAACCTGGCCGACGTGGCGACGAACGAGATCCTGCCGACGGGCCCGCCGCCGTGGCATTGGCCCGACTTCCATCACGACGCCGACGACATCCTCGGCGACGTCGTCGACATGATCGGGCACCCGAACTTCTTCTTCGACCGCGGCTGGTGGGGTGACCTGCCGGGCGGGTTCGACACGCAGCACGACCGCTTCGTCAGCGGCGGTAACGACACGATCCTCGGCGACGACGGCAGCGACGTCCTGTTCGGCCAGAGTGGCAGCGACGCCCTGTACGGCGGCGACGGCGACGACTGGCTGATCGGCGGCGGCGGGCCCGGCGGGCCGCACCAGATCCTCGACGGCGGCAACGGCGACGACCAGATCTCGCACGGCGACGACAACTCCGGCACGCTCCGCGACCTCGTCGCCCAGCTGCTCACCGTGTGGTTCAACCAGTTCGCCGCATTCGGCTCCGCTCAGGGCCTCGTCTCGCCGAGCCCGTGGATCGCCGACTACGCGCTGAACTTCTCGCCGAACTTCGCGCCGGGCGACCTCGACGAGTTCTTCGTCCTGTCGCCCTACTACGACCTCGATCCGGTCTCCTCGCCGGTCATCACGTCGGCGCCGTACGACACGCTGGCGAGCTTCGCGGTCTACGGCATCGGCAGCCCGGGTCAGCTGATCTCGCTCTACGACACGGCGACCGGCGCGCTGCTCGGGACGGCGATCGTGACCGCGACCGGCAACTGGACGATTCAGGTCATCGGCCTGGCGCTCGGGGCGCACACGATCTACGCCGCGCAGACCGATCGCATCGAGCTGATCACGAGCAAGCCGTCGCGTGGCGCAATCGTCAACGTCTTCAACGCGACGCCGCCGCCGACGCTCGCCGCTCTGCCGAACGTGCCCGTGACGTTCACGATCACCGGCACGGGCGTCGCCGGCGACACGGTCTACGTGTACGACGGCTCGACGCTGATCGGCAAGCTGAAGATCACCGCTTCGAACGGCACCTGGTCGCTCGCCGTGACGCTGTCGCCGGGCTCGCACACGCTGTCCGCGACCGAGGTCGACCCGGTCTCGACGCTCGTCAGCGTCGTCAGCAACGTCGTCACGACGAACGTGATCGCCGTGCCGCCGGCCCCGACGCTGGCCGTGGCCGCGAAGAGCGCGCCGTCGGTGACGGCCTCCGGCTCGTGCGTCGCCGGTGACACGGTGCTCCTCTACGACAAGGGCGTCCAGGTCGGGACGGCGCCGTGCAACGGCGGCGCCTGGACGTGGACGGGCCTGCTCGCCGTCGGCACCCATACGCTCACCGCCGCGCAGCAGGAGCCGGTGCTCGGCCTGACGAGCGCCGTCACCCGCTCGAGCTCGGTGACCGTCTACAACCCGCCGCCGGCGCCGACGCTGGCCGGCCCGACCGTCACGCCGCTGCAGGCGACCTACAGCGGGAGCTGCGTGAGCGGTGACACGGTGACTTTGCTCGACAACGGCAACCCGATCGCATCGACCGTCTGCTCGCACAGCAACACCTGGTCGCTGACGATCACGCTCTCGGCCGGAGCGCACAGCCTGTCGGTCGTCCAGTACGACCCGGTCTCGACGCTCACCGGCGCGGTGAGCTCGAGCGTCGGCGTGAACGCGATCGCCGTGCCGCCGGTGCCGACGCTGTCCGTCCCGGCGATCAGCGGCGTCTCCGTGACCGCCTCCGGCAGCTGCGTCGTCGGCGACTCGATCCTGCTTTCCAACAACGGCTCGGCGCTCGCGACGATCCTCTGCACCACCGGCACGTGGACGTGGTCGGGCACGCTCTCGCTCGGCGCACACACGCTGACGGTGAGCCAGCAGGAGCCGGTGCTCGGGCTGACGAGCGCCACGCGGTCGGCGGTCGTGAACGTGTACGCGCCGCCGTCAGCGCCGACGCTGACCGGGCCGAGCGTGACGCCGCAGCAGGCGACGTACAGCGGCAGCTGCACGAACGGCGACAACGTCCTCCTGTTCGACGGCGGAACGCAGCTCGCATCGACCGCTTGCTCGCACGGCGCCTGGTCGGTCACGCTCACGCTGTCGCCGGGCAGCCACACACTTTCGTCCGTGCAGTACGACCCGGTCTCGACGTTCTCGAGCGTCCCGAGCACGAGCATCGCGGTCAACGCGGTCGCCGTGCCGCCGGCGCCGGCACTCGCCTCCTCGGCGATCAGCGGAACCTCGGTGAGCGCGTCCGGCAGCTGCGTCGCGGGCGACTCCATCCTGCTCTACGACAAGGGCGTGCTGATCGCCACCATCCCGTGCAACGGCGGGTCGTGGAGCTGGAGCGGAACGCTCGCGCTCGGCCAGCACGTCCTCACGGCGATCGACCAGGAGCCGGTGCTCGGGCTGAAGAGCAATGCGAGCAAGCCGGTTACCGTCAACGTCTACAACCCGCCCGCCGCGCCGACGGTGGCCGGCCCGTCGATCAGCGGGCAGCAGGTGACCTACAGCGGCAGCTGCGTGAGCGGCGACACCGTCACCCTGCTCGACGGCGGCGCCGCAGTCTCCGGCGGCGTGACGATCTGCTCGTCGCACAACACCTGGTCGCTGACCGTCACGCTCGCGCCGGGCTCGCACACGATCACCGCGGTTCAGACCGATCCCGCTTCCGGCTTCTCGAGCGTCGTGAGCAACTCGGTCGCGACGATGATCTACCTGCCGCCCGCGGCGCCCGGGCTGACGGTTCCTGCTTCTGCGAACGCGAACGCGGCGGTCTCGGTCTCCGGCACGGGTGTGGCCGGCGACACGATCACCGTCACCTACAACGGCTCGACGAAGACGACCGTCGTGCAGGCGAACGGCACCTGGTCGGTCTCGATCAGCTTCGCGCGCAGCGGCCACTACACCGTCTCGGCGACGCAGACCGACCCGGTGTCCGGTCTGACGGGCGGCGCCGCCTCCGGCTCCATCACGATCCACTGACGCTCAGACGAGCTGCTCGATCGCCTGCTCGAGCGCGGCGGGCTTGAACCCGAACGGGCCTTCGCCGCCCTGGAAGGCGATCCGGCCGTCGGTGCCGATCAGGTAGAGGCGGTCGGGCCACCCGCCGTAGGCCGACGCGACGGCGTTGTCGATCTCGTCGATGACCGCCGGGATCGTCAGCTCGAGCTTTGCCGCGCAGGTCTGCGCGACCGCGCGCCGCTCCCCGATCGTCGTCGGCTCGTTGACGGCGATCCCGGAGCGCCGGTTCTCCGGCAGGATCCAGCCCTCCTCGGGATGCGCCTCGCGGATGTAGACGACGAGGAAGCTGACCCGGTCGTCGAAGCGGGCGGCGATTCTCTCCAGCGGCCCAACCTGGGCGCGAAACGGCGGTCAGGTGTAGGAGCCGAAGATCAGCGCGACCGGCTGCTCGGCGGTGAGCGCCGAGAGGCGGACGCTGCCGTCGCCGTCAAGGCGCGGCAGGTCGAAGTCGGGAGCGGCGTCGCCCACGGCGACCTTCGCGGTCATCAGATTGCGGTAGTCCTCGCTCGCCATCACGTCCTGAAGCGTCAGCGGCGAGTCCGCGGGAGCGTTCGTGCGTCCGTGTCGGAGCTGCGAGAGCATCATCCCGGGAATCGACCACTTCCGGTCGACGGGGCTGCCGGCGGCGACCGTGCGCATGTAGCCGAGGATGTCGAGCGGCGTCGGCACGGCTAGAACTCGACGTCCTTCGTCTCGACCGTGCCGGCCGTCCGGCCCGGAGCGGTCTGATACGTCCAGTAGAGATTCGTGTGCGCGATCACCTGCTCGGGCGGCGGGGCACCGTACGACGTCAGATCCTCGGTCGTGTGTGCGTCGCTGACGAGCGTCGTGTCGTAGCCGCGCACGAACGCGCCGTGCAGGGTGCAGCGGATGCACGCGTCGGACTGCGCGCCCGTGACGATCAGCCGTCCGACTCGCAACCCGTCGAGGATCGCTTCGAGGTTCGTGTCCTCGAACGAGTCGCCGTAGCGCTTGTGCACCAGCGGCTCTTCCTCGCGCGGATCGAGCTCGGGCACGATCTTCCAGTTGTCGCTGCCTTCGGCGAGCCCGCCGTCGTCGCGGTGCTGCACCCAGATGACGGAGACGTCCGCCTCGCGCGCCTTGTCGACGAGGTCGTTGATGTTCGCGACCACCTTGTCGCGCTCGCAGGCGCCCGCGACGACGCCGTTCTGGACGTCGATCACGACGAGCGCGGTATTCGGCCGGTTGCTGAGCGTCGTCATCGCAGTAAGTATCCCGCAATGCGCAACTGGGCGGGCAACGTCACCTACTCGACCGAACGGGTGCTGCGCCCGTGCACGGTCGAGGAGGCATGCGAGCTCGTTGCCGCCAACGCTGCGATCCGACCACTCGGCACGCGTCACTCGTTCAGCCGCGTCGCCGACGCGACCGGCGCGCTGCTCTCGACGGAGCACCTCGACCGCATCGTCGAGGTGGGGGAGCAGACGGTGACCGTCGAGTCCGGCATCCGCTACGGCGAGCTCGGCGCTGCGCTCGATCGCCAAGGCCTCGCGATCGCGAACTACGCGTCGCTGCCGCACATCTCGGTCGGCGGCGCGGTCGCGACCGCGACACACGGCTCGGGCGCGGCGAACCCGTCGCTCTCGGCCGCCGTCGCCGCAATCGAGCTCGTGCGGCCGGACGGCTCCCTGCTCCACCTGCGCCGCGGAGACGACGCGTTCCCCGGCGCGGTTGTCGCGCTCGGCGCCCTCGGGCCGGTCGTGCGGCTCACGCTCGACATCCAACCGGCGTTCGCGCTCCGCCAGCAGGTCTTCGAGAGACTGCCCTGGGGGGCGGTCGAGACGCACCTCGACGAGCTGCTCGGGCTTGCCTACAGCGTGAGCCTCTTCACGCTCTGGACCGAGGCGGGCGTCGAGCAGGTCTGGGTGAAGAGCAGCGACGTCGTGGCCGAGTGCTTCGGCGCCGTGCCGGCGCCGGGCCCGCGCCATCCGATCGCCGGCGCGGCGCCTGAGAACTGCACCGAGCAGCTCGGCGTCCCCGGGCCACCGCACGAGCGGCTGCCGCACTTCCGTCTCGGCTTCACGCCGAGCGGCGGCGACGAGCTGCAGTCCGAATATGCCGTGGCGCGCGAGCACGCCGTCCCCGCGTTACGCGCGCTGCGTCCGCTCGGCGCGAAGCTCACGCCGTTGCTGCTCGTCTCGGAGATCCGGGCGGTCGCCGCGGACGACCTGTGGCTGAGCCCGTTCTACGGCCGCGACAGCGTGACGATCCACTTCACGTGGAAGCCGCTCGGGCCCGAGGTCGAGGCGGTGCTACCGCTCGTGGAGGCGGCGCTGGCGCCGTTCGCGGCACGGCCGCACTGGGGGAAGGTCTTCCTTGCCCCGCCGCTCGACCGCTATCCGAAGCTGCCGGCGTTCCGTGCGCTGCGCCGCGAGCTCGACCCGGCCGGGAAGTTCGCGAGCGACTTCCTCGCTCAATCGGCCGGCACGTAGTCGAAGACGTCCGGGTTCGGGCCGTTCCGTCCGGCTTCGCCGCGGTCGAGCGCGTCGATCGCCGCGACGTCGTCCGGTTCGAGCTCGAAGTCGAAGAGCTCGAAGTTCTCCTTGATCCGCGCGGGCGTCACCGACTTCGGGAAGACGATGTAGCCGCGCTGGATATGCCAGCGGAGCACGATCTGCGCGGGCGACTTCCCGTACCGCTCTGCGAGCGGCGCGAGCGCGGGGTCGTCGAGGACCTTGCCCTGGGCGATCGGCGCCCAGGCCTCCGTTGCGATGCCGTGCGCACTGTCGTACGCCGCCACGTCGTGGTTCTGGAAGTACGGATGCAGCTCGATCTGGTTCACCGCCGGCACCGTCTCCGTCTCGGCGGCGAGCCGTTCGAGGTGCGCGACCTGGAAGTTCGACACGCCGATCGAGCGCGCGTGGCCGGCTGCCTTGAACTCCTCCATCGTCTGCCACGTCGAGACGAAGTCGCCGTCGTAGAGCGTCGGCAGCGGCCAGTGGATCAGGAACAGGTCGACGTAGTCGAACCCGAGCTCCTCGAGCGTGCCCGCCATCGCGCGCCGTGCGTCGTCCGGGCGGTGGAAGCCGTTGTTCAGCTTGCTGGTGATGTACACGTCGCCCCGGTCGAGGCCCGCTGCGCGCACCGCCTCGCCGACACCGCGCTCGTTGCCGTACATCTCGGCGGTGTCGATGTGGCGGTAGCCGGCGGCGAGCGCGACGCTCACCGCCTCGGCGGTCTCGGCCGGCGGCACCTGGAAGACGCCGAAGCCGAGCTGCGGGATCGCGGTGCCGTCGTTCAGCTCGATCGTGGGAACGGCCACGACGAGAGAATACGGCTGAGCGCTGCCGCGAGAACGAGGAACCACACCGGGAGGGCGAAACGGTCTCGCCCATCTCGCTCCTCTCCCAAAGTAGATCGTAGAGCGATACTCTTCCCTTTCCGCCCATCCGCAAACTCTTTGTAAGCAGGGGTTCACCCCGGGGAGCGGAAGGACTACGGTCGGGCGAGGCCGAACTGGCGACGACCGTGCGGATTCCGAGGACGACACTCGTGGCACTGCTGGCCCTCCTTGTCGGGGCGGCGCTCGCGACCGATCTCGCCGCGGCCGACCCGTCGACCAAGCAGCAGCTGCAAGAGAAGCAGCAGCAGGCGAAGAACGTCCTCGACCAGGTGAACAAGCTCGACACGCAGTTCGAGGCGAGCGTCGAGGCGTGGAACGGGGCGAAGTACGAGCTGGGTGTGACCCAGAAGCAGCTGAAGACCGAGCGGACCGAGCTTCGGCAGGCGGAGAAGCAGCGCCGCGTCGCGGTCACCCGCGTCGAACGGCGGCTCGTCGCGATCTACGAGAGCACCGACGACCAGTCGACGGTCGCGATCCTCTTCGGCAGCACGAACCTGTCCGAGATGCTGAACCGCTTCGACGCAGTGCACCTCGTCGCCGCGGCAGATCATCGGCTCGCCGTCCAGGCGACCGCCGCCCGCGACCGCTACGCGGCTGCGGAGCAGAAGACGGCGGGACTCGAGGATCAGCGCGCCGCGGACGTGTCGCAGCTCGACACGCAGCGCCGGAAGATCGGCGGCATGCTGGCCGAGCGCAAGCGCCTGCTCGCCTCCGTCCAGTCGCAGGTCGGCGCCCTGGAGCGGAAGGAGGCGCGGGAGCAGGCGATTCTGAAGGCGCAGGCGCAGGCGCGGCTCGCGGCGGCGCAGCGCGCCGCCGCCGCCGCCGAGGCGGCCGCGCGCGCGCAGGCGCAGGCGGCGGCCCAGGCCAAGGCGCAGGCCGCGGCCCAGGCCAAGGCGCAGGCGACGACGACGACGACCGCCCCTTCGCAGCCCGCCCCGACGACTACGACCGCCCCGTCGCCGCCGACCCCGACCATCACTGCGCCGGCGGTGCCGACGACCCCGGTGTCGACCGGGCCTCTCCCGGCCGGTCACCCGGAGGCTGCGCAGATTGCGCTCAAGTACCTCGGCATCCCGTACCAGTGGGGCGGTGCAAGCCCGTCCACCGGCTTCGACTGCTCCGGGCTCGTGATGTACGTCTACGCGCAGCTCGGGATCCAGCTGCCGCACTATGCCGCGGCCCAGTTCGGCTTCGGGACGGCGGTGCCGAAGAACGAGCTCGAGCCGGGCGACCTGGTCTTCTTCGACAACCTCGACCACGTCGGCATCTACATCGGCGGCGGGGACATGGTGCACGCGCCCGAGACCGGTGACGTGGTGAAGATCGAGGCGATCTCCGACTTCGGCAACCACTACGTCGGCGCGCGCCGGCTGTAGCCAATTCCTGCGTAACCGGGTAGGGTCCTCACCCGTTTAGGGGATGGGAGCTGGACGGGGCGCGCGCCTGACTGCGGCATCGGGGTCGTCCCTATGAACGAGGGTTCGCTTGCCGCGAACGTCGAACGGGGGCTGCGCACCGTCCGTGGGCACGCCCGCCTGTACCGGATGCGCGTCGTGCTCTTTCTCCGCGCTTCCCCGGTGACCCAACAGGCGGGCGTGCCCACGGACGGGCGCGACGCTGTCGGTTGACAGCACTATCAGCTTCGGATACTTCGGCGCATGCCTCCCAGCGGATGTGCCTGCCGGCAAGACCTATTTCCTGCTCATGCGTTTCCAAGCGCGAAAACCCGCCGTATCCGAACGGGGGGTTGGAACGTTGACATCGCGGACACCATAGGTGTCGAGAAAGAGCAACCGAGAACGAAAGTCAAGGTGCTTCGCATGGGGAATGGGTCTCCCCGGCTTCGGAAAACCTGGCTGCGCGCGCTGACGCTCGCCGTCTGCGTCGCGGGAGGATTCGCACCATCGGCACTGGCTGACGGGCTGCCGTCCCAGCCGCTGCCGGCCCCTGCGCCGCTGCCCCCGGCTGCGGCGCCTGTCGTGGCTGCCGTGACGACCGTCACCAGCGCCGTGCAGACGACGGTCCAGCCGGTCGTGCAGCCGGTGGCCCAGACCGCAACCGCGGTCGTCGCGCGCGTTTCCGCGCCGGCGCCCGTGCAGGCGCTGCCCAAGCAGCCGGTCCGCTCGGCCGTGCGTGCAGTGCGCCGGATCGTCGCGCCGGTCGCCCCGACCCGGCTCGTGACCCGCCCGGCCCGCCGGATCGTCGCGCAGGTCAGGCATCTCGCAGCGCCGGTGACCGCCGCCGCGCCGGTGACCGCCGCGGTGCCGGTCGCGCCGCACGTCGCCGCGCCGGCTGTGCACGTGGCGGCCGCCGCGTCTTCCCGTTCCGCCGCACCGGCGATCCGCGTGGAGCGTGCCGCGCGCACGCCTCAGGCAACGGCCCCGGTCGCCCGGACGCTGGCCCGCTTCGTCCCCGTTCGCGCATCGGCGCGGCGCTTCGTGCCGGCCGTCGCCGCGCGGGGCACGGCACCTGCGTCCGCCACTTCGCGGCCGGCCGTCGCTCCGACGAGCCTGCCCGCCGCTCCGGCGGGCGCGCTCACAGGCTCCGGCGCCGCCGCTTCCTCGGGCGCGGCCGGCAGCGGCAGCACCCCCGCCTCTATGCTCGCCCGCGCGCAGTTCCCGGCGCCGCGGGGCAGCACCGTGTTCCCGCCTGCACGTTTCGCGTGGATCGGCCGCCGGCCGCTCCTCTCGCTCGAACGACCCGACTGACGCCCGCCTAGCGGACCAGTCCGACGCCGACTGGGTCTCGGCGTCACGTCATTCGAGCGATTGAAGGAGGAAGAGCATGAAACGTCTCATGCTGGCGGTCTCCGTCGTCCTCAGCGCCTGCGCGCTGGGTGCGGGCACCGCGTACGCAGACGGCGGCAACGCCGCCACCAACTCGACCGGCGCCGTCCAGGTGTCGGGCATCTCGGCCGATCCGTCGGTCGGCGGTGCCGGCGGCACGACCGCCGCCGCGCCCGTCGCGACGCCGGGCGGCGCGAACACGGCGGACGGCTCGACCGGCGCCGTGCAGGTCGGCGGCGACAACGCGTCGACCGACTCGACCTCGGTCCAGGCGTCGCCGACGACGCAGTCGCCGTCGGCGACCGTCGCGAACGGCTCCGACAGCGCAACGGTCGCCGCGCCGACCAGCGTCAACGCCGGCTCCGGCGGAAACGACGCGACCGGGTCGACCGGCGCCGTCCAGGCCGGCGGCGGGAACAGCGCGAACGACTCGACCGGCGCCGTCCAGGCCTCGTCGGTCCAGACGTCTCCGTCGGTCTCCGGATCGGCAGCCGGCACTCCGGTATCGGCCGGCACCTCGGCGGGAACGGCCGGCTCGAACGGCAGTAACAGTGCGAACGATTCGACCGGTGCGGTTCAGGTCGGCGGCGGCAACAACGCCGACGGCTCGACCGGCGCCGTGCAGTCCTCGGGCGTCTCCGCGACGACCTCGGCGCAGGCCGGCAACACGACGGCCGGCATCCCGGCGTCGATCGGCGGCTCCGGCAACGACGCCGCGAACGACACCGGTTCGGTTCAGGTCGGCGGCGGCAACTCCGCCGACACCTCGACCCTCGCCGCGCAGTCCTCGGCGATCACGGCCGGTCCTCGGTCCTCGTCCGGCACCACGAGCGCTTCGGCGCCCGTGAGCGTCGGGCAGGGCTCCGGCAACACCGCGTCCGGCGACACCGGCACGGCGCAGGTCGGCGGCGGCAACTCCGCCACCGGTTCGACCGTCGCCGTCCAGTCCTCGAACGTGACCGCCACGCCGTCCGGCGGGGCCTCGGGCACGACCACCACCGTGCCGGTCTCGACCGGCGGCAGCGGGAGCAACACCGCGACCGGCTCGACCGGCGTCGTCCAGATCGGCGGCGGCCCCTCGAATCCGGCCGGAACCAGCACCACGACCCCGACGGCCGCCGGCGCTCGCTCGCTCGCCTCGGCAACCCCGAGCGGCACGAGGTCGGCCAGCCGTGGCAACGTCCCCGCTCCCAGGCGCGGGCTGCTCGGCCTGACGTCGCCCGTCCTCCGCCGCTCGCAGCCCGCGGGCGCCGGCGTGACCCGGCTCGTGCCGAAGACGTCGCCGTCGTCCGGCCTCGGCCGGATCGTCCACAGCGCGGGGACGCTGCCCTTCACGGGCCTCGCCCTGCTCCCGTGGCTCCTCCTCGCCGTCCTTCTGACGGGAGGCGGCGCCGCCGTCCGGAGATCGGCATGGCTCAGCGCGTAGCCCCGAACCTGGTCTCCGGCCCGGGCGTCCTCGGCTACCTCGCCGCCGCGCTGCTCGTCGTCGTCTGCTTCAAGGCGATCGACGGGCCGCTCGGCGGCCGGGCCGATGCCTCCGTGACCCGCTCCGTCGCCATGACCGCGACGGAGCGGGGGTTCGTCAGCGCGCTCGAACAGGTCCGCGCGGAGCACGACCTCCCCGCGTTCTCGGGCGACGGGCAGCTGGCGGCCGCGGCTCGTGCGCACTCGAGGGAGATGGTCGCGACCGGCACGTTCGCGCACGGGGCGTTCTGGGAGCGCATCGAGGCGCACGGCGTGACGAGCGGCCAGGTCGGCGAGACGCTCGGCTGGACGTCGGTCCCGGCGGGAGCGGTCGCGCGCATCGTCGCGGCCTGGCTCGCGAGCCCGGAGCACCGTCGGATCCTGCTCGACCCCGTTTACCGCCAGGTCGGCGTGGGAGTCGCCGACGGCTCGTTCAAGGGCTATCCGAACGCGGTCGTCGTGACGGCGGACTTCCACGGTGCCTGATCACGAAAGGAGCGATCGATGAAACGTCCGAAGACGAAAACGACCGCCAGGACCGTGATCTCCGTCCTCGTTGTCCTGGTCCTCGCGGCGACGGCCGCGAGCGCGGCCTCCGCGTCGCAGCTGATCGACCGGAACGCGACGCATGTCACGCTCACGGTCAACGGCAAGAAGGAAGCGCTGGTCCAGTACATGTCGGGCGGCGTGATGCATCACGTGCTCGCGTGGGATGCGATCAACGCCGTGCCGCCCACGCGCGGCCGTACGCAGGTCGCGTTCAAGCTCGACTACTCCGGTGGTTACGGCAAGTACCACCAGAAGCTGTACTGGCAGACGTCGTTCGACGGCGGGTGCCCGACGTACGACGGCCCGGCGCTGCCGGACGTGGTCGCCGAGTGCAAGGCGCCGGACGGCACCTACTGGGCGCTGCAGAGCTGGCAGCGCGAGCTTCCCGACTACGGCGTCGCGCCGACGGCGAAGCAGTCCGTATCCGAGCTTCGGCTCTCACACTGGAAAGGGCCGATCCCGGTGCTGACGATCACGCAGGACTGGTCGTACCGGAAGTACGACCAGCTGTTCGGCACGTACACGTACGGCGGCATCGGCGTGTACGGCTTCAAGTCGACGTCGTCCGGTGAGCCGCTCGACAGCTTCGGGCGGAACATCTACGTCGACACGCTCGACTCCGCGTACGGCCAGGGCTGGAAGCGCGAGAACAGCTTCCTGACGCACGGCCCGAAGGGCTCGTTCTGCTACGGGTTCTACCCGCACGGCTCCCACCCGGCGGGCCGCGGCACCGAGTACCGGGCGATGGCGGAAGGCCCCGGCGTCGCCCCGGACGTGATGTGGCAGGGCGCCGCGCCCGGCAGCTACGACCAGGCTGCCGACGCGTCCGCGAACGCCGCCATCAAGGCGCTCGCCGACCCGAAGTGCAAGGCCAACTGAGCGAGGAACGCAGGAACGTGGTTGCCGTCTCCGGCGGCAACCACGTTCCGGTGTCTCCGGGCCGCCGCCTACGATTCGGATCGTGAGCGACGCCTCGAAGCCGGTGCTCCAGGGAGCGGGCGGCAGCGACTACGAGCGGTATCTGCGGACCGACGAGCTCCTGGCGCTGCAGAAGACGGCGGCGGAGTGGCTGCACCGCGACGAGCTCCTGTTCCAGACCGTCCACCAGAGCTCGGAGCTCTGGCTGAAGCTCTGCTGGACCGAGACCGACGAAGCGGCGCGGCTCGTCGCGGCCGGCGAGATCGCACCGGCGCTCCGCCTGCTGCGCCGCGCCAACGACTGCCTGAAGCTCGTCACGACCGCGCTCGACATGCTCGAGCACATGTCACCGTGGGAGTACACCGAGGTGCGCAAGGCGCTCGGGCACGGAAGCGGCTTCGACTCGCCCGGGTTCTCGGAGCTGCGCCGCGCCGGCAAGGAGCTCGGTGACGCGTTCACCGCTGCGCGCGAGCGCGCCGGGCTCTCGCTCGTCGAGGTCTACACACGCGGGCGCGAGCACGAAGACCTCTACACGCTCGCCGAGCAGCTGATCGAGCTCGACGAGCGCATCACCGTCTGGCGCGTGCGCCACTTCAAGGTGGTGCAGCGCACGATCGGCGGCGACGTCGTCGGCACGCAGGGCACGCCGGTCGAGGTGATGGGCCGCCTGATCAACCACTCGCTCTATCCCGAGCTGTGGGACGTGCGCAACGAGCTGACGCGGCTCAACCTGCCGGAATGAGCTTCAGCGGCGTCTCGCTCGGCTGCGGCAACTTCGGCGGCGTCGGGTCGGCGCCGGAGCTGTTCGGCCACGGGATTGCGCACGACGAGGCGTTCGCGATCATGGACCGCGCCTGGGCCGCCGGCATCCGCTGGTTCGACACCGCCGACGCGTACGGCGGCGGCGCGAGCGAGAGCTGGATCGGCGAGTGGATGCGCGCCACCGGCAACCGGCCGCTGCTCACGACGAAGGTCTTCCATTCGACCGCCGGCGATCCCGGCGACACGGGGCTCGCGCCGGAGCGGATTCGCCGCCAGCTCGCGTCGAGCCTCGCCCGGCTCGGCGTCGACCAGGTCGACCTGTACCTCGCACACGAGCCCGACGCGCGCGTGCCGCTCGCCGACACGGTCGCGTGCTTCGAGTCGCTGTGCGACGAAGGCGCGATCGGAGCGTGGGGGCTCTCGAACTACGGCTTCGCGGACATCGCCGCAACCGGGCCGGCGCTGGTGCAGAACGCGTTCTCGCGGCTCGAGCGCGGCGACGAGGCGGACGTCCTGCCGCACTGCCGCGAGCGCGGCATCGCCTACGTGCCGTACAGCCCGCTCGCCGGCGGCTGGCTGACCGGCAAGTACCGGCGCGGCGAGCCGTTCCCGGCCGGCTCGCGGATGACGCAGCGCCCCGAGCCGTACGCGGACTACGACGACGACGCGGTGTACGACGCCGTCGAAGCGCACGTCCGGGAGGCCGAAGAGCGCGGCATCTCTCCGGCGGCGCTCGCGTTCGCGTGGGTGCTCGAGCGCTGCGACGGCGCCGTGTGCGGGCCGGGCAGCGCCGCGCAGCTCGATCCGGTGCTCGAGGCGATGGCCCTTCCATGACGGTGCGCGTGCTCGACGAGGCGGACGTCAGGCGGCTCCTGCCGATGGCGGAGTGCATCGACGTGATGGCCGAGGCGCTCGCGTCGCTCGCGCGCGGTGAGGTGCACAACCCGCTGCGCACGATCGTCCGGCCGCCGGGGGAAGCCTCGCTGCTGGGGCTGATGCCGGCGCATCGCGGCGGCGACCGGCCGCTCTACGGGCTGAAGGCGATCGCGATCTTCCCGAGCAACGCCGTTCGTGGGCTCGACCTGCACCAGGGGTTTGTCACGCTCTTCGACGGCGAGACGGGCGAGCCGCGTGCGCTTCTCAACGCCGCCGGCATCACCGCCGTGCGCACGGCAGCGGTCTCGGGTGTCGCGACGCGGCTGCTCGCACGCGACGACGTGCGCACGCTCGCGATCCTCGGCACCGGCGTACAGGGGCGCGCGCACCTCGAAGCGATGCGGTGCGTGCGCCGGTTCGAGCGCGTCGTCGCGTGGGGGCGCACGGCGGGAAGGTTCTCCGACGCCGACGGCGTAGAAGAGGTCTCCTCTGCGGAGGAGGCGGTTCGGTCTGCCGACGTGCTCGTGACGGCCACGTCGGCAGCCGAACCCGTCGTTCGCCGCGAGTGGCTGCGCCCGGGCGTCCACGTCAATGCAGTCGGCTCGAGCGTTCCGACGGCCCGCGAGCTCGACACGCAGACGATGCTCGACGCATCGCTCTACGTCGACCGGCGCGAGTCGGCGCTGCGCGAGGCAGGCGACCTGCTGCTCGCGGACATTCCCCCGGAGCACATCAGGGCCGAGCTCGGCGAGCTGCTGCTCGGAACGGCGCCGGGACGCGAGTCGCCGGACGAGCTGACGGTGTTCAAGTCGCTCGGCTTGGCGGTCGAGGATCTCGCCGCTGCCGAGCACGTGCTCGCGAAGGCGGAGCGCGAGGATGCGGGGACGGTCGTCTCGTTGTGATCCCGTTTGCGGAGATCGAGCGTGCGCGCCAGGTGATCGACGGGGTTGCCGTGCGCACGCCGCTCGTCCGGCTCGACGTCGAGGCCGACGCAGAGATCTGGCTGAAGCTCGAGCTGCTGCAACCCGTCCGCTCGTTCAAGATCCGCGGCGCGGGCAACGCGATCCTGACGGCGACGGACGGCCAGCTCGCGGACGGCGTGCTCACCGCGAGCGCCGGGAACATGGCGCAGGGCGTCGCGTACGCGGCCCGGCTACGCGGTGTTCCGGCGACGATCGTCGTGCCCGACAGCGCGCCCCGCGCGAAGCTCGACGCGATCGAGCGGTACGGCGGCCGCGTCGTGCCGGTTCCGTACGAGGAGTGGTGGAACGTCCTCGTCACCGGCAGCTTCGACGGCGCCGGCGGGATGTTCGTCCACCCGGTCGCCGACCCGCGCGTGCAAGCGGGCAACGGCACGATCGGGCTCGAGCTGCTCGAGCAGTCTCCCGACTTCGACGCGGTCGTCGTGCCGTATGGCGGCGGCGGGCTGGTCACCGGGATTGCGAGCGCAGTGAAGGCGAAGCGGCCCGAGGTCAGCGTCTACTCGGCCGAGCCCGAGACCGGCGCGCCGGCGGCCGCAGCCTTCGCGGCGGGCGCTCCTGCGAGCGTCGGCTTCACGCCGTCGTTCGTGGACGGGGCGGGCAGCGGCTCGCTCCTGCCGGCCGTGTGGGAGCAGGCCTCGCAGCTGCTGGACGGTGCCTTCGGCTTGCCGCTCGACGAGGTCGCGGCGGCGATCCGCCTGCTCGCCGAGCGCACGCGCGTGATCGCGGAAGGCGCCGGTGCGCTCGCGGTCGCCGCCGCCGCCTCGGGGCGCGTTTCCGGCAAGAAGATCGTGTGCATCGTGTCGGGCGGCAACATCGACAGCGGAGTCGTCGCACGGATCCTGCTCGGAGAGACACCGTGAACGTCGACGCGGCGCGCGAGCGGTTCTCGTCCCTGCAGAAGGGCTTCGCGTTCTTCGACGCGCCCGGCGGGACGCAGGTGCCCGACGAGGTGGGGCAAGCAATTGCCAATGCGCTGCGCGAGGCCTCGGGCAATCTCGGCGCGCCGTATGCGACGGGCCGTGCGATCGAGGCGATCCTCACGCGCGCGCAGGGCGATGCGGCCGGCTTCCTCGGCTGCGATCCGGGTGAGATCACGTTCGGCGCGAACATGACGACGCTCGACTTCGCGTTGTCGCGAACCGCGGCGCGCGACTTCACGGCCGGCGACGAGATCGTGACGACACAGCTCGATCACGACGGCGGCGTCGCACCCTGGGTCGAGCTCGCAGCCGACAAGGATCTCGTGGTTCGCGTCGTCCAGGCGACGGACGACTTCACAGTCGACTACGACGAGCTCGCGCGGACGCTGAGCGACCGGACGCGCGTCGTCGCGTGTGCGGTGGCGTCGAACGCAACGGGGTCGGTCGCCGACGCGAAGCGGATCTGCGCGCTCGCGCGCGAAGCGGGCGCGATCTCCTGGCTCGACGCGGTGCACTATGCCGCACACGAGCCGATCGACGTGCGCGAGCTCGGCTGCGACGTCTTGCTCTGCTCGCCGTACAAGTTCAACGGCGCACGCCTCATCGTCTACTCACTAGGCCGCATGGTTACGCGGTTCTGGCGGCATGTGCTCACCCCGGCGCACCGCTACTCAGGTGCCCCAGGGGTACCAGGCGGGTACCACACAACGAGAGCGAGGGCCGCCGCATGTGCCCTCGCTCCGCTCCCCCGAGCCGTGTAGGTCTGCGGCCTACCGGGCCAGGAAGCCCCTAAGCGCGCGACGGCGCCCCGTCCGTGCCGTCCAGCGGCCACCTACGCCGCGCCCCCACAGGCACGAGTAGACCACCGCGTACACGACGCCCGCGGCCTCCACGTAGTGCCGCTGGAAGGGCGTCACCGTGTGCTCCCGAGCCGGGCGTGGCGGCCGGGCCTGCGCCGCCGACGCCGTTGCACGTAGCGCACGTCGCGGAGGGAGCCGCGTCCCGTCTCGGCGTCACCAAAGGTGAGCGCGAGTAGGAGGGCCGCCACCGCGGGGCCGTCCACCATGAGCAGGATCGTCAGGCTCATGCGGTCACCGCCCCGAGCCGCGCGAGCCGTGCTCGCTCGTTCCGGTCGGCGCGACCACCGCCCGGCGTAGCGGCGACGATCACCACGCCGGGCACACCGGGGCGGCTCACCCGAAGGTGACCGCCCCCCGTGCGCACCACGTCGAAGCCCGCGCGCCGCAAGTCGCGGATCCGGCGTTGCGTACTCACGCCGCCTGCACCGCCCGCAGGAGACGACGCTCACCGGCTGCGAGCACAGCGCTCGCGGTGGCGAGCTTCACGCCGAGCCGTGCGAGCCGCGAGTAGTTCAGCGGCAGCGCGCGGTCGGTGATCATCTCCAGTTCGGCCATCGCGGCGTTGACCTGCTCCCTCGCCTCCACCGCGTTCATTACTGCGCCGTCCCGGTGAGCGTTGCCGTGATCGCACCGGCCGAGCACGTGTTCGGTGTGCTGGGGTCGGCCACGTACTGGATCTGCGGCTGGGTGTCGGGCGTGCCGTAGGTGAGGGTGTCCCCGAAGTGCGACTCGTTCACCACGAACAGGTGCGAGTTGCATTCCGAGTGACCGGCCACCGAGAAGGTGACCGTCGGGTTGCCGGTCAGGTTGTGCGTAGCGCTCGGATCGTTGTTGGTGAGCGTGACGTTCATCACGCCCATCGTTCCGCCCGTGCACGTCGCACCCGTGCCCGCGGTGCAAGGCACGACCGACGTTCCGCCGCTTCCCTGCGAGGCGGTGACCATAGCCTGGCTCGGGGCGGTACCGAACGAGCTAGTGACGCTGCCCGAGAAGGCCGTCGTGTAGATGAACCATGCCGCCGCCGCTGTACCGGTGAGCATGAACGCACCGATCACCGACGCCAGCACAACGTGGGCGCGTGCCCACCTGGTGAACCACTTGAGCATTGCGTTCCTTCCGGTAGAAGACGACGCCGGGATCGCGGGTGCGCATGGCGCGTGCGGCTCGTTCAACCCGAGTCCCGCGTGAGCGATCCCGGCGTCACGTGAGGAACGCGACCGCCACGTGTGCACGGCGTACGTTGCGAGGGCGAGCGAGCCGAGGATGCACGCGCGGCGCCAGGGCGATGAGGATCCCGTTGCGCCGTGCCTCTGCGCGGTGTGCGGTGTGTGGTCGCGTTCCATGCCGACGACCGTGGCTCTCAAGCTCGATGCTTTGGAACCCCAGCGCGCAAAGAACACCCTTTCGGGACTGACGAGCGCGTACGCGCTCACTGCGCACTCCGGTCAGCAACGTCCTTACGTTTGTGGCACCGCGGGCATAGCTCGGCGTAGTCGGCGCGGTCACGTGTGTACGGCTCCGGATGCCGCAGGAACGCGTAGTGGGTTCCCCGCGGGTACTTGACGCCTACGTTGCTGCCGCACTCCTCGCAGATGCCGGTCTTCGGGTAGTGCCTGCCGAGCCACACGTGTATCGCCCCCGCGCTAGCGCGACCGCCTCGCCAGCGTGGGTGTGCCTCACCTTCGGGGTGCGCAGCCACACGCAGTCGTTCGATGTGCTCCTCCGACCCAACCGGAGCAACACCCCGCGCCCTATTGAGCCGCTCGGCCTTAAGCCGGTTGCACTCGCGGCACGCCCACGACCAGCCCTTCGATCGATGCGACGATCTGTGCTTCGTCTTCGGGCCGTGCCCGTGGCGGCACAGCGGCGGTGTGTCAGTGTCGGCTACATGGCTCGGCATCCGCGCCGTTGCCAGCGCGGGCAGCAGACCATACCCGAAACGAGGAAGCCAACCTCGCGGGTGGCTCCGTGTGCCGTGGCCGCGCTAGAAGGCGCGCGGTGTGGAGACCCAACTCATGAGCGCCGTCCACGCTTCAGCTTGATCTTGCCGGGCGCGGGGATCGTCCACTTCGGCTCGTCGTTCTTCGCCTCCGTGTACGCGAGCGCACTGAGCGTGTTCAACGGTGTCGCCCCACCGAGCGAAGTGAGCGGCAATGCCCGCATCAGCACTTCCTTGATGCTGTGCTGCTTCGTCGGCCCCATATCGTTGAGCACCTTTTCGATGGCCTGCTTCCCTGTCAGCTTCTCCGTTGCCTTCACCATCACGTACCTCCTGGTCGGGTTGGTCGCGACGGACTGTTGCTCGACTCGGCAACGGAAGCGAGTCCTCAGAAAGGGTGATCCGACGAGCGGGCTTAGAACCGGTAAGCCAGCACGCGCTTATACACCTCGTTGGAGACGAGCCAAGCGGCCTGCGACCCCTCGCCGTCGTTCGCGCCGGACGACCCGTCACCGGCATACACCGGGAAAGCCCACAGTGCGCCTGCCGTGTTCGCGTAGAACGTCGGTGGCTCCAATGTGCTGAGGTATGACTCGACGCCCTCTTCGCCATTCGTGACGATGAGCATTGGCAACTCGGTTACCTGCCGCTTGAAGAGGATCGAGGGGTCGGCCATAGCTTTGAGGTTATGCAGCGGCGCGAGCGGCAGCGATCTGCCCGGCACGCGCTCTTCCCTGCGGCGTGAACGTTGACCGGAGACCTGACTGCACGCGCTGCTCCGTCACGCCGTGCACCTCGACGGCATGCTTCCGCTGCTCATTGAGCATCTCGCCTGCGTTGCCGGTCGCGCTCCAGTCGCAGTGCGTACACCGGACGGTCATCGTTGCGTTTGCGAGATGGCGCTGCAGGAACTCGGGCGTGTTCAACGGCTTCTGCCGCTCCGCTTGAGAGCGGACGGGTTCGCCTGCCTTGTAGACGAGATCCGGGTTGACGATGCCGGTCTCTGCCCGGATCGCGCTGAAGCTGAGTCTGCGTTCCTCGCGCGCCTCCTTGACCAGCTGGTACCGGCGGAGCTTCTCCTCGAAACTCAATCTCCTAGGCACGCCGGAACCACCCGCGGATCCTGCGTCCCACACGCCGCCAGAAGCGATCGGCCTCGATCATCTCCTGCAGCACGTCACGCAACGCCGCGACCTCCGCGTCCATCTCTCCGCTGACGCGAGCGAACTCGCCGGAGATCACCTGGAAGTGATCCCGATGGGCCTGCTCGATCGCCGCGAGATCTTCCGCGACCCGTGCTGCGAGATCCTGTGCCTTCACGCTGCCTCCCTGAACTCGATGATCGGATAGCGAGCGTGAGCCGAGCGGATCGTTTCGCGCATCGTCAGCAGCCCAAGGATCTCCTCAAGCTCGACGTACGCGGCCTGGCTCAGCGTGAACACAACATCTGTGTACGGGCCGTCTGCCAGCACGCCGTAACTCTCAAAATTCAGGCCGTAAGTTCCGTCCGCGCGCCACGCTCCACCCTGGCCGTCGCTGGGCAAGCCGCCGGGTGGAAGGGTGAACGCCCAGATGCACCACTCGCTCGCGCCCCACAAGCCGACGCCCTGATCACCGATGGCCGGTGCGTTATCGGCCCACGTGTTGTCGATGCCGTAGCGGTCGTCGCGCTGCGGGCATGGCAGCGACCACAGATACGAGATCGCAGCGTCGGGTTCGCTCGGAGCGCACACGGCGTCACGCCATGCAGCGAACTCGTCCCAGCTGCAGTGCGCGACTCCGACGTTCTCGTTCCGGTTGAACCTGACGAGATCCACTACGGGCGGAAGAACCGGAAGCGGGATGCGTTGTCGCGACGTACTTCTCGCGAGGTGCGAACATCCGCGAACGTGCGCCGCTTCGACTTCCGGGCGCGGAGCGAACCGTCCGCCCGAGCAAGCGCGATGATCTCTTCGTCCTCGAAGTGGTGCGCAACGCGCTTCTGCAAGCTGAAGGTCGCGAACTCGCACGCCAGCTGCACGGGCGTCCGCCCGGTCGCCTTCGACAGCGCGACGAGCGCGTCGGCGCCATCGGTGAGGAGCGGGCGAAGCACACCCCTGAGCACCTCCCGCGTCTCCGCGGGTGCGCTCAGGAGCAGAGCTTCAAGTTCGGCGTCGGCGGTCGGCACTAGCCGTCGCCTCCGAAGTCCACGAGGAAGGTCACGACGATCTGCGCGCCTTCGCTGCCGCCGAAGATGGACGCGGCCTGAAGTTCAAGCTCGCCCGTGATCGCCGGGTTGCCATCGACCTGCTGCAGGCCGTCTACGTTCGACGCGCCGCTCTTCGTGAAGAGGGTCGCGCCATCGCAGACGACGGTCGCGTCGAACGTGACGTCATCGGGGACGCGGTACTCGACGGCCGCGAGTCGGCACGGAGGGACGTTGACGAACCCCGTTCCCGACGAGGCGTCGGCGTCGATGAAGCAAGACCTGGCGTGAACCATGATGCGGCTTCACCTTCCCTTCAAGCGGTGCCCGCCCGGAGCACTCCGAAGACGGTGTCCTCGTCCTCGGCGTTCGGGTCAGCCGCAACCGCCATCCAGGAGGTCGCGAGCAGCGCCTTGTTCTCCTTCGTGAACTCCACCTCGGGCGTGCCCGACTGGTAGAGCGAAGGCACCTCGTACTGCAGGTTGTAGTCGCCGTACGGCGAGAGGTGATCGCCGCGGGCGAGCATGGCGACCGTCTCGACCTGGAAGCCACCACGGTAGAGGCGCACGGCCTTGTAGCCGCTGCCCGTCTCCGGGCCGTCGATCGCCTGGTTGAGGGCGATGGCGTAGTTCTCCAGGGTTAGCTCCGCGAGGGAGAAGCTGATCTCCAGATCCTCCTCGGAGCGCACGGCCTTGACCGGCGCCGTCACCTGGTCGGTGCGCAGGGCGTTCACGGTCTGGCTGTGGGCGGCCTTGATGCCACCGTCCGTCTGGCCGAGGTAGACCCACGCAGTGCTGAAGGCCGACTCGTCGTCATCGATCGCAGGGAAGTCGGTACCGACCGGAGCGATGAAGACCTTTGCCACTCCGGCGATGATCGTGTAGGGGGCGGTGTTCGCCATTGCTTTGTCTCAGTTCCTTTCGGTTACCAGGCAGCTGCAGCGACCTGCCGCAGGCGGGTGGTGAGGTGTCGGATGTCGGGATCGTTCGCGGAGCGCTCTGCGAGCTTCGGCACACGCAGCGGAACCGCGTTGCCGGTCTTCTGCGCGCGTGACCACGCCTGCTCGTATTCGAATCGAGCGGACGTGACCGCATCGACTGCGTCGAGCAGCGCGGGCAGACGGTCGAGAGCCTCGGCGTACAGAGACTCGAGATCTGCAGTCAGATCGATACACCGCACGAGCGCGTCAGCGGCATCGGCCTCTTCCTGCGCCGCCCGATCCTCTACGGCCTGCCGTGCAGCAGCGATGCGTGCACGTGCGGCGTCAGGATCGAGTACGTCCGCAATCGTGGCGGGTGCGGAGAGGATCCGCTCTTCAGCGAGCGCGCTCACGCGGTCACGACCTTGAAGCCCTGCGCGAGCATCTTCTCGACCTGCGCGGGTTCGACGGCGCGGTTGCCGAACTTCGGATCGGGATGCGCCATCGCGACCAGCCCGGCGGACGGTGCCGCGATGGCCGGGCGCGGCGTCGGCTCTTCAGCCTTCGCATGCGTCCATCCGTCTGCGAGGTACTGCTCCAGTTCGTCGGCCTCGACGTTGCGGTTGCCGTGCTCGGGATGCGAGAGCCATACGAGACCCTGCGAGTACAGCGCCGCTGCTGGAAGTGTCGGGCGCGGATCGTGTGCCACCTAGATCAACTCCCTCTGCTTGAGCGCGTCGAGCGCCGCGCGGTTGATCGTGTACTGGCGAAGCGAGCGGTCGGCGGAGGAGAGCGCCGGGCCGAGCGTCGGCGCGGTGACCGACTCGTACGGCAGCGACTCCAGGTACTCCGCGACGGCATCCGTTGCCGCCGCGAAGATCCGAATCTCGTTTCCGGCGGTGCCGAAGACCTGCACTACGACCTCGCGCGCTTGGCGCTGTTCGAACTGCGCGGATGTTCCAGCGACCGCTGAATTGCGCTGCGTACGGTGTTGCCGCCGCGGGCCTTCGTGGTGCCCGTCTCGCCCAACTCCGCGAGGCGTGCTTCAGCGGCCTCAGCGCGCTGCAAGAACTTGTTGGCGGCAACGCGTAGCTGGTCGCGCTCCTTCGTCACCGAGGTGAGCGCCTTGTGCGCGTCCTCGATCAACTGCCGCGTCTCTGAATCAAGGGGCATGCAATGAACTTAGGGCCGTCTGCAGTCCCGTATGCAGACCGGTCAACAACACTGGCTAAGCTCAGACCGTGGCCCGTTTCGACAAGGCACACCGCGAGAAGCTCTCCGCCGCCGCGAAACGCAGGCGTCACCCGCCGGAGGTACGCGAGAAGATCGCCGCCTCTCTGCGCATGAGGGCGCTGGAGAGCCGCGTGTACCGCGAAGGGGCCGCTCGGTAGGTGCTCACACACAGGTCTCGCCCCGGCACCGTCCCGCCGGGGCGGGACTACACTTTCAGCGTGACCGCTTGACGGAAAGGTGGCCTCAGCATCTGCCTTCCGGAACTATCGAAGCGCCCCGAGAGGGGCGTTTCGCGTTAGGTCGGTCGAAGCTCCACTTGCTCGCCTGGCCAGGCGTGGTCACGCACTGCCTGCGTGAGCGCATCCGCCAACGTGAGCGCCTCCTTGTACGTCAACGGGCGGTGCACGGTGAGGTGCACGTTGCCGCCGCGTACGTCAACGTCTGCTGCGCGGGTGAGCGCCACTACTCCGACCCGCGTCCGTTGCGATGTACACGCTCGGCAGCGAGCGCCTCACGGAGCGAGTAGCACTTCGCCTTGTACGTGACGCCGTTCGGCGGGAGCCACCACTGGCCTGACTCCTTCCAGCCCGCGGCCTCCAGCGCCTGACGGTCTTGCACGTCGCGCGGTGGTTCGTGCTGCGCGCCGAACTGCGCCTTGGCTACGTCCGTCCAGATCTCGGTCACGGCTCCACGAACCCATCTTCCTCGCGGATCTTCCGCACGTAGCGGTTCACAGCGCTGGTCGAGTAACCGGTCTCGGCAGCCAGCTGCTCGGTAGTGAGATCGGGGTCGTCCGCGAGTAGCTCCCGCACCATCTCGATCTTCATCTGCATTCTGGTAGCGCGTGGCGCCTCCCGATCCGCCGCGTCGGTCTGACCCTGCGCTGCCTCGGAGTAGAACCAATGCCCGACGCCGTTGCCGTGCAACTGGATCTCGCGCTCGTGACCCATATCGCGCACGGCGTCAACGCGCACGCGGAAGTCGCTCTGTGTGCGCCGCACCATGAGCGCTGCTTCGTACCAGCCGTGAATCCACGTCGCGCCAAGCAGGCTCGCCGCCTGGTTCGTGGCCGCGCCCTTATCGGTCATGTGGTGGGTGAGGATCGTCGCGGCGCCGGTCTGATTCCGCAGCGAGGTGAGCCACGTCAGGATCGGCCGAAGCTCGTCGCCGCCGTCCGTGATCCGCGCGTTGCCCGCGATCATGTAGAGCGGATCGAGGAACACGTACTGGAAGCCGCCCTCGATGATCACGTCGCGCAGCAGCGCCTGATGTGCGTCGGATGAGAGGTCAAGGCCAGGCTGCGACCACACCTCGAACGTCGGAGCCTCGACGCCGAGCAGCGCGAAGTGGTAACCAACGCTCGCGTCGGGATTGCTCTCGGGTTCGGGGTCGTAGGTGTACTCGATCTCAGTACCGGAGTCCGTATCGATCGGGTAGTCGGTGATCGCGCCAAGGCCGCGCGCCACGAGGATCTGCTGCAGGTCACGTCGTGCGCGGTTGGTTGCGTTCTCCTGCTGCACGTACAGCACTGACGCCGGGCGCGTGATCACGGGGAACTCGGGACGGCCGAACATCGGCGTGCCCGACCACAGGCTGATCGCCAGCTCTTCGGCAAGCGTGCTCTTACCGTCCTTCGGCCGCCCGCCGATGATCCCGGAGGCGCCGTGCGGCCAGATGCCCTCGACAGCCCAGCGCTGCTCGGCCGCGGCTGCCGAAGCGAAGTCGAGCAGTGACACGGGTGGCGCGATCGTCAACGGACCGGCCGCCGTGCGTGCTGCGGCAGGCGGTGCAGGGACGCGAACCGCAACCGCCGCCTGCTCCTCCGTCGTCAAGTCGCGAAAGCCCTTCGCGAGTGCGCGCTCGAAGGCGTCGGCGTCCGGGTGCGCGGTCGCTGCGCTACTCACTGGCCGCGGCCTCGCGCTCGGCACGAATGCGGGCACGGCGCGCGGCCTCCTTGATGCGCCGGTACTCGCGCCAAGCGACCCGGCAGTACTGGCAGCGGCAGCCGCGTGCGTAGGTGTACGGAGAGCCGTGCGAGGCACCAGCGCGGAACCGGATGATCCGGTCGGGGTTCGGGGTGCGCTCTGTCGTCGGCATACATAAGCCTACGCTCAGAACGACAGGCCGAACGACATACGGCCGGATCTTTACAACCTGCTCAAACTGTGACGTCTGTCACACTTCCTCGATGGCGGAAGGAGGCGATCGGTACTGCCTCGGCTGCGGGCGCACGCTCGCGGGCATGAGGCCGCAGGCGCGCACGTGCTCGTCCGCTTGCCGTAAGCGCCTGCAGCGGCGGATCGAGCGCGGCGACTACGCAGGCACGTCACGGGTGCTGCGGCAGCGCTACGCCGTGATGTGGCTGCCGCCGATCCCGCCGAGCCTTCGTCGCGGCGTGGAGATAGATCCCGAGCCGGGGTTCTAGCGTCCCAGGCCAGGCTTCCCAGATCCCATCCCACCACCGCCCCTTAAGAGGGGGGCGAGTGGGTGGGATATGGGATCCCGCGGAAAGCCCACGGGATCCCATGGGAAGAAGTGCTGTAACCGGGTGGCCGACTTACCTTCCGATGAACCGCTGAAACGCTGGTGGCCGTATGCCTCGCGGCGGACACGACGAGCTTCGCGGAATGCGTCGTAGATGGGACTGAGGTGTGCCACGTGGAGCACGGTGGCGGGTGGGTGGTCGTTCGCCAGCCTTCCTTCCCGATCGCGAAGCGGTTGCGGCATCGAGCAGCGCGGCACGCAGTTGGGCCGCGGCGGGCGCAGGAATCGGCGTCGGCGCTCGATGCCGCCGTGCACCGGGTACGGTCGGCACCTCGCTAGGCCGCATGGTCACTAGCGATCTGGCGCGTTGGTACCCGCGCGGTACCACCCATGCCACCCGCGCCACGTGCACCGCGCGGCCATCATGCGCGCGTACGACGGCCATGATGGCGGCGTCGGACGGTGTCGTGTGCCAGCGCCCGTGTCCGGCCTTCAGCGCCCCTCGTCGCGGCTTGTGCCGGTGCTCCGTTGCACATCGGTCGCACGTCCGGCACCCGCCGAACACGCGCCCTGCGGCGCCTTCGCTCGATGCGGCCATCTTGTGCTCGGCCATCCCGCATGACGGCATGGTTCTAGATGTGCCACTCACGCCCGACGCGCTAGCCGCCGCCACCGCCGCGCTCGAACAGGGCGCCAGCGTGCGCTCGGCCGCGACCGCCGCGGGCGTGCACCACGAGATCCTCCGCCGCCACCTCGCACGCGACCCGCAGCTGGCGAAGATGGCCGAGAAGGGACGACGCCGCCAGGCGAAGCTCGCACGTCGCCGGGAGCGGGAGCGCGCTCGCCGTGCGGCCGGTGCCGCGGAGCAGACCACCGCACAGGCGCCCGAGCGCGGCTCGCCGGTCGGCAAGCCCGACCCCGACCGCTACGCGCACCGCCAGCCGTCCGACCCGACTGTCGGCGCCACAAGAGGCGGATCTCGTGGCCGCAAGATCCATCGGGAACCCGAGAAGGGCCGCGTGCTCGTCGGTGCGCTCCGCGCGTTGAACGGCGACCACGTCGCACGTGACGGTGCAGGCCGCCAGGCGCCGGTTGCGTGGCTCGATCAGCATGACCGCAGCCGTGACGCCGTCGAGGTGCGCCTGCGTGACCCTGACACCGGACGCGAACTCGACTACCGCTGCGTGCCTCGCTCGATCGCACGCGAGCTAGTCGAGATGCACGGGTACGAAGTCCTGTGATCCGCGTGACGCGCTCATCCCGTGCTACCCACGCAGGCACGCGCGAGGGCGTCACGCTGCGCTACTTCACCTCGACTGGTGCGCACATCGAGATCTTCCTGCTACCCGATCAGGCGCGTGACGTTGCCGAGGATCTCGTCTCGCACGCAGCGCTTGCTGAACGGGCGCAGGCGCGGACGGCATCTCGGAGCCGCGGGCTGTGAGCGTGCTGCAGCTGCTCGGCACCGGCACCTGGGGCTGCTCTGTGCGCATGCCCGACACGGTGACCGGCGTCCCGCGCGTGCGCATGTGGAGCATCAAGGCCGGGGAAACTCTTTCCGTACCCGACGAGGTGCTCCCCTACGTGCACGCTGCGATCGCGGACGGGAACCTGAACCTGCTGCTCGGTGACACTCCGCTGCCGCTGCGTCAGCGCACTCCGACCGGTCACTTCAAAGAGGACTTGCACGGGCGCAGGGACGGGTCTTGGGAGGTGGCGATCGATGACGAGGACGTGGCCGATCTCGTCGCGGACGAAGCGGCTCGTGATGCCGCACCTCCGGCCGACTACCCGTGCGGCCTGTGCGAAGCGACCTTCCCGTCTCGCCCCGCGATGCTGCGTCACCGCGAGATGAACCATGCAAACGCCCTCGCCTCCTCCTGAAGTAGCCGCCGCGCTACGACGTGACGCCGACCTCGCTCGTCTCGGGCAACGACGCCTGCGCGCCAAGGAGGGACGCCGCATCCTGCGGGACGCCTCCAAGTTGCTCCGCTCTCCAGACATCGAGGACGTGAAGCACGGCAGGCAGATGGTCTACGAGGTGCTCGTCTCCGACACGACGCCGGGCGTGCTGCTTGACGCCGCGCACCTCGCGCTGTTCGGCTGCGAACGTCCTCGCTAGAACGACGTAGCGCCCCGAAGGGCGCCACGTGACGGAAGGAGGAAGTGCGACTAGTCCATTCAAGTGTGCCGCGGCCATGCCGCCTGGAACCGGGAGGTGTCCGCCACCCACCTCCCGCCGAGCCGCACCTGGAGCCGACCGCACACGGCGCACGAACGCCGCTCGCCCTCGGGGTCGAAGTGCAGCCCGGTCTGATCGACCGGCTGCCAGCGGTGTAGGTGCAGGCGCCTCACAGTGCGAGCGCCTCCGCGAGCAGGGCCTTCTTCGACTCGCTCGGGATCGAGTGCATGTAGCCCTGCGTGATCGCCAGGTCGGTGTGCCGCATGAAGTCACGCACGTCCACCAGCACGATGCCGGGGTGGTTGGCGAGCTTCGATGCACACGTGTGCCGGAGCGTGTGGAACACGACGCCCTCCTTCAGCCCCGCACGCTGCACCGCGAGCGCGAAGCCGCGCTGCACGTCACGCAGCTGACGCGGGTTGCCATCGCGGTTCGTGAACACCAGGTCGGCACCGCCGGACGCGAGCTTCAACCGCACGAGCACCTCGCGGGCCTGCGGCATCAGGTCGATCACGTCTGCACGGCCGCCCTTGGTCGGGCCGATGTTGCCGTCCCGCCCGAGGTTGTGCTGCACGGTGATCGTGTTGGCGACGAAGTCCACGTCCGTCCACTTCAAGCCGCACACCTCACCGAGCCGCAGCCCCTGCGCGACCGCGACACGGATCACGTCCTGCAGCCACGGCCGCGTCTCCGCCGCGCTGATCAGCAGGTACAGCTCGTCATCGGTGAGCACGCGCGTCCGTCCCTCGGACGCCTTCGGCTTCATCTTCCGATCGATCTTCGGCACCGACGCGATCACGCCCATCTCCACCGCGTGCCGCAGGAGCATCTCAAGCGTTGCGTGAATGAGACGCCGCGTACCGGTGGCAAGCTCGCCGTCGCGACCGTCCCGCCGCTTCAAGTTGCCGAGCCACGTCTGGATCACGAACTTGTCTAGCTCGCGCACCTTCGTGGAGCCGAAGCGCGGCTCGATGTGAATGCGGTAGATCGCGTCGAACGTCTCGGCACTGCGGGGCCGCATGTTGCGGTGTGCCTGCCAGTGCACGACCACGTCCGCCAGTCGTGTACCGACGCTGGCGACCGGGTCAGGGTTGGTCGCGCCCCACGCGACACGTGCGCGGGCCTTCGCTTCGTCCAGCCGCGTGCCGACCGTCTCGTAGACCCGCTTCGCGCCCGGCAGCCGAACCTCGTAGACCTTGGTGCCGTCCGCGCGGGTCGAGAAGTAGATGTGGTCGTTGCCCTTGCCCGGCTGGGGCACGTGGCGCAGCCGCTTTCCCGCTACCGTCTTCGATGCCATTAGGGGTTCCTCCTGATGGTCGCGCCCCCGGCGGTGACAGCCGCGCGGGGGCTTCTCTTTTGGTACCCAGACGATAGGTCTGCACCCACCTGAAAGCCAGTCGAGCCGGGTGCCCCAGAAGGGTGATCTTCGCCGTCACTCCACCCTTCGAGCATGGTGAGCAGCGCCTCAACGGTCGGGAGCGTCTCGACTACCTCACCCTCGTAGACGCCCCACGGCTGATACCACTCGCGCCCTCCACGGGCACCCTTGCCGCGCCGACCGGGTAGCGGAGGAGCGGCAGGGAATACGCACCGCAGCCGTGTGTGCAACCACTCCTCCACGTGCGGCGGGATGCGGAACGTCCGCAGCAGCCGCGCGTGAAGCGCTCTGCACCGACCGACCGGGTCATGTGACCAGCCGACCTTGATCATTCCGTCGTCGTCCGTTGCCAGGTAGATCACGACCGCGCCCCCGTCCGGTAGGCGTCAAGCTCGGCCCGCGTGAAGCGCAGCCCGTGACCGCGCTCGCCGTGACGCGGCAGCCGTCCCTTCGAGACGAGGTTGTGCACGTGCCCGCGCGATGTGCCTAGGTACTCCGCGGCCTCGGCGGTCGTCAACCAGTGCTCGTGTTGGTGGGCCGCCAACTCTTCACGGACGATCCGCCGCAGCAGATCCTCCAGCCCGACGATCTGAACCTCCACGTCATCCTCCCGCGACGCGGTGTGGCTCCCGAGGAGCTTCGATGGAGGTTGCGCCGTGCGTTCCGGCGGGCGTCCAGGCTGAGGGGTACAAGGCGCCCCTACCGCGTAACTACCGGCGCTCGCCTAGCTGCGCCGTGCCGCAAGCGTACCGGCCGTCTGCGCGGCCTGCCAGCGCGGGTGGTACCAGGGTGGGTACCAACGGGCCGTGCGTGCGCAGGGATCGGCCTAGCCATGCGGGATCTGGCATGTGAAGCCGCCCTACAAGTTCTACGGCCCGCATCTCGGGATCGCGTACGTCCGGGAAGAGCTCGCGCAAACGTGGCGTCCCTACAAGGCGCGGCCTTCGTCGCTGCGCTTCGAGACCGGCACGCCGGCGTTCGAGCTGCTCGCGGGCTTCAGTGCGGCGATCGCGTACATCGAGACCGTCGGCGGCATCGACGAGATTCGCGCGTACGAGCGCGAGCTCGGCGCGCATCTGCTCGAAAACCTGCCGGCGAACGTCACGCTCTACGGCCCGCCGACGATGGAGGGGCGCGTGCCGACGTTCCTGTTCAACGTCGACGGCGTCCCGGCCGACGACGCCGCGCACCGGCTCGCGGAACGCGGCTTCGGCGTCTGGGCCGCGGGCCACTGGTACTGCGTGTCCCTTGCGCCGCGGCTTCCGGAGCAGTCGCTGCGTGCGGGAATCGCCCACTACAACACGCGCGACGAAGTCGACCGGCTCCTGACGGAGCTCGAGCGTCTTTAGGTCGTCTTCACAAACGTGGGGCATGGTGCAGCGGTGAGAGGTCTGGGGGTCCTGGCCGTCGCGGCGCTCCTCTTCCTGCCCACCAGCAGCAACGCGGCGAGCACACAAGCTCGGGTGGGCGTGTACACGGGGTACGCGTTCGACGCCTGCTCGGCGCCGTCGTCGAACACGATGAACGCGTGGCTCGCGTCGCCGTATCGCGCGCTCGGCATCTACATCGGCGGCGCGAACCGCGCGTGCAAGCAGACGAACCTCACCTCGACGTGGGTGGAATCGACGCTCGGGCTCGGCTGGAAGCTGCTGCCGCTGTACGTCGGCTTGCAGGCTCCGTGCGTCAGCCAGTCGGGGCTCGCGAAGCTCTCCACCAACGCGACGACCGCAGCGGCGCAGGGGAAGAGTGCAGCGACCGACGCCGCGAGCGAGATGACGAGCCTCGGACTGCCGGTCGGCAGTCCGGTGTGGTTCGACATGGAGGGGTACAGGCTGAACGACGCGTCGTGCACGAAGGGGGTGCAGTCGTTCGTGAACGGCTGGGATCTAGGGCTGCATTCCCACGGCTACCTCGCCGGTGTGTACGGCAGTGCCGCATCGACGATCCGCGACATCGCGAAGCTCACCGCGTTGCCGGACCTCGTCTGGATCGCGAACTGGAACGGTGTGGAGAGCGTCTTCGGCGACCCCAACGTGAACGACGAGCTGTGGTCGAACCATCAGCGGATCCACCAGTACAAGGGTGGTCACAAGGAGACGTACGCCGGCGTGACGATCGACATCGACAGCAACGTCGTCGACAGCACGGTCGTGGGCGGCACCGCTCCGCCTCCGCCGCCGCCGGTGACGCCGCCCGCCGGGCAGGTGAACTCCGGTGACGGGCTCGCGACCGCGAGCTGGCCGGCGGCTGCGTTCGCCACGGAGGTGGTGGTGACGCTGACGCCGATGGCGACCCCGCCGACGGCCAATGGCTACGGCGTGCAGCTCACCGTCACCGAGACGGACAACAACGCGCCGGTCGCCGGCTTCGGTGCGCCCGTCACGGTGCACCTCCTCAAGCCGCCGGTCGGCGTGGTGCCCGCGTTCTCGACGGACGGAGTCACCTGGACGCCGCTGCCGCAGCTGACGAGCGCGGGGCTCAGCAACACCGTCCTGAGCGCGTACTCGGTCGACGCGGACGGCACGATCGAGATCCAGACGCTCGTTCCCGGCTACTTCGGGCTGATCGCCGACACGACGCCGCCGACCGCGCCGGTGCTCAGCGGCACGCTGCGCACGACGGGGCTCTATCTCTCGTGGACGCCGTCGACGGATGCGGGCGGCGTCGCGAGCTACTCGCTGCTCAAGAACGGGGCGCCGATCCAGAGCCTCCCGGCAACGGCCCGGCGCGTGACCGTGAAGCAGTTCGGCGGCGCCGCGCAGACCGTCTGGCGCGTCGAGGCGACGGACTCCGCCGGCAACATCAGCAAGGCGAGCGGACCCGTGGTCGTCCAGCTGCGCAAGCGTCCCGCCGGCATCCCACGTGCCGTTCCGCAGTGGGCGTTCGCCCTCGACGCCTATCAGCACCACCAGGGGCCGCGGCCCAAGGCCGCGCCGAAGAAGCCGCCTGCGTGGTACTGGCTCTGGGCCGGCTGGCGTGCCATGCCCTACAAGCTGCGCTAGCTACAGCTGTCGACCTCGTCGGCGAGCGAGATGCGTTCGAAGAGCACGCTGCGCACGCGTCCCTGCGTGATGCCGGCCATCGTGCCGATGTCGCCGTACACCGGCGCCGTGCCGTGTGTCCGGATCCGGATCGTCGCGTAGCCGCGCGCGGGCACGCACACGGATGCGACCTGATCCACCTCGCTGTTCGGCGCGAGCGCCGGTTTCCACGAACCCGCGTTCGACGTGAAGTCGACGCTCTCGTGCGCGTCCCCCGACTGGGTCTGGAACGTGACGAAGCGCAGCTCCGGCTTCGTCTGGCCGGGCGCGGCGAACACGCGCACCGATGCGACGCGCTTCGGATCGGTGTAGCCGTCGTCGTCGAGCCCGAACGACAGCCATGCTGCGCGCCAGCGCGAGCCGGCGTCGATCAGGCGCACGTTGCGCTGCACGGTGACCGTTGGCCCGTCGACGCGGAAGCGCGTCTCGAGGTCGCTCTCCGCGACGTACTCGGTCGGCGAGACGTTCGCGAAGCCCGTCTTCGGGTTGAACCTCAACGGGAGCTTCGGGAAGGTCGCCTGGATCTCGGCGTATTTGTTGCCGGGGTAGGCCGCGCGGACGACCGAGCGGTTCCAGAACTCGAGATCCCACCAGAACGCCGCCGTCGCCCAGAAGTCGTGCGAGATCTGCGCGTACGGGATCATCGTCACCGACGCGTTTGGGCCGACGGTCTTGTCGACCCAGTCGAACACCCCGCCCTGCGAGACGGTGATCGGCCGGCCCGACGTTCCGTCCACCGTGAACAGCCGGTCGAACGCGTAGACCGTCTCGCCGGTGAGCGCCGCCGCGGTCGCCACGACGAAGACCACCGCGATGACGCGCCGCCCCAGGAACACCCGCGCGAGCACGAAGATGACGAGCAGGAGCGCGAGGCAGGCGACGAGTTCTGCGCGGGCGCCGTCGAGACCGTGCCCGCTCCGGCGCAGGTAGTCGTCGAGCGTCGACACGGGCGTCTCGACGTTCAGCTTCTCGAACGTGGGCAGCGGCGCCGTCGCGAAGCCCGCGAGGAGGATCAGCGCGGGCACGACGAGCGACCAGCGAGGCAGGCGCGGGTCCTCCAGTGCGCCCACGAACCCCGTCAGGAGAAGCGGCGCGAGGTAGAAGAGGTAGCGGTCGTACGGGATCTGCGCGCCGAAGTTGAGGTCGAAGGACGTCGCCTCGATCAGCACGACGATCGTCGCGAGCGACGCCACGAGCGCGCCCGCCTCCCGGCCGACGGACCGCGCACCGAGCCAGGCTGCGCCGAGGAGCGCCGGCAGGACGCCGAGCCCGAGCGCGAGCGCCGCGGCGTGCTGCGCGAACGACCTCGGCGTCTCGGTCGAGAGGAACGAGCCCTTGGTGAGGATCGCGTAGCTGCCGAGCGCGCTCGACGCGTGGCCGCTCGCCACGATCGCAATTGCCGCGAGCAGGACGACTCCCGTGGCGACGGCGATCACGCGATGCTGTCGAACGGCCGTACGCGGGTCGGGCTCACGCAGCAGCATCGCGATCGGGGCGACCACGAAGAGGACGGCGAGCTGTGTCCGTGCAAGCGTGGCGAGCACGATTCCCGCGAGTGCCAGCACGTCGGCCTGGATCGAAGGGCGGGCGACCGCGCGCTGCAAGAGGTACGCCGCCCACATGAAGGCGGGGTACGCGACGGACTCGGTCAGGAGAAAGGACGCGAGCACGAGCCACGGCACGAGCACGCTCAGCGCGGACACCGCGTAGGCACCGAGCTGCGAGCGCAGGACGTCGCGCGCGAACAGGTAGGCCGGGATCGCGGTCGACGTCATGACGACGGCGTTCAGCGTGTTCGCCTGGGTCAGGAACTGCGGCACCAGGTGATTCCCCGCGACCGTGGCGAGGACGAGCGGATAGAGGAAGTTCGTCAGCGGAACGTGCTGGCCCCGCAGCGACGGGAGCGGAGACCCGGTCCGAACGATGCTGAACGCGAGCCGCTCGTACAGCAGCTCGTCGGTCATCAGGAACCAGTCGACGACGCGCCGTGCCGGAATGGCGAGCGCCGTCGCGGCAGCCGCCCAGATCGCAACCACCGGCACGAGCCGGAGCACCCCCACACGCACACCGCAATCGTTATCACGGGAGCCGCCGTGACGGCTCGGTACCATCGTCGGCGATGAGGGGGGTCATCGTTGCGCTGGTCGCCTGCTGTTCCGCAGCGCTCGTCGCGACCGCCGGTGCGCCGGCGCGCGCGACGCAGCTGCGCGAGGTGACGCTCATCGGCGACTCCGTGTCCGACGCGATTCAGCTCGACAGCCAGGCCGCCGGCATCTTCAAGGAGGGGATCGTCGCCGACTTCCAGGCGGCGCCGTGCCGCAGGCTCGAAGGTGAGGGCTGCCCGGTCAACGGCGTTCGCCCGCCGAGCGCGGTGCAGCTGATCCAGTCGATGGGCTCGAAGCTCGGTCCGGTCGTCGTGATGGACGTCGGCTACAACGACCCGGAGGACCAGTACGCAGGCAACATCGCCGACGCCCTGGCGGCATTGAAAGCGGCTGGCGTCCAGCGAGTCCTCTGGGTGAACCTGCGCGAGTCGCGGCACCCGTACATCACGATGAACGGTGACATCGAAGCGGCGGCCGAGAAGAATCCGCAGATGAGCGTGATCGACTGGAACATGTACTCGCGCAGCCATCTCGACTGGTTTCAGAGCGACGGCATCCATCTCGTGCACGCCGGCGCGGTTGCGATGGCGACGCTCATCCACAAGACGCTCGTGAGCGACGGCGTCACCTCGCCGCCGGTGTACGTGACGACGAGGACGCTCCCGCTCGCGCATCGCGGCCACAAGTACACCGCCACGCTCGAGGCGCACGGCGGCATCGCGCCCTTTGGCTGGACGCTGCTCGAGCGCGCTCCCGCCGGCATCCACCTTCGCGCCGACGGCCTCGTGTACGGCTCCCCGACCGCGAAGGTGGGTCGCTACACGTTCAACGTCCAGGTGCGCGACGCGGCCGGATTTCTCGCGACGCAGAGGCTGACGCTCCGCATCGCCGCCTAGTCGGCGAACATTGACGCATGCTCTTCCCGACCGTCACGTTCGCGGTCTTCTTCATGATCGTCCTGCCGACGTCGTGGGCGCTCATGTCGCGACCGCGAGCCTGGCGCGCGTTCATCATCCTCGCGAGCTACGTCTTCTACGGCTGGTGGGACTGGCGTTTCGTCTTCCTGCTCGCCGCGTCGACGGTCGTCAACCACGTCGTCGCGGTCGCGATCTTCCGTGCCGAGTCGCTCGCCGCGCGCAAGGCCCTGTGCGCGCTCGGGGTCGCGTTCGACCTCGGCCTGCTCGGCTACTTCAAGTACACCGACTTCTTCCTCAGCTCGTTCGACAACGTTTTCGGCACGAGCTTCCTCGCAAACGTGACGCTGCCGGTCGGCGTCTCCTTCTACACGTTCATGGCGATCTCGTACGTCGTCGACACGTATCGAGGGCAGCTCGAGCCGGCCTCGTTCTCGCGCTTCGCCGTCTTCCAGGCGTTCTTCCCGCATATCGTCGCCGGTCCGATCGTGCGCGCGAGCGAGCTGCTGCCGCAGCTCGAAGAGCCTCGCAGCCCACGCCGCGTCGATACGTCGCGCGCGTTCTTCCTGATCGTCTCCGGGCTCTTCCTGAAGGTGGTGATCGCGAACCACCTCTCGACGCACATCGTCGACGACGTCTTCGCCGCGCCGAAGCAGCATTCGTCGCTCGAGGTGCTCGTCGCCGTCTACGGCTACGCGGTGCAGATCTTCGCCGACTTCTGCGGCTACACGAACATCGCGATCGGTGTAGCGCTGCTGCTCGGCTTCGAGTTCCCGCAGAACTTCGCGTCGCCGTACGCCGCCGTCTCGCTCCAGGATTTCTGGCGCCGCTGGCACATGACGCTGTCACGTTGGCTGCGTGACTACCTCTACATCCCGCTCGGCGGCAATCGCAAGGGCCGGATCCTCACCTACCGCAACCTGCTGCTGACGATGCTGCTCGGCGGCTTGTGGCACGGCGCGGCGTGGACGTTCGTCGTCTGGGGCGGGATCCACGGCGTCGGCCTGTCGATCGAGCGCCTGCTCGGCTGGCGACCGCACACGCGCGTGCAGCAGTGGCTCGGCCGCGTGATCACCTTCCACGTCGTGTGCTTCGGCTGGATCTTCTTCCGTGCGGACTCGTTCACGCTCGCGTGGCAGGTGATCGAGCGGCTGTTCACGGCGTGGGGGAGGCCGTCGCCGCTCGTCACGACGTCGATCGTGCTCGCGATTCTCGTCGGCGTCCTCGTCCAGTACGTGCGGCCGCCCGTCGTCACCGGGCTGCTCGCGGGCTTCCAGCGCCTGTCGATCGTCGCGCAGGCGGCCTGCGTCGCCGTCGCGCTCACCGTCATCAACGCGCTCGGCCCGGTGGGCGTGGCGCCGTTCATCTACTTCCGCTTCTGATGCTGCCTGCGTACCGCGGCATCTTCGTTCTGTTCATCGCGCTCGTGCTCGCAGCGGTCCTCGAGGCCGACGGCTTGCGCAAGCAGGCGACGACGCAGCCGGCGGGTTTCGGACGCAACGTGGCGATGGCGGTCACGAAGCCGCTCGTGTCGTTCAGCCGAGCGCTGCATCTGACGACGCCGCGGCACGAGCTACTCGTCGCGATCGGACGCGGCGACGAGGACAAGATCGACACGCAGGTGCACTTCACCCTGCCGCCGCCTGCGGGGCCGCTGCCGAGGAAGATCTCGACCGGGCCGAAGCCGCGCAAGCACACGACGAAGCCGCCGAAGCCCGTCTTCACGACGGCGCATCCGCTGCGCGTGTGGGTGGCGGGCGACTCGCTGGCGGACGTGCCGGGCCAGGCGATGCAGCGCCTCGGCGGCGCGATCGACGTCGTCGGCGTCGAGAGCCGGCTCTCGACGGGGCTCGGACGACCTGATCTCTACAACTGGTTCGTGCGCATCGCCGAAGTGCCGCAGCAACTGCATCCGAACGTCGCCGTGCTGTCGTTCGGCGCGGACGACGCGCACAACTACATGTCCGGTGTTCCGGCCGGGAAGACGGTCGGGTCGCTCGGCAGCCCGTCGTGGGACGCGGAGTACGAGCGCCGCGCGAACGGTGTGACCGCGGAGTTGAACGCGAAGGGGATCTATGTCGTCTGGCTCGGGCTGCCGAACACCGACCATCACGGCTTCCGTCAGAGCTTCCCGGTCGTCAACAAGATCCTCGAGGACGTCGTCGCGAAGCACAAGACGATGTCGACGTTCGTCGACACGTGGAAGCTGCTCTCCGACAAGCACGGTCATTACGCGTCGTATCTGCGCGTGAACGGCCAGCTCGAGCTGATGCGTCTCTCGGACGGCACGCACTACACGGCCGCCGCCGGCGACCTGATCGCCCAGCAGGTCGTGAAGCAGCTGGGCGCCGTCTACCGGATCGAGCCCTAGACGAACGCGTTCTCGCCGGTCAGCGCGCGGCCGATCAGCAGCTTCTGCACCTGCGACGTTCCTTCGTAGAGCGTCGTCACGCGCGCATCGCGCAGGTACTTGCCGACCGGGTACTCGTCGACGTAGCCGTAGCCGCCGTGCGCCTGCACCGCCGCGTTCGCCGCACGCACGGCGACCTCCGACGCGAAGTACTTCGCGAACGACGCCTCGACGGTGTGTCGCTCGCCGCGGTCCGCGGTCGCCGCCGCGCGCCACACGAGGAGACGCGCCGCCTCGGTCTCGACGGCGATGTCGGCGAGCAGCTCCTGGACGAGCTGAAAGCTCGCAACGCTGCGGCCGAACTGCTTGCGCTGCTTGGTGTACGCGACCGACGCGTCGAGGCAGCCCTGGGCGATCCCCACGCACCCGGCGCCGAGCGAGATGCGGCCGTGGTCGAGCGCCGACATCGCGACCTTGAAGCCGCCGCCGAGCTCGCCGACGAGCGCGTCGTCGCCGACCTGTACGCCGTCGAGGAAGAGCTCGGCCGTGTCCTGCGCGCGCAACCCGAGCTTTCCCTTGATCGGGCGCGCCTCGAAGCCGTCGGCGTCGGTGGGGACGACGAAGCACGAGATGCCGCGCGGCCCGGCTTCGCCCGTGCGCGCGAAGACGAGCGCGTTCGCGGCCCACGAGCCGAGCGTGATGAAGATCTTCTGGCCGCTGATGCGCCAGCCGTCGCCGTCCCGCTCGGCGCGCGTCTCGAGCCCGCCAGGGTCGGACCCCGCCCCAGGCTCGGTGAGCGCGTAGCAGCCGAGCGCCTCGCCCGAGGCGAGCCCGGGCAGGAGCCGCGCCTTCTGCTCCTCGGTGCCCCACTTGGCGACCGTCTTGCCGTAGAGCCCGTTCGAGACCGAGACGATGCCGCGCACGTTGGAGTCGGCTCGGCCGATCTCCTCGACGACGAGCGCGTAGGAGACCATCTCGAGCCCCATGCCGCCGTGCTCCTCCGGCAGCGCCGCCGCGAGGAAGCCGAGCTCGGCCAGCTTGCCAACGATCGAGCGGTCGATCGTCTCGGTCCGATCCCACTCCGCCGCGTGGGGCGCGATCTCCGCGTCGCAAAACTCCCGCGCCGTGTCGCGGATCAGCCGCTGCTCTTCCGAAAGCTCAAAATCCACGCCCCGATTCAACACGAAGTCACGAACCTGGTTCTCCGAACCAGGTTCGAGTCTTTGGCCTCTCGCCCCGGGACCACAAAAAAATCCCGCCGAGCCGGTGGCGCTTTCGTCCACCCAACCGACTGGCCGCTGTCCGGCTTGCGCCTTCTGCAGTCACTCGGCGGGGCTTCGACCTACTCGCGCTCCGCACTCGACGGGAGCCGCAATGTACGACGCCGAAGGTCACCTCCGCAAGGGTGGCCTCACCGGAAATTCATGCTCATTCCGAGATTTCTTCGACGACCTCGCCGGTGCGGTTGGAGGCGGCATGCCGCGCGACGTCCGCCTGCGCGACGATGCCGACGAGCTTGCCGTCCTCCTCGACGACGGGGAGCCGCCTGATCTGATGCTTGGCCATCAGCCGCAGCGCCTCGTCGAGCTCCTGCTGCGGGTCGATCGTGACGAGGTTGGTGGAGGCGATCTCTTCCACCTTCGTCGCGCAGGGGTCGCGGCCCTCGGCCACGATGCGGATGGCGATGTCCCGGTCGGTGATCACCCCGACGAGCCGGTTGCCGTCGACGATCGGCGCGATGCCGGAGTCCTCGCCCTTCATCAGCTTCGCCGCCTCGACGATCGAGTCGCCGACCTTGACGGTGCGCGGCCTGACAGTCATGAGCTCCCTGATCTTTCCCATGGCAGGCTTCTTGTCCGTGGGCGAGCCCTCGAAAACCGTGACGATCCGCCGGCTCGGTCCGGGAGACGAGCACGTGGTGCGCCGGCTCGCGGATCGGGAGCCGCAAACCGCGCTCCTCGCCGACGACCGGACGGTCTTCGCTGCGGCCTTCGCCGGCGAGGAACCGGTCGGCTTCGCGTTCGGGTACGTGCTGCCGCGGCGGCACGGCCGGCCGGAGATGTTCTTCGTCTACGAGCTCGAGGTCGACGAGGGGTACCGCCGCCGCGGGATCGGCAAGCGGCTGATGGAGGAGCTCCTCGCCGGGCACGACGAGGCGTTCGTCCTCACCGAGCCCGACAACGACGCGGCCAACGCGCTCTACGCGTCGCTCGGCGGAACCCGCGTCGAGACGGTGATGTGGGACTTCGAGCTGCCTACCAGTCGAGCTTGACCTTCCCGGTCGCACCGCCGTATCCGTCGACGGCGATCATGTACGTCGTTCCCGATTTGGCGGTGAACGTGACGCGACTCTGCACGCCGCCGTTCGCGTCGTCGTTCGTCGCGACCGCCTTCAACGAGCTCACGCTCGAGCCGGTGTAGACGCCGAGCAGCGTGTCGAAGCTGCTCCCGAACGTGTCGACGCTCACCGATCCAGAGCTCGGCGCTTGCCAGCGATACCACACCGACGCGCCGCCGCGGTTGCCCGCGATCGACGGCTCGCCGGCTTGCTTCGTGGCGCCGACGTTGCTCCCGGTCGTCGAGCCGCGCGAGCCGGAGAGCACCTGCGCGTTCGCGAACGCGTCGTTCGCCGGCGCCGACGGCGCGACCGACTCGTTCCAGTCGAGCTGAACGCTGCCGCTCGCGCCGGAGTAGCCGTCGACGACGACCATGTACGTCGTCCCGGCCTTCGCAGCGAACGAGACCTGGCTCTGCGTCGTGCCGTTGGCATCGTCGTCAGTCGCGACCGCAGTCAAGTGCGAAACGCTGGAGCCGGTGTAGACGCCGAGCAGTGTGTCGAACGTGCTGCCGAACGTATCGATGCTCGCCGTTCCGGTCGCGGCCGGCGTCCAGCGGTACCAGACCGACGCACCGCCCGCATTCCCCGCGACCGCCGGTTCGCCCGTCTCCTTCGTTGCGTTCTGGTTCGACGCGTGCAGTGAGCCGCTCGTCCCCGAGAGCGCCTGCGCGTTTGCGAAAAGGTCGTTCGCGGGCGCCGATGGTGGCGGCGGCGGAGGCGTGGACGCCTGCCGCCACGAGTAGCCGAGGGAGTACAGCCCTCCCGAGCCGGTGCTGTCGAGCTGGATCCGGTACGTCGTCCCGCTCAGGCACGTGAAGCTGACCGGGCCGTGAGCGGAGGCGACCGGCGTCAACGAGGTGAGGGCGGTGCCCGTGTAGACCGCGAGGAGTGCGTCGATCTGCGATCCCGAGGGATCGACGGTTTCGGTACCGCCGTTGCAGTCGTCGGAGGTGAACGTGTACCAGACCGAGTGTCCGCCGGCGTAGCCGAGGATCTGCGGCTCTCCTTGCTCGCGGGTTGCGAGCGTCGTATCCCCGCTCGCTCCACCCGTGTCGCCGCCGAGCGCCGTCGCGTTCGCGAAGTTGTCGTTCGCGGGCGGCGTCGATGGGGGCTCGACGCTCCAGGTGTATAGGGGCGGGTTGGGGTCGGTGTTGCCGGCGGGGTCTACCGCGCGCACGAAGAACGCGTACGGCCCCGGCTGGAGACCGGTGACAGTGAACGGTGAGCTGCACGCGGACCAGCCGAAGTTGTCGCTCGGCCCGGTTGTCAGCCGGCACTGGAAGGTGCTGCCGGCCTCGCTCGAGGCGAACGCGAACGTGGCTGAGCCGGATGTCGTCTGGCTCGGCGGCTCGGACGTGATCGTCGTCGTGGGCGGCGTCGTGTCGGCGCCGGCCTGCCGGAAGATCACGAGCCCGCTGTACGTGTCGGCAACGGCGATGTCAGGCTTGCCGTCGCCGTTCAAGTCTCCGGTCGCGACCTGCACGAGCGTGGCCGCGGAGAGCGGCTCGAACAGATGCGTCACCGGCCCCAGTGTCCCGTCGGAGCCCTGCATGCGCACGTTCGTGGCCGTGCCCTGTCCGGAGCTGCCGGCCGTTGCGTCGACGAGGTCGTTGAGCCCGTCGCCGTTCAGATCGACGATCGCCTGATGCGCCGGCCCGTCCCAATCCGAGTAGGTCGTGGCGGGTCCGAGAGACCCGTCGGGCTGGCCTGCGTACACGTCGGTCACGGACGCTCTGTTCGCATCGTCGCCCGTCGTCACGAGGTCCGGGCGCCCGTCTCCGGTGACGTCGCCGATGGCGACGGCGTTCGCTCCGGGCGTCGCGGTGGAGAGCTGTTCCGAGGCAAAGCCTCCCGTCGTCGTTTGTGCGTCGAGGAAGACGCCCGTGTTGTGTGCCGTCACGACGTCCGGCCGGCCGTCTGCCGTGAGATCCCCGACGGCGACGTCGTTGACCCACGTTCCGCTTTCGATCGGCACCGGCGTGAACGACGGCGCGAGGTACGCCGTGACCGTTCCGCCAGGAGCGCCGTTCGTCCACGCATCGGTCCAGACGACAAGATCTGCCTTGCCGTCGCCGTTCAGGTCGGCGGCCCGCAGGCCTGTCGCGCCGACGGTCCCCGAGACCAACGACGGCGGCGCGAAGCCGCTCGCCGTCTGGGTGAGGAGCTCGATGCCGTTCGATGCCGCGACTGCCAGATCGGGGCGGCCGTCCCCGTTGAAGTCGCCGGATGCGAGCGCCATCGATCCGGTCGTGCCGCTGTCCGTGAAGATCCGGGTCGGAGCGGCAAGCGAGCCGTCCGGCTGCTGCGTGAAGAGGAAGAGCGTGTCCTGGCTGTCGAGCCCGCGGGTGTCCGAGCTACGCCCGGTCGACCAGGCGACGTCCGTCCGGCCGTCTCCGTTGAAATCTCCGGTCGCGACACCGGCGGAGTCCGGTCCGGGACCGTACGTCCACGGCGCGAGGAACGACGGAGTCGCGGGTGCATCCCCTGCCGCAGACGCGGTGAGCACCGTCGCGAGCACGACGATCCCGAGAACCCAAACCTTCCGCATGGCAGACCCCCGTCGCCTCGGATGAACAGTGGGTGCATCCTTCCTGCCGGATGGGCGACTCAAACCGACTCGGCTATCGGCCCGCGACGCTCGCCGACGTGCCGCTGCTCGTCGCCTGGCACGCCGACCCCGACGTCTCGCGCTACTGGGACGACGAGACGTTCACCGAGGAGCAGATGCGCGCGCGGCTCGAGCGGGAGGCGGTCGACGCGTGGATCGTCGAGGAGGACGGCGCGCCGATCGGCTACCTGCAGAGCTGGTGGGAGCCCGACGAGCCGAAACGCGGCGGCCTGGACGGGTTCCTGATTCCGAGCGCGCGAGGGCGCGGGATCATGCCGGCCGTCGCGCGGCAGCTCGCCGAGCGGCTCCTCGACGAGGGCTGGGAGCACGTGACCGTCGACCCGTACGCGTGGAACGCGCGCGCGATCCGTGGCTGGGAAAAGGCCGGCTTCGTCGAGGTCTCGCGCGACGAGCGAGTGGTGCTGATGCGGTTCGAACGAAACCCCGGAACTTAGTTCGGCGAAGCCGAACTAAGTTCCCGAGTTTTGTGAGCTAGCATTCGAGACGTGAACGAGGTCCGGCACCTGACGACGACGCGCACGCGCTGCCGCGTGCGGGCGACCGTCGCCGGACCGCACGCGGCCTAATCGGCCTGAGGGTCATCCTCAGCTGACGACTCCCCAGCCTCCGGGTCGGGGACCGGCGACTCGTCGATCTCTTCGTTCCTGTCGTCTTCCCTGGGGTGATTAGCTGTGTCTTCCATGAAGGTCGTTCTGCCCGACAACTCAGAGCTCGAACTTCCGGCCGGCGCGACCGGCCTCGATGCCGCCCGCGCGATCGGCCCGAAGCTCGCCGACCAGGCGGTGCTGGCGAAGGTGAACGGCGAGCCGCGCGACCTGCGGCTGCCGCTTGCCGACGGCGACCACGTCCACTTCCTGACCACGCGCGACTCGGAGGATCCGGACGCGCTGTACGTCCTGCGCCACTCGAGCGCCCATCTGCTCGCCGAAGCCGTGCGCCGGCTCTACCCCGGCGTGAAGGTCGCGATCGGCCCGCCGATCGAGAACGGCTTCTACTACGACTTCGAGTTCCCCGAGCCGATCACCGAAGCTGATCTAGGACGGATCGAAGAAGAGGTCCGCGCCGAGATCAAGGACGGGCGGGAGTGGACTCGCCAGGTGGTGACGAGCGACGAAGCGCGCGAGCGCTTCACCGCCGAGCGTGAGCCGTACAAGGTCGAGCTCGTCGACACCGCGCAGGGAGAGATCTCGCTGTACACACAGGGCGACTTCACCGACCTGTGCCGCGGGCCGCACCTGCAGAACGCGAAGCCGATCAAGGCGTTCAAGCTGACCGGTCTCGCCGGCGCGTACTGGCGCGGCGACGAGCACAACACCCAGCTGACCCGCATCTACGGCACCGCGTTCTACTCGCAGGCCGACCTCGACGCGTACCTCGAGCGGCTCGAGCAGGCCCGCGCGCGCGACCATCGCCGTCTCGGCGTTCAGCTCGACCTCTTCCACCTCGAGGAGATCTCACCCGGGTCGCCGTTCTGGCACCCGAAGGGAATGGTGATCTGGAACGAGCTCGAAGACATGCGCCGGCGCGAGAACAAGCGGCGCGGCTACGTCGAGGTGAAGACCCCGCTGATCTTCGACAAGGTGCTCTGGGAGCGGTCGGGCCACTGGGAGAAGTTCCGCGAGAACATGTTCCTGATCCCCGAGGACGACCACACCTGGGGGATCAAGCCGATGAACTGCCCGGGACACATGGTGCTGTACGCGCACGGGTTGCACAGCTACCGCGAGCTGCCGCTGCGCTACGCCGAGGCGGCGCCGCTCCATCGCAACGAGCTCGCAGGCACCCTGCACGGCCTCACTCGTGTGCGTCACGTCACCCAGGACGACGCGCACATCTTCTGCACCCGCGAGCAGATCGAGGACGAGGTCTTTGGCTGCCTCGACTACGCGAAGTGGGTCTACGACCTGTTCGACCTAGAGTCGCACTTCGAGCTCTCGCTCCGCCCCGACAACAAGCTCGGCACCGACGAGGAGTGGGACTTCACCGAGGCGGCGCTGCGCGCGGCGCTCGACCGCCGCGGCCTCGAGTACTTCGAGAGCCCGGGCGAAGGCGCGTTCTACGGCCCGAAGATCGATCTGCACATGCGCGACTCGCTCGGCCGCCAGTGGCAGATGGGGACCGTCCAGCTCGACGCTCAGATGCCGGCGCGCTTCGGCCTGACCTACGTCGGCGCCGACAACGTCGAGCACACTCCGTACGTCGTGCATCGCGCCCTGATGGGCTCGTTCGAGCGGTTCGTGGGCATCCTCACCGAGCACTACGCCGGCGCCTTCCCGTTCTGGCTCGCCCCGGTCCAGATCCGCGTGCTCCCGGTCGGGGAGGGCCATCGCGAGGCGGCGGCCGAGCTGGCGGGGAAGCTCGCGCCGCACCGGGTCGAGGTCGACGGCTCCGACGACACCGTCGGCAAGCGGATCCGGAACGCCGAGGTCGAGAAGATCCCGTACGTCCTCGTCTACGGCGACAAGGAGTCCGACGAGGCCCTGGCGATCCGGGAGCACGGCGGGGCTCAGGAAACCCTGTCGCTCGCGGATTTCCAGGCGAAACTTGCTACCCTGAGTCCCTGGCAAGCAGGGGCGGAACCGTCTCTCACCTCCTAGCCGATCGCGCTACGGAGGTTCAACCGAGCAAGGTTGATGAGATCCCGTGCCGCTGCATGCCAGCGGTTTTTCTGTTCCACGAGGAGGTCACAACGAGCTTGGTGAAGGACATTTGAGGCCGCGTCGCCGCTCCGGAGGGTTCGAAGCACCCCGCCGGCCCGAGCCGCAGACCCGCATCAACGACGCCATCCGCGTTCCGCGCGTTCGGCTGATCGGCGAAGACGGGGAGCAGCTCGGAATCAAGCAGACGGACGAGGCGCGCGAATACGCGTACTCGCGCAACCTCGATCTCGTCGAGGTCGCGGCTCAGGCAGACCCGCCGGTTGCCCGGGTCATGGACTACGGGAAGTACCGGTACGAGCTGGAGCAGAAGGCGAAGCTCGCCCGCAAGCACCAGACGCAGATCAACGTCAAGGAGATCAAGCTCAGGCCGAAGATCGGGATTCACGACTACGAGACCAAGAAGGGCCACGTCGAGCGCTTTCTCAACCAGCGCGCGAAGGTCAAGATCACGATCATGTTCCGCGGCCGTGAGCGCGAGCATCCGGATCGCGGACGCGACCTCCTGATGCGGTTGGCGGACGATGTGAAGGAGATCGGTCTCATCGAGACCCAGCCGCTGCTCGAAGGGCGGAACATGACGATGGTGCTCGGCCCGACGAAGAACGCAGGAGTCAAACGAGATGCCGAAACAGAAGACACACTCAACATCGAAGAAGAAGTTCAAGGTGACGGCGACGGGAAAGTTGATGCGGGCGGCCCAGAAGTCGGGCAAGCTGATGCATCAGTCGCCGAAGCAGAAGCGCCAGTTCAGTAAGGACCGGCCGGTCGACCCGGCGAACGAGAAGGCCGTCAACCGCATGCTGGGGAGGCGGTAGCAACTCATGCCTCGCGTAAAGCGTTCCGTTCACGCGCGCAAGAAGCGCCGTAAGGTCCTCGACGAAGCGAAGGGCTACTTCGGGCTCAAGAAGTCGAACTACAAGTACGCGAAGGAGCAGGTCGATCGCTCGCTCGTCTACGCGTACCGCGACCGCAAGGTTCGCAAGCGTGAGTTCCGGCGGCTCTGGATCATGCGCATCAACGCCGGCGCGCGCGCCAACGGGCTGTCGTACAACCAGTTCATGGCGGGGCTCAAGGCCGCTGAGATCGAGCTCGACAGGAAGGTCCTCGCTGATCTCGCGATCAGCGATCCGGCCAAGTTCGGCGAGATCGTCGAGCAGGCCAAGTCCGCGCTCGCAGCCGCGAAATAGATAGACAGCAGGAGATCTTCGCGCGGCAGGCCTCGTACTGCGAGGGGCGCTCGCCGCTCTACGCCGAAGTGTGTCGTCGGCTCGCGAACGATTCGCGGGTCGACGACATCGCTCCTGATCTCTCGTGGGACCTGCCGCTGCGGCTGCTCGGCGGGCTTCATTACCTCGTTCTGGCCGGCGAGGCGTCGTGGGACGACCTCGGCGCCGCGCTCGACGACCACGCGGCGTTCCTGACGCGCTGGTGCTCCGAGCAGGACGTGCAGACGAACGAGGTGCAGCGTTCGTGGGCGCTGCTGCCGGGCTTCCTGACGGTCGCCGACGAGCGGCCGCTCGACCTGCTCGAGCTCGGGCCGTCGGCCGGGCTGAACCTGCTCTGGGACCGCTACCGCTACCGCTACTCGAGCGGCGAGTGGGGTGCGGGCGAGCTCGAGCTCAGCGGGGACGACCGCATGCCGTTCCCCGGGGAGCTGCTCGAGCGGCGCGTGGACGTGGTGCGCCGCCGCGGGATCGACCTCAACCCGGTCGACGTCACGACGGAACACGGCGCGCGCGTGTTGCAAGCGTTCGTGTGGGCGGATCAGACCGACCGGCTCGAGCGTCTGCGCCGCGCGATCGACGTTGCGCGTCGCGACCCGCCGCAGCTGATGCAGGGCGACTATGTCGATGCGCTGCCGTCGCTTCTCCGCAACCGGCGCGAGGGCGCACAGCTCGTCGTGTTCCAGACGGCGTCGACGATGTACCTCGACCGCCGCGACGCGGAGCGGTTGCGCTCGGCGCTGCACCACGCCGGGCGCGAGGAGCCGCTCGTCTACCTCACGACCGGCCGCGCACCGGACGACGACGGTTTCGCGCTGGAGCTCGAGCGCTATCCGGACGGACGCACGGAGCGGCTCGAGGTGTTCGACTTCCACGGCGCCTGGCTCGACTGGGGCCGATGATCAGCTCGAAGGACAACGAGCGCCTGAAGCTCGTGCGAAAGCTGCACGACAAGCGCTGGCGCGACAAGCTCGGGCTCTTCTTCGTCGAGGGTGAGGATGCGGTCGACGCGGCGAGCGCCGAGCCCGTCGACCTGCTGCGCGCCGGCGAGGACGTGGAGCCGAAGCTCCTCGCCGAGGTCGCGAGCGCGCCGCATCCGCCGCGCGTCGTCGGTGTCTACCGCCGCGAGGACCTGCCGGCGTGGGAGGAGCGCGAGGCGACGCTCGCGCTCTGGCACCTCGCCGATCCGGGCAACGTCGGAACGCTCATCCGCACGGCGGACGCATTCGGTGCTGCGGTCGTTCTGTCGGACGGGTGCGCCGACCCGACGTCGCCGAAGGCGCTGCGTGCGAGCGCCGGCTCGATCTGGCGCGTCCCCGTCGGAACCTGGGCCGACGCCGGTGGAACGCGCATCGCGCTCGAGGCGCACCGCGGTGAGCCCCTCTCGTCGCTCGATCTCGCCGGCCGCGTCACCTTCCTGCTCGGCGCGGAGCGCGAAGGCCTGCCGGCCGAGGTGGAGCGCGACGTGACCGCGACCATCCCGCTCGTCGGCGCCGAGTCGCTGAACGTCGCCGCGACCGGCGCGATCGCGCTCTACGCAAGAGCCGCGGGTTGAGGCGGAAGTCGGCAACCTGGTTCTACGAACCAGGTTGCTGCCCCTCCGACGAGCGCGGCGGCTCGCTCTCGACCTGTCTAGTCATGATGTGCGTGCTCAACGAGCCTCCGCCCGACGGACGTCCGCCGGTCCAGAGCTCCTCGGCCGTGGACGCCGCCTCGAGAATCGGGCCTGACTCGACCTCGACGCGCGTCAGGTCGACGCCCTCGGACGGCCACTCGGCGACGAACGCAAACGGTCCCGTCGGAGGTAGCGGCCAGACCCAGAAGCGCACGTCGTAGCGGCGGTCGCCGCCTCCACCGCCGCGCTGCATCAGCACCGGCCCTTCGGGCGTGCCCTCGACTTGGAACGGGCGCCGGTCGAAAACCGTTGCCTTGCGCCCGTCGGCGAACTCGACTCCGAACCGGAGCACCTCGCGTGCGAGTGGGTCGCCGCCGTGCCGGTTCATCATCCAGCGGTGAATCGGATCGCCGTCACGTCCGCGCCGCTCTCTGCGCCACACGATGTGGAGGGAGAACTCGAACCCGGTCGGGAACGCGAGGCCGTGCTGGAGCTGGATCGCAACCGACTCGGTTCTCACGAGGAGGAGCGTGAGCGGGAATGGCGTGCCGAGGACGTTGTCGGCCGGCCCGAGCCAGACCGGATGCTCCGGCTCCTCGCGCTCCGGCGGCGGGGGCGGCGGCTCGAAGAAGCTCACCTGCGCAGCTTACGACGCCGGTGCGAGCGCCTTTGCTGCGTCGATGATCAGGTCCTTGCTCGAGGCAGCGAACGAGACGCGCATGCCGTGGCTTTCCATGAAGCCGATCGTCGATCCGACCGTGACGACGGTGCCCGCGGGCGGCGTGTAGTTCTCGACACCGAAGTGGATTTCGCCCAGAGGATCGACTGCTTCGCCGATCCGCAGGTACGGGCCTGCAGGCGGAGGCGTACCGATCCAGCCGCCCGACGCGGCTCCGTAGAACAGGGTCACGCCGATATGGCTCGCGCCGTCGATGGTGTGCACGTCCTTGGCGATGCGGGCGAGCGCGAGACCGTCGACCGACTGCCCGGCGGTGAGCATGTCTGTGCCCAGCGCAGCGCTCCCTTGGGCGGTCGTTAGCGAACCGGTCTCATCGAATCGCTCGGCCTGCCCGTGCGGCGACCCGGTCGAGGGGTTGATCGTCACCGAGTCGCTTCCGAGCGACTCGATCGACTCGATCCGCGAAATGCCGTCCGGCGCCACCTTCCCCTCCCACATCTCGCGGGTCGCGATCGGCTTGAGAGAGCTCTGCGCGACCGCCACGTCATGCGTCCACGGATGAAGTTGGCCGTCAGCCGAGTCCGGCTTCAGCTCGGTGTCGACCCGGATCCAGTACACCGGCATGCCGTCGATCGTGTCGTCGCCGAGCACGCGCGCAGTGCCGTTCTTCAGCGCCGTGCGGTAGTCGGTCGCGAGAAACGCGAGTGTCTTGTCGAGGTACTGGACGCGACTCGCGGGATACGTGAAGTCGCTCTGTTCGACGCCGGCGAACGTCGTCTCTACCCGGATTCCCTGCGACGGGTCGTACCAGTACTCCTCCTGCTCGTGGATGACGGTCTGCGCGCCGGTCGCGAGATCCGTCTGCGTGGCGTGGAAGCCGTCCCGCACGACGACGTGCAGCACGGGGCCGTCGCCGATCGCCGCCGCCGCGCGCTGGAGGATCGTTCCCTTCGGCCCGCCGGCGAACGGCCACGCGAGGATGCCGAGGGCGACCACGCCGGCGAGGGCGACAGGGGTCAGGATCGCCAACCGGCGGCGGGGTCGGTTGGCCGCGCCGACGATCTCGTCCCAGCGGTCGGGATCGGGCCGAGGGGGCGCCAGCTCGTCGAGCGCGCGCGCGATGGTCCGGTCTATGACGTCCACTTCTCGACCTCCTGCAGCTCGTGGTGGAGCCGGCGCCGCGCGGCGTTCAGGGTCGCGGCGACGGTGCCGGGGCGAATCTCGAGCGCAGTGGCGATCGCGTTGTAGTCGAGATCCGCGTAGTAGCGAAGGAAGAGCGCAAGTCGCTGCCGCTCCGGCAGTGCGGCGATCCGCGCCCGGACGGCGCCGGTGTCGTCGTCGGCCGGCAGGTGCGCAGGCTCGTGCTCCGGGAGGAGCTCTTCGTCGAACCGTTGCCGGCGTCTTCGCGCCTCGTTGAGGACGACGCGCCACAGCCAGGCGACGAGCGGCGCCTCGGAGCGAAAGGTGCGGCGGCGGCGGATCGCCCGCACGAACGCCTCCTGAACGGCGTCGCGGCCGAGCCCTTCGTCGCCCGCGATCGCGATTGCCACGCGCTCGAACGCGGCACCGTGCGCGCGGTATGCGGCTTCGATCTCCGCGAGCTCGAGCGTCCTCCTCACATTCCTTCGACCCCCTGGGGCGACGTTTTCTTTATCTGCGGCAGACCCAGATCGAGTCTTCGCCGCCGCGCCACGGCGAGCGGTCGAACCAGCCGTAGACGGCATCGATGACGAAGCCCTCGTCGCGAAGCAGCTCCTTCCACTCCGGTACCGAGAGCCACGCGAGCGACATCTCGGTCTCGCCCTCGGCGCTGCGCAGCCGCAGGATCAGCGTGCGCGTCTCCTCGTTCCAGTCGGCCCGCTCGAAGATCCCCGGCTCGCGCTCGAGCCAGCGGCCGTGCGTGTCGGCGATGTCGTCGGGCGCCGGCGTGAAGACGTCGAAGACGAACCGGCCATGTCCAGCGGTCAGACGACTGGCCACGGCCCGAAGGGCCAGGCGCCGGTCGTCGTCGCTCTCCATGTGGAGCAGCGAGCGGAACGGGCAGAGGACGAGCGGAAACGCGCCGTCGACCGGCGGATCGCGCATGTCGCCCTGGCGGAGGTCGACCTCGACGCCTGCGAGCGCGGCTCGCTCGCGCGCCACCTCGAGCATCCCGGCCGACAGGTCGACGCCGACCACCTCGATCCCGTCCGCCGCGACCGGCACGGCGATCCGGCCGGTGCCGACGCCCAGCTCGAGCACCGGGCCGCCCGACCGGCGCGCCTCCTCGACGTAGAACGGCACGTCCTCGGTGACGCTCCGCGACCACGGGTCGTAGACGCGGGCGATGGCGTCGTAGGCCGACATTGGCTACCGTTCTACTCGATGCACGCGTCGCTCACGCAGCGGTTTAGCCGGCCCCGGTGCGCAACCGGGGACGTCGCGTAGCGTCCTCCAGTCGCACCGGGGCCTGACCGACCCCGATACGAAGCGAAAGGAGGACACTTGGATAGGCTCGCCGCGGTGAACTGGCCCGCGCACGAAGAAGAAGCGCTCGCCGCGATCGGCGCCGCGCTGTCGGAAGCCGAGCTCGACGACGTCCGCGTCCGCTACCTCGGACGCAAGTCGGAGCTTGCCCAGGCGCTTCGCGGCGTCCGCGACCGCGAGAGCGGGATGCTCCTGAACGGCATCCGCACCAAGCTCGAGGACGCGGTCGCCGCCCGCGAGCGGGAGCTCGTGAACCTCGCCTATCGCCAGGCGGCCGAGCGCGGCATCGACGTCACCATCCCCGGCACGCCGGTACGTACCGGCAAGCTTCACCTGCTCACGCAGATCCGGCGCGAGATCGAGGACATCTTCCTCGGCATGGGCTACGAGGTCTGGGACGGCGCCGAGGTCGCGACCGTCTGGGAGAACTTCGACGCGCTCACGAGCGACCCCGGTCATCCGTCGCGCTCGCAGTTCGACACGTTCTACGTCGACGACGACACCGTGCTGCGCACGCATACCTCGCCGGACCAGATCCGCGCGATGCTGACGCGCACACCGCCGATCTACATGGTCTCGCCGGGCCGCTGCTACCGCCGCGACACGCCCGACGCCACGCACTCGCCGATCTTCCTGCAGGTCGAGTGCCTCGCCGTCGACCGCGGCATCACGCTCGCCGACCTGCAGGGAACGGTGCTGCAGTTCTTCCGGGCGCTGTTCGGCCAGGAGCGCGAGGTGCGCATGCGCACGAGCTTCTTCCCGTTCACCGAGCCGTCGGTGGAGTTCGACGTGACGTGCTTCATCTGCGGCGGCTCGGGCTGCGCGACGTGCAAGCACTCCGGCTGGATCGAGATGGGCGGTGCCGGCTGGGTCGACCCGGACGTCTTCCGCAACGTGAACCTCGACCCGCAGGAGTGGCAGGGCTTCGCCTTCGGCTTCGGCATCGAGCGCATCGCGATGCTGCGCCACGGCTTGCCCGACCTGCGCATGTTCTGGGAGAACGACCTGAGAGTCCTGGGGCAGTTTTAGTGGCCGCCTCCGCGACATCAGCCGTCGTCTGCCGGCTGCAAAGCAGCGCGATTCTGCGTCCTCGGACTCGCTCGTACGCACCGCGTACGAGCGAGTCCTGCGTCCTTGCCTCGCTTGCTTTTCGCGCAGCAGCCAACGACTGCTGCCGCGGAGGTGACCACTGATGAAGGTGCCAGTGAGTTGGCTGCGCGAGTACGTCGACTTCGACCTGCCGCTCGAGGAGCTCGCGCGGCGGCTCGTCTTCACCTCATGCGAGGTGGATCGCATCGTGCGCCGGGGCGTGCCGGCCGGCGACGGCAACTACGAGCACTTCGTCGTCGGCAAGGTGCTCGAAGCGGGCAAGCATCCGAACGCCGACAAGCTGCAGCTCACGAAGGTCGACGTGGGGGAGGCCGAGCCGCGCTCGATCGTCTGCGGCGCGTGGAACTTCGGCGCTGGCGCGACGGTCGCCGTCGTCGTCCCCGGCGGCGTGATGCCGGGCGGCGAGTTCACGATCGAGAAGCGCAAGCTGCGCGGGGAGGTCTCTGACGGGATGATCCTGTCCGAGCGCGAGCTCGAGCTCGGTCAGGACCACGGCGGGATCATGGTGCTCCCCGATGAGCTCGCGGCGGGCACGCCGCTCGCGGAGGTGCTGCCGCTCGGCGACGACATCCTCGAGATCGAGACGCTCTACAACCGCCCCGACCTGACGTCGATCTACGGCATCGCCCGCGAGGTCGCGGCGCTGCTCGGCACGACGCTTCAGCCGGTACCCGGTACCGATCCGAAGCGCGACGGCAACGACGAGCTTCCGATCGACGTCGAGGATCTCGCCGGCTGCCCGCGGTTCATCGGGCGCACGTTCCGCGACGTGACGGTCGGCGAGTCGCCGGCGTGGTTGAAGGCGCGCCTGCTCGGCGCCGGCATGCGGCCGATCTCGAACGTCGTGGACATCACGAACTACGTGATGCTCGCGCTCGGCAGCCCGTTGCACGCGTACGACGCCGAGACGCTGAAGGGCAGGCGCATCGTCGTGCGCCGCGCGCGTCCCGGCGAGAAGCTCGTCACGCTCGACGGCACCGAGCGCGAGCTCGACCCCGCCGATCTCGTCATCGCCGACGCCGAGCGGCCGATCGGCCTCGCCGGCGTGATGGGCGGCGAGAACACGGAGGTCTCGGACTCGACGACGTCCGTCGTTCTCGAGACGGCGAACTTCGAGCCGCTGACCGTGCTGCGAAGCGGCGAGCGTCACCGCATGCGCAGCGAGGCGCAGACGCGCTGGGAGAAGGGCGTCGACGCCGAGTCGGCGGCCATGGCGGCGACCTACGCGTCGCAGCTCCTCGTCGAGCTCGCCGCTGCGCGCTGGACCGGCGAGAACGAAGTCCGTGGCGAGCTGCCCGCTTCGCCGCGCATCGCGTACCGGCCCGCGTACGCCGACGAGTCGCTCGGTCTGGAGATCCCGGAGGACGAGCAGCGGGAGCGTCTCTCGCGCCTTGGCTTCGACGTCGGCTCCGACTGGACGGTCACCGCGCCGACCTGGCGGGCGCGCGACGTGCGCCGCGACGTCGACGTCGTCGAGGAGGTCGCGCGCTTCCGGCTCGAGGACGTGCCCGCGACCCTCCCCGAGCGCCAGGCGATGTTCGGGCGGCTGTCCCACGCGCAGCGGCTCCGCCGCCGCGTCGAGGACGTGCTCGCGGGCGCAGGCCTCTACGAGGCGTACACCTATTCGCTGCAGGGCGAGGATCCCGACCCGAACGCGATCGAGCTCCCGGTGCCGCTCTCGTCGCAGCAGCGGCTGCTCCGCACGACGCTCTCCGTCGGCCTGCTCGGCGCGGCGAAGCACAACGTCGACTCCGGGAACGGCGACGTCGCGCTGTTCGAGGTCGCGCACGTCTACCTGCCTCCCGGCCCGGTGCCTGAGGAGCGCTGGCGGCTCGGCGGCATCGTCCAGGGCGACTTCTTCCGCGCGAAGGGAATCGTCGAGGCGATCTTCGGCGCGCTGCAGGCCGAGCCGGTCTTCACGCGCACCGACGTGCGCGACGAGTTCGTCGTTTCTGCGGCGGTGCAGTCCGGCTGGGTCGCGACGTACGGGCCGCTCCCCGAGCTCGACGGCGAGTGGAGTGCATTCGAGCTCGACCTCGAGGAGCTGTTCGAGCTCGTGCCCGAGCGGATCGTCTACACCGACGTGATCACCTATCCGCCGCTGCGCCAGGACCTCGCGTTCGTCGTCGACGAGGGCGTGCCTGCGGGCGAGCTGATCGCAGCGGCGCGCGCGGCGGCAGGTTCAGAGCTGCGCGAAGCGTTGTTCCTCTCGGACTACCGCGGCGACCAGATTCCGGCCGGCAAGAAGTCGGTTGCGTTCTCCGTCGCGTTCCAGTCGCCGGAGCGCACGCTCACCGACGACGACGCCGCGCGGCTGCGCGGCGCGATCGTCGAAGCACTGCGAACGGCGTACGGCGCCGAGCTCCGCGCGTAGAACGCGCTCCGGAGAACGTGTTTCCAGTGACGAAACGGGCGGCCCAGAGGCCGCCCGTTTCGTGCCGCAGTCGGGTGGGGCTTTACTTCCAGCGGACCGAGCGGCTCACCGAGCGGCTCGCCTTGCCCGACTTGTCGATCGCGGTCAGCGTGACGGTCAGGCTGCCCTTCGTCCGGAACCGCGGGACCGGGATGAAGGTGCGCGTGGCGGTGACGCACGAGTTCGGCGTGACCGTCCACTTGCGGCTGTACGCCAGGTAGCCCGGCTTCGAGCTGCGCTGAACGACCTCGACGGCCTTCGGGGCGTCATCGCAGACGCGGAAGCGCGCGTAGAGGCGTCCGCCGATCTTGCGCAGCGAGATGAACGTGATCGTCGGCGCCTTGTCGGTCGGCGCGGAGATGACCTGCACCGCCTGGACGACGTCGCTCCGGGTGGAACGGGCGGTCGCCGAGCCGTTCGCATTGCGTGCGGTGACGTTGACGCGCATCGTGCCGCCGACGTCGTCGAGGCGAACGGTGTAGTTCCGGCCGGTGAAGCCGGTTGGGACGCACGAACCACCGAAGCGGTCGCACTGGAGCCAGCGGTAGGTGTACGACGTCGGCGCGTTCGACCACGAGCCGTTCTCGGCTGTGAGCGTCTGGCCGACGGTCGCGTCACCGGTGATCGACGGCTGCGCCGTGTTCACCGGGATGCCCGTCGCCTGCGTGACCGTTGCGGTCTGGTTCGAGTTGGCGGTCGAGATGCCGTCCGCGTTCGCGGCCGTCACGACGGCGCGAAGCGTGTGGCCGACGTCGGCGCCGCGCACGACGTACGTGTTGCCGTTCTCGCCCGTGATGTTGTGGCAGGTCGAGCCCGTGCAGCGCTGCCACTGATAGCTGTAGTTGGTCGGCGAGCCGGACCACGTGCCGTTCGACACGGTCAGCGTCTGACCGACTTTCGGTGTGCCGCTCACGCTCGGCGGCGACGAATTGGCGGGGGCTGCTGCGAAGGCGCTCGTGACGAGCACGAGGCCTGCCACAACCGCCGCCAACAGTGCCGGCAGAAGATGCTTCCTCATGGGATTGATTCGCTCCTTGGATTCGGGTACTACGATCGGTTCCCGATCCATCAACGAACGACCGCCTTTTCGGGATGCTCTTGCGGATCCCTTACCCGCGGCTAACGACGACGACGGCTAGGTCTGAGCAAACCTGCGTGATCCCCACCTGCGGCATGAATGTCCGCCTGGCGGTCGAGCTCGGAGTTCAGCTCCGCGCCCAGGAGCAGCGCCCATGACGTGTAGTTCAGCCAGAGCAGCAGCACGATGCCGCCCGCGAGCGTTCCGTACGTCTTCGTATACGAGTTCGAGAACGCCGTATACAGCGCGAACAGCCCGCTGAGGGCGACCCACATGATCGCGCCGACGACCGAGCCCGGGGTGATCCACCGCCAATTGCGCTGATCGTCGTTCGGTGCGAGGTAGTAGACGATCGCGAACAGCAGGAGCACCGCGATGAACGCGATCGGCCAGCGCAGAATGTCCCACGTCCACGTGAACGCACCGCCCAGGTGCGCCTTGTGAGCGATCGCGTTGCCCAGCGTTCCCCCGAAGACGATCAGCACGACCATCCCGGCGGTCACGACGCCGAATGCGACGACGAGGATGATCGCGAGGATCCGCTTCTTCCAGAACGGCCGCGTCTCGAGCCGCTCGTAGGCGGTGTTGACCGCGGTGAGGACCGTTCCCATCGCGCCGGAGGCCGCCCAGATCGCGCCCAGGGTGCCGACGATCAGCGCCACGACGGAGCCGCTGCCGCCGCTGTCCTTGGCGAAGGTGTCGATCAGGCTCGTCACCGCCTTCGGCGCCACGGGTGCAAGGAAGCTCCGCAGCGTCCCGTAGGCGTTGATCAGATCGAGCAGGCCGACGAGCGCGACCATCGCGGGGAAGAACGCGAGCAGACAGCTGTAGGCGACCTGCTGCGAGAGCCCCATGCAGTTGTCGGCGAGGAACGACTTGCCCGTGCGTTTGAGCACCTCGATCCACTCGCCCCTTGAGAGGTGCTCAGGGCTGCTCGGTGCGTGTCCGACGTCCGTCAATCGTGTTCGCGACTGCGCCGTGCGAAGTAGCGCATCGTGGCGCCGACGCCGCCCGCGAGCACGAACCCTGCCGACGCCGCACCCGCCGCGACGAGCGGCAGCTTCGCCTTCAGCTTCCCCGCGACGTTCGTCGCGTCTCCGAGCGAGTCGCGCAGGTGCTCGACCGCGTCCGCGAGCTGCTCGCGCTCGGCGGCGATGTCGGCGCGAATCTGGTCGGGTGTGCGCTGCGCCGCCATCAGCTCTTGAGCGCCGCAGTCGTCAGCTTCGCCTCGCGAATGGCCTGTTCGGGCACCGGCGGCGTTCCTTTCTTGATGCGGCCGAGCGCGAGCGCGCCGCACAGGCCGGCCACCAACCCGAGCGCCACGGTGACGATCAGCAGCGCGAGCCAGGTGGCGAGGAACGTCGCGAGCGCCGCCGCGATCGTCGCGAGCGCGAATCCGAGCATGAAGAACCCGAAGAGGCCCGCGCCCACGCCGAGCCCGATGCCGACGCCGAGCGCCGCAACCTTCTTCTTCAGCTCGAGAGCGGCGAGCTCCAGCTCGAGCTTCGCGATCGAGGACGCGTGGTCCGCGACCTGCTTGGCTGCGCCGCCGACGCCGCCGTTCGGCTCAGCGTGGGTGGGCATGGCCTCTCCAGTCGATCACCTTCGCGAGCGTGTAGCCGGCGACGAGGGCGACGCCGATCACGAGGAAGGGGCTCGGGCCGCCGCCCTTCTTCCGTTTCGGCTTCGGCCGCTCGAGCTGCGGGCCGGACGGCGCGTGCCGTGGCGCCTCGGCCGGCTCGTTCGTCGGCGCCTTGCCCTTTGCGCGCGCCTTGATCAGGCTCGGCTTCAGCTTGCGCAGGAAGGCGGGATCCTCGGCGAAGGCGTCGCCGACCTTCGCCTTTACGCCGCCGGCTGCGCGTGCGCGTTCGACGAACCCCTGGAGAGTGTCGGCGGCACTGTCGATGGTCTGGTCGGCCTTCGTCATTTCTTCGTCGGTGGCTCCTCGCCGGTGGCGACCCGCCAGATCGAGGACGCGAGCCGGCGCGCGACCATCGTAGAGGCGGCGCCGAGGCCGGCGTAGAGGCCGGTCCACATCGCTTTGCGCAACATGGCGTCACTTTCGCCGCGGCCGGATCGCTGCAAACATCGCGGCGTGTCCGCGGAGTCCAGCCTTCCGAAGGCCGAGCGGCAGCGGCTTGTCCTGAGCCTCGTCGAGCGCAGGCGGCTCGGCACCCAGCAGGAGCTCGCAGAGGCGCTCCAGGCGGCCGGCTGCCCGGTCACCCAGGCGACCGTCTCCCGCGACATTCGCGAGCTCGGCCTGACGAAGGCGACGGATGCGTTCGGCAGGCCGCGTTACGTCTCGCCGCAGCGCGAGCGCCGCGTCGACCCGCGCGAGACGCTCCGGTCGCTGCTCGCCCAGTACGGCCGGCGCGCAACCGCAGCCGGCAATCTCGTCGTCGTCCACTGCGAGATCGGCTCCGCGCCGGCGATCGCGCGTGCGGTCGACCGCGTCGGGCACGAGCTCGTCGTCGGCACCGTCGCCGGCGACGACACGGTCCTCGTCATCACGCCGGATGCCGACAGCGCGAGGCGTCTCACGCAGGAACTTAGTTCGTCCGTTCGGACGAACTAAGTTCCTGGAGTTTCTGCGCCCACGGATGCGCCTCCGCGAGCTGAGCTGCGAGCCGGAAGAGCAGCGCCTCGCCTGCCGGCGGGCCGATCAGCTGTACGCCCACGGGCAGGCCGTCGACGACTCCGAAGGGCACGCTCATCGCCGGCTGGCCGGTGACGTTCACGATCGGCGTGAAGGGCGTCAGCTCGGCGCCGCGCAGGAACTGCTCCCACGGATCGTCGGGCTCGAACACCCAGCCGATCGGCGGCGGCAGCATCGCGAGCCCCGGCGTCAGCACCACGTCGACGTCCTCCCAGTGCGCGACGGCGCGGCGCGCAAGCTGCTGCAGCGCGTTCACCGCGATCGACAGGTCGACGCTCGACGTCGCGTGCGCGCGCTCGGCGAGGAAGCGGTTGAGCGGCATGAAGAGCGACGGGTCGCGCGCCGGCATCATCGCCGGCCCGACCGCCCATAGCCTCGCGAACAGCTCGATCAGCCGCTCGTCGCGCCAGCCGAGCGAGGTCTCGACGACGTCGTGGCCGAGCGCGCTGAGCGCGTCCGCGCAGGCGCGCGCGACGCCGGCCACCCTCTCGTCGACCGGATAGGGAATCGGCGGCTCGGTCGTCAGCGCGATGCGGAGCCGGCCCGGGTCGCGTCCGACCTCGTCGAGAAACGGCCGTTCCGGCGGCGGCGCCCAGTGCGCGTCGCCGGGCTCGTAGCCGGCGAGCACGTCGAGGAATGCAGCCGCGTCCCGCACCGTCACGGACAGGCCTGCGCTCTGCGACAGCTCGAGCGAGCCGCTCACCCACGGCGCCGGTGAGACGCGGCCGCGCGACGGCTTGAGACCGAACAGCCCGCAGCACGACGCGGGGATGCGGATCGAGCCGCCGCCGTCCGAGCCGTGCGCGAGGGGCAGGACGCCGGCTGCGACGGCGGCCGCCGCGCCGCCCGACGATCCTCCCGGCGTGCGCGACGTGTCCCACGGGTTCCGGCACGCGCCGTTGAGGTCGGACTCGGTCACGGCGGTGATCCCGAACTCGGGTGTGTTCGACTTCCCGAGCACGACGAACCCCGCATCCTTGATCCGGCGGACGACGGCGCTGTCGGCCTCGGGCACGTAGTCGGCGAACGCGCGCGACGAGAACGTCGTGCGCACGCCTGCGGTCTCGTTCAGGTCCTTCACGAGCATCGGGACGCCGTGGAACGGGCCGTCGTGCGGCGGCTCGGGCTCGCAGGCGGTGACGAGGAAGTTCAGCTCGGTATTCGTCGCCTCGATGCGTGCGACGGTCGCGTCCGCGAGCTCGCGCCAGGAGACCTCGCCGGCGCGCACAGCGGCGGCGAGGGCGAGTGCGTCGGTCAGCGCCGCCCCGCGAGCCCGAACCACTCGAGCACGCGCCGCAGCGGTGTCACTTCGCGTTGACGCGGCGTCACGTGCTCGGCGTCCGCTTCCGCGCGCTGCAGGAGCGACGCCTTCTCCGGCTCGACGTCGATCGACTCCGCCGGCTCCTCGTACTCGCCGAGCGCGTCGAACCCGGCGCGGTCGAGCGACAGCTTCACCTGTCCCTGGGTGATCTCGGCGATCTGCTCCGCAGGCACGTACCGCGGTCGTGCAAGCGCGCTCGTCGAGACGGACAGCCCGTCGAAGATGTCGGCGCCCGAGTCCCCGGTCACCTCTTCGACGCGGCCGACCTCTTCGCCGCCTGCGACCACGACCGTCCAGCCCGGCTCGATCAACAGCCAGGAGACGGGATCGGCCATCAGATCGTCTTACCCGCGGCGAGCCAGACCGGCCCCTGCGTCGCGACGTGGCGCGAGCCGGACAGCACGCGCAGGATCTCGATGCGACCGGTGATCCCTTCCTCGTCGCAGCGCTCGAAGCAGCGGCGCGCCATCTCCGGCGACACGCCGTAGCCCGACACGCGGGCGGCCCGGAAGCGGAGCGCCGCGCGGTTCCCGTCGCGGCGCGGGTTGCACTGAATGCAGAGCACCGACGCACGCTCGATGAAGTCGGTCGAGGTGAGCTGGATCTCCGCGTGCAGATCGCTCCAGTCGGCCGGGAGGCCGGCGACGGCGAGGTCCCACGCGACTGTCAAGGGCGTGATCTCGCGCGTTTCGGTGGGCGGCGCGGCGGCCTGGGATCCAGAAAGCGAGAGCGTGCCGTTCGGCACGCGCCGCAGCAGGCGCACGATGCTCTCCGGGCTCGCGGCCGACCCGTCCCGGGCGACCGTGAACAGAAGCTCGGTGGGAGCCGCGCGATACGGCCCGGCGGGGCCGAGGAGCGCGGCGGCGCTGTCGGCAGCGTCGCGGTCGCCGAGCTCGAGCCGGAGCGACGCCCTCGCCCAGCCCTCGGGCAGCTTGGATCCAATGGTTTTCCACTGCTCAGCGACGCTCACAAACGAAACGTACACTGCCGGAGCTTTGGCCAAGGTCGAGAAGAAGCACGCCCTGAACGAGGACACGCTGCGCGACTTCCTGCGCGACATGCTCCTGATCCGCCGCTTCGAGGAGAAGGTGGAGGAGCGGTTCCGCGCGGGCGAGCTGCCCGGCTTCCTGCATGTGGCGATCGGCCAGGAGGCGGTGGCCGTCGGCGTCTGCCAGGCGATGGAGGACGGCGACATCTTCGCCTCGACCCACCGCGCGCACGGGCACACGCTCGCGCGCGGCACGCACCCGAACGCGGTCATGGCGGAGCTCTACGGCAAGGTCGAAGGCTGTTCGCACGGGTACGGCGGCTCGATGCACCTCTACGACATCGAGCGCGGCAACTTCGGCGCGAACGCCGTCATCGGCGGCGGCCTGCCGGCCGTCACCGGCGCCGGTCTCGCCTTCAAGCTGCGCGACGAGCCGCGCGTGGCGGTCGCGTTCTTCGGCGACGGCGCGACGAACATCGGCACCTTCCACGAGTCGCTGAACCTCGCGCAGCTCTGGAAGACGAAGACGGTGTTCGTCTGCGAGAACAACCATTGGGCCGAGTCGACCCCGGGCTGGCAACACTCGCCGGTGTGGGACGACATGTCGAAGCGCGCGCTCGCGTTCGACATGCGCTCGATCAAGGTCGACGGCCAGGACGTCGAAGCGGTGTACGAGGCGGCGCAGGATGCGCTCGAGCACGCGCGCTCCGGCGACGGCCCCGTGTTCCTCGACGTCGAGACCTACCGCATGCACGGCCACTACATCGGCGATCCGCAGGTCTACCGCACGAAGGAAGACCGCGAGGACGCTGCCGAGCACGATCCGATCTCGCGCTTGCGCGACCGGCTCGGTCTCTCCGACGAGGACTTCGACGAGCTCGACACGGCCGCGCACGCGACCGTCGACGAGGCGCTCGCCTTCGCGCAGAGCGCGACCGACCCGCGGCCCGAAGACGCCCTTAAGAACGTCTATGCCTGAGATCACCTACCGCGAGGCCGTGCGCGACGCGCTCGGCGCGGCGATGCGCGCCGACGAGGACGTCTTCATCATGGGCGAGGACATCGCCGAGATGGGCGGGTCGATGGGCGTCACGCAGGGGCTCCTCGACGAGTTCGGCCCCGAGCGCGTGCGCAACACGCCGATCTCGGAGATGGCGATCGTCGGCGCGGGCATCGGCGCTGCGATGGCCGGCATGCGCCCGGTCGTCGAGATCATGTACGAGGACTTTCTGACGCTCTCGCTCGAGCAGATCGTCAACCAGGCGGCGAAGCACCGCTACATGTCGGGCGGGCAGATCACCGTCCCACTGACGATCCGCACGCAGGGCGGCGCGGGCTGGTCGCCGGGCGCGCAGCACGCGCAGCAGCTCGAGGCGTGGCTCGTCCACATTCCGGGCCTGAAGGTCGCGTATCCGTCGACGCCGGAAGACGTCCGCGGCATGTTGTGGTCGTCGATCTACGACGACAACCCGGTCGTCTTCTTCGAGCACCGGCTGCTCTACCCGGTGAAGGGCGACGTGCCGGAGACGCTCGAGCCGATCGAGCTCGGCAAGGCGCGCGTCGTGCGCGAAGGGACGGACGTCACCGTGATCGCGATCGGCCCACTCGTCCATCGCACGCTCGAGGCGGCGAAGCTGGCCGAGGCCGACGGCATCTCGGTCGAGGTCGTCGACCCGCGAACGCTGCAGCCTCTGGACGAAGAGACGCTGGTCGCGTCCGTGAAGAAGACGAACCGTGTCGTCGTCGCGCACGAGGCCGTGACGCGCATGGGCTTCGGCGCGGAGGTCGCGGCGGTCCTGCAGTACAAGGCGTTCGACTACCTCGACGCGCCGATCGAGCGCGTGGGCGCGAAGTTCGCGCCGCTTGCGTTCGCGCCGGTGATGGAGCAGTACGTCGTTCCGCACGCGGAGGACGTGCTCGCTGCGATCAAGCGCACGGTGGGCAAGTAGATGGCCTCCGAGGTGAAGCTTCCCCGGCTCGGCCAGGGGATGGAGGCCGGCACCGTCAACAAGTGGCTGAAGTCCGAGGGCGACACCGTCGCCAAGGGCGAGCCGCTCTTCGAGGTCGACACCGACAAGGTCACGCAGGAGGTCGAGTCCGACTTCGACGGCGTCCTGCTGAAGATCGTCCTCGAGTCCGGCGAGGCACCCGTAGGGCAGACGATCGCTTGGATCGGCGAAGCCGGCGAAGAGATCGCCGCACCCGCGGTCGCGCCGCAGGCGGACGTCCCCGAGCCGGAGCGCGAGGCTGCGCCCGAGCCCGACAGACTCGAACCTGATTCGACGGAGTCGAACGAGGTTCGTGACTCCAACGGCCGCATCAAGGCTTCGCCGCTCGCGCGCCGTCTCGCCCGCGAGAAGGGCGTCGACCTCGCGTCGCTCACCGGCACCGGTCCGGAGGGCCGCATCGTCGCGAAGGACGTGGAAGGCGCGCAGGCGCGCCCGACGGCGCCCGCGGCGGTCCCGACCGGCGAGATCGAGTCGATTCCGCTCACGAACATCCGCAAGACGATCGCGCGTCGCCTCACTGCTGCCTGGCAGGCGCCCGTCTTCCAGCTCACCGTCACTGCCGACATGACGCGCGCGAACGGGCTCGTCGCCGCAGCCCGCGAGCTCAACCCCGACGTGCGCGTCACCGTCACCGACGTGCTCGCCAAGGTGTGCGCGCAGGCGCTGATGCGCCATCGCGGCGTCAACGTCCAGTACACCGAGGACGCGCTGCTCCGCTATCCGACGGCGAACGTGGGGATCGCGGTGGCCGCGCCGCAGGGCCTCGTCGTGCCGGTGCTGCGCTCGGTCGAGCGGCTGTCCCTCGCCGAGGTGGCCGCCGCCCGCACCGATGCGGTCGGCCGCTCCCGCGACAACAAGCTGACGACGCAGGACTTCGAGGACGGGACGTTCACGATCTCGAATCTCGGCATGTTCGGGATCGAGCAGTTCGTGGCGGTCATCAACCCGCCCCAGGCGGCGATCCTGGCCGTCGGGGCGACGATCGACACTCCGGTCGCCCGGGACGGCGCCGTCGAGATCCGGCCGATCATGAGCATGACGCTCACGGTCGACCACCGCGCCGTCGACGGCGCAGAGGGTGCAGACTTCCTGAGAACCGTGAAGACGTTCCTGGAAGATCCCGCGCTCGCCCTGTGAGCACTGCGCCCAGGGTCTGGTATCTCGTCACCGACTTCGATCGAGGACGGGATTTCTACAAGCGCCTGCTCGGCTTCGACGAGACGTTCGTCGATTGGGACGACAAGTGGTCGAAGCTGGAGCGGGGCGAGATGCGGATCGCGCTCGCCGAAGGTGAGCCGACGCTCTCCGGCGGCGTCGCGGCCGTCGACGTCGACGATGTGAAGGCGGCCGCTGCGAAGCTGCGCGAGGAGGGCGTCGAGGTGGGGACGGTACTCGAGCTACCGGGTCAGGTGCGGCTCGTCGACGTGTTCGACCCGGACGGCAACCGCGTCCAGCTGACGGAGATCTCGTGATCCGGAAGGGCTCGTCCGCGGACGTGCCGTTCATGCGGTCGATGCTCGCGCACGCGTACGGCTGGCGGGTGAACGCGTTGGACGCGGAGATCCCGCTGACGCGCTACGTCGACAACTGGGGCCGCCCGGGCGACCTCGCGATCGTCGCGCACGAGACCGGCAACCGGGTGGGTGCCGCGTGGCTGCGCCTGTTCAAGGCGTCGGAGCCCGGCTACGGCTTCGTCGACGAGCAGACACCCGAGCTGTCGGTCGCCGTCGTCCCGTCACGCCGACGCCACGGTCTCGGCCAGGAGCTGATGGACGCCCTCCTCGAAGCCGCCCGCGCCGAAGGCCACGAAGCGGTCTCGCTGTCCGTGGAAGCCGACTCCCCCGCCGTTGCCTTCTACGAGCGCAACGGCTTCACCCAGGTCGGCGAGTCCAACGGCGGCGTCGTGATGCGCAAGACCCTCACCCCTGGAACTTAGTTCGCGCCGAAGGCGCGAACTAAGTTCCAGAGTTTCCTCAGAGTTGCCACACGCGCATCTGAGCTGCTCGGCGACGATGTCTCCGTGCGTCCCACGCATGCCGGCCTCTATCACGTCACGTCGCGTTCGAACGCCGAGGAACACATCTTCCGCGACGATCGCGATTACCACGCGGGCGTCCAGATCCTGGCAGAGCTCGCGACGGCGGGCGCGTTTCGGTGCCACGGCTTCTGCCTGATGCCGACGCACTACCACCTGTTGGCGTGGTTCGACCTCGACCGTCTCTCGGGAGCGATTCATCGGCTGAACCGGCGCTACGCGTCCGGCTTCAATCGCCGTCACGGGCGCCGGGGGAAAGTCTTCGACACGCCGTTTGCGTCTGTCGCGGTTCGAACGGAGCAGCATTACCTGTGGCTGCCCGAGTACATCGCCGAGAACCCGCCCCGCCGCCCGTGGCCGTGGAGCTCCTTCGACGCGACGTTCTCCTTCGTCGAACCGCTGTAACGCAGGAACGTAGTTCGCGCCTTCGGCGCGAACTACGTTCCCGAGTTTCATCGCGAACCGAGCAGCCCGAATCTCCGAAGAAGAGACGAGGCACCCGGCAGCCGGGGGCGGCCGGGTGCCCCACTCGAACTACGGCGTCGGCGCCACCGTGGCCGTGACGGCGCCCTTCGTCTTCACCGTGAAGGTGTGCGAGAGCGTCTTGCCCTTCACGATCGCCGACGTCGACTTCTTGCCGACCTTCAGCGTCACCTTCCAGCGCGACGAGGTCGTGCCCTTCCACGACACGCGGTAGTGGGTGCCGCTGATCGCGATCGTGATCGTCGTCACCTTGCCGGTCGCCTTCTTCGGCGGCGGGGCGCCGGTCGTCGTGGTCGTCGTCGTGCCGGTACCGGACCCGGTCGTCGTCGTGCCGCCCTTGGAGGTAGTGCCGCCCTTCGACGTCGAGCTCGTCGTCGACTTCACACCGATCACGACGACGTTCTCGAAGTCGCCCTCCTGGATGACGGCGGCGCCCGAGCCGTTCGCGTTCATCGACCACAGCTCGTCGATGTCGTTGTCGGATGGGAACTTCGGCGACGGCTGCTGGTCGTCAGCGTTCGGGCTGAAGGCGCTGCGCGTGAAGTAGATCGTCGACCCGTCCGGCGAGAACGACGGCGACGAATCGTCGTCGGTCGTCAGGTGCGTCGGGTTCCCGCCTGCCGCCGGAATCGAATAGAGGCCGTCGTCTCCGGTGTAGACGATGGTCTTGCCGTCCGGCGAGTACGAGATGCGACCGCCGGAAGCGGCGTCGGTGTACGGCGACGCGTTCAGCGCGGTCAGCGACCCGCCGCCGGCGGGCGTGAGCTCGAGCGAGACCGTCTCGTTGCCGTCGCTGTCGAACGCGTCGCGCACGAACGCGACGGTGTTGCCGTCGGGCGAGTACGTCGGCAGTGCGTCGACGTCGCCGTCGGGCGTCGCGACGATCTGCGTCGCGGTGCCTCCTCCGGTTGGGACGGTGTAGATCCCGCCGGTCGTGGCGAAGACGATCGTCTTGCCGTCGGGCGAGAACGACCCGGAGGTGGCTCCGTTGGTTCCGCCGACCGGAGCGAGCGAGCCGCCGGCGGCCGAAACGAGGTCGAGTGCGTTGCCGTCGGTGACGAGGAGCGTCTTGCCGTCCGGCGAGATGTCGAGCGTGATCACGCCGGACGACGAGCTTGCGTCGTAGGCGGTAGTCGGGTTCGAGCCGGACGAATCCGTTACGTAGGCCGAGCCGTTCAGATCGTTATAGGCGATGACCGTCGTGGTCGTCGTGGCAGTGAACGCGGCCTGAGCGATCGCGAACCCCCCGACGGCGCACGCGGCAAAGAGAAGAATGCGGCGCATGCTCCCATGTAAGCATCGCTTTCCGAAAACCGCTGGAGATTCTTAGGTGCGGGCTGCCCGCGGGTTCGGGAGCGGCGTCAGGATCCGCTCCACCTGCTCCCGGTACCGCTCGTAATTCGGCGGGAGCGACAGGGATTCGCCGAGCGTCTCGAACGGCTCGTCTGCAGTGAAACCCGGCCCGATCGTCGCGATCTCGAACAGCACGCCGGACGGCTCGCGGAAGTAGATCGACTTGAAGTAGAATCGGTCGATCACCGGGGTCGGCTGGCCGCCGCCCTCGATCACCTTGCGCCGCCATTCCTCGTGCTCAGCGGGCTTCGCCGCCCACGCGACGTGATGAACGGTGCCGGCGGCCTGCAGCCCACGCTGTTCGGGCGGCGGGTCGTACGCGTAGAACCCGCCGCGCGATTCGCCGCGCGCCTCCCAGCCGGGCTCGAACTCGAGTGCGCGCAGCAGCCGCTCGCTCCGCTCGGGCTGGGACGCGTACGCGCGCACCCCGGCGAACCCGCGGATGCGGTGCTCAGCGGGAACATCCGGTGCGTTCGCGGTCAGCGGCTCGTCGTCGGTCGTGTCGACGAGCAGCTCGAGCGTCAAGCCTTCCGGGTCCTCGAACACGAGCACGTCGTCGGCGAGCGTCCCGCCGACGCGCTGCTCCCAGAAGCGCAGCGACTCGCGCGACGCGACGCGGAAGGAGACGCGATGCACCATCCCGTCGCCGGCGCGGCCCTTCGGTGCGCCGGGATACTCGAAGAACGTGATGTCGGCTCCCGCCGAGCCTCGCTCGTCCGCATAGAAGAGGTGGTAGACCGTCGGGTCGTCCTGGTTGACGGTCTTCTTCACCATCCGAAGCCCGAGCTCGCCCGCGTAGAACTCGACGTTCGCCGGCGCGTCGGCGGTGATGCAGGTCACATGGTGGACGCCTTCGAGCCTCACCTTCGGTAAGCATCCCAGAATGCGTGCGGCTGTCATCCACAACGAGAGGATCGAGATCGCCGAGCGGCCCGACCCGGTCCCGGCCGACGGCGAGCTCCTGATCCGTGTGCGCGCCGCCGGGATCAACGGCGCCGACATCGCGCAGCGCGCCGGTCGCTACCCACCGCCGCCGGGAGCGACCGACATTCCCGGACTCGAATGTGCGGGGAGACGGAGGACGGAGCGCGCATGATGGCGCTGCTGGCGGGCGGCGGCCAGGCGGAGCTCGTCGCCGTCGATCGCAGGCACGTGCTTCCGGTGCCCGCTGCTTTCTCCGACGAGCAGGCGGGCGGTTTCATGGAGGTGTACGCGACTGCGCACGACGCGCTCTTCACGCAGGCGCAGCTCGCGCCGGGCGAACGGCTGCTCGTGAACGGCGCGGCCGGCGGTGTGGGCGTCGCGGCCGTTCAGCTCGGGCTCGCCGCCGGTGCCGACGTGACGGCGAACGCGCGGCACCACCACGACGATTTGCGCGCGTTCGGCGCGACCACCGAGGTCGACGGCGAGTACGACGTGATCCTCGAGCTCGTCGGCGGCGACAACCTTGCGACGAATCTCGACCGCCTCGCGCTCAACGGCCGGATCGCGCTGATCGGCATGGGCGCGGGTGGCTCGGCGGAGGTCGACTTCTACATGTTGATGCGGAAACGTGGCCGCATCCACGGCTCGACGCTGCGGGCGCGCTCGAACGACGAGAAGGCGCAGGTCGTCGCGCGCCTCGGCGAGTTCCTCGCGCAGCACGAAGGCCGGTTGACCGTGCCGGTCGAGGAGACGTTCCCGCTCGACCGCGCTCAGGACGCCTACGAGCGCTTCCGCGCCGGCGGCAAGTTCGGGAAGATCGTCATCACCGCGTGACAGCGCGATGTCGATCGTCGAGCTCGAGACACCGTTCGGGCCTGCGCGCGCCCACCTTCGTCCCGACTCCGGTGACGCGCGCGCGGCGCTCGTGCTCGGCCACGGGGCCGGCGGCGGCGTCGACGCGCCCGACCTGCGCGCGGCGACGCGCGCGGCCGAGGCAGCCGGGGCCCGAGTCGTGCTGGTCGAGCAGCCCTACCGGGTGGCGGGGCGGCGGTCTGCGGCGCCTGCGGCTCAGCTCGATGCAGCGTGGATCGCGGTGATCGCGGAGCTGCGCGCCGGCCCGTTGCGCAGCCTGCCGCTCGTCACCGGCGGCAGATCGTCGGGTGCGCGCGTCGCCTGTCGAACGGCCGCGGTGACGGGTGCCGACGGAGTGCTGTGTCTCGCATTTCCGCTTCGGCCCCCGGGCCGCGAGGTGAGCAGGCTCGACGAGCTGAAGCAGGTTTCGGTGCCCGTGCTCGTCGTGCAAGGGCGCAGCGACCCGTTCGGGATGCCGCGCTCGTCCGGAAGCCGCACGGTCGTCCGTGTACCGGGCGACCACTCGCTCCGGGCGGGCCTGGCCGAGGTGGAGCAGGCGGTGAGCAGCTGGCTCAGCGGCCGGCTAGTAGCATCTGAGACATGACTGTCGTGCTTCCCGAGAACGAGGAAGCCCAGCGCGCCTGGGACGGCGTCCTCTTCGACCGCTTCCTGCAGTTCCGCTACATGATCGGCGAGCTCGCGCGGCACGGGCACGTCGCGATGCAGCACTGCCCGCCGCCGGCCGGCGCGCGCGTCGTCGACCTCGGCTGCGGCCTCGGCGACAGCGCAGTGGAGCTTGGCGAGCTCGTCGGCCCGGACGGATCGGTGCTCGGCGTCGACATCTCGCCGCGGTTCATCGAGCTCGCGCGCAAGGAGAACGCCGGCCCGAACGTCCGCTTCGAGGTGATGGACGTGCAGGCGGCGCAGTTCGACGAGACGTACGACTACGCGTTCTCGCGCTTCGGGACGATGTTCTTCGCCAGCCCGGTCGCGGCGCTGCGCAACATCCACCGCGCGCTCGAGCCGGGCGGCCGCCTGGTCTCCGTCGTCTGGCGCCGCCGCGAGGACAACCCGTGGCTGTACGAGGCCGAGCAGGTCGTGAAGCCGCTGATCGAGATCCCGGAGGAGACCGACGAGGCGCGCTGCGGCCCCGGCCCGTTCTCGATGGCCGGCGCCGACACCGCGAGCACGCAGCTCCAGCTCGCGGGCTTCCGCAACGTGAGCTTCCTGCGCAGCGACCTGCCGCTGAAGCTCGGCGTCGACGTCGAGCAGGCGATCGAGCTCAACCTGGCGCTCGGCCCCGCCGCGGAGGCGGTGCGGCTCGCCGGCGATGCGGGCGAGGCGATGCGGCCGAAGCTCCGCGAGCTCCTCACGCCGGTGTTCACGCAGTTCCTGACCGACGAGGGCGTCGTCGCCGGCTCGTCGGTGTGGGTCATCACCGCGACGGCGTAAGCCGCATCGCTAGCATCGCCGCCATGGATGTCGACATCGCAGTCCTCGGCGGGGGCCCCGGCGGCTACACCGCGGCGATTCGCGCAGCCCAGCTGGGCGCGAAGGTCGCCTGCATCGAGAAGGAGCCCGACCTCGGCGGCACGTGCCTCCGCGTCGGGTGCATCCCGACGAAGGCGTGGGTGCAGACGGCGCACTTCATGCACCAGGCGCACGAGACGTTCGGGAAGCTCGGCGTCGGCGTCGGCGAGCCGCAGCTCGACTTCGGCAAGGCGAACGAGTGGAAGTCGTCGGTCGTCAAGCAGATGACGCAGGGTGTCGCCGGCCTCTTCAAGGCGAACGGCGTCGAATGGGTCAAGGGCACCGGCAAGTTCAAGGACGCGAACACGATCGCGGTCGAGGGCGGGGAGGACGTGAGCTTCAAGAGCGCGATCGTCGCGACCGGCTCGTTCCCGCTGCGCCCGCCGATCCCGGGGCTCGAGAGCGACCTCTGTGTCGACTCGACCGGGCTGCTCTCGCAGACCGAGGTGCCGAAGCGCCTCGTCATTCTCGGCGGCGGCATCATCGGCGCCGAGTTCGCATCGATCTTCAACCGCTTCGGCTCGCAGGTGACGATCATCGAGATGCTCGACACGCTGATCCCGCAGGAGGACGCGGACGCGGCGAAGGAGCTCGCGAAGGCGTTCGACAAGCGCGGCATCGCGCTGCAGCTCGGCAAGCAGTGCACCGGTGTCGGGCAGCAGGGCAACTCGCTCAAGGTCTCGTTCGGCGACGGCGAGTCGGTCGAAGCCGACCTCATGCTCGTCTCCGTCGGCCGCGGCCCGCTCGTCGAGGGGATCGGCCTCGAGGCGGCGGGGATCGAGTTCGACAAGCGCAAGGGGATCACGGCCGACGAGCACCGCCGGACGACCGTCCCGCACATCTACGCGGTCGGCGACTGCGCCGGCTACTGGCAGCTCGCGCACACGGCGTTCCGTGAAGGCGAGGTCGCCGCGGAGAACGCGTGCGGTCACGACGCGATCGTCGACAACCGCGCAGTGCCGCGCCCGATCTACACCGACCCGGAGATCGCCGGCGTCGGGCTGACCGAGGCGCAGGCGCGCGACCAGTACGGCGACGACGTCGCGGTCGGGGTGTTCCCGTGGGTGGCGAACGCCCGCGCCGTGATGCAGGGCGACACCGTCGGCTGGGTCAAGTCGATCCACGAGACCAAGTACGGCGAGCTGCTCGGTCTGATCATGGTCGGCCCGCACGTCACCGACCTGATCGAGGCGGGCACCGTCGCGATCGACGCCGAGTCGACGGTCGAAACGGTCGCCGACGGCATGGCCGCGCACCCGACGCTGAGCGAGGCGATCAAGGAAGCCGGCCTCGTCGCGCTCGGCCGCGCGATCCACCTGCCGAACAAGAAGCGCGCGGCCGCGAAGGCTTAAGCGGTCGCCGGCGCAGCTGTGGCCGGCTCGTACTGCTCGAGTGTGCGCACGCCGGGCATGAACGCGACCGCGAGGTTCGTGACGACGATCAGCGCGGCCGCGCCGAGCAGCGTCCACTCGTAGCCGACGCCGTCGCCGATCGGCCCGAACGCGAACATGCCGATCGGCATGAAGACGAACGACGCGAGCAGGTCGTACGACCGGACGCGCGAGTAGACGTGCTCGGGGATGCGCTGCTGCAGTGCCGTCTCCCACCAGATGTTCGTGACGGCGATCGCGCAGGTCGCGGCGCCCCAGCCGGCCGCGAGGATGGGCACGGGTAACGGGCCTGCGAGCGCGGCGAGCGGAGCGCCGACGAGGATCGACAGGACGAACGTCGCGTGCAACGGGTGGCGCGGTTTGAAGCGCACGGAGATGATCCCGCCGACCAGCGCGAGCAGCGAGCCGCACGTCGAGGTGATGCCCCAGGCGACGCGCGCGTCGTGGAAGTGCGACAGGTAGATGATCGGTCCCAGCACGAGGAACGCGGCGAGCGCGAAGTTCGTGATGCCGAAGCCGATGAGGGGCGCGCGCACCCAGTCGCGCGTCGCGACCTCGCGGAAGCCGAGCTTGAGCTCGCTGACGAAGGTCGCGCCGGCACGCACCGGTGCGTCGACGTGCAGCCGTGCGAGGAAGAACGCGCTCAGCGCGAACGAGGCGGCGTCGATCGCGAAGACGTAGCCGGATCCCGCGAGCGCGACGAGCACGCCGGAGAGCGACGGCCCGAAGATGTTTACGGTGCTGCGACTCATCCCGAGCAGCGCGTTCGCGGGACGGAGGTTCTCCTGCGTGACGCTCTGCGCGATCAGCCCGTCGGCGGCGGGGTTGAAGAACGCGGAGGCGGTGCCGAAGATCGCTTCCGTCACGACGAAGAGCAGGATCGTCATGTGATGCGTGAGCAGCATTGCGGCGGTGAATGCATGCACCCCGCCGCGGGTCAGGTCGCAGCCGAGCATGATCGTGCGCCGCGACAGCCGGTCGGCGATCACGCCGCCCGCGAGCGTGAAGACGACGCGCGTGATCATCAGCGAGCCGAGCACCGCTCCGAGCGCGGCCCCGGAGCGGTCGACCGAGAGCACCGCGAAGCTGAGCGCGAGCGGCACCATCGCGTCGCCGACCTGCGAGGAGACGCGGCCGAGCCAGAGCAGCCGGAACGGGCGCTCGGCCAGTGGTCTCCAGGCTTCCCCCAAACCCACCGCGCCCGACCATACCCCTTTCAAAGTCGGAAAGTAAGGCCTAGGTAAGACCTGTCCGCCGGGCGCAAGTTTTCCGCCCGGGCCGCGTCATATCCATCGGACGTGCCCTCGTCCCCGCCGGACGTCTCGCCCGCCCGCAGGCGTCCGGCACTCTCCCGAGGGGGCCTACCTCGAGCCGCAGGAGGTAGGCCCCCTCTTTTTACATCGCTTCGAGGTGCCGCTCGAGCGTGCCGTCGGCGAGGTAGCGGCCGATCTCCGGCTGGTCGTCGACGCCGGGCGCTCGCTCGCGGAGAAACGCGAGCAGCTCGCGCCCGAGCCGGGCGACGGCCGCCCGCGAGTCGCCGCCCACAACGCCGAAGCAGATGGCGATGTCCTCGGCGTAGTGCTCGGGCGCGACGGCGAACGAGAGCGCCGCGTCGAGCGCGTCCCGCCGGTCGCGCACCACGCGTTCCTCGTTGAGCGGGATGAGCAGCGTGGGGGCGAGTGCCGCCGCGCCCTGCGCGTGCCAGCGCAGCCCGACCTCGTCGCCGGCGGCCGCGAGCCGCTTCGCCTTGAGCACGAAGTCGACGAAGTCCTCGAGCTCCGGCCCGGCCGCCGGGTGGCGCTGCGACGGATCCGGGCCGAGCCGCGCGCGCGTCGCGTCGTCGGCCTGCACGTAGACCGCCGTGTTCTCGGCCGGAAACCCGAGCGACCAGCGTGCGGGCGCTGCGGCGCGCGCGAGCCAGGCGTCGGCCGTCTTCGCGTCCACCGACACGTGCAGCGCGTCCTCGAACCACATCCGGTAGCCGTCGCGCGGCGACGGTGTGATCGCCGTCAGGTCGAGGTCGCTGCCTGCGCCGGCCGTCCCTTTGGCGTAGCTCCCGGTCGCGAGCACGGCGGTCGCCTCGGGCTCGAAGCCGAGCAGCCGGTCGACTGCCCGCTCGAGTAGCGCGTCGTCGAGGCCGGTCAGGCGTGTCACATGGCGACCATAGGGGTAGGGTCGGCGTATGGGAGTGGTGAATCGTCGGAATGCGGTCGTCGGCTGGCTCGCGCTGTCCGTCGGCAAGCGGGTGCTGAAGCGCAAGGCGAAGGACGCCGTCCCGAGCGTCGACATGGAGACGAAGCGCCCGAACAAGAGCGCGATCGCGCTCGCGGTCGCGGGCTTCGTCGGCGTGGTGACGTTCTGGCGCAAGCGTGCCGGGCGCGACGACGACGTCGTCTAGCCGGCGTCGGTTCCCCGCTTGACAGTGCGCGGCGCGCGCCGTTACGGTACGCAACCGGAACAGGTACCGGAAATGTTCCGGGAACACGGTGACTGGAGGGACACCGGCTGCGACAGGCTCCGCCGCAGGCGTCGTGGCGAAGCCGGCCATCACCGTTTTCGACCGCAGGGGGAACGTCATGCACAACCGAACGGCGCGACGGCTCTCGGGCCTCGTGCTCTCCGTCCTCGTCGGCTTCGCCGTGACCGCGTTCGTCTCGGCTCCGGCGAAGGCGACCGTCCCGGCCCCGCCCACGGGCTGGACGCTCACCTGGAGTGACGACTTCACCGGCGCCGCCGGCACGGCGCCGAGCAGCTCGAACTGGTTCTACGACACCGGGCCCGGCTCGAACTTCGGCACCGGCGAGATCGAGACGATGACGAACAGCACCTCGAACGTCTACCAGGACGGCTCGGGACATCTCGTCATCAAGGCGATCCACACCGGCACGAACCCGACCTCGGGCTGGACGTCCGGCCGCATCGAGTCGCAGCTCGACACCTTCGGCGCCCCCGCGGGCGGCGAGGTGATGATGCAGTCCTCGATTCAGCAGCCGAACCTCACGACGTCCAACGGCATGGGCTACTGGCCGGCGTTCTGGATGCTCGGCAACGGCATGCGCAACGGCGGCACCTGGCCGAGCGCAGGCGAGATCGACATCCTCGAGGACGTCAACAGCCAGTCCGACGTCTACGGCACGCTCCACTGCGGGGTCGACCCCGGCGGACCGTGCAACGAGACGAGCGGCATCGGCTCGGGTGCGCGCGCGTGCTCGGGCTGCCAGACCGCCTACCACACGTACGCGGTGCAGATCGACCGTTCGGTGTCGCCGGAGCAGATCCGGTGGTACCTCGACGGCAACAACTACTTCACCGTGAACGCGAACCAGGTCGACGCGACCACGTGGGCGAACGCGGTCGACCATCCGTTCTTCATCATCTACGACCTCGCGCTGGGCGGTGGGTTCCCGAACGGCGTGTGCGGCTGCACGACGCCGACGACCGCAACCGCATCGGGCGGCGCGATGAACATCGACTACGTCGCCGTCTACAACAAGGCGGCCGGCGGAGGCGGCGGTGGCGGCGGCACGAACATCGCACAGGGCAAGACGGCGACGTCCTCGTCGAACGAGAACTCGTCGCTCGGTCCGGCGAACGCCGTCGACGGAAACATGAGCACGCGCTGGTCGTCCGGGTTCAGCGATCCGCAGTGGATCGACATCGACCTCGGGCAGTCGTACAACATCACGCACGTGACGCTGTACTGGGAGGCCGCCTACGGCAAGGCGTACCAGATCCAGACGTCACAGGACAACACGAACTGGACGACGATCTACTCGACGACGACCGGTGACGGAGGCACCGACGATCTCTCCGTCACGGGCACGGGCCGCTACATCCGGATGTACGGCACTGCGCGCGGAACGCAGTACGGCTACTCGCTGTACGAGTTCCAGGTGCAGGGAACGCCGGGAGGCGGCAGTGGCGGCGGGACGCTCTTGTCGCAGGGGCATACCGCAGTCGCGTCGTCGCTCGAGAACTCGAGCTTCCCGGCGTCGAACGCCGTCGACGGGAACACCGGGACACGCTGGTCGTCCGCGTTCAGCGATCCGCAGTGGATCTACGTGGATCTCGGCGCGACGCACACGATCAGCCAGGTCGTCTTGCAATGGGAGGCCGCGTACGGCAAGGCCTTCCAGATCCAGACCTCGAATGACGCCTCGAGCTGGACGACGATCTACTCGACCACGACGGGCTCGGGCGGTACGCAGACGCTCAATGTGTCCGGCAGCGGCCGCTACGTCCGCATGTACGGGACGGCGCGCGGCACGCAGTACGGCTACTCGTTGTGGGAGTTCCAGGTCTACGGCAGCTAGTCGAGTGGAGGCGGCCCCGTCCGGATTCAGCCGGGCGGGGCCGTCGACTCTCCGACGAGGAGCTCGGTGGCGAGCTCGACGCCGAGCGCCTCGGTGCGCTGCCCGTCGAGCACGCTGCCGAGGACGCGGACCGCGAGGCGGCCCATCTCCTCGAGCGGCTGCCGGACGGTGGTGAGCGTCGGCATCGAGATGCGCGACGCGTCGAGTGCGTCGAAGCCGACGATCGACAGCTGGCGCGGAACCTCGAGCCCGAGCTGGCGCGCGGCCTGGAGCGCGCCGACGGCCATGTTGTCGTTGAACGCGAAGATCGCGGTCGGCGGGTCGGGCAGCGAGAGCAGCGCGGTCGCGGCGGCGCGGCCACTCTGCGCGTCGAGGTTGCCGCGGCGGACGAGCTCGGGGTCGGGCAGGATGCCGACGCTCGCGAGCGCGGCGCAGAAGCCGGCGTACCGGTCCTCCATCGAGGCGAGGTCGCGCGGGCCGGTGATGACGCCGATGCGGCGGTGACCGAGCCCGAGCAGGTGATCGGTTGCCTCCTTGGCGCCGGTGACGTTGGCGGCGGAGACGGTCGGGATGCCGCCGCCGAGCTCTTCGCGCGGGTCGACGACGACGAACGGGTAGCCCTGGTCCTGCAGCGCGCGCAGCTCGTCCGGCGACTCGGTCGGCGTGATCAGCACGCCGCCGTCGCTCGCGTCGTGCACGAGCAGCTCGACGAGCGTGCGCTCGCGGATGTGCTCGTAGCGGGTGAGGCAGAGCGCGAGGCGCAGGCCGCGCTCGTAGAGGCCTTCGGCGATGCCGGAGAGGATCAGCGCGTAGTACTCGTACTGGACGATCGGGACCGTCACGCCGACGAAGCCCGTGCGGACGGAGCGCCCGCCGCGCAGGCCCTGGTCGCGGACGGCCTGGAGGACGAGCTCGCGCGTGCGCGAGGAGACGTCCGGGCGGCCGTTCATCACGCGCGAGACGGTCGCGACGGAGACGCCGACCTGCTCGGCGATCCGGCGCATGGTGGCGCGGTTCGGGGTCTCCTCCGGCATTCCCGGAACGTTACCGCGACAGGTTGCGCGCTTCTGGCGCTCGCCGGGTGCGGCGGGTCGTCCTCGGCCGTTCCGCGGGGGACGGTCGCGGTCGCCTGCGGCCAGACGGTGACCCAGGCGCAGTTCGACGCGCTGATGCGGCAGGGGCGCGCCGTGTACGCGAGCGCGCACAAGAGCTTTCCCGCGCCGGGCACGCCGACGCGGACGACGATCGAGCAGCACGTTGTGGCGCTGCTCGTACAGCACGCCGAGCAGCGCTATGCCGCAGCGTCGCTCGGCGTGCGGGTTTCTTCGGCCGAGGTCGCGAAGAGCGTCACGCAGGCGATCTCGAGCCAGTTCGGTGGCAGCCGCGCAAAGTTCGACGCGGCGCTGAGAAAGCAGGGAATGACCGAGGCGGACTTCCGCGACTCGATGCGCTCGAACCTGCTGCAGCAGGCGCTCGTCGCGCGCATCACGCGCAACGTGCGCGTGTCGTCTGCGGCGATCGCCGCGTATTACGACGCGCACCGCTCGCAGTACGTGAGCGGGAAGTCGAGGCTCGTGCGCGCGGCCGGGAAGACATTCCTGCTGAAGACGGGCGACATGCCGACGAAGGATCTCGACGTCGCGTTCTCGCTCCCGGTCGGGAAGGCGTCGCGGAAGCTGCACTACGGCTCGAGCCTGATCTCGGTCACGCCGCTCGGCCCGGTGCGCCCGCCGGCTCCCATTCCGCTGTCCCAGGTGCGTGTGCCGATCGCGCAGTACCTGCTCGGAGTGAAGCGGAACGCCGCGATCAAGAAGTGGGCCGCCGGATTGTCGGCACGGTGCGGCAAGACCGCGCGCTACGCAGCGGCCTACAAGCCGTAGCCTCGCGTCTGTGCCTACGATGGTAGGCCGTGCTCGAAACCGTCTGGCATCCCGACGCGCTCGCCTTCGCCTTCTCGCGCGACGGATCGGGTGACGACCAGCTCGACGTGCTCGGCGAGACGTACGCCGGCTCGTTCCTGGGCGTGGGGGAGCTCGCGGCGTGGGAGCCGGCCGGCGAGCTCGGCGACTCGACGCGCGCGCTGCTCGCCGTGCGCGACCTTGCGCGCCGCGCCGTCGCCGAAGGGCTCGTCTTCCCGCAGCTCGCCGACATCGGCGGCGAGTGGTTCGCGTTCTGGGGCGCGACGCTCGAGACGAAGGTCGAGGCGGCGCTGACCGCGATCGCCGCCGCAGCGCCGGCGGTGATCGCGGACTACTTCCACGGCGACCGCGCGACGGTCGTGCACGACGTCTATCCGCGCCTCGTCGACCAGATCGCGCGCACGCGGCTCATCGACGCCGGCGTCTCGCTCGGCTCGACGCGCGCGTTCGGACGCGGCCGCGCCGTCGAGGCGTTCCTGCACGGACTGACCTCGCCGGAGCCTGAGCTGCCGCACGGCCCGTCGTACCGCGCGCTCGAGAAGAAGATCACGCGCTGGGTCGACACGGGATTCGAGCGGCTGATCCGCGCGCCGTGGCGTGCCGGCCTGCATCTCGACGAACGCCGCGGCGGGCTCGTGCTCGAGCTCTGGCTGCACGCGGAGGACGACGAGACGGTCGCGTTGCCGGCGTCGCTGCTGTGGGACGCGGGGCCGGACGCGTTCGAGTTCCTGCGCAACGCCGACCCGTACGACGATCTCGCGCACTCGTTCGCGGCACTGCGTCCGTTTCTCGAGGAGAACGGCATCGTCTTCGACGCCGACAAGCCTCGCGAGGTTGCGCTCGACGCCGAGGACGCGACGTACTTCCTGCGCCGGCTGCTGCCGCAGCTCGACGTGCCGGTCGCGCTGCCGGCTGCGTGGACGCGCACGCCGGCGCGCATCCGCGCCGACCTGTCGGCTTCGCAGTCGCCGGGCTGGTTCGCGCGCTTCGACTGGCGGCTCGCGATCGACGATCTCGGTCTGGACGAGATCGAGCTGCGCCGCCTCGCCGCCGAGCAGCACCCGGTCGTGCAGGCGGGCGGACGCTGGCAGGCACTTCGCCGCGAGGACGTCGCGCGGGCGCTGCGCTTCCTCGAGGCGCGCCAGGCGGGCGGCGATCTGGTCGAGCTCGTGCGTGCGACGTCCGGGCTCGCGCTCGACGACTTCGGACTGACGCTCGGCGAGGTGTCGCTCGACGAGAAGCTGTCGGAGCTCGTCGGCTCGGACGCGAAGTTCCGGCCGCTGCCGACGCCGCCGGGCATGGAGTTCGCGCTGTACCAGTTCCAGGAGTCGGGTCACGGCTGGCTGCGGCTGCTCGGCGACCTCGGCATCGGCTGCGTGCTCGCGGACGACATGGGGCTCGGCAAGACGGTGCAGGCGATCGCGATGCTCCTGTCGGAGCGCGAGCAGTTCGGGCGCGACGCGCTCGGGCCGACGCTCGTCGTGTGCCCGATGAGCGTCGCGCGCCAGTGGGTGGCGGAGCTCGAGCGGTTCGCGCCGGGGTTGCGCGTGCACCTGCATCACGGTTCGGACCGACTGGCGGGAGATGCGTTCGCGCAGGTCGCGCGTGCGAGCGACGTCGTCGTCACGTCGTACGACATCGCGACACGTGACGTCGAGACGCTGCAGCTGATCGAGTGGGACAGGCTGCTGCTCGACGAGGCGCAGGACGTGAAGAACCCGCAGACGCGGCGCGCGCGGTCGCTGCGGCTGCTGCGCTCGCGCCGCCGCGTCGCGATGACGGGCACGCCGATCGAGAACCACCTCGGCGAGCTGTGGGCGATCATGGATCTGCTCAATCCGCGCCTGCTCGGCTCGCGCGAGTGGTTTCATCGTGCGTTCGCGGAGCCGATCCAGCTCGACGACGACGAGCAGGCGCTCGAGCGGCTGCGGGCGATCGTGCGGCCGTTCATCCTGCGCCGTGCGAAGGACGATCCGGAGGTCGAGCTCGACCTGCCGCCGCTTACGGTCGAGAAGGACTACTGCCGGCTGACGCTCGAGCAGGCGGCGCTGTACCAGCAGACGGTCGACACGTGGCTCCCGCGTGTCGAGGCGCACGAGGATCGCTTCGGCCGCCGCGGCGCGGTGCTCGCGATGCTGAGCCAGCTGAAGCAGGTGTGCAACCACCCGGAGATGCTGTTGCAGCGGGGCGGTGCGCTGGAAGGGCGTTCGGGCAAGCTGGATCGTCTGGTGGAACTGTTGCGCGAGGTGCCGGCGGACGACAAGGCGCTCGTCTTCACGCAGTACGTGCGTTTCAGCGCGCTCGTGCCGTTCCTCACGGAGCAGCTGGGCAAGCGCGTCGAGTTCTTCCATGGCTCGTTGAACGCCGCGCAGCGCGAGGAGCTGCTCGCGTCGTTCGCTTCCGAGGACGGCCCCGCTGTGTTGGTCGTCTCGCTGCGCGCCGGCGGCCGCGGCCTCAACCTGCCGGCGGCGAACCACGTCTTCCACTTCGACCGCTGGTGGAACCCGGCGGTCGAGCAGCAGGCGACCGACCGCGCGCACCGCCTCGGCCAGCGCAAGCCGGTCTATGTGCACGCGCTGATCACGCAGGGGACGCTCGAGGAGCGGATCGACGAGCTGCTCGAGTCGAAGCGCGAGCTCGTGCAGAAGGTGTTGGCCGGGACGAGCGAGGACTGGCTCGGCGAGCTCGACCTGAACGCGATCCGCGAAGCAGTGTCCTTGGCCCCCGACGCGATCGAGGCGATGGCATGAGACACCCGTGGGCCGTCGCGCTCGCCGCCCGGTGCCAGGCACCTCCAGTGCCTGGCACTCACGCCGAAGAGCTGCGGGTTGAACCCTCGCTCGTCACCGCCGTCGTGAACGGCGCCCCCGCGAGCCTGTCCGCCCCGCCGATCCCGCGCGGCATCTGGGCCGAGCTCGACGTGAGCGACCCGAACCTCGCCCAGGTGCTCGACCACACCTGGGAAGAGCCGCTGATCCCGGTCGAAGTCGTCGAGGTCGGCGAGACCGCCCCGCTGTGGCACGCCTTCGCCGAAGCCGTCGACGAGGACCCGACGCTGCTCCTTCGCTGGCGCGGCTACGGCCCGGCGGAGGCGAGCGACGATCCGTGGCGCGGCGGCCCGCTTCCCGAACTGCCCGCGCCGGCCCGCCGCCCGCCGGAGTCGGTGCCGAAGCGCTTCGGCGCGAGCGGCATCCAGGTCGGCGGCGAGGATCTCGTCGAGGTGCTGATCCGCGCGTACGCGGCGTTCGAGGAATGAAAGAGTAGGCGCGTGCAGATCCGTGCCGCGGTACTCGAGGAGTTCCGCAAGCCGCTTACGGTGCGCGAGGTCGAGCTCGCGGAGCCGAAGGCGGGTGAGGTGCTCGTGCGCCTGGTCGCGTGCGGCGTCTGCCACACGGATCTCTACACCGCGTCGGGCGCGGATCCGTCGGGCTACGCGCCGACGGTGCTCGGCCACGAGGGCGCGGGTGTCGTCGAGCGGGTCGGCTCGGGAGTCACCTCCGTTGCGCCGGGCGACCACGTCGTGACGCTGTTCTCGCCGCAGTGCCGCGAGTGCGTGCACTGCCTTTCCGATCGCACGAACCTGTGTCTCGCGATTCGCGAGCAGCAGAACCTCGGTTACCTACCGGATGGGACGGCGCGTCTGTCGCTCGACGGTGAGCCGATGCGGCACTTCATGGGCTGCTCGACGTTCGCGGAGTACACGGTGATGCCTGAGATCGCGCTCGCGCGCGTGAATCCGGAAGCGTCGCTGGACGGTGCGGCGCTGTTCGCGTGCGGGCTGTCGACGGGGATCGGCGCCGCGCTGAACACCGCGAAGGTGGAGGCTGGCTCGACGTGCGTCGTCTTCGGCGCCGGCATGGTCGGTCTCGGCGCGGTGATCGGCTGCCGCCTGGCGGGCGCGGAGCGGATCGTGTGCGTCGATCTGTCGGAGGGCCGTCTCGACCTCGCGAAGAACCACGGTGCGACGGAGACTTTTGTCGGCGGCGAGGACGCGGTCGCGCAGATCGTCGAGTCGACGGGCGGCTTCGGCGCGGACTACACGTTCGAGGCGACCGGCAACGTGAAGGTGATGCGGCAGGCGGTCGAGTCGGCGCGGATGGGGTGGGGCCTGTGCACGGTGTGCGGCGTCGCCGGCCGCGGCGAGACGCTCGATGTGGTGCCGCGCTTCCTGATCACGGGCCGCCGGATCGCAGGCTCGTCGTTCGGAGGAGTCAAAGGACGCGACGGCGTGCCGGCGTTCGTCGAGCGGTGGCTCGCGGGCGAGATCGACGTCGAGAGCTTCATCTCGCACCGGATCACGCTGGACGAGGTGAATCGCGGCTTCGAGTTGATGGAAGCCCAGGACGGGATCCGCAGCGTGATCGAGTTCGGTTAGCTCGCTGCTTGGTAGCGGGCGACCGAGAACGAGAGGATCAGCGGCACGTCGATCACGAAGAGCGCGAGCCCCCAGGTGAGGAGGCCGAGCTCGATTCCGCGCGTGTGGTTCTTGACGAAGACGTACTCGATCATCCCGCCGATGACGATGTAGGCGGCGAGCGCGTAGCCGCTGACGGTGTGGAAGTCGCGGCGCGCGAAGTTGTCGAGCGAGCCGATGAGGACGAGCTGCGCGACGATGAGCGCGGTGCCGAGTGCGAGCAGGACGATCGGCAGGATCGTGTTCGGCGTGTGCGGGATGTAGGCGGCGAGGTAGATGACGCTGATCACGACGGTGACCAGCGCGGCGACGCCGCATTCCCAGATCGGCGGGCGCTTGATCTCGGCGGGTCTCATGTTGCGAGCCTCGTCATGATCACGAGCGTTGCGATCTGCATCGCGCCGGTGATGCCGGCGGTGTAGAGGAAGCGCTTCATCAGCTTGGCGATCAGCTCGCCGTCGGGCTGCGGCTTCTTGAGCTCGTAGAGGACGGCGATGTTTGCGGGCTCGAGGTAACCGATCGCGATGACGGCCATGATCCCGACGACGATGAACGACGCGACGACCCAGCCGTGGCGCGGGTAGGCGCTGTCGAGGTAGCCGAGGTTGTGCGCGAGCTGGAAGCCGGAGCCGAGCGTCATCGTGACGAGCGTGGGGATGAGCAGCACGAGCTTCGGCATGAACCGCGCGGAGAACTCGACGCGGGCGGGGATCGACATGCGCCCGATGATCGGCCCGAGCACGAAGCCGAGGAAGAGGTCGAGCGTCGTCCAAGCCCCACCGCCGACGACGTGGAAGAAGTCGATCGCCCAGAAGGAGTTGGTCGCAATCGCGACGATGAGCCCGACGACCGCGGCGGCGGCGAAAGGCAGCCCGGCGCGCGGGACGATCTGGATCGTCGTGCGGTCGAACGGGGGCGGTTCGTGGTGAGGCGCGTGGTCGGCGGCGGTGGTGGCGCTCATGGGGCGGGAATGTAACGCGTCGAATCGGACGACGCCACGAGGTCGCCTCCTCCAGGCGTTCTATCGGATGAAGGGCCCGAGGGGCGACTCGGCAATCGTGAGGCGGTATGTTCCGTTGCTCAGTGCCTCAACTGTGATCCAGCAGTCGGTCACGTCCGCGAGTCGGCGCAGGTAATCGTTAAGAGCGCCCCAGCGAAGAGTGGTCGCGCGGTTGCGCTGATCGGACTGGAAAGCCGGGTTGTGATCCACGTCGAGCGAGAGGCGCCCGAAGTTTCGACCGAGAATGACTACATGTGCTTCAATCGTCGCTCGCTCTCGGGTCCGCGTAACCGGATTCCACGTCGTCCCAGCAAAGAATGTATTTCGAAAGTAAGTTGCTTGGTCAATGGGATTGCCTGCTTGCGTGAGCGTCAGATGCCCGCTTGGGTTGCTCTTTCCCGGCAACCGTTGGGCATCCGAACGTGGAATCTTCTTCGACCAGCGTCGAAGGACCTGCGGCTGCGCCTCCCCTGAGTAGGCATAGGCATCATCGCCCGTCTCTGCCAGTCGATCGGAACCTGGCCTTTCGCGCGAAGGACGCGACGTACGCGATGCTCCGGATGAATTGACCGATCTGAGGGAATACTCACTGGACCCAAACAACGAGGATCCCTCGTCGGAGTCGACGAGCGTAGAGTCGGTCGCCGCGCGCTGTGCGTCCTCGTTCGACACGCGGTAGCGTCGGTCGTTGATCAGCGTTTCGACCGTCTGAGCATCGAGCGATCGACAAACAGCCGTGTCTGCCACTAGCCGGTCGAGGAACGAGCGCACGTCGGCCAGGAGTCTCGAGTCGTCGCGGATCCCGAGGTCAAGTTCATTCAGCGTTGCGGCTTCGAAGTTGGCGAGCAGCCCACCTCGCGTCAGGTTGTGGGAGCCGACGAAAACGGCTCCGTTGTGAGGGCCGGAGAACGCATAGACCTTCGGATGGAATGTCCTGCCGTGGACGTGAAAGACGTATGCCTCATCGGCGAGCTCAGCGACCATCTGGAGTCCCTGAGCAGTTGCGCCACCTTCGCTGATCCCGATGATGAGTCGAATGGTCCCGCCGCGCATCCTGAATTCGCGCATCCCACCTTCCAAACGACCAAGACCACTTCGCTTCGCCCAGGCAACTGCGGCGTCGAGCCGGTTGAACGATGTGTCGCGGAACGATTCCAAGAGAAAGCCCTCGAGGTCTCGGCCGTCCGCGTACGGCTGTGACAAGAATGAGACGCGCATGTACGCCTCAGCGTGACGTCTCGGCATCGTTGCTTCAAGTGCCGTCCGGGCCTTCCGTTACTCTCACCGAGCTGATGGATGGTGCCTGGATTGACAACGCGCAGACAAGGCCAGTCGTGAGGTCCTCTAGTTGGGCGTCGGAGCTTGACGACGGTCAGCGCAGCCTTCACGCCTCATCCGCCCGAGCCTTGGGCGCCTACTACACGCCTCCGCTGGCCGCGGTCACGATGGCGCGGTGGTTGCTGGCTAACGGAGCGCGGAGCGTACTCGAGCCCAGCATGGGCGATGGCGCGTTTCTCAATGCGGTCGAGTCTGCCGCTCAAATTGGAGGCGTCGACGTCGACATCTGGGGTTCGGAATTGGCATCCGACACGTTTCAGGAGGTCGTGTCGGCTGGACTTGTCCGCGCAGAACAGGCTTTCTGCGGCGACTTCCTCGCCCTGGAACCATTTCCAGTCGATGGGGTCATTGGTAACCCGCCCTACGTTCGCCTAAGGCACCTTCCTCCGATCGAAGGGCGGAGGGCGCTTGACGCTGCGAATGACGTCCTCGGGTTCCCAATGGACCCCGGCGCGAGCATCTGGATGCCGTTCGTTCTCCACGCCACACGATTCCTGCGCGCGGGTGGATGCTTGGCGTTTGTCTTACCTTACGAGTTCACGTACGTCCGATACGCGAGACCCTTGTGGAACTTTCTACGGAACCACTTCAGGGACATACGCATAGCCCGCGTACACGAGCGCGTCTTCCCCGAGATCATGCAAGACGTGGTTCTCTTCTTTGCGGCTGGATTCGGAGGCGCGACTAGTGACGTTCGGTTTGAGGCGTTCGAGCGCGTCTCTGACCTTGTCGACGCTCGGCCGGCCGTCGCGACGCGTATTTCAGTGTCGCGAGTGATAGGCGGGGAACGACCATTTGTTGAGAGCCTGCTGCCCGGAGACTTACTTCAGCTGCTTGAAGGGGCCCTTGGCGAACGCCTTACCCCTGCCCGGAATCTCGTGCGGTTCAACATCGGTTACGTGAGCGGGGACAAGACGTTCTTCCACCCGGAGAGCTCAACCGTTCAGGAGTTCTCCCTTCCGTCCGACCATCTCATGCCGGCTCTCACATCAAGCCGTCAACTTCGTGGCCTTGGCATTCGAACCTCAGCGATACCAGATCCCCGGAGCTTCCTGTACCTCCCGAACAAGGTTCCGCTTTCTGCGGATGAGCGCCGCTACATCGAGTTCGGTGAGCGGAGCGGGGTGTCACAGCGCTTTAAGTGTCGAATCCGTGACCCTTGGTTCGTTACGCCGGGAGTACGAGTTCCAGATCTCGTCCTGCCCGTCTTCGCCGACGCCCCGCTTATGGTCATGAACGACGCAAGTTGGGTGGTCTCGAACTCTCTCTTATGCGGGTACGTCAAAGAGGGTGTCTCAGCCGCCTCAGTCATTGCCCGCTGGTACACATCTTTGACTCTTCTGCAAGCCGAGATCGAAGTTCATGCGCTCGGTGGCGGGGTTCGAGTCTTCGTTCCGAACGAAGCTGGCGCCATCCGCCTTCCGATGGAGGCTGTCGAGACACTGCCATTGATGAAGCATCTGCACGACTCGATTAGAAGCGGACGAACTGCCCAGGCGTTCGAACACGGTGACGCTGCGGTCTTGGTAGGGCAAATGGGTCTTAGGAATGAGTACGTCGAGCTGATCCGCGAAGGTGTTGAGATTCTCGCTCATTGGAGAAACTCGGCAAAGACGAGCCGGCGCTCGGCGGCGTAGTCGAAGCTAAACGAGCAGGCCCTGACGAAATCCGATCGCGACAGCCTCGGCCCGCGCGTTCGCGCCGAGCTTCGCAATGACGCTTCGAGTGTGGTCGGTCGCCGTATGCGGACTGATCGATAGACGTTGACCGATCTCGGAATTGCTGAGTCCGTCGGCAAGAAGGGCAAGGACCTCGAGTTCGCGCGAGGACAACTCGTGGAACCGCGTCGTCCTTTGCGCGCGCGAGGGTCGGCGCCGCCGATCGGCACGTACAAAGTCACTCGCGGGGTTGCTCACCTAGCTAAAGGTCGTCCGATGCACCCACTTCCTAACCCCCTCGACCGAGGGATGCGCCCGAACTTGGCCAGTTCGCAACGCACGCCCTTGGCCTTGTCCGATGACGCCGTTAGCGTTCGACCTATGAGGAGTGCAGTGAGCCTCGCCGAGCTGCTCGCCGCGCGGCTCGTCCATCCGGGTGCACCGCTCCACGGGCTCTCGCGTGGCAGGCGCTTCGCGGCTCGAGTTCAAGCCGACGGTTCGATCCTCGTTGCTGGTAAGGGTCGATTCGACTCGCCGTCCCTGGCAGCGAACTCCGTCGTCGGGTCGAATACGAACGGATGGACATTCTGGCGGCTGGAGGACGGCCGTACTCTCGCGGATTTGCGTCAGTCGTTTCCGAGTCCCTCCTAGTGGCTGCCGCCAGTTCGCAAACAGCGGCCGCGAAGCTCGACGCATGTCTCCAAAGCATGAGCCTGGATTTCATCGCGGACCCAATGAAGGCTGTTCGGAGCCAGTCCTTCATCAGGTTCCTTCATGCATACCTCCAGGATGACCTGACCGCTCGACTTTCCCTGTTCGGTAAGAGACGCGGTGTGTCAGTCAGATTGGAGCCCAAAGTGATGGGGTCACACCGCCCCAAGGACATGGACGTTGCCGTCATCGACCCGGTGAACGGTCCCCTGATGTTGATCGGTGTTCGGAGCCAGATGAGCTCTATCGGGAACAACACGCTTGGCTACATCGATGGGATTATTGGGGAGGCGGAGTCGTTGCAGAAACGCTTCCCCATGTCTATCCACGGTTACGTGTACTTCATGCCGAAGGAAGTCATCAAACCGGGCAAAGAAAACGAGAAGGTGAACCACGCGCGGTACGCGAAGCTGCTCAGTACGATCACCGGACGCGAAGGCGTCGATTACAACGAGACGCGCGGAATCTACGACCATCTCGCGTACATGGTGGTCGATTTCAACGCCACACCTCTCTCCATAGAAGACGCTCTCGTCGCGGCGGCCGTCCCCGGGACTGACTTGCGCATCAGCACCTTCGTGGACCGAATGGTCGCGACCTATAAGGAGCGCCATCCGGAATGGGCCGTCTTCGGCTGAAGTCGGCAGCTGTCAGGCGCTCGCGGAGCAAATCGGGACCGCGAGCTCCTGGCGAGCGTGCCGATGTCGGTGACTCACAGGCGGCCGATGAGAAGCGGCTGGAAATTGCATTGGCGACTCGCGCCTTCGAGATCAATCTCTTCTGGAAGAGATCAATCTTCTTCTGGGGCTTCATCTCAGTCGCCTTTGTCGGCTACGCGGCCCTTCGCAACGAACGCTCGCAACTAGCGATTGTGGTCGCCTGTTTCGGGATGGTCTGCTCCTCAGCGTGGACGCTCCTGAATCGCGGTTCGAAGTACTGGCAGGAGAACTGGGAGACAAAAGTGGAACGCTACGAAGACAATGTCACCGGGCCACTCTTTGCAGTACAGGAGACCGTTCAGCGCAAGGGCCGTTGGCTCCAGGCGCGCAGGTACTCGGTAAGCAAGCTGCTTATAGCCCTCAGCGATTACGTGTTGATCATGTGGTCGGCTCTTGCCGTATGGGAGAGCTATCGGTTCATTCGCCAGTTCGAGTGCTCCGTCAAAGACATCGGCATCGCAGTGTTTTGCGTCTTCTCGTTCGCTTATGTCGTGCTTCTGCTCTTTGTCGGAAGGACGACTCGCTCGCAGCCGGCTGACGGCGACGATGCAGAGGTCTGACCCGGCAGTCGCGCGGCATGGGTACCCGCCGGGCCCGGGCGTACTATGACCCCTCCGCGATGGCCCAGGCTGATTTCGTCCACCTCCACGTCCACTCCGAGTACTCGATCCTCGACGGGGCGTGCAGGATCCCCGACCTCGTCGCCCGGGCCGCGGAATTGGAGATGCCGGCGGTCAGCCTCACCGACCACGGCTCCATGGCCGGCGCCGTCCAGCTCTGGAAGGCAACCCGCGACACCGGCGTCAAGCCCGTCATCGGCTGCGAGGTCTACGTCGCCAACGACCGCCACGCCCACGAGAAGGGCAACGCGCATCTCACGCTCCTCGCCGCAACGAACGAGGGCTACGGCAACCTCATCAAGCTCAGCTCGCTCGGCTACCTCGAGGGCTACTACTACAAGCCCCGCGTCGACTGGGAGCTGCTCGAGCGCCACTCGAACGGGCTGATCGCGCTCAGCGGGTGCCTCTCCGGAAGAGTCTGCAAGGCGCTCGAAGAGAGCCGCGCGACCGACGCCGAAGCGGAGCTCGATAGGCTCGCGCAGACATTCGGGCGCGACTCCGTCTACGTCGAGCTGCAGAACGCGCACCTCGACGTGCAGGCGCGCATCCTGCCGCAGCTCGCGCAGCTCGCGACCAAGCTCAACCTGCCGACCGTCGCGACCGGCGATGTCCATTACCTGAGAGACACCGACGCGCGCGCACACGAGGCGCTGCTCTGCATCCAGTCCGGCGACTCGCTCAAGAATCCGAACCACTGGCGCTTCGAGACCGACCACTTCTACTTCAAGTCGCCGGAAGAGATGGCGCTCGACTTCCCCGGCCACGAAGACGCGATGCGGCGCACGCTCGAGGTCGCGGAGCGCTGCAACGTCGAGATCGAGCTCGGGAAGATCCTGCTGCCGAAGTTCGAGGTTCCCGAAGGACGCGACTCGTTCGACTACCTCGTCGAGCAGTGCGAAAAAGGCCTGCAAAAGCGGTACGACAAGGTCACCACCGAGCTCACCGAACGGCTGCAGTACGAGCTCAAGACGATCAAGGAGATGGGCTTCACCGACTACTTCCTGATCGTCTGGGACTTCATCCACTTCGCGAAGACGCACGGCGTCTCCGTCGGCCCCGGCCGCGGCTCGTCGGCCGGCTCGCTCGTCGCCTACTCACTGCAGATCACCGACATCGACCCGATCCGCTACGACCTCATGTTCGAGCGGTTCCTCAACCCCGGGCGCAAGACGATGCCGGACATCGACATCGACTTCGCCGTCGAAGGCCGCGAGCGCGTCATCAACTACGTGCGCGAGAAGTACGGCTCCGACCGCGTCGCGCAGATCATCACGTTCTCGACGATGGCCGCGCGCGCAGCCGTGCGCGACGCGGGCCGCGTGCTCGAGATTCCCTACGGCTCCGTCGACAAGATCGCGAAGCTCATCCCCGAAGGCCCGGGCCAGACGCTCTCCGAGGCGACCGAGCTGCACAAGATCGTCAAGGACGACCCGATCGCGAAGGAGATCCTCGAGCTCGCGGAGCCGCTCGAAGGACTGACGCGCGCCGACTCGATCCACGCCGCCGGCGTCGTCATCGGCGCCGAGCCGCTGATCAACGTCGTGCCGCTGCAGCAGAAGGGCTCCGACCAGGAAGTCGTCACGCAGTTCGCGATGAAGGACGTCGAAGCGCTCGGCCTGCTCAAGATGGACTTCCTCGGCCTGCGCAACCTCGACGTGATCGACAAGGCGTGCGCGCTCCTCGGCGGGCTCGACATCTCGACGATCCCGCTCGACGACAAGAAGACCTACGAGATGCTCGCGCGCGGCGACGCCGTCGGCGTCTTCCAGTTCGAGTCGTCAGGCATGCGCGAGGCGCTGCGCCAGGTGAGGCCGACCGAGTTCCAGGACCTGATCGCGCTCAACGCGCTCTACCGGCCAGGCCCGATGGCCTACATCCCGAACTACGGGAAGCGCAAAGCCGGGCAGGAGGCGGTCACCTACGTCGACAAGCGGCTCGAGCCGATCCTCCGCGAGACGTACGGCATCTGCGTCTATCAGGAGCAGTACATGAAGATCGCGCAGGAGATCGCCGGCTTCTCGATCACCGAGGCCGACGACCTGCGCAAGGCGATCGGCAAGAAGATCCGCGCCCTCATGGACTCGCTCAAGGGCAAGTTCATGGACGGCGCCGCCGAGCACGGCGTCAGCGCGCAGGCGTCGAAGCAACTGTGGGAAGACGTCGAGAAGGCCGCTGACTACTCGTTCCCGAAAGCGCACGCCGCGTGTTACGCGCTGATCGCCTACCGCACCGCGTGGCTCCGCCAGAACCATCCGTGCGAGTACATGGCCGCGCTCATCAGCTCCGTCATGTCGACGAAGGACCGCGTGCCGTTCTACGTCAACGCGTGCAACGAGCTCGGCATCGAAGTGCTCCCGCCCGACGTCAACGAGTCGATGACCGACTTCGCCGTCGTCGGCGGCAAGATCCGCTTCGGCCTCAACGCCGTCAAGGGCGTGGGGGAGAGCGCGTGCCGCTCGATCATCGCCGCGCGCGAAGCCGACGGGCCGTTCGAGTCGATCTGGGACTTCGCCGAGCGCGTCGACCCGTCCGTCTCGAACAAGCGCGTGCTCGAAGCTCTGGTGAAGTGCGGCGCCGTGCCCGGCACGCGCAAGGGGAACCTCGAGGTGCTCGAGCAAGCCGTGTCGTGGGGGCAGAAGCAGCAGGCCGATCGCCTCGCCGGGCAAGGCTCGATCTTCGACCTCGCGCCCGTCGAGGACGCCGCGCCGAAGCACCATCCCGCCACGCCGACCGACGAGTATGACAAGGGCGAGCTGCTGCGGCTCGAGAAGGAGGTGCTCGGGCTGTACGTCTCCGAGCATCCGCTCTCGGGGATTCGCGACCAGCTGCGGCGCAAGTCGGATGCGACGCTCGGCGAGCTCGACCGCCGCCGCGACGGCGAGACGGTCACCGTCGGCGGGATCGTCGCCGGCGTGCGTCACATGACGACGAAGCGCGGCGACGCGATGGTCTTCCTGCGCTTCGAAGACGTGACGGGCGGCGTCGAGGTCGTCGTCTTCAACTCGACGTACGAGAAGGTGCGCGAGCTCTGCACCACCGACCGCATCCTGATCGTCAAGGGCCGCATCGACCGCAAGGAAGGCGAGACGAAGCTCGTCGCCCTGGAGCTCGCCGCGTTCGAAGCGGTCGCCGAGAAGCGCGAGGTGTGGCTGAAGATCGACGCGACGAAAGCGCGCGCCGGCACGATCCGCGAGCTCGCGAACCTGATCAAGGACTTCCCCGGCGAGTCGCCGGTGTACGCCGACCTGGTTACGTCAACAGGGAAGAAGGTGTACGCGTTCGGCCCGCAGTTCAAGGTGAAGCCCGCGCCGGACTTCTACGCCGAGGTGAAGATGCTCCTCGGCGAATCTGCGGTCGCGTAGCGTCAAGACCAGTGCCAGGCACTGGAAGTGCCTGGCACTCGAGCCGTGGTGCGCGCGCGAAGTGCCTGCAATCCGTGCGAAACGCTAACGCCTTCCTTACCTCAGACGGTTTGCACGGCCGGGCTCGCGCGGAACCACCTACGTGGACGAGTCCAACGACTAGGGGGGTTCTTTCGCATGCACAAAGGTCCTTCGAGAGGCCGCTACCTCGCGAGCATCGCGCTGGCGGCTCTCGTTTCCGGAGCGACGGTGCTGCTGATCACCGGCGGCATCGCGTTCGGGTCGAGTGCGGCCGAGTATCAGTACGGCGCACCGACAGCATCCGCCGCGCCGACCGTCAGCGGCACGGCGCAGGTCGGCAAGACGCTGACCACCACGGACGGCTCGTGGACGAGCTCGACGACGATCTCGGGTTACACGTACGCCTGGGACCGCTGTGACACCTCCGGCAACGCGTGCACCGCGATCGCCGGCGCGACCAGCGCGAACTACACGCTCGTCGCGGCAGACCAGGGCTCGACGATCCGCTCGGTCGTCACCGCCACCAACTCGAGCGGCTCGGCGTCCGCCCAGTCCGCGCCGACCGCGACCGTCGCGCCTCAGACCGGTGGCGTCATCGAGGCGTCGAACGTCACGCTGCCGGACCGCATGACCATCAACCAGGTCAAGTTCTCGCAGAACCCGATCCGCTCGCGGAAGACGTCGACAACGATGCAGATCCATGTTGTCGACTCGAACAGCAACTCCGTCTCGGGCGCGCTCGTGTACGTCGAAGGCCTGCCGTACAGCCGCATCGCCAACATCCCGGAGACGACCACGAACGCAACCGGGTGGGCGACCGTCAGCCTGCGGCCCGGGCGGCTGTTCCCGCGCACCGGCTACGTGACGATGTTCGTCCGTGCCCGCGTGCAGGGACAGGATCCGCTCGCCGGCTCGTCGACGCGTCGCCTCGTGCAGGTGCGCATCGCGGCACCGAACGGGACGTAACGGTTGGAACTGACGGCACGTAGGCCGGGGGTGGCGCTCGCGTCGCCCCCGGCACTGCCGGGCGCGGCCCTCGCCGCGGCCGGCGTCATCGCGCTCGCCGCCGAACAGGGCGGCTACGCGACCTCCGCCTGGCGCGCCGGCGCCGTCGCGTTCGCGGCGGCGGCCGGGCTCTTCGCGCTCTGGCGTCCAGTGCGCATCAGCTGGCGCACGGCGGCGCCACCCGCATTGCTCGCCGCGCTCGCACTCTGGTCGCTGCTCTCCGCGACCTGGTCGGTCTCACCGTCCGCCTCCACGCTCGACGTGCAGCGCACACTGCTGTATCTCGCCGCCGCTGTCGCGTTCGCGCTCGCCGGCGAGGGGCTGACCGTCGGCGTGCTCGGCGGCGCGACGATCGTTGCCATGTGGGCGCTCGGCGACAGGCTGATCAACGGCGCGCCGATCGACACCTACGAAGGACGCCTGCTGACCGGGCCGATCGGCTACGCGAACGGGCTCGCGGCGCTGCTCGCGATCGGGATCGCGATCTCCGTGGCGCTCACCGTGCGCCGCCGCTACCTCGCCGCGGTGCCGCTGGTCGTGCTCGTGCCCGCGCTGCTCCTCACGAACAGCCGCGCCGCCGAGGCTGCGTGCGCCGTCGGCGTGATCGTCGCGCTCGGCCGCCGCCGGCTCAGTGCGGCGGTCGTCGTGGCGTCGGCGCTCGCGCTCACCGCGATCCTCCTCTTCACGCCGAACTCGCTCGGCGACCGCGTCTCCTACTGGGGCGCGGCGCGCCACATCGGCGCTGCCCACCCGCTCGCCGGTGCAGGCGCCGGCACCTTCCACGTCGAGTACACGCAGCTCCCGCCGGGGCACGACGCGCACAGCCTCTACCTGCAGGCGTTCGCCGAGCTCGGCGTCGTCGGGCTCGTGCTGGTCATCGCGCTCGTCGCGCTCCCGCTGGCGCTCGCCATCCACCGAGGGCTCCCCGTGGCCGCCGCCGGGCTGACGGTCTTCGCACTCCACGCGGGGCTCGACTGGGACTGGCAGCTGCCCGTCGTAGCGGTCGCCGGGCTCGCTCTCATCGCCTCGGCCACGAATCCTGGGCCGTTAGAAGTCCGTTAATTCTGCGAATCCCCCGGCAAGGGGAGATCCGCTCCGTCCGTTGTACCGAATGAGAAGGCAAGCACGAGGAGAGCGAACCGAATGCCTACTGCGGAAACCAACATCAACGTCACGCCGACCGAGCAGGAGCTTGTCGAGCGTTGGCGCGCAGAGGAGCTCGAGCGGGCGGGCTATCCCGAGGACGTCGCCGCCGAGCTTGCCATGCGCAACGACGTCGACCTGCATCGGGCGATCGAGCTGCTCCTGAAGGGCTGCTCGCCCGAGCTCGCGGCGGACATCCTGCGCTAGCCGACCGGAGCGGGCACAATCGTGCCCGTGCTCGGCTACATCCCCTCGCCGCATACCGGCGTGGTCCATCTCGGGCCGCTCGAGCTCCACATGTACGGGCTCACGCTGCTCGTCGCGATCCTGCTCTGCATCTGGCTGACCGGCCGGCGCTGGCTCGCCCTCGGCGGCGACTGGGACACGGTCACGCGCGTCGCCGTCTGGGGCGTCGCGTTCGGCGTCGTCGGCGCGCGCGCCTACCACGACATCACGTCGTGGAACGAGGTGCCGACGCCGAAGTGGCAGGGGATCTTCGAGGTCTGGCGCGGCGGCCTCGGCATCTGGGGCGGCATCCTGCTCGGGACGCTCGCCGGTTCGATGGTGCTGCGCCGCGCCGGCATCAACGTCGCGCTCTTCCTGGACGCGGCCGCGCCCGGCCTGCTGCTCGCCCAGGGCATCGGGCGCATCGGCAACTGGTGGAACCAGGAGCTGTACGGCAAGCCGACGACGCTGCCGTGGGCGCTCAAGATCACGAACAACCCGATCGACCCGGGGAAGTCGACCTACCACCCGACCTTTCTCTACGAGCTGATCTGGGACCTGATCGGCGTCGCGCTCCTGATCTGGATCGGGAAGCGCTGGAAGATCATCCCGCCGGGCCTCTTCGCGCTCTACGTCGCCTGGTACTGCTTCGGGCGCTTCTTCGAGGAGCTCCTGCGCATCGATCCGGCGCACCACATCGCCGGCCTGCGGCTCAACGCCTGGGTCAGTGCGATCGTCTTCTTCGGGGCCGTCATCTACTTCGTGCGGCACCAGTACGGCTTCCCGCGGGGCGGCCCGCGCCTGCCGAGGCGGGGCCGGCGGGAGCCGGAAGAGAAGCACCGGCCGGCGATGGCGGTCCCGCGCGGCCGCGTCCGGTAAGCGCAGTAGTCTGGCGCGGTGCCGGTCGCCGTACGCGAGCTGGAGCTGGACCTCGACGCCTTCGAAGGGCCGTTCGACCTTCTGCTCTCGTTGGTTCTGCGCGAGGAGCTCGACCTCCGCGAGGTCGACCTGGCGGAGATCGTCATCTCGTTCGTCGAGCACCTCGCCGAGAAGGGCGAGCTCGATCTCGACGCCTGCGGCGAGTTCCTGATCCTGATCAGCGCGCTGCTCGAGCTGAAGGCGCGCGCGATGTTCCCCGAGGAGGACGCCGAGCTCGCCGAGCTCGAGCCCGAAGAGGCCGCCGAGGAGCTCGCCCGGCGCCTCGCCGAGTACCGGCGCGCCAAGGAGGCGGCCGAGTTCCTGCGCGACCGCCTCGGTGAGCGGCGCGACATCTTCTTCCGGCTCGGCCCGGCGCCGCTCGCGCCGAAGCCGGAGCGCAAGCTCGCCGCGCAGTCGCCGCTCAAGCTCGTCGAGGCGCTGCGCGGGCTCGCGGTCGAGCCGCCGGCGCCGTCGGTCGCGCACATGGCGCTCCGCTTCCCGCCCGTCTCGCAGTTCCTCGACCGCTGGCGCTCGCTGCTGCGGCGTCGGTCGCGATTCGATTTCGACCAGGAGGTGGCCGGGCTCTCGCGCGTCGAGGTCGCGGTCGCGTTCCTGGCGCTGCTCGAGCTGCGCAAGCAGAACGAGATCGCGATCGCGCAGGCCGCGCCGTTCGCGCCGATAAGGATTTCCCGCGCCGACGCCGAAAGGAGCTTGTCTTGGACAGCCCACTCCGCCTGATCACCACCGAGGTCACACCGGCCGCAGAGCTGGCGAAGACCGTCGAGGCGCTGCTCGTCGTCGCGTCGCAGCCGCTGCCGGTCGAGGAGATCGCCGCCGCCTGCGAGGTGGACGTGCTCCACGTGGGCGAGGCGCTCGAGGTGCTGGGCGAGCGCTATTCGGAGGAGAACTCCGGGATCGTGCTCGAGCTCGTCGCCGGCGGCTGGGCGTTCCGCGCCTCCGCCGCCGCGGCCGACGCCTGCGCGCGCCTGTTCGAGAAGCCGGCCGAGAAGGGTCTCTCGCAGGCCGCTCTGGAGACGCTCGCGATCGTCGCGTACCTCGGGCCGGTGTCGCGCCCGGAGATCGCGCGCATCCGCGGCGTCAACGTCGACGGTGTCGTCGCCGGTCTCGTCGAGCGGGGCCTGATCGCCGAAGGCGGCCGCGACAACGAGTTCGGCGCGATCCGCTACCGCACGACACCCCTCTTCGAACGGATCTTCGGGCTCGAGTCTCTGGCGGCGCTCCCGCGCGTCGACGACCTCGGCGCCGACGTGACCGAGATCCGCGAGCGCCTCGAAGCGGTCGCCGACAAGCGCCCCGCGTAGCCCGAGTGCCAGGCACTGCAGTGCCTGGCACGTGATCTGCCGGCTCGGTCTCGACGCTTAGAGTCGTTGTCGTGATCGTCGAGACGCAGTACCTGGATCTGCCGGAGCCGCTCGCGCTCGATTGCGGGCGCGTGCTTCGTGACGTCCGCATCGCCTACGAGACCTACGGCGAGCTCGACGAGAACCGGGACAACACGCTCCTCATCTGCCACGCGCTCTCCGGCGACGCGCACGCGGCCGGGGAGACGCCCGGGGTGCTCAGCGCCGGCGAGCTCGAGACGACGTCGCTCGGCTGGTGGGACGCGATGATCGGCCCGGGCCGCGCGTTCGACACCGACCGCTTCCACGTCGTCTCGACGAACCTGATCGGCGGCTGCCGCGGCTCGACCGGGCCGGGGAGCATCGATCCCGACACCGGCAAGCCCTACGGCGCCGACTTTCCGGAGCTCACGGTCGCCGACCTCGTGCGCGCGCAGAAGGCGTTCCTCGACGCGCTCGGCATCCCGGTGCTCGCGGCCGTCGCCGGCGCGTCGCTCGGCGGCATGCAGGCGCTGCAGTTCGCGATCGACTATCCGGACTTCGTCCGCAACGTTGTCGCGATCGCCTCGACGAAGGCGCTCGACACGCAGGGCGTCGCGCTGAACGCCGCCGCGCGCAACGCCATCCGGCTGCATCCTGACCCGCGCGAAGGGATGCGGATCGCACGCCAGATCGGCCACATCACCTACCTCTCGCGCGAGTCGATCCGCTCTAAGTCAGCCGACGGCCGCTTCGGCGTCGAGTCGTACCTCGACTACCAGGCCGACAAGTTCGTGCAGCGCTTCGACCCGAACACGTACCTGCTCTTCTCGACCGCGCTCACCCGCTTCGAGCTCGACGAGAGCCGCCTCGGCGACGCGAAGGCACGCTTCCTGCTCCTCTCGTTCAGCTCCGACTGGATCTACCCGCCCGCCGACAGCGACGCGCTGCTCGAATCGCTGCGCGCCGCCGGACTCGATGCGAGGCACGTCTCGCTCGAGACGAGCTACGGCCACGACGCCTTCCTGCTCGAGGCCGAGAACCAGGCGCCGCACATACGCTCTTTCTTGTCATGAGCGAGCGCGAGTGGGGATTCGAGACGCGGCAGGTGCACTCGGGCCAGCGGCCCGACCCGTACACCGGCGCCCGCGCGCAGCCGATCTTCCAGACCGCGAGCTACGTCTTCGAGGACGCGGAGTCGGCAGCGGCGTACTTCAACCTGCAGGAGTACGGCAACACCTACGCGCGGATCATGAACCCCACGACCGCCGCGTTCGAGGAACGCGTCGCGGCGCTCGAAGGCGGCGTGGGGGCGGTCGCGTTCGCGAGCGGGCTCGCGGCGCAGGCAGCGACGCTCTTCACGCTGCTCGAGCCCGGCGATCACGTCGTCGCGCAGGCAGCGCTCTACGGCGGGACGATCACGCAGCTCAAGCACCTGCAGCGTAAGTTCGGGTTCGAGGTGACGTTCGTCGACGGCGACTCCGTCGATGCGTGGCGCGCGGGCGTTCGCGACAACACGAAGGCGCTGTTCGGCGAGACGATCGGCAACCCAGGCGGAAACGTGCTCGACCTCGCCGCGGTCGCGGAGGTCGCGCATGAAGCCGGCGCGCCGTTGATCGTGGACAACACCTTCGCGACGCCGTACCTGTGCCGCCCCGCCGAGTTCGGTGCCGACATCGTCGTCCACTCGGCGACGAAGTTCATCGGCGGTCACGGCACGTCGATCGGCGGCGTCGTCGTCGACTGCGGCTCGTTCGACTTCGCGAACGGCCGCTTCCCGATCGTCACCGCACCCTCGCCCGCCTATCACGGGCTCGAGTTCATCGAGACCTACGGCGTCTACGGCTACCTGATGAAGCTGCGCGCCGAGTCGTTGCGCGATCTCGGTGCGTGCATGAGCCCGTTCAACGCGTTCCTCTTCCTGCAAGGGCTCGAGACGCTCTCCCTGCGCATGGAGCGGCACGTCACGAATGCAAAGACGGTCGCGACGTGGCTCGAGCAGCATCCTGCGGTGTCGCGCGTGCGCTACGCGGGGCTCGAGAGCTCGCCCTACCGCGCACTCGCCGAGCGCTACCTGCCGAAGGGCGCCGGATCGATCTTCGCCGCCGATCTCGCCGGCGGGCGCGACGCGGCGCGCCAGTTCGTCGAGAAGCTGCAGATCTGGAGTCACCTCGCGAACGTGGGCGACGCGAAGTCGCTCGTCATCCATCCCGGCTCGACCACGCACCGGCAGCTCTCCGACGAGGAGCTGACGGGCGCCGGCATCGAGCCCGGCACCGTGCGGCTCTCGGTCGGCATCGAGACCGCCGACGATCTGATCTGGGACCTCGAGCAGGCGCTTTCATGAGCTATCAGGATCCGCACGCGATCCAGTCGATCCTGCATCGCGCGAAGACGATCGCGATCGTCGGGCTCTCGCCGAACGAGCTGCGCGCGTCGCACTTCGTCGGCTACTACCTCAAGCGCCACGGCTATCGCGTCATCCCGGTGAACCCGCGCGAGGAATCGATCCTCGGCGAGCGCTCGTACGCATCACTGGCCGAGATCCCCGAGCCGGTCGACGTCGTCGACATCTTCCGCGCGCCGAACGCGGTGCCGGAGATCGCGCGCGAGGCGGTCGCCGCGAAAGCGGGTGCGCTGTGGCTGCAGTACGGCGTGATCAGCCCCGAGGGTGCGGAGATCGCGGCCAGCGGGGGTCTCGACGTCGTGATGGATCGCTGCATGAAGGTCGAGCACGCCCGCTACCTCGGGCGCATGCACTGGCTCGGCTTCCACACCGGAGAGATCACCTCCGGCCGCGTGCACGGCTAGTTCAGGCGGGCGGCGAAATCGCGCATGCGGTCCGGATCGACGCGCGCGCCGCGGACCTTCGCTCTGATCTCCGCCGCAACCAGGCCGCGACCGGTGATCAGCACGCCGTCGTGCTCGTACGCCTTCTCGCGCTCGCCGGCGCAGATGACCGGCGACACCCAGCAGCCGAGCTCGGTGCTCAGCTCGCGGGCCTGCCGCTTTGCCTTCTCGAGGTCCTCGCGCTCGTAGCGCTCGAAGCTCGCCTCGATCAGGAACACGCCGTTCGCCCCCGATACGAGATGGTCGACGCGCTCGTTGCCGCCGTACGTCACGTCGTGCAGCACGATGTAGTCCTCGAGGCGCAGCCGGTCCAGCTCCCAGCGCACGTCGCCCTGGGTCGCCTTCAGTCCCTTCAACACGGGCACGACGGCGAACGTCATGTCGCGCGCCGCCGCCGCAGAGCAGACGGCCGCGCAGAGCAGGATGACCGCAGGGAAGAGCTGCGCCGACATGATCGCCCACACCGCGCCGGCCGCACCGATGCCGTACGCGGCCATCAGCAGCAGCCAGAAACCCTGGCTCCGCCGGCCCGCGTGGTCCAGCAGGTATGCGCCCGCCTCGGATTCGACGTCGTACGCCATCCCGAGCGATATCGGCCGGACGCGGCGGAGCCTTGACCCTCCGCAGGCGACGTTTGCGCCCTGTTTGCGGCCGGTAGAGGCAATTCATGCGGATTTACTACGGAGCAGGACACGAGATGTTCCCGCCCGCCGAGCTGCTTCGGCACGCGCAGCTCGCGGCCGAGGCGGGATTCGACGGCATTTGCTGCAGCGACCACTTCCAGCCCTGGTGGGAGCCGGGCGAGTCCGGGCACGCGTGGCCGTGGCTCGGCGCCGTCGGGGCGACGACCGAGAAGGTCACGCTCGGCACCGCGGTCACACCGGCCGTCGAGCGCTACCACCCGGCGCTCGTCGCGCAGGCGTTCGCGACGCTCGAGGACATGTTCCCGGGCCGGGTCTTCCTCGGCTACGGCTCCGGCGAGTCGCTGAACGAGAGCCCGCTCGGCTGCGACTGGCCGGACGGCGAGGAGCAGCTCGAGATGATGGACGAGGCGCTCGACATGATCCGCCGGCTCTGGAACGGCGAGACGATCTCGTCGGGCTCGAGGCACTTCAAGACGAAGAACGCGAAGCTCCACTCACGTCCGACGAGCCCGCCGAAGCTGTACGTCTCGGCGTTTCACGAGGGCGCCGCCGAAGTCGCGGCCAAGTACGCCGACGGCCTGTGGACGCTCGGCGACCCCGAACAGGCACCGAAGGTGATCGACACCTACAAGAAGGCCGGTGGCAAGGGCGAGATCATCGTGCAGGCGCTCATCTCCTGGGCCGAGACCGACGACGAGGCGCTCGAGGCGGCGCGGCCGTGGAAGGGCACGCAGCCGGACGAGTACTACGTCGACGACTGGCATGACCCGCAGAAGATGTACGAGCACGCGGAGGAGACGGTCTCCGACGACGAGTACAAGGAGGCCGCGATCATCTCTGCCGATCCCGACGAGCACGTCAAGAGGCTCGAGGAGATCGGCGAGATGGGAGCGACGATCCTGTCGGTCATGAACTGCTCCGGCAAGTACGCGGAAGGCGCGATCCGCACCTACGGGGAACACGTCCTGCCGAAGCTGCGTTAGAACGCCCCGTGAAGGCGATCTGGTTCGAGCGCGAAGGCGGGCCCGACGTGCTCGAGCTCCGGGACGTCCCGGAGCCTGAGCCGAAGGACGGCCAGGTGCTGGTCGACGTCGAGGCGATCGGTGTCAACTACCGCGACATCTACGAGCGCGAGCGCAAAGGCTATGGCGCCGACGCGCCCGCGATCATCGGCACGGAAGCCGGCGGCACGACCGCCGACGGCGAACGCCTCGCCTGGGCGCACGGCACCGCGAGCTACGCCGAGAAGGTCGCGGTCGACCGCGCAAAGGCGGTGACGATCCCCGACGGCGTTGCGACCGACGTCGCCGTCGCCGTGCTCCTGCAGGGCATGACCGCGTACTACCTCGCGCACGAGAGCTATCCGATCGAGGCGGGCGACCGCGTGCTCGTTCACGCCGCCGCCGGCGGCGTCGGCCTGCTCCTGACGCAGATCGCGAAGCTCCGCGGCGCCTACGTGATCGGGACCGCGTCGACCGACGAGAAGCGCGAGCTCGCGCGCGCCGCCGGTGCGGACGAGGTGCTCGGCTACGACGAGCTCGACGGCGTGGGCGACATCGCGGCGGTCTACGACGGTGTCGGCAAGGACACCTTCGACGCGGACTTCGAGGTGCTGCGACCCACTGGGCGGCTGATCCTCTACGGCGCCGCGAGCGGCGAGCCGGACCCGTTCGAGGTGCGCAAGCTCACCGCCGGCTCGTTCTACGTGCAGCGGCCGACGCTCGCTACCTACACGCGCACACCGGAGCTGCTGCAGGAGCTCGCGGGCAACGTCTTCGGGCTCGTCGCCGACGGGAAGCTCGACGTGCGGATCGGGCACCGCTATCCGCTCGCCGAGGCGCGGCAGGCGCACGAGGATCTCGTGGCCCGCCGCACCACCGGCAAGATCCTGCTGGTCCCCTGAAACCCCGGAACTTGGTTCGCGCCGGAGGCGCGAACCAAGTTCCCGAGTTCCTGACCTAAGCCGCCTCGACGAGGACGACGCCCTCGTCGAGCTCGTCCTCGACCTGCACGGCCGGCTCACGCCGCGGGTGCAGGAAGAAGACGGTGACGACGATCGCCGCGGCGATCACTCCAAACAGGACGACGAACGCCTGGTGGAAGTCGTGCGTCAGCACCGTCGCCGACTGACCGCTCTTGGCCGAGGCGATCGTCGTCACGACGGCGAGGCCGAGCGCACCGCCGACCTGGCGTGCCGTGTTCGTGAGCCCGGAGGCGATCCCGGCGTCGGCCGGCGAGACACCCGCGAGCGACGCGACGGTCACCGCGACCCACGACAGCGCCATCCCGAGCCCGGTCAGCAGGAACGCGGGCAGCAGGTCGAACGCGTAGTGCCCGTGAACGGGCAGGCGCAGGAGCCAGCCCTCGGCGAGCAGGATCGACGTGAGCCCGGATGCGAGCACCGGCCGCGCGCCGAAGCGACGCACGAGCGGCCCGGCAACGTTCGCGAGCACCGCGATCGGCGCGGCGATCGCCAGGAACGCGACGCCGTTCTGTGCCGCCGAGTAGTGCAGCACCTGCTGCAGGTACAGCGCGAGCAGGAAGAAGCTCGAGAACGCGATCGACGCGAGCGCGACCGTCACGACGTTGCCGGCTGCGAGCGTCCGCACGCGGAAGATCCCGAGCGGCATCAGCGGTGCTGCGGCGCGGCGCTCGATGCCGACGAAGGCCGTCAGCAGAGCAGCCGAGGCTGCGAACGAGACCAATGCGACGCTCGAGCCCCAGCCGTGCTGGCTCGCGTCCGTCAGGCCGTACACGAACAGCATGAGCGACGACGTGACCGTCAGCGCCCCGGCGATGTCGAAGTGCCGCACGGCGTCGAGCCGCTTCGCCTCGGTGAGGAAGCGCGGAGCGAGGGCGATCACCGCGAGCCCGACCGGCACGTTGATCAGGAAGATCCACGGCCAGCTGAGGTACGAGGTCAGGACGCCGCCGAGCAGCACGCCGGCTGCGCCGCCGCTCCCCGAGGCTGCGCCCCAGATCGCGATCGCGCGGCTCCGGCCCTGCCCCTCGGGGAAGGCGGTCATGAGCAGCGACAGTCCGGCCGGCGCGAACAGCGCACCGCCGAAGCCCTCGAGGGCGCGGAACGCGATCAGCGAGCCGGACGACCAGGCGAGCGCGCACAGCGCGGAGCCGAGGACGAAGACGCCGAGGCCGACGGCGAACATCCGCCGCCGCCCGTAGAGGTCGGCCACGCGGCCGCCGAGCAGCAGGAAGCCGCCGAAGACGATCGCGTACGAGGTGATCACCCACTGGAGACCACCCTCAGAAAAGCCCAGGGAGGCCTTGAGGGCGTCCAGGGCGACGTTCACAATCGACACGTCCAGCACGACCATGAACTGGGCGATGACGATCAGGGCAAGGGCGCCGTAGCGCCGCGAAAGTGCAGTGGAACCCATCAATCTCCTCCCAAACAGTTGAGCCATACCACGATCATACACGACAACTATCGGGTCGCGCTACACTTCGTGACGAAATGGTGATTGCACAGCTTGTGAAGACTCCGAAGGCGCTCCTCGAGAGCCCCGGCTTCCTGCTCAAACGGCTCGGCCACCTCGTCAAGGAGAAGACCATCGACGCCTACGACGGTCGGACGCCCTACGCGTACGGCGTGCTGACGCTGCTCGACCAGGGCGCCTGCCAGACGCAGGCGACGATCGCCGACGCGCTCGGGTACGACCGCAGCTACCTCGTCGGCGTGCTGGACGAACTCGAGCGCGACGGCCTCGTCGAGCGGCGTCGCGACACGACCGACCGTCGGCGCCACGTCGTGACGATGACTCCGACCGGCAAGAAGGAGCTCGCGCGCCTCCGCCGCATCCACGAGTCGATCGACGATGAGTTCTTCGCCGCGCTCAGTGCGACCGAGCAGAAGACGCTCACGGCGCTGCTCGAGAAGGTCGCCGCGTCGCAGGACCCGCGCTACTCGCGCTGATGCGGCTCAACGCGTGGCTCGCCCGCGCGGGCGTCGCCTCGCGCCGCAAGGCCGACGAGCTGATCAAGGCCGGCCGCATCACCGTCAACGGTGAAGTGGGACAACTGAACACGTTCGTCGGCGCCGACGACGACGTCCGCCTCGACGGCGAGCAGCTCACCAAGCAGAAGCTCGCCTACGTGCTGCTCAACAAGCCCGCGGGCGTCGTCACGACGGCGCGCGACCCGCAGGGGCGGCCGACCGTCGTCGATCTCGTGCAGCACGACTCGCGCGTCGTACCCGTCGGTCGCCTCGACGCCGACACGACCGGTGCGCTGCTCCTGACGAACGACGGCGAGCTTGCGCACAAGCTCGCGCATCCGCGCTACGAGGTCGACAAGGTGTACGAGGTCGAGTGCTGGACGCAGCCGACCGACGAGGATCTGCAGCGGCTGCGCGACGGCGTCGAGCTCGACGACGGACCGACGCGCCCCGCCCACGTGCGCCGCATCGACGGTGCGCTCGTCGAGCTGACGATCCACGAAGGCCGAAACCGGCAGGTGAAGCGCATGCTGGAAGCGGTGGGCCACCGAGTCCGGCGGCTGCACCGCTCCCGCTATGCGAACCTCACCGTCGACGGGCTCGCGCCCGGCGAATGGCGCGAGCTAGGGCGCGACGAAGCCCATGCGCTCGTACATCTGGCGCAGAGTCGGCGCTGACACCTCGCGCGCCTTGTCGGCGCCGATGCCGAGCAACCGGCGCAGCTCGGCTTCGTCGGCGCGGAGCTCGCGGTAGCGCTCCTGCACCGGCGTGACGAGCTCGACGACCGCCTCGCCGACGTCGCCCTTCAGATCGCCGTAGCCGCGGCCGTCGTAGGCCGCTTCGACCTCGGAGATCGAGCGTCCGCTGGCGACCGAGAGGATCTCGATCAGGTTGGAGACACCGGGTTTCTCACCGGGCACGTAGCGAACTTCGCGCCCCGAGTCGGTCACCGCCGTCTTGAACTTCTTGCGCACGGTGTCCGGGTCGTCGAGGAGCAGAACGGTGCCCTGAGCGGTGCCGCCGGTGGTCGACATCTTCTTCGTCGGCTCCTGCAGGTCCATGATCCGCGCGCCGACCTCCGGGTAGACGCCCTCGGGCACCTTGAACGTCTCGCCGTAACGCGCGTTGAAGCGCTGCGCGACATCGCGCGCGAGCTCGAGGTGCTGCCGCTGGTCGTCGCCGATCGGGACGATGCCGGTCTGGTAGAGCAGGATGTCGCCCGCCATCAGCACCGGATAGGTGAAGAGGCCGGCGGAGACGAACTCCTTGCCTTCGCCCTTGTCCTTGAACTGCGTCATGCGGCCGAGTTGCCCGAACCCGGTGACGGCCGAGAGCAGCCAGGCCGCCTCGGCATGCGCGGTCACGTGGCTCTGCGCGAACAGCACGCAGCGATCCGGGTCGAGACCGGTGGCGAAGAGCAGCGCGGCCAGATCGAGCGTCTGGTCGTGCAGATCCTTCGGGTCGTAGTCGGTCGTGATCGAGTGCAGGTCGACGATGCAGAAGAACGCGTCGTTCGGGTTCGCGTCCTGCGTCGCGACGTACTGGCGCATCGCGCCGATGTAATTGCCGATGTGTTTGGCACCCGTGGGCTGGATGCCGGAGAAGACGCGCATGGTCTGGATCACCTCGTCTGGAGTCGTTTCAACTCGCGCCGGACTGAGTCAGCGGACGAGGCGGCGTCTAGCGCAGGGCTCCGCCTCGCCCGCGGCGCCACTGCCAACGGCTCACTGAGGCGTAGGTCACGCTGGCAGGATAGAGGAAATGGCAGTCACCCCTTCGACCTGGAGCCCCGATTCGTGGCGCGAGAAGCGCGCGCTGCAGCAGCCCGAGTGGCCGGACGCCGCCGCGGCGACGGCGGTGCTCGAGCGGCTGAAGACGAGCCCGCCGCTCGTGTTCGCGGGCGAGGCGCGCGCACTCCGCGACAACCTCGCGAAGGCGATCGACCGCCGCGCGTTCCTGCTCCAGGCCGGCGACTGCGTCGAGTCATTCAACGAGATCTCGACCATGCGGATCCGCGAGAAGCTGAAGATCATGCTGCAGATGTCCGCCGTGCTCACGTACGGCGCGACCCTGCCGGTCGTGAAGGTGGGACGGATCGCCGGCCAGTTCACGAAGCCGCGCTCGGACGCGACCGAGACCGTCGCCGGCGAGGAGATCCCGAGCTTCCGCGGGCACATGGTGAACGGCGACATCGCGACGGCCGCCGAGCGTGTGCCCGATCCGCGCCGCATGCTCGAGGGCTACAACCAGTCCGCGGCCACGCTCAACCTGCTCCGCGCGTTCACCAAAGGCGGCTATGCCGACCTGACGCAGGTCCACTTGTGGAACAAGGACTTCGTCTCGTCGTCGCCCGAGGGGCAGCGGTACGAGCGGCTCGCCTCCGAGATCGAGCGCGCGCTCGCGTTCATGGCCGCCTGCGGGATCGACCTCGCGGCCGAGCGGCGCCTGCACGAGGTCGACGTGTTCACCTCGCACGAGGGGCTGCTGCTCGACTACGAGGAAGGGCTGACGCGGCGCGACTCGCTGACCGGCGACTGGTACGACTGCTCGGCGCATCTGCTCTGGATCGGCGAGCGCACGCGCGGTCTCGACGACGCGCACGTCGAGTTCTTCGCCGGGGTGCACAACCCGCTCGGCGTGAAGCTCGGCCCGGGTGCGACGCCCGAGGACGTGATCGAGCTCTGCGAGCGGCTCAACCCGCTACGTGTTCCGGGGCGGCTGACGTTCTACGCGCGCATGGGCGCGGAGCGCGTGCGCGAGCTGCTGCCGCCGCTCCTGCGCGCGGTTCGCGACGAGGGCCATCCGGTGCTGTGGGCGTCAGACCCGATGCACGCGAACACGATCCGCACTGCCGACGGCCGCAAGACGCGCCGCTTCGACACGATCATGGCGGAGATCGAAGGCTTCTTCGCCGCCTGCTGGGAGACCGGCGCCTGGCCCGGCGGCGTGCACCTCGAGTTCACGGGCGAAGACGTGACCGAGTGTCTCGGCGGCGCCGACGACCTGCTCGAGGAGCACCTCTCGTCGCGCTACGAGACGCTGCTCGACCCGCGCCTCAACGCGCGGCAGTCGCTCGACCTCGCCTTCCGGCTGGCCGAGCTCATGCGTCAGCGCGCGTAGTATTCGAGGAACGCCGTCCGCACGTGCTCGATGCGATGCGCGTAGTGCAGCACCGCGTCGACATAGAGCGGCGACGGGTTGTAATGGAAGAGCGCGTCGCGCTCGTCGGTGGCGCCGTGGTTCGCGGCGAGGTAGTTCGCGGCGCCGAGGATCGCGTCGTGCGCGTCGTGGACGTTGCCGCCGAGCCCGTACGCCTTCCACGTCGCCGGCTCGAACTGCATCGGCCCCTGCGCGCCGTCGCCGCTGTCGTTCCGAATCCGGCCGAATGCCGACTCGACGAAGTTGATCGCGGCAAGGAGCTGCCAGGGGATGTCGAACCGCTGCTGCGCCTCCTGGTACCAGGCGAGCAGCTTGGTCGCAGGCGGGGCCGGCTTGAGCTTGATCGGCCCCTTCGGCGGCGGCGTGCTTCGTCCGAGCTTCAGCAGATCCTGTTCCGCTTTCACGTCGTCCGTCTCGCTCGGGGCGAGCTCCTCGACCGCAGCGGAGGTCTTCTTCGAGAGCGCGATCTGGCGAATCAGCTTCTCGCGGTCGACCGTGAGCTCGAGCACCGCGCCCGGAGTCGGGCCGCTGCCGTTCCAGGCGGTCAGGGCGCTTCGGAGCGCCGACTCGTCGGCGTGGAGCTGCTGCACGATTGCAGCCGGGGTCGAGGTCACCACGCCCACAGGGTGTCATGTTCAATGAGTGGCGATGCGGGTTGCGATCGTCGGCACCGGACTGATGGGCACCTCCGCCGCGCTGGCCGCCCGGCGGCGCGGCGACGACGTCGCGGGCTGGGACCCGGACTCGGAGGTGCTCGCGGCGGCGGCCGCCCGCGAGGCGCTCGTCCCGGCGTCGTCGCTCGGGGACGCCGTCGCCGACGCGGCGCTCGTGATCGTCGCGGCCCCGATCGCACAGCTGCCGGTCGTCGTCGCCGACGTGCTCGCGGCGAGCGGCGACGCGACCGTCACCGACGTCGGCTCGACCAAGGCGTCCGTCGTGCGCGCCGCCGACGGCTCACCGCGCTTTGTCGGGGGCCATCCGATCTGCGGCTCGGAGGCGCGCGGGCCGGAGCACGCGAGCGAGCGGCTCTTCGAGGGGGCGACCTGGTTCTTGACGCCGGTCGCGCACACCGACGCCGATCGGCATCGGCTCGTCCACGGCTTCGCCTCCGACGTCGGCGCGACTCCGGTCGCGATCGACGCCGACGCGCACGACCGGCTCGTCGCGATGACGAGCCATGTGCCGCACGTGCTCGCGAACATCGTCGCGAACCAGACCGGAGCCTCGCGCGTCGAGGGACACGAGCCGCTCGCCCACGCCGGCGGCTCGCTCCGCGACATGACGCGCATCGCAGGCGCGAACCCGCGCATCTGGGTCGACATCTTTCTCGACAACGCCGTCGCGGTTCGCGACGCACTGCAGGAGCACCGCCGCCGCATCGAGCAGGTCGAGGCGGCGCTCGAGCAGGGCGACGCGGGCTTTCTCGCGCGCTGGATCGGCGAGGCGGCGGGGAACAGGAGGCGGATGCTCGAGCGCGAGTACCCGGATCCCGGCGAGCTGCAGCGGCTGCGGGTGCACGTGCCCGACCGGCCGGGCGTTCTCGCCGGGATCACGCAGGCGCTCGGCGCAGAGCGCATCAACATCGAGGACTTCGAGCTGCACCACATGTCGCCCGAGCGCGGCGGGACGTTGACGCTGCTCGTCGGCGGCGAGGGGGAGGCCGAGCGTGCCGCGACGCTGCTCGAGAGCCAGGGCTACAGCGTGGTCGTGACGGCGGTGATCGATGCTGATTGAGCCTTCCGCGGGGCTGTCGGGGCACTTCGGGGTGCCGGGCGACAAGTCGGTGTCGCACCGTTCGCTGCTCCTGGGCGCGATCTCCGAGGGCGACACGGTCGTGCGCGGCTTCGGGCGCTCGGAGGACACGGAGTCGACGCTCGGCGCGGTACGCGCGCTCGGCGTCGAGGTCGACGACGACGGGGACGAGCTCGTCGTCCACGGTGTCGGCCTCCGCGGCTTGCGCTCGGCGCAGATCGACTGCGGCAACGCCGGCACGCTCGCGCGGCTGATCGTCGGTCTGCTCGCGTTCCAGGACGGCGAGTTCACGCTGACGGGCGACGAGTCGCTCTCGTCCCGCCCGATGGAGCGCGTCGCCGGCCCGCTGCGCTCGATGGGCGCGCAGATCGAGACGACCGACGGGAGGCTGCCGCTGACGGTTCGCGGCGGTGCGCTGAACGCGATCGACTACGAGCTGCCGGTGGCGAGCGCGCAGGTCAAGTCGGCGATCCTGCTCGCCGGTCTCGGCGCGCAGGGGCAGACGACCGTGATCGAGCCAGTTCCGACCCGCGATCACACGGAGCTGATGCTGCGCGCAGCCGGCGTGCGCGTGACGGTGCGCCCCACGTCGGTGAGCATCGATCCACCGGAGCGGCTGCGGCTCGGGTCGGTCGACGTGCCCGGCGACTTCTCGTCTGCGGCGCCGTTCATCGTCGCTGCGACGATCGTCCCCGAGTCACGGCTGACGATCCACGGCGTGAACCTCAACCCGCGCCGCACCGGATTGCTCGACGTGCTCGAGCGGATGGGCGGCCGCGTGGGGATCGTCGCGCCGCGCACCGTCGGCTCCGAGCGCGTCGGCGACGTCGAGGTGCGCTCGGCCGAGCTGACCGCGACGACGATCGGCGCGCAGGAGGTGCCGCTCCTGATCGACGAGCTGCCGCTCTTCGCGCTGCTCGCTGCGCACGCGCGCGGGGAGAGCCGCGTCTCGGGTGCGGCGGAGCTGCGCCACAAGGAGACGGATCGCATCGAGGCGCTCGTCGACGCGCTGCGCGCGATCGGCGTGCGCGCGCGGGGCGAGGCCGACGGCTTCGCCGTCACCGGGGTTCCGGCCCGGCCGCGCGGCGGGCGCGTCGAGGCCCGGGGCGATCACCGGATCGCGATGCTCGGGGCGGTTGCAGGGCTGGCGAGCCGCGAGGGTGTGGAGGTCGAGGGCGCCGAAAGCGTGGCGGTATCCTTCCCCGGCTTCTACGACCTCGTAGCGCAGCTAACCCCACGATGATCGTTGCCATTGACGGACCGGCGGGCGCCGGCAAGAGCACTGTCGCGCGCAAGCTCGCGGAGCGGCTCGGCTTCCGCTACCTCGACACCGGCGCGATGTACCGCGCGCTCACCTGGCTGGCGCTCCACGAGGGCTTGCCGCTGGCGGAGCCCGAGCAGCTCGGCGATCTCGCACGCCGCAACCCGGTCGTGTTCGACGAGGAGGGCCGCGTCTTCATCGGGGGCACCGACGTCACGTCGGCGATCCGGCAGTCGCGGATCGACCGCATGGTCTCCGTCGTTGCGCGGCACCCGCCCGTGCGCGAGGTGATGCGCGAGCGGCAGCGCGAGCTCGGCGCGCAGGGCGACGTCGTGATCGAAGGCCGCGACATCGGTACGGTCGTCGCGCCGGACGCAGAGGTGAAGGTCTATCTCCAGGCAGATCCGGAGGTGCGCGCGCGCCGCCGTCAGGCCGAGCGTCCCGACATCGGCGCCGATGCGCTGGCCACCGACCTTCGTACCCGTGACAAGCGCGACCGCGAGCGGATGCAGCCGGCCGAGGACGCCGTCCGCATCGACACGACCGACCTCGAGGTCGACGACGTCGTGGCGCAGATCGAAGAGCTCGTTCGCGCCCGTTCCCTCGCGACGCCGTGAACCGCACCGACGCCGCCTGGGCTGTCGGGCGGATTTACATGGGCTGGCCGACGCGACTGCTGACGCGTGCGCGCGCGTACGGGAGCGACCGCGTGCCGAAGACCGGCGGCATGGTCTACGCGATCAACCACCTGCACTGGGTCGACATCCCGCTCGTCGGCGTCCTGTCGCCCCGCACCGTGTACTTCGTCGCGAAGAGCGAGGTGTCGTCGGAGCGGAAGTCGACCGCGTGGTACCTGCAGCTGTTCGGGACGATTCCCGTGCGGCGCGGCGAGTCGGATCGCGACGCCGTGCGCCGGATGCGCAGGGAAGCCGCCGAAGGCAACGTGGTCGGGCTCTTCGTCGAGGGATCGCGGCAGAGGCACGGCCGCCCCGGCGAGGCGATGCCGGGCGCGGCGATGGTCGCGATCCAGGAAGGCGTTCCGGTCATTCCGCTCGCGATCTACGGGACGCAGTTCTGGAAGATCGGCAACCTCGCACCGTGCTCGGTCGCATTCGGCGAGCCGATGCAGTTCGACGGCCTGCCGAAGGGCGGGCGCGGCTACAAGGAGGCGACCGCCGAGATCGAGCGGCGCATCAACGTGCTGTTCGACTGGCTCGCCGAGGTGCACGCCAAGGGACGGCCGCGTGGGCTGACGCCGCCCGTATGACGGACGTTGCGACAACGAAGCTCGAAGGCACCGTCGCGATCGTCGGCTTTCCGAACGTCGGCAAGTCGACCCTCGTCAACCGGCTCACCGCGACGCGGCAGGCGGTCGTGCACGAGACGCACGGCACGACGCGCGACCGCAAAGAGCTGATCTGCGAATGGAACGGCAAGCAGTTCCTGCTGATCGACACGGGTGGTGTCGACATCGCCGACCCGAACCCGATCACGAGGCAGATCGGCGAGCAGGCGCGCGCCGCGATCGAGGAAGCGGATCTCGTGCTGTTCGTCGTCGACGCGCGCGCCGGCGTCACACCCGGCGACGAGGAGCTCGCGGAGATCCTGCGGCGCTCGCGCAAGCCGGTCCTCGTGCTCGCGAACAAGATCGACGACCCGGCGCAGGAATCGCTCGCGCTCGAGTTTCACCGGCTCGGCTTCGGCGAGCCGTTCCCTGTTTCGGGGCTCCACGGCTCGAACACCGGCGACCTGCTGGACGAGATTCTCGACCTGCTTCCCGGCGAGTCGGCGCGCAGCCTTCCGGACGACGCGATTCGCGTCGCGATCCTCGGCCGGCCGAACGTCGGCAAGTCGTCGCTCTACAACAAGCTCGTCGGGTCCGAGCGGACGATCGTCTCCGAGGTGCCGGGAACGACGCGCGACACGATCGACACGATGCTGGAGCATGACGGCCGGACGTTCCAGCTCGTCGACACCGCCGGCCTGCGGCGCAAGCGCAAGCAGCGGCAGGGCATCGAGTACTACTCCGAGCTGCGCGCGCTCGAGGCGGCGGAGCGTGCCGACGTGGCGCTCGTCCTGATCGACGCGAGCCAGGGGATCGTCGAGGGCGACATCACCGCCGTCGAAGTGGCGCGCAAGGCGCACTGCGCGACGCTGATCGTGCTCTCGAAGTGGGACATCGGCACCGTGACGATCGAAGAGGTGCGGCCCGAGCTGCAGCGGCGCCTGCGCCAGCGGCCCGACTTCATCACCGTCTCATCTGTCTCGGGTCGCGGCGTCTCGCGGCTGCTCGACAAGGTCGCCGAGATATATGACCGATATATCAGTCGGATATCAACCGCCGACCTGAACCGGCTGATCGCCGAGCTGAAGGAGATCCGCCAGCCGCCGTCCAAGGGGCAGCGCCGCCTGAACCTCCTCTACGGCGCGCAGGTGTCGTCACGGCCGCCGCGCTTCCGCTTCACGGTCAACGACCCGGGGCTCGTCACGCGCGACTACGCCTACTGGGTCGAGAACCAGTTGCGCGAGCGGCTCGGGCTCGAGGGCATCCCCGTCGTCGTCGACTTCCGCCAGCGAAGCTAGTCCGATGCGCACCGTGGTGGTCGGCGCAGGAGCGTGGGGGACGGCGTTCGCCCACCTGCTCCGCGAGCGCGGCCACGACGTCCTCGTCGCCCGGCGCGACGGGATCGACTCGGCGCCGTTCGAAGAGGCCGACCTCGTCGTGGTCGCCGTCCCGAGCCACGCGTTCGGTGAGGTCGTGACGCGTGTGCGCGGCGACGCGCCGATCCTGTCGCTCGCGAAGGGCCTCGACCCGGCGACCGGCGACCGGCTGTCGACGCTCGTCACCGATCGGCCGGTCGCGGTGCTTTCCGGCCCGAACATGGCCGACGAGGTGCTCGAGGGCCTGCCGGGCGCGACGGTGATCGCATCCGTGGACGAGCAGCTCGCGGTGCGCCTGCAGGACGCACTGACCTCGTCGCTCTTCCGCGTCTACGTGAACACGGACGTCGTCGGCGTCGAGCTGTGCGGCGCGGCGAAGAACGTGATCGCGCTCGCCGCCGGCGGCGTCGACGGGCTCGGGCTCGGCGACAACGCGAAGGCGGCACTGATCACGCGTGGTCTCGTCGAGATGGCGCGGCTCGGCGAGGCGTTCGGCGCGTCGCCGGAGACGTTCTCCGGGCTGGCGGGCATGGGCGACCTGCTCGTGACCTGTTTCCATCCGACCGGTCGCAACCGTCGCGCGGGCGAGCTGATCGCGCGCGGTGCGACGCCGGACGAGGCGCGGGCAGAGATCGGCCAGGTCGTCGAGGGGCTGACGACCGCACCGGCGCTTCGCGACCTCTCGCATCGCATCGGTGTCGAGCTGCCGATCACCGAAGGCGTGTGCGCGGTGCTCGAGGGCATGCCGCTGCACGAGCTCGCCGGGAGCCTGATGGGGAGACGTCCGAGCAAGGAGTAAAATTGGCTTCCGATGAAGCGTCGCTTGCTCGGAGTCGCCGCACTTGCGGTGCTCGCGGCAGGTTGTGGGGGAGGGGGCGGCTCGTCTGCGTCCGACGCCGCAACCCTCGTGCCGGCGAGCACCGTCGCCTACATCACCATCGACACGAATCGCACCTCCGGGCAGATCGGAAACGCGAAGTCGATCCTCGACAAGTTCCCGTTCGCGCCGACGGTCTATCGCGGCCTGAAGCAGGAGCTCGACCGTTTCTCGGTGCTCGGGCCCGAGACGGACTTCGCCGTACTGACCGTCGGCCGGAAGACGACGTACGTCGCGCTGACGCAGCCGAAGAACGAGAAGGCGCTCGACGAGAAGCTCGACGCGAGCAAGCCGAAGGAGCTGCACAGGCAGGTCGACGGCTGGACGGCGTTCAGCGAGTCGAGCGCGGCGCTCGCCGAGGTGGGAACCAAGGGGCCGCGTCTCGCAGCCGTCCCGACCTACGTGAAGGCGTTCACGACCGTGCCGGGGAGTGGCCACGCACTCGTGCGGGCGTACGCGAGCTCGCGCGGCCTGGGCACGCTGGTGCGCAACAGCGTCACGGGTCTGTTGTCGCCCCGCACCGGCGCGCTGTCGCCCGGGAACGGTGCGCTCGCGGCTCTGCCCAAGACCTGGGTGTCGCTCGCTCTCAGTGCCGACAACGGCGCGCTGAAGCTCGAGGCGCACGCCAAGGAGAACATCGCGCCGAGCACGACGCAGTCCCTCGCCGGGCAGCTTCCGTCGGGCTCGATCCTCGCGGCGAGCTTCGTCGGCACGCGACGCGGCTCGACGACGCTGCCGAAGGCGGCGACCTCCGAGCTGCAGGCGCTGTCCAGGCGCATCGGCACGAACCTCGTTCCGTTCATCGACACGCTTCGCGGGCCCGTGATCCTGTACGTCCGGCCCGGCGCCCCGCTGCCCGAGGTGACGATCGCGGCGAAGCCCCCGAAGCCGCAGGCGGCGCTGAAGGCGATCAAGGCGTTTGCCACGCGGCTCACGGCCGGCGCCACCAAGCCCGTGCCGACGAAGGTCCCGGGCGGCACGCTCGACAAGCTCAATCTCGGCGCGCTCGTCCTCTGGGTCGGCGAGCTCGGTACCGGTGAGATCGTCATCAGCGACAGCCAGAACGCGCTCGCCGAGCTGAAGGGCGCCGACGGCAGGCTCTCCGGCGACGGCGTCTTCAAGCAGGCGCAGTCCGAGTCGGGCCTGCCGAGCGCGAACTCCGGCTTCCTCTTCGTCGACGCGGTCCACCTGATGCCGATCATCGAGGGCTTCGCCCAGCAGGCGAACGCGAAGATCCCGCCGTCGGTCGAGGCTGATCTGCGGCCGGTGCAGTCACTGCTCATCTACGCCTCGCGGAATGGCCCCGTCGGGTCGTTCGTCACCTTCCTGCAGACCTCGTAGCCGCTGGTACCCTCGGGCCGATGCCGGAGCGCAGCTTCCTCTTCACGTCCGAGTCGGTCACCGAAGGCCATCCGGACAAGATCGCCGACCAGATCTCCGACGCGGTGCTCGACGCTGCGCTCACGAACGACCCGCACAGCCGGGTCGCGTGCGAGACGCTGATCACGACGGGATTGATCGTCGTCGCGGGTGAGCTGACGACCGAGCGCTACATCGACATCCCGAAGATCGCACGCGACACCGTGAAAGGGATCGGCTACACGCGCGCCAAGTACGGCTTCGACGCCGAGACGTGCGGCGTCGTCGTCGCGATCGACGAGCAGTCGCCCGACATCGCGCAGGGCGTCGACACCGCGTACGAGGTGCAGCACGATCCGGGCGACGACGATCCGCTCGACCGCGTCGGCGCCGGCGACCAGGGAATGATGTTCGGTTACGCGTCGAATGAGACGCGCGAGCTGATGCCGCTGCCGATCATGCTGGCGCACCGCATCGCGAAGCGCCTGTCCGAAGTGCGCAAGGCAGACGTTCTGCCGTACCTGCGCCCGGACGGCAAGGCGCAGGTCTCCGTCCGCTACGAGGTCGATGCCGACGGCAAGCAGAAGCCGGTCGAGATCGAGCGCGTGCTGATCTCGACGCAGCATCGCGAAGGGCTCGACGCCGACTCGATGATCAAGCCCGACCTGATCGAGCAGGTGCTGCGCCCGATCCTGCCGCGCGACCTCTACGACGAGAAGAGCTTCGACTCGCCCGACTTCGTCTACGTCAACCCGACGGGCAAGTTCGTGATCGGCGGCCCGATGGGCGACACCGGCCTCACCGGCCGCAAGATCATCGTCGACACCTACGGCGGCGCCGCACCGCACGGCGGCGGGGCGTTCTCCGGCAAGGACCCGACGAAGGTCGACCGTTCGGCCGCGTACGCCGCGCGGTACGTCGCGAAGAACGTCGTCGCCGCAGGACTCGCCGACCGCTGCCAGATCCAGGTTGCGTACGCGATCGGTGTCGCGCGGCCGTTCTCGGTGCTCGTCGAGACGTTCGGCACGGAGCATCTGCCGGTGCCCAAGATCGAGGCGCTCGTCAACGAGCACTTCGACCTGCGTCCGGCGGCGATCCTGCGCGATCTCGATCTCCGGCGCCCGATCTACTCGAAGACGTCGGCATACGGCCACTTCGGCCGCGACGACCACGACTTCACCTGGGAGCGCACGGACAAGGCAGCCGCCTTGCGCGCCGCTGCCGGTCTCGCCGCTCCGGCCGCCGTCGACTAGGCGGCGCGCTTCACGAACAGGCCGGCGGCTGCCTTCTCCGGCAGCGAGCCGCCTTCGACCGCCGCGCCCGGCACGAGACCTTGGTCGTAGAACCAGTGCAGCAGCTCGCCGTCGTGCTCGGCGAGCCGGACGATCGTCGCCCGCTCGCCCTGGCCGAGATCCGAGAGCGGCACCAGCTCGCGGTTCTCCTCCTGCTCGACGTCGGGGTCGACCGGCCAGCCGTGCGGGCAGCGGTCCGGATGCCCGAGCTTCTCCTCGATCCGGTCGATCATGTCGTCGCTGAAGGTGCCGCCGAGCTCGTCGGCGTAGACGTGCGCCTCGGCGCCCGTGTAGCCCATGAAGTCGGTGAGCAGGCGCTCGATCAGCCGGTGCTTGCGGACGACCTTGCGCGCGCGCTCGGCGCCCGCCTCGGTGAGGATCGCCTCCTTGTGCTCGCCGCGCTCGACGAGCCCTTCGGCTTCGAGCCGCTTCAGCATCTCGCCTGCGGACGCGCGCGAGACGCCGAGCATCTCGGCGACGCGGGCGGAGATCGCCTGCGTCGAGCCGCCGCCGCTCGGCCGGTACTCGCCGATCGGGAAGGCGAGAAAGTAGATGGTCTCGAGGTACTCGTCGGTGCCGTGGCTCGTGCTCATGCAATCCGATCGTAGAGCCAGCGTCTATGTAAGGTCCGCCTGACATGGGTACCGCGAGCATTCTCCTCCTGGGCGCGATCGCCGGACTGACGATCTTCGTCGGGCTGCCGATGGGGCGCTACCGCAGCAGCTCGCCGGCGCTCCGGGCCGCGCTCTCGGCGCTCGCGACCGGGATCCTCGTCTTCCTCTTCTGGGACGTGATGTCGAACGGCGTCGACCCGATCGAAGGGAACATCAACGGCCATCACTGGTGGGCATTCGCCGGTGAGGCGGCATTGCTCATCGTCGGGTTCACGCTCGGACTGATGAGCCTCGTCTACTACGAAGGCTGGATGCGCGTGCGTGGCGCGCATGCGGGCCGTCAGCTCGCACTGCTGATCGCGGTCGGGATCGGGCTCCACAACTTCGGCGAAGGGCTTGCGATCGGCCAGTCGGCCGCGTCGGGCGAGCTCAGCCTCGCGCTCGTGCTGATCATCGGCTTCGGGCTGCACAACACGACCGAGGGCTTCGGGATCGTCGGGCCGATGTCGGGCGAGGCGGAGCTCCCGAGCTGGAGCTACCTCGGCCTGCTCGGGCTGATCGGCGGCGGCCCGACCTTCCTCGGCACGGTCGTCGGGCAGGCCTGGGTGAGCACGGCGCTCGGCGTCGTCTTCTTCGCTGCGGCCGGCGGGTCGATCCTGTACGTCGTCATCCAGCTGTTCGAGGTGAACAAGCGGTATGCCAAGCCGCACCTCGTCGCGTGGATGGTCCTGCTCGGAATGCTGCTCGGTTTCGGCACAGACTGGGTACTGGTCGCCGCCGGAGCCTGATCTACGCTGGCCGCGGTGGGCCACTTCTTCCACGCGGTCGCGGTCTTCTTTCACCACCTCGCGGCGGTGAAGTGGGAGTTCCTCGGGCTCGCGCTCGCCTGTCACGTCGTGAAGCTGCTCCTTCGGGCCGGCGCCTGGCGCGCGATCGTCGACGCGGCGTATCCGGACGCGCGGCTGAAGTACCGCACGGCGCTCGGCGCATACGTCGCCGGAGTCGGGGTCAACTCGATCGTTCCGGCCCGCGGCGGCGACCTCGTGAAGATGTACCTCGTCAAGCACCGTGTCGACGGCGCGAGCTACTCGACGCTCGCACCGACGCTCGTCGTCGAGACGCTCTTCGATGCGGTGACAGCGGGCGGCGTGATCGTCTGGGCGCTCGCCACCGGCGTGCTGCCGACGCACCAGCTCTACACGCGGTTGCCCGACGTCGACTGGAAGTTCGTCCTGCGCCACGAGCGCTTGACGCTGTACGTGCTCGGCGCGCTCGCGATCCTCGCGGTCGTCGCCTGGCTGCTCGCCCGCGCGCGTGTCGCTCACTTCAAGGAACGCGTGCGGCAGGGCTTCGCGATCCTCCGAGACCGTGGCCGCTTTGTCCGGTCGGTGCTCCTGCCGCAGGCGGTCTCGTGGCTCTTCCGCGTCGCGGCGCTGTACTTCTTCCTCGAGGCGTTCGACGTGCGCGCGACGATTCACAACGCGCTGCTCGCGCTGACCGTCGACTCCCTCTCGACGCTGTTCCCCGCGACTCCCGGCGGCGCGGGCACCAAGCAGGGGCTGACGGAGCTCCTCTTCCGCGGCCGCGGTGAATCCCACACGCTGCTGCTCGCGTTCAGCGTCGGCATGAACATCGCCATCACGGTCGTCAACCTCGTCATGGCGCTGATCGCAATCGGGCTGATGGCGCGCACGCTCTCCTTCAAGAAGCTGCGCGTTCGCGCGCGGGCAGAAGAGCAACCGGTGTAGTGCCGTACGCGTCGGTGTATCCGCTCGTGACGGCGCGGGCCGTCGCGCGCGCGTTCACGTACGAGGTGCCGGACGGCGTCGCAGTCGGCGCGATCGTGCGCATTCCGTTCGGGCGCTCGCGCGCGCGGGGGATCGTGACGGAGCTCGTCGACGCGGCGCCCGAGGGTGTCGACGCGCGGCCGATCGAGAGCGTGGTGGGCGAAGTGCCGCCGGCGCTCGTCGAGCTCGCGCTCTGGCTGGCCGACTACTACGGGTCGACGCCGGCGCGCGCGCTCGCTCTCGTCGCACCGGAGACGCCGAAGCGGCGTAAGGAGCAGGCGCCCCCGGCAGAGCGCCAGTCGCTCGCCGGCGAAGCCGCGCCGGAAACGCTGTCGGACGAACAGGCCGCCGCGATCGCGCGCATCGTCGACGCGCCTCCGGGCACGAACCTCCTCCTGCACGGGCCGACGGGCTCGGGCAAGACCGAGGTCTACCTGCAGGCGTGCGCGGCGATGCTCGAGCGCGGCTTCGGCGCGATCCTCCTCGTCCCCGAGATCGCGCTCGCACCCCAGACGGTCGGCCGCGTGCGCGCGCGGTTCGGCGATCGTGTCGCGATTCTCCATTCCGGGCTGACCGATGCCGAACGGCGCGACGAGCGCGAGCGGATCGCGAACGGCGAGGCGCGCATCGTCGTCGGCGCGCGCTCGGCGATCTTCGCGCCCCTGCGCGGGCTCGGGCTGATCGTCGTCGACGAGGAGCACGATCCGTCGTACAAGCAGGACTCCGATCCGCGCTACGACGCACGCACGGTGGCGGCCAAGCGCGCAGCGCTCGAAGGTGCCGTTGCGGTGTACGGCTCGGCGACGCCCCGGCCGGAGAGCTGGGCGGCGCTCGAACGGCTCTCGCTCGGCGCGCGCATCGGGGCCGACCTGCCGCCCGTCCGTGTCATCGACCTGCGGCGCGAGGCCGGCTACCCGCTCTCGGCGCCGCTCCTCGACGCGCTGCGCCGCGTGGCCGAGAACCGGAGCAAGGCGATCCTCCTGCTCAACCGTCGCGGGCTCGCGCCGGCGCTGCATTGCCGCGCCTGCGGCACGACGATCCGCTGTCCGAACTGCGACGTGGCGCTCGTCCTGCACGGCGACTCGTCGCTGCAGTGCCACCACTGCGGCTTCACGCGCGACGCACCCGAGCATTGCCCGGCCTGCGGCTCGCCCGATCTCGCCCGCATCGGCGCAGGGACGCAGAAGCTCGAGCGCGAGCTCGAACGCGAGCTGCCGGACCTCGAGCTGATTCGCCTCGATGCGGACGCAGTCGCGAAGCCCGAGCAGCTCGCGGCGTTGCTGCAGCGCTTCGCCGCCGCCGAGGGCGCCGTTCTCCTCGGCACGCAGATGGTGGCGAAGGGACATCACTTCGCCGGCGTCGAGCTTGCGGCGGTCGTCGATGCCGACACGGGTCTCGGGCTGCCCGACTTCCGTGCCGAGGAGCGGACGTTCCAGCTGATCACGCAGCTCGCCGGCCGCAGCGGCCGCGATGCACCCGGGCGCGTGCTCGTCCAGACCTTCCAGCCCGACGCACGGCCGATCGTCTACGCCGCCCGCCACGACGTCGCGCGGTTCCTCAGCGAGGAGCTCGAGCGACGGCGCGCCCTCGACTACCCGCCGTACGCGCACCTCGTGCGGATCGTCGTCACCGGCCCGGCGCTCGAGCCGGTCGTGCGCGCGCTCGAGGAGCTGAAGGCGGGTGTGCGCGGCGCCGAGCTGCTCGGGCCCGCCGTGCTGCTGCGGCTGCGCGGCAAGCACCGCGCGCAGCTCGTCGCGAAGACGAACCAGCCGCGACGGATCGCGTCCCAGGCGGCGCACCTCCTGTCGGCTGCGGCGCCGGCGATGCGCCGCGCCCGCCTGAGTGCGGTTGTGGACGTCGATCCGCAGTCGCTGTAGCTACGTTGGCGCCGTGAAGCGCCGGCCGGAGGACATCATCGGCGAATGGGGGGTTCGCGACGTGACGCCGCCCTCCGCGGCCGAGCGGAAGAAGCTCGCCGACGAGTTCGAGATCAACCCGCTCACCGGGCGGCCGCTCAAGCGCCGGATTCGCCGTTTCCGTCCCGAGCCCGACCGGTACCTCGCCTCGCTCGGCGGGCCGCTGCCGTACATGCAGCGGCTGCGCGAGATCGACGCGGCGGTCGACGCGCACACGAACAGGCTGGCCGCCGCGTACGCCGCGCGCGCCGACGGCGAGAGCTGGCGCCGCGTCGCCGAGCGCTGGGACTTCGGCGACGTCAACGACCTGATCGAGCGTCACAACCGCTGGTACCCGGTCGAGGCGAGGCTCGCAATGGATCCGCGGACCCGTGACTACGTGAAGGTCGGCGGCAAGCCGTACCGCCGCGAGCCGCTCGACGCAGCCTGGATCCTCGAGCGCTTCCCGCCTGACTAGACTGGCCGCTTCTGTGGCGCACGAACACGATCACGACCACGAGCACGATCACGACCACGGCCACGACGAGGCTGCGGTCGACGAGGAGGCGCGGGCCGAGGCCGAGGCCGACGCGCGCCGCCGGCTCGCGCTCGCCCAGATCCGCCAGTACGGCGACCCGGCCCTGCGGCTGAAGGCGCACGAGGTCGCGGAGTTCGACGACGACCTGCACCGGCTCGTCGACCGGATGGTCGCGCTGATGCACGACGCGCAGGGCATCGGTCTCGCCGCGACGCAGGTCGGTGTCCTGCGCCGGCTGTTCGTCTTCCAGCCCGATCCGAACGAGGATGCGCGCGTGATCGTGAATCCGGTGATCTCGGAGCGTGACGACGAGACCGCCTCCGACGAGGAAGGTTGCCTCTCGCTCCAGGGCGTGCGCGTTCCGGTCGACCGCGCGGTGCACGTCGTGCTCGAGGGGAAGGACGCGCACGGCGAGGATCTGCGCCTCGAGCTCGACGACTACGCCGCGCGCATCGTCCAGCACGAGCTCGACCATCTCGACGGCGTCCTGATCATCGACCGCACCAACGACGAGCACCGCAAAGAGGCGCTCGGGATTCTGCGGCCGCGCGCGGTCATCGGGTAGCCCACTGATGCGGATAGGCGTCGCCGCCACTGCACCGCTCGGCGCCGACGTGCTCGAACGGCTCGCGCAGATCCACGACGTCGCGTTCCTGCTCACGCGCCCCGACGCGCCGCGCGGACGCGGCCGCAAGCTCGCGCCGCCGCCGGCGAAGGACGTTGCTATCGCGCTCGACATCGCGGTGCACCAGCCGGAGAAGCCGGAGCTGCCCGAGGAGGTCGAGCGCGTCGTCGTCTGCGCCTACGGCCTCTACATTCCGCCGCGGCTGCTCGAGCGGTCGCTGTGGCTCAACGTGCATCCGTCGCTGCTGCCGCGCTGGCGCGGTGCCGCGCCGGTGGAGCGCGCCATCCTTGCCGGCGACGAGCAGACGGGCGTGACGATCCACGAGACGGTTGCGGAGCTCGATGCCGGTCCGATCGCAGCGCAAGAGGCGTTCGCAATCGGCACGCTCGACGCGGGCGGCGTCTACGCGCGCGCGGGCGAGCTTGCCGCGGAGCTGCTCGACCGCGTCATTGCCGCGCCGAGCTTCGAGCCGCAGGCCGGCGAGGCGAATTACGCGGAGAAGATCGCCCCGGCCGATCGTGAGCTCGACCTCGCCGATCCGGTCGATTCGTGGCGGCGGGTCCGCGCGCTCTCGCCGCACATCGGCGCGTGGGCCGAGCTCCACGGCCGGCGCGTCACCGTCTGGCAGGCGCGCCTCGAGGACGGGGCGTTCGTCCCCGAGGTCGTGCAGCCGGAGGGGCGAAGCCGGATGAGCTACGACGAGTTCCTGCGCGGCGTCCGGTGATCGCGCCGGCGCGGCGCGCGGCGTACGAGGTGGTGCGCCGCGTCTTCGAAGAGGACGCATACGCGGACCGCGCGCTCGCGTCCGCAGTCGCAGGCCTCGACGACCGCGATCGCGCGCTCGCCCAGCGGCTCGCGTACGGAACGGTGCAGCGGATGCGGACGCTCGACTTCGGAATCGACCGGCTCGGGAAGCGCCCGGTGCGCAAGCTCGACCCGCCGGTGCGGACGGCGCTGCGGCTCGGCGCCTACCAGCTCGCGTTCACCGATCAGGCGGAGCACGCAGTCGTCGACGACGCGGTCGAGCTCGTGCGCGCGGCGCGGCTCGAGCGAGCGGTCCCGTTCACGAACGCCGTCATGCGCCGGCTCGCGCAGGGGCTCCGCGGTCTCGTCGCCTCGCTGCCGGACGGGCCGGTGAAGCTCTCATATCCCGACTGGATCGCAGCGATATATCAGCGCGACTTCGGCCCCGAGGACGCGCTTTCCCTGATGCGAAGCCAGAACGAGCCGCCGGCGCTCGAGGTGCGGGCGGCCGAGCCGGTCGGCGAGGCCACTGATATCCCCGGCGCATATCAGGTCGCGGCCGTCGATATATCAACGATGCGGCCGATGTCGCGCGCGTCGCAGCTGGCGGCGCTCGTCGTCGGTTCGCAGGAGGGCGAGCGGATCCTCGATACCTGCGCTGCGCCCGGCGGCAAGACGATGATGCTCCGCGGCGAGGTCACCGCCGTCGAGGTCCATCCGGGGCGCGCGAAGGCTCTCGCCGGAAACGTCGGCCCGAACGTCCGCGTCGTCAACGTGGACGCGCGTGAGCTCGACGAGAGCGGCTTCGACCGGGCGCTCGTCGATGCGCCGTGCTCCGGGCTCGGTGTGCTCGCGCGCCGGCCCGACCTTCGCTGGCGCGCGCGCCCGCTGCCCGAGCTGCAGCTCGAGCTGCTGCGCGCGGCCGCCGAGCGGACCAAGCCCGGCGGCACGATCGTCTACTCGGTCTGCACGCTGAATGCCGACGAGAACGAGGCCGTCGTCGACGCGAGCGGGCTCGAGATCGATCCGCTCACGGAGGAGTGGCCGCAGTACGCGCACCACCGCCGCCCGGAGTTCCTGCTCACGCGGCCCGACCGCGACCACACGAGCGGCTTCTTCATTGCCCGCCTGCGGGCGTCGTACCATCGTCCCTAGATGCCCTGGAGCGAATGGATCCGTACCGTCGAGGTCGAGCCGTCGATCTACGCAGCCGACTTCGCGCATCTCGGTGAGCAGATCGAGGTGCTGCTGCGCTCCGAATGCCGCGTCTTCCACTTCGACGTCGGCGACGGGCACTTCGTCGAGCCGATCACGATGGGGCCGATCGTGCTGCAGTCGATCTCGCCGATCATCCATCGCTACGGCGGGGCGATCGACGTGCATCTGATGGTCGACGACCCGGTCAAGCACTTCCGGCCGGTCGCCGAGGCGGGCGGCGACAGCGTGACGTTCCACTACGAGGCGGTCGACGACGTCCCCGCCACGATTCGGGCCGCCCGCGAGAACGAGTTGCAGGTCGGCGTCGCGTTCGTCCCCGAGACCGAGCCCGAAGAGGTCGCGAAGGTCTCCGGCAGCGCAGACATCGTCCTCTGTATGAGCATCCACCCTGGCTACTCCGGCCAGGAGTTCCGCCCGGAGACATTCGAGCGTGTGACGCGGCTGCGGGCGGAGCTGCCCGACACGGTGCACATCCAGGTCGACGGCGGCGTGAACCAGGACAACATCAAGCAGCTGAACGACGAAGGCGTGACCCTCTTCGTCGCCGGCAACTCGATCTTCTCGCGCGAGGACCTGCCGCGGGCCTACCGGCGGCTGGTACAAGCGCTCGTGTGACCCTCGCCAGAGCGATCGAGCTCGCGCGCGCCGAGCGGAACAGCGCGTACCCCAAGCCGTCCGTCGGCGCGGTCGTGGTCCGCGACGGCGAAGTGGTCGGCGAAGGCGCGACCGAGCCCGACGGGCGGCATGCGGAGGTGGTCGCGCTGGCGGCGGCAGGCGACCGCGCCCGAGACGCCACGCTCTACGTCTCGCTCGAGCCGTGCAATCACCACGGCACGACGCCGCCTTGCGCCGACGCGATCCTCGCGGCAGGTGTCGAGCGCGTCGTGTTCGGCGCACACGATCCGAATCCGGAGGCCGCGGGCGGCGCGGAGCGTCTGCGCGCTGCAGGCGTCGACGTCGAGTTCGTCGACTCGTTCGAGGCGCGCGCGGTGAACGAGTACTGGCGCACGTGGGTGGCGAAGCGGCGCCCGTTCGTGATCTCCAAGGCGGCGGTGACGCTCGACGGGCGCGTGACCGTTCCCGGCGAGCGGTGGGTGACCGGCGCGGACGCTCGCCGCGCGGTGCACGAGCTCCGGGCGGAGGTCGACGCGGTCGCCGTCGGGGCCGGCACGGCGCGCGCCGACCGGCCGAGGCTCGATGCGCGCGACGTCGCGACCCCGAAGGGCCAGCCGCGGCGGCTCGTCTTCGCGCGGAACGACGTGCCGGACGGGCTCGAGCTCGAGCAGCGGACCGGCCCGCTCGAGGCCGAGCTCACGGCCCTCGCGGCCGAGGGCGTCCAGTCGCTCCTGCTCGAGGGCGGGCCGACGCTCGCCGCAGCGTTCCTCGAGGCCGACCTGGTCGACAAGCTGCTGCTCTTCGTCGCGCCGACGGTCGCCGGCTCCGGCCCTTCGGCGTTCCCTGCGCTACCCTCCCCGCGCACGTTCGGCCGCCTGCGGGCACGAGGAGTCGGGGCGGACGTGCTCCTCGAGGCGTATGTCCACGAACCCTGAATCCCAGCGCGCCGACGATCAGATCGTCACTCACCTCTCCCACTGGCTGACGCGCCAGCTCGGGAACGACGAGCTGCGGCGCAAGGTGGAGCAGATCGGCACCGACGAGCTCGCTCCCGGCGGCCGTGACGCGGTCAACGAGCTCCTCGCCGAGCTGCAGACCGCGGTGCCGGGCGAGCGCGCCCAGCTCGAGGTGCTCGTCCGCGAAGCGGTCGAGACGCTCGTCTACGGCGACTGATGTTCACCGGTCTGATCCGTGAGGTCGGCACCGTCCGGTCGATGGACGGCGGCCGGCTCGTGATCGACGCGTCGCTCGAAGCGAACGAAGGCGACTCGATCGCAATCAACGGCGCCTGTCTCACCGTCGTCGCGACCGACGGGGCGCTCGCCTTCGACGCCGTCGCCGAGACGCTGTCGCGCACGAGCCTGGGCGACCTTCGCGCCGGCTCTCGTGTGAACCTCGAGCCCGCGCTTCGCGCGGGTGACGCGCTCGGCGGCCACTACGTCCAGGGACACGTCGACGGCGTCGGCACCTTCCGCGGCGTCGAAGACGGGCTGCACTGGTTCGACGCGCCGGCCGACCTGCTGCGCTACGTGGTCGAGAAGGGCTCGATCGCCGTGCAGGGAACGAGCCTGACCGTCGCCGCCGAGGACGACCGCGGCTTCGCCGTGGCGCTGATCCCGCACACGCTCGAGCACACGACCCTCGGTGACCTGCAACGTGAAGATCGCGTGAACCTCGAGGTCGACGTGTTGGCCAAGTACGTCGAGAAACTGCTGCCCCGCTAGCCTTCCGGGGTGGCAGCAGTCACGACCCCTTTCGCGACGATCGAAGAAGCGATCGAGGACATCCGCGAAGGGCGGATGGTCGTCGTCGTCGACGATCCCGACCGCGAGAACGAAGGCGATCTGACGATCGCAGCGCAGTTTGCGACGCCCGAGGCGATCAACTTCATGGCGACGCACGCGCGCGGGCTCATCTGTCTCTGCCTGACGGAGGAGCGCGCCGACGAGCTCGGCCTCCGGCCGATGACCGAGCACAACGAGGCGCCGCTCGGGACCGCCTTCACCGTGAGCATCGAGGCGCGCGAGGGCGTGACGACGGGCATCTCCGCCGCCGACCGCAGCCGCACCATTCAGGTTGCGATCCACCCTGCGTCGAGCCCGCACGACCTTGTGCAGCCGGGGCACGTGTTCCCGCTGCGCGCGAAGCCGGGCGGCGTGCTGGAGCGCATCGGGCAGACGGAGGCGGCTGTCGATCTCGCGCGGCTCGCCGGACTGAATCCGAGCGGCGTCGTGTGCGAGATCATGAACGACGACGGCTCGATGGCGCGTGTGCCCGACCTCGTGCCGTACTGCGAGCGGCACGGCTTGAAGATGGTCACCGTCGCCGACCTCGTCGAGTACCGGCGCCGCCACGAGAAGCTCGTCGAACGCGGCGCGTCGGTTCGCTTGCCGACCGAGTTCGGCGAGTTCAACGCGATCGCGTTCAAGGAGAAGCTGAACGGCAAGACGCACGTCGCGCTCGTCAAGGGCGACGTCGACGGGGCGGAGCACGTCCTCGTGCGTGTCCACTCGGAGTGCCTCACCGGTGACGTCTTCCACTCACTTCGTTGCGACTGTGGCGAACAGCTCGAGCAGGCGCTCGCGCAGATCGAAGAAGAGGGGCGCGGCGTGCTGCTCTACATGGCGCAGGAAGGTCGCGGCATCGGCCTGCTGAACAAGCTGCGCGCCTACGAGCTGCAGGAACAGGGCTTCGACACCGTCGAGGCGAACCTCGAGCTCGGCTTCCCGGCCGACGCGCGCGACTACGGCATCGGCAACCAGATCCTCGCCGATCTCGGCCTCACGACGATCCGGATCCTCACGAACAACCCGAAGAAGCTGACGGGGATCGACGGCTTCGGGCTCACGGTCGTCGAGCAGGTGCCGATCGAGGTCGCACCTCACACCGAAAACAGACGGTATCTCTCCACCAAGCGGGCTAAGCTCGGTCACAGGTTGCACCATCAGGATCTGAAGAACCTCGATTACGAACCGGAGTCATCTGAATGAGCGAGTTCGACAAGCCGGAGTTCCCGCCCCTCACGCCGCCGATCTCGGTGCCGCCCGTCTCTTCGCCGCCGCCGGCGCCGGTGTTCACGCAGCCGGTGCTGACGGACACGCCGGTCGAGCCGGAGGTGGGTGAGGACACCGACGAGTCGCCCAGCGATCCCTTCCAGGGCTGGCCGGCGGCCGAGTCCGCTGCCGTGATCGAGGAGTCGCCCGCCGACGCGAGCGTCGAGCACGTGCGCGGCGAGATTCGCGTGCCGGACGGGTTCACCGTCCTCGAGGGCACGCCGCTCGGTCACCGCCGTTCGGTCGGGGTCGTGGTCTCGCGCTTCAACGGCGGCGTGACCGACAAGATGCTCCAGACCGCGCTCGACGCGCTCACGGAGCTCGGTGTCGCGCAAGACGGGATCACGGTCATGCCGGTGCCGGGCGCGTTCGAGCTGCCGCTCGCGGCCATGGCGCTCGCGAAGACGCGCCGCTACGCGTGCATCGTCGCGCTCGGCGCGATCGTCCGCGGCGACACGCCGCACTTCGAGTACGTGGCCTCCGAGTGCGCGTCGGGCCTCCAGCTCGCCGGGATCGAGACCGGCGTGCCGGTGTCCTTCGGCGTCCTGACGGTCGAGAACGTCGAGCAGGCCGAGGAGCGCATCCACAAGGCGGCCGAAGCCGTCCGCTCGGCGCTCGAGATGGCCGATCTCTTCGCCCGCCTGCGGGCGAGCGCCCGCACGTAGGCCTCCGCTACACTGCCGACCGCTATGAGCAAGGTCTGCGCAATCTGCGGCAAGAAGCCTGCGTTCGGGAACCACCGCTCGCACTCGATGGTGGCCACCAAGCGGCGCTTCGACCCGAACCTCCAGCGGGTGAGGATCCTGCTGAAGGGCTCGCCGACCCGCGCCTACGTGTGCACCCGCTGCTTGAAGAGCGGCAAGGTCACCAAAGCCGTCTAGCGGCACCGGTCGCGAACGGCTCCGCCGTTCGCTGACGGAGCCGCTAGCCGCGGCCGCGGCCAGCGAACGGCTCCCGCCGGCCCGTCTAGCAACCTCTGCGCACGGAATCCGGTCTAATTGTCCGCTGTGGCGGACGAGCTGACGCTGACGCTGGAACACGGCCGGCTCACGATCGCCCGCGAGGCGGTCGCGGAGATCGTCGCCGAGACGACGCTCGGCTGCTACGGCGTCGTCGGGCTGTCCGCCGGCTCGCGCGTCGGCCGCATGTTCCGGCGCGAAGGTGTCAGCGTCGAAGGCGGAACGGACGCCCTTCGGATCGAGGTGCACGTCGTCGTCGCGCACGGGCTCAACCTGGCCGAGGTCGCCTCGACCGTGCGCTCGCAGGTCGCCTACGAGGTGGAACGGCTGACGGGGCTCTCGGTGCAGGCCGTCGAGGTCGTCATCCAACGCGTGAAGCAGTCGGCGTGAGGCAGCGCGCACTCGAGCTCGTCGAAGGTGCGCTCGCGTCGATCGAGGCGAACCGCCGCCGCATCGACGACCTGAACGTCTATCCCGTTCCCGACGGCGACACCGGCACGAACCTCACGCTCACCGTTCGCGCAGTCGACGAAGCGCTGCACAAGGACGGGCCCGACGATCGCGCGGGTCTCGCGAAGGAGATCGCGCGCGCGGCGCTCATGGGCGCGCGCGGCAACTCGGGCGTGATCCTCTCGCAGATCGTTCGCGGCGCCTGCGAGTCACTCGCGGAGAGCGACGACCTCGCCAGGGCGTTCCGCTCCGCGAGCGACGCCGCGTACCGGGCGGTGAAGAAGCCGGTCGAGGGGACGATGCTCACCGCGATCCGCTCGATGGCCGACGCGGCGGAGCACGGCGGAGACCTGGCGACGATCATCGCGCGCGGCGACGACACCGTCGCGCAGACGCGCGACATGCTCGAGGTGCTGCGCGAGGCGGGAGTCGTCGACGCGGGTGCGGCCGGGCTCGTCGAGATCGTGCGCGGCGTCCACGCCGCGATCACCGGTGAAGCGCTGCCCGAGCTCGTCGAGAGCGGCGGCGAGGTCGGTCTCGACGCGATCCATCAGGAGCTGTCGCAGTATCGGTACTGCACGGTGTTCGTCGTCGAGGGCGACGGCCTCGACGCCGACGAGCTCGAGTCGCAGCTCGAGCCGCTCGGCGACTCGCTGCTCGTCGTCGGCGACCGCACCGCGCTGAAGGTGCACGTGCACACCGACGATCCGGGCAAGGCGCTATCGCTCGGTGTCGCGCGCGGGACGATCGGCGGCGTCGAGATCGCGAACATGCACGTCCAGACGCAGGAGCGCGAAGAGCGGCTTCTCGGTCCGGCTGACGACACCGTCGACACGTGTGCGGTCGTCGCGGTCGCGGCGGGCGCCGGCAACCGCGCGCTGTTCGAGAGCTTCGGCGCGCGCGTCGTCGACGGAGGCAGCACGATGAACCCGGCAACCGCGGAGCTGCTCGACGCGATCGAACGCGCGCCCGCAGACGAGGTCGTGCTGCTGCCGAACAACGGCAACGTGATCATGAGCGCCGAGCAAGCGGCGGACCACTCGTCGAAGAAGGTGCGCGTCATCCCGACGCGCTCGATCCAGGCCGGTCTCGCCGCGCTCGTCGCGTTCGACCCTGCGACGGACGTCGAGGCGAACGCCGAGGCGATGAGCGAGGCTGCGGATGCGGTGGCGACCGGCGCGGTCACGGTGGCAAGCCGCGACGTGCAGCTGAACGGCGTCGACGTCGAAGCGGGCAAGTGGCTCGGCCTCGCCGACGGCGAGCCGGTCGCCGGCGGCGACACGTTCGACGAGGTCGCAGCCGCCGTGCTCGCCGAGCTCCTGCGCGAGCCGCGCGGGATCCTCACGCTGCTCACCGGAGCGGAGCCGCCGGTGCTCGACGGGCTGCTCGACCGCATTCGCGCCGAGCATCCCGAGCTCGAGCTCGACGTGCACCAGGGAGGGCAGCCGCACTACCCGTTGCTGCTGTCCGCCGAATGAAGATCGCGCTCCGGCCCGGGCTCGAGGTGGTCGCGCTCGACCCGGGCTACGCGGCCGGCGAGGACTGGCGCCTCGAGAGCCTCGCCGACGAGCTGGCCGCGACGGGCGCCGACATCTACGCCGGCCATTCCTGGGGCGGAGCGGTCGCCGCGACCGCCGCCGTCCGGCACCCACCGGCGGGCCTCGTCTGCGACCGGCTCTTTGCCGAGGTGGCGGTCTGATGGCGGTTCGCGTCGTCCTCGTCGAGGACAACGACACCTTCCGCGAGACGCTCGAGCTGCTTTTCGGGCTGCGCGACGAGATCGACGTGGTCGGCAGCGTCTCGTCCGGCCTTGACGCGCCGGAGCTTTGCCGCGATCTTCGACCTGACGTCGTGCTGATGGACTACCGCATGCCGGGCCTCAACGGAGCGGAGACAACCCGCGCAGTGCTCGACGCCGCGCCCGGCACGAAGGTCGTCTGCCTGACGGCCTCGGTGACCGCCGAAGAGGTGAACGAGGTGCTGTCGGCCGGCGCCGTCGCGTGCGTCACGAAGGACGAGGACTTCGACCAGCTCGTGCGGGTCGTCCGCGACGCGGCCGCCGCATGAACCTCACCGCAGAGAACACCGCGATCGTCCTCGACTCGACTGCCGACTTTCCGGAGGCGCGCGAGCGCTTTGCCAACTTCCGTGTCGTGCCGCTCTACGTTCGCTTCGGCGACGAGAGCTTCCGGGACTACGCCGAGATCGATCCGGCGCGGTTCTACGAGCGGCTGACGACGAGCGCGGAGCTGCCGACTACCTCGCAGCCGACGCCGGGCGACTTTCTCGCCACGTACGAGGAGCTCGCGCCGCAGTACGAGCGGATCCTGTCGCTGCAGATCTCCTCGACGCTCTCCGGCACGTTCGCGAGCGCCGAGACGGCGGCCGGGATGCTCGGCGGCGACAAGGTGCGGGTGATCGACACGCACACGGTGTCGGCGGCGCTCGCGATGCTCGCCCTCGGGATCCAGCGCCGGCTCGAGCGCGGGACGACCGACGAGGAGATCGACGAGTTCGTCGCGCGTTACGACCGAACGCACGACCTGCTCTTCACCGTGAACACGCTCGAGTACCTGGCGAAGGGTGGGCGTATCGGCAAGGCGGCGGCGCTCGCGGGCAACCTGTTGAATGTGAAGCCGATCCTGACGATCCGCGACGGCGAGGTCGTGCCGCTGAAGCGCGTGCGCGGAAACCACAAGGCGTTCGCCGAGTTCGCGTCGACGTTCGAGGCGAGCTCGACCGACTCGCCGGCGCTCAAGGTCGGGATCGCGCACGCGGCCGCGCCCGAACGGCTCGACGCGTTACGCACGATGGTCGAGTACGTGCGGCCGCAGGCGGAGATCGAGATCGCAACGCAGCTCGGCGCCGTGATCGGCACCCACGCCGGTCCCGGCACGGTCGGCTTCTTCTGGTACGAGGACAGCGAGTAAGGGGTCCGTCCGGACCGGGTCCTATGCTCGGTCCCCGGTGGCGACGATGACCCGAGTGCATACGGGTTTCACAGGTGTGGTCCAGAGCGACTGGCCGCGCCCGCGCGGCTGGGCCGCGCCCTTCCGCATCGAGCAGCTCGCGGTGACGACGCTGCCGGGCGTCGGGCCGTCGCTCGCCAAGCGCCTGCGCGCTCTCGGCATCGAGACCGTCCGCGACGTGCTGCTCCACCGGCCGCGCCGCTACGAGCGCGCAGTCGACGAGATCCCGATCGCGAAGCTGTGGGGCGACGACGAAGTGGCGATCGCGGGCGAGGTCGTCGACGTTCGCGCACGGCGGATCGGCGGCCGCCGCACGATCGTCACCGCTCGCGTGAAGGACGCCACGGGGACGATCGGCGCGTCGTGGTTCAACCAGCCCTGGCTCGTCGACAAGCTCACCCCGGGGACGCACGTGCGCCTGCGCGGCAAGCTCGGCCGCTACGGCTTCGACGTCAAGAGCTACGACGTGGGCGAGGCGCGCGCCACGGCCGACTTCGCGCCCGTGTATCCGGCGAGCGAGCAGGTGCCCGCGACACGGCTGCGCGAGCTCGCGCGCGCGGCGCTTGCGCAGCACGGGCGGTTCCTGCCGGATCCGCTGCCGGCCGAGCAGGAGCTGCCGTCGCGCGCCGACGCGCTGCTCGCGGTGCACTTCCCCGCGAGCCTCGAGCAGGCGGAGGACGCGCGCCGCCGGCTCGCGCTCGACGAGCTGCTCGCGTTGCAGCTCGTCGTCGCCCGCTCACGGACCGTCGACGCGGTCGCGCCGTCGCTCGCGTCCCCCGGGGCGTTGATCGACCGGTACAGGGAGACGCTTCCGTTCGCGTTCACGGCGCATCAGGAGAAGGCGATCCTCGAGATCGATCTCGACCTCGCTCAGACCATGCCGATGCAGCGGCTGCTGCAGGGTGACGTCGGCTCCGGCAAGACGGTCGTCGCGCTCTACGCGCTCCTGCGTGCGGTCGAGAACGGCAAGCAGGGTGCGCTGATGGCGCCCACCGAGACGCTCGCCGAACAGCACTTCCTGACGATCCAGGCGCTGTGCGAGCCGCTCGGGGTCGAGGTGGGGCTCGTCACCGGGAGCGTCAAAGGCAGTGTCGAGGCGCCGATCGTCGTCGGGACGCACGCCCTGATCCAGCCGGACGTGCAGTTCCGCGATCTCGCCGTCGCCGTCGTCGACGAGCAGCACCGTTTCGGCGTCGAGCAGCGAAAGGCGCTCGCGGAGCAGCGCTCGCCGCACGTGCTGCACATGACGGCGACGCCGATCCCGCGCACGCTTGCGCTCACGATCTACGGCGACCTCGCGGTGAGCGAGATCGCCAAGCCGCCGGCGAACCGGAAGCCGATCGTCACCGCGTGGGTCGGCGCAGAGCGCTCGTCGGAGGCGTACGAGCGGCTGCGCGTGCATCTCGATGCGGGGCGGCAGGCGTACGTCGTCTGCCCGCTGATCGAGCAGTCGGAGACGCGGCTTGCGCGCGCGGCCGAGGCGGAGGCCGAACGGCTCCGGCGCGCGGAGCTGAAGGGCTACCGCGTCGGGCTGCTGCACGGGAAGCTGAGGCCGGCCGACCGGCGCGAGGTGATGCGGCAGTTCAAGGAGCGGGAGCTCGACGTGCTCGTTGCGACGACGGTGATCGAGGTGGGTGTCGACGTCCCGAACGCGACGATCATGATCGTGCAGGAGGCGGATCGCTTCGGCCTCGCGCAGCTCCATCAGCTGCGCGGCCGTGTCGGGCGTGGCGCCGAGCAGAGCTACTGCCTGCTGATCTCACGCGACAAGGCGGAGCTGACCGACACGGCCCAGTCGCGTCTGCAGGCGCTCGTCGACACGACGGACGGCTTCGAGCTTGCGGAGACCGATCTGGAGCTGCGCGGCGAGGGTCAGCTGCTCGGCACGCAGCAGTCCGGCCTGAGCGATCTGCGCTTCACGAAGCTGCGGGCCGACCGCGACCTGATTGAACGCGCCCGCGAGCTGGCGTCCCGCCTGCGTGACGAAGACGGCCCGTGGCAGGACGAGGCCGACCGCCTCGCAGCCGCCGGCAACGTCGAGATAGGTGTCTAACACCGTCGGCAGCCTGATCGGGGTCGGCATTTGCGTCCTGCTCGCCCTCCTGTTCCAAGGCGCCTTTCGCGTAGACGCCTCGCTGCGCTCGCGGGGCCTCGGTTCCATGCTTCGCAGCTCCCCGCCGAGCCGTTGGATGATCCGCATCGTCGTTTGGACGGTCGGTCTCGTCGCGCTCGTCCACTTCGTCGCGGACATCGCGTGACGAGAACGACTGGAACCTGGTTCGCTCCGCGAACCAGGTTCCTGACTGTGACCTCGTGAGGATCATCGCCGGCACCCATCGCGGGCAGCGGATCGCGGCGCCGAAGGGACGCGATACGCGGCCGACGTCCGACCGCGTCCGCGAGAACGCGTTCAACCTGATCGGCCCCGTCGACGACGCGGACGTGCTCGACCTCTTCGCCGGCTCGGGGGCGATGGGGCTCGAGGCGCTCTCCCGCGGCGCCGCACGTGCGACCTTCGTCGAGAGCGACCGTGACGCGGCGCGCGTCATCAACGCGAACCTCGACAAGCTCGGCCTCCACGGCACCGTGCTCCAACTCGACGTCGTCCGGGCGCTGCAGCAGGAGCGGCTGCACTACGACCTCGTGCTCTGCGACCCGCCCTACGACTTCGACCGGACCCGCCTCGCGCCGCACCTCGGCAAGCTGCTGACCAAGGACGGCCTGCTCGTCTGGGAGACCTCGAGCCGGGAGCCGGCGCCCGAGGTCCCGGGTCTGCGAGAGCGAACGTCCCGCACGTACGGCTCCGCGCGGCTTACGCTATTCGAACAGTGATCACCGCCATCTACCCCGGCACCTACGACCCCGTCACCAACGGGCACGTCGACGTGATCACACGCGCGGCCCGCATCTTCGACCGCGTCGTGGTCGGCGTGGTCAACAACCCGCACCACAAGACGCCGATGTTCGCCGTTCCGGAGCGGGTCGAGTTCCTCAGGGAGGCGCTCGAAGGGGTCGTCTCGAACGTCGAGGTGGACGTCTTCAGCGAGCTCGTCGTCGACTTCGCGCGGCGCTGGGACGCCAAGGCGATCGTCAAGGGCCTGCGGGTCGTCTCGGACTTCGAGTGGGAGTTCCAGATGAACCAGCTGAACCGGACGCTCGCCCCGGACATCGAGACCGTCTACGTGATGGCGAGCCCCCAGGTGAGCTTCGTCTCGTCGAGCGGGGTGAAGGAGATCGCCTCGTTCGGCGGAAATGTCGAAGAACTCGTGCCCCGAGCAGTTGCCGCGCGCCTGAAGGAGATGTTCCCGAACGGCCGTGGCGGCGCTCCCGTCAGCGACCAGGAGTAGACTGGAACGTCATGGACGTACTGGTTTTGATCGACAAGCTCGACGACCTCGTGCACAACGCGAAGGCCGTCCCCCTGACCGACCAGGTGCGGATCGACCGCGAGGAGATCTACGACATCCTCGACCAGATGCGCGCGACGATCCCGGAGGAGATCAAGCAGGCCCGCTGGATCGTGAAGGAGCGGCAGGAGATGCTCGCCGAGGCGAAGCGCGAGCAGGACAGGCTGCTGCAGGAGGCGCGTGAGCAGGCGGTGCGCGAGGCGTCGCAGACGGAGATCGTCAAGCTGGCCGAGCGGCAGGCGCAGGAGATCATCGACGAGGCGCGGCGGAACGCCCGCGAGATGCGGCTCGAGATGGAGGACTGGGCCGACGGGATGCTCGCGACGCTCGAGACGAACCTCGACAAGTTCCTCACCGCGGTGCGCCGCGGGCGCGAGCGTCTGCACGAGCGGTCGCAGGAGTCGGTCGTCGCCGGGATCGGCCCGGTCGATCTCTCCGACAACGGCTCCAACTACTGATGCGCCTGACCGGCGTCTCGCCGGTGCTGCTCGCCTCCGACCTCGACCGGACGGTCGCGTTCTACCGCGACCTGCTCGGCTTCGAGTGCTCGCTGCACGGGGAGCCGCCGGACTTCGCCGTTGTGAAGCGCGACGAGGCGATCGTGCTCCTGCAGCAGGCGCCTCCGGACGCCAAGCTCGTCCCGAACTGGCACGTCGTCGAGAAGATGTGGAACGTGTACGTCCGCGTCGACGACGCCGACGCGATCTACGCCGAGGTGCAGGAGCGCGGCTGCCCGATCGACTACTCGATCTCGAACAAGCCGCACGGCTTTCGCGAGTTCGGCGTGACCGACCCGGACGGCTACGACATCGCGTTCGGCCAGCCGCTCGACGCCTGATCGACAGGCACCGCGAAGCGCGCTTCGCATCAAGAAGACGTCCGGCGCTACCCTGGACGTCGTGACGAGCTTCTCACTGAGACAGGTGAAGCTCCGTCCGGGCGAGCAGTACCGCGACGAGCTCGACGTCGAGCTGCCGGCGTTCGATTTCGGGGGTCAGCGGTACGTGCCGGTGCCCGAAGAGGTGCCGGCCGCGTTCGAGATCACGCGCGCGAACACCGGGACGGTCTTCACGCTCGCGTTCACCGCGCGGCTCTTCGGGCCGTGCTACCGCTGTCTGGGCGACGCCGTGCTCGAGCTGCCGATTCACGCGCGCGAGTACCAGGCCGAGAACCCCGAGGACGAGCAGATGACGACGCCGTACGTCGCCGGCAACAACCTCGAGCTCTCGCAGTGGGCCCGCGACGCGGTCGCGCTCGCGCTGCCGGACAAGATCCTCTGCCGCCCCGACTGCGCCGGCCTCTGCGGTGAGTGCGGCAAGAACCTGAACGACGAGCCGCACGTCCACGAGCAGGAGCAGGGCGACCCGCGCTGGGCCGCGCTCCAGGCGCTACGAGACCAGAGCTGAGCGCCGCTCCATCAGGATGACGTCGCGCCACTCGCCGCGCTTGCGGGCGAGCCGCTCACGCACGCCGACGACGCGAAAGCCGCAGCGCTCGTGCAGCGCCACCGACGCGTCGTTGCCGGCGAGGATCCCCGCCTGGAGCGTCCAGATGCGCGCGCCGTCCGCCTCGCGGCAGAGCTCCTCGAGCAGTGCCCGTCCGACGCCGCGCCCGCGCGCCTCGCGGGCGACGTAGATCGAGTTCTCGGCGACACCGCGGTAGCACTCGCGCTGCGACACGGGCGCGAGCGCGGCCCAGCCGAGCACGGCGTCGTCGTCGCGGGCGACGAGGCGCGGCCAGACGAGATGCGCCGCGTCCCACTCGCGCCAGGTCGGAACGAACTCCTCGAACGTCCCGATGTCCAGCCCGTCCTCGTAGATCGCCGCCACCGCGGGCCAGTCGTCGGGGACGAGCGCTTCGATCCTCACAGCGTGATCGTACGAGTCACGGCCAGGCGTTCCAGGAAGCGGCGGTCATGGGTCACGACGACGAGGCAGCCTGCGTACCCCGCGAGTGCCGTCTCCAGCTGCTCGATCGCCTCCAGGTCGAGGTGGTTCGTCGGCTCGTCGAGGATGAGGCAGTTCACGCCGCGCGCGGCGAACAGCGCGAGCGCTGCGCGCGTGCGCTCGCCGGGCGAGAGCGATGCCGCGTCCCGCTCGACGTCGTCGGCGCCGAGCGCGAACTTCGCCAGCAGGGTGCGGGCCTCGGTCGGCTCGAGCGCCGAGCGCGCCGCGAAATCCGCGAGGAGCGTGCCGGCGAACAGGTCGCGCGTCTGGTCGAGCGCGCCGAAGACGGCGCCGCGGCCCGCAAGGCGCTCGCCTGCCGCGAGCGGCGCGCCGCCGTCGATCGCGCGCAGGAGTGTCGTCTTGCCCGCACCGTTTCGCCCGACGATCGCGAGGCGGTCGCCGAAGCCGAGCAGGAGGTCGACCGGGCCGAGCCGGAACGCGCCGACCTCGACGCACGCGCGCCTGAGCTCGACGATCGCGCCGGTCGGCGGCGCGGGCGCGAGGTCCAGCTGCAGCTGCCACGGCGACCACGGCTTCTCGACCACATCGAGGTGGTCGAGGTGATGACGCGCCTGCGCGACCTTGCCGCGCAGCGCGTTCGTCGCTCGACGGCCGGTCTGCTTCGTTCCGAGCGTCCGCGCCTGCTCGCGCCGATTGGCCAGTAGCGACGAGTAGCGATCGCGTTCGTCGACGTAGTCGGCGTACGCGGCCTCGTGCTGCGACCGCGCGTGCTCGCGCGCCGCCTCGTAGTCCGACCAAGTGCCCGCGTATTCGTGCACGCGCCGCGTCTCCGCCTCGATCTCGACGACACGGGTCACCGTCCGGTCGAGGAACGCGCGGTCGTGCGAGACGAGCACGACGCCGGCGGCGAGCCCGTCGAGGAACCGCTCCAGCCGGTCGAGCCCCGCGAAGTCGAGGTTGTTCGTCGGCTCGTCGAGCAGGAAGACGTCGAAGCGCGAGAGCAGGATCGCCGCGAGCGCAGCGCGGGCCGCCTCGCCGCCGGACAGCGTCGCGAGCGCGCGATCGCTGCGTGCTGCGAGGCCGACGTCGGCGAGGGTCGCACGGGCGCGCGCGTCGAAGTCCTCGCCGCCGAGCGCCAGGAAGCGGTCGAGCGCCTCGGTGTACGCACCCGCAAGCTCGGGCTCGGCGTGGAGCCGCGCGGCGAGCTCCTCCATCTCCCGCTCGGCCGCGCCGACGCCGGTGCGCCGCGCGAGGTAGGCGCGCACCGTCTCGCCGGGCCGCGCCTCCGGCTCCTGCGGCAGGTAGCCGATCCGGCCGCCGGCGACGATCGAGCCCCGGTCGGGCGGCTCGAGCCCGGCGAGGACGCGCAGGAGCGTCGACTTCCCGATCCCGTTCGGGCCGACGATCCCGATACGGTCGCCGGGCGAGACGACGAGCGAGACCCGGTCCAGCACCTGGACAGCGGCGTAGCTCTTCGAGATGTCACGTGCTGCGAGCGACCCCGGCATGGGGCGGACCTCCTTCGATCGAAAGGCGAGAGACGCGGGTGTTCGATCTAGAGATCCGTCATGGGACGGCCCGCCGACGGGCCGGCCCGAACTCTAGCGGGCGACGAGAGTGCGAACGACCTCGCGGGCCGCGGCGAGCGGCTCGTCCCAGTCCGGGCCTTTCGGGTCGGCGCCGGTGAGATACCAGCTCTCCATCACGGCCGGAATGACGTGGGTCGGGACGTACGCGGCGAGGCGCGCCGTCGCCGGGTCGAGCCCGGGGTGCTCTCGCATCAGGCCTTCGGCGACCGCGTCGTCGAAGGCGAGCAGCACCTCGAGCCGCTTCACCCGCACCTGGGGGTGCTCGACCGCGAGGTGGATCTGGGTGGCGTAGAACGCGGGGTCCTCCCGCACGCGGCGCGCGTAGTCGCGCACCTGCCGCTCGTTCGTGCCGATGACGTCGTCCGAGGCCTTGATCTGCTCCAGGGACGGCCCGGTGAACCCGAAGCAGGCGGACGCCTTGCTGTCGAAGTAGCGGAAGAACGTGCGGGGGGCGACGTCCGCGCGCTCGGCGATGTGCTCGACCGTCACGCGGTCGTAGCCGTGCTCGGTGAAGAGCTCGAGGGCGCTGTACATCAGGCGCCGCCGGGTCTCGTGCTTCTTGCGCTCGCGGAGTCCGGAACTCATTCTCGTGTCATGCTATGCCATTTGACACTTCCTGTAAAGTGGCAGCGAATGACAAAAGAACCGCCGCACCCGCTCCACATCTTCATGGCCGACACCCAGGGGCGCATCCGCTTCCGCACGCCGCTCGTGACCTACACGAACGCCTTCGAGCCGCTGGCGCACACCCTCTGGATGAGCCCGCAGGTCGAGACGGTCACCGGCTACGCGGCCGAGGACTGGGTCGACCGGCCCGGCTTCTTCGAGGAGATCCTGCACCCGGACGACCGGGCGCCCGTGCTCGAGGAGATGCGCAGGAGCCGCGCCCAGCGCGGCCCGTTCAGCCGCGACTACCGCCTGCGCGCGAAGGACGGCTCCGACCTCTGGATCCACGACGAATCGGTGCCGGTCCTCGACGCCGAGGGCGAGCCGGAGTTCATCCAGGGCTACTTCGTCGACATCACCGAGCGGAAGCAGCTCGAGGAGGCGCTTCGGCACGCGCAGAAGACCGAGGCACTCGGCCGGCTCGCCGCCGGGATCGCCCACGATTTCAACAACCTCCTGACGGCCATGCACGGCTCGGCCGAGCTAGCCGAGCGCACCCTCGACGAGGGTCACCCGGCGCGCCGGTACGTCGTCGAGATCGCCCAGACGGTGCGCCGCGCCGTGCGGCTCACGCGGCAGCTGCTCGCCTTCAGCCGCCGGCAGGAGCTCGCGCCGCAGCGCCTCGACCTGGCCGCTCTGGTGCAGGAGATCGAGTCGATGCTGCTCCACGTGGCCGGCGACGGCGTCCAGATGGACTTCGACCTCACCGGGTCGGCGACGGTCTGCGCAGACCCCGGCCAGCTCGAGCAGGTGATGATGAACCTGGTCGCGAACGCCCGCGACGCGCTCGAGGGCCAGGGCGGCCGGATCTCGATCTCGATCGACCGGATCGACGTTCCGCGCGGCCCGGAGTCGGAGCGGCTGGGGGTGGCGCCCGGTGCCTACGGCGTCCTCGCGGTCGCCGACAACGGCGTCGGCATGCCCGCCGAGACGCTCGCGAAGCTCTTCGACCCGTTCTTCACGACCAAGGAGCGCGGCTCCGGCACCGGCCTCGGCCTGTCGACCGTGCACGGGATCGTCACCCAGAGCGGCGGGACGGTGGACGTGTCCTCCGTCCCGGGCGAGGGCAGCACTTTCCGGGTGCTCCTGCCGGTCGCGACTCTCCGCTAGACTGGCCGCCGCTCATGGCAGTCCCCAAGAGGAAAACGTCCAAGTCCCGGCGCGACAAGCGCCGTGCCACGCATTCGCTCGAGACGCCGCGCCTCAGCACGTGCCCGCAGTGCGGGTCGCCGAAGCGCGCGCATCGCGTCTGCCCGACCTGCGGCACCTACAAGGGCCGCGAGGTCGAGCCTCTCCGGCTCCAGGCACCGTAACCGCCTTGCGCATCGCAGTCGATGCGCTCGGCGGCGACAAGGCACCCGGCGAGGTGATCCTCGGCGCGCTCGACGCCGCCGCCGACGGGATCGAGGTCACGCTCTTCGGGCCTGCCGGGCTCGACACTCAGGGGCTGCCGCTCGTCGAGACGACCGAGGTCATCGACATGGCGGAGAAGCCCGCCGAGGCAGTGCGGGCGAAGCCCGACTCGAGCCTCGTCGCCGCCGTTCGCGCCGTCCACGACGGCGAGGCCGACGCGGTGTTCTCCGCCGGCAACACCGGCGCGATGCTCGCCGCCGGCCTGCTCCATCTGCGGCGGCTCCCGGGCGTGATGCGGCCGGCGATCGCCGTCGTCATCCCGACCCGGAACGGGCCGAGCGTCCTCCTCGACGCCGGCGCGAACGCCGACGCCCGCCCGGAGCACCTCGTCCAGTTCGCGCACATGGGCGCCGTCTTCTGCGAGGAGATCCTCGACGTGGCGCGGCCTGAAGTGCGACTTCTCTCGATCGGCGAGGAGGACGAGAAAGGGAACCAGCTGACGCTGGAGGCGCACCGGCTGCTCCGGGAGGAGTCCGGCCTCGCCTTCGCCGGCAACGCCGAGAGCCGCGACCTGCTCCGCGGTGCGGCCGACGTCGTCGTGACCGACGGCTTCACCGGGAACGTGGCGCTGAAGCTCCTCGAAGGCACGATCAAAGAGCTGCTCGACGCGCTCCGCGACGAGATCACCGCCACCGCGACCGGCAAGATCGGCGGCGTGCTGATCCGGCCGGCCGCCCGCCGGCTGCGCAACCAGCTCGATCCGGACACCCACGGCGGCGCCTACCTGCTCGGGCTGCGCGGTCTCGCGGTCATCGGGCACGGGAACAGCGGTCGCCGCGCCGTCGCGAACGCGATCCGGCTCGCCGCCCGCGGCGTCGAGCACGAGGTCGTAACGCGGCTCGCAGAGCGGCTTCCCGAGCGCGTCGGTGTATGATCGCCCGGTTTTAGCCCTAACCCCGAAACCATTGAGGTGACATGGCAGCGTCGCGTGAAGAGGTCTACGAGCGGGTCAAGGAAGTGCTGACCGAGCAGCTCGGAGTCGAAGAGGATCAGATCACGGAGGAGGCGTCGTTCCAGGACGATCTCGACGCCGATTCGCTCGACCTGGTCGAGCTGATCATGGAGCTCGAAGATCAGTTCGGGATCAAGATCTCCGACGAGGACGCCCAGAAGATCACAACCGTCGGGCAGGCCGTCGACTACGTCACGTCCCACCAGTAGGGGTCGAAGTCTCCGCGAGCTGATCGCGGAGCTGCCCGCCGAACGCGCGGCGGCGGTCTTCACGCATGCGTCGTGGGCCGCCGACCGCACGGCTTCATACGAGCGGCTCGAGTTCCTCGGGGACTCCGTGCTCGAGCTCGCGATCGCGCGCGCCCTGTACGACCGCTTCCCGGACTTCAGCGAGGGGCGGATGGCGAAGATCCGCTCGCACGTCGTCTCCCGCGCGAGCTGCGCGGTCGTGTCCAAGGAGCTCGGCCTCGGTGACCGGCTGCTCGAGGAGGCGGCGGCGCTTCCCGCCGAAGAGGTGGAACGGCTCGCGCGCAACCGGAACGTGCTCGCCGCGCTGCTCGAGGCGGCGATCGCGGCCGCCTACCTGGAGCACGGCTTCGAGGCGATCGAGCCGGCGATCGTCGCGGCGTTCGATCCGCGGATCGAGTACGCGCTGACGACGCACGTCGACCACAAGACGGAGCTCCAGGAGCGGCTCGCGCGCTCGGGCCGCACGGTCTCCTACACGACGCTCAAGGTGGAGGGGCCGCCGCACGACCGCTCGTTCACGGCGGCGGCGATCGTCGACGCCGAGATCGTCGGCACCGGCATCGGCCGCTCGAAGAAGGACGCCGAGCAGGCGGCCGCGCAGGAAGCGCTCGGAGCGCTCAGCGAAGGAGCCGACGATGAAGCTCCTGCGTCGGCCCCGACGGGGTGACACCGAGCTCCTCGCGGAGCCGCGACCGCAGCGACTCGTAGACGACGAGCGCCTCGGCGGTATTTCCCTGCCGATCGAGGGCCTCCATCAGGATCCGGTAGCCCGACTCGCGGTAGGGCTCGAGCTGGGCCAGCCGGCGACCCGCACGGACGGCCGCCGCGAGCTCCGTGCCGCCGACGCCGAGGGTCGAGGACGCGTACGCCTCGAGCGCGCGGATGTGGAGCGCGCCGAGCATCCGCCGCTGCTCGTCGATCCAGGCTGCTTCGTCGCCGGGAAGGAACGGCCGCCCGCAGACGAACATCGCGACCTGCGCCGGCGCCCACGCCGTATGAGCGTCGCCGAGCGCGAGCGCGCTCTCCGCGCGGTGCACCGCGGCGGCCGCAGCTTCGACGTCGAGCCACAACCCGGGCACCGCCGGGCGGTGACCGTCGAGCGGCAGCACGCGCCGCACCTTCGAGAGGAGGGGTGCGAGCCCGCCGTCGCGGCCGTCCGGCCACAGCGCTTCCAGCAGCTCGTCGCGTGTGACCGTCCGCGTCCGGTTTGCGAGCAGATAGGCGGTGAGCAGCCGCCCCTGGCGCCCGGGCAGCTCCTGCTCGACCCGGCGCCCGTCGAGCTCCAGGATGAACCGGCCGCAGAGCTGGGCTTTCGCGGCTGCCAACTCGGCGCCAACATAGACCCAACCCACTGTTCGTACAACGGCCTCGATCCGACGAAGGGAGGCACACGATGGCGAAGCAGATCACCTGTGAGTGCGGCTACGTGATTCGCGGCGAAACCGAGCCCGAGGTCATGCAGGGCGCCCGCGACCACATGCGGGCCGACCACCCCGACCTGCTCGAGAAGGTCTCCGACGACGACCTGCGCGGCTGGATCGAGGAGATCTGAGATGGCCGTCACGTTCGATCCGACCGTCTACAAGGAGACGACGCGCGAGCAGTGGCAGCACGCGGCGAAGGCATGGCACCGCTGGGATCCGGTGTTCGACCAATGGCTGGGCGAGGCGACGACGCTGATGCTCGACCTGGCCGGCATCGGCCAGGGCACGCGCGTGATCGACATCGCGGCCGGGTCGGGAGGCCAGTCGCTCGCCGCGGCGCGGCGGGGCGCGGTCGTGCTCGCGACCGATCTCTCAGCGAACATCCTCGCCGAGGCGGAAGCCGCTGCGCGCGCGGCGGGCCTCGGGAACGTCGCGACGCGCGTGCTCGACGGCGAGGATCTCGACGTCGAGCCGGCGACCTTCGACGCGGCGATCTCGCGGCTCGGGCTGATGTACATGCCGGACAAGGAGCGGTCGCTTGCCCAGGCACGCGCGGCGCTTCGTCCAGGTGGCCGCTACGCGGCACTCGTCTTCGCGGAAGCAGACCGCAACGGCTTCTTCTCGGTCCCGATCTCGATCATCCGCCGCCGCGCCGAGCTGCCGCCGCCTGCGCCGGGCCTGCCCGGGCCGTTCTCGGCGGCGAACCTCGACGAGCTGCTCGAGAGCGCGGGGCTCACCGGCGTCGAGGTGCATCGCGTGCAGGCGCCGCTGCGCCTCGCGTCGGCGGCCGAGTGCACGCAACTCGAGCGCGAGTCGTTCGGTGCGCTTCACCAGATGCTCGCGAAGCTCCCGGCCGCGGAGCAGGACGACGTGTGGCGCGAGATCGAGGCGGAGCTGGCCCGGTTCGAGGGGCCCGACGGCTTCGTCGGGCCGTGCGAGCTCGTCGTCGGTTCCGGCACGGCGTGAGGGCCCAGACCCACCGGGCCCTGCAATTGCAGGGGGTTTCCCGGCTGTCGAGCGGCGTCCGCGTCGCTCGATAGCCTGCCCATCTCGTGCACCTGAAGGCCATCAAGCTGCGCGGGTTCAAGTCGTTCGTGGACCCGGTCGAGATCCACCTCGAGCCGGGGGTCGCGGTCGTCGTCGGCCCGAACGGATCGGGCAAGTCGAACGTCTCCGACTCGATCCTCTGGGCGACCGGCTCGATGAGCCCCGGCGAGCTCCGGGCCGAGAAGCCGGACGACGTCCTCTTCGCCGGCTCGACCACCGGGCGCTCGCCCGTCGACTTCGCCGAGGTCGACCTGCTCTTCGACAACTCCGACAGCGCGTGGCCGGATCTCCCGTACAGCGAGGTCTCGGTCGCGCGCCGCCTGCACCGTGGCGGCGAGGGGCAGTACCTCGTCAACAAGACGCCCGTGCGCCGGCTCGATCTCGTCGAGCTGCTCTCGGACGTGGGTCTCGGCGGCGGCCTGCGCTCGGTCATCTCGCAGGGACGCGTCGAGACGGTGCTCAACTCGAAGCCGGCCGAGCGCCGCGAGCTGATCGAGGAGGCGGCCGGGCTCGGCCGCTTCAAGCGGCGCCGTCACCGTGCGGAGCTGAAGCTCGCGCGCGTCCAGGTGCAGGTCGAACGCGCCCGCGACGTCGAAGCAGAGGTGAAGAAGCGGCTGCGGCCGCTCGCGCTGCAGGCGACGGCCGCCGAGCGCGCGGAGAAGCTCGCGATCGAGATCGGGAAGCTGCAGGCTGCGATCGCGACACTCGATCTTGCGCGCCTCGCCGAGCGGCGCGCGCAGACCGAGGCGCGCCGTGCGACGACCGCCGACGAACGGCGCGCGCTCGACGAGAAGATCGCTGCGCTCGTCGCCGAGCGCGAGTGCGCAGAAGAAGAGCTGACGGACTCGGCCGGCGAGCGCGAGCGCGCAACGGCAGCGCTCTACCGGCTGCGCAGCGGCGGCGAGCGCCTGTCGCTCCGCCGCGAGGCAGCCGCGTCGCTCACCGCGTCGTTGCGCGCCGAGCTCGAGGCGGCGCGGTCCTACGATCCGGGCGCGTCGGCGGAGCTGGAGAGCGCGGCGCGCGACGCGGCTGCGGCAGCGCAGGCGGCGGCGGGCGAGCGCGCGCGGCTGCAGGTCGAGGCGGAGGAGCGCTGGGCGCGCGTCGCCGCGATCGAGCGCAGTGCGCAGGCCGAGCTCGCGGCGGAGCTCGACGCGATTCTCACCCGGCGCGCCGACACCGAGTCGACGCTCACCGGCGGCTCGCGCGATGCGCTGCTCGCCCTGCGCGGCGCGGCGCAGCGTCTCGGCGTACGCCACGAGTCGGCGCAGCGGTTGCTCGCCGAAGCGCGCCACGAGCTCGAAGAGGTGCGTCGCGCACCGAGCGGCCCGTCGCCGGCCGAGCTCGGCCGCGCCGCCGACGAGGCGGATGCCGCGGCACGGGCCGCGGTGCGCGAGCACGAGGATCTCGAGGCGCGCGTGCGCCTCGCACGCGAGCGGCTGGCGGCGCTCGAGCAGTCGCTCGCCGAGCGCGAGGGCCTGCCCCCGGCGGCGCGTGCGCTCGCCGAGGAGGGCGAGCAGCTCGCGCTGCAGCTGCTCGAGGTCGAAGCCGGCCGCGAGCGCTCGACCGCCGCGGCGCTCGGCCATCGCGCCTCGGCCGTGCTCGCGAAGGACCCGCAGCGCGGCCTCGAGCTCATCGACAAGGCGCGCGCCGCCGGCCTCGGCTCCGTGCTCGTGCTCGTCGGCCGCGACCCGCGCGACCTCGTCGACCTGCCGGTCGTCCCGCGCGCGGAGCTGCTCGCCTCGAGCGTGCCTGCCGTGACCGAGGACGGCATCGGCTGGGATCCGCAGCGCGGCGAGCTCTGGTTCGCGGGCGAGACGGCCGAGGCGGTGCTGCTCGAGCTCGACGCGCGCAGGCGCGAGCTGCAGAGCGAAGTCGAGGAGCTCGTCGGCCGCACGGCCGCCGCTGCCCAGCACGTGGAGGATTCCTGCGACCGCGCCCGCGTCGCCGCGGCGGCGTTCGCACCCGTTGCGCATCTGCGCAGCGTGCGTCGCGCCGACCCGTCGCGGCTCGAGCGGATCGTTCACGGTGCGGAGCGCCTCGATGAGACGCTGCGCGTGGCGGCGGCCGCCGCAGGCCGGCTCGAGACGCCGCTGGCCGAGCGCAACGCGCTGCTCGCCGGCGAGCTGCGCACGATCGCCGGCCGCGAGGCCGACCTTCGCCGAGCCGTCGCCGACGCCGATGGACGGGCGCTCGCCGCGGAGCGGCGCGCGAACGGCCGCACGGCGCAGCCGGCCGGCGAGCTGGAGCCGCTGCTGATGGAGGCGCAGGATTTGTCGGCTCGCGCAGCCGAGGCTGCGGCGATGGCCGACGACGCGGCCGAGCGGGCGGGGTCGGTGGCCCGCGCGCTGGCCGAGGCTGACCCCGGCCGTCGTCGCCGCCCGAGCGAGCTCGTGCTGACCCGGCTGGTCGGCGGTGCGGAACGGCTCGAGGCGGCGCTCGCGATCGAGGTCGAGCGCTTCGAGGCGCCGGTGCGCGAACGCGCCGAGGCGCAGACCGCCCGCACGAGCGAGCTCGGTGCGGAGCTGCGGCGGCTCGGCGCGCAGGAGGTCGAGGTTCGGCAGGCGGCTGCAACCGCGAGCGAGCAGCTGTCGGCGATCGACGTCGAGCTCGCACGCACCGATGCCGAGCGCGACGAGGCGCAGCGTCGGCTCGACGCCGCGGCCTCCGAGCCGGCCGAAGGCGAGGATCGCGAGCAGCTCGCGGAGACGCTGGCGCGCTACGAGAAGCGCCGCGAGCAGCTCGGCCAGGTGAACCCGCTGGCGAAGGAGGAGTACGAAGCGGAGAAGGAGCGGCTCGAGGAGCTCTCGGTGCAGCGCGAGGATCTGGAGAAGAGCCTCGCGGAGCTCGAGAAGCTGCGCGACGATCTCACGCGCACGGTCGAGACGCGCTTCGCCGAGACGTTCGCCGCCGTCGAGCAGCACTTCCACGAGGTCGCGACCACGCTCTTCCCCGGCGGCGAGGGCCGTCTGCGGCTGACGGAGGCCGAGGAGGACGGCGAAGAGCCCGGGATCGAGGTCGAGCTCCGGCCGGCAGGCAAGCGCGTGACGCGGCTCTCGCTGCTCTCCGGCGGCGAGAAGGCGCTCGGAGCGATCGCGTTCCTGTTCTCGCTCTTCCTCGCGCGGCCCAGTCCGTTCTACCTTCTCGACGAGGTGGAAGCCGCGCTCGACGACACGAACATCGGCCGCTTCACCGAGCTGCTGCGCACGTACGCGGACCGCGCGCAGTTCATCGTCATCACACACCAGAAGCGCACGATGGAGGCAGCCGACGTGCTCTACGGCGTGACGATGGGAAGCGACGGCGTCTCGCAGATCGTCTCGCGCCGGCTGCCGCGCGACGCAGAGGTTGCGGCGACTGCATGAACGATCTCGCCTTCGTCGAGCGGACGCAGTCGCTGTTGCGCGCGCACGGAGTCGAGACGTGGATCTTCGGCGGCTGGGGCGAGGAGCTGCGGGGGCTGATCAAACCGCGTGAGCACGTCGATCTCGACCTGCTCTATCCCGGCGAGTCGTGGGACGACGTCGACGGGCTGCACTTCGACTGGCTCGAACGAAAGCGCTTCGACTGGAAGCGCGCGTTCATGTTCGAGGACGTGATGGTCGAGCTGTTCCTCGTCCGTCGCGACGAGCAAGGGTGGTACACGGAGCTTGCCCGCCGCACCCACCGCTGGCCCGACAACGTGCTCAACTCGAACGGCCACCTGCGCGTCGCCTCGACCGCCGCGCTCGCGAGCTATCGCCACAGCTACCGCGTCGACGCGGCCGCGTAGCAACCTGGTTCGCAGAACCAGGTTGCAGTCTTCGACTAACGCCTACGTCGTCGCGGCGGCGGCTTGTCGCGGATGAACGCGTAGCTGTCCTCGATCCGGCCGGCGAGCTCGTCTTCGTCGACGGCGTCGAGGCGGACGAGCACCGCTTCCCAGCCGCGATAGTGGTCGGTGACGAAGTACGCGTCGGGACGGGCGGCGATCAGAAGATCGCGCTCGTCGTCCGGTGCGCGTGTGACGAACGCACCGTCGACGCGGCCGGTGTTGACGAACGGCCGGCCGTTCACCTTGAAGCACGGCTGGCCGTAGGTCGTCGCTTCCTCGGCGTCCGGGAGGGAGCTCGCGATGCGCGCCACGTCGTCCCATGTCGCCATGCCCCAACGCTAACGTGCGCGATCGTGGCGAGAAGTTGGGCACAGCTCCTGGGCGACTCCGACGAGCCCGAAGAGACCGCTGAGGAGCAGCGCGGGTTCTTCGGGCGGCTGCGCGAGTCGCTGTCGAAGTCGCGGCGCGCGCTGACCGAGCAGATCCAGGTCGCCGCGTTCGATCCCGCAGACGACGCATCGTGGGAGCGGCTCGAGGAGGCGCTGATCTACGCCGACGTGGGTGTGCGCGCGACCGCCGAGCTCGTGCGCCGGCTGGAAGCGCGCGGCGACGTCACCGAGCTCAGCGTCGCGCTCGCCGAGGAGATTGCGGCGCTGTTCGGCGAGCCGCCGACCCTCGGCGTCTCGGAGCGGCCGTCGGTGATCCTCGTCGTCGGCGTGAACGGCACCGGCAAGACGACGACGATCGGGAAGCTCGCGAGCAAGTTGCGCGCCTCGGGTCGCAGCGTCACCCTCGGCGCCGCCGACACGTTCCGCGCCGCAGCAGAAGAGCAGCTCGAGATCTGGGCCGAGCGTGCCGGCGCAGCGTTCGTCGGCGGGGAGCGCGGAGGCGATCCGGCGGCGGTCGCCTACGACGCGGTCGGCGCCGACACGGACGTCGTCATCGTCGACACGGCAGGCCGCTTGCACACGCAGACGAACCTGATGGACGAGCTGTCGAAGGTGCGTCGCGTGATCGCCGGCCGCCGCGACGGCGCGCCGCACGAGGTGCTGCTCGTCGTCGACGCGACCACCGGCCAGAACGGGCTGCAGCAGGCGCGGCTCTTCAGCGAAGCTGTGGGCGTGACCGGGGTTGCGCTCACGAAGCTCGACGGCTCCGCGAAGGGCGGCATCGCCGTTGCGATCGCGTACGAGCTCGGGCTGCCGGTGAAGCTCGTCGGCGTGGGGGAGGGCCTCGACGACCTGCGTCCGTTCGACGCGCACGACTTCGCGCAGGCGCTCGTGGCATGACGTTCGTCTGCGCGTCGACCTTGTCGTTCGCCGAGCACGCGGAGCTGTTCACGCGCGCGTACGAGGGCTACGGCGTGCCGATGACGATCGACGAGGCGACCCTTCGGGTGCTCGTCGACCGCTGGGACCTCGATCGCGAGCGGTCGCTCGTCGCTCCCGGCGAGGGTCTCGTCAACCTCGGCGTTCGCGACGACCGAGGTTGGATCGGCGGGCTCGGGGTCGTGCCCTCGTCGCGCCGGCAGGGACTGGGCCGGAGGCTGATGGAGGCTGTGCTCGACCTCGCGCCGCCGACCGTCACGCTCGAGGTGCTCGAGCAGAACGAGGGCGCGATCCGGCTCTACGAAGAGCTCGGCTTCGGGCGGACGCGCACGCTCGAGATCTGGTCGCTGAAGGAGGCGCCGCTCGTCGAGGCGCGGAGCGTCGAGCCGGCGCCGCTCGGCCAGACCGGCCTGCCGTGGCAGCGCGAGGACCGCTCGCTGCCGGAGGACTACGAGCGGATCGAGGTCGACGGGGGCGCCATGGTCTTCAAGGGCGCCGGCGTGCAGCAGCTCGCCGCCGACGACGTCGACGCGGCCGTGCAGCTCCTCTCGCGCGGCACGGCCCTCAGCTACGTGAACGTGCCCGAGGGCGACGTCGCCTCGGAGGCGATGCGCCGGCTCGGCGGCGAGCTGACGCTTCGCCAGTTCGAGTACGTGCGTTACGCGAACTAGCGTTACGCAAATTAGCGTAGAACAATACGCAAGCATGCGTTACGCTGTGGTGCGTGCCGACCAACCCGTTCCGGTTCGGCGACGTCGCCCTCGACGAGTGGTTCACCGACCGTGCCGGCGAGCTGGCGGAGCTGCAGGCCGACCTGACGAACGGCCAGAACGTCGCGCTGATCGCCCCGCGGCGCTACGGCAAGACGTCGCTGCTGCGCCGCGCCGCCCAGGCGCTCGTCGCCGGCGGCGTGCTGGTCGCCGACGTCGACCTGATGAAGACGCCGACGAAGGAGAAGCTCGCCGGCCGGCTCGCCAAGGCGATCCACGACGACATCGCCTCGCCGCTCTTCAAGGTGAAGGAACGGCTGCGCGTCTTCTCCGACCTTCGGGTGACCCCGACGATCAACATCGACCCGTCCGACGGCTCGCCGACGTTCTCGTTCTCGGCGACCCACCGCCACGAAGACCTCGACGCGACGCTCGAGCGCCTGCTCGAGCTGCCGGCGCAGCTCGGCGCGGAACGAAAGCGCCGCGTCGCGATCGTCTTCGACGAGTTCCAGGAGGTGACGGAGATCGATCCGAAGCTGCCGGCGCTGATGCGCGCGGTGTTCCAGGAGCAGCCGCACGTGGCGCACGTCTACTCCGGCAGCAAGCGCGACATGATGCGCCGGCTCTTCACCCATCAGAACGAGCCGTTCTACCGCAGCGCGAAGGTGATGGAGCTCGGCCGCATCGATCCGGTGCTGTTCGCGACGTTCGTCGACGAGCGCTTCGTGGAGACCGGCCGCCCGCTCGCTCCCGGCGTCGCTGCACAGCTGCTCGCGATCACCGGCGGTCATCCCTACGCGACGCAGGAGCTCGCGTACGCGTTGTGGGAGGTGGGTGATCTCGCTGCCGCCGTCGAGTCGGTGCTGCGGTCCGAGAACGCGCACTTCTCGCTCGTCTGGGACGGCGCGTCGCGGACGCAGCGACTGGTGCTACAGGCGCTCGCCGCAGAGCCGGGACGCGTGTTCGGCAGCGACTACCGGCTGCGCAACGACCTGCCGGCCGCCTCATCGGTGCAGCGGGCGGTCGAGCAGCTCGTCGCCGACGAGCTCGTCGAGCGGACGGATGCCGGCTACGAGATCTCGGAGCCGTTCCTGCGCGAGTGGGTGCTGGCCGTCGCCAGCTAGTCGGCCGACGAGCGCGCCCAGAGATTGATGTCGCTGTCGGTCCCGTAGCGATCGATCTCTGCGAGCTCGTCGTCGGAGAACGAGAGGTTGTTCACCGCGCCGAGCGAGTCCTCGAGCTGCTCGACGCTCGAGGCGCCGATCAGCGTCGACGTCATGCGCGGGTCGCGCAACGTCCAGGCGAGCGACATCTGTGCGAGCGACTGGCCGCGCCGCTGCGCGATCTCGTTCAACGCGCGGATCTTCCCGAGCGCCGTGTCCGTCAACAGGTCGGGCGAGAGCGACGTGTTCCGTGCCGCGCGCGACTCTTCCGGGATGCCGTTCAGGTATTTGTCGGTGAGCATCCCCTGCGCGAGCGGCGAGAAGCCGATGCAGCCGACGCCGAGCCCGCCGAGCGTGTCGAGCAGCTCCGGCTCGATCCAGCGGTTGAGCAGCGAGTAGGACGGCTGGTGGATGAGAAGCGGTGTGCCGAGCGCTTCGAGGATCTCGTACGCCTCGCGCGTCTTCTCCGGCGAGTAGGACGAGATGCCGGCGTAGAGCGCACGGCCGGAGCGCACCGCGGTGTCGAGCGCGCCCATCGTCTCCTCGAGCGGCGTCTCCGGGTCGAAGCGGTGCGAGTAGAAGATGTCGACGTAGTCGAGCCCCATCCGGCGGAGCGACTGGTCGAGCGACGCGAGCAGGTACTTGCGCGATCCCCACTCGCCGTACGGGCCCGGCCACATGTCGTAGCCCGCCTTGGTCGAGATGACGAGCTCGTCGCGGTACGGGCGGAAGTCGTCGGCGAAGATCCTCCCGAACGTCTCCTCGGCGGAGCCGTACGGCGGCCCGTAGTTGTTCGCGAGGTCGAAGTGTGTGACGCCGAGGTCGAACGCGCGGCGCAGGATCGCGCGCGAGCTCTCAAGCGGCCGGTCGCCGCCGAAGTTGTGCCAGAGACCGAGTGAGATCGACGGGAGCTTCAGCCCGCTCGCGCCGCAGCGGCGGTAGGGCATCTTCTCGTCGTAGCGGTCGGCGGCGGCGGTGTAGGGCACGGCTGATGATGGTAAACGCAGGCGGCATGCTGAAGTCGCTTGCACGGGGACTCGTCGCCGGATTCGCCGGGACCGCGGTGATGACCGCCTACCAGCTCGCGGTCGCGAAGGCCCAGGGCAAGCCCCTCGCGACACCGGTTCCACACCGCTGGGCCGACGCGCCGCCGCCGGCGCAGGTCGCGAAGAAGGCGGCCGACCTCGTCGGGCAGGGCAGGCGCTTCACGCGCGAGGACGTGCCGCTGCTGACGAACGCCATGCACTGGCTCTACGGCGTCGGCTGGGGTCTCGTCTACGGCGCCGCGCCGGTGAACGGGCTCGTCTTCGGCAGTGCCGTGTGGGCGGCCGCCTACGCCGAGCTCGTGCCGCTCGGGATCTACAAGCCGCCGTGGGAGTACGAGCCGAAGGAGCTCGCGCTCGACTGGAGCTACCACGCGGTCTACGGCGTCGCGGTCGCCGCGGCATACGCGGCGCTCGACAGCTAGGCGATCATCACGTTGCGCTGCGTGCGGCGCAGCGCTTCGTTCACGTCGAGCAGCGTCCGGTTTGTCCGGGCGAAGAGGCCGGGCGTGAGGAAGCCATGACGGTCGTAGCGGCGGCTCGTGTGCAGCACGTGCGCGTCGAGCGAGCCCGCCTCGGTCGCGTCCGGATGCGTGGCCTGGTAGCCGAAGCTGAGTGAGAGCGGCAGCTCGCGGTGCGGCAGCCCGGTCCGCGCGAGCGCCATTGCGAAGCCGATCTGGTCGGTGAAGTGCGGATGCGTCCGCGCGAGGAACGGGAAGACGTCGAGCAGCGAGAGGATCGTGCGGACGCTCTCGCCCCACGCGGCGACGAGCGGCGCGACGGCGGCGTGCGGCAGGATCACGTGCCCGGTCGCGTAGTACGGGATCGTCTCCTCCCACGCACGCTGCGCCAGCATCCGGGCCTGCGGGAACGGCAGCCCGACGTGGTCGAAGAGCGTGCGCCACTCGTCGAGTGCGAGGTGCGGCGTGCCCGCGACGCGGGCGGCAACCGCCTCGCCGAGGATGAACGGCGAGAAGTCGCGCCCGATCACCATGTCCGTGTCGAGCGCGACGAGGTAGTCATAGTCGCGACTCGGGTCGAACATCGCGAGCTTGTTCGCGTAGCGGCAGCGCTCGTCGAAGACGGGCGACGGCACGACCTCGACGCCGATTCCCTCCAGCACCGAGACGAGGTCGCTCCGGCAGGGCTCGATCATGTACGCGGCCTTCTGGGCGTGTGCGAGCCGGCCGCCGAGCTCCTCGAGGCTCGTGAAGAGCGAGATGACGTCTCTCGTGTGCACCGGGGTGCTCTCGAGCGTGACGGCGATGCGGACGCGGGCAGGATCGACCATGGCGAGGGAGACGCCGGAGTCATCGTCGGGCCGGGCTCGTGATTGAGCGGCGGCGTAAGCTCGACGAGCCGCCCAAGGAGCGGAGGCCGGGCCTCTGAGCGGACCCCGGGTACCCTTCGGGGTCGTGTTCGACAGCCTGTCCGACAAGCTCCAGGGCGCCCTCGGCGACCTCCGCAAGCGGGGGAAGCTCGACGAAGAGGCGATCTCGCGCGCCATGCGCGAGATCCGGCTCGCGCTGCTCGAGGCCGACGTCAACTTCACGGTCGTCCGGGACTTCGTCGCGCGCGTCCGCGAGCAGGCGCTCGGCGACGAGATCCTCAAGAGCCTGACGCCCGGCCAGCAGGTCGTGAAGGTCGTGCACGACGAGCTGACGAAGCTGATGGGCGAGGGCGAGTCGGGGCTCGCGTTCGGTCGCTTCACGGTGATCCTGCTCGCGGGCCTCCAGGGCTCGGGCAAGACGACGACCGCCGCCAAGCTGGCGCTGCACCTGCGCAAGCAGGGCCGCAAGCCGGGCTTGATCGCGGCCGACCTGCAGCGACCGGCCGCGATCGACCAGCTCGAGCAGCTCGGCACGCAGATCCAGATCCCCGTCTTCCGCACCGACACCAAGGACGCGGTCGAGGCGACGCGCAGCGGGCTCGAGCGCGCGAAGGCGGACGGCCTCGACACGGTGATCGTCGACACCGCGGGCCGCCTGCAGATCGACGAGGAGCTGATGGACGAGCTCGTCCGCGTGCGCGACGAGGCGAAGCCGACGAACGTGCTCCTCGTCCTCGACGCGATGACCGGTCAGGAGGCGGTGAACGTCGCCGAGGCCTTCCACGAGCGGATCGCGTTCGACGGCGTCATCCTCACCAAGCTCGACGGCGATGCGCGCGGCGGCGCGGCGCTCTCCGTCAAGGCGATCACGGGCAAGCCGATCAAGTTCGCGTCGACGGGTGAGAAGGTCGACGCGCTCGAGGTCTTCCACCCCGATCGGATGGCCTCGCGGATCCTCGGCATGGGCGACGTGCTCACGCTGATCGAGCGCGCGGAGCAGGCCGTGGAGGAGGACGAGCAGGCCGAGATGGAGAAGCGCCTCGCGGCCGGCCAGTTCACCTTCGACGACTTCCTGAAGGCGTACAAGATGCTCCGCCGGATGGGACCGCTGCAGGGGATCATCAAGATGATCCCGGGGCTCGGTTCCCAGCTCGGCGACATCGACGTCGACGAGAAGCAGATGGCACGGGTCGAGGCGATCGTGCTCTCGATGACTCCGCAGGAGCGCCGATCGCCTATCGTGATCGACGGCAAACGGCGGATTCGCATCGCCAACGGCTCTGGAACGAGCGTCGAGCAGGTCAACCAGCTGCTCGAGGCCCGGAAGCAGATGGAGAAGATGATGAAGCAGCTGGGGCGGGGGAAGATGCCGGCCCTCCCGGCCCAGCAGGCGCCGCAGGTTCCGCTTTCCGCAGGTCGGAAGACGGGCGTGAAGCGCAAGAAGAAACGGGCTCGGCGTTAAAGGAGAACGAACGGATGGCAGTCAAGTTGAGGCTCACCCGCGTGGGCTCGAAGAAGAACCCGATCTACCGCGTCGTCGCGGCCGACTCGCGCGCGCCGCGTGACGGGAAGTTCCTCGACATCGTCGGGCGCTACAACCCGCAGACCGATCCCTCCACGATCGACCTCGACGAGGCGAAGGTGAAGGACTGGCTCGGCAAGGGCGCGCAGCCGACGGAAGCGGTCGCGAAGCTGATCAAAGTCGCCGGCATCGAAAAGTAATGGCGGAGCTGCTCGCGTTTCTCGCGCGCGAGCTCGTGGACGATCCGAGCGCGGTGCGGGTGGAAGAGGAAGAGCGCGACGACGCGCTCGTCCTCGTCCTGCACGTCGCGCCCGACGACGTCGGCAAGGTGATCGGGAGGCAGGGCAGGATCGCGCGGGCGCTGCGGACGCTCGTGCGGGCGAGCGCGGTGCGCGAGGGCAGGCGTGTCCTCGTCGAGATCGCCGATCCCGAATGAGGGTTGCCGCCCTGTACGACGTCCACGCGATGCCGTGGGCGCTCGAGGCGGTCCTGGCGGACCTCGGCGACGTCGACGCGATCGTGTTCGGCGGCGACTTCGTCGGCGGGCCGTGCGTCGACGAGACGCTCGCGCTGATCGAATCGCTCGACGCGGTGCTGATTCGCGGCAATGCCGAGGACGGCGATCCGCGCACGGCGACGCTGCCGCTGACGGCCGCGCTCGACGGCGTCATCTACTGCCACGCGACGCCGGCCGAGAACACGCCGATCACAACGGTGTTCACGCCGGACGACGAGCTCCGCGCCATGTTCGGCGAGCGTGGGACGTTCGTCATCGGCCACACGCATCATCAGTTCGACCGCCGTGTCGGTGAGCTGCGTGTCGTCAACGCCGGTTCGATCGGCATGCCGTACGAAGGCGAGGTCGCTGCCTACTGGGCGCTCGTCGTCGACGGGGAGCCGACGTTCCGTAAGACGCCGATCGACGTCGAGCGCGCGGTCGCGGGTATCCGTGCGAGCGGCTGGGAGGGCGGCGAGGAGTTCATCGCCGAGAACCTGGTCGCCGCCGTCGACCGCGACGAGGCGGCCCGGTACTTCGAGTCGCAGAGGTGACGCACGTCCAGATCGGCCGCGTCGGCCGCCCGCACGGGATCGACGGCGCGTTCTTCGTCGAGCAGCCGTCGGACGACGCGCGCTGGTGGAAGACCGGCGCGTCCTTTCTCGCCGGCGGGACGCCGGTCGAGGTCGTCGCGCACCGGACCTCATCCGGAAGGCCGGTGATCAAGGTCGAGCCGCCGGTCGAGCGCGGCGCGTTGCTCGAGGTCGAGCGCGACGCACTGCCGCCGACTGAAGAGGACGAGTACTACGCGTTCGAGCTCGTCGGGCTCGAGGTGGTGGAGGAGTCGGGTCGCGTGCTCGGAACCGTGAAAGCTGTGACGCCGGGCATCGCGAACGACGTGCTCGAGCTCGACTCGGACGTGCTCCTGCCGATGGTCGAGGACTGCGTGCGCCGCGTCGACCTGGACGCCCGTCGCATCGACGTCGCGAAGGGATTCGCACCGTGAGACTTGACGTGTTCACGCTCGTCCCGCACGCGTTCGCGTGGCTGACCGAGCAGCGTCCGGTCGCAACCGTGCTCGGCGGCGAGCTCGACCTGCGGCTCTTCTCCTACCGCGACTCGACGCCGCTCCGGAACGGCCAGGTCGACGACGAGCCGTACGGCGGCGGTGCTGGGATGGTGCTGCGTGTCGACGTCGTCGCGGCCGCGCTCGACGCCGTGTACGGCGGCACGCCGCCCAACCGAGTCGTCGCGCTGACGCCCAAGGGGCGGCAGCTGACCCAGGACGTCGTCGAGGCGCTCGCGGCAGAGGATGCCGTGACGCTTCTCTCCGCCCGCTTCGAGGGCTTCGACGAGCGGATCGTCGGGCACCTTGCGACCGACGCGATCTCGATCGGCCCGTACGTGCTCTCGAACGGCGACCTGCCGGCGATGGTCCTCGTCGACGCGATCGCCCGGCGGTTGCCCGGTGCGCTCGCGGCGGGGTCGGGCGAGCTCGAGTCGTTCTCCGCCGAGCTCGGCGGCGGACTCGAGTACCCTCACTACACGCGTCCTGCGGAATTCCGCGGGTGGCGGGTTCCCGACGTGCTGCTCTCGGGTGACCACGCCAAGATCGAAGGCTGGCGAAGGGAGCAAGTCCGCTGAGGAACCCGATCGACTATCTGACCGAAGGTCTGCCCAACGGCTGGCGGATCACGATCGACTGGCTGGTGACGATCGTCGGCGCGATCGCGATCGTGCTCGCGATCAAGGCGTGGGTCGTGAACCCGTACCGGATCCCGTCGAGCTCGATGGAGCCGACGCTGCACTGCGCCAAGCCGGGCCTCGGCTGCGAGGCGCATTACTCGGATCGCGTCCTCGCGTGCCGGTTCTGTTACCACTTCTTCGCGCCGAAGCGGGGCGACATCGTCGTCTTCAAGACCCCGCCGCTCGCCGAGGTCAAGTGCGGCGCCGGCGGCACCTTCGTCAAGCGCCTCATCGGTCTGCCCGGCGACACGGTCAAGGAGGACAAGAAGGGCAACATCTGGATCGAGCCGGGGGGCTCGCACACCTTCTCCAAGCTGAAAGAGCCCTACGTCCAGGCGCAGCGGCGCTTGGCAGACGTGTCCCATTTTGGAAAGAGTTGGCACGTGCCGGAGGGCG
>DASREW010000028.1:0-50610 GCA_035651895.1 Gaiellaceae bacterium
TGCGCCACGACTGGACCGAGCTGGCCACCCGAGCGTTGCAGCCGTTGCTGTGGATGCTCATCTTCGGGGAGACCTTCACCCGTCTGCACGCCATACCGAGCGGCGGCCGCCCGTACCTGGACTTCCTGGCGCCGGGCATACTCGCCCAGTCGGCGCTGTTCGTTGCGATCTTCTACGGGATCCACATCATCTGGGAGCGCGACGCGGGGATCCTCACGAAGATCCTCGTCACCCCGACGCCGCGGTCCGCGTTCATCCTGGGGAAAGCGTTCGCGGCAGGCATCCGCTCGTGCTCACAGGTCGTGTTCGTCCTCGTCGTCGCGGCGCTCCTCGGCGTCTCGCTCACGTACGACCCGCTGCGGATCGTCGGCACCTTCGTCGTCGTGGTGCTCGGCGCGGCGTTCTTCTCGTGCCTCTCGATGACGATCGCCGGCATCGTGCTCAAACGCGAGCGGCTGATGGGCATCGGCCAGATGATCACGATGCCGCTGTTCTTCGCCTCGAACGCCCTCTACCCCGTCTCGATCATGCCGGGCTGGGTGCGCGTGCTCAGCAAGGTGAACCCGCTCTCGTACGAGGTCGACGCGCTGCGCGGCCTGCTGATCGGGACGAGCGCGAACCTCGCGCTCGACTACGGCGTCATGCTCGGCGCGGTCGTCGTCGGTGTCGCCGCCGCGTCGGCGCTCGTCGGCCGGCTCGCCCGCTAGTGGGCGCCGGCGCCGAACGCGACCATGAACAGCGCGATGCACACGACGATCGAGCCGATCGCCGCGGCGCGTGGGGCGCGCCGCGAAACGGGGATGAGCCCGAATCCCGCCGCGACGGCAACGGCAACGAGCACCCACCAGCCGACGGGCACGTCGTGGCCGTACCGCACCTTCTGCGGCGCGTAGTACGGGTCGTCGGTGAAAAGCCAGGCAGTGGCGAGAAGCGCGATCGCGGGGACCGAGGCGAAGACGGCGCGCGCGCCGTGCCCCGAGAACACACACACGACCAGGACGAGCAGCGCGATCGCGGCCGCCACGAAGCCGATCGCGTCGACGCTGCCGGCGGTCCGGGAGGTAACGGCGCAGTAGCCGTCGTAGGCTGCGGCGATCGCGATCGCCGACGGCAGCAGCCACGCCGCCCGCCCGAGCATGTGACTCAGCCGGGCCGGCGCTCGGGAAAGCGCGGCAGGCCGTCGTCCGGGATCGGCTCCCACGGCGCCGCGTAGGCGACGAACTGGCGGTACTCCGGGCGCACACCGGGATCGCCGTCGACGGTGCCGAGCCGCACGCTCGTCGCGCCGTTCTCCGGGTTGCGGCTGAAGAGCGCGCCGCCGCAGGCCGAGCAGAAGAGCTTCGCCCAGCCGTCGGCCGGCTCGTAGGCGTGGATCAGCTCGTCGCCGCTCACGATCCGGAGCGAGCCTTCGACGACGCGGGCGCTCGCCGACGCCGCCGTGCCGGTCCGGCGCTGGCACCGCGTGCAGTGGCAGTACGACGCCGTGTGCAGCGGCTCGTCGATCTCGTACCGGACGCCACCGCAGAGACACCCGCCGCGGATCGGAAGATCACCCATTAGGGGCGAGCGTACCGGCGCGCGCAGGTAAGCTCGGCCGGGGTCCCTGCGGTGAGCGACTACGAATACGAGCTGCGCAAGAACGGCGCGGTGATCGCGACCGGGCGCATTCAGCTGCCCGAGCCGCCCTCACCGGGCGACGAGCTGACGCTCGGGTCGACGCGCGCCCGCATCGAGGACGTGCTGCCGCTCTCCGGCATGCACCGCCTCATCCTCGAACAGCGCTAGGCCCTTGCGCCTGAGCGTGGGAGTAGCCGAAAGGGTCGGCTGGACCAGTGACGCGAATACACCCTGAGCGGCGACGCCTAATGGCGGCTCGAGTTCCGCCCTCTAGCGGTTCGCGCGAGGCATGATCCCAGGGTGACGGCTGGACTCGCGCCTGACGAACACGTTCGGTTGAGTCGGCTCGCGGCGATGACGCAGGGTCGGACGACGAAAGGTGGCAGGCTGATCGTCACGAATCATCGCGTCCTGTTCCGGCCCCGCGCCTTCGACAGATTGTTTGGTGCGCGAGACATCTCCATTCCGCGTTCCCGAGTCGCAGACGTCGAGGTTGCGCCCCGGACTGGTGGGCTGTTCGACGGCGGGCTGCGGCGACGACTCGTGCTTCGCCTCGACGACGGCACTGAGCACTTCTTCGTCGTCAAGCGAGCAGAAGCAGCAGCGTCTGTCCTTCGTCTCGAACTGACCTAGCAGTCGGCCCCGACCGAGCACCCGGCGTCTAGCAGGGCCGAACTGAAATCGAGAGAAGAGCTCCGCTCTCGGCTGCGCGAGCGTTGACGAATGACGCCCGAACGGCGGCCGTCGATCTAGGGAGCGTTGAGCACTCGAGCGGCTATTGGTTGTCGGGGACCCCGGGGGACCTGACGCTGATGTCCCCTGGCATCCCCCAGCCTTTGATCCACCATGTAGGCAGGCCGAGCTCCTTGCCGCACAAGTTGTTCACGCGCACGACGGCCGGACTGTTCGGGTCGACGCCGGTGCCGTTGAAGTCCGTCCTGGACGGGTCGTTGGCCTCCGGGTAGGGAAAGTTCGGGACGCCGTTCGCCCGCATGCACCTTGCGTACTTGATCTGCGTCGCGTGGTCTGGGCCGTTCGGGTCTCGAACCGGGTGGGCGGAGCGCAACGCGCGCCGGGCCTTGTTCAAGTACGCACTGCAAGTGCCGGTGGCGGGTTCAGGCCCTCCGCGGATGTGGACACCGCCCGGCGAGGCGAACGGGGCCACGATGTTGATAACCCCATGCACATCAATAGTCGGAACGGGTTGGTGCGCGTCACCGTGCGCCCGCTCGCACACAGCCCACTCATCCAAAAACTTCGCCGGGCCAGTAGCGGGCCTAGTCGTAGCGGCGCTCGACGTCGTCGTCCCTGGCGGCGTCGTGTCGGTACGCGACAAAGTCGTTTTGGCAGCGCCCGCAACCGACTTGGGGCTCGAACCGCCACAGCCGGCAGCCATCACCGCGAAAACCCCAACGACGCCCGCAAAGAAGGACAACCCGGCCTTCGAGCCGCGCACGCCCGAAGACTACTGGCCGTTCCTTAACTGGCTCTAAGATTCCCCGTCCTTCGCCGGCGTCGAACGCTGGACTGGGCGAGTGTTCAGGAGTGCACCCTGACAGCGGCTAGCCAAGCAGGGTCTTCAGTGAGTACGCGGCTTCTCGAACACCTCGCCACAGGCCCCCGGTCGCGACGGCGTCCTCGAAGGTCCCCCGCTGCCCGATGCTGCGGACGAGATCGCGGAGAGCCCCCGAAAGACGCTGGAACGCCGCCAGCTCGGAGTCATCGATCAGAACACTGCCGACTAACTCGCTCGGCGCGGGCCAGTCAAGTTCATCGATCACAAAGAGGATCGCGTCGTCAAACCCTTCTTCCTGATCGTTCAGCCTCTCTCCGCGTCGCCAGAGCCTGTCTTGGAATTCCTGATCACAAAGAGAGCTGGCCGCGATGAAAAGTCGCTGCCGCATCTCGGGAAAGTCGACGCTGGACACGCTGAAAGCCTAAGCGCGGTGGCCTGGGCCAGTGTTCCGGGATGCACCCTGACGGAAAGAAAACAACCGCCTGCTTGAATCAGGCCAGGCATGTCCGTTGGACCGAGGACCTGACGACGTTTGTGACCGGGAGCGCCGAATCGTGTCCGACCTGAACGTCGAAACAGAGTTCGGGCGAGTCGTCGGAGTCGGTTGCTGCTTCTGCGACCAGGCCATCACTCCGTCGCGTCTCGATCCCGTGACCATCGATCTCACTGCGAACGACGACGAGGTCTCCCAACTGCTGTGGGCACATACCCGCTGCCTCCGAGCCGCGAGAATCGCTGACCTGCGTCCGGAGTTCTACGAAGAAGAATGACGCCTGAGCCAGTGTTGCGCAATGCACCCTGAGCAGGGGTCGCGACTGGCTATTCAGTCGCCTCGTACCCGCGGCTCTTGAACCGGTCTGGGTCGGGCTCCCAGGGCGGGCTTTCGTCGGCCGGGTACACACCGCGCGACTCGACCTGAACGACGTCATAGCGAGCCGAGGGCTCGTCGTTGGCTCGGTTTAGCCTGCTTGCCTCGTCGCGAGCGCTTGGCTCATCCCAGTGTCCGGAGACGTGTTGCCAGTCATCCACGCGGCCATCGGAATCCTCAGCGAACCGAATGACAAGCCAACGAGAGCGCTGCCACCGAATCCCTTCCACTCCCTCATCATGTGCGCGTCATCCTTGCCGCGCAACGGCACTCTAGTCTGGGCCAGGGTTCGGGAATGCACCCTGAGCCGTTGCGGCCCCGGTACCGTCCAGACTGCGTTCCATGGAGCAGCTAACTCGGTACTGGATCACGTTCGAATACCCGCCGATCAAGAGCGAGGGCGTGGTTGTCGGAACGTGGGAGCGGCAGGTCGGCTTCGGTGTCACCGCCACCGACGTGGACGACGCCATCTGTATCTTGCGGCGCGAGTGGCTCGACCGCCACGGCTTCGACGTCCCGCCCGTTCGACAGATCGTCGAGGACGTAGACGTCTCAGAGTTGGACGATCAACTGCGGCCGCATATGAATCCGCCGAACTGGCGCGGAATGTGGTTCCCGCGCAGCCAGGCGCTCGGCTGAGGAGAGGGGACGCCGCGGTGGGCGAGCGTTGCGTTATGACGCCTGAGCGAGACCTAACGGTCGGACGGGAAGCGCGGGCGCTCTGCAAACGAAGCCGATTCGCCCTCGTCCTTGTACACCGCCCATTTGTCAACGATGCTGAGCAACGGACGGCGATCCTGCTTGAGGATCACGCTGGGGTCGCGTCCCTCGGCAACTAGCACCGCGTCAACAAACGCCTCTTGCGTCAGAGGCGGATCGGCAAGGATCGCCTCCTCGTCGTCGGGAGACAGGCAGTAGCCGAGCTTGCTGCACAACTCTGAAAGCGCTAGTTCAGCGCGGGATGTGTTCGAGTTCACCCCCGACAGAGTACGGATGCGTCGGATGCGCGAGGGTTCGCGAATGACGCCTGACGAGAAACGACGGCCGCCTGCTTGAATCAGGCGGTGACGTCGTCTCTGACCGAAACCACCGAGCACTGGGGCGTCGCTCTCGAGGGTCGCGAGACCCTGATGCTGACGATCGACAATCGAGTCACTCTTCACCTTCACGGCGTGGAGACGTACGAAGGCTCGATCATCCTGGAGACGCCGTTCACTGTTCGCGCTGCGAATACCGACCCCGTGATCGTTGAGCCCGAGGACAAGTCGAGCCTCCTCCCGGTACTGGCGTGCTTCGGCAAGGCGGTCGAGGCGATCTCCGTCTCTCGCTTAGACGGCGCGCTGAGAGTCACGTTCGGCGACGGCACAGTGCTAGACGCACGCGCCGACCCAAACTACGAAGCGTGGGAGGTCAACGCGCCCGGAGTCAAGATCGTCTCTAGCCCGGGCGGTGGCGAACCTACCCTCTTCGAGCAGTAGACCTCGGCTGGGCGAGCGTTCGCGAAGTGCGCCTGACGACTGCTGCCATGCTTTAGAGCTTGCCCCGCTCGGCCTTCAATCGCGCGCGTCGCGCCTCGGCATGAGGCTTCAGGCGGACGAACGCGATCCGACCCGCGATCGCCAAGATTGCGAGGAGAACTGTCTCAATCCCTGCCATCGGCGATATCGCAACCGCAAAGACGACGGCGAACGCCAACCCGGCGAGACCGAGAAGGACACCGCCGTCATGCCACGGAACGCCACCAATCACTGCGCCTCAATTCCCCGAATCGACCAATCGAACGCGCTCCGAATCCAACACACGGCTGGGCCAGTGTTCGCGAATACACCCCGAGCGGGTACTCGACGAGAGTGTCGGCAGCACGTCGGATCATCGTTGCGTTCTTCGCGGTTGAGCTCGTGATGTGGGCGCTGTCTTTCGCTGGGGTGGGTGGGAAGGAGCCGCCCCGCGCGTACCTGATTGGGGACGTCGTAGTGGGAGCGTTGCTCTATGTCGGTCTTTGGCTGCGCTGGCGTGTCGCCTGGTGGCTCCTGACAGTCGGAACCTTCCTGGGCCTCCTTCTCGACATCGCGTGGTTCATCGGCGGGCGGTATGTCGGAAGCCAGGGAGTGCTCCTCGTCGGCGGAGTCATCGAGCTTGCCCTACTGATGGCACCGCCTCTTCGGCGGGCACTGCGACCGCTTCCGAGTATCCGAGCGGCCGGACTCTGACCTGCGCCACCGTCCCTTGCGGCCGGGCGCTAATGCAGCTCGGCGGGGATGTCGATCTCGGAGACGTCGATCCCGAGCGACTTCGCGAGCCGGACGCCGTTCTCCAGGTCCTCTTTGAGCATGCGCACGTCGGTCTCGCGCATCAGCTGACCGATGAACTCGCGCGCCTTCGGCCGCCACATCGCGTGCTGGGCGAACATCGGGAGCATCCGGTTCGCCGCGGCGACGAGGCGTGACGTCATCTTCTTCCCCACGCCCTCGAGCAACACGCGCTCGTACGCCATGCCGGCGCCGTGGTGGATCCCGTCGTCGATCGTCAGGCGGTTGCAGAGATCCTCGAGCACGGTGCCGCGCGAGGAGCGCGCGATCATCCGGAAGCGCGGGATGATCAACCGCTCGTAGAAGACCTGCATGACGAAGACCTTCTCCTCGAGCGTCTCGGCGTCGAGCGTCATGCGCGCGAGCTCGTCGAGGTACGGGTCGCGCTCGGTCGGACCGCCGGCCTCGTGGATCAGCTTCAGCCATGCCTCGGTGTGGCGCGACTCGTCCTGCACCATCGTCGTGTAGTAGAGCTTCGCCTCGCGGTCCGGGGCGATCGCGAAGAGCTGCGTCGCCATCTGCACGGCCAGCTCGTCGGCCTGCAGCTGCTGCGTGACGACCGAGCGCCACAGATCGCGCCGCCGGGCCAGCTTCTGCGGCGAGCCTGCGTACTCGGGGATCGGCGGCAGCTCGCCCCACGGGAGGTCGCGCACCTGCCACTCGGCCCGCTTCGCGAGCTCGTAGTAGCGGTAGACGCCGGTCAGGTCGCGAGTCTCGTCGAGCCCGAGCTCCGCGACGTCTTCTTCCGCAGCAGCCATCCGGCGGACAGCCTAACCGGAGAGCGCCAGCGGGATTCCCGCAGGATCGACGAGCGTCCGTTCTCCACCGCTCTCGAGGATCTCGAAGCGGATGAGACGCGCGCGATCGGCAGGCGCGTACGGCGCGCCGAGGCTCTGCCACGTGTTCGCGCCGAGGTGGTGGTGGTAGCCGCCCCAGGAGAGGAACGCCGCCTGGTCGCCGTAGCGGGCCATCAGGTCGAGCCCGAGCTCGCGGTAGAACGCGACGCTCGCCTCGACGTCCGCGACGGAGAGGTGGACGTGCCCCATCGTCGTCCCCTCGGAAAGGCCCGCGAAGTCGCCGGTCGCCTCGGCGAGCAGGTCGTCGACATCAAGCGGGAGCGTCGTCATCCGCTCCATCACCTGGCCCTCCCAGAGCTCGCGCGGACGGTCGGCGTAGATCTCGATCCCGTGGTGATCGGGATCGCGGAGGTAGATGGCCTCACTGACGTAATGGTCCGAGAGCCCCTGCAGCGGCACGCGGTCGCGTGCCGCGTGCGCGAGCCAGTCGGCGAGGTCGGCCCGGGACGGGACGAGCAGGGCGAAGTGAAAGAGGCCGGAGTAGCCGTCTGCAGGAAGCGCGCCCGGCTGCTCGGTGAGAACGAGCAGGTCCTCGCCGCCGGCGCCGAGCCGGGCGGTCCCGTCCTCGCGCTCGTGCACGTGCAGGCCGATCGCGTTCTCGTACCACTCGAGCGAGCGGCCGAGGTCGGCGACGGTCAGATGGACGGCGCCCATGCGCATCACCGCGATGATAGGGCGGTGGATGCGGTGCGCATCGACAAGTGGCTCTGGGCGGCGCGCTTCTACAAGACGCGTGCGCTCGCGACCGACGCGGTGCTCGGCGGCCACGTGCATCTCAACGATGCCCGCGTGAAGCCGGCGAAGGAGGTGCGCGTCGGCGACACGGTGCAGATCCGGATCGGAACGACCGAATGGACGGTCGTCGTCGCCGGTCTCGCCGACAAGCGCGGGCCGGCGAAGGTCGCCCAGGGGCTCTACGACGAGACCGGAGAGTCGCGCGCGCAGCGCGAGCGGCAGGCGCTCGAGCGGAAGCTCGCCCCTCCCCCGCTCGGCGCCGACCTCGGTGCGCGCCCGACGAAGCAGGCCCGGCGCCGCCTCGATGAGTTTCGGCGCCGTTCCCGGTCCTAAACCGGTATGGCCACCCTCCGGCTCGTCGACCGGCTCGCCCGGTTGCAGCTCGACGCACGCCGTCGCGGCTCGCGCATCGTGCTCGTCGATCCACCGGACGCGCTTCGCGAGCTCATCGAGCTCGTCGGGCTGGCGGAGGTGCTAGGCCTCGAACTGCAGCGGCAGCCCGAAGAGCGGGAAGAGCGTCTCGGTGTCGAGGAAGAACGTGAACTCCGCGACGCGTCCGTCGACGATCTCGAGCACCTGTAGCGCCCACGGCACGTAGCCGTTGCCGTCGTCGGCGGGCTTGTACTGGCCGAACGCCGGCGAGCCGTTGGCTGCGATCGTCGGGATGACGCGCGACCCCTTGCAGCCGATGCCCGGTCCGAACCACCAGGTCATCAGGTCGTCGCGGCCGGAGAGCCACAGGTCGAACGGCGGCATCGACTGGGTGACGTCCTCGTGGATCAGCGACGTGAGCGCGTCGAGGTCGTAGTCCTCGAACGCCTTGACGTAGCGCTCGAGCAGCGCCCGGTCGACGTCCTCGGCGAGCAGGCCCTCGCTCAGGTCGCGCGCGGCGAGCGTCGCGCGGGCGCGCTGCAGCGCGCTGTTCACCGATGCGACGGACGTGTCGAGCAGCTCGCCGATCTCGGTCGCCTGCCAGCGCAGCACCTCGGACAGGATCAGCACCGCGCGCTGCTTCGGCGGCAGGTGCTGGAGCGCGGCCACGAACGCGAGCCGGACCGATTCGCGGCCGAGCGCTTCGTCCTCCGGCGTCGGCGTCGGCTGCAGCCAGGTGACCTCGGCGGGAATGTTCAGGTTCTCGAAGACCGGCGCGCCGGCGGGGCCGAGGTCCATCGGCCGCGGCCGCCGCTCGCGGCCGTTCAGCATGTCGAGACAGACGTTCGTCGCGATCCGGTAGAGCCACGAGCGAAGCGCCGAACGACCCTCGAAGCGGTCGTGTGCGCGCCAGGCGCGGATCATCGTCTCCTGCACCGCGTCCTCGGCCTCGAAGGGCGACGCGAGCATGCGGTAGCAGTACCCGGTCAGCTCCGAGCGGTACTGCTCGAGTGTCGCCCCGAGGTCCTCGCCGGCGGTGGTCGCCACGACCGTCACGCTACTACGACTCGCCCCGGACGCGGAAGTCATCGGTGCTTCTGGCACCCATGACATTTTCTGCACACTTGAACCGTGGAACTCCTCGAGCGTGAGCCCCTGCTCGAGCGGCTCGCCGCGGCCCGGCGGGCCGGCGGCCGCGTGGTCTTCGTCGGCGGTGAGGCGGGCGGCGGGAAGACGGCGCTCGTCCGCGCCTTTCTCGAGCGCGTCACCGGCCGCGTCCTGACCGGTACGTGCGAGCACCTGCTGACGCCGGAGCCGCTCGGGCCGCTTGTCGACATCGCCGCCGTCGTCGGCGGCCGCCTCGCGGCCGAGGTCGACGGTTGCGGCACGGGCCGCCAGGTGGCCTTCGCGCTGCTCGAAGAGCTGCGCACACCCACCGTCGTCGTGATCGAGGACGCGCATTGGGCCGACGTCGCGACGCTCGACGTGCTGCGGATCCTCGGGCGGCGAATCGACGAGACGCCGTCGCTGCTCGTCGTCACCTACCGCGAGGACGAGGCGGTCGACGGGCAGCCTCTGCGCATGTTGCTCGGCGATCTCGCGTCCTTGCCGTCCGTCGAGCGGCTGGAGGTCTCGCCGCTGACGCGTGAGGGCGTTCGGACGCTGGCGGCCGGGCGCGATGCCGACGGCGACGACGTCTACGACCGCACGGGCGGCAATCCGTTCTTCGTCAGCGAGGTGCTCGACTGCGCGCACGAAACGGTTCCCGCGAACGTGCGCGACGCGATCCTCGCCCGCACGGCGCGTCTCAGCCCGAACGCGCAACGGCTGCTCGAAGGCGCGGCGATGGTGCCGACACGCGCCGAGCTGTGGCTGCTGGACGAGGCGTTCCCGGACCTCGCCGCGTCGGTCGACGAGTGCGTCACCGCCGGCGTGCTGCTCGCCGAGCCCGGCGCGGTCACGTTCCGCCACGAGCTCGCGCGGCTCGCCGTCGAGAGCACGGTTCCGCCGCAGCGCCGACGCGACCTCAACGCCTCGATCCTGCGGGTGCTCGAGCGCGCGCCGGTGATCGACAGCTCGCGGCTCGCCCACCACGCGGAGGAGGCAGGCGATGTCGAGAGCGTGCTCCGTCACGGCCGCGACGCGGCCGAGCGCGGCGCGCGCGCGGGCGCTCATCGCGAGGCGGCCGCGCAGTACGCGCGTGTGCTGCGGCACGCCGACGGGTTGCCGCCCGCGGCCCGCGCCGATCTCCTCGCGGCGCACGCCGCCGAGGCCCAGGCGAACGGCAGCTACGAAACGTCGATCGAGTCGTGGAACAAGGCGATCGAGCTGCGTCTGCGGTTCGGCGACCGGCTCGGAGCCGGTGACAACCTGGCGCGCCTCACGACGCCGTGCATCGCGCTCGGCCGGAACGCCGAGGCCGAGACGGCGAGCGCGGCCGCGATCGAGACGCTCGAGTCGCTACCGCCGAGCTGTGAGCTCGCCTCCGCATACGCCTACCAGGCGTACGTGCGCATGATCAGCCGCGACAACGGGCTCGCCGTCGTCTGGGGCGGGAAGGCGGTCGCGCTCGCGCGGCAGCTCGAAGACATGGAGACGCTCGCAACCGGCCTGACGATGGTCGGGACGGCCAGCGTCATGGCCGGCGAGATCGAGGTCGGGGTCGCGATCCTCGAGGAGGCGCTCGAGGTCGCCGAGGAGCACGGGCTCGAGCAGCGCATTGCAACCGCGCAGTGGATGCTCGGGACCGGCCTCGCCGAGATGTACGAGCTCGAGCTGGCCGAGCGCTGGCTTCGCGCGCACATCGCGTACGCGGACGAGCACGACCGCGATTCGGGGTACACCCGCGCGTGGCTCGCCGCGCTGCTCGTCTATCGCGGGCGCTGGGCTGCGGGCGCCGAGGCGGCGGCGAAGGTCCTCGAGCGGCCTGCGTCGGCGACGACCGAGATCACCGCGACCGTCGCCCTCGGCCGCGTCCGCGCGCGCGCCGGAGACGAGAACGCGTTCGACCCGCTCGACCGCGCGCTCGCGCTCGCGTGGCCCGGCGGCCACCTGCAGCGGCTCGGGCACGTGCATGCCGCGCGCGCGGAGGCCGCCTGGCTCGCGGGCGACCTGGAGCGCACCCGCGCCGAGGCGCACGCCGTCTACCAGCTCGCGCTCGAGAAGCGGCACGTGTGGTTCGCCGGCGAGCTCGCGTACTGGCAGTGGAAGGCGGGAGCGTTGCGCGACGCCCCGGAGTGGATCGCGGAGCCGTACCGGCTGCAGATCGAGCTCCACCCCGAGGAGGCCGCGGAGCGCTGGCGCGAGCGAGGCTGCCCGTACGAGGCGGCGCGCGCGCTCGCCGAGTCGGAGTGCCCGGACGACGTCCTCGCGGCGCTTGCCGAGTTCGAGCGGCTCGGCGCCGAGCCGTCCGCGAAGCTGACCCGCGAGCGGCTGCGCACGCTCGGCGTGCCGGTGCCGCGCGGCCCCCGGCCGTCGACCCGGGCGAACCCATTCGAGCTGACCGTGCGGGAGCTCGAGGTGCTGCGCCTCGTCGCCGACGGCCTGCGCAACGCCGACGTCGCCGAGCGGCTCGTCCTTTCGCGCCGCACCGTCGATCACCATGTCTCCGCCGTGCTGCGCAAGCTGCAGGCGAAGACCCGCGGCGAGGCGGCGGCAGAAGCCGCCCGGCTCGGCCTGCTCGAAGATCGGTAACGCGCCTGCCCAATATGGGCAATCGCGCCGATTCGCCGCCCAGGGCGTGGTTTCTACGGTGGAGGCACCCCGATGAGAGGAGCCAAGACCAATGCAGCTCTACGCAATCCTTCGCCGTTCCGGCTGGACGACCCCCGACGCCCTGACGGCAGCCGCTGAGCGTTCGACCGCCGTCGGCGAGGAGATGCCGGACGACGTCCGCTGGATCCGCAGCTACGTCCTCGACGAGACCGACGGCCAGGTCGGGACGATCTGCATCTACGAGGCGACGAGCCCGCAAGCGGTCCGCGAGCACGCGAAGCGGGCCGACCTGCCGGCGGACGAGATCATCCAGGTCGCCGACACCGTCATCGTCAGGTCCGACCCCGAGCGGGTCCGAGCATGAGCTGGGCAGAGCGATGCACCTGCTGAGCCCAGCCATGTACGAGGAGCTCGCGCGCCAGCGCGAGCACGACCTCCAGCGCGACCTCCGGCGCGCAGACCTGCGACGCGAGGCGCGGCTCGCGGGCAAGCAGCCGCCGCTCCGCGAGCCGGTGCTGCTTCGCCTCGCCCGCGACGAAGACGACGAGGCGCTCGCCTGCCTCGCAAAGCTCGACGGCGCGCCGGCCCCGACGGGCCGGCACGTCGTCGCCGAGGTCGGCGGAAAGGTCGTCGCCGCACTGCCGCTAGGGGGCGGCAGGATGCTGGCCGATCCGTTCCGCCGCACCGCGCACCTCGAACCTCTCCTCGAGTTGCGCGCCCGCCAGCTCACCGGTGAGCCGCATCGCCGGTGGTCGCTCGGCGCGCTCGTCCCCGCGTGGCCCTGGAGCCGCGCCGCCTGACGAGCGCTTTCGCCCGACCCGGGGGGAGCCTGCGCTCCCCCGGGAGGCGAAACCCTCGCTAGCTCCCGTCGCGCAGATCGGCGAGGGTGCCCTGCACGAGCTCGCAGTGCGAGAACGTCGCAGCGCATCCCTCGCCAAGCGGCGACTGCGACTCGAAGCCGATCCGGACGCCGTCGGCGTCGAGGCGGAAGTGCCTGATGAGCTGCCAGCGCTCGCCGTTCTCGGAGGCGTGGAACGCATAGGCGGCTCCGATGCGAGCGATGCGCAGCCACGCTCGCGCGCCGGCGAGCGCGTACGAGTTGCAGTCGTCGGAGACGCCGCGCGTGACGACGGAGACGATCGTCGGGCGCCCCTCCGGATTCCGCTCGAGCGCGAGCTTCGCCCACGTCCGGTCGTTCGCCCAGACGACCAGCGCGCCCGCGTCGAACGTCTCGCGCAGCTCCGCTTCGACGAGCGCCGAGAGCATGAAGTCTCCGGCCGGCGCCGGCTCGAGCCGCGACGGCGCGTTCGCGGTGACCGCTTCGGTCCCCGGGTCGACGAACCAGTCGGTCTTCGCCCCGGCTTCGATTCTCACGTCCACGTGCCCACGTTAGTACCGTGCGCACTCGTGAGGCTCGCGGGCAAGGTCTGCATCGTCACCGGCGCCGCATCCGGAATCGGACGCGCGGCGGCGGAGCTCTTCGGAGCCGAGGGCGCAACAGTGGTCGCCGCCGACCTCGACGGCACGGCCTATCGCGTCGACGTGACCGACGAAGCGGAGACGCAGGCGCTCGCCGCGCGCGTCGTCGCCGAGCACAGCCGCATCGACGTGCTGTTCAACAATGCCGGCATCGCCGGAGTCGGCGACATCGAGGAGACGACGGTCGAGCTCTGGGAGCGCGTCATGGCGGTGAACGCACGCGGGGTGTTCCTCATGTGCCGTGCAGTCGTGCCGACGATGATCGCGCAGCGCTCGGGCTCGATCGTGAACATGTCGTCCGCGATCGCGGAGGTGGGGCTCGCACGACGGGTCGCGTATGCCGCGTCGAAGGGCGCGGTCCTGGCGCTGACGAAGTCGTTGCAGGTCGACCTCGCACCGCACGGCGTGCGCGTCAATGCGCTGCTGCCCGGGACGATCATGACGCCGTTCGTGGAGGGCTACCTCCGCGACTCGTACGACGACCCCGAAGAGGGACGGCGCGCGATCCGCTCGCGGCAGCTGACCGGCGACCTCGGCACCGCCGAGGACGTCGCGCGCGCGGCGCTCTACCTCGCCTCGGACGAATCGCGCTTCGTGGTTGGGTCGGGGCTCGTGATCGACGGCGGCCTAACCGCCGGCAAGTAGCTCGCTGAGCGACGCGCGGTAGGCGGCGAACGCGGCCCGTCCGCGCGGCGTGAGTGCGACGGACGTCTGCGCCGCCTTCTCGGTGAGGATGTACCCGGCCTCCTCGAGCTTGCGGAGATGCGTGATCAGGTTGCCGGGCGTGAGCCCGATCATCGTCTGCAGGCGCGTGAAGGAGAGCGCGTCGCCCTCGTCGAGCGCCGCGAGCGTCGCGACGATCCGCAGGCGCGCGGGAACGTGAATCAGCGGATCGAGCTCGTCGTCCACTCGTTGCTCAACCGCGCTGGAGCCACCAGGCCTGCGCTGCCCGCACGACGAGCAGGACGCAGAGGCCCACGCCGATGATCCCCCACACCGCCCGCGGACCCGAGTACGACGCGCCGCCGGCGAGAACGACGGCTCCGAGCGCAAAGCCCGTCCACGACCAGTTCTGCCGCGCCGCCTGATTCGCCGCTGCAGCCGAGCCGACGACCACGATCGGCGCCGCCGCCGGGAAGATCCCGCGCGTGATCTCCCAGCTCGCGCCGGCGTGTGTGAGGGCGCCCTCGAAGACGTAGACGAACGTCCAGATCACCGCGAACGCAAGACCTTCCCAGTGTCCCTGCCGCATCGAGCGGCCGCTCACGCCCGTGAGGGCGCGGTTTCGCACGATCAGGACGACGACCACCCAGACCGCGATCGTTCCGTAGGTCACGCCGAGCGCCCAGCCGGCCGGCCCCGTGTACGGATGCTGGTTCCGCACCGACAGCCAGAGGACGCCGTAGGCGACCAGCACGACCAGTGAGGCCAGGAGCATGAGGTACGGCGGCCGCCGGTCGAGCTCGCGTTCCGCGTCGCGCGCGGTTCGTGCGAGGAGTGCGGCGGCCTCCCGGGGATCGAGCTCGGCTTCGGGTTCCGTGCTCCCCGGCTCGGCCGCCGCAGCGTCGTAGGGGTCCGGCGCGGGCTTCGGCGCGCTGAACGTGTCGAACCACTCGCTCATCGAGCGAACTTCGGCCGCGTCGCCAGGATGACGGACGCCAGACGCTCCCGCTCGTGCCGCGACACCGCGCCGACGCCGCGCGCTGGGATCTGCCGGCCGTCACGGAGCGTGAACGCCAGGTTGAACCAGGTCCTCGCCGGCTCGACGTCCTCGATCTCGTCCCAGCGAAGCCGCCACGAGCGGAAGACGTTCCGCACGAAGACCCCGCCGGGCTCGATCAGGACGCCTTCGAACAGCGTCCGGACCGCGAGTGCGATCACGAGGACGCCGGCGAGCGCGATCGCCGCGCGACCGGCGATGTCGATCCCCGGCGCCGTCGACCAGAGGAGGAGCATCGTCCCGCCGAAGCCGCGGAGCACGGCGGCCAATAGGAGCCAGGGCACCGACCGGAACACGGGCTCGCCGCCGGTCGCGGGTGCCATCAGATGGGTCGTGCCGTTCTCTGTCATCTCCATCCCTTCCGCGATGCGGCGCATCGCTTACTTTGTCCCACAAAGCTAGCGCACTTTGTGGGGCAAAGTCAAGGGCGGATTCCGTACTCCTCGTCGGTAACGTGCGCGCCCCAGGCGACCACGTTCCCGTCGTCGTCCGCCTGCTGCATCGCGATGTGCACCATGAACCGGTTCGGCGCTGCGCCGTGCCAGTGGTTCTCGCCCGGCTCGAAGAACACGCGGTCGCCCGGACGGATCTCCTCGACCGCGCCGCCCTCTCGCTGACAGAGGCCGACGCCCTCGGTGACCCAGATCGTCTGCCCGTGCGGATGCGTGTGCCACGCAGTCCGTGCGCCCGGCGTGAAGTGCACGCTCGCAGCGCCGACGCGCCAGCCGTCGCCGGGCGCGGTGATCGTGTCGATGTAGACGTCCCCGGTGAACCAGTCAGTCGGCCCGCGGCCCGTGTCGAGGCTACTTCTGGTGATCTGCATGCGCCGAGCGTAACGCCGTTGAGCGCGCAACCTGGTTGAGTGCCGGCATGAAGAAGCGCACGCTCGGACAGCGGCTCGAAGTCTCCGCACTCGGTCTCGGCTGCATGGGGCTCAGCCAGAGCTTCCCGCCGATCCCGCCGAAGGAGCATGGGATCGCGCTGATCCGCGACGCCGTCGACCGCGGCGTCACGTTTTTCGACACGGCGCAGGTCTACGGGCCGTTCGCCAACGAGGAGCTCGTCGGCGAGGCGCTCGAACCCGTCCGCGACCAGGTCGTGATCGCGACCAAGTTCGGCTTCGAGCTCTCGACCGGGACCTCGACCGGAGCGGACAGCCGGCCGGAGACGATTCGCAGCTCGGTCGACGACTCACTGCGGCGCCTCCGCACCGACCGCATCGACCTGCTCTACCAGCACCGCGTCGACCCGAACGTCCCGATGGAAGACGTCGCCGGGACGGTGAAGGAGCTGATCGAGCAGGGCAAGGTCCGGCACTTCGGCCTGTCGGAGGCAGGCGTCCAGAACATCCGCCGCGCGCACGCGGTACAGCCCGTGACGGCACTGCAGAGCGAATACTCACTGTGGTGGCGCGAGCCGGAGGAGGCGATCGTCCCGACCCTCGAGGAGCTCGGCATCGGTTTCGTCCCGTTCAGCCCGCTCGGCAAAGGCTTTCTCACCGGCGCGGTCGACGCGAAGACCGAGTTCGAGAGCGGCGACTTCCGCAACACGATCCCTCGGTTCACCGACCCGGACGCGCGCGAGGCGAACCTCGCGTTCGTCGAGCTGTTGAAGGAGATCGCCGAGCGGAAGAACGCGACGCCGGCGCAGGTCGCCCTCGCCTGGCTGCTCGCCCAGAAGCCGTGGATCGTTCCGATCCCGGGCACGACGAAGGTGCACCGGCTCGATGAGAACCTCGCCGCGATCGAGCTCGAGCTCACCGAGGACGACCTGCGCCAGATCGAAGATGCGTCACCGGAGGCCGTCGGCGCACGCTACTCCGAGGCGAACCAGCGCATGATCGACCGCTAAGAACCTGAACCGGAATGAAGACTGTGCCGCCTGGCCGCGCTGTGCGGGCACGCCCAGATCGACGAGCGTCGTTCCGGTTCAGGTTCTGAGACTACGATCGGTGAGTGCCGAACAGCGTCGTCTGCCTCTCGTTCGACTTCGACGCGATGTCGGTGTGGTTCGGCTTCCCGCGCACGACGCCGGCGATGCTCAACCGGGGCGAGTACGGGGCGCGCGTCGGCGTACCGCGCCTGCTCGACTTCCTCGCACGGCACGACATACGCGCGACGTTCTTCACTCCCGGCCACACCGTCGACTCGTTTCCCGACGAGACGAATGCGATCCTCGAGCGCGGCCACGAGCTCGCCGCGCACTCGTACGCGCACGTCGACCCGTCTGGGCAGACGCCCGGTGAGGAGCGCGCCGACATGGAGCGCGCGCTCGCGGCCTACGACAAGGTCGGAGTCAGGCCGCTCGGCTACCGCTCGCCGTCATCGGATCTCTCCGACGCGACGCTGGGACTCGTCGAGGAGTACGGCTTCGTCTACGACTCGAGCCTGATGACCGACGACTTCCGTCCGTTCCACCCGCGCATCGGCGATCGCGTCACGCGCGACGAGCCGCTCGTCCGCGGCCGCGAGTCGACGCTGTGGGAGCTGCCGATGTGCTTCGAGCTCGACGACTGGCCGCTGTTCCAGTTCAACTTCGACCCCCCACGCCACGGCCTCGCCTCTCCCACCGCGGTGCTCGACATCTGGCAGGGCGAGCTTGCGTGGATGGACGCGAACGTCGACGGCGGCGTGCTGACCGTATGCATGCACCCGCAGGTGATCGGCCGCGCCCACCGTGTGGCGATGCTCGACCGCTTCGTCGAGGCGGCGAAGGCGCTCGACGTTCGCTTCCAGGCACTCGGTGACGTCGCAGCCGCGCTCAGCTGACGCTGTCCGCCTGTCGAGTGTCCTGTCGCTGTTCGCGATCGGGCTGATGCTGCGTCCGCAGATCGTCGGCATCGGCCCGCTCCAGGCGCGGATGCAGTCGTCGCTCGGCATCTCGCATGCGGTCGCCGGCCTCGTCGTGACGATCCCCGTGCTCTGCATGGGCATGTTCGCGCCGTTCGCGTCGCGATTGCAGCGGCGGTACGGCCGCTCGGCGACGAGCACGGCGCTGCTCCTGATCGGCATCGCCGGAGTGGTGCGCGCAGTCGTTCCGGGCGCCGCACTCGTGCTGCTCGTGACCGTGCCGATCGGAATCGGGATCGCCCTCGCCGGAACGTTGCTGCCCGTTCTCGTCAAGGAGGAGTACGTGAACGCGCCGACGCTCGGGACCGGTGTCTACGCGACGGGGATCAATGTCGGCGCGACGATTGCCGCGCTGACTGCGGCGGCGCTGGCTGCGGCGATCGGCTGGCGTGGCGTGCTCGCCGTGTACTCCGCAGTCTCGATCGTGCTCGTCTTGCCGTGGGTCTTCGGGCGCCGGCAGGTGGCCGAGCCGCTCGAGCCCGCGCGGCTCCCTGTGCGGTCGCCGGTCGCGTGGGCGATCGTGGCGACGTTCGCCTTGCAGAGCGTGCTCTTCTACGGCCTGAACGCGTGGCTCGCAGACGCGTACGTGGAACGCGGTTGGAGCCAGGGAAGCGCGGGCGCGCTCGTCGCGGTGGCGAACGCCGTCTCGCTTGTCACGGGGATCGTCGCGGCGCTCGGCGCGCACAGATTCACCTCGCGACGCATCTTCCTCGTCTCGGCTGCGGTGCTGTCGCTGCTCGCGACGACGTTCTTCGCCCTCGATCTCCCGAGCGCCTGGGTCTGGGCTGCTGCGGCCGGCGCCTCGTTCGGCATCCTCTTCACGACGGTGATGGTCCTGCCGCTCGACGCAGGCGCGACACGTGGCGAGGTCGCCGCGGTGACCTCGCTGATGCTCGGTGTGGGTTACGTGTTCTCGGCGCTCGCACCGCTGCTGCTCGGTGCGGTCCGCGACGCGACGGGAAGCTTCAAAGCGCCGCTGGCGTTGTTGGCAGTCGATGCGTTCGTCCTGCTGGTCGTCTCCACGGCGCTCTCGCCCCGCAGGGTGAAAGCGCTGGGCGGATTCGCATCGCAATGAACGTCCTCAATCCCGTCCGGACGATCCCGCTTCTGCCCTGGAGCGCGGAGCGTCCCGCGTGGACGTGGCAGCGGCCGGTCACGCTGGCCGTGCTCTTCCTCGGGCTGTGGCTGTTCGGAACCGGCGAGGCCGGACTGATCAACGCCGGCCTTGGCAACACGCCGTGGACGGTGCTCGCCCAGGGCATCGCGCGGCAGACGCCGCTCGACATCGGCACGGCGACGATCGTGATCAGCATCGTCGTCCTGCTCGGGTGGATTCCGCTCCGTCAACGCCCCGGCATCGGCACGGTCGCGAACGTGATCGTCATCGGCGTCGCGATCGACGTGATGACGCACGTGGTGCCGCACCCGCACGCACTCGTTCTGCGCGGAGCGCAAGCAGCGCTCGCAATCGTGACGGTCGGTCTCGGCAGCGCGTTCTACCTCACCGCCAACCTCGGCCCCGGTCCGCGCGACGGCTGGATGACGGGGATCAACCGCCGCTTCGGCTACCCGATCGCCGGCGTCCGCGCGTCGATCGAGCTGACGGTGCTCGTCGTCGGCTTCGTTCTCGGCGGGACCGCCGGCGTCGCCACGATCGCGTTCGCGCTGCTGATCGGCTACTGCCTCGCGCTCATCCTGCGGGTGTTCGTGGCGCTGCGGCCGGCCGAAGAGCCCGTGCCCGCGACCGACCCCGCCTGATCCCCTTACGAGACGAACTGCACCGACGAGATGAGCTCGCCGCCGCGCAGCGTGTGCAGGACGTAGCCGGGGCGTTCGCTCGTGAGCGCAAGGCTCAGATCGGTGCCGAGATCCGTCTGCACGTACGTCGCGGGGGCGGCCAGCACGCTGCGGCCGCCGAGGGTTCCGGCGAGCGGACGGTGAACGTGCCCGGCGACGATCCGCAGCACCTGCGGGTTCACGGCGACGGCGGCGGCAAGCGCCTCGCGGTCGGGTTCCGGAAAGAGCATCTGATCCCACGCGGCGAAGCCGGTGAGCAGCGGCGGATGGTGCAGCGCCAGCACCGTCGGCCGGTCACGGCCCTCTGCGAGCGCCGCCTCGATCCAGGCGAGCCGGTCGCCGTCGAGCGCGCCTGCGTCCTCACCCGGGCGGACACTGTCGACCACGACGAGCCGAAGCGGCCCGAGCTCGAACACGGCATGCAAGGGCTCGGCACCGGCGCCTGGGGCTGCGAAGTGGCGGCGGAGCGCGGCGCGGTCGTCGTGGTTTCCCGGCAGGACATAGAGCGGTGCCGCGAGCGGCTCGAGCAGCTCGCGCACCAGCGTGTACTCCTCGTCCGCCGCGTGGTCGGCGAGGTCGCCCGTCACGACGACTGCATCGGGCCGCGGGCCGTGCGCGCCGATCCAGCGCACCGTGTCGGTGAGCCGCTCGCGCGGGTCCGCATCGCCGCCCCACGTTCCGCCCAGATGCAGATCGCTCAATTGGATCAGGACGAACGGCTCGGACATCGCTTCCAGTCAATAGCATCCGCGCTGTGCGCTGGGGGCTCGGAGCGCTCATCGTCGTAGTCGCTGCCGCGTTCGGCAGCCCTGCGGGCCACGTTGCGGTGCCGGCCGCCGCGCGTGTCGTCGACACCTCGCATCCCGATCACGTGATCGGCAACGGCACGCCCGCGAGCTGCACGTCGAGCGCCGTTGTTCGCGCCGTTGCCGCCGGCGGGATCGTCACCTTTGCCTGTGGACCGGCGCCGGTGGCGATCGTGATGCGCGCTACCGCGAACGTGAACAAGACGAGTCATCTCGTCGTGCTCGACGGGGGCGGGCTCGTGACGCTGAGCGGCGGCGGGAAGCGCCGGATCCTCCTGTCGGACACCTGCGCGGGGAAGTGGTCGACGGACGACTGCGTCAACCAGCCGTATCCGCAGGTCGTGGTGCAGAACATCACCTTCGCGAACGGATACGACGGAACGCATCAGGCGGCGTGCACGGCGAACGTGCCGCGGTGCTGGTACGGCGGCGTCGTCGGCGGCGGCGCGATCTACGTCGAGGGCGGCCGGTTCAAGGCGGTCAACACGCACTTCGTCGACAACCGCTGCTACGCGTTCGGCCCCGACCTCGGCGGCGGCGCAATCCGCGTGCTCGCCCAGTACGAGAATCGTCCGGTCTACATCACGAACGACACATTCGAGGGCGGCCGCTGCTCGAACGGCGGCGCGCTGAGCAGCATCTCGGTGCAGTGGGACGTGTACAACAGCGTGTTCACCGGCAACAGGGCCGTCGGCTGGGGCGCGAACCCCGCCTCACACGGGACACCGGGCGGCGGTAGCGGCGGTGCGATCTACCTCGACGGCACGAACGACGACGTGCTGATCGCCGGCACGTCGATGAGCGACAACACCGCGAGGGAAGGCGGCGGCGCGGTGTTCGACGTGGTCGACTCCGGCCACGGGTCGCTGACGTTCAGCCACTCGCAGCTCCGCGACAACGTCAGCGGGAAGTTCCAGACGTTCCCCGGCGTCTACTACGACCTCGACGGCAAGGACACGACTCCCCGCATGATCGAGTCGACCGCCGGCTGAGGCTCACACGCCTTCGTCGACGCTCAGTGCGCTCCAGCCGAGCAGACCGCTGACGTCCTCGAGCTGCTCGCCGAACGAGATCCCGTTCTCGTCGATCGTGAACTGCCTGAGCCCCTTCTCGTGATTGCTCTGCCGCATCTTGAGAACGCTCAGGCCGCGTGCGAGCTCGGAGTGCACCTCGACGTAGCGCAGGAAGAAGACGTTGTTGAAGAGGAACGACAGGCCCGCGAGCCCGCCGCTCTGACCGAGCGCGGCGATCTCGTTGGTGAAGACGGACGTGCCTCCGGCCGCGCGGACGAACCCGCCGAGCGCCCACACGTACCCGGGCAGCCGCTCCGTGTCCCGGGCGGCGAACGACAGCTCGGCAAGGCTGTCGATGACGACCCGCTTCACCTCGCGCCGCCCGAGCTCCTCGCGAATCAGCGATCCGACCTGGTCGAGGTCGAGCTCGACCGGAGGGATCTGCTTGATCACCAGCTGATCGCCCGTGAACGACGACCAGTCCCAGCCGGCGACTGCTGCGCGCTCGCGCACCTGCGGCTCCGTCTCCTGGAACGAGATGTGCAGGCAGCCCTCACCCTGCTTCAAGCCTTCGGCGATGAAGGCGAGACCGAGCAGCGTCTTCCCGACGCCGGACGGCCCGACGAGCAGCGTCGAGTCGCCGCGCGGGATGCCGCCGCCGATCGACGCGTCGAGTCGCGCGTCGCCGAACCCTGCGCGCCCCGTCTGGGTCGGCACGTGCTTGGGCAGCGTGCTTTCGAGACGCGGAAACACCTCGAGCCCGTTCTCGGTGATGTGAACGCTGTGCTGGCCGCTCGAGGTCTCGCCGCCACGGAGCTTGAGCACGCGCAGCCAGCGCCGGTCGGTCGGCCCGTTCGCCTCGTTCTCCAGCTGAAGGATCCCGTCGGCGACCGCGAACTCCGGCTGCGAGCGCGTCTCGTCCGGCAGGTACTCGCCGACGAGGATCAGCACGGCGTCGCTGTGGGCGACGCGGCTTGCGAGGTCGTAGATGGCGCGACGGAGCTCGGTCGGTTCGACCACGTCGTGGAGCGCCTTGCTGCTGTCGATCACGATCACCGCCGGCCGTGCGTCGAAGCTCTGGCGGAGCACCTCGGTTGCGACTGCGTCGAGGCCGGCTTCCTCGGAGCTCATGAGCTCCGCGAGGTGGAGAAACTCGACCCGCTCGCCGAGCGCTTCGGCGTCGAAGAACGTGAACGAGTCGAGATGGCGGATGAGCTTCTCGTGCGGCTCCGACCAGGTCGTGAAGTAGAGGGCGCGGCGCTCAATGCTGGCGTTCGCGAAGCAGATCTGCTGCGCGAGGATCGTCTTCCCGCTGCCGGGCGGGCCCGCGATGACGACGAGCGACCCCGCCGGAAGGCCGCCGCCGAGAATGACGTCGAGCCCCTCGGCACCGGTCGGCAAGCGTTCCATCAACGGCCTCTCGCGAGCAGTGCGTCGGCGGTCTCGGCGAGCTTCACCGGGTCGAATGGCTTCCGAATGAAGATGTCGGCGCTCGTCCTGCGCTCCGAGCCGGGGCTCGAGCTGATGAGGATGATCGGGAGCGACGTCGTCACCGGATTCGCGCGCAGGCGCGCGATCAGCTCGCCGCCGTTCATCAACGGCATCATGAAATCCGTGGCGACGAGATCGGGCTGCCGGCCGCCCTCGACGGCCTGGATCGCAACCAGCCCGTTCGGCGCCTCCTCGACCTGGTGGCCCGCAAGCTCGAACGCCATCCGCAGAAGGAAACGCACGCTCGCCTCATCGTCGACGACCAGTATCCGCGCCACTGACCCACTAGCCCTCTCACCCGACCCCGGAACAACCCCACTATCCCACAAATCCCGGGCTGTGCCTCGTTTTTCGCGCCGCCTGCCTCGCTTAGGATGGGACGGGTGCGCGGGGTCGCCGCATTCGCCGTTCTCGTCTCGGCTCTCGGCGTTGCCGCTGCGCTGGTCTCGCCGCCGCAGGGGAGCGCGAGCGCGGCGTGCACGGCGGCTCAGCACGCGGCCGCGCAAACGGCGCTCGCGAGGTACCGGTCGACGGCGGCCGCGAACCGCAAGGCGTACTTCGCCCGGCACAGGGACAGGAAGTCGCGCGCCGCGTACGAGCAGCGGCAGCGTTCGACGCTCGCACGGCTCAAAGCGGCTGCAGGGTGCACCGTCCGCTCCGCCACACCCACGAACGACGCCTGCTCGCCGGCGCTCGACCCGGGCGGCAACACGACCAACGGGACCGGCCCGCTACGCGATGCCGGGGTGAGGGGCATCGGGACGCTGCACGCGGTCGTGCTCTTCGTCGACTTCCCGAACGCACCGGCGACGGAGACACCGCAGTCGGCGTTCGCGACGGCGACCGACGGGGCCTCGCAGTACTACGCGGCGCAGTCATACGGCCGGCTGAAGATCACGTTCACGCCGATCTTCAAGTGGTACCGGATGAGCAAGCCGGACGCCGACTACGGCTTCGGACGCGGCCAGTTCACCTTCGACGAGCAGCTCGCGTACATGCAGGAGGCGGCCGATCTCGCGAACGCGGACGTCGACTTCAGCAACTACCAGCTCCTCTACGTCGTCGCGACGAAGAACGCGTCGACGATCGACTACTCGCCGGCGTTCGATCCCAACCGCGACCCGTCGTTCGCGGTCAAGGAGGACGGCAACCTGATCTACGGCGGCGCCACGATCGGCAGCGACATCTATACGCCGGGCTGGGGCTGGCGGGTGCTCGCCCACGAGACCGGCCACGTGTTCGGCATGCCGGACTACTACGACATCCCCAACTTCGATCCGAGCAACTACCAGCAGCAGTTCCACTATGCGGGCGGCTGGACGATCATGAGCTGGGACCAGACGGGCGCGGAGTTCTTCGCCTGGGACAAGTACCGCGAGGGTTGGATCGATCCTTCGCAGATCCGCTGTCAGGACACCGCAGGCTCGACGACCGCGACGATCACGCCCGTCGAGAAACCGGGCGGGATCAAGATGATCGTGGCGAAGACCGGACCGTCCACCGCCGTCGTCGCCGAGGTGCGCTCGCTCACCGGCGGAGACGCAGGGCTCTGCAGCTCAGGTGTCCTCGTCTACACGCTCGACGCGCGCGCGCCGTCAGGGGAAGGGCCGCTGCAGATCCAGACGCCTCACCCCGGCGATCCGAACGACGCCGCCGACGTGAACAAGTGCGCGATCCTCTGGGATGCCCCACTCCAGGCCGGCGAGTCGTGGGCAGGCTCGAGCGTCACGGTCCAGGTGCTCGCCGCGAACCCGGACGGCTCGTACAACGTGCGCGTCACCCACCGCTGAGACTGCAGGCAGAGGTACCCCAGCCCTGACGAGAAAGGCCCGCGTCGGCGGGCCTTTCTCGTACGGCGGCGGCGTGCACCGGTCCGCCCTAGCGCGCGCCGACGGGCGCCGCGTGCGCTCGCGGCCGCCGGGTGGCGGTCGCGAGCGAGCCGATGCCGTACACGGCGGCGAGTCCGACGAGCCCGTAGACGACGCGGCTCGCGGCGTCGGTCTCGCCGAAGCTCATGCCGAAGATCCAGGCGACCAGATCGAACTTCGCGATCGCCACGAGACCCCAGTTGAGACCGCCGACGACGAGCAACGTCCCGGCCAGAAGATCCACCTTCTTCACTTCGTCCACCTCCTGTATAGATTCTGTCCAGAGTTATATCGCCGACGGCCTCGATTGTCAAACCCTTGTACAGATGTCGTATAGTTGTGCCATGACAGAGACGGCCGCGTTTCGCATCGGGGAGCTCAGCCGCCGCACGGGCGTGAGCCCGGAGCTCTTGCGCGCCTGGGAGCGGCGTTACGGTCTCCTGCGGCCCGCTCGCTCGGCCGGCGGGCTACGGCTCTACTCGCAGGAAGACCTGGCCCGGGTGCAATCGATGCAGCGGCACCTGGCGGAGGGTTTCGCGGCTGCGCAGGCGGCCGCGCTCGCGGCCCGCGCCGCGCCGGGCGACGACGCGCCCGCCGCTGACGATCTGGCCGCCGCGCTCGCCCGCTTCGACGAGGGGGCCGCCAACGCCGTCTTCGACGAGCTGCTCGCGCGGCTCTCGCTCGACACCCTGCTCGAGAAGGTCGTTCTCCCCTACCTGCACGAGCTCGGGGGGCAGTGGGAGCGCGGCGAGGTCTCCGTCGCCCAGGAGCATTTCGCCTCGTCGCTCCTCCGCGGCCGCCTGCTCGGCCTCGCGCGGGGATGGGGCCAGGGTCTCGGGCCGACAGCCGTCCTCGCGTGCGCACCGGGCGAGCACCACGATCTCGGCCTCCTCGGCTTCGGCCTCGCGCTCCGGACGCGCGGGTGGCGCATCGTCTACCTCGGCGCGGACACGCCGACCTCGAGCGTCGCCGATGCGGCGCGGTCGTGCGACCCCGCCTTCGTGATCGTGAGCGCGGTCGACACACGTACTCTCCGCCGCCACAAGGCCGAGATCGAGCAACTGGCGACCGAGTTCCACCTCTGCCTCGGCGGCGCCGCAGCGGCGAAGATCCGCCTCGACGCAGACGTCCTCGCCCTGACAGGCGGCCCGGTCGAGGAAGCAGAGCAGCTGACGCACGTCGCGGCGGAGGCCGCGGCCGGCAGCCTCGGCTAGCCCGGATCGGCGAGCTCGATGCGCTGTGCCCCCGGCGGCGTGCCGACGACCCGGACGGGAGGCAGCTCCTCCAGGTCCCCGTAGACCGCGTTGCCGGCGGCGCCGGACCCGTAGTCGCCCGCGTCGTACCGCGCCCACACGCCGTCGAACACGTCGACGCGGATCTTCGCCGTGTAGCCCTTGCTCTCGACGACGGCGCCGAGCAGCAGGATCAAGTCGGCCGCGATCTTGCGCTCGAACATCTCACCGCCGGAGGTTCGCTCGAAGCGCTGGGTGACGAACGTGCCGGGCACGATCGGCCCCTCGACGTTCGCGGTCTTGGACGGCCTGCCGGCACCGGCCGGGCGCCCGGTGTGCGTCGGGAGCGCCCGCGACGTCTGCGTCGAGGGCGGCGGAGCGCCCCTGTTGTCACGGTCGCGGTGTTCCAAGCCGGGGCAGGATACAGCCCGGTCACGCGACGTTGCAGCGAGCGCTCCTACAACGGCCGGAGGATCGTGTACGGCCGCGCAGTCTCTGCGAAGCGGGCGATGCCCGCGCGGCCCGCCCGGTTGTCGTTCGCGAACGCCTCCACCGTGACCCGGCCCGCCTCGGTTCGCGGGATGCCGCCGATCCGGGTCGACGTGCCGTGGGCGACGCGGGCGAGCACACGCCCGTTCCGCAGGCGGACCGCGACGGTGTACCGGAGCGCGCCGCGCACACGGGCCCAGGCGACACGCAGGCTCGTCCCCTGCCGCTTGGCCGTGACGCGGCCGACCGGCCCTGCGTGGACGAGCGGCGGCGGGTCGAAGCGGGCGATCGTGGTCGTTGCGGCGCCACCCGCACCGGTCGTGCGAACGCTGTTCTCGCGGAGCGGCGCGGCGCCCGCGGCCGGGAGCAGCGGCACGGGCAGACCGGCCATCTCGACCTCCGCCTGGATCGTGTGCGCGGCGCCGCCCGGAGCAGGCGTGAACGACAGCGAGCCGCTCGTGCCGCCGGCGACGGTCCCGATCTCGCGCGAGCCTTGCGGACCGACGTCGAGGAACGTCACCTTCGCGTCGGGGATCGGATTCACGCTGTAGCGCAGGGTCCGCGTCGCGCCGGCTCCGACGACAGTGCCGGTGATCTGCGGCGCAGCGGGGTCCTTAGCGATGAACACGTGGCTGAACCCGGTAGACGACGGCTGCGGCGTAATCGTGTACGTCCCCGCCGCAGGGTTCTGCAGGCCGACGACCGTCTCGTTCGTGTCGGGCGACCGGATGATCCGGATGTGGCCCACGACGGTCAGACACGACGAGCCGTTGTAGGACGTCGGCGTCGCCGGAGTGCAGGCGCCGCTGCTGCTCGACACGTCCTGCCCGCCCGGGCCTGTGACGCGGACCGCCGGCGCCTCGACGTCGCCGTCGAGTTGGATCGCGCGGCCGGGGTCTCCCGCCGGCACGTCGACCACGTACGGCTGCAGGGTCCGTGCACCCGCAAGCCGACGGTCGTCGAAGACGTGGTCCTCCGTGAAGCGCGACCACTTGCAGCCGTCGAGCGGCCAGATGTAGACGTGTGACGGGAACTGCAGGCCGCCACCGACGTTCACGGGGCCGACCGAGAAGCACGCGCCGGCACCGGCGCTCGAGACGACGCCGTATGCCCCGCCACAGATCACCTTGACGACGCACGACTGGAGGTGCCCGGTGAAGTTGAACCGACCGTTCGAGGCGTTCACCTCACCGCTGAAGCCGCCGTCGAAGCTGACGATCCCGGCCAGGCTCCAGTCCACCGACGCGCCGAACGACATGTACGCAGGAGCCGAGTACACGACCCAGCCGTTCGCGATCGGCTCGTCCTTGAGGATCGGCAGGTCGATCGTGACGTTGCCGGCCGCGGCCACGGTGAACGTCGAGAACGTGTGCGGGATGAAGAAGTCCGGGAGCTGCGTCAGCACCTTGTTATTGAGCGTCCACTGGTCGTCGTCCGAGGCGAAGGCGACGTCGATGCCGCCGTCCACGTCGACGAGATCGATCACGCCGAGTTGCGCTGTGCCCCCCATGACCCACGCCGATGTGTGATCGATGCTGAAACCGATCGAGTTCAGGGTCACCCCGGGGAAGAGGTCCGGCGGACAGAGCCACGGGCAGGCGAAGTCGAGCGACGCCGCAGCATGTACGAACGATCCGCCGTTGAAGAGGATGCCGTTGTCCGCGTGGGACTTGGGCTGTGTCTCGGGCGCGAAGGACACCTTCGCATCCAGGAACTTGATGTTTCCGGTGATCCGCAACGGCTTGGGATCGGCGTTGTCGTAGTCGACCGCGACGTCGTCGATCTCGATCGACCCGTACGTGATCTTCGGCCCGTCGACGTGGAAGTGGCCGATCTGCAGCCCGGTCTCGTTCGATTGCTTGAACGACTCGACGATCGGCCGCTCGTTCGCGTCCAGCGCAATCTTCAGGATCGGCGGGAGGCCGAGGGTGGTGTCGATCTTCACCCAGCGCTCGCCGTGTTCGTCGCGGGTGAACGACAGCGTCGCGGTCTCAGGCGTCAGCCCGAGGAGCCCCGGCACCGCGTTCTTCGGAACCGGCATGTCGACCGCGAACGGCGGCGACTGCTTGTCGTAGACGAGGCCGGCGGCGGTAAGCGGCGCGTTGACGTCGTGGAAGTCGAATTCGCCGGACGGCGGCAACGGGAGCACCTTGTCGTTCAGGTCGATCTCCGTGTCGCTCCAGAAGATCATGTTCAGCTGGGGCGAGATGACGATCGGGTGCCCCTGCGCCGGGTAGAACATCAGCCCATCGATCGCGAGCGGACCGCGGCACTCGAAGAGCTGGATCGAGCCGCTCTCAAGAGGGCCGGCGAGGCTTCCCGGCCCGACGCGGCAATCCGAGAGGTGCGCGGAGTTGCAGAGCACGCCGTCGTAGCTCGCGAACGCAGGGTCGCTGTTGTACTGGTCGATCGCTCGCTGGATGACGGCGGCGTCCTCTGCCGACGGAAGGTCCTGCAGGCCGTACACCTCGTGCAGGTCGCAGCCCTGCGCTTCGATCACGCCCCAGGTCTCGGAGTGCTTCGTGACGCAGACCGCCTCCGACGTCGTGCCGGTGGTGCGGCAGAACGCGCCCTGCGTGCGCTGGTAGAAGCCGGCCGCGGCCGAGGAGAGACTCACGTTCGCGTTCGCGAGCGAGACGCTCTGCGTCGTCGTGCTCGTCTGCCCCGTCTGGCTCACGACCGTCAGCCCGACCCTGGCAACCGGCGGCCCGCCGAGCTGCGAGGCGATCGGCAGGAACTGCGTCTGCACCTCCGGCTCGTCGCAGCTGACGTCGGTCTTCCCGTCGCCGTTCAGGTCCCACAGGTACTTCGAGGCGTCGATCGACGAGCTCGCGTCGAGCGTCGTGACCGCTCCGGCGCGTGCGACCGTGGGCGGCGCGAAGGACGCGACCGGCAGGAGCCCGCCGCCGCTCGTGGTGGTGGTAGTGCCGCCGCCACCGCCGTTCGCTCCACCGTTGCCGCCGCCCGCTCCACCGCCGCCGCTGGTTGTCGTGGTCGTGGCGGTGAAGACGTACGCCGCGCCGCCGCCCGCGGCCTGCGACGCGCCGCCCGCGACGACGCTCCCGTCGTCCGACACTCCGGCCGCATCGCCGAGGCCGTCGCCGGCAACGCCGTCGGAGGCGGTCAGCTCGTCGCTCTCGGTTCCGTCCGCCCAGCCGCCGCCCGGCTTGGCGAACACGTAGAGCGCCCCCGGCGTGCTGCCCGCGCCCGGCGCGCCGGCGACGATCGTTCCCGGCGCGATCCCGAGCGACCAGCCGAGCTGATCGCTGTTCACCCCGTCGGACGCGGTCAGCTTCGCCGTCTGCGTACCGTCGCTCCAGCCCGCCTGCGGCTTCACGAAGACGTAGACCGCGCCGGGCCGCGCCGCCCCGACGGTGGCGGCGGTCGCGCCGGCGGCGACGGTGTCGCCCGAGATGCCGATCGACTTTCCGAGATGGTCGCTCGGGCCGCCGTCCGAGGCGCGCAGCTCCGCCGTCTGCGTCATGTCGGCCCAGCCGCCGCCGGGCTCCACGAACACGTAGACCGCTCCCTGGAAGTTGCGCGCCGACGTGGCTCCGACGGCGACCGTGTCGCCGGAGACGGCGATCGAAGAGCCGAAGTTGTCGTCGCTCGTCCCGTCGGAGGCGAGCAGCTTCGCCTGCTGGACGCCGTTCACGAAGACGTACGCCGCGCCCTGCCCGAAGAGGCCGCTGCGGAACTTCCACTCCGCGCCGACCGCGATCGTGGCGCCGTCGACCGCGACCGAGCTGCCGAACTGGTCGCTGCCGGCGCCGTCCGAGGCGGTGAGCTTCGACGATTCGGTGCCGTCGGTCCAGCCGCCTCCCGGCTTCGTGAACACGTAGGCCGCGCCCTCGGCCGCCTGACCCGACACGCTCGCCGTCGGAGCGCCGGCGACGATCGTGTCGCCCGACATCGCGACCGACGAGCCGAGCGAGTCGTTCACCGTGCCGTCCGATGCGGTGAGCGTCGCGCTCTCCGTCGCAGACGCCCAGCCGCCGGCCGGCTTGACGAAGACGTAGACGGCCCCTCGGCCGCCGAGCGCGCTCGGCGCGCCGACGGCAATCGTGTCGGCGGACACCGCGATCGCCGTGCCGAGCTCGTCCCCCGCGATGCCGTGCGAAGCGGTCAGCTTGCCCGCCTCGACGAACGGGTCGATGCGCAGCGGGTAGCGCGCGCCGCGATCGTCGACGCGCAGGGAGAGTCGCCGCTCGGACACCTCGATCCACGCCCGCAGGGCGCGTCCGCGCGCGTCGCTCGCAGCGAGCCGCGCATAGCGGAGCACGACCTCGCCTCCGTCCGAGAGGACCGCGCTGCGGCGGTCGGGTGAGATCCGCGCGCGAACACCGGCCGGGAGGTCGCCGAGCGCGAGCGCCAGCGGCGCGGTACCGGCGGGCCGCGCCGACAGCGTGAACCCCTGCTCGAGCCCGAGCCGCGTGTTCGCGTACCACTCGACGACGCCCGGGTGGAGATACCGCACCTCGTTCGCGCGGCCGCGAGGCGTGACCGCCGCCAGGCGGCCGGCCGTCGCCGCGCGCCCGAGCCTGCGCAGTCCGAGCTGCCAGTCGACTCCGCCGGCGTCGACCACCGGGCCACGGCGCGTGTAGCGCGTGGTCACGCCCGCGCCCGCGGTCGCAAGCCTGCCGCCGACCCGACGGACCGCGAAGCGCGCATCGTCGTGCGCCAGAGCGCGTGCGACCGCCCCCGCAGCCGCAGCCGGAAGCGCGGCGGAGCCTCCGCGAGCCGCGGCGAGTGGCCGGGCGTCGCCCGGCAGGAGCGCCGCCGCGAGCACGGCGGCGGCGAGGGCGGCGAGCAACGCACACGATGCGGCTTTCACGGTCCCGAGACTGCACCGCGCGCGGCGCGGTTCGCCTCGGGTGTTTCCCTAGTCCACCGAGCCCCGCGATGCCGGGCGAGGTTCGCGGTTGTAGAGTCGGCGCGTGCTGGTGGGGCGTGACGCCGAACGCGCCCGTATCGACGCACTGCTCGAGGCGGGCCGCCGTGGGCGAACGGGAACGCTCGTCCTCGTCGGTGAGCCCGGCATCGGCAAGACCGCGCTGCTCGACGACGCCGTCGCGGCTGCGACGGGGATGCGCACGCTGCGCGTGACGGCGGTCGAGGCCGAATCGACGCTGCCCTTCGCCGGCCTGCACGCACTGCTCCTGCCGCTGGCCGACTCGTTCGCGCAGCTCGATCCTCCGCAAGAGCGCGCGTTACGGCTCGCCCTCGCGCTCGACGACGGCGACGGGCCCGACGTGCTCGCCGTGAACGCAGGCACGCTGTCCGTGCTCGCGGACGCGGCGGGAAGGCAGCCGCTGCTCGTCGCGATCGACGACGCCCAGTGGCTCGACCCGCCTTCCGCAGACGCACTGGGATTCGCGCTTCGCCGTCTCCAGGGCGAGGACATCGTCTGCCTGATCGCGGTGCGGTCAGGTGAGCCGTCGGCGTTCGATCGCGGGTTCGAGCGCCTCGACGTGGAGCCGCTGCCGGGGCCCGACGCCCACGAGCTCCTGACGCGCCGGGTCGAGGAGGTTCCCCCAGCGCTCGTCGAGCGGATGCTGGAGCTCGCGCGCGGCAACCCGCTCGCGCTGCTCGAGCTGCCCGTGTCGCTTGCCGGCGGCGACTCGGGTGGAGCGGCGACCGCCACGGACCGAGTCCGGCGCGCGTTTGCGGCGCGGCTCGACCTGCTGCCGGACGAGTCGCGCCGTGCGCTCGTGCTCGCCGCCGCCGAGCCCGACGCCGGCGCAGTCCGGCGCGCGGCGATCGCCCTCGGCCTCGGCGCGCAGGCGCTCGCCCCGGCCGAGACCGCTGGGCTCGTGCAGCTCGACGTCGAGGGCATCGCGTTTCGGCATCCGATCGTCCGCTCGCTCGCGTACTCGTCGGTCGATCCGGCGAGCAGGCGCGAGGCTCACGCGGCGCTCGCGGACGCGCTCACAGATGAGAGCAGTCGCGACCGCCGCGCCTGGCACCTCGCGGCTGCGGCGACCGAGCCCGATGAGGAGCTCGCCACGCTGCTCGAACTGACCGCCGACCGGGCCGAAGCGCGCGGCGGCCACGGCGCCGCGTCGCTCGCCCTCGAGCGGGCGGCGCGACTCTCCGTGGACGGCGACGCGACCGCCCGCCGCCTGACCCGCGCCGCGCGGCTCGCGTTCTGGGCGGGCGACGGGGACCGCGGGATCGACCTCGCCGACGAGGCGATCACGTTCACCGACGACCCGGGCCTCCGCGCCGAGGCGGCGCTGGAGAGCGCTTCGATCCGCGGAGCGCAGAGCACGGGCTGGGACGCGGCCCTGGTCGAGTCGATCTCCGTCGAGCAGCTCGATCCCGATCTCGCGACCCGGTTGCTGATCGCCCTGGTCGGTCTGTACGGCGCGGCGTTCGATGCGGCCGGCGCCGTGCTCGTGGCCGAGCAGCTCGAGCAGGCAGCCCGCGGCGCCGGCCCATGGTGGCGCCCGCGCGGCCTCGCCACCGCGGCGGCTGCGCACCTCGCCGTTGCCGATCGCGAGCGGTTCGATCGCCTGCTCGCGGAGGTCGAGCGCGACGACGCTCCCGCGTCCATCGTCGCACTCGACCTGATGTGGGCGGAGCGGTACGACCTCGCCAGGCGCGCGCTGAGCTCGACGCTCCGGGAAGGGCGAGCGGCGGGCAACCGACTGAGGGTCATCTGGAACCAGGCGTGCGTCGCACAGCTCGAGCTTCGGCTCGGACGGCTGCGGGAAGCGCAGGACGCAGCGGCCGAGGCGATCACGACGGGCGATGCCTGCGGCATGCGCAACTGGGCCGGGATCGCTCGCTCCGCGCTCGCCGGGGTGCACGCGTGGCGCGGAGAGGTCGAGGCGTGCCGAACGGCGGCCGCCGAGTCGCTGAGGGCCGCGGATGACGCGCGCTCGACGAGCGACGCCCTCTTCGCCCGGGGAACCGTCGGGCTCCTCGCGCTCGGCCTCGGCCGGTACGACGAGGTCGTCGACGTGCTGGCCTCCGCGGAGACGACCTGGGCGGCAAGCTCGCTCGTCGAGCCGAGCGCCGTCCCGTTCGCGCCCGACCTCGTCGAGGCTCACCTCCACCTCGGCAACCGCGACGAGGCTCAGGCCGTGCTCGAGCGGTTTCGCCGGGCCGCCGAGCAGGCGCGGCGACAGTGGGCGCTCGCAGCAGTGGCTCGGTGCGAAGGGCTGCTCGCGGCCGACGCCGACGCCGAGCCGTTCGAACGCTCGCTCGCGCTGCTCGAAGGCTCTCCCCTCACGCTCGAGCGCGCGCGGACGCAGCTCGCGTTCGGGGAGCGGCTGCGCCGTGCCGGCCGGCGGCGGGACGCGCGCCGCCACCTGCGCGAGGCGCACGCGGCGTTCGCGGCGGTGGACGCGGAGCCGTGGGCCGACCGCGCTGCAGCCGAGCTGCGCGCGACGGGCGAGGTCGTCGGCCCGCGCACGCCCGACCGGCGCTCGCAGCTTTCGCCGCAGGAGCTGCAGATCGCGCGGCTCGCCGGCGACGGGCTGACGAACAAGGAGATCGCCGCGCAGCTCTACCTGAGCCCGAAGACGATCGAGTACCACCTCGCGAACGCCTACCGCAAGGTCGGAGTCCACTCGCGCATCGAGCTGGCGCGCGCGATCGTGGAGCACTAGGGAAACACCCGAGGCGAGCGCAGTCCTGTCGCTGCAGTCTCCGCCGCATGCGAGCCATCGCGTTCTCGATGGAGTTCCGGGGCCAGTCGACGCCGTTCACGCCGGGGGTCCTGTCGGCGCGCGGAACAGCCCCGAGCGGGGCGTTCGTGACGCGGATCGACCACGAGGGCGTGCACGGCACGTTCGAGCCGCGTGAGGGCGCCGAAGCGCTGCTCGAGCGCCGGCTGACGTTCCTGAACGAGACGACCTTCGAGGACGCCGGCACGATCAGCTTCGGCGACGGCAACGCCGTCCGCTTCCACAGCGTTGGGCTCGGCCAGCTCGGCCCCTCCCCGGAGCCGAGTGTCCGCCAGGGCACCGTCGCCTGGGTCGTCGACGGCGGCGCGGGCGTCCTCGAGCACGCCGCGGGCCGCATCGTCTCGAACTTCCTCGTCTCCGACCTCGGCGAGCTGACCGACCGTCAGCTCGGCGTGCTGTTCGTCGAGCCGTGACCGCCGTCTGGCTGAGCACGATGTGGCTGATCGCCCCTCTGGCCGTCGCAGCGGCGATCGCCGCGTCGACGGCGGGCGGCGTGACGGAGCGGACCGACGCCTTGCATCGCTGCGGGACGGTCACGGCCGGCGGCGCGAGCTGGCAGGTGAGCGCCTCGAGCAGCATCCCGTGCACCAAGGCGCGGTCGATCGTGCAGAGGCTCGGAGCGAGACCGACGCCGCCGCGCACGTTGCCCTACTACTCCGGCGTCTATCTCGGCATGCGCTGTCTCGGCGCGAAGCAGAACGGCCGCCGGCTGATCGACTGCGGCGGGACCGGTGGTCGCGCTGTGAACGCCGTCGCCTGAAGGCGCGCGCGGCGCTCGTCCTCGACCCGCGCGACGCTGCCTGGTTCTATGTCGGCCTAATGACTCGTCCGCGTGACGTAACTCGTCTCCGGCAGGAGGTCGTCGCCACGCTCCGGCCCGGTAGCAACGCTCCCGACGGCCCGCTTCCGCCGCTGCTGCTAACGCTCACGCTCGTCACCGGGCTCGTCGACGCCACGAGCTATCTGAAGCTCGGCCACGTCTTCGTCGCGAACATGACCGGCAACGTCGTCTTCCTCGGGTTCGGGATCGCGGGCGCCGGCGGTATCTCGGTGTGGGCCTCGCTCGTCGCGCTCGGTTCCTTCCTGATCGGCAGCGTCGGCGGCGGCAGGATCGGTGTCCGCTGGGCGGGTAACCGGGGACGGCACCTCGCCGCCGCGACGGCCACGGAGCTCGTCCTCGTCGCAGCAGCGCTCGTCGTCACATCCTTCTCACCGCATCACCTCGGAACCGGCAGCCGCTTCCCCGTGATCGCGCTGCTGGCCATCGCGCTGGGCGTCCAGAACGCGGCCGCCAGGAGGCTTGCCGTCCCCGATCTCACGACAACCGTGCTGACGATGACCTTGACCGGTGTCTCCGCCGACTCGACGCTCGCCGGCGGCCCCGGTGCGAAGCTGGGTCGACGCGCGCTCGCCGTGGCCGCCATGCTGATCGGTGCGCTCGTCGGCGGCGTCCTCGTCCTGAAGGTCGACAACCCGGCGCCGCTGGCGGTTGCGGCTGCGCTGTTGGCGGCGGTCGCCCTCGTCTCGTACCGCGCGTCGAGGTCGACACCCGACTGGACCCGTGCGCCCGACGGGCGACCTACCGCGACGCGAACGCGAGCCTGACGCCGAGGCCGACGAGCACGATCCCCGTCAGGCCGAAAGGCGTGGCAGCAAAAGAAAAGGCCCCGTTCCCAGGGCCTTTCGAGTAGCGGGGGCAGGATTTGAACCTGCGACCTCCGGGTTATGAGCCCGGCGAGCTACCTGACTGCTCCACCCCGCGTCGCGACCGCGATTGTAGCACTGCCTCTACGATGTTTTCCGTGGAAATCTGGCTTTCCGGCGCGTTTCTCTTCGTCGCCGTCGTCGGCTCGGCCGCCTACGCAGGCGCCCGGGGATGGCGGCTCTGGCGGACGTTCCGGCGCACCTCCCGGCGCGCGGGCGACGCCGTCGAGCAGCTGCTGGACAAGGCGGCCGCAGTCGAGGAGCATGCGGTCGCGATCGGCGGCAACGCGGAGCGGCTTTCGGCGGCCGCGGCGCGGCTGCAGGAGTCGCTCGCAGAGCTGGCCGTCCTTCGCGCCGCGGTCGAGGAGGCGCGCGAGCCGCTCGACGCGCTGCGCGGCGCGGTGCCGACGAAGTGACGCGCGTCGCCGCGATCGACCTCGGCACGAACGCCACCCGACTCCTGATCGCCGACGTCGAAGACGGACGCGTCGACGAGCTCGTGCGGCGCACACGGATCACGCGGCTCGGCGAAGGTGTCGACGGACGCCGGCGGCTCCTCCCCGCGCCGATCGCGCGCGTCCGCAACGCGCTCTCCGACTACCGGCGCGAAGCGGAAGAGCTCGGCGTCGAGCGCGCACTTGCCGTTGCGACGAGCGCGGTGCGCGACGCCGAGAACGGCGAGGCGTTCCTCGGTGAGGTCGAGTGGTCGTACGGCTTCGCGACGCAGCTCCTCTCCGGCGACGAGGAAGCGCAGCTCACGCTGCGCGGCGTCGGCCCGCTCGCGCCGGGCACGCTCGTCGTCGACATCGGCGGCGGCTCGACCGAGCTGATCACGGGCGACTTCCACACGAGCCTCGACATCGGCTGCGTCCGCCTGACGGAGCGGCACGGCGACGATCTCGACGCGCTGGCGGCAGAGGTGCGCTCCGTGCTGCCACCGCTGACGGTAGAGCGGATGGCGAACGTCGACGGGACGACCGCCGAGCTCGCGCACCTCTACGGCGAGGTGCCGCTCGACGCGCTCGACCGGTTCGTCGCCGATCCGCCCGCCCGCGAGCACCTGCTCCAGCCCGAAAGGAGCGACGTCCTGCTCGCCGGGGTCGTCGAGCTCCGCGAGATCATCCGCCACTTCGGCCTCGAGCGCACCGAGGCGTGCCCCCGGGACCTGCTGAACGGCGCTGCCCTCGTCGCCGCGGAGCTCCCCGCCCCCGAGGAAGGCAGCGCGCCGCCCGGCGCGTTCACCTGCTGCTGATCGCCGGGAATAGATCCTTGCGCTCTCAACGTTCTCACAGGTAGAATAGTTGAGTCATCAAGTTTCTAGGAGGCATACCCGAAATGAGCACCATCCAGCAGGAGACGGCAGTCCCGACGGGGACGTTCGCGGCCGACACGGTTCATTCCAGCGTCGGCTTCGAGGTTCCCTACGCCGTCGCCACGTTCAGCGGCACGGTCGACGACTTCGAGGCGACGCTCGCCGACGGCAAGCTCAGCGGCTCGGCCCGGATCGCGAGCATCCAGACCAAGGAAGAGAACCTCCAGGCGCATCTGCTCTCGCCCGAGTTCTTCGACGCCGAGCGCCATCCCGTCCTGACGTTCGCGGGCGACCTCGAGCGCGACGGCGACACCGCGACGGTGACCGGCGAGGTCACGATCAAGGGCATCACGCGCCCGATCGTCCTCGAAGGCACGATCGTCGGACCCGCCGTCGACCATTTCGGAGCGACGCGCGTCGGCCTGAAGCTGCAGGCGACGATCGACCGCACCGAGTTCGACATCAAGTGGAACATGCCGCTCCCGAACGGCGAGCCGGCCCTCTCGAATCAGGTCACGCTCAAGGCCGACCTGACGCTGGTGGCGCAGGAGGCGTAATGCGCATCCTTGCGATCAGCGGCTCACTCCGCGACGCGTCCAGCAACACGGCCCTCCTCCGCGCTCTGCGCGAGGAGGCGCCGGCGGACGTCGACGTGGTCATCTGGGACGGCCTGAAGGAGATCCCGCCGTACGACGCCGACGACGACGTCATGCCCGGCCCGGTCGCGGTCGACGCGTTCCGTGAGCTCGTGCGGGAGTCGGACGGCGTGTTCTTCGCGACGCCCGAGTACAACTCATCCGTTCCGGGCGCCCTGAAGAACGCGCTCGACTGGGCGTCACGCCCGCTCGCGACGAACGCGTTCCGGAACAAGCCGGTCGCGGTGATCGGCTCGAGCGCCGGCGCGTTCGGCGCCGTCTGGGCCGCAGCCGAGCTGCGCAAGGTGCTCGCCGCGATGGGTGCCCGCGTCACCGAGGCGGAGCTCGCCGTCGGTCACGCGCACGAGAAGTTCGGCGACGACGGGCAGCTCGCGGACGACGACGTCCGTGAAGGCCTGCGCGACGCTCTCGCAACGCTGGTCGCCGAAGTACGGCCCCTCGAGGTCAGCTCGGCTGCGCCGAGCTGAGCTCGGGCGGCGGCTCGTCCTCGGCGAGTCGCCGTTGCACGCCTGAGCGCGAGAGCACGCCAACGAGGCGTCCGTTCTCCACGACGGGAACGCGCTCATAGTCGTGCTCTTCGAGGAACGCGAATGCATCGGCGAGCGACGCGTTGGATTCGAGCGTCGCGTTCGGCGCTTCGGCGAACGAGCCGAGCTGCGTCGTCTTCGGATCGAGCCCACGCGCAACGACCTCGCGCACGAGCGTCTTCCGCGTCACGACGCCCGTCAGCCGTCCCTCGTCGCATACGAACACCGCGCGCACCTCCGGCCGCGCGAGCGCCTCGCCGGCCTCCTGCGCGTTCGCGGCCGCATCGAGCGCCAGCGGCTCCGGGACCATCGCGTCACGCACCAGCTGTTCGCTCATATCCGCTCCGGCGCCGGCAGAGCCGGCACCTCCGCTCTTTGCACGGCTCCGTCGAGCCTACGCCGTGTCATGGGTAAATCCCGCGCGCTTCGAGCGCAGCTGCGACCTCGCGGATCGCGGCGACGAGCGCTGCGTCGCGCAGCGAGATGCCACGCTCGTTCGAGACGTTCCAGACACGGTCGAACGCGTCGGACATCTTGTCGGCGAGTCGGCGGCGAATCTCGTCGCGATCCCAGAAGAGGCGTCCGAGGTCCTGCACCCACTCGAAGTACGAGACGGTGACGCCGCCGGCGTTCGTGAGGATGTCGGGCAGGACCGGGATGCCGCGGTCGGCGAGGATGCGATCGCCCTCGACCGACGTCGGGCCGTTGGCGCCCTCGGCGACGAGCTTGCAGTGCAGGTTCGCCGCGTTTGCGCCGGTGACCTGGTCCTCGCGTGCGGCCAGCACGAGGATGTCGCACTCGAGCTCGAGCAGCTCCTCGTTCGTGATGCGGTCGACGCGGGTCTCGTATCCCTCGAGCGAACCGTGCTCGGCGACGTACGCGTGCAGGGTCGGGATGTCGAGCCCGCCGGCCGAATGCACGCCGCCGGAGATGTCCGACACCGCGACAACCGTCGCGCCCTTCTCGTGCAGCTCCGTCGCGGCGATCCCGCCGACGTTGCCGAAGCCCTGCACGACACAGCGCTGATCGGCGAGATCCCAGCCGAGCCGCTGACAGGCGCGCTCGATCACCATCACGACGCCCGCGCCCGTCGCCTCGTGCCGGAAGACGGAGCCGCCGATCGAGATCGGCTTGCCGGTGACGATCTCGGGGACGGCGTACCCCATCTGCATCGAGTACGTGTCCATCATCCAGGCCATCGTCTGCTCGTTCGTCGCCATGTCGGGCGCGGGGATGTCGAGCTGGGGGCCGATGAACGGCGCGAGCTCGGCGGTGAACCGGCGCGTGATGCGCGACAGCTCGCCCGTCGAGAGATTGCGCGCGTTGCAGCGGACGCCGCCCTTCGCACCCCCGTACGGAAGCCGCAACAGCGCGCACTTCCAGGTCATCCACATCGCGAGCGCCGCGCACTCGCCGAGATCCACCGTGTCGTCGTACCGCACGCCGCCCTTCGTCGGGCCGAGCACGGACGAGTGCTGGACGCGATACGCCGGAAACGACGCGAAGCTGCCGTCGTCCAGCTGCACCGGCAGGGTGAGGATGATCGCGCGCTCTGGATGGCGGAGTCTGGTGGAGACGAGATCGGAGACGCCGGCGAGGTCGAGCGCGTGCTCGAGCTGCGTGCGTGCCTGCTGGTAGAGCGGGGTATCCCACTCCAGCTGCCCGGGTGCGTGGACGGCCTCGGCCACGGGCGGAGGGTACGTGAAAGGCATGGGACACTCGGGCCGAAACGATGGGCCGCAAGACCCATGCGGTCACGGTCGATCGTGGCGATCCTTCCGGGGATGCGCAATCCCGAGCTTCTCCCCGCCTTTGCCGTCGCGTTCGCGGCCGCGCTCGCGCGCCTCCGCTTCATCGCGCTCTCGCGCTGGCACTGCCGGAACTGCGGCGACTCGCACCTCCACTGCGAGTGCAAGCCGGTCTGGCTTCGCCTCTTCCTCTAGTCCAGCAGCTCGCGGATCCGGCGCTGGAAGTCCGGGGCGTCGTGGAGCAGATACGCGCCGCGGATCACCGTCCACGCCCTGATCCGAAAGTCGTCGAGACCGGCCGCGACGAAGGCCGCGATGCGCCTCTCGGTCTGCTCCCGATCGTCGAACCGGTAGCCGACCGGATTCCAGAGGAACGACGGCACGTCGTACTCGCGCTCGGCGAGGTACGGCTTGGGATCGATCGCCACGTACCCCTCGCCGTGCCGCAGGATGTTGTGATGGTGGAAGTCGCCGTGCACGAGCCACTCGCTCGTCGGCGCGAGCTCTGCCAGCAGCTGGCGCGCGAGGGGCGTCAGGTCGCTCGGCTCGTTCGCGAGCCATCGAGGTACGTAGTCCATGACGTGCCGGAACGGTGCGCCGGCCGGTCGCCACAGTCGCGACGCGACGCCAACGGCGATCGCCGTCGCCTCGTCGTCGTCGAGCGCCGAGATGTCGGTGCCCGGGATCGCGCGCTCCTCGAGCAGCGCGCGCCGCGACGGATCCGAGCGGTAGACGCGCACGGCGCCGTCACCGTTCCAAAGCTCGAAGGCCTCCGGCTCGTGGAGCGACTCTTCATCCCCGCTCCAGGCGACCTTCAACACGCACGTATCGTCGACCGGCGCGACGAACGAGTAGTTCGACATGGCGAACGGCTCGCCGAGCTCCACGCCCCACGCGGACGCTGCCTCTTCGGCTCTCCGCTTTGCGTCACTCAAGTCCGGACGATCCATTGCACGACCCTATGCGTCCGAGCGCGGGCTTCGCCCGTGCTCGGCAACTCCGAGACCGAGACGTGTCGGAGAGGGGGCCCGCGGGGGAGAACCGAAGGTGCTCCCCCGCGATAAAAGGTGCTCCCCCGTGAAGCGATAGTGGGGCCGGGGCTGCGGCACCCCGACCCCACTCACCAGGCCGCAGCGAGGTCGCGCAGCCCGGTTCGTCCACCGTAGCGAGATCCGGAATGGCACCGTCCGACGCACGTGTCTACCCTTTTGGCATGGATGAGCAGCCCGACCTCCGGCGGGCCTTCTTCCGCGGCTACCGGCAGGGAGACGTCGAGCTCGCGCTCGCGCGCGCGACGCTCCTGCGCGAGCAGCTCCAGGTCGAGCTCGACGCTGCGCGTGCCCGTTCGGCGGCGATGCAGACGGAGATCACCGAGCTCCACCGGCGGATCGACGACCAGCGCCGGCGCGAGATCGAGCTCGGGCAGGCTCTCGACGACCTGCGCGAGCGCCGCGACGCGCTCGAGCGCGACGCCTCGTCGCGCGCGCAGCGGATTCTCAGCGACGCAGAGCAGCGCGCGACGGCGATCCGCACGGACGGCATCCGCCAGGTCGGCGAGCTGCAGCTGCAGGTCGAGCAGCTGCTCGGACTGCGCGCCGGCCTCAGCGCTGCGCTGAAGCGCGTGACGCAGGACATCTCGGATTCGCTCGACCGGCTGGCGGCAGCGCCGGCACGCGCGATCGAGCACAACGTTGCGCCGCCGCCGCACTCGACCGCGCCGGAGACGGCGGACGAGATCGACGAGCGCTTCTTCCGCTCGTCGTAGCTACCCGCGCACGCAGAGCAGCAGCCCGTCGACGCCGAGCACGTCGCGCCAGCCTTCAGGCGCCACGACCGTCGCGTGCGGCGAGACCGCGGCGGCGACGAGCACGTCACCGCCGCGAACGAACGCACACACACCCTCACCGAGATCGACGGGCTCGTAGTCGCCCGCGAACGCCTCGGCGTGCTCGGAGCGCAGCGCCAGCGTCTTCCAGATCACATAGAGCTTCGCGTTGTCGTCGTCCGGGCGGGCGCCGGCTTCGAACTGTGCGAGCGCGGCGCGGCGAGCGTCCCAGTCGACCGGCCGGCGATTGTCTGGGTCGACCAGTGAGAGATCGTCGAGCTCGTCGCCGCGATAGATGTCGGGCACACCGGGCACGGTGAGCTTGAGCAACAGCTGCGCGAGCGCGAGACGGCGCCCGACCGCGCGAACCCGATCGAGAAAGGGGTCGCCTTCGAGCAGCGCAGCGGCCCGTCGCGCCCACTCCTTGACGCTGCGTTCGTGCTCCTCGTTCGGCGACAGCCAGTTCGTGTTCACCTTCCCCTCGCGCAGCGCCTTCTCGAGGTAGCCGTCGAGCCGGTCCGGCTCGATCGGGAGCGCGCCCGCGAGCGTCTGCAGGACGAGCAGCTCCTCGCGCGGATCGTCGAGCCCGCCCAGCTCGGCTCGCCACGCCGCCAGTCGCTCGCGCCACTCGTCAGTGAGCCAGGTGAGCGCCACGATCCGGGCGCGCACGTCGGGGGAGCGCTTCGTGTCGTGCGTGTACGTCGTCAGGAGGTGCACGGGAAAGCGCGCCGCGCGCTTCTCGTTCGCCTCATGGAACTCCGCGACAGAGAGGCCGAAGCGGTCCGGGTTTCCGCCGACCTCGTTCAGCGCGGAAAGCCGGAAGTAGCGGTAGAACGCGGTGTCCTCGACGCCTTTCGCCATCACCGGGCCCGTCGTCTGCTGGAAGCGAACGACGAAGTCCTCGTTCCCGGGGCTCTGCAGGAAGAGAATCCGTCGCAGCTCCTCCGAGACGTTCGCGCGGCCGATCTCGTCGCGGTCCGCGTCCTCGACGATCCCGGCGTACGGCCGGATGTACGTCCGGTAGACGTGGAACGACGCGAGCGCGAGCGGCAGGTTCTCGACCTCGAGCTCCTGGTAGAGGCGGCGCAGCTCCGGCTCGAAGATGTTGACCGCGACCTCGAGCTTCGCAAGCTGCACCAGGTCCTCGAAGCGTCGTATATCACCGGTATACGACTGATATATCTCGGTGAACGCCTCTTCGGCAGCGGGATTGACACACAGCGCCATGACGTCGTTCAGGAACTCGTAGCCCGTCGTCCCCTCGATCGGCCAGTCGCGCAGCTCCTCGCCCGGCTCGAGGATCTTCTCCGCCCAGACGTGCGCGACGCCCGCCTCGGCGAGCCGCTCGAAGTACTCGCCGGGATCGGCGAGCCCGTCGGGGTGGTCGACGCGGACCCCGTCGACCACCCCTTCGCGAACGAGCTCGATCACCTTCGCGTGGGTCGCCCAGAAGACCTCCCAGTCCTCCTGCTTGAGCCCGCCGAGATCGCCGACGTCGAAGAAGCGGCGGTGGAAGCCGGTGCGGAGGTCGACGTCGAAGAACATCTCCCGCAGCTTCGGATCGCGCCAGAACTCGTTCTCGTCGACGGCCGCCATGTGGTTCGGGACGATGTCCAGGATCACGCCGAGCCCCGCAGCCGCGAGGCGGCGGAACGCGTCCTCGCCCCCGAGCGCAGTCGAGATCCGTCGTGGATCGACGACGTCGTATCCGTGCTGCGAGCCCTCGCGCGCCTGCAGCGACGGCGAGAGATAGAGATGCGAGATCCCGAGCGCCTGCAGGTACGGGACGAGCTCGCGCGCCTCGTCGAAGCCGAAGTCCGGCGTCAGCTGCAGACGGTAGGTGGCGCGGAAATCAGGCGGCACGGCGAAGAACCGCCACCGACCTGCTCTCGATCGTCACGTCGGCGCCGGGAACGAGCCGCTCCGCCTCGACGCCGCCGGTCGCGAGCTCCAGCTGCCAGCGCGTGCCGAAGCGCCGCGCCGGCAGCCGGAACGAGATCTCCTCGAAGTGCGCGTTGAAGAGGATGAGGAACGAGTCGCCGCGCACTTCCTGCCCACGACGCTCCTCCATCAGCTCGTCGCCGTTGAGGAAGACGCCGATCGCGCGCGAGCCGAGGTTGTCCCAGTCACGACGCGTCATGCGGCGTCCATCGGGTCGCATCCACCAGACGTCCGGCAGCAGGTCGCCCTTGCCCTCGAAGAACTTCGTGCGCCGGAAGACCGGATTCGTCCGCCGCAGCTCGATGAGCCGACGGGCGAACTCGAGCAGCTCCTCGTCGCACTGGTCCCATTCGAACCACGAGATGTCGTTGTCCTGGCACCACGCGTTGTTGTTGCCGCCCTGCGAACGTCCCCACTCGTCGCCGCCGAGCACCATGGGAACACCCTGTGACAGGAGCAGCGTCGTGAGGAAGTTGCGCGCCTGGCGGGCGCGGAGCGCGCAGATCTCCGGATCGTCGGTCGGCCCTTCCGCACCGCAGTTCCACGAACGGTTGTCGTCGGTGCCGTCGTTGTTCCCCTCGCCGTTCGCCTCGTTGTGCTTGTCGTTGTACGAGACGAGGTCGCGCAGAGTGAACCCGTCGTGCGCGGTGATGAAGTTGACCGACGCGAACGGCCGCCGGCCGTCCTGCTCGTAGAGGTCTGCGGACCCGCCGAAGCGGGACGCGAAGTCGCGGAGCGGGGCCTGGCTCCGCCAGAAGTCGCGCATCGTGTCGCGGTAGATGCCGTTCCACTCCGACCAGAGGATCGGGAAGTTGCCGACCTGATAGCCGCCGGGACCGACGTCCCATGGCTCGGCGATCAGCTTCACCTGGGACAGGATCGGATCCTGGTGGATGATGTCGAAGAACGCCGACAGGCGATCGACCTCGTAGAACTCGCGCGCGAGCGCCGACGCGAGGTCGAAGCGAAAGCCGTCGACGTGGCACTCGGTGACGAAGTAGCGGAGCGAGTCCATGATCAGTCGCAGCACCGTCGGATGCACCGGGTTGAGCGTGTTACCGGTGCCCGTGTAGTCCATGTAGAAGCGCGGGTCGTCGGGAACAAGCCGGTAGTAGCTCTGGTTGTCGACGCCGCGGAAGCTGAGCATCGGGCCGAGGTGGTTGCCCTCGGCCGTGTGGTTGTAGACGACGTCGAGGATCACCTCGATGCCGGCGCCGTGCAGCGCCTTGACCATCCCTTTGAACTCGCGCACCGGGTCGTCGGTCGCCGCGTACAGCGAGTGCGGCGCGAGATAGCCGATCGTCGAGTACCCCCAGTAGTTCGTGAGCCCGCGGTCGTGCAGGAACCCCTCGTCGATGATGTGGTGCACGGGAAGGAGCTCGACCGCCGTGACTCCGAGGCGCCGTAGGTACGCGATCGCGTCCTCGCTTGCGAGCCCTCCGTAGGTCCCGCGCAGATCTTCGCGCACGCCCGGACGGTTCTTGGTGAACCCCTTGACGTGCACCTCGTAGATCACCGTCTCCTGCCACGGTGTGCGCGGGCGAACCTCTTCGTCGTCCTGCCAGTCGAACGACGGATCGACGACGACCGACTTCGGGATCGCGGGCGCGGAGTCCGACTCGTCCACCGTGAGGTCGGCGTTCTGGTCCGTCGACGGCGGATAGGGCAGCACGTTCGCCGCGTCCCAGTCGACCGCGCCGTCGATCTGCTTCGCGTACGGATCGATCAGGAGCTTTGCGCTGTTGAAGCGCAGCCCGCGCGACGGGTCGTACGGACCATGCACGCGATAGCCGTAGCGCTGTCCCGGCCCGACTCCCGGCAGGTAGCAGTGCCAGTTGAACGCGGTCCGCTCCTGCAGCTCGATGCGCTCCTCGTTGCCTTCCGCGTCGAAGAGGCACAGCTCGACCCGCTCGGCGTTCTCCGAGAACAGCGAGAAGTTCGTCCCTTCGCCGTCCCAGTCGGGCCCGAGCGGGAACGGCCGGCCGGCCCACACCTCGCGCGCCATCAGGTGCGGAGCTCCACCGTCTTGCGCTCGAGATCGGCAATGAGCGTCGCCGGTCCGCGTCGCATCGTCAGCACGTTCCCCGCAACCTCGACCGCCAGCTCGCGCGGCAGCGTCCGGCGAAGCGCGATCAGCTCGGCGTAGAACGGGTCGAACGGCGGGTGCGAGATCCGCGACCGGTCGAACGTCGAGCGCGCCTGGGGGTCCGGGACCTCCTGACCCGAGAACGACGAGAACGCTGCGAACTCGCGCTTGCGACCCTCGCGCGTCGCCTCGGCGATCGCCGGATCGATGTGATCCGTGAAGAACTGGAACGGCGCCGTCTCGTCGTGCCCTTCGCCCATGAAGAGCAGCGGCGTCTCCAGCGAGAACAACACGACTGCCAAGGCTACGCGGTGCGCGTCCGGTGGCAGCCGGTCGCCGATCGCACGGTTGCCGACCTGGTCGTGATTCTGCGCCGCGACGACGAGCCGCTCGGGCTGCTCGCGCTCGAGCTCGCGAACGACGCCCTCCAGCGACCCGAAGTCGGCGTAATACCCTTCGCGCTCGCCGGTCAACACCACGTGGAGCTCGTGGTGGAGGTTGTCGAGCCACATCGCGTCGTGCCCCCACTCGTCGAGCGGGCGGAAGTCGTCGGGCCCCATCTCGCTGATCACGATTCCGGGAACGCGCTCCTTGAGCTCGCGCAGGACATGCACGGGAGAGTCGTCGTAGATCGCGTGGACCGCGTCGAGGCGCAGACCGTCGATGCCGAACTCCGTCGTCCACATCAGCGCGTTCTGGATCGCCCACTCCCGCACGGCCGGCTGCGAATAGTCGATCGCATCGCCCCAGAACGTCTCGTGCCGGTCGGTGAAGTACGGCCCGAAACGGCCGATCGCCTCCGAACCTGGGCCGATGTGGTTGTAGACGACGTCGAGCACGACGCCGAGCCCTTCCCGATGCGCAGCGTCGACGAGCCGCGCCAGTCCCGCAGGCCCGCCGTACGCCGGATGCGCCGCGTAGGCGTAGACACCGTCATACCCCCAGCCGCGATCGCCGGGGAACGTCGCGACCGGCATCAGCTCGATCGCCGTGACGCCGAGCTCGCGGAGTCGCGGCAGGTGCTCGATCGCTGCGTCGAAGGTCCCGCGATGCGTGAATGTCCCGACGTGCAGCTCGTACAGGACGAGCTCCTCGAGGAAAAGCTCCGGGCCAGGCGCGATGGAGAGCGACGACGTGTCGACGATGCGCGACGGGCCCTTGATCCCGTCGGGCTGGTGGCGCGAGCAGGGATCGGGCAGGACGTCCGTGCCGTCGAGCACGTAGAAGTAGTCGTCGCCCGCTTCGGCGTCGACCGTCGCGGCGAAGACGCCGTCTCCCTCGTCGGCGAGCGGATGCTCCGCGCCACGAACGCGCACGGCGACGCGCGACGCCGAAGGCGCCCACACGCGGAACTCGACACCGCGGCCTTTCACCGGAACGGCCCCGAAGGGCCGCTGCCACACCTGAGTTGACATCCCGGTCAACCGTACCCATGCGGGTGACGTCCAATCCCCGTACGCGTGGGTAGTGTGCGCGCCCGTGGACCAGGTGAGCGTTGCGGCGCCGCTCCCGGCGGACGAGGAACGGCGGCTTGCCGACCTCTACGCGTACGAGATCCTCGACACGGATCCGGAGGAGCCGTTCGACGACATCGCCCAGCTTGCGGCGGAGATCTGCGGCACGCCGTGGGCGCGCGTCAACTTCGTCGACGAGCAGCGGCAGTGGACGAAGGCGGTTGTCGCCATGGACCGGGACGACACGCCGCGTGAGGAGGCGTTCTGCCCGCACACGATCGTCGCGCCCGGCGGCGTGATGGTCGTCGAAGACGCGCTCGCCGACACGCGCTTCATGCGCAACCCGTTGGTGCTCGGAGATCCGAACATCCGCTTCTACGCGGGCTCCGCGATTCGCGCCTCGTCGGGCCGGCCGCTCGGCGCGGTCTGCGTGCTCGACCGCGAGCCGCGGAAGCTGCCCAGCGACCAGGTCGAATCGCTGCGCGCGCTCTCGCGGCTCGCGACGTCCCAGCTCGAGCTTCGCCGGCTGCTCACGTCCGAGCGCCAGCTCGTCGACGAGCTTCGCCTGCTCGACCGCCAGAAGGCGGAGTTCACGTCCGTGGTCGCGCACGACTTTCGCTCGCCGCTCACGTCGGTGCGCGGCTACGCCGAGCTGCTGCGCGAGGAAGCGATCGACACCGACACCGCGCTCGCCGCGATCGAGCGCAGCTCGGATCGCCTGCTGCGGCTCGTCGACGACCTCACCGGCGCCGCCGACGACTTTTCCTTCGAGCACGTCGATCTCGGCGAGGTCGCGCGGGCGGCCGCCGAGCTCGCTCGCCCGGCGGCGCAGTCCGGCGACGTTCGCTTCGAGCTCGACCTCCGCCACACGCCCGTACAGGGCGATCCACACCGGCTCGCCCAGGCGCTCGACAACCTGATCGGGAACGCCGTGAAGTACGCGCCCCGCGGAACCGTCCGGGTCCGCGCCCATCCCCGCGGCAACAGAGGCGTGGTCGAGATCGCGGACACCGGCGTGGGCATCCCGGAGGCGGAGCTCCCGCGCCTGTTCGACCGCTTCTTCCGCGCTTCCACGTCGCGAAGCTTCTCCGGCACGGGCATCGGCCTCGCAACCGTGAAGGCGATCGCCGACGCGCACGGCGGGCGCATCGACGTCGAGAGCCGCGTCGGCGCCGGCACGCTCTTCCGCCTGGAGATCCCCCGTTCGGGATCAGGACCGACCGGGACGTCGCCGATCCAGGAGGCATGAAGCGGCTCCTGATCGGGCTCTGCATCCTCACCCTCGCCGGTGCCACGGGAACGGCGGCCCGCGCCGACTCCGATCCGGCCGCGGCAGTGACCGCCGACCTCACGCAGCTCGTATCCGACGCGACCGCGTTGCACGACGCCGTCACTGCGGATGCGAACAAGATCACCGCGGATGCGAGCGCGAACGCAAGCCGCGCGACGCTTCAGGCCGACTTCCAGCAGGTCCAGTCCGACCGGCAGAAGCTCGTCCCGCCGGTGCTCGCAGACTGGAAGCAGCTGACGACCGACCTCAAGGCCGCCCGCGCGGCGAAGGTCGACCCGTCGACGGTTCGGCAGGCGCTGCAGCAGGCGGCGCAGCAGCTGAAGCAGGAAGTGCAGGACGTCGTCACGGCGCTGAAGGCGGCGCACCAGGCGACGCAGGCGCTCCGCCAGAGCCAGCACAAGAAGTAGACGCCCGGGCGGCTACGCCGGCGGGCAGGGGCGCAGCCAGATCACGGACAGCGGCGGCAGCATCAGCTCGGCCGAGAACGGCTGGTCGTGCCAGGCCCGAGCCTCCGTCGTGACCTTGCCCATGTTCCCGAGCCCGGCACCGCCGTAGTAGGTGGAGTCCGTGTTCAGGAGCTCCTCCCACTCGCCGTCGAGCGGCAGGCCGACGCGATAGCCCTCGCGCGGCACCGGTGACAGGTTCGCGACGCAGACGACCTGCCGTGACGCGTCGGCGGTCTTCCGCACGAACGCGAACACGTTGTTGAGCGCGTCGTTCGGCTCGAGCCACTGGAAGCCGTCGGACGAGAAGTCGACCTCCCAGAGCGCAGGCTCGTCGCGGTACAGCCGGTTCAGATCGCGGACCAGATCGCGGACGCCGCCGTGCTCGCCGTGCTCGAGCAGCCACCACGGGAGCTCGTCGGCGTAGTTCCACTCCCACGGCGTCGCCAGCTCGCCGCCCATGAAGAGCAGCTTCTTGCCGGGATGCGCCCACATGAACGCGTACAGCGCACGCAGGTTCGCGAGCTGCTGCCAGCGGTCGCCCGGCATCTTCCCGAGCAGCGAGCCCTTCCCGTGCACGACCTCGTCGTGCGACAGCGGCAGGATGAAGTTCTCGTTCCACGCGTACACCAGCGAGAACGTCAGCTCATGGTGGTGGAAACGGCGGTGGATCGGATCGCGCGAGAAGTACCCGAGCGTGTCGTGCATCCAGCCCATGTTCCATTTGAAGCCGAAGCCGAGCCCGCCGACGTACGTCGGCCGCGAGACCGCGGGCCACGCCGTCGACTCCTCCGCGGCAGAGATGACACCCGGCTCGCGCGCGTGCACGAGCTCGTTGAACTCCTTCAGGAACGCGACCGCTTCGAGGTCCTCGCGGCCGCCGAACTGGTTCGGGATCCACTCGCCCTGCTTGCGCGAGTAGTCGAGGTAGAGCATCGAGGCGACCGCGTCGACACGCAGCCCGTCGATGCCGAAGCGCTCGCACCAAAAGAGCGCATTGGCGATCAGGAAATTCGCGACCTCGCGGCGCCCGTAATTGTAGATGAGCGTGCCCCAATCCATGTGCATGCCGAGCCGCGGATCCTCGTGCTCGTACAGCGCCGTGCCGTCGAAGCGCGCAAGCCCGTGCGCGTCGTTCGGGAAATGCCCCGGGACCCAGTCGATCATGACGCGCAAGCCGAGCGCATGCGCCGCCGT
>DASREW010000029.1:0-88198 GCA_035651895.1 Gaiellaceae bacterium
ATCGTCGCCGTCTCCGGCAGGTTCACCGTCTTCGAGATCGCGCCCGAGATGAACGGCTGGATCGCGCCCATCATCTTCACGTGGCCGCGGTAGTGGATCGCCCGCTCGCCGACGGCGCAGTCGAACACCGGATAGTGCTCGCTCTTCACGTACGGCGCGCCGATGACCGTGTTGCGCTCGTCGATGAACGCGACGACCTCGTCGACCTCGTTCGGCGCGTAGCCGAGCTTCTCGAGCCCGAGCGGGACCGTCTTGTTGACGATCGTGATCTCGCCGCCGCCGACCAGCTTCTTCGACTTGACGAGCGAGAAGTCCGGCTCGACGCCCGTCGTGTCGCAATCCATCATGAAGCTGATCGTCCCGGTCGGCGCGAGGACCGTCGCCTGCGCATTGCGATAGCCGTAGACCTCGCCGAGATCGAGCGCATCGTCCCACGCCTTGCGCGCGGCGCCGAGCAGATCGCCCGGGACGGTCTCCGCGTGCGCGATGTTGCCGACGGCCGCGCGGTGCTTCGCAATCACGCCGACCATCGCCGCCGCGTTCGGGCGGTAGCCGGCGAACGGCCCCATGCGCTTCGCGATCTCGGCCGACTTGCGGTAGGCGCGGCCGGTCATGAGCGCCGTGATCGCAGCCGCGTACGCGCGACCCTCGTCGGAGTCGTAGGCGAGCCCGCGCGCCATCAGCAGCGCGCCGAGGTTCGCGTAGCCGAGCCCGAGCTGGCGGTACGCCTTGGCGTTCTTCTCGATCTCCGGTGTCGGATACGACGAGTTGCCGACAAGGATCTCCTGCGCCAGGAAGACGACGTCGCAGGCGTGCTCGAATGCCTCGACGTCGAGCTCGCCGTCCTCGCGGCGGAACTTCATCAGGTTCAGCGACGCGAGGTTGCACGCCGAGTCGTCGATCGACATGTACTCCGAGCACGGGTTCGACGCGTTGATGCGGCCGGTGTTCGGCAGCGTGTGCCACGCGTTGATCGTCGTGTCGTACTGCAGGCCCGGATCGGCGCAGCGCCAGGCGGCTTCGGCGATCTCGTGCATCAGCTTCCGCGCCTTGATCGTCTCGACGACGGCGCCGTCGGTTCGGGCGGTCAGGTTCCAGTCGGCGTCGGCTTCGACGGCCTCCATGAACGCATCCGACACGCGGACCGAGTTGTTCGCGTTCTGGTACTGAATCGACGCCCAGTCGGGCGAGTCGAGCGACATGTCGTAGCCGGCCGCCTCGAGGACGCGCGCCTTCTCTTCCTCGTGCGCCTTGCACCAGATGAACTCGAGGACGTCGGGGTGGTCGACGTCGAGCACGACCATCTTCGCCGCGCGCCGCGTCTTCCCGCCCGACTTGATCGTGCCGGCGGACGCATCGGCGCCGCGCATGAACGACACGGGGCCGGAGGCGTAGCCGCCCTTCGACAGCTGCTCCTTCGAGGAGCGGAGCTTCGAGAGGTTGACGCCCGAACCGGAGCCGCCGCGGAAGATGACGCCCTCGCGGCGGATCCAGTCGAGGATCGCGTCCATCGAGTCGTCGATCGAGAGGATGAAGCAGGCGGAGCACTGCGGCTTCTCCTCGAAGCCGACGTTGAACCACACCGGCGAGTTGAAGGCCGCGAGCTGGTTGACGAGGATCGCCTTCAGCTCGTCCTCGAAGCACTGCGCCTCCTCCTCGGTCGCGAAGTAGCCGCCGTCGCGGCCCCAGGTGCCGACGGTGCCGACGATCCGGCCGATCATCTCCTTGACCGACTTCTCGCGCTCCGGGCTCGACATGCGGCCGCGGAAGTACTTCTGCGCGACGATGTTCGTGGCCGTCTGCGACCAGAACTTCGGGAACTCGACGCCGCGCTGCTCGAACGCGGGGCCGTTCTTGCCCGGGATGTGCGCGTCGCGCGTCTCCCACTCGACCTCGTCGTAGGGGTCGCGACCCTCGATCGTGAAGAGCCGGCGCACGCCGAGACTCGCCTCCTGGTCGATGACGCTGTTGACCAGTTCGTCGGGATGGATATGGACGGTCGGCTCGATCTCGGTGCTCGCCATGCGGTTTCTCCTCCTCTACGCGCGCGCGGTTCGCTGCGCCGCTTCAACTGGGACCCTCAAACAGGGGAAACGGAGCGTAGAGCGGTCCTCGGACGGAACATTCTACCGCCCGGAAACCGGCTTACGGAGCCGGTTTCCGGCCCTGGAGGCGCTTCGCGACGAGCCCGACTGCACCGGCCGCGACGAGCAGGAGCGCGAGCGCGCCGAGGATCAGAAGCGGCAGCGGCAGCGACGAGGGGCTGTCCGGGTTCAGCTTGTCGACGAGGTTGTTCGTGTGCTTGCCGGGCGAGCTCGAGCCGGGAGGGGTCGGGCTCGTCGTGGTGGGCGTGATCGTGCGCCGCTTCGAATTGCCGCCGTTGTTCGCCGGCACCGGCGTGTTCGCCGTGACCTTCTTGCCCTCCTTGCGCAGCTCGGCCTTCGCGTTCTGGAGTGCCCGCAGGATGTCGTCGTGCGCGCTCGAGTACTCCTGCACGTCGGACGGCAGGTGCTTGAGCGCGTCCGTGTAGCAGTGGATCGGATAGACGTTGTCGATCCGGCCGTCGTACCAGTCGGTGAGAAGCGCCTTCCAGCAAGGCGTCGCCGCGGCAGCGCGGGGAGCGTGCGCTCCGGCGCCGACGAGCGCGAGCAGCGCCACGGCGGAGCAGAGAAGGAGCTTCGACGGCGAGATCACTGTGGGGAAACGGCGGGGGCGGGGGGAACGGTTCTGCGGAACGGCTCGGGCGAGCGTACGACCCGGGTGTAAGGCTTCTGTGTGCGTGTTCGGTGCAATCGGGGGCGGATGGTAGCTTCGCCGGGAATGCGGGCGATCCGGGAGCTGTCGGTCGCCGCACCGGTTCTGCTCTGCGGATTCGCCCTCTTCTTCGGCGGCGGAGCGGAAGAAGGCTCGGTGCCGTGGCTCGGCGCCGGGGCGCTGGCGGCGATCCTCGTGCTGCTCGCCGTCCGCGGCGTGCCCGGCGGGACGGTCGTGCTCGTCCCCCTGCTCGCGCTCGCGGCGTGGTGTGCGGTGTCCATCGACTGGTCGTGGCTGCCCGATCGCTCGTGGGACTACGCGAACCGCGTCCTCCTGTACGCGCTCGCCGCCGCGGTCGGTTTCTGGGCGGCCGACCGGCGGCGGGCCTTCGCCAACGGGCTCGCCGTCGTGCTCGCCGCGCTGCTCGCGTGGTCGCTGCTCGGGAAGGTCATCCCGCCCGTCTACGACTACGGCGCGCTGTTCGTCACAGCCCGCCTGACCGGGCCGATCGGCCTGTGGAACCAGCTCGCGCTCGCAGCCGACTACGCGTTGCTGCTCGCGCTCTGGCGGCGCGGCAGGACGGGGACGCTGCTCGCGTACCTCGCGCTCGTCACGCTCCTGCTCACCTACTCCCGCGGCGGCATCCTCACCGCGGTCGTCATCGGCGCGATCTGGTTCGCGTTCGCCGACGACCGCATCGGCAGCGCGGCCACGTTCCTCGCCGGTCTCGTGCCCGCCGCCGTCGTCGTCGGGATCGCGTTCGCGCTGCCGGGAATCACCAAGGACCACCAGTCGCTGCACGTGCGTTGGCGCGACGGGATCGTGTTCGGGGTCGTGCTGCTCGCAGGCGCTGCCGTCTCGGTCGCGCTCGAGCGCCTGCCGCGCCCGCGCGACACGCCGCTGCTGCGGCGCGTGACCGCCGGCGTCCTGGCCGCGCTCGTCGTGGCTGCGATCGCGTTCCTCGTCGTCCACGGCATCGGCTCCGGCACCGTCTCGAACGGCAGCGGACATCTCACCTCGACGAGCTCGAACTTCCGCTTCACCTGGTGGCACCAGGCGTGGCGCGCGTTCACGCACCACGTCCTGCTCGGTACCGGCGCGGGCTCGTTCCAGCTCGTCAACCAGCTCTACCGCACGACCTTCCTCGATTCGGCGAACGAGCCGCACGACCTGCCGCTGCAGTTCCTCTCCGAGCTCGGGGTGATCGGGCTGGTCTTGCTCGCGCTGGCGCTCGCGCTCCTGCTGCGGCCGGCGCTCCACCGGCGCGGCCACGAGCTTGCGCTCGCGCTGATCCTGCCGGCGTTCCTCGTGCACGCGCTCGTCGACGTCGACTGGGACTTCGCCGCCGTTGCGGTGCCGGCGTTCGTCGCCGCCGGATCGATCGCGGGGCGACCGGCCGAACGGCGCGCATCGGTGTTCGCGCTCATGCCCGCGGCCGGTGTGGCGCTGCTCGCGTTCGGCGTGCTGCTTCTGCCGTGGCTCGGCAACCGCTGGTCGCTCGAGGCGGAGTCGTCGGCGCTCGCCTCGCCCGCGCACGCCAAGTCGCTGGCGAAGCGTGCGCACTCGGTCGACCCGCTGATGGTCGATCCCTACTGGGCGCAGGCCTTCGCGGCGAGCAACCCGCAGGTCACCTACTCGTGGTACCTACGCGCGGTGAAGCGCCAGCCGCACAACCCGCAGACCTGGCTTGCCGCGGGGAAGTACGCGGAGAGCCAGAACTGCCCGTACCAGGCGTGGGTGAACCTCGAGCAGTACGTCACGCTCGACCCGAAGGCGCGCCCAGACGAAGGCGGGAACGACTACCGGGCGATGCTCGAGAAGGTCAACCACCGGCAGTACAGCTGCTAGGGCTCAGGCAGCGCCGAGCACGACGGCGAGCTGCGCGCCGCGCAGCGCCGACGGCGTCACGCCGTCGAGCGGGCCGACCACCTTCACGTGCATGTCGCGCGCGAGGCGCGCGCCCTCGGCGGCGAAGCCGCGGCGATACATCACGACCGTGGTCGCGTAATCCTCGCGCTTCGCGTTGCCCGTGCCCGGGATGCGATAGCCGAGCGAGTGCAGCTGCGTCGCTGCGTCGCCGGCGGCCCCGTTCCGGCCGTTGCCGTTGAAGACGAAGACACCCGTCTGCGCGCGCGAGAGCTTCGGCTTCGCGACCTTCGTCGCGGCGGCGCGGTGGACGACCGGCGCAGGCTGCTTCTTCGCGGGTGCGAGCGCCGTCGCTTCCGCGTGCCGGCGCAGCGCGTGCGAGAGCGGCTTTGCGAGCAGCAGGAAGCCGGCGCCGACGAGCAGCACGAGCTCGACCGCTGCAACGAGGCTCGCCACCATCGTCGCCGTCCGCCAGGGACGGATCAGCGCGTCGGTCGACGATGTGAGCGGAGCGTCCACAGCCGCTCGAGATTCGCTACGACCCGGCCGCTTCCTTCGTCCAGGCCCAGGTGCGGGCGAGACCGTCCTCGAGTTGCACGCGCGGACGCCAGCCGAGCTCGCGCGCGGCGCGGGCCGGATCGATCACCGAACGGAGCACGTCGCCGAGTCGCGCTTCCCGGCGCTGCGGCTCGTCGTCGACGCCGCTCACCCGCCGGCAGGCCGCGTGCAGCTCGTTGATCGTGGTCGCGACGCCGGTGCCGATGTTGAACGGGCCGCCGGTGCGCCCGACCGCGGCGAGCATCCCGTCCACGACGTCGTCGACGTAGACGAAGTCGCGTGCCTGCCCGCCGTCCCCGAAGATCACCGTCTCCTCGCCGCGCGCCATCCGCTCGAGGAAGATCGCCACGACGCCGCCCTCGAGGCCGGAGTCCTGCCGCCCGCCGTAGACGTTTGCGAAGCGAAGCGCGACGTGCGGTGTCTTGTGGATGCGGTTCCACCCGGCCAGGTACTCCTCGCCGCACTTCTTCGCGATCCCGTACGGCGACAACGGCTCGAACGGCGCGTCCTCCGTCGCCGCCACCGGACACTCGCCGTAGCCTGCCCCGCCCGACGACGCGAAGATCACCTGAGCGGTCGCGCACGCGTTGAGCACGTTCACCGTGCCGACGACGTTCACGGCGGCGTCGTACTCCGGCCGCTTCATCGACGTCTGCACGTCCGCCTGCGCCGCGAGGTGAAAGACGACGTCGGCGTCGACCGAGAACGGCTCGCGGATGTCGTGCTCGAGCAGCGTGGCCGCGGGATTCACGTACTCGCGCTTCCCGGTGGCGAAGTTGTCGACGACCGTCACCTCGTCGCCGCGGGCGACGAGCACATCGACCAAATTGGAGCCGATGAATCCCGCTCCGCCTGTCACGACCGCCCGCATGGCCCCTAGATTACGGACCGCATGTTCGTGACCTTTGAAGGTGTCGACTGGTCGGGGAAGAGCACCCAGGCGGAGCTGCTCGCCGACTGGCTGCGGGCGCAGGGCCGCACGGTCACCTGGAGCCGCGAGCCCGGCGGCACCCCGCTTGCCGAGGGCGTCCGCGAGCTCGTCCTGCACGGCCACGACATGGCTCCGTGGGCCGAGGCGGCGCTCTACGCCGCGGCGCGCGCCGACAATGCGGCGCGGGTGATCAGGCCGGCGCTCGAGCGCGGCGAGGACGTCGTGTGCGACCGCTACCTCGACTCGTCGGTCGCCTACCAGGGCGTGGCGCGCGGGCTCGGCGCCGAGGCGGTGCGCGAGCTGAGCCTTCTCGTCACGGAGCACTTGCTGCCCGACCGGACGTTCGTCGTCCTGCTCGACCCCGAGCAGGCGCTCGAGCGCTCCGGCGATCACCACGATCGCATCGAACGCGAGGGCGTCGAGTTCATGCGCCGCGTCGACGGCGGCTACCGCGCGCTCGCCGAATTGGAGCCCGAGCGCATCGTCGCGGTCGACGGCGGCCGCGCACCCGAGGAGATTGCCGAGGAGATACGTGAGCACGTTCGCGCACTTCTCTGAACAGCCGGAGGCAGGCCGCCTCCTCGACGCGGCGCTGCGCGAAGGGCCTGCGCACGCGTACCTGTTCTACGGGCCGCCCGGCGTGGGCAAGCGCGAGGTGGCACGAACGTTCGCGCGTGCGCTGCTCGAGACGACGCGCGAGTTCCATCCCGATCTCTACGAGCTCGATGCGCTCGGTGAGATGATCCGCATCGACGCCATCCGTGAGCTGCGGCGCGATCTGCACATGCGCCCGTTCGAGGCTGCGCATCGGGTGTACCTCGTGCATCGCGCGCACCTCATGAACGAGGACGCGGCTGACGCGCTGCTGAAGGACCTCGAGGAGCCGCCGCCGTACGCGGTGCTCGTGCTGATCGCCGACGATCTCGGCCCGTTGCCGGAGACGATCCGCTCGCGCTGCCAGCTCGTTCCGTTCCGGCGCCTGTCGGAGAAGGCGATCCGCGCGCTCGTCGACGCGCGGGCGCCGCAGCTCGACGACACGGCGCAGGCGTCGCTCGCGCGCGCCGCCGCCGGGCGCATGGACCGGCTCGAGCGACTGCTCGACCCTGCGTCGGTTGCGCGACGCGACACGCTGATCGAGCAGGCGCGCGCGGTCTACCGGGAACCGGAGTTCGACGCCTCCGTCGCAGCGGCGGCGCTGATCGCGAACGCGCAGGCGCGCGCGAGCGAGGCGCGGGAGCTCGAAGAGGCGCGCATCGCCGACCTCGACCTCACCGCCCGCGATGCGGAGACGCGCGTCAAGCGCGCGGCGCGAGGAGCCGAGCGCGAGGAGCTCCTTGCGCAGCTCGAGGAGCTCGGCGCGTGGTACCGGGACCTCGTCGCGGTTGCCGTGGGCGCCGGCAGCGCCGCCATCCACCTCGACAAGCTGCCGCTGCTCGAGGAGGACGCGACCCGGGAGCGGCTGCAGGGGGCCGAGCGGGCGGCGGAGTCCGTCCGCGAGGCCTGGCGCGCCCTCGAGGAGTTCAATCTGGCGCCGCAGCTCGCGCTGGAAGCGCTGTTCCTGCAGGTCGCCCGCGAGCTGGCCTGAGACTTTTGTGATTTACAAGTTAAAAAGTAAATGATCACTATGGGTGCTTTTCTTTTCTGGGGTTTCTGCCGACACTGATTGACAAGGAGCGCCGTGGGCGGACGGCGCGAACCAACTCAGGGGGAACGTCGTTGGTCGCAGTTCCGTCCATAGGTCGTGCAGGTCAGCCGCTCCCGCAGCCGTCGGCTCCGGGTGCGAAGGACACGGAGCGCCTCTACGCGGAGTACGGCCGGCAGATCTTTTCGTACTGCCGCCATCAGCTCGGCAGCAAGGAAGAGGCAGAGGACGCAACGCAGTCGACCTTCCTGAATGCGTTCCGCGGGCTGCAGCGCGGTGACTCGCCCGAGTTCGAGCTCGCCTGGCTCTACAAGATCGCGCAGAACGTCTGCCTGACGAGGCTGCGCTCGTCGTCGCGTCGCCGCAAGGTCGAGGCGTTCGACGATCTCGAGACGGTGCAGGACATCGTTCCTGCGCACCAGGTCGACTCGGACGAGCTGATCGGCCTGCCGCGCGCGTTGCAGGAGATGCCGAAGCAGCAGCGCCGCGCGCTGCTGCTCCGCGAATGGCAAGGACTGTCCTATCGCGAGATCGCGGAGGAGATGGAGGTCTCGCAGGCTGCGGTCGAGACGCTGATCTTCCGTGCGCGCCGGTCGCTCGCCGCGGGTCTCGCCGATGAGCAGAAGTCGGTCGGCAAGCGGGCCGCGAAGGGCGGCGACGCAGGGTCGTGGGTCACGCTGCTCAAGTCGCTCTTCCTCACGGGCGGCGCGAAGGTTGCGGCGACCGTTGCGACCGTCGCGGCGACGTCCGTCGTCGCGGGCACGCCGATCACGCGCCACGCGGTGGAGAACGCAGTCGTCGGCTTCACGAGCGCGGATGCGAACCGCAGCGCGCCGGCGCACGTCGTCACCGCGAACGCGAAGCACGCGAGCGTGCACCACGCGGCGCACACGAAGGTGCTCGTAACGGGCGCAACGGTCGGCAGCGCTTCCGAGCCGCAGCGGACCGCGCGCATCAAGCACTCCACAGCGAAGCGCGTTCGCGTCCACACGACTCGCGGGACGAGCGTCGTGCTCACGCCGCACCTCCAGTCCGTCGGGACGCCGCAGGCGACGCTCGCCGTTCCGGGTAGTGCGGTGACGCCGCCGCCTGCCCCGACGCCCGCGCCGGCTCCCGCCTCGGCGCCGTCGCCCACACCGACGCCGGCGCCTGCCCCGGCGGCCTCCGCGCCGGCGGCACCTGCACCTTCGCCCTCTGCGCCGGCGGCTTCCCCGCCCGCGACGCAGGCGCCGACGCCGCAGCAGAGCCCGCCCAGCAGCTCGGGGACGAGCGCGTCCGGCAGCTCCGACGGCTCGACGACCACCGGAACGAAGGACGATCCGAAGATGCATACGCCGAGCAGCGGCGGCGGCTCGTCGACGTCGACCTCCGGCTCGACGACCACGGGCACGGGCGGCACGAACGGCTCGTCGCCGTCGACCGGCGACTCGGGCGGCTCCTCGTCCGGCGGAAGCCAGAGCACCGGGCAGTCGTCTTCGCCGCCCGCGTCCAGCCCGCCGGCCGCGTCGTCGCATCCGATGCAGGCCTTCGGCCCCGGGCAGGGCGGGTCGTCGTCCGGCTCGGGCGGAACGTCGACCTCGACGCAGACGACCACCACCTCGTCGGGCAGCTCGTCCGGGAGCTCGTCGTCCTCGTCGTCGTCCTCGTCTTCGTCCTCGTCCACCGCGGCGCCGACGACGACGCCGTCGGTCACCACCCCGCCGCAGACGATCCCGACGATCGGCGTGCAGCCGATCTCCCTGCACAGGATCTGATCGGCACGCGGGCTACACTGAGCGCGCCCCGCCGACGTAGCTCAGCTGGTAGAGCACTTCACTCGTAATGAAGGGGTCCGGGGTTCGAGTCCCCGCGTCGGCTTCAGCTTCCGGCCGCTAGCGGTACGCGGCGTACACGTCGTCGCACAGGGCGAGCAGCCGCTTCGCGTAGGTGCGCGCGGCGACGAGAGCGGGGCCACCAGCCGGCGTCGCGAGCCCTTCGGCTCCGACCGGGATCACCGTGCAGGTGAACGAGCCGCGCCGTGCATCGAGGACCGACGGGAGCCGGCCGCCCTGGTAGCCCCACTTGGCGAGCCGGGCCGACTTCGAGAGCCAGCGGAAGGTTCCGTACGGGTGGTCGCCGCGATGCGTCCACAGCAGGCGGTCGCCGTCGTCGATCCGCAGGAAGACCTTGATCCCGTCCAGATCGGCGTTGTGGCCCCGGGGGGAGAAGGCGCAGTCTGCGTCGCCGCCGAGGCGGATCGGCGCGACCGCGCCCGTGAAGAGCGCCTGCACGTGTTGCGGCCGGATCGAACGGCAGAGCTTGCGATAGACGGCGTCGCTCGGCCCCTGAGCCCGGGGTGCTGCCGCGGCAGCGGCGGCGGCGAGCAGCGCCGCGACGAGCAGCGTCAGGAGCGATCCGACCCTCGGCACACCCCCTTCGACGCGTCGGGGCGTCGCCGGTTAGCTTGACTGAACCCTGCCGTTTGCGTCATGGTTCGTGGCGGCGCGAACGGAGGGCACATGGCGGGCAAGTCGGACGAGACCGGGGGGTCTCAACCGGGCGGGAAGAAGCCCCCGGAGACCCGCGACGCGCTCCTCTCGATCCTTGCCGGCTTCCACGGCGAGGGGCCGCCGCCGACGCCGCCGCTCATCCAGGACGAGCTCCCGCCGCCTCCGAATCCCGAGGAGGTCATCGACATCGAGGGAACGCCGGAGGACGCACCGCCGGCGACGCCCGACGACGTCGTCGACATCGCCGGCGACTCGGGCAAGCCGCCCGACACGCCTGTTCGGCTCCCGTCGCTCGAAGGAGCGAACCCGTTCTTCGACGACGACGACGATGACGACGACGACGAGCCGCAGGACAGCCAACCGTGGCTGAGCCCGTGGAAGATCATCGCGATCCTCGTGGCTGCGGCGGCTGCGGTTGCGATCTCGTTCTTCGTCTTCACGTCCGGCACGAAGTCGCCCCAGTCCGCACCCGCCGCGAACGTGCCGACGGCACTCCGGCCGCCGACGACGACGACCGAGACCGCGCCCGCCGTCACGCCCGCTGCGGCCTGCCCCGCCGGCACGGTCGCAGCGTCGCTCACGATCAAGCTCGGCCCCCACACCTTCACGAACGAGTGCGTCGGTCCCGCGCAGTACAAGTCCGACCCGCGGAACCCCTACTACTCGTACTTCGCGTGGGAGACGATGCTCGACGGCCGCGACGTGCAGATCGTGATCACCGGCGGCCATCTCACCGGCACGGTCACCTCGAAGGTCAGCCCGAGCACCGCGGCGGTCAGCGCCTCGGGAACGAAGCTCGCCGATGTCGACGTCTACGACAACGCGACGAACACGAAGAACTTCGCCACCACCGGCTCCGTGCGGCTCAGCCCGAGCGGGAACGCCTGGTTCGACGCGGTCACGCTCCGCTTCCAGGGCAAGGAGCTCACCCTGAACGGCAAGCTTCCGGCGAACTAGCGCGCGAGCGCGTCGTCGACCGAGTCGTGCACCGGCAGGTGCCGGTCGAGACCGCTCACCTGAAGCGTGCGGCGCGTCTCGAGCTGTGGTGAGGCGAGCGCGAGCCCGTCGCGGCCGAGCTTCGAGCGCGCCTCGATCAGCACCCCGAGCGCGGTCGAGTCGACGAACTCCACCTCCGACATGTCGACGACGATGCGGTCCGGAGACGAGCCGATCGCCTCGGTGAGCGCGCCCCGGACCTCCTCGGCGTTGTAGAGGTCGAGCTCGCCGGCCAGGCGCAGCACGATCGAGCCGCCGATCGTCTCCACCCGGCGTACCGGCGGCTCGCGGAGCGGCGCAACGAAGTCGTCTCCCATCACGCCCGATTGAAGCATTCGGGGCCGCGGGCGGGCAACCGGGGGCGCGGGAGTATGATCGGTGGCGGGATGCGGAGAGGCCTCGTCACGTTCGCCGTGATGGTCTCCGTGGCCGAGGTCACGGGGGTGAGCATCACGCGTCACATCGACCGCGCGCTGCACGTTGCTCCGCTTGCGCCGTCGGGCGCGTCCTACTACCCGTTCCTGCTCGTCGCCGTGAAGATCGCCGGTGCGCTCACGCTCGCAGCGCTGCTCGCACGCGGCCTGCGTGCGAGGGCCACGGCAGGCGCCGGGCGGCGCGTGCTCGCCGCGGCCGGCCGCGCGCACGACACGCCGTCGCCGCGTCTGCGACCCGGCCTGTCCCCACGCGTCTGGGCGGCGTCGTTCGCGGCGACCTCGCTCGTCTACCTCGTGCACGTCGACGCCGACAGCCTCGCCGCCGGCCGCTGGCCGCTGCTCGCGCCGTGGCTGCACACCTACGCACTGCCGGTCTTCGCCGTCGTCTCCGTGCTCGTCGCCCTCGCCTGGCGGCTCGCCGGCTGGCTGCACGAGATCGAAGACTTTGCCGACCGCACGCTCGCCCACGCGCGCCGGGTCCTCCGGGCGCTCGGGCGCACCCGCGCGCGCCATGCGCGGCCCACCGACGACTCGGGCCCGCGGCGCCGCTTCGGCCTCGCGTTCGAGTCGCGGCCTCCTCCGCTGCCGGCCTGACCCGCGGTCACGCCCACAGCCCGCGGGTCGTTCATCGCGGGAACGACACAGGGAGGACTCATGAACACCACGTATGCACGTCACGAGCTGTCCGAGCGGACGCGATTCTCGCGGCCTCAGGCCGTGGCGCTCCTCGGCCCGCTCGTTGCTGCGGGCGGCGTCATCTGGGCGATCCTGCAGCCCTACCGGGTGACGCTTCTGCACCCGTACCACCAGGGCTTCTGGTGGCTCCTGGCCGAGCCGCCGCTCCTCGTCATCCTGGTCGGCATCGTCTTCTCGTTCGTCGTCGCGGGCCCGCTGATCGCCGATCTCGAGGAGCGCCGTGACGCCGCACGCTGAGTTCGTCCACTGGTTCTTCGCGTCCGGGATCCTCTTCGTCGGCCTCTGCCTGCTCTCGGAGGCGATCGTCGGCCGCGAGGTCTGGCAGGCGCGGGCGTGGCGGAAGTACCTCTGGCCGGGTGTCGCGTTCTCGATGGGCGTCCTGCTCTGGCCGGTGATGGCGTTCTTCACCAACTCGGCGATCCACATGTACGCGCACGGATCGTGGGCGGAGGTGCTGATGCTCGCGGGCGGCGCCGAGCTCGGGCTCGTGCACGGGCGGCTGAAGTCGCAGTACTGGCGGCTCACGTGGCCGCTCGCGTTCGTCGTCAGCGGGACTGCGTTCATCGTCCACGAGCAGAACCCGTGGTTCTTCGCGCGGTCGGCGTTTCTGCACCACCTGCTCGGCTGGACGTTCATCGGTGCAGCGGTGTTCCCGCTCGCGCTCGTCTGGCGCCCGCGGTCGCCGGTGCTGCGCGCGTGCTTCGCGCTGACGATCTGCGTCGTCGCGGTGCAGCTCTACTCCGATCGCGACGTCGCGCCGATCTTCGGCCACCTGTCGCCGCTCGCCGGAGAGCCCCACCGGTGAGGCGCTTCGCGCTCGTTGCGTTGCTCGCGCTCGCGTTCCCGGCGAGTGCCTTTGCGCACGCGACGCTGCGCTCGACGACGCCGCACTTCGGCAAAGAGCTGCAGCAGGGGCCGAAGACGATCGAGCTGCACTTCGATCAGTACGTGAAGCTCTTCAACGCGAGCGCGATCAAGGTGCTGAACACGAACGGCAAGGACTTCGCGTACGGCGCGCACACGCAGGGAACGAACGTGGTCGCCGACGTGCGCGCGCTGCCCACCGGCGCGTACACCGTGCGCTGGCAGGCCGTGTCGGCCGACTCGCACGTCGTCTCGGGTGTGTGGACGTTCGGCGTGCGCGTTCCGGCGCCCGCGATCAACGACGCTTACGGCGCCGGCGGCCCGACGCGCACCGAAGACATCGTGCGCTGGATCTGGTTCCTCGGCATCGCGCTCGCGATCGGCGCGCTCGGCGTGCGGCTGATCGTGCTGCGCGGCCTGCCGGTGCCGCGGTCGCTCGACCGCCGCATCGCGGTCGCGGCGGGCATCGGCTGCATCGTCGAGCTGCAAGCGGGCGTCGCTGCGTTCTCGCTGCGCTCGGAGGATGCGCTGCAGCTCTCGTTCGGGAGGTTCCTCTACGGCGATCTCTCACCGATGGCTTCGACGCGCTTCGGCGAAGCGTTCATCACGATGACGCTGGTCTTCGCGCTCGTGCTCGCGCTCGTCTACCTCGCGTGGCTGCTCGACCGGGTCGTGTTCTTCGTCCCGGCGTTCGCGCTCGCGGTCCTCGTCGTCGGCGGGCTGTCGATCTCCGGCCACGACGGCTCGGGCGACCCCGGCTCGTCGTGGAAGACCGAGATCGCCGACTGGGTGCACCTGACCGCCGCGTCGCTGTGGATCGGCGGGCTCGCCACGATGGCGCTCCTGCTCTGGCGCAGCGCTCCCGAGCTGCGCCGCCCGATGTTCCTGCGCTTCTCGCGTATGGCGACGATCCTGATCGTGCTGGTGCTCGCGGCCGGGACGTACATGGCGATCGTCCGGCTGCCGCATCTCCACGACCTCTGGTCGACCGGCTACGGCCGGGTGCTGCTCGTGAAGATCGCGCTCGTCTGCCTGGCGCTCGCCTGGGGCGCGTTCCACCACTTCCTCGTGCGGCCTGCACTCGAGCGCGCCGACGAGGGGTTCCTCTCGCACATCGGGCGAAGCCTGATCGGCGAGAGCATGGTCGGCGTGGCGGTACTGCTCGTGGCCGCCGTGCTCGTCGATTCGAAACCGCCGCCCCGGCCGTTGCCGCAGGGCCCATCGGCATTGCGAATACCTCGCTGAGGGAGGTGCGACGTACAGTCCGGCGGTGAAGCTCGCCGCCGCCGTACTGCTCGCGACGCTCGCCGGCGCCGCGCCTGCCAAGGTCCATGTCGGCGACTTCACCTACGGGCTCGCCGCCGCCGGCGGCAGCGTCTGGGCGGGGGAGATGTCGACCGGCGACGTCGTCCGCATCGACCCGAAGACCGGCAAGGTCGTCGGACGCGTGAACGCCGGCGCCCGCATCTTCGACGTTGTCGCGTCACCGGGCGCGGTCTGGGCCGTCGGCAACCTCAGCGGCACCGTTGCGCGCATCGACACGCACAGCGGCAAGCTGGCGAAGACGATTCGCGTCGGGTTCGCGCCGTACGCCGTCGCGTGGGGATTCGGCTCGGCGTGGGTCTCGAACTCCGGTGACGGCACGGTGTCGCGCATCACGAACGACAAGGTCGTCAAGCGGATCAAGATCGGAGTCGAGCCGAACGGGCTCACCGCGTACGACGGCGCGCTGTGGGTGTCCGACCACACGCTCGGCAAGGTGGTGCGCATCGACCCGCGCACGAACCGCATCACCGGCACGGTGAAGCTCTCGGGCGCGGACTGGATCGTCGGCTACCGCGGCTCGCTGTACGTGTCGCAGGAGACGAACACGGTCGCGCGCGTCGATGTGCGGACGCTGCGCGTCACCGGTCGCGTGTCCGTCGACCACAACCCGCTCGGCTCGGCCATGGTCGGCGGGAAGCTCTGGGTGCCGTGCATCGACGGCGGTCGCGTCGACGTCGTCGACCCCGTGACGATGAAGGTCGAGCGCCGCCTCGACGGCGGGCTCGGTCCGATCGTCGTCCTGCCCGCCTTCGGGCACGAGTGGGTGTCGCAGACCGCGGACACCGCGCTGCGCCGGTTCTAGATCAGGACCCCGGTGCCGATCAGGATGAGCCCGCTGCAGAAGAAGGCGACACCGGGGTGCAGCCTCGGGTCCTCCGGCTTTGCGCGGATCGCGTCGAAGCCCGGAATGTTCCCCCATGCCGCCTGCTGAACGCCGACGTCCATGGAGCGCTCGAAGTTCGAGCCTCTGCCGATGCCGGCCATCGCGAGGAGCATGCATCCGATGGCGATGCACGTGATGCGCGCATCGTGGCTGAACGCGTGGACGCCGATGGCGGCGAGGATTCCCGCGATCGCGAACGCAACGATCGCAGCGACGGCTATCCGGACGACGAGCCGCACGAGCTCGCGCAAGACCCACATCGCGCCGGACTATAAGAGCGCGCGCAGACGATCCGCGATCGCCGGTGCGGTCGGTTCGTCCTCGTGCCGGACGAACACGTACGCCGGGTCGCGAATCGTCGCGGCGATCGCCCGCAGCTCGTCGTCCGTGTACGGCGGCTCGCGCAGGCGCAGGTACCGGAACGGCTCGGCGTCGGCGTCGTTCACCGCCACGACGTCGTCGACGCCGGCCCACGACTCGTCGCGAAAGTCCCACGCCAGCCGGACGTCGTCCGGAACGGAGCCCTGCACGAACGAGAGCGTGCCGTCGTCGCGCGGCCCCTCGTACACGACGCGCACGGGCCCGAGCCGGTCGCCGAGCGCGAGGGCGCGCTCGAGGAACGTCGTCACGCGATCGAGTCGCGTCAGCGAGAACTTCACGCAGAACTCGAACCCGTCGGGAACGGCGTCGGCCCAGCGGCGGAACTGGTCGGCGCTCGGCAGCCGGTAGCCGGTCGAGTTGAGCTCGACCGTGTCGAAGCGCGTTGCGTAGAAGGAGAGGAACTCCGCCGGCTGCAGCTCCTGCGGGTAGAAGCCCGGCCGCCACGAGGGATACGACCAGCCGGAGGTGCCGATCTTGATCGCCACGGCGTCAGCCTAGAGCGGCCGCGTCGATACGTTGCGCGTTCGCTCGCACGAACGCGACCTCGCTCCTGGCCCAGTCCGCGCCGATACCCGTTCCGTCGCCGAGCACCTCGCGCTGCTCGGCCTCGATCGCGGCGGCGAACCCGGCGCGATCGTCGAGCCCGTACGCGTCCAGGAGCACGGGAAGCTGCGCGAGCCGGGCCGCGAAGGGCCGGGCGGGGTCGTCCTCCGACCCGATCAGCCAGAGCCACGCCAGGTACGCGAGATCGCTCTTCCGCGACCCGGGATGCGCGCGGTCGAAGTCGATCACGAAGGTCGGTTTGCCGTCGACGAAGACGAAGTTGCAGGGCGAGAGGTCGCCGTGGCAGACGACCTCCGCCTCGCCGGCAAGCTCGGTCCCGGCCGTCGCATCGTGCAGCTCGCGCACGATGCGGGCGGCTGCGACGAGCTGCTCGTCGCTCCACGTCCGGTACTCGAGGTTCGGCGGGACCCAGCCGTCGTGGAACGTGAGGATCTCGCGGCCGCGGTCGTCGAGCCCGTGAAACGGGGGCGCCGCGGTGACCCCGCGGCTCTCGAGCAGGGCGAGCAGCCGGTGGACGAAGGGCGAATGAGCACCGACAGGGCGCCGGACGGTGTCTCCGACGCGCACGACGCCCGGGGTGATGCGGCCGCCTGGCAGCTCCAGCTCGCGATCGGCCTCCACCGGGATACGGTACGTCCGGGGGCAGGAGTACGGTCCGGCACCCGTGAGCACGATGAGCGAGATTCGCAAGATCGACGAAGCGGTCGAGGGACGCGACGACGTCGTCCCCGTCCTCGACAAGGGCTTCCTCGCGCTCGACGGCGTGCTCGCCTCCGATCTGGCGGTCGCTAACGGCGCGCGCGTCTCGTTCAACCAGGCGAGCCAGGTCCTCGGGCCGAAGGAAGAAGGCCTGATCCGGTTCCTGATGCGCGACCGGCACGGCTCGCCGTTCGAGCACGGCTACTTCCGCTTCATCGTGAAGGCGCCGATCTTCGTCGTCCGCGAGCACCACCGGCACCGCGCCGGCCACTCCTACAACGAATGGTCGGGCCGCTACTCGAAGATGCAGGCCGAGTTCTACGTCCCGGACAACGTCCGCACCCAGGTCGGAAAGCCCGGCGCCTACACCTTCGAGCCCGTCGACGAGGAGACCCGCGAGGCCGCCCGGGCGGAGATCGAGGGGCAGGCCGAGAGCGCCTTCGCCGCCTACGAGCGGATGCTCGAGCTCGGTGTCGCCAAGGAAGTCGCCCGCTCGGTGCTGCCGCTCAGCATGTACACGACCTACTACTGGAGCTGTAACCCCCGGTCGCTGATGCACTTCTGCTCGCTCCGGAACTCGGAGTTCGCCCAGTACGAGATCCGGGAGTATGCGAGGGCTGCCGAGGAGTTCCTGGCCCGCACGATGCCGGTCACCCACGCCGCATTCCTCGCAAACGGCCGCCAGGCGCCGTAATTCTCAGGAAAGACTTCGGTTCGCCACACCGAAGCTCATTGACGCCCTAACAGTCTTGTAACAGACTGTCACTAAGTTCTGGGTTGCCCAGTGCCTGACCGGGAATGGAAACACCCGTTCCCATCGTTGTAACAGGTGACGGAGGACGCGCAAACCGCGCGCCCGTCATCCTCGAAGACCGAAGGAGTTCGTTGACTGAAATCAGCATGACCGCGGCTGTTGCCGAAGCGCTCGACACGCTCGTCCACCTGCGCGAGGAGCAGGGGGCGCTCACCCCTGCCGACGTGGCGGATGCCGTCCTGAACTTCGACCTCGACGAGGCCGAAGCGGAGGCGCTCGCCCAGGAGCTCGCGGCGCACGACATCGCGCCGGAGCCCGAGGAGGAGGAGCCCGAGCTCGACCTCAGCATCGGCACCAGCCTCTATACGACCGATTCGTTCCAGATGTTCCTCAACGAGGCCGGCCGCTACCCGCTGCTCACCGCTGCGGAAGAGGTCGAGCTGGCGAAGCGCATCGAGAAGGGCGACATGGCGGCGAAGGAGCGCATGATCAACTGCAACCTCCGCCTCGTCGTCTCGATCGCGAAGCGCTACCAGACGCAGGGCATCACGCTCGGCGACCTCGTCCAGGAGGGCGTGCTCGGACTGATCCGCGCCGCGGAGAAGTTCGACTGGCGGAAGGGCTTCAAGTTCTCGACGTACGCGACCTGGTGGATCCGCCAGGCGGTGCAGCGCGGTGTCGCCAACAAGGCGCGCACCATCCGCATCCCGGTGCACGTCGTGGAGCGCGAGCAGAAGGTCGCCCGCGCCCGCCGCGAGCTCGTCGCCACGCTCGAGCGCGACCCGACGCCCGAGGAGATCGCCGAGCACTCGAAGCTGCCACTCAACCACGTCGAGGAAGTCCTCGCCGCCGCCCGCGCGGTCGCGTCGACCGACATGCCCGTCGGCGACGACGGCGACGCGTCGTTCGGCGACCTGATCGCCGGCACCGGCCCGTCGACCGAGGAGGAGGCGTCCGCCTCGCTCCGCGACCTGGCGGTCCGCCAGGCGGTTGCGAATTTGCCCGGCCGCGAGCGCGACGTGATCGAGCTTCGCTTCGGTCTCGTCGGTGACGGACCCGCCTCGCTCGAGGCGATCGGCAAGCAGCTCGGCCTGACCCGCGAGCGCGTGCGTCAGATCGAGACCGAGGCGCTGCGCAAGCTCGCGCAGAACGAAGACCTCGCCGACGCGGCGTAAGAAGAGCTAACGCGTAAGGTCGTGGGCGGTGAGCTTCACCGCCCACGACGAGCTTCAACTCTTCTGGCTGCTCGCCGGCTTCCTGCTGTTGCTGGTCGCGGCCGCGCGCGGCCGCCTGCCCGTGCCGATGCTGCTCGTCTGCGGCGGGCTGTTGCTCGGCTTCGTGCCGGGGCTGCCGCGCGTCCAGCTCGCCCCGGACATCGTCCTCGTCGCGATCCTGCCGCCGCTCCTCTACTCGGCGGCGTTCTTCACCGGGCTTCGCGACCTCCGCCAGAACCTGAGGCCGATCTCGCTGCTCGCGATCGGCCTCGTGATCGCGACCACGTGCGGCGTCGCGGTCGTCGCGCACGCCGCGATCCCGCAGCTCTCGTGGGGCGGCTCGTTCACGCTCGGGGCGATCCTCTCGCCGACCGACTCCCTCGCCGCGACCGAGGTGCTGAGCAGGCTCAGCCTGCCCCGCCGGATCGTCTCGATCCTCGAGGGCGAGAGCCTCGTCAACGACGGCATGGCGCTCGTCGTCTACAAGTTCGCCGTCGCCGCCGCGCTCACCGGGGCATTCTCGTTCTGGCATGCGGCGTGGCGGCTGCCGGTGAACGTGATCGGCGGCGTCGGGGTCGGGCTCGCCGTCGCCTACGTCGTGCGGCAGGTGCGGAAGCGCGTCGACGACACGCCGACCGAGGTCGCGATCGCGCTCCTCTCCGGCTACCTCGCGTACCTGCCTGCGACGGCGATCGGCGTCTCCGGCGTGCTGGCCGCGGTGACGATCGGCGTGTACATGGGCTGGTACACGCCGGAGCTCACGACCGTGCAGACGCGGCTCTCGGGCAACGCGTTCTGGGAGATCCTCGTCTTCGTCGTCAACGCGCTCCTCTTCGCGCTGATCGGGTTGCAGCTGCACGGCATCTCCAGCCGGCTCGACGTCACCTGGACGCTGATCGCGCAATGCGCAGCCGTCATCGCGGCGGTCGTCGCCGTGCGATTCATCGCGGCGCCGCTGATCACGTACGTGCCGCGCTTCCTGTTCCCGCGCGTCCGGGCGCGCGACCCGTATCCGCCCTGGCAGTACCCGGCGGTGATCGCGTGGGCGGGCGTGCGCGGCGCCGTCTCCCTGGCGGCGGCGCTCGCGCTGCCGATCGACGTCCCGCATCGCGAGCTGATCGTGTTCATCACCTTTGCCGTCGTCCTCTTCTCGCTGATCGGTCCCGTCGTGACGCTGCCGGGGCTCGTCGCCGTGCTCGGTCTCGAGGACGACGGCGGCGCCGAGCGCGAAGATGCGAAGGCCCGCATCAGAGCGGCCGAGGCAGCGCTCGCGCGGCTCGAGGAGCTCGCGTCCGAGGACTGGGTGCACCCGGAGACGGCGAACCGGCTGCGGGGCCAGTACCGCTTCCGCGCGACCCGCTTCCAGGCGCGCTACGACGGCATGGACGACGACGGCGTCGAGGAGCAGTCGGCGCGCTTCCAGCGGCTGCGCCGCGAGCTGCTCGACGCAGAGCGAGACGCCGTGATCGCGCTGCGCAACGACGGCACGATCACGGAAGAGGTGATGCAGCGCGTGCAGCGCGACATCGATCTCGAGGCGTCGCGCCTCGACTACTAGCGGCTAGGCGGCGACGGCCGCCGGACGCAGGCTCGGGCCGCGCTGGATCTGCAGCACGAGCCCGGACGCGAACAGGCAGAGGAGGCCGGCGCTTCCGAACGCCCAGCCGTACCCCCCGAACCAGGTGCGGATCGCGCCTGCGCCCCACGCGGCGAACGACGCGCCGAACATGTGCGCGCAGAAGATCCAGCCGAAGACGACGCCGACGCGTTCGCGACCGAAGATCTCCGCGGTCAGTGCGATCGTCGGCGGCACGGTCGCGACCCAGTCGAGCCCGTAGAAGACGACGAACAGGATCAGGCCGAAGTGCGGCGAGCCGAAGGCGTACGGCAGCGCGAGCAGCGACAGTCCGCGCAGGCCGTAGTACCAGGCGAGCAGCACGCGCGGGTCGTAGCGGTCGGTGAGCCAGCCCGAGCAGGTCGTGCCGACGATGTCGAAGACGCCGATCGTCGCCAGCAGGCTCGCGGCCGCGACCTCACCGAACCCGTGGTCCATCGCGGCCGGGATCAGGTGCGTTCCGATCAACCCGTTCGTCGAGAGCCCGCAGATGAAGAAGCTGCCGGCGAGCAGCCAGAACGACGTGTCGTGCCGTGCGTGCTGCAGCCCGCGCACGGCGTTCGCGAACGGGTTGCCGACCGGCGCGGGCGCGGGCTCGAGCTCCTCGGCGCCGAAGGGCGCGAGCCCCTTGTCGATCGGACGCTCGCGGATGAAGAGCGCGACGAGCGGCAGCACGAACGCGACTGCGACGACGCTCACGGTGAGAACCGCTGCGCGCCAGCCGAAGTGCACGATGATCCAGGCGAGCAGCGGCAGGAAGACGAGGTTTCCCGTGGCGTTCGACGCGGTCAGCACACCGGTGACGAGCCCGCGGCGCGCGACGAACCAGCGGTTCGCGATCATCGCCGCGAGCGGGACCGACACGGCGCCCGTGGAGAGGCCGTTGACGACGCCCCAGAGCAGGTCGAGCTGCCACGACGCGTGCATGAAGACCGTGAGGCTCGAGCCGGTGCCGACGCCGATCAGCGCGCCGATCGTCACGCGCCGCATCCCGTAGCGCTCGACGAGCCCCGCGGCGAACGGCCCGCCGAGGCCGTAGAAGATGAGGTTGATGGAGACCGCGAGGCCGATCGTCGCGCGGCTCCAGCCGAAGTCGTTCTGCAGCGGCACGATCAGGGCGCCGCTCGTCGAGCGGAAGCCCGCCGAGGTGATCAGCGCCACGAACCCGATCAGCGCGACGATCCAGGCGTAGTGGACCCGTCTCATGCCGGAGACAACGTATCCCCGGCGGGGCTGCTTCCGGCCGCGCCGCTAGGTCGTGAGGACGACGGGGCCGAGCTGGGTGTCGGGCGTCGATTGCGCCGTGACCACCCAGCCGTCGAACGCCTTCAGCGAGTACGGCACGGTGAGCCGGACGGTCGTGGTGTTGCCGTGGACGCGGAAGCTGCCGCATGAGGCGACCGGCTTGCCGTCTCGTGTCAGCCACAGCTCGTAGTAGTCGTTGCGGTTCGACTGCTGCGGCAGTCCGGTGACCTGCACGAGCATCGGCCAGTTGCCGACCGAGTCGCGCGCCCCGATCTTGATCACGGCGAGGCGGCCCGGCTTGCCGTGCATCGGAATCGCGCGCTCGGTCGCGAACGTCGCGGTCTTCGCCTTCGAGTGCCCGAACGCATAGCCGCCGACGAACACGACCGCGATCACGGCAGCCGCGGCCACCGCGACGGCCGCCAGGCGGCGGCGCATGAGCAGCGGGAACTCGAGCACCTTCCCTTCGGTCGGCGCGACCGGATGCTCGAGCTCCGGCGGCAGATCCGGCGGCGGTCCGGCCTGCACGAGCAGGTCGTGCACCCGGCGGAGCCGCAGCTCGTCCTCCGGGCTCAGGTCGTCGCTGCCGACGAGGTCGTCGAAGGAGCTCATTCCAACTCGTCTCCGAGAATGTCCGCCAGGCGCATCAGCGCGGCGCGCGTGCGCGTCTTCACCGTGCCCAGCGGGATGCCGAGAAACTCCGCCACCTCGCTCTGCGACAGCCCGCTCCAGTACGCGAGTGCGATCACCTCGCGCTCGCGCTCCGGCAGCTCCTCGAGCGCGCGGTGCACGCGCCACGACACCCAGCCCTGCTCGGCGTGGTCGCCCGGGCCGGGCTCGCGCGCGGGCTCGTCGGGGATGTCGGCGGGAATCTCCGTGCGGCTGCGCGCGCGATCGACGATCGCGTTCCGCGCGACCGCGTAGAGCCACGGCGCGCCGGGCCCTCGCTCGGGCTTGTAGGAGCCGGCCGAGCGCCAGATCGAGGCGAACGTCTCCTGGACGGCGTCCTCGGCCCGGCCGCGGTCGCCGAGCCGCCGCAGGGCGAGCCCGAACACCGGCCGCGCATAGCGCCGGTAGAGCTGCTCGAACGCCGACTGGTCGCCGCTCGCGGCCTGCTGGATCAACTCTCCGTCGCTCGTCACCAGGGGCATCGTACGAATTGGCAAGGCAATCGCCACAACAAAGACCTACGGCCGATCATCCCTATCGGTTTCAACGCAGGCCACGGCGGATCCGGAAACCGATGAAGAAGAGGCTGAGCAGGCCGGCGACGACCACGATCGTGGTCCCCGAGGCGTTGACTCCCTTGAGGACGGCGATCACCAGCCCGCCGACGGCAAGCCACGCGAACTCTCCCGCCTCCGCGGCGAGTCGCGATCCGATGTTCGCCCGGACGATCACCGGCGCTGCAACCGGGAGCTCGCCGAGACGCTGGCGCGTGAACCAGTCGAGGTAGATCGCCGGGTACGGCGGGTGGATGCCGTGCACGGTCGCCGGATCGACCCAGCCGTCACTACCGGTCGGGCGCTCCCACTCGGCGCGCCCGCTCGCCTCCGACGCGTCGATCTCGAGCGCACGGAGCTTCTCGCGCTTCGTTCGGTAGCGCCCGGGCTGACGTTCGACGACGGTCTCGATCGTCACCTTGTCGTCGCGGCGGGCGCCGATCGCCGCCAGCGTGTCGGCCGCGAGCCGGCAGACCGGCTTGTCGAGATCGACGCGTGCCGCGATCTTGACGTGCGCGACCGTCGCCCGGCTCCCGAAGACGCGCCGCCGCAGCCCCCGGACCACGTGGCGGCCCTCGAGCGGGACCATGCGGCAGAACTCGCTGTCGAGAATCCCGAGCGCGTCGCGGCAGCTCGCATCGAGCGCGACGATTCGTCGATCGCGAAACTCCTCGCTGTTCAGTTGCGTGTCGCCTTTGTCGGCGCGGAGGTGTGCATAGAGACGCATGCGCGGATCGACGACACTCTCGATCATCACGTACGCAGGTCCGCGCAATCGCGCGAACTGCGTTCGTGAGATCGCAGCGACGAAATCTCCCCGGACTTCTTTGCGTTCGCCTTGCGGCCAGACACGCCACCACTCCGCGTCGTGCCGCTCCCGCTCGTCGGCGTACGTCCAGGTCGATCTCCAGAACGCCCGCGGAGCCTCGGCGCCGTCCAGCGTGAGCGGTCTCGTATCGTCGATGCGGTACGTCGGCTTGAACAGCAGGTCGCCGATCGGCGTCGGCTCCGGCTGTTCGACGAGACCCAGGCCCAACGCCCCGATCTGGTCCGGATCGAGAAACGCAAGCGTCTCCGCCAGGACGAGGAAGACGGGCGAGATGGCGCTCTTCCCGAACCGTTCGAGCAGCTCGTCGGGAGAGATGCCCTCGAGCCGAACGGCATACCTCCGTCGGAGATGGTCGCCGCGGCATTCGGCGAGCACGCGGGCGGCGGGTACCAGACGGCCGTCCCGCCTCACGAGCAGATGGGAGAGCGGCATCCCGTCTCCGAGCAGGAGCGGTGTCCGCTCCGAGCCGTAGAGGTCGCCGACGTGCCTGAGCTCCGGGGCGGTCACAGGGCACTACTGTAGGCGGCAATGCCGCCTGCGAATCCGGTGAGCGCTGCAGATGCTCGGCTCCGGGAGATTGGGGCTGCATACCCGACGCGGAGTGCAAGGCGATCGCTCGACGCGGTGTTCCGGTTGACGGAGGCGGCACGCGTTGAGTTCCCGCCGACGAATGTCGTCGTCGTCGGGACGAACGGCAAGACGAGCACGGCGACGTTCATCGCGCGGTTCGTCCGCGCCCGCGGTCGGTTGGACGGGCTCACGACGTCGCCGCACATCGCCGCGTGGGGGGAACGTGTGCGCGTCGGCGAGGAGGCGGTGCCGGACGAGCTGCTGGTCGACGCCGTCGAACGCCTTCACGGCGTCGCCGCGGAGATCGGTGGCGACGAGCTGCGCTTCTTCGACCTGCTCACACTCGCCGCAGCCGAGATCTTCGTGTCGCGTGCAGTTGACGTGGGCGTGTTCGAGGCCGGGATCGGAGGTCGGCTCGACGCAACTCGAGTCGTGCCGGCGGCTGTCGTCGCGCTCACCGGGATCGGCATCGATCACGCCGAGCTTCTCGGCGCGAGCGAGACCGAGATCTTGCGCGAAAAGCTTGGGATCGCCGATGCGGGCTCGACCGTGGTCGCCGCCCAGCTCCCTCCGGATCTCTCTGCGGTTGCGCAAGGAGTCGCCGCCGACACAGGCTTCAGTCTCACCTTCGTCTCGTCCGAGGAGCACGAGTTCCTCGGCAGGAACGCCGACCTTGCGGCCGCTGCAGTGGAGCTGTTGGGGATACCGGCGGAGACCGAGCTCGACGACGTCGACCGGACGGTGCTCGGGCGAATGCATCGTCTGGACTCGGACGGCGTTTCCGTCCTCGTCGACGCGGCGCACAACCCCCAGGCGTGGAGCGAGATCGAGACCTCCCTTCCCTCGGCGTTCGTCGCCGTCGTCTCCATCTCCGCCGACCGCCCCGCGGCTGCGCTCGCCGCGGCGCTCGGGAACGCCGTTGCCGTCGTGACGACGACCGCCTGGGAGGGACGTTCGTTGCCGGCAGGTGCGCTGGCAGCCGCCTTTGGCGGAAGCGCCGTGCCGATCGACGACCCGGGTGAGGCCGTCGCCCGCGCACGCGAGCTCGCTCGTTCGCGTGCCGTTCCGCTCGTCGTCCTCGGGTCGACGTACCTGCTGCCGCACGCCTACCGCGTGCTCTAGGACTCGGGGGCCGCCGTTCGGAGCCGGCGGCCGCCGTCCACCGTGATCGTCGTCCCCGTCACGTACGAGGCGTCGATGAGATACAGCAGCGCCTGCAACACGTCGTGCGGGTCGCCGACGCGGCCGAGGAGCGTTCGTGCCGCACGTCCGGGCGCATCGGCCGGATCGACCGCGACCGGCCCAGGAGCGATCCCGCACACGCGCACGTCGGGGGCGAGCGCGCGTGCGAAGATCTCCGTCAGGCGCGCCTGTGCCGCCTTGGCGGCAGAGTGCGCCGCCAGGTTCGTCCACGCGAGCTCGGCCGCAACATCCTCGATGTTGACGATCAGTCCCTGTGACTCCCGGAGGTGGGGCGCCGCTGCTTGCGACACGAAGAACGTGCCCTTCGTCGTCGCACCGAAGGCCGTGTCCCAATCCTGCTCGTCGACCTCGAGCAGCGGCTTGACCCGCCAGCCCGCGCCGGCGCCGTTCACGAGGAGGTCGAGCCCGCCGAGCTCGTCCACCGCACGGGCTACCAGGCGGCGCGCCTCGTCGGCGTGCCGCAGGTCGGCGTCGGCCGATCCGGCCGCGACGACGCGCCAGCCGTGCTCGCGCAAGCCGTCGGCGAGCGCCACGCCGAGCTTGCCGGTGCCGCCCGTGAGGAGCGCCCGCTTGTCAGGTCCCTGTAAAGGCATGCTCGGCAGCAGTAAAACAGACCCCGTCGCAGGCTTTGCACCCGCTCGCGGCGGGGAAACCAAGCGCATGAAAAAGCTGATCCTCACATTGATCGCGCTCGCGTCGCTTGCCGCCGCCGGCCACGCGAACGCGGCGACAACGAAGCAGGTGAACATCTACGGCTCGGCGTTCTCGCCGAAGTCGGTCACGATCACCGCCGGCGACACGATCAAGTGGGTGAACAAGGACAACGAGACCCATCAGATCTACGGAGCCGGCGGCAAGTTCGTGTCGCCCATCCTCAAGCAAAACCAGTCCTGGACGTTCACGTTCAACGCGGCGGGGACGTACACGTACAAGGACGAGCTTCATCCGAAGCTGACCGGCACGCTCGTCGTCAAGGGAGCACCGCCGACGCTGACACTTCAGACGTCGCAGGTCTATTCCACGTTCGGCGACGACGCGACCATCTCGGGGATCGTCTCCGACCATAAGGCCGGAGAGCAGGTGACGATCTTCTACCAGCCGTATCCGCAGCCGAACATGATCATGCGGACGGTCGTGCTGACGACGACCGGCGGGGCGTACAGCTTCGTCGTCTCGCCCGAGATCCTCACGAGCTACCAGGCGAGCTGGAAGGGCGCGTACTCGGCGCCGGTGACGATCCAGGTGCAGCCGAAGCTCACGATTGGACGCGACGCGGGCTGGATCCTGCACGCGTCGGGCGCGCACGGGTTCGCCGGCAAGGCCGTGCAGTTCCAGCGGCTGAACACGGCGACCGGCCAGTGGGTGACGCTGGCGAAGGTCGATCTCAACTCCCGCTCGTTGGCGAAGGTCAATGTGACCCTGCCGAAGGGCATGAACCACCTCCGCCTCGCCATGTCGGTCAATGCGGCGGGCGCAGGGTTCCTCGGCGGCTACTCGGCCGAGCTGAACTGGGTGCAGAAGTAACTGCGGTGCGCGGGGCGCGGAGCTACTTGCTCCGCGCCTCCTCGTACCGCCGCCCGACGTCGTCCCAGTTGACGACGTCCCACCACGCGCCGAGGTAGTCCGGGCGCCGGTTCTGGTAGCTCAGGTAGTAGGCGTGCTCCCACACGTCGATGCCGAGCAGCGGCACGTCGTCCTGCAGCCAGGGGCTGTCCTGGTTCGGCAGCGAGTAGACGGCCAGCCCGGTGCCGTCCCAGACGAGCCACGACCAGCCGGAGCCGAACCGCTTGACGCCGGCGTCGTTGATCGCCTCCTTCAGCTGGCCGACGCCGCCGAAGGTCTCGGAGATCGCGTCGGCGAGCGCGCCGCTCGGATCGCCGCCCCCACCCGGCTTCATGATCTGCCAGAAGAGCGAGTGGTTCGCGTGTCCGCCGCCGTTGTTGCGAACCGGGGTCTGCTTGTCCTCGGGCAGCTCGTCGAGCGTGCCGAGCACCTGCTCGATCGGGCGACCGTCCCACTCGGTGCCTTCGAGCGCCTTGTTCAGGTTGTCCACGTAGGCCTGATGGTGCTTCCCATGGTGGATGCGCATCGTCTGCTCGTCGATCGTCGGCGCGAGCGCGTCGTAGTCATAGGGGAGCGCTGGCAGCTCGTAGGGCACGGTCGTCTCCTTCTCTCGGTCTAGTGCGACTGCTGTGGAGGATATGCTCCGCGCCGCACCCCAAGGAATCAAGGAGCGATCGAGAACATGGCGAGTACCTTCGAGGAGATCACACCGCGCGAGCTGAAGCCCGCCCTCTACGAGCTCGACGGGATCTCCCGCGAGACGATCGAGGCGCACTACAAGCTGTATCAGGGGTACGTCAACAAGCGGAACGAGATTCTCGGGAAGCTCGAAAGCGTCGACCTCACGAGCGCGAACCAGGTCTATTCGGAGCTGCGTGCGCTGAAGGTCGACCTCTCGTTCGCGATCGGCGGCATCAAGAACCACGAGATCTACTTCGAGCATCTCGGCGGCTCGGGCGGAGAGCCGGCCGGCATCTTCGGCGGCCTCGTGAAGCGCGACTTCGGATCGTTCGCCGACTGGAAGGCCGATCTGAAGGCGACGGGGATGGGCGGCCGCGGCTGGGCCTGGACGGCGTACGACTGGGACGAAGGCCGGCTGTTCAACTACATCGGCGACGCGCAGAACACGTTCCCGATCTGGAACGCGACGCCGCTCGTCGCGCTCGACGTCTACGAGCACGCCTACTTCATCGACTTCGGCACGGACCGCGCGGGCTACATCGAGAAGTTCTTCGACAACCTGGACTACGACGTCGTGAACGACTGGGCCCAGCGCTACGGCATCCGCGCCTAGCGGCTCGCTCGTGCTCGTCGCCGGCCTCATCGTCCTGGGATACCTGCTCGGGTCGTGCCCCTGGGGCTACTGGCTCGTGCGCATCTTCCGGCGCGAGGACATCCGCACTGCGGGCAGCGGGAACATCGGCGGCACGAACGTCTGGCGCACGTACGGCGCGAAGCTCGGTGTGCCGGTGCTGCTCCTCGACGTCCTGAAGGGATTCGTGCCCGCGCTGCTCGGCGTCATCTTCGTCTCGCACCTCGTCGGCATCCTCGCCGGCGCGGCGGCGATGGCAGGGCACTGGCGACCGCTCTTCCTGCGCTTCGCACGCGGCGGCAAGGTGATCGCGACCGGCGGCGGCGTCTTCTTCGCGGTCGCGCCGCTCGTCGCCGGGACCGCGGCGGTGATCTGGTTCGGATTGTTCTGGGGCTTCGGCTACGCATCCGTCGCGTCCGTGATCGCGACGCTCTTCACGCCGATCGGCGCGTGGCTCTACGGGTATCCGCGCTCGGTGATCGTCTTCGGTGTGTTCACGTTCTGTGCCGCGACGTTCCTGCACCGCGCGAACTTCGCGCGGCTGCGGGCCGGCACGGAGTCGCGCTCGGGGATCGCGTTGCTGCCCCGTTTGCGCGGCAGCCACTGATCCGCCGAACCGCGGCTACCATCGCGCCGTGAAGCGGCTCCTGGTCGTGGCCGTGGCAGCCTGCGCGCTCTGGACGGCGCCGGGCGCCTTTGCCGCAACCTGGTGCGGGAGCGGCGAGACCGCGAGCGACCGGCCGGACATCGTCGCCGGCCCCGACGTCCATGCGGTGTTCGCGATCGCGTCGGACGGGGCCGACACCTTCCCGGCCGTGTCGTCGACGATCGAGACCGACGTCGAGTCGATCTCGACCTGGTGGCAGGGGCAGGACCCGACGCGCATCCCGCGCTTCGACACCGCCACGTTCGGCGCGACCACGTGCACCGATATCTCGGTCGTGCACCTGCCGACCACGCAGGAAGCGCTGTCGAGCGGCGGGGCGGACCTCGGGTTCCAGCTCGTGACCACCGACCTCGAGGCCGCCGGCTTCGACAACCCGTTCAAGAAGTACCTCGTCTACTACGACGGCCCACCGGTCCAGCCGGACGTCTGCGGCACCGGTGCGGGGGACTTTGCAAGCGGCCCGTCGTTCGCGGTCGTGTGGCTGGAAGGCTGCCCCGGCGTGCCCACGGACAGCATCTCCGCTCACGAGCTCCTGCATGCGCTCGGCGCGTTGCCGGCCGGGGCGCCGCATGCGTGCCCCGGCGACCCTGGCCATCCGTGCGACTCGCCGCAGGACGTCCTCTATCCGTACAACTCGGGACTGCCGCTCGCGCAGCTGTATCTCGATTACGGACACGACGACTACTACGCGCACAGCGGCTCGTGGATCGACATCCAGGACTCGATCTGGCTGCACCGGCTCGACGAGCAGTCCGTCGCGCTCGACGTCGCCCTCACGGGAGCCGGCCTGGTGACGAGCGATCAGCCCGGGCTCGTGTGCTCGACCGCGTGCGCGACCCAGTGGGATCCCGGCTCGAACCCGGTGCTCTCCGCCAGGGGCACGGCGACGACCCGCTTCATCCGCTGGGGCGGCGCGTGCCTCGGCAGCGCCGACCGGTGCTCGCTGACCCTGAACGGAGCGACGAGCGTGACGGCGCTCTTCGGGCCGAAGACGATCGCCGTGCGCGCCACCAAGGCAGGGCGGGGCGAGGTCGTCTGCACGCCGGTGTGCAGCACGCACTACAGCGCCGGCAGGAAGCTGACGATGCGCGCGGTGCCGGCGGCCGGCTGGCGCTTCGTCCGCTGGAGCGGCGCCTGCACGGGAACGGCGCCCGTGTGCAGGCTCTCGACCGACTACTCGCTCGCGGCGAAGGCGACGTTCGCGCGAAAGCCGGTCGCTACGACGCCGAAGAAGCGCTGAGCCAGTCGCGCAGCTCGGTGTGCCGTCCCGCGACGCGCCCGGTCAGCTCGCCGCGCAGCTCTCCGATCGTGCCCGCGCGCTCGGCGACGACGTCGTGCCGGTGGATCGTCTCGAGGTTCACCTGCTGCGAGAAGAGGAAGTCGTCGTCGTCGAGCTCGGGATAGCGGTCGATCGTCTCCTTGAGCGCAAAGCGGACGGAGTCCTCGACGAAGCGCGGCTGCAGGTGCGCGTGCTCGACCACGAACAGCTCGTCCGGGCGCTTCATCAGCTCGTAGACCGGTGAGCTCATCGAGCCCTCGACGATCGCGACGAGGTGCTCGGCGTTGATCTTCGCGCCGGTGCCGACGAGGAGCGTCCCCTTGCCGCGCTGGTTGTGCGTCGCGAGCGGGACGAGCTCGAGAATCCGGTCGATGTCGCCACCGGCGAAGCCGGCGTCGCCGAGGCGCTCCGCGGCCGCACCGCGCACGAGCCCCTGCGCGCACGGGCACGCGTTGATCCCCCATGCTTCGACGCCGACGACGCGGCGCACCTGCTCGGGCGACGCAGCTGCGATCCCGATCAGCGTGGCGATCTCCTGCGTCGGCAGGTCGGAGACGGGTGTGCGGCGCGAGAGCGGATACTGCGCCTCGATCCGCACCTCGGCCCTCAGAGCGTGCTGGCGCTCGACGATGTGGCGCGCGATGTGCTCGGCGAGCGTCTCGACGAGAAACGCCTCGCCGATCACGACGGCGTCGATCGCCTCGCCGAACAGCTCCGGGAACCGCGACATGTGGACGCCCTTCTGGCCCGGATCGAGATCGACGGTGCACGAGATCTCGGCGGCAAAGGTCTTCTCGTGACCGTCGTGCCGGATCCGGATCGCCTTCTGGACACCGGTGACGCCGGCGCGCGTCAGTCCGAGCTGTACCTCGGGCGGCGAGGCCTGGAGGTCGACGGTCAGGTCGGTACGAGCTCGCGTCATCGGGTACAACGGTAGCGCGCCGATGCCCGACGAACGTTTTTCCCGGCTCGTCTCGCTCGCCTGTCACGACCTGCGCACGCCGCTGGCGACGATCTACGGCTTCGCGCGGACGCTGAATCGCATGGAGGATCAGGACGAGCGCACGGCGCGGTTCCTGTCGATGATCGAAGAGGCGGCTGAGCAGATGACGGAGCTGCTGGAGGAGCTCGGCACCGTCGCCCGCATCGAGGGCCGGCGGTGGGAGCCGGTGCTGCGTGAGACCGACACGCTGGAGCTCGCGCGCGCCGGCGACGAGCGCATCGCGGTCGAGGGCGCGGGTGCCGCGATCGAGACCGAGCCGGACGCGGTTGCGCGCAGCCTGCAGGCGTTCGCGGTCGCCGCCCTGCGCCACGGCCCGGTGGAACAGGTCGTGTGGCAGGTCGACGGGCGCACGCTCGAGCTCTCCCCGGTCACCGCGAACGCCGGCCCGGTCGTCAACGGCGACTCGCTCCGCGATCTCGGCTCTGCCGTCGCGCGGCTCGTGATCGAAGAGCTGGGCGGGAGCGTCGAGCTCGCGGACGGCACCCTTCGCGTGCAGCTCTAGCTGCCGAGCGCCCGAGCGACCCACGCCTGGAAGGCGGCGAGCAGCGGCTCCGCGTTCTGCAGCAGCCGGCCGTGCTCGACCATGCCACTTGCCATGCCGCGGTGGACCGATTCGACGAGCGCGGTGTCCTCGCGCCCGACCTGATCGTCGAACGCGAAGAACTCGTCGCGCCAGGCGGGGTCGACGTCCGGAGCGAAGAAGTAGTCGAGGTAGCGCTCGGTGCGTCCCGGGCCGGCCGGCAGGATCGGCCCGATCGACAGGTTCGGCGGACCGGGGAAGACGTTGAGGCCCGTGTTCGGGAAGAGCAGGTGGAACTGCCCGCGCTCGTCCGTGCGCCGGTCGCGGCAGTGCTGTGCGCAGAACGTCGGATGCGCCTCGAGCACGTAGCGGTCGGGATGCACGTCGACGGCGGCGCTGAACGAGGGGTGCGCGGTCGGGCAGTGGTAGCACTCGAGGAAGTTCTCGACGACGATCTTCCAGTTCGCGTGGGCGCCGAACTCCACGCGCGAGTGGAAGACGAGCCCGTCGAGGTCGAGGTCTCGTGCCAGGATCTCCGGCAGCTCGCCGAGCCACTCGTCGAGCGATGCGGCATGTGGGTCGGGGTTCACGAACACGAACGGCCCCCAGACGCCGACGCTCGCCGGAAGCAGCGACCAGTCGGCGTTGTCGAAATCCGGCTCGCGCTCCGAGCGCGGAGCCGCGCGAAGCGTCCCGTCGAGGCCGTACGTCCAGGCGTGGTAGCCGCACTGGATCGTGGCGCGCGTGCCGCAGCCCTCGGCGAGGACGGCTCCGCGGTGCCGGCACACGTTGACGAACGCGCGCAGCGTCCCCTGCGTGTCGCGGGTGACGAGAACCGGCACTCCGCCCGCATCGGCGGTGAGAAACGAACCGGGCTCGGCGACGAGCGCAGAGCGGCCGGCGTACTGCCAGGACCGCGCGAAGATCGCCGCGCGCTCGCGGCGGAGCAGCTCCTCGTCGGAGTACCACGCGAACGGCAGCGTCTCGGTCACAGCCGCTTCGCCTCGATGATGCGCTCGAGGAACTGCTGCGTGCGCGGCTCGCGCGGCGCAGTGAAGATCTGCTCCGGTGGTCCCTCTTCGATGATCGTTCCTCCGTCGAGGAAGCACACGCGGCTCGCGATGTCGCGGGCGAACGACATCTCGTGCGTCGCGATGATCATCGTCATGCCTCCGGCGGCGAGCTCGCCGATCACCTGCAGTACTTCGGCGACGAGCTCGGGGTCGAGCGCGCTCGTCACTTCGTCGAAGAGCATCAGCTCCGGCTGCATCGCGAGCGCGCGCACGATCGCGACGCGCTGCTGCTGCCCGCCGGACAGCCGGTCGGGATACTCGTCGCGCTTGTCTGCGAGGCCGAACCGCTCGAGGAGCGCGTTCGCGCGCGCGTCGGCTTCGCTGCGCGAGAGGCCGAGCACGTCGCGCGGCGCGAGCGTGACGTTGCGGAGCACGCTCATGTGCGGGAAGAGGTTGAACGACTGAAACACGATCCCGATGCGCCGGCGCACGTCGTTCACGTTGCGCGGCCTCGTGATGTCGTCGCCGGCGAGGAGGATGCGACCCGAGTCGATCGGCTCGAGCCGGTTGATGCAGCGAAGGAGCGTCGACTTGCCGGAGCCCGATGCGCCGATGAGCGCGACGACCTGGTGCTCGCCGACCTCGAGGTCGATCCCCTTCAGCACGGTGTGCTTCCCGAACGACTTGACGAGCCCCTCGACGACGACGGCGTTCGTCATCCGGGCCGCCCCGCCTGCCGGCGCCGCCGATCGCGCTCGACGAGCCAGTCCGTGAACCGCGCGAGCGGGATCGTGAGTGCGACGAACAGCACGGCCGCCGAGAGGTACGCCGTGAAGTTGAACGTCGCGTTGGTGTCGATCTGCGACTGGTTGAACGCCTCGACCGCCCCGACCGTGGCGACGAGCGCGCTGTCCTTCTGCAGGCCGATGAAGTCGTTCAGGAGCGGCGGGATCACGCGCCGCACCGCCTGCGGCAGGATGACGCGCCGGGTCGTCTGCCAGCGCGAGAGGCCGAGCGAGCGGGCCGCCGCCTCCTGGCTCGGGTGCACCGACTCGATGCCGGCGCGGTAGACCTCCGAGACGTACGCGCTGTAGATCAGGACGAGCGCGACGATGCCCCAGAACGTCGTCGAGGTCGGCACGTGCTTCAGGTCGAGCGCCGGCGCGCCGAAGCCGAGCATCGCGATCACGAGGATCGTCGGCAGCCCGCGGAACACGTCGGCATAGACGATCACGAGCGCGCGAATCGGGAAGAACACCGGGCCGGGCAGCGCGCGCAGCACGGCGAGCACGAGCGCGACGACGAGGATGATCACCTCGGCGATGCAGAAGATCTTCACGTTCAGCAGGAACGCGTGGGCGATCTCGGGGAACGTCGCCTTGAACTGCGACCAGCTGAAGAACGTGCGGTGGACCTCGGGCCAGCCGGGCGCATGCGTGATCACCCAGCCGACCGCGGTGAAGAACACCACCGTGCTCGCGAGCGCGATCGCCACGCTCCGGCGGCCGTCGCCGCCGGAGCGCAGTGAATCGAGGACGCGCGAGCGCCGGCCTACTTCAAGATCGGCGCGCCGGTCGCCTTCGCTAGCCACAGCTGCTGCAGCTTCTTCAGGGTCCCGTTCTTGCGGAGCTTCGTGATCGCCGTGTTGACACACGACGTCAGCGGGTTGTGCTTCGCGAGCACGACGCCGAAGCGATCCGTCGTCTCACCCTTCTTGTTCTCGAACTGGCCGAGGATCTTGCTGTTCGGCACCTGGGCGGCGGTCACGTAGAACGCGGTCGGCAGGTCGACGACGAGCCCGTCGATCTGCTTGTTCTTCAGCGCCTGCACCGCGCCGGCGTTCGATGGGTAGACCGCGACCTGCTGCGTCGGCTTGATCCGGCTCTTGATCAGCGCGTAGCTCGTCGTTCCGAGCTGGGCGCCGAGCTTGAACGGCTTCAGGCCCTTGATCGAACGCACCGACGCGATCTTCGTGCCCTTGTTGACGACGATCGCCTGGTTCACGTCGTAGTACGAGACGCTGAAGTCGACGACCTTCGCGCGCGCGGGCGTGTACGAGATCTGGTTGATGTCGAAGTCGAACGGCTTCCGGCCCGGCGCGAACGACTTGTTGAAGGGGACGTAGATCCACTTCACCTGGGACTTCGAGTAGCCGAGCTGCTTCGCGATCGCGTAGGCGACCGCCGACTCGTAGCCCTTGCCGTCGTTCGGGTCGTTGATCTTCCACTGCGACGAGTGCGTGCCGCCGGCGTACCACGGCGGGTAGGCCGGGTTGTCGGTGCCGATCGTCAGCTGGCCGCTCGACACGGTCGGGCAGTTCGCTGAGACCGTGCGGGTGGCGGACGGATGCGCAGCCGCGGCCGCGGCGACGGCCACCGCGGCGAGCGCGGCGACTGCGCTCGGGATCAGGATGCGCTTTGACATGGCGCCAGCCTAGTCCGCTTACGCGGTCTGAGCGAGCAGCGCGGCGTCGACGCCGGGCTCGAAGCAGGCGCGGCACCGTGCCTCGTACGAGTCGAGCGCGCCGACCTGGATCGTCTCGCCTCCGAACGGGGCCGGGGCGCCGTCGACGAGACGCTGCGTCATCGTCGCCGGGCCGCCGCACCGATGGCAGACCGCCTCGAGCTTGTCGACGAACTCCGCGACGCAGAGGAGCGTTGGCATCGCGCCGAACGGGAGACCGCGGAAGTCCTGCGCGAGCCCGGCCGCGACGACGCGGGCGCCGTCGCGCACCAGCGCGTCGATCGCGTCGACGATCCCTTCGTCGAAGAACTGCACCTCGTCGATCCCCACGGCGCTGCAGCCGGAGGCGAGCCGCCGCACGTCGGCGCTCGACTCGGCGGTGACGGCGCGCATCTTGGCGCCGGCGTGCGAGACGACGTGGCCGACGTCGTAGCGGTCGTCGATCACCGGCTTCACGATCAGCGCCCGCTGCCCGGCGATCTCGGCGCGGCGCAGGCGGCGGATCAGCTCCTCGCTCTTGCCGCTGAACATCGGCCCGCAGACGACCTCGAGCCAGCCGCCGGCGTATGGCTGCGTGCGAATCACGGCGCCGACAGTATCCGGCGGCCCAGACGGACGCGGCTACGTGCGCGCGAGCTGCGCGAGGCCTTCCCGCGAGCGTGCGCCGGTCTTGTCGTAGATGCGCTTCAGGTGATCCTCGACCGTGTACGGAGAGAGGACGAGCTCGCCGGCGATCGCCTTCGCCGAGCGGCCCTCGAGCGCGTACCGGGCGACCTCGCGCTCCCTCGCCGACAGGCCGAAGGCGCGGAAGATCAGGTCGGCGAGGCTCTGCGCCGACGCCGGTCTGACGACGACGGCGACGGCGCCGTAGGGCTCATCGTCGAGGCGCGACGCCTCGATCGTGTGCCACGCGCCGCTCGACCCTCGGGCGATCGCCCGTCCCGCACGCCCTTCGCGCGCCTCGGCGGCGACGACGAAGAACGGCTGGGGAAGCGTTCCGGGGGTCCCGCCGAGATCGGCGAATCGCTCCTTGCCGACGGCGTCCGTCGAGACCAGCCGGTCGGCCGCGTCGAGCACGAGCACGACGGGCGCGGCGTCGGTCTCGACCGAGCCCGTTCCTGCAGCCCACCCCCGGCGCAGGCTCGCGCTCACGCCGTCGACGGTTCCCGCCACGAACTCGACGTCCGCGGTCGCGAACGGCCGCCGCCGGAAGGCGACCAGTGTCGCCCACGTCCCGAACGAGTCTCCGAACGACACGCGCAGCTCGTCGCCGCCGCCGCTCGGCTCGATCATCTCGACGTAGCGGGCGCTGCGGTGGAGCTCGCCTCCCGTCTCGATGCCGAGAGCGGCGGTCCGCCCGCTGCGGTGCGCGAGATCGCGGAACCGCAGCGCGTCGGGGCGCCGGTACTCGAAGTCGATCGACTGCTCGAAGCTCCCGGCGGTCTCGCCGAGCGAGCTGCCGCCGATGGGGACCCCGCTCGCCGGGTCGGTGAGGTGGACGCAGCCGCCGTCGGCGTCGAGGCACACCAGGAACGCTTCGAGCAGTGCAGTGGCAATCTCGTCCGGTGCGCGCTCGTCGCGGAGGACCCGGTCGACTGCGGTAGCGCGTGCCATGTCTCGATGATGCCGCAGCAGGCGCGGAGGCTCAATCCCCGAACGCCGGGGATGGCCTCACGCGGTGACGGCGCCTACCGTCGGCGTCCATGAAGAGACCCATCCTCCAACCGCGCGACGATGCCCCCGTTCACGACGTTCTCGGCGGCTCGATCAGCGTCCGCCTGCGCGAAGAAGAGACCGGTGGTCGCATCGCGCTGATCGAGAACGTCATCCCCGCTCGCTTCGATGCGCTGCCGCTGCACGTCCACCCTGCGTTCGACGAGGCGTTCTACATCGTCTCGGGCGCGCTGACGTTCACCGTCGGCGGCGAGACGCTGACCGCGACGCCGGGAGCGCTGGTCTGGGCGCCGGGCGAGGTTCCGCACACGTTCCGCAACTACACCACCGAGCCGGCTCGACTGCTGCTGTGGACGACGCCGGGCGGCCACGAGCGGTACTTCGACGCGTTCGTCGCGCTGGCCGCCGCCGGGCCGCCGGCGCCGTCCGTCCTCGGCGAGCTCATGAGCCGTCACGGGATCAGCGTCGTCACGCCATGACGATCCCGGCCGAGCTGGCAGCAGGCGCCGTCGCAGGCTTCGGCCTGGTCGCCGTCCTGTCGCTGCTCGCTCTCGGCGAACAGCGCTCATCTCCGGTGCGGAGCGTCTGCGCGCCGCTGATCGGGCTCGGCGGCTGGTGCAGCGCAACCTTGCTTGCGCTCGCAGGCGGGACGGCGAACGCGATCGAGATCGCGGCGCTCGGCGTCGCTGCAGTCGCAGCCGGCCTCGTGCCGGCGATCTCTGCGCTGAGCGCGCCGGCTAGCCGGGACGCCAGACGTACACGTTCGTCTCGCGCTGCTCGAACCCGAGCCGCGGATAGAGCCGGTTCGCGGCCTCGCGCGCGGGTGCGGTCGTCAGCCAGATCGCACTCACGCCGAGCTCGGCTGCGGTCCGCTGCGCCTCGCGCGTGAGCGCCTCGCCGACACCCTGGCCGCGGGCCGACTCGTCCACGACGACGTCCTCGATGATCGCGCGAAGCCCCAGCGGGATGCGGTAGACCGCGAGCGTCAGCGTGCCGACGATCGTGCCTTCGTCGTCGCGCGCGACGAGTAGATGTGTCCGGTCGAACGCAACGAGGTCGTGAAGCTCATCGAGCGTCGGCGGCGAAGACGACTTCGAGAGCTGCGGGACGAGGCGCGCGAACGCCGCTGCGAGCTCTTCGTCCGCTCGGGTGACGCGCTCGACGTTCACTTCAGCAGCCCCGACCGGCGGGGGCTAGACGGGTCGATGGCATACGGCTTCGACGTTGTTGCCGTCCGGGTCGAGGACATAACCGCCGTAGTAGTCGGGGTGGTACCACCGGACGCCGGGCTTGCCGTTGTCGGTCCCACCTGCCTCGAGCGCCGCTGCGTGGAAGGCGTCCACCTGCGCGCGGCTCTCTGCTTCGAACGCGATGTGAAGCCGCCCGTGCACCGGCTCGCCCTGGGCCTCGAGGAAGAACGACGGCCGATCGTCGTTCTCCCTGCCGAAGCCCGCCGCAGCTTCGGAGAACTCCATCAAGAGCGTGAATCCGAGCGGTGCGAGGGCGCGCTCGTAGAACGCCTTGCTCCGCTCGTAGTCCGCAGACGCGAAGCCGATGTGATCGATCATTTCAACAGCCTCGACAACCTGCGGTCCTTCAACACGCGGCCCTCTGTCTGGCATTGCGGGCAGTAGTAGATGGTGTGCTCCTCGAAGTCGACGCGCGCGATCGGCGTGCCGCAACGCTCGCACGGGCGGTCGAGCTTGTTGTGCACGCGGTAGGTCTTCTCGTCGTTCGCGCCGGCGAGACGGAGCTCGAGGCCGCGTTCCATCTCCGAGGCGATCGCCGAGGCGAGCCGCTCGGTCTCCTCGTCGTCCACCTGCGTCGAGAGCGCGTACGGAGAGAGCCGAGCCGCCCAGAGGATCTCGTTCGCCCACGCGCGGCCGATTCCCGCGATCAGCCGCTGGTCGCGGAGCAGCGAGTGGAGCCGGCGCGAGTCGGACGCGAGGATGCGCGCGACGTCCTCGACCGCGAGCTCGTTCGCCTCGGGCCCGAGGTGCGCGAGCTCGGCCGCGGCAGCCTCGGGCCGGAGCAGCCACACGCCGGCACGCTTCTTCGAGCCCGCCTCGGTCAGCTGCAGCTCGCCGCCGTCGGCGAAGCGCAGCCGGAAGATCGGCGTCTTGGCGCCCTTGGCGCCGCTCGCGACGTACTTGAGCCGGCCGGCGCTCATCAGGTGCACGAGCACCACGAGCTCGTCGTCGTCCGTCGGGAGCAGAAAGCGCTTCGCGCGGCGCTCGACGCCGCGGAGGCCTTCGCCCTCGAGGGCAGACAGGGGCGGATCGAATGTCTTGAGGGTCGCGATGTGCGCCGGCCCCGCCTGCTCGATCGGCGATCGCCGCACGAGCGGATCGAGCTGACGGCGCCACGCCTCGACCTCGGGCAACTCGGGCACGTACGCTCCCACGTCGGTGGACGCACTCAGGGTAACCGTGCGGCGGGGAGGTGTCGTCGAGGCGACCCACCGCGTGCACGTCGCGACGACCGACGGCCGCGTCTGGGGAGACGCCCGGCTCGCCTTCTTCTTCCGCTCGTCGTCGAAGCCGATTCAGGCGATCCCGTTCGTCGAGGCCTACGACGACCTCGGCGACGACGAGATCGCAATCGCCTGTGCGTCCCACCGCGCCGAGCCGGCGCAGCTCGACGCGGTGCGGAAGGTGCTCGCGCGGGCCGGGGCGACCGTCGACGATCTCGAGAACGGGCTGCAGGAAGGACGGCCGGAAGGGAAGCTCGGTCACAACTGCTCCGGCAAGCACGCGGGGATGCTCGCCGCGTGTGCCGCGAACGGCTGGCCGCTGCACCCGTATCGCGACCCGGCGCATCCGCTGCAGCAGCGCATCGCCGAGCTGATGGGGCGCGAGCCCGCCGGGACCGACGGCTGCGGCGTGCCGACGTTCCCGACGACGCTTCGAGAGGCGGCTGCGCTCCTCACGAATGTGCCGGCACGGATCCGGGCCGCGATGCGCGCACGGCCCGAGCTGGTCGGCGGCTCGCACGACGCCGTCGACACCGACCTGATGCGGTTGCGCGACGGCTGGATCGCGAAGGGCGGCGCCGAGGGTCTCTTCTGCGCCGCGCACGAGGACGGACGCGGCATCGCGCTCAAGGCCGAGGACGGCGCGTATCGCGCGATCACGCCTGCGCTCGCGCACGTGCTCGAGATCGACGAGCTGCGCGAGGTGCCGGTTCGCAACAGCCGCGACGAACCCGTCGGCGTCATAGAGTTGGCGTCGTGAGGGTCTTCATCGTCAGCGACATGGAGGGTGTCGCCGGCATCGTCAAGTGGCAGCAGGTGACCGGCGGCCACGCGATGTACGAAGAAGGGCGGCGCCTCTACACCGGCGAGATCAACGCGGCGGTGCGCGGCGCCAAGGCGGCCGGCGCGAACGAGGTCGTCGTCATGGACTGCCACGGCGCCGGCGAGGGCTGGACGTTCAACTCGCTGATCCCCGACGAGCTCGATCCCGACTGCGAGTACGTCGTGCAGGACCACTGGACGGAGTACACGGAGTTTCTCGAGACCGGCGCCGACGCGGCGCTGTTCGTCGGCATGCACGCGATGGCCGGCACGCGCGACGGCGTGCTCGCACACACGGTCAGCGGGTCGTCGTGGTGGCGGCTCCGCTTCAACGGCGTCGAGGTCGGCGAGACCGGGATCAACGCCGCGCTGTGCGGCTCGTGGGGCTGCCCGGTGCTGATGGTCACCGGCGACGAGGCTGCCTGCCGGGAAGGCCGGCGGCTGCTCGGGGACGGGCTGACGACCGTCGCGGTGAAGAAGGGGCTCGGCCGGTTCAGCGCGCGGCAGCTGCCCGGGCCGAAGGCGCGCGAGCTGATCGAGGACGGCGCCCGGCGCGCGCTCGCCGACCTGCACGCGGTGCGCAGCTACGACCCCGGCCGGCCCTGCGAGATCGTCGTCGACTTCAACACCTCCGAGCACGTCGAGAAGTACCGCTACCGGGCCGGCGTCGAGATCACCGGCTCCCGCCAGATCACCTCCCGCGGCGAGGACTGGTGGTCGGCCTGGCGCCAATTCTTCTTTTGAACTAGGCCACCAGCCGGTTCGAACTAAAGGTCGCGCCGCCCACTGCCGACACAGATCGTGTGCTGCCGAAGACGTCCCGGCGCGTCCTCCTGCTCGCCGCGAGCCTGCTCGTGGTCGTCGGCACGTGTGCCGCGGCCGGCTCGGGCGCCAACGGCCGCAAGCCCCACGCGATCGAGCTGCGCCTGCTCGCGCACGACTCGACCTCGGGCGAGGTCGGGCCGCAGCGCGGCCGCCCGGCAAGCCGTCCGCGCGCCCGCGGGCGCGCACGCCAGCTGGCCGGCGTCGTCATCCCGCCGCAGGGCAGCGGGCCGACGAGCGCCCCGGCCGGAACCTTCACGGCCGGCGACATCGGCCGCACGCAGTACGTCCAGGCGATCAACGACGGCGCGAACCAGGACTACTACGTCTACAGCCGCACCGGCACGCTGCTCGCGGCCGAGTCGAACAAGAGCTTCTGGGCCGGCCTCGGGGGCGGCCCCGACGGCGCCGGCATCTGCGCGACCGACCCGAGCGGCGACCCCGGGATCGCCTACGACCGCATGGCCGATCGCTGGGTGATCTCCGAGTCCGCCTATGACGGCACGAACTACGTCCAGTGCTTTGCCGTGTCGGAAACGGGCGACGCGACCGCGGGCTGGTACCGCTACGCGTACTCGGTCTCGTCGAGTCTCAGCCCGACGATGCAGTCGCTCGCGGTCTGGCCGAACGGCTACTACCTCGCGTTCAACGAGCAGGACTCGAACGGTGACTTCGTGGGCGCCGGCGCACTCGTCGCCGACCGCGCGGCGATGCTCACCGGCAGCTCGGCGCAGGCGCGCTTCTTCGATCTGAGCGGCGTCAGCAGCGACCTCGGCGGCATGCGCGTCGCCACGATGGAGGGCTCGAGTGCGAACGCTCCGGGGAGCACGACCGCGGGAATCTACGTCCAGGCCCACGACGATCCGAGCAACAATCGCGATCGCATCGATCTCTGGAGCTTCGACCCCGGCGACTGGAGCAATCAGGCGGCGAGCGCCACGTTCCAGCAGCTCGGCAGCAGCATCAGCGTCCCCTCCTACACGGTCGATCCCGATGCCGTTGCCGACGTCGCGACGGTGCCGGCGCCGCAGCTGACCGACCGCCTGCCGCAGCTGAACGGGCAGGTCGAGTGGTACAGCGACGGCACGACGCAGACGATGACCGTGGCCATCGCGCTCGCGGGCGCTACGGCCGGCGAAACCGACATCGGCTGGTACGAGCTGCAGAACAGCGGCAGCGGCTGGGCGCGCGCGAACTCGGGCGAGTACGACCCGGGCTTGGGAGCCGGGAGCACCGCAGGTAACGCACCGTCGGCGGCATTCGACGGCAGCAATCTCGCGCTCGTCTACGGCGACACCTCGCTCTCGTACACGAACGCCCTCGACGGCTCGGTCGGCGACCAGGGCATCTCGTCCGACGCCGCCGACGCAGCGACGTCCGTGTCGCTCGACCCGGTGGACACCTGCGAGTTCTGGGAGACGGGTGAGACGATCGAGTCGTTCGACTTCAACCCCTCCGGCTGCACGGCCGCCGCGTCGACCGTGCCGGTGCTCAGCAGCGATCCGACCGTTCCGCACAACGCGACCCAGGGAACGTCGATCACCGGCACCGCGGGCAGCTTCGCCGGCGCCACGTCGACCTCCCTGCAGTGGGAGCGCTGCGACAGCGTCGGAATGAACTGCGCGGCGATCGCGGGCGCGACGAGCCTTTCGTACACACCCGTTGCGGCCGACGCGAACGGCTCCAGCACGCTTCGCCTCGCCGAGACGGCGACGAACGTCACCGGCTCGAGCATCGCGGTGAGCCCGCCGACCGACGTGGTCGTTGCGACCTCGCCGGTGAACACCGCGCTCCCGGCGATCTCCGGCACCGCCGAGTCGGGCGACACGCTGACGACGACGAACGGAACGTGGACGAGCGCCTCGACGCTCAGCTACACCTATCGCTGGCAGCGCTGCGGCGTGACCTGCACCGACATCTCGGGCGCGACCGGGTCGAGCTACACGCTGACCGACTCCGATGTCGGCTCGACGATCGACGTGATCGTCAGCGCGACGAACTCCGGCGGCGGCACCTCGGCGACCTCGGCGAAGACGACGACCGTCGTGGCTGCGCCGACCGGCGGCGGCTCGGGAAGCGGTTCCGGCTCCGGCTCCGGTTCGGGCTCCGGCTCGAGCGGCGGCGGCGGCGGCGGTGGCGGCGGCGCGAAGCCGGACATCGCTGTCTCGGGCAGCATCAGCCCGTCCTCGGCAGCGGTCGGTACGACCGTGACGCTCGCCTACACCGTCACGGACAAGAACCTCCAGCCCGCGACGAAGCTGACGCTCACGATCACGCTCCCGACCGGGATGACCTACGTGGGCAACTACGACCAGCGCGGCTCGGGCTGCACGGCGAGCAGCGCGACGACCGTCGTCTGCGATCTCGCGTACGTCTCCAGCGAGACGCCGCAGACGAGCGTCGACGTGTACGCCACGGTGACGGCTGCGGGCGCGCAGACGGTGAGCGCGACTGCGACGTCGGATCTCGGCGAGCTGAGCACGACCGACAACACGCTCTCGCTCAGTGTGAATCCGACCACGACTACGACGACCACGACGACCACGCGGACGAGCACGGGAATCCCGACCGGACTCAACGGGAATCCGAACGCGAGCAGCGCGAAGACGGACACGAAGGCGCCGACGGCGCGCGCGCTCTCGAGTGTCGCGACGAGCGGCGCGATCGTCGACCTCCGCTTCCGGATCTACGACAACAGCGGCGTTGCGAAGGCGGTCGCGACGATCAAGCAGGGCACGAAGACGATCGCGACCAAGTCCACGGGCTTCGGCCCGGTCGCCTATGGTACGACCTACTTCGTGGGCTGGCGGGTGCCCAAGACCGTCAAGAAGGGCAAGTATTCCTTCTGTGTCACCGCCTACGACCGCGCGAAGCACCACAGCCACGCGTCTTGCGCCTCGCTCACGGTGCGCTAGCGCAGCGCTGCTCATAGCGGTTGCGCTTGCCGCGTCGGCGGGCGCCGGTGCGACGACATCGGCGAAGCTCCCGCCGCTCCCCCCGCACTGGCCGCGCACCCTGCAGATCGGCATGGCCGACGATCCCGGCGGCGCGGCGGCGCTGCGCCAGGCGGCGCCCTTCGGCTTTCGCTACCAGTACCTCGCCGGCGGCGTGAACACCGGCCAGGGATGGTCGACGTGGAACCCGAACGGAACGTTCGCGTCGATGTACGTCGCCGACTCGTGGGCGCACGGCGTCGTCCCCGTGTTCAGCTACTACATGATGCTGCAGTCGAAGCCGGGCGCCGCCGGTGGCGAGGCGCAGGCCGACCTCGCCAACATGCAGAACGCGCAGACGATGGCGGCGTACTGGCGGGACGTGACCCTGCTCTTCCAGCGCATCAAGGGGACGAAGCCGGTCGTCGTGCACGTCGAGCCCGATCTCTGGGGGTATCTCGAGCAGGCGGGCGACGTCTCACTCGCCTCCGCGTTCGCCAAGAAGTGGATCGCGTTGCGGAACGAGCTCGCGCCGAACGTGATCCTCGCCTACCACATGAGCGGCTGGGGAACGAAGCACGACATCCAGTACGAGAAGCCGCCGAACGCGACGGTGATCAAGTACGCGACCGAGTCGGCAGCGTTCTACAACGCGCTGCACGCGCACTTCGACATCGCGTTCGAGGACTTCTCCGACCGCGACGCCGGGTTCTACGCGAAACAGGAGGGCAACCCGAACACGTGGATGAAGCCGGCCGACTTCGCGCGGCACATGCTCTACGCGCAGACGTTCGTACGGCTCACCGGGCTGCGCATGGTCGCCTGGCAGATCCCGCTCGGGAACACGGTCATGCGCGCGATGAACAACACGTGGGACCACTTCCAGGACAACCGTGTGCAGTGGCTGCTCGGCCCCGGCTCACGCGCGCGGCTCCGGCAGTACGTCGCGGCGGGCTTCGCCGGCTTCCTGTTCGGCCGAGGCGCCGACGGCGCGACGTGTGCGTGCGACGCGGCGAAGGACGGGGTGACGAACCCCGCGCCGATCAACGGCAACACGCGCATGTCCCTGTCGGCCGACGATGACGGCGGCTACTTCAAGGCGCAGGCGCGCGCGTACTACCAGGCGGGAGCGCTGCCGCTGCCGGGCTAGGACGCTGCGGCGCGCAGCACGGGGCGCGCTTCGCGCGGGTGGTTCGCCGACACGTCGACGAGGAAGCCCTGCAGCATGATCGGCCGGTACTCCTCGTCGCGCACGGCAACCGTCTCGTCGAGCACCCACACCGTGCGGCCGTCAGCCGCGATCAGGCGGTACTCCATGCGGAAGTCCTCGCCCGTCGCGTGCATACGCTCGACTTCGGCGAGCACGCGATTGCGATCTTCGGGATGCAGGATCTCGAGGAAGAAGTTCGCCTCGAGCCAGCGTGAGACGGGATAGCCGAGCATCGCCTCGATCTGCGGGCTCATGTACGTCGTCGTGATCGGCATGCCCATCGTGTTGATGTACGACGCGAGCGGGATCTGCTCGACGAGCGTGCGGTACTTGGCTTCGGTCTCCTTCAGCCGTTCCTCGCGCTCGCGGCGCTTCGTCACATCGCGGAGCGAGACCGCAAAGAGCAGCGGCCCCGGAACGTCGACGCGCGTGATCGCGACCTCGGCCGGGAACGTGCGATGGTCGGAACGGAGGGCGTTGATCTCGAGCCGGGCGCCGATCAGCGGCCCCGAGCCGGTGCGCAGAACCTCGGCGAGCTCGGGCCGGTGCTCCGGCGCGACGATCAGGTCGAGGAACGACCGCCCGACCGCTTCGGAGCGCGTCCAGCCGAACGTCTCCTCGGTCGCGGGGTTCACCTCCGTGATGAGCCCTTCGTGGTCGACGATCACGACGCAGTCGAGTGCGGCGCGCAGCACGGCGTCCTTGCGGCCCTCGCTCGCGGCGAGCATCCGTTCGGAGCGCTTGCGCGCGGTCACGTCGAGCATCGAGGCGATCACGCCGACGACATTGCTGTGCGCGTCGTAGATCGGCGCGGCCGACGTGTTCACGTCGATCAGCGAGCCGTCCTTGTGCAGGCGGCGAAGGTCGAGATCGCGCATGACCTCGCCTTCGGCGATGCGCTTGACGTTCGAGAGGAAGAACTCGAGGTCGGCTTCGGGCACCGTCGGATTGATCCGCCCGATCGCCTCCTCTGCCGTCCAGCCGAAGATCTCTGCCGCGCCGCTGTTCCACGAGCGGACGCGGCCGTCGAGGTCGAAGTCGACGATCGCCGTCGGCGACGCGTCGATCAGCGCGCGGTGGTGCTCGTACGCGTTCTGGATCTCCTCGAACTGGGCCGACTGCTCGAGCGCGGTCGTCGCCTGGTTCGCGAACGCGCGCAGGATCTGCAGGCGCTCGACATCCGGGCGAAGGCGGTCGACGGGATCGTCGGCCCAGATGTAGCCGATGCGGCGGCCGCGGCGATCGTGCAGCGGCACGAAGAGCCAGTGGTTCTGCCACGCGTGCGGCCCGCGTCCGTCGCGTTGCGAGCGGTAGCCGACCGGCCGGTCGGGCAGGATCTCGCGCGCGGCGGCGTGCGGGATGATGAAGCAGCCGCCGAGCTCGAAGCCCGGCTGCAGCAGCAGCTCGAGCTCGTCGGCCGTGAGTGACCCGCCGATGTTCTCACCGTCGGCGAAGCCCATCTGCGCGACGGTGCGGTGAACGCCGTCGTCGTCGAGCAGCTGCACCGCCACCTTCTCGAACCCGAGCGCGTCGGAGATCGCGCCGCAGACCTGCTGGAGAAGCTCGGTCGCCGACCAGGTCTCGTTCAGCTGCGTCGAGACGGCGAGCAGCCGCTCGAGCGCGTCGCGGTTGGCCTTGGCGCGCGTCGCTTCCTGTGCCGCCTCGACGGCGAGCGCGGCATGCTCGGACACGGCGACGAGCACGTCGATCTCGTCGCCGCTCGGCCTACGGCCGGAAATCGGCTCGTCGACCGACAGGATCCCGAGCAGCGATCCGTCGGCGCCTCGCATCGGTGCGAACAGCGCGTCCTCCGGATGCCAGGCGTTCGGGTCGTCGGACACCTTGAGATCGGGCGTGTAGGTCGAGCCGTCGAGGCTGTCCCAGTCGAACTCGCCGGCGGTCACGAGGTAGACGCCGCGCTGCAGGAAGCGCTGGTCGAGCAGCGGCTCCCAGTCGGATACCTGCCGCACCTGGCCGAGCAGCGTCTCGCGCGCTTCCTCGCTGCCGTACACGGTGCTGACGACGAAGTCGTCCCACTCCCGGCGGTAGAGGTTGATCACGACCGTGCGGAAGGCGAGCGAGTCGGAGACGGTCCGCGCGATCGCGGCCAGGAGCTCGGGGAGCTCCTCGCCCGTCCGGACCAGCCGCGTGACTTCGAGCAGGCCTCGGAGACGCGAAAAGATCGTCGATTGACGCAAGTCGACAGTTGCCACCGCAGAAAGAAGAATCGGTTTCCGTGCTATACATCTCCTCCCCCAGAAGGGGGAGGTGTCAAAGTGACACGGTCGAATCGGCCTGCTCGATCACGAGCGGATCGTGCGTCGCGCACACCACGGCGGCGCCGGTCTCCCGGGCGAGGCGGGCGAGCAGGAGCGCGACCGCGATCGCGCTGGCGCCGTCGAGGCGCGAGGTGGGCTCGTCGGCGAGCAGGAGCGCCGGGCGGACGGCGACGGCGCGCGCGATCGCGACCCGCGCCCGCTCGCCCTGGGACAGGCGGGAGACGCGCTGCGTCACCCGCTCGGCGAGCCCCACCGCTTCGAGCGCCGGGACCGCCGCGGACTCGTCCAGCCCGCGCAGGGACAGTGCGAGCTCGACGTTCTCGCGGGCCGACAGGTGGGGGACGAGGCCCGCCTGCTGGCCGACGTAGGCGATCCGCTCGCGGCGAAGCGCGGCGCGCCCGGCCCGGTCGAGCGCCGACAGCTCCGTGTCCCCGACGGTGACGGCGCCGGCGTCCGGCAGCTCGAGCCCGGCGAGCAGGTGGAGGAGCGTGGTCTTCCCCGAGCCCGACGGCCCGGTCACGGCGTGGAGGAGCCCGCTGCGGAACTCGGCGTCGACGTGCTCGAAGACCGTGGTAGCGCCGTAGCGGCGGGCGAGGCCCTGCACGCTCGCCGCGACGTGCAGATCGGTGCCCCGCACCGGAACTGCGCCCTGCGCCTGCTCCACGATCTGAGCGTCGCCCGCGGGCTCCACAACCACCGTGCCGTCGTGGAACCGCGCCGTCGCGTGCGCGCCGATGCCCGCACGCAGGAGAAGCTCTTCCGGCAGCCGGAGCCAGCCGCCGCGGCCGACGACGATCGTGTCGCTCTCCTCGTCGTCGCGGGACCACTCCTCGGAGACGCGTCCGTCGCGAATACGGACGATGCGGTCCGCGATGCGCGCCGACTCCGGATCGTGGCTCACGATCACCGTCGTGCAGCCGTGCTCGCGGACGAGCTCGCCGAGCACGCCGTAGACCTGGTCCGCGGTCGCAGCGTCGAGCTCGCCCGTCGGCTCGTCCGCGAGGAACACGCGCGGGCGGTGCGCGAGCGCCGCGCAGAGCGCGACGCGCTGTTGCTCTCCACCCGAGAGCTCGCCCGGCCGCCGGTCGCGCTTCGCCGCGAGACCGACGCGCTCGAGCAGCTCGTCGGCGCGTTGCAGCCGTGCGGCCGGCGGCGCGCCGCGCAGGCCGAGCTGCAGCGCGACGAGCTCACGCGCGCTGAGCTCCGGCGCGAGCGCGCGGGCGTAGTGCTGGTCGGCGTAGCCGAGCATCGTCGCGCGATAGCTCGCGAGCCTGCGCGCAGCGAGCTTGCCGACCTCTTCCCCGTGCACGCGCACGACGCCGGCGGACGGCCGCTCGAGCCCGGCGAGGAGGCGAAGCAGCGTCGACTTGCCCGAGCCGCTCGGCCCGAGGACGGCGAGCACCTCGCCGTCCGCCACGCGCAGCGACAGGCCCTGCAGGGCGGCGGCGTCTCCCTCCGGCGTCGAATGCACGCGGAACACGTCGCGGAGCTCGATCGCGGTCTTCACGCCGCGACCTCTGCGGCGCGAGACGGGGCGCGTCCGCGCAGCATCGTCGCCGCACCGACGAGCACGACCGCCGCGACGACGTATGCGAGTGCGGCGAGTGCGAGCAGCGGCAGGTCGAGCGACAGCCGGAGCGGCGGCTCCGGCTCGGCAGATGCCGCGGTCACCGAGACCAGCGCGATCACGAGCGCGGAGAGAATCGCGCCGAGCGCGAGGCCGCCGAGGACGCCGAAGCCGGCGACGAGCGCCGCGCGCAGACGGAGGTGCGTGCGGATCGTCGCCGGCGATGCGCCTTGCGCCTCCAGGTCGAAGAGCTCGCCGCGGTCGTCGCGCACGTCGCCCACCACCGACAGCACGAGCCCGAGCAGCGCGAGCAGAAGCGCGACCACGGCAGTTCCCGCGAGCGTCAGCAGCGACCCGCGCGCGAGCGGATCGTCCCGCAGCGACGCCAGCGTCGCCGCATGCGACTGCACCGCGAGCTCGGGCGTTCGCGGCGGCGTCCTGCTGTTCAGCCACAGCTCGTCCGTCGTGCCGAGGCCGGGCGAGCTCGTGTCGAGGCGCGTCGCAGCCTGGCCGAGGTCGGCAACGACGGCGTCGCCGTCGATCGACGGAAAACGCTGCACGACCCCGACGACGCGCGCCGCGACCGTCTCGCCCTCGACGTCCAGCGGCAGGATGCCGCGCGGGCCGGCCTCGGCTGCGAGGTGCGGCGTGACGAGCACCGGCAGCGCACGGCCGTCCGTGACCTGGCGCGGCCGGAAGACGTCTTCCTCGTCCGGGGTGAGCACGTAGCCCACGTGCTCACCCGTGCCGCTGATGCCGTCGACGCCGAGCCAGGTGGAGAACGCGTGCGGGATCGCGCGGCCGTTCACGCGCGGTGTGCCGAACGTGACCGTCCCCTTCGCGCTCGGCTGGATGCCGGTGCCGGCGTTCGCGGTGAGGCGGCCGTTGTTGAGGATGTCGAACCGGATCTGCGCGAGCGTCGCGTGCCGGAACGGAATGCGCCCGTGGAGGATCGTGCGCTTGCCGTCGTGCGTCTGGCCGAGCGAGACGGCGATGTAGTCGCCGAGCGGCGAACGGAAGAACGCGCGGAAGCCGATCTCGTCGCCCGTTCCGGTCGCCGGCAGTGTGAACTCGCGCCCCGGCGGCAGCGCGAGCATGCGCAGCGACGCCGTCGTGGGGGCCAGCGCGCGGGCGAGCGTCGTTCGCGGCGTCGCCGAGAAGTCGGAGCGCCAGCCGCCGATCGACGGCAGCGCCGACGCCGGAAGCGCGAGGAAGCCGAAGGTCGCTCCCGACGGGATGTTCCCGGAGAGCCGGTCGATCGGCGTGGCGGCCGTGGGCAGGTGCTGGGCGCCGTGCAGCGCCGGAACGAGCTGCGAGAAGTCCTCGGTCAGGACATAGTCGGCGGGAACGGCGTAGCTCGCTTCGTCGCGCTGGCCGCGCTCGAGCGTCGAGCGGTACGCGACGGCGAACAGCGCGAGGCCGAGACTCGCGACGAGGAACGTCGACGCGATCGCCGCGTGCCCGGGATTGCGCGTCAGCGACGCCGCCGCCAGACGCAGCGACACCGGTCCGCGGCGGGCGGTTCGTCCGAGCAGCTGGAGCGCCGGTGCGAGCAGACGCACTGCGGCGACCGCCGCCGCGAACACGATCAGCGCCGGCACGAGGAGCAGGAACGCGCTCGTGCCGCCGCCGCCGGTGAGCTGCTGCGCGCCGACGGAGCCGCGGGCCCAGCCGACGAGCACCACCGCGACCGCCGCGAGCGCAGCCATGTCGAGCGGGGTGAGCGCGAACCGTCCGAGCTGCATGCCCGGTGCACGGACGGTCGCGTAGAGCAGCAACGCCGCGACGATTGCGACGCACACCGCCGTCGCGACCCCGCCGGCCGAGAGCAGCGCGTGGTCGACCACGGCGCCGGCGGGGGAGCCGACGTGCGAGGCGATCAGGGCCGCGACGGCCCCGCCGCCGATCCAGCCGGCGACGGTCGCGCCCAGCGCAACGGCGCCAGCTTCGGCGAACGTGAACAGCTCGATCTGCCAGCGGCGTGCGCCGAACCACATCAGCCGGCGGCGCGCGTCGGCGACGTCGCGGCGCAGCGCTGCCGCGGCGAGGATCGTGAACGCGACGAGCAGCGCGCCGCCTTCGCCGCCGAGCAGCAGCAGGCGCCGCGCGGCGACCTGCGACGAGCCCGCCGCAGTCGCGAGCGTGTCGCTCGGCGCCGTCACCTGGAACTGGTCCGAGCGCGACTCGAGCGTGTCCGTCAGCCGCTGCACGTTGCGCTCGAAGGAGCTCACCGACCATGGATGCACCTCGCCGTTCGAGACCGGCAGGAACCAGCCATACGCGCGATAGAACGTCTCGAGCTCCGGCGTGCGTGAGAGGCCGGCGACGCCGTTCGCAATCACGACCGGCGAGGGCTGCGGCGTGTGGTAGCGGACTGCGCGCGCGACCTCTTCGGTCGGCGGCGCAGGCAAGACGAACGCCGCGAACGGCGCGTCGGCCTTCAGCGTCGCGCGCCCGACCTCGATCAGGTCGAGGTTCTTCGTGGCCGGGATCGGCCCCGTGCCTTCGAGGCGCAGCACCTCGCAGTGCGACGGCACGCACACGGCTGGCAGCCGGCCGGAGACGAGGTGGACGTACCGGCCGAGGTCGTCGGCGGCGCGGACGTTCACGAGTCGTCCCTGGATCGACGCCTCGCGGAAGAGCATCGCCGCGACCGGCTCGTCGCCCGTGAGTGACTTCACGCGCGGCGAGACCGTGCGGTTCAGCCCCGGGAATGCGTCGACCGCTCCGCTCCAGACGACCGACACGGTCCGGTCGCCGGGCGAGAGCTGGCGCAGGGCGAGCTCGAGCGAGCGGTCCTGCATCACGAGTCGCCCGGCGAGGACGGCGGCGAGGACGGCCGTGCCCGCGACGATCCCGACCGCCACGAGGCCGAGCCGCTGCCCACCCGCTCCCAGGCGGGCACGGGCGAGACGGAGCGGGAACGCGATCCGGCGCAACACCAGTACGGGCAGGCTACTGGTGTCTAGACTGGGACGCAAGATGCCGCGCTACGACGTTCCCAAGGCCGCGCCGCAGCCGCTGCGGGAGGTGCAGCTGCTGATCAACAGCTGCGACCACGAGAACGAGGTCGACTGGCTCGACGACTGGCTCGCCGAGCGCGGCATCCCGGGCGAGGCGGCGCGCGCACGGGAGCTGCGAGAAGCGCTCCGCGTGCTCGTGCTCGCGAACAACGGCTTCGCCCCGGGGGACGACGCGATCGCGGTGCTGAACGACGCCGCCCGCCGGGTGTCGCTTCGACTCGACGCGGCGGGGAAGCTCGCGGTGGAGACCGGCGGCGACCCGCTCGACCGCGTCGTCGCGATCGCACTGGGCGCGATGCTCGACGGCACGTGGTCACGGCTGAAGGCATGCCGGAACTGCCACTGGTCGTTCTACGACTACTCGCCGAACCGCTCGGCCACGTGGTGCTCGATGCAGCTCTGCGGCAACCGGAAGAAGACGAGGGCGTACCGCGCTAGACGAGGCGCCGGTCGCCGGTGATGCGGCGGACCTCTTCGAGCGTCGTCACGCCGGCGAGCGAGAGCCGGATCCCGTCCTCGCGCAGCGTGCGCATGCCGGCGCCGACGGCGGCCTCGAAGATCTCGTCCGTCGAGCCCTCGAGCAGCACGCGGCCGAGCCCGTGCACCGGCATCAGCTCGTAGAGCGCGACGCGCCCTGCATAGCCCGTGTTCGAGCACTGCACGCAGCCGCGGGCGCGGTAGAGCGTGGGCGTCGAGCCGGCGGAGATGAGGTTCATCGAGATCACCTGCTCCTGCGTCGGCTCGTAGGACTCACGGCAGTACTCGCAGAGCCGGCGTGCAAGTCGCTGCGAGACGATGCAGTTGATCGAGCCGGCGAGCAGGTCGGGATCGACTCCGAGGACGCGAAGGCGGGCGATCGCGCTCGACGCGTCGTTCGTGTGCAGGGACGTGAGCACGAGGTGGCCGGTCATCGCCGCCTGGATCGCGATCTGTGCCGTCTCCTCGTCCCGCACCTCGCCGACGAGGATCACGTCGGGGTCGGCGCGGAGAATCGTGCGCAGACCGCGGCCGAAGGTGAGCCCGATGCGCGTGTGCACCTCGGTCTGCATCACGCCGGGCAGCTGGTACTCGACCGGATCCTCGATCGTCGCGATCGAGCGCATGCCGTCGTTGAGCCGGTCGAGCGCCGCGTAGAGCGTCGTCGTCTTGCCCGAGCCGGTCGGCCCGCAGGTGAGGACGGCGCCGTACGGCTGTGCGATCGCCTTCATGAAGATCGTTTCCATCTCGGTGCTCATGCCGAGCTCAGGGAGCTCGAGCTTCTGCTCTCGCTGCAGGAGCCGGAGCACGACCTGCTCGCCGTGCTTCGTCGGCAGCACGGCAGCGCGGACGTCGACCGCCTTGTTTCCGATGTAGACGACGAACGAGCCGTCTTGGGGCATCCGCTTCTCGGCGATGTCGAGCTGCGCCATCACCTTCACGCGCGCGGCGAGCGCGTTCTGGAAGCGCTTCGCGACCGCCGGCTCGTCGCGCATGACGCCGTCGACGCGAAACTTGATCAGCACGTCACGCGGCTGCGGGTCGATGTGCACGTCGGAGGCGCCGATGTTCAGCGCGCGGCCGATGAGCGCGTTGACGAGGTCGAGAGCTCCTTCGGCGACCTCGTCCGAGTCGGGAACGTCGTCCTCGGGCGCAATGTCCGTCACCGCGACGCTGAGCCGGTACGTGCGCTGGATGGTCGTCTCGAGCGCGGCGGCGTCGGCGACGGCGAGCACGCTGTTCAGGCCGAGTGCGAGGCGCAGCTCGTCGGTCGTCTGCAAGTTCGTCGGGTCGGCGACCACGACCTGAACCGAGCCGTCCGGCAGGAAGCGGACGGGCAGCGCCTGGTGACCGCGCGCGAAGCCTTCTTGCACGAGCTCCGCGGCACGCTGGTCGACGGCGACCTTCGTCAAGTCGATGAAGTCGAGCCCGTACTGGTCGGCGAGCGCTTCCGCGACCGCGCGAGTCGTCGTCCAGCCCTTCTCGACCAGGATCTCGCCGGTGCGCTTGTGCAGGACCGGCTGGAGCTCGAGCGCTTCGTTGACGTGCTCCTGCGTCGCGTGGCCCTTGCGCACGAGCAGCTCGCCGAGCCGGAGGGCAGCGCTCGGCTGGGGGACGGATGCGGCTTCCACGCGTGCCTTATCGGCGCGCGCGGCTCAGGGCATTAGGTCAGGAGGAGGGTGAGCAGCGCCTTCTGGACGTGCAGCCGGTTCTCCGCCTCGGCCCAGATCGCCGAGCGCTCGCCGTAGAGCACCTCGGCCGTGATCTCTTCGCCCGGGTGTGCCGGCAGGCAGTGCATGACGAACGCATCCGGCGATGCGAGCGCGAGCAGCGCGTCGTCGAGCCGGTACGGGGCGAGATCGGTGAGGCGCTGGTGACGCTCGTGCTCCTGGCCCATGCTGATCCACGTGTCGGTGACGACGACGTCGGCGCCCTCGACCGCTTCGCGGACGTCGTGCACCGTTGTCGCGCTGTCGCTCTCATAGCCCTTCGGCGACGCGGCGATCACCTCGTAGCCGAGCAGCTTCCCGAGCTCGGCGAGCGACGTGAGGACGTTCGAGCCGTCGCCGACCCACGCGACCTTGACGCCGTCGAGTGCGCCGATCCGGTCGCGGATCGTCAGCGCATCCGCGAGCGCCTGGCAGGGATGCTCGGCGGCCGTGAGCGCGTTGATCACCGGGATCGACGCCCACTCGGCCCAGGCCTCGAGCTCTTCGTGGGGGTGGGTGCGGACCGCGAGCACGTCGAGGTACCCGGAGAGCGCGCGCGCCGTGTCGGGCAGCGACTCGCCGCGCGAGAGTTGCAGCTCGTCCGGCGTCAGCGGGATCGCGACGCCGCCGAGCTGCGCCATGCCGGCCGAGAACGAGACGCGGGTGCGCGTCGAGTGCTTCGCGAAGTACAGGCCGAGCGTGTACCCGGCGAGGAGCGGCTGCTTCGGCTCTGCACGGAGCTCGACCGCCCGGTCGAGGATCGTCTCCGCCTCGGCGGGCGTGAGATCGGCGATCCGGAGCAGGTCCCGGCCCCGGAGATCGACGGCGAGCGGCGTTGTCATGACCAGCGCTCCTTTGCGTGCTTGACGGCGGCCGGCACGTCGAAGCCGCGCGGACGTGCCGCGGGCGCTTCGAAGGTGCCGGCCCGGACTTGGGCTGCGATCTGCTCGTGCGCGTCGCGGAAGGGAACACCGTCTTCGACGAGCGCCTCGGCGGCGTCGGTCGCGCGCAGCACCGGATCGGCAGCTGCGGCGGCGAGCCGCTCGCGGTCGAACGCGAGCCCGTCGACGAGCACCGTGAGCGCTGCGAGCGCGAGGCGGACGTCGCGACGGGCGCGGAACGTCGCCTGCTTGTCCTCGGCGAGGTCGGAGTTGTACGCGAGCGGCAGGCCTTTGATCGTCGCGAGCAGCCCGGTGAGGCGGCCGATCGCCGTGCCCGCCTTTCCGCGCGTCAGCTCGGCGACGTCGGGGTTGAGCTTCTGCGGCATCATCGACGAGCCGGTCGCCGCGTTCTCGGGCAGCGTCGCGAAGCCGAACTCGCTCGTCGCCCAGAGGCAGGTCTCCTCGCACATGCGCGAGAGGTGCACGAAGAGCGTCGTGCACGCATAGAGATAGTCGAGGACGAAGTCGCGGTCGGCGACCGCATCCATCGAGTTGCGGACTTGTGCTCCGGTGCCGGCAAAGCCGGCACCTGCGCTGCTGGCCGGCTCCGTCGAGCCTACGCCGGCGAGGTCGCTGATGTTCGGCAGTCCAAGCGTTGACCCCGCGACCGCACCGGCCCCGAGTGGCGACGGCTCCGCCTGCGTGCGCGCGAAGGCGAAGCGGGCGCGGTCGCGCTCGAGCATCTCGATCCAGGCGAGCAGGTGGTGGCCGAGCGTGACCGGGATCGCGCGCTGCAGGTGCGTGTAGGCCGGCATCGCGGTCTCGGTCTCCTGCTCGGCGCGCGCGAGGACGACGTGGGCGAACGCGTGGAGCGAGGCGACCGCTTCGTCGCACGCGTCCTGCACGTAGAGGCGGTGCGCGGTGACGACCTGGTCGTTGCGCGACCGGCCGGCGTGGATCTTGCGGCCTACGGGACCGAGCAAGCGCTCGATCGCGCTGTGCACGTCCTCGTCGCTTGGCTCGAGGTCGTCGAAGTCGATCTGCGCGAGCCGTTCCTCGACGTCGGCGAGCTCGGCGTCGTCGAGGAAGCCCGCGGCATGCAGCCGGTGCGCATGCAGGCGCGTGCCCTCGAGGTCGTACGGCAGCAGCTCGGCGTCTTCCGACTTGAGGTACTCGGAGACCTCGCCTGCGAGCTCGGACTCGACGCGTCCCGACCACAACGTCACAGCTCGACGCCCAGCCTCTCGAGCATCGCGCGCGCATCCATGACGTCGTTGATCTTCACGTTGAGCTGGCCGATGCGGTCGGCTGCGCTGAAGGCGGTGGCGCTCCGTTCCATCGACAGCCGCTCCGGCCCGTACGAGAACCCTTCGCCGCGCGTGTCGAGGATCGTGTAGTCGTCGCCGCGGCGCAGCTCGATGTCGACCTCGCCGGTGACCGGCGCAGCGACCCACTTCGTAAGCGCGTCGCGGAGCATCAGCGCCTGCACGTCGAACCAGCGGCCTTCGTAGAGCAGCCGCCCGAGCCGCCGTCCTTCGTCGTGGTAGCGCTCCAGGGTCGCTTCGTTGTGGATCGCCGAGAGCAGCCGCTCGTACGCGATGTGCAGCAGCGCCATGCCCGGCGCTTCGTAGACGCCGCGGCTCTTCGCCTCGATCACGCGGTTCTCGATCTGGTCGGACATGCCGAGCCCGTGCCGGCCGCCGACGCCGTTCGCCCAGCGGATCACGTCGACGGGATCGCCGACCGGGAAGCCGTGCTCAAAGCGGACGGTCACGACCTCCGGCTCGATCTCGACCGCGGGATCCCACGACGCGACGCCCATGATCGGCTCGACGATCTTCATCGACGTCTCGAGCAGCTCGAGGTCCTTCGCCTCGTGCGTCGCGCCGAGCATGTTCGCGTCGGTCGAGTACGCCTTCTCCACGGACTGCTTCTGTGGGAGCCCGTGCTCGGCGAGCCACTCGCTCATCTCCTTGCGGCCGCCGAGCTCCTCGACGAACGCGGTGTCGAGCCAGGGCTTGTAGATGCGCAGGTTCTCGTTGACGAGGAGGCCGTAGCGGTAGAAGCGCTCGATGTCGTTGCCCTTGTACGTCGAGCCGTCGCCCCAGATGTCGACACCGTGCGCGCTCATCGCCTGGACGAGCTTCGTGCCGGTGACGGCGCGGCCGAGCGGCGTCGTGTTGAAGTAGGTGCGGCCCGCCGAGCGGATGTGGAAGGCGCCGCAGGCGAGCGCGGTCAGCCCTTCGCGCGCGAGCGCGTCCTTGCAGTCGACGAGCACTGCGTCCTCGGCGCCGTAGGCGAGGGCCTTCGCCGGCACGGCGTCGATGTCAGGCTCGTCGTACTGGCCGAGGTCGGCGGTGAACGCGTACGGGACCGCGCCGTTCTCGCGCATCCACGCGAGCGCGCAGCTCGTGTCGAGCCCGCCGCTGAACGCGATCCCGACCTTCTCGCCGACGGGCAGCGAGCCCAGGATTACGCCGCTCTGCTCTCTGACGCTCACAGGTGGCTCCGCAGCAGCTGGTCGAGCTCGAACGGCTTCGTGCCGTCGGCACACGCGACGAAGACGGTGTTGTCCCCGGCGATCGTGCCCGCGACCTCGGAGAGGCCGGCGGCGTCGATCGCATCGGCGAGCGCGGCGGCGAAGCCGCGCGGCGTCTCGATCACGAGGATCGAGCCGGACGTCGCCGTGTGGCCCATGTAGCGGCGCAGCGCACCCGTCAGCTCGTCGAGGCGGCGTAGGTCGGCGGCGCCCGGAAGCGCATAGACGAGGCGCCCTTCGCTGTTTCGCACCTTGGTGAGCCCGAGCTGCGTGATGTCGCGCGACACCGTCGCCTGGACCGTCTCGATCCCGATCGACTTCAGCGCTTCGGCCACCTCCGCCTGTGTCGAGAGCGGCTGCTGCTGGACGAGGCGCAGGATCTCGCCCTGCCGCTCGAACTTGGTCGTCAAAGGATCTCCTTCAGGGTCGCGATGCCCTGCCGGGCCTCGTCGTGGGTCAGGGTGAGCGGTGGCGTGAGGCGGATCGTGTTCGGGCCGGCGGAGCCGATGACGAGACCGCGCTCGAGCGCCGCCTCGACGACGTCCCCTGCGGGGCCGTCGGTGTCGAACGCGAGCAGCAGGCCGAGCCCGCGCGCGTCGAATGCGTCGACGAAGAGCTGCGAGATCTCCTTCACGTGCGCGAGCAGCGCATCGTCGATCGTGTCGAGCACTGCGCAGGCGGCGGCGCTCGTGACGAGATTGCCGCCGAAGGTCGACGCATGGTCGCCCGGCTCGAATGCCGTCGGCGCCTCGTCGGAGACGAGCAGCGCGCCGATCGGCAGCCCGTTCGCAAGGCCCTTCGCGAGCGTGACTGCGTCGGGCTTCACGCCGAGCTCCTGCCACGCGAAGAACGAGCCGCTGCGCCCGACGCCCGTCTGCACCTCGTCGAAGATCAGCAGCGCGCCATGCTCGTCTGCGAGCGCACGCGCCTGCTGCAGGAACTCGGTCGTCATCGGGTGCACGCCGCCTTCGCCCTGCACCGGCTCGATCACGATCGCTGCGGTCTCGCTCGAGACGTGCTCGAGCCCGAACTTCACGCCCGGGACGAGCGGCTCGAACGCTGCGCGCTTCGCCGGCTGGCCGGTGATCGCGAGCGCGCCGAACGTGCGGCCGTGGAACGAGCCGTCGAGCGCGACGAGCTCGCTGCGGCCGGTCGCCTTGCGGGCCCACTTGAGCGCGGCCTCGTTCGCCTCGGCGCCCGAGTTGCAGAAGAACGCGCCGGCGCCGCCGAAGCGGTCGGAGAGCTTGACCGACAGCTCTTCCATCGGCTCCGTCCAATAGAGGTTCGACACGTGCCAGAGCCGGTCGAGCTGCGCGTGCGCGGCCGCGAGCGGCGCGGGATGGCGGTGGCCGAGCCCGACAACGGCGATGCCCGCGAAGAGATCGAGGTACCGCTTGCCGTTCGCGTCCGTGAGCCACGCGCCCTCGCCGTCGACGAAGGTCACGTCCAGCCGGGCGTAGGTCGGCAGGAGCTTGTGTTGACTCAACACAAAGTCGCTCATGCGACGACCGCCGTCGAACCGATGTGGGCCGTGATGCCGCTGGCGGCGGCGATCGCGGCGGCGCGGAGCTTGGGGACGATGCCGCCGTCGAAGGCGCCCGCGTCGAGCATCGCGTTCGCGTCGCCGGCGCGGATCGAGTCGACGAGGTCGTCGTTCACGTACAGACCCGGCACGTCCGTGAGGAACACGAGCCGGCGGGCGCCGAGGCCGAGCGCGAGCGCGGCCGACGCGTCGTCGGCGTTGACGTTCAGCGGGCCGACGGCGAGCGGCGCGACCACGGGGATGCGTCCTTCTGCGAGTGCATCGAGGATCGCCTTCGGCCGGCACGGCAGCGGGTCGCCGACCCAGCCGAGCGCGGGATTCGGGACGGCGAGGATGCCGGCGCGGTCGCCGATCACCGGCACGGCGACGTCGCCGAGCTCGGCGCACAGGTCGGCGTTGACCGCCTCGAGCGACTCGCGGACGACCTCGAGCGCGCGCGGCGATGTGCGCCGCCGCCCGTTCACGAACTCGACCGGGATGCCACGCCGCTTCATCTCGTCGGTGATCTGCGGGCCGGCGCCGTGCACGACGACGACCTCGTGACCCTCCTCGCGCAGCCCCAGGATCCGGTCCGCAGACTCGCCCGCGACCGCGCCGCCGACTTTCACCACGAGCCGCGTCATGACCGGTAGTCCCCGTTGATGCGCACGTATTCGTACGAGAGGTCGCTCGTCAGGTAGCTCGCGCGGCCGTCGCCCAGTCCGAGCTCGAGCGCGATCGTGCAGCTCGGCCCGGAGACGTCCGGCTCGACGTCGGTCGGTGTGCCGGAGTCGAGGACGACGACGTCGTTGTAGCGAAGCGTCGCGCGGTCGACGTCGATGTCGGCGTAGCCGCCGTTGTACGGCGCACTGCCGGCTGCCATCAGCACCCGGCCCCAGTTCGCGTCGTGCCCGAAGAGCGCGGTCTTCACGAGCGGCGAGGTGGCGATCCGCCGGGCGATCGCCTTCGCCTGCCTGCCGTCGACGGCGCCGTTCACGGTGATCTCCGCGAGCACGGTGACGCCCTCGCCGTCGGCGACGATCTGCCGCGAGAGGCCCTCGCACGCCTCGCGGAGCGCGGCCGCGAACGCGGCATCGGTCTCGGGTGTGCGCTCGATGCCGCTCGCGCCGTTCGCGAGCAGGATCACCATGTCGTTCGTCGAGCAGTCGCCGTCGATCGAGATCGCGTTGAACGTCGCATCGACCGCGGGGCGCAGGAGCTCGGCTGCCTCGCCCGGGTCGAGCGGATAGTCGGTGGTGAGCACGGCGAGCATCGTCGCCAGGTCGGGGTGGATCATCCCGGCGCCCTTCGCCATCCCGCCGACGACGAAGCCGTCGCGCTCGACGACGGTCTCCTTCGCCTTCGTATCGGTGGTCATGATCGCCTCGGCCGCCGCGTGACCGCCGTCGGCGCTCAGCGCGGCGACCGCCGCCTCGACACCCGGCAGCAGCCGGTCCATCGGGAGCTGCGGCCCGATCACGCCCGTCGAGAGGATGAGCACCTGGTCGGCGCCGACGCCGAGCAGCGCTGCGGCGTGCGCGGCCGTCGCCTTCGCGTTCTCGACGCCCTGCGTTCCCGTCGCCGAGTTCGCGACGCCCGAGTTGATGACGACGGCCTGCGGCTCGGCCGCGGCGAGCTGCGCGCGGTTCACCTGCAGGCAGGCGGCCTGCACCTTGTTGCGGCTGAACATCGCGCCGCCGACCGCGGGCTCGGTCGAGCGGACGAGTGCGACGTCGGCGCGCGCGTAGCGGATCCCCGCCGCGACGCCCGCCGCCTCGAAGCCCTTGGCGGACGTCACGCTCATACCCGCTCCGGCGCCGGCAAAGCCTGCGCCTCCGCTCTTTGATCGGCTCCGTCGAGCCTACGCCTCATACCGCCACTCCGGTCAACCGCAGCCCGAGCGTCTGCTCGAGGCCGAGCGCGAGGTTCGCGTTCTGGATCGCCTGGCCCGCCGCGCCCTTGCCGAGGTTGTCGAGCGCGCAGATCACGATCGTCGTGCCGGTTCCGCCGTCGGTGAAGACGCCGAGCTCGGCCGCGTCCGTGTTCTGGACCCGCGCCAGCTCCGGCACGACGCCCTCGGGAAGCACGCGCACGACTGCGCTGGCCGCATACGCCTCGGTGAGCAGCGCGCGCACGTCCGCGCCCGTCTGCACGTAGCAGGTTGCGAGCAGCCCGCGCCGCACGGGCAGGAGGTGCGGGACGAACGTGACGGCGAAGCCGAGCTGTTGCGCGATCTCCGGTGCGTGCCGGTGCGCGCCGACGGCGTACGGCGAGAAGTTCTCGAGCACGAAGCCGGCGTGCGAGTTCGGCTTGAGCGTCTTGCCGGCACCGGTCATGCCGGACTTCGCGTCGACGATCGCACCATCGATCTCGCCGGCGAGCGGGCCCAGCGCGAGCAGCGTCGCGGTCGCGTAGCAGCCCGGGTTCGCGATCAGGTTCCCCTCGGGCGGATAGAGCTCGGGCAGGCCGTAGCTCCACGCACCCGGAGTGAGGCCGTACCAGGCCTCGGCCTGCGCGTCGTCGCGGAGGCGGTGGACGCCCGAGAGATCGACGGCGATCGCTCCCTCCGGCGGGGCGAACGCCGCCGCGGCGCCGTTCTCGAGGCAGAGAAAGAGGACGTCCGCACCGCTCGCGGCCGCCTCGGCGTTCGCCGTGAAGCGCGGCAGAGAGCCGTTCAGCCGCGGGTCGAGGGCGCCGGCGCCCTCCCCGGCGAGCGAATCGGACCCGAGCGCGACCAGCTCGAGCTCCGGGTGCGCCAGCACCCGGTCGAGCGTCTCCTGGCCGGTGTACCCGGCCGTCCCGAGGATCGCAGCGGTCGCCATCCCTGCAAAGTATACAGAGATATGAAAAGTATGCGGTGGTCGCAACGCTGGAACTACGTTCGCGCCGCGAGGCGCGAACTTAGTTCCCTGAGTCTCTGATCTCGATCCGCGCCCCCGGCCGGAGCCAGCGCAGCGTCCGCACCAGATCCGCCCGCGGCAAGGAGACGCAGCCGTTCGTCGCGCTCGTCGTCTCGACGTGCAGGAAGATCCCCGACCCACGCCCGGCGATGCGCGCCGTGTTGTACTCGATCACCGCGAAGTACTGGTAGGCGACGGTCGCCTCCCAGAGCGCCTCGCTGTCGCCCGCGAACGCGGGCTGCCGCCCGCACGCGACGTGCTCGAACGTGTTGTAGAGCGGCGAGCTCGGGTCTTCGTCCCACCAGTCGCCGCAGGTGAGGCGGTGGTAGCGGAGCTTCACCCCTGGGTTCGGCGCGATCCCGTAGACCGTCGGCCCGATTGCATACGTGCCGAGCGGTGTCGTCCCGTCGCCCTCGCGATGATGGGCGGAGAGGCCCCGATAGCCGACGCGCGCGCGCCACGGCCCCGCGACGAGCTTCCCACACGAGGTCAGCGTCACCGTCGCGACGGTCGCCGCCGTCGAAGCTGCCTGGACGTGAACGACCTGCGCGCAATGCGCAACCATGGAGGCAGCATGCCTGCTCTGCCCGCGTTCCACGCAGCCGTGCACCGCGTCACTGCTGTCGAGCTCGGCGCCTCGTGGCGGCCCGGCTGCCCGGTCGGCCCGGCGCAGCTCCGCACGGTGACCGTCTCGTACGTCGGCTTCGACGGCAAGGCGCACACCGGCGCTCTCGTCGTGAACGAAGCGGTGACGAGCGATGTCGAGAAGGTCTTCGCGCGGCTGTACGCCGATCGTTTCCCGATCCGGCGCATGCAGCCCGTCGCGCGCTACGGCGGCAGCGACAACCGCTCGATGGCGGCCGACAACACGTCCGCCTTCAACTGCCGGTACGCAGTGACGAATGGGCCGAAGACGTGGTCGGTGCACGCCTACGGCGAGGCGATCGACGTCAACACCGTCGAGAACCCGTACGTGCTCGATGGCAACGTGCTGCCGCCGGCCGGCAAGCCGTACCTCGACCGGTCGCGCTACCGGCGCGGCATGGCGGTCGCGGGCGGCGTGCTCGTGCGCGCGTTCGCGTCAGTCGGCTGGCTCTGGGGCGGACGCTGGACGTCGTCCCCCGACTGGCAGCACTTCTCGAAGACCGGCGGCTGACATCTCGTCCACGCGCGAGAGCGCGGGGAATACCTTCGGCCAGACGAGCGCGAGCCCCACTGTGAGCGCGCCGCCGGCGACGACGGCCGGGACTGCGCCAAGCAGCGCCGCTGCAGCGCCGGATTCGAACGCACCGAGCTCGTTCGACGCGCCGATGAACACGTTCTCCACCGCCGACACGCGGCCGAGCACCTGGTTCGGCGTCGCGAGCGCGACCGTCGTGCTCCGGATGTTCATCGAGAACATGTCGACGTAGCCGCTGACCGCGAGCGCGAGCGCCGACAGCCAGAACCAGCGCGAGAGGCCGAAGACGATCATGCAGAGCCCGAACAGGCCGACGACCGTGAGGAGCGTGCGGCCGGCGTGATGCTTGAGTGGCCTGCGCGCGAGCTGGATCCCCGCGATCAGCGCGCCGACCGCCACCGTGCTGCGGAGCACGCCGAGGCCGAACGGTCCGGTGTGCAGGATCGACTTCGCATAGAGCGGCAGCAGCGCAACGGCGCCGCCGAAGAGGACGGCGAAGAGGTCGAGCGTGATCGCACCGAGAATGATCGGCGTCCCACGGATGAACCGGATGCCGGCGAGCAGCGTCTCGAGCCGGGGCGGCTGCGTGCTCGCGGGCGGCACGGCCTCCGGCCGCGTTACGGGGATCAGGACCGCCGACGAGAGCAGCAGCAGGGCCGCGCCGACGCCGTAGACGGCTTCCGGGCGAACCGCGAAGAGCAGGCCGCCGAGTGCCGGGCCGCCGATCGTCCCGACCTGGCCGGACACCGAGCGCAGCGCGATCGCTCCTGCGAGCAGCTCGCTCGGGACGATCTCGGGGACGAGGGAGCGCCCGGCCGGGGCGCTGAGCGCGCTGATCGCCCCGGTCAGCGCCGCGAGCGCGAGGAACTCCCACAGCTGGTTCGCGCCGCCGAGCGTGACGAGCAGGAGCAGCGCGAGCACGCCCGCCTCGGCGACGCCGACGACCATGAGGATCGTGACGCGCGGCAGCCGGTCGGCGAGGCTGCCCGCGTACAGGGCGAGGAACGGCACGGGCACGAACTCGACGAGCCCGATCAGGCCGAGGTCGAACGCCTTGTGGTGGATCGCGTAGACCTGCCAGCCGATCGCGACCTGCGCCATCTGCATCGCCATCCCGGAGCACACGAGCGAGATCCACAGCCGTCGGAAGTCGAGATGGTGAAACGCGGGTGGGAGCGAGATCACGGCCCCACTCTGCCTTCTCAGCGACTTCTTAGGTCCCGTACAGGCTGCGCACAGCGCCTCCGGGAACCCTGCTACAAGGACTGGTGGAAGACACGAAAGGATCCCAGATGGCCAGGAACAAGCTCGCCGCAGCGGTGGTCGCTGCGGCTCTCGCCGGCGGGGGCATCGGCGCGGGGGTGGTGGTCGCGCTGACGCACGACGGCGGCGATGACAACTCCGCAGCGGCCGCCACGACGACGACCGCCACGACGACCGTCGTGCAACAGGGCAACTCGTCGACCGTTGCGAACGGTCAGCTGACGATCAGCCAGATCGCGAAGCAGGATTCGCCGAGCGTCGTCGAGATCGACTCGACGACGTCATCGGGCTCGTCGTTCTTCGGCGGTGGCTCGAGTCAGGCGACGGCCGAAGGCAGCGGCTTCGTCTACGACCGGAACGGCGACATCGTCACGAACGAGCACGTCGTCGACGGTGCCACGTCGGTGACGGTGAAGTTCCCCGACGGCTCGACCTACAAGGGCAGGGTCGTCGGCACCGACAGCTCGACCGACATCGCGGTCGTGCACGTGAACGCGCCCGCGTCGACGCTCACGCCGCTCGTGCTCGCAGACTCCGACAACGTCCAGGTCGGTGACGGCGTCGTGGCGATCGGCAACCCGTTCGGGCTCGACGACTCCGTGTCCAGCGGCATCGTGAGCGCGCTCGGCCGCCAGATCTCGGCGCCCGACACGCAGGAGACGCCGATCGACGGCGCGATCCAGACCGACGCCGCGATCAACCATGGCAACTCGGGTGGCCCGCTGCTCGACATGCAAGGCCACGTGATCGGCATCACGTCGCAGATCCAAAGCGACGGCGGCGGCAACGAGGGCGTCGGTTTCGCGATCCCCTCGAACCTCGTCAAGACGATCGCGACGCAGCTGATCGCGTCCGGCAGCGCTCAGCACGCCCTGCTCGGCCTGATTCCGGCGAACGCCACGAACAACGGCGGCGTCAAGGTCACGTCGATCGAGAGCGGCACCGCCGCGAAGAAGGCAGGGCTGAAGGTCGGTGACGTGATCGTCTCGCTCGACGGCACCAGGATCACGAACGCGGCGCAGCTCCGAACGCTGATCGCGGCCGACAAGGTCGGTCAGACCGTCACGCTGACGATCCAGCGCAACGGCAAGACGGAGACGGTCAAGGCGACGCTCGGCAACCGCCCCGCGTCCTCCTGAGAGCACTGTCCGCGCGCCGCCGGTGTAGGGGCCGGCGGCGCGCGGCGGTCCAACGGAGGCTTTCTCAGCGTGGGAGCACGACGATGCCGTCGTCGTCGCTCGTCAGCTCGTCCCCGGGAGTGAACACCGCGTTCCCGAACGACACCGGAACGTCGATCTCGCCTTCGCCGGTCTTGCCGCTCGGCCGCGGGCAGCTGCCGAGCGCCTTGATCCCGAGCGTGAGCTTGGCCAGCTCGCCGGTGTCGCGGACACAGCCGTTGATCACGATTCCGGCCCACCCGTTCGCCAGGGCGAGCCCGGCGACGTTGTCGCCGACGAGCGCGCAGCGATAGGAGCCGCCGGCGTCGACGACGAGCACACGCCCTTCGCCCGGCTCGCTCACGCGCTGCTTCACGAGGACGTTGTCCTCGAAGCAGCGCACCGTCGCGATCGGGCCGGAGAACGCGCGCACCGCGCCGAACTGACGGAACTGCGTCTCGCAGACGATCGCCCGATCCGCGTTTGCGTCGTGCAGGTCGGAGGTCGACGTCACACGAGCTCCAGCACGCCCTGCTCGAGCAGGTCGCGGGCGAGTCGCCTGACGTCGTCGTGCAGGTCGGCTGTCTCGCGCCGCGACAGCTCCTCGCGCTTCGCGATGCGGCGCACCGCCTGGTCCAGCGTCGTCGCGCCGTCGAGAGCGGTCAGGACCTCGGCGGTCTCGAGATCGAGCTCGAAGTCCGGGCACGTTCCTTCGTCGAGCACGAGAACGGTCGACGTCACGGAGCCGGTGCGATCGAGCTCCTGGTCGAAACGCACCTCGTCGGCGAGGCGAAGCCGGCGGTCGAGCACGGACTCGCCCTCCTGCGCGATCGCGGCGAGCGCCGTGAAGACGCGCGCGATCTGGTCGCTCGCGAACTCGAGCTCGTCCTCGTCGGCGGAGTCCGCGCGGACGATGTGGTGGTCGCCGGCGCGCCGGTGCAGCAGCACGGCCCCCTCGGTGATCCAGTGCGTGCCGAGCTCGGCGAAGTACGCGCTCCACTCGGCGATCGCGGCGTCGTAGGCGTCGGGGTCGGCGGCGAGGTGATCGTTCCAGCCGGCCGCGTGGTCGAGCGGGTCCGAGCCGGAGAGCCCGATCACCCAGGCGTCGCACCCGTTTCCGTCGAGCCACGCGTGCACGTGCTCGTCGGGCTCGTCGGGCGAGTCGGCGAGCCAGCTCACGAGCACGGAGGCGAAGCCGTCGTCGGCGAGATGCGCTGCCGTCTGCGTGACCACCTGCTGCGAGAGCTCGTCGCCGCGGAAGCCGGCGTCGCGGTATTGCCAGCGGCTCTCGGGCGAGATGACGTACGGCGCGTTGCACGTGATCAGGTCGAACGTCTCGCCGGCTACCGGCTCGAAGAGACTGCCGAGGCGCGTCTCGACGTTGTCGATCCCGTTCAGGCCCGCGCTGATCTGGGTGAACGCGAGCGCGCGCGGGTTCACGTCGGTTGCGACGACATGATCCGCATGGGCGGCAGCCAGCAGCGCGTGCACCCCGTTCCCCGTGCCGATGTCGAGGGCGCGCCCGACGCGACCACGCGGCGTCAGCGAGGCGAGCCAGTACGCCGTGGGCGTGAAGCTCGCGACCCATCCCGCCTGATCCTCCATGCCGCGCGAGAACGTGTCGAACGCGAGGTAGATCCCTTCGGTCGGGACGATGCGGGCGCGCGGAACGAGCAGGTCGCCGTCGAGCGTCGCGAGCCCGAGGCGGATCAGCTCGTCCGCTGCGGCAAAGCGTGTGCGCGCGACCGGCCGGTTCAGGAGCAGCAGGCGAACGACGGTGCCCAGCTCGTCGGCGGGCAGGCGGCGTGCGAAGACGACCGAGTCGCCGAGGTCGGCGGCGATGCCGTCCTCACCGAGCAGATCGTCGATTGCGTCGTCGTCGTAGCCGACGTCGCGCAGCACGTCGCCGACGGCGCGCGCTGCATCCAGATCCGGCTGCGGGTCCCACATCCCGCAGCATCCTAGAGATAGAGGTGAAGTGCTCCTCGACCGTCGTTGCGCCGGCCGAGGAGCACGAGAATCACCGTCAGTGCTTGTGGCCGAACGAGTGGCCGTGCCACGTCCAGGTGGCGTCGACCAGCTTCTGCAGCCACGGCTGGATGTTCGTCAGGATCGCCGACTCCTGTGCAGCCGTCAGCTTGCCTTCGCCGATCTTGGTGTTGAGCTTCGTCTGAATCGCCGCGGTGAACGCGCCGACGAGACCGGCCGAGGACTTGCCCGGTGTCGCGTTCGCGATCTGCCCGAGCGACTCACCGTTCTTGAGGTCGGCCTTGATCGTCGCGGCCGACAGACCGGTGTAGCTCGACGTCACGGCCAGCACGTTGCTGCGGCAGCCGTGATGCCTGACCGTGAACACGGCGGCCTTGACGCCGTTCTGATGGTGGCCGCCGTTGCAGGCAAGCGCAGCGCCCGCGCCGGCGGGCACCAGCGCCCCGGCGGCGAGCGTGCAGGCGGCGAGACGACGCATGCGTCCGAGTTCCATGACTCCTCCTTGTGCGTCGGTCGTCTTTATCGGTTACAAACCGTATAACCGGCCTGAACGGGCCCAACCCCCGGTTTTACACCCGGATTACACGGGAGGTTCCGAGCGGCTTGCCGTGACGGTCGAGAGCGACCGCGGCCGCGTACTTGACGCCGTTGTCGGGGACGACGATCTGCGTCTCGAAGCCGCTGCGCGGGACGTGGAGCGCGGGCGTGAGCGCAGCCGCGCGCAGCCCCGTGTCGAGCCGCCAGTGCGCGACCTCGGTTGCCCCGTTCCAGCTCGCGAAGACGAGACGCACTCCCTGGCGGAGCTGGTAGACGAGCGTCGGCGGCTCGGCGGGCCGGCCGACCCACGGCAGGCGCAACGCGCGGTAGTTCTCGCCTCCGTGCGGCAGATGCGCGTCGAAGACGACGTCACCGTGCGCGGTGTACTCGGTCATGTACGGCGACGTGCCCCAGCCGACCAGCACGTTGCTGTTCGGGAACACCTGCACGCTGCCGAGGGCGTGCGCGAGCAGGTGCGGCTCGTGGACGTACTTGCGGTGCACCGTTGCCTGCATTCGCTTCAGGTCGAGCGCGAGGATCAGTCCCTTCGAGTACGGCTGCGACTGATGCGAGCCCGCATCCCCGTCGTCGAAGACGCTGATCAGGTACTCGCCGCCGCCGTGCCGGCGCGCATCGTGCTGCCAGGCGAAGCCGCTGTCCGGTCCCATCTGGAAATCGCTCTTCTTCCCGCCGAGCCGCCACAGGACCTTGCCGGTGTCGCGGTCGATCTTGTAGATCGTCCACGTGTGCCGCGCCGAGATGAGGTAGTTGCCGTCGCGGTCGAGCTCGATCGAGTTCACATGGAAGTAGTCGAACGGCGCGCGGTCGCTGACGCCGACGTACGACTCCGAGATGTCGACGTGGTCGAGGCTGTGCCAGGAGAACAGCACGCGGCCGCTCGGGAGCTCGATCTCCTGCACGATCCCTCCGACCACGACGCCGTCCGGCTCGCCGCCGAGCGACGTGAGGTCCATGGTCACGCGCTCCCACGCGGTCACGAGTGCCGTGCCGCGCTCGGTGATGATGAACTCGTGCAGGTCGGACGGCCGCCCGCCGCCGGCGGGGATGCGTGCGATCTCGCGGTACGTGTCGTCGAGGACGATGTGCGTGCCGTCGCCGAGGCCCTGCTCCGTCTTGCCTTCCCACCAGCTGAGCACCGGCTTGCCCCGGTAGACCGCAGCGCGGAAGTTCATCGCCACGACGGGCCGCGAGTTGCGGAACCAGATCGGCTCGCCGCTGTTGTCGATCATCAGCGCGCCCCGCTGCCCGGGGCCTGAGCTCGGCGCGAGGAACAGGTGCCCGTCCGTGACACCTGGCTTGCGCGTCGTGACGCTGACGACCGGCGGTCGGAGATCAGGGCGCGAGACGAAGTCGTGCACCTTCGCCGGCTCCTCGCTCGCGGCGCCGGCGGTCTCCACGAGGTGCGCCGGGTCGAGTGCAAGCACGAGCCCCGATGCAGCTGCCCGGCGCAGCAGTTCACGACGGTTGAAGCTCATCTCCGCTCCACCGGCGGCCAAGCCGGCGGCTCCGCTCCTTGTGAGCCTCCGTCGAGCCTACGGCTCATCCGATCGCCTCGCGGCCGCGCTGGACCGCCGCCGAGCGCCCGAGCACGCGTCCGTGCGCGCCGAGCGCCTCGACGGCGAAATAGGTATCGCTCGTCGTTGCCTGCATCGCCGTCTCGAAGCCAGTCTTCCGGACCGGCACGCCGACAGGCGCCAGATGCTCGGCCGTCGGACCGCCGAGCGCCTGCCAACGTGTGACCTCGGTTGCACCGTTCCAGCTCGCGTAGATGGTTGTCGAGGTCTTGCCCTTCGCGACAGCTATTGCCGGACGCGTCTTGGGAGTTCCGGTCCACGTGAAGCGATACGCGCGATAGGAGTCGTCACCGTCCGCGAACGTCGCGTCGTAGAGCACCCGCCCGCTCGGCGAGAACTCGGTCACGCGCGGCACGGATCCCCAGCCGACGAACGTGTCGCCGTTCGGCAGCAGCTGCGCGTTCCCCTGGCTGATCGCGAGCGAGCCGTCCGCGTATGCGCGCACGAGGGTTGCCGTTCGCGTCTTCGGGTCGAGGCGGATACGGATCGCACGGGATTGCTTCTCCCGTTTCGGCGACGCGCCGTCGTCGAAGATGGAGATCGTCCCGTCGGGTTCGAGGCGCGCGTCGTGTTGCCAGTAGAACGGCGTCCCGGCGCCCATCGCGAAGGTCGACTGCTTGCCGCCGAGCGTCCAGACGACGTCACCCGTCGTGCCGTCGATCAGGTACACGGCGCTCGTGTTGCGCGCCGACACGAGCAGGTCGCCGTTCGGTTCCTCGTCGACCGAGTTCACGTGCACGTAGTCGAACGTCGCGGTGGACCCCTTGCCGGTCTTCGGCGGCGGCGCGATGTACGACGCGTTCAGCGGGATGTGGTCGATGCTGTGCCACTCGAACAGCACCCGCCTCGTCGCGACGTCGATCTTCTCGACCACGCAGTCGGCTGCGCGGCCGTTGACGGGGCCGCCGATCGAGCTGAGGTCGACGGGGACGATCCGGTACGCGGTGATGAGCGCGATCCCACCGGGCGCGAGCTCGAACTCGTGCAGGTCCGCCGTGTTCGGGCCGAAGCTCGCCGTGACGGTCGCGATCTGCTCGTACGAGCTGTTCATGATCACGCCGTGCCCGACGCCCGAGCCCGACACGGGCGCGGCCGGCGGCCCTTCCCACCACGTGAGCACGGGCTTGCCGTCGTACGTCTGGACGCGGAAGTCCGTCGCCTGCTGCGCCACCGGATGGAACCAGACCGGTTGCCCGTCAGGTGCGACGATCTCGGGGCCTTTCTGGATCGCGTACTGCTTCGGTGCGATGAAGAGGTCGCCCTGGGCGGCCGCCTTCGCCGAGGTGTCGACCGTGAAGATCGGCGGCGTCAGGTCCGGGCGGGAGTGGAAGTGCAGAACCGCTCTGCCCTTCGCCGCGTCGCCCTTGGCGTCGCTGCCGCAGCCTGCCGACGCGACGAGCGCGCCGGCGGCGAGCACCGCGACCACGCCACGGCGTGCGTGTCCCCGACCGCCTGCCACGAGCAGGCACGCTGCCAGATCGCGGCTAAGCCGCGAGTAAGAACCGGCACGCGCGCCGGGAACCGTCGGCCGGCCTGGCGGCGTCTGGTTGGATGCAGGCATGGCGCACCTCCGCTGGTACGGGCAGTCCGCGTTTCGGCTGGCCGGCTCGCAGACCGTGTTCATCGATCCGTTCGGGGACATGAGCGGGCTCGCCTCCCGGGGCATCGAGTGGCGGTACCCGGCGATCGAAGGGGTGACCGCGGACGTCGTTCTCGTCACCCACGACCACGGCGACCACAACGCGGTCGAGGTGATCGGCGGCGACCCGGCGGTGTTCCGGCCGACCGCCGGGACGCTGGAATCGCCGCTCGGCCGGCTGGTCGCGGTCGCCTCGGAGCACGACGAGGCCGCCGGCACGCAACGCGGCCCGAACACCCTCTACCGCTTCGAGCTGGACGGGCTCGCCTACGCCCATTTCGGCGACTTCGGCCAGACCGGGCTCCGGCCCGAGCAGAAGGAGGCGCTCGGAGAGGTCGACGTGCTGCTGCTCCCGGTCGGCGGCGGGCCGACGGTCGGCGGCGAGCGGGCCGCGGCGGTCGTCCGCGAGCTCGGCCCGCGGCTCGTCGTCCCGCATCACTACCGCACCGAGGCGATCTCGTTCCTCGATCCGCCGGACGCGTTCCTCGACGCGCTCGGGGCGCGCGTCGAGCGCCTCGGCGAGAGCGAGACCGAGGTCGAGCCGCTGCTCGGCTCCCGCGAGGAGCCGGTGGTCGCCCTGCTCGCGCCGCCGCTTCCCTAGCGTCAACTCCGCGGTGTCGCGGCCGATGACCGCGGCATGTTCAACACCAACCGCCTTTCCATTCGCGCCCGCCTGTTCGTGCTCTGTGCAGGCGCCGTCGGCGCACTCGTCATCCTCGGTGGGACCGCAATCGTCACCACGCAGGGCATGACCTCACAGAGCGACAACGTCAAGCACGACCAGGCAGCGTTGAAGGTGCTGAACCACGCGTATGCGTCCTGGCTGCTCGACGACGACCAGTCGAACATGTACGCAGCCGTTCTCGCGCTCAACGATCCGTCCCAGCACGCGCTCGCCGAGACGACGTGGGCCCAGGCCGTCGCCGGGTACAACGGCGCTGTCAAGGACGTCTCCGAGCTCGACCCGTACGCGGTGACCGCGAAGGAAAAGCAGCTCGTTGCCGGCTTGAAGTCGAACCTGCAGAGCTACAACGGCTTCTCCCAGAAGCTTCGGGCGGATGCCCGCACCGGCAAGATCCACGAGGGCGTTCACGTGGTGACCGTCGAGAACCTGAAGCCGTCGAACGCGCTGCCGGTGCTCTTCAGCTCGCTGCGCGACGACTTCGAGAACAACGCGACCGTCAGCCAGGCCTCGCTGAAGTCGAAGGGCTCGTCGGGCACGCTGATCCTGATCGTCGTGGCGCTGCTTGCGACGCCGTTCGTGCTCGGCCTGATCCTGCTCATCATGCGCTCGATCTCCGCCAGCCTCCGCCGGCTGCTCGAGGTCGCCGACCGGATCGCCGAGGGCGACCTGAGCGGTGACGAGGGCGGGGCGGGCGCCGACGAGATCGGCAAGGCGACCGAGGCGCTGCGCACCCGCATCGTCGGCTACCTGAAGCCGATCGCGGATGCCGCGGACTCGGTCGCGGGCGGCGACCTGACGGTCGACGTCGAGCCGACGTCCGAGCGCGACACGCTCGGCAAGTCGGTCTCCGGCATGATCGCTTCGCTGCGCAGCCTGATCTCCGAGCTCCAGAGCGCGGGCAGCCAGGTCGCCGGTGCCTCCGAAGGGCTCGCCGGCGCGAGCGACGAGGCGGGTCGTGCGGTCTCGGAGATCGCATCGGCCGTCGGCCAGGTCGCCGAGGGTGCGACGAAGCAGGCGCAGATGGTCGACAGCTCGCGCTCTGCGGCCGAGCAGACCGCCGAGGCGGCCGCCCGCGCGCGCAGCGTCGCGGACGAAGGCATCGAGGCGGCGACGCAGGCGTCGAACGCGATGGCGCTCGTGCGCGACTCGAGTGCCGAGGTCACCGAGGCGATCGAGTCGCTCGCTCGCAAGTCCGAGCAGATCGGCGGCATCGTCGAGACGATCACCGGCATCGCCGGCCAGACGAACCTGCTCGCGCTGAACGCGGCGATCGAAGCCGCGCGCGCCGGTGAGCAGGGTCGTGGCTTCGCCGTCGTTGCCGAGGAGGTGCGCAAGCTGGCGGAGGAGTCACAGGCCGCCGCCGCGTCCATCGCCGAGCTGGTCGGTGAGATCCAGCAGGACACCGGCCGGACGGTCGAGGCCGTCTCGGCCAGCGCGAGCCGCAGCTCGGACGGCGCCGCCGTCGTCGAGCAGGCGCGGGAGGCGTTCGGCCTGATCGCCGAGCACGTCTCCGACATCGCCGCCCGCGTGCAGGAGATCGCGACCTCGTCCGCGGAGATCGCGGCGGTCGCCGAGGAGACCTCGTCGACCACGGAGCAGGTCTCGGCCTCCACCGAGCAGACGAGTGCATCCACGCAGGAGATCGCCGCGTCGTCGCAGCAGCTCGCGACGACCGCCACCACCCTGCGCGACCTCGTCGATCGCTTCCGCCTCGCAGCGTAAGAAGCGTGAAGAAAGGGGGCGGCGTGATGAACGCCGCCCCCTTCCTTTGGCGGCGTGAAGGACACAGCCCAGCACTCGCCGGCGCACGCCGCCTGGCAGGGGTGTGCTTCTTGCGTTGCCCAGGTTGGGGCGCTTAGATACGGCTAGATGTCAACGACTGCCTGATCCACGACGCGTCGCGCTCCGGTTGCCCGGAGCGTGGTTGGGGCTTGTTCCTACGTCGCTGGAGGTCAACGTGGTCGGCAGTGTTGATCGCGCTCGGTGTGAGCGTGTCGTCTCCAAGAAACCCAGCCCGGCTGTCGTACCGAGGACCGGTCGTGAATAGTCGGGTTGGTTCGACTCCGATCCGCGCGATCGTGGCCGCGGAGTGGGTGTCGTCGGTCGGCTCGTCGATGACCGTGCTGGCGCTGCCCTGGTTCGTCCTTGTCACGACCGGATCGGTGACGAAGCTCGGGCTCGTTCTCGGCATCGGCAGCGTCCCGTTCGTCACCCTGCCCTTCCTGGCGGGCTCGCTGATCGCGCGGATTGGGGCAAGGCAGACGATGGTGGCCGCAGACGCCGCGCGACTACCGCTCGTTGCTGTCATCCCGGCGCTTCACAGCCTCGACGCGCTGTCGTTCCCGCTGCTCGTCGTGCTGGTCGCCCTCGCAAGTGTTTGCACGGCGGCGCACATGCCCGCGCAGCGTCTGATCCTGGCCGAGGTAGTCGGCGACGAGGAGAGTCTCGTCGCCCGCGTGAACGCGTACCTCGAGGGTGCGGAAGCGACTGCGCCCATCGTCGGGTCTGCGCTGGCGGGAGTCCTGATTGCTGCCTTCGGCGCGCCACATGTCCTGTATGTCGATGCCGCGACCTTTGGAGTCGCCGCGACCGCCGTCGGCGTGCTCGTGCCACGGGGGCAGCGGGTGACTGAGGTCGAGGGGCGCGGCCTGCTTGCGGGTGTCAGGTACATCCCTCGAAGCAGGCTGCTCGTCGTCCTGTGCCTCAGCATGTTGACGATGGAGCCGTTCTATTCGTTGTTCACGACGACACTGCCCGTGTTCGCCTATACCGGTTATGACCGGAACGCCCGCATCGCGGGTGTCTTCTACGCCACGATGGGCGTTGGAGCGCTGCTCGGGATGCCCCTCGTTCCGATCGTCGTGCGTCGGTTCGGGGCGCTCCAGGCCGGCGCAGCTGGGTTCGTGCTCGTGTCGATCCCGAAGCTGTTGCTCGGGATTCCCCTATCTGCGGTAGGGGTCGTCGCTGTGCTTGCCCTGCAAGGGTTCCTAGCACCTCTCACGGGCGCGCCGATCTTCGCCATCATCACGACCCGCACACCCGCCGCGTTCCGTACCAAGGTGCTGTCCGCCGCAGTCGGGCTGATGTTCCTCACGGAGCCGTTGGGCCAGGTTGCAGCCGGTCCACTGATCGACGCGCTCGGAACGAGAACGGTCATCCTTGTCGCAGGCGTCGGCTACCTGCTCGGTGCGACGCCACTCGCCATATACGCGACTCGGCATCGCAGAACGGACGATCCCGTCTCCATTGCTCCATGACCGAACTCTTGGAGACGCGGAGTTCGGACATCTAACCGCCAAAAGCGGCCCCTTATCTCGAGTCGAATTCCGCCTTCGGCGGCGCGGGGTGGGAGTTCCCGGTCTTCGCCTAGGACGGTGTCGTTTCCTGGATGGCGAGGACGTGGTAGCTCGCGTAGGAGGCTTCCGCTCCCGTCCGTTCGAGCACCGCTTCTCGTGCGGCAACGAGACGCGGATCAGAATTGGCTCGGTCGCGTCCTGCCTCGTCGTTCCAGAGATTCAGGAGTCTGACGCCGCCGTCAGTTCGGACGACGAGCTGCCAGAGGTGGCCGTTCTCGGCGAAAAGCGGGCCGGCGACCGGATCCATGAGCTCTTTCTTGGCGTTGACGAGCGCATCGAGGTCGTCGACCTCGAGGTCGATGGTGGCGAGCACTGGCACAGGACGCTCCTTTCTCGTAAACTGCACTCTGCAGTATGCACTGTAAAGTGCAGCTATGTCAACCGCCGAACTGACGGCGTTCTCGTATGTCGTCCTCGCGCTCGTCGGCGAAGGGGGAGCTGCCCCGAACGACCTGATCGCCTCACTTCGGCGCGGTCGGCCCTACTGGACCGACTCGCCGCGTCACCTGTACGCCGAGCCGAAGCGCCTCGCCGGCCTCGGCTATCTGACCTCGCACAAGGAACCCGGCGTCACGCGCGAACGGACGGTCTACACCCTCACCAGCGAGGGGCGCGAAGCGCTGCGCCGCTGGATCGCCGAACCGAGCCGCTTCCCACGCATCCAAAACGAAGCCCTCGCACGCCTCGTCGCTGGATACCTCGTCGACGACGGAGTACTCAGCGAAAGCTTCCGCGCCCTTCGCACCGATCTCGACCGAGCCCGCGAGGGCCTCGCGGAAGCCGAGCGCTTTGCCGCGACGCTGCCGGAGCGTGAGCGATACCTCAACCTCGTCCACAACCTCGGGCGCCGGATCATTGACACGCTCGACGAATGGCTCGACGAAGTCGACCGGGAGTTCACACCGAAACGACGCAAGCGCGGGCGGGCATAGAACCGCCAGGAGCGGCCCGCTCTTAGGTCTCGTCGTGAAAGGCCGGGATGTACGAGATGCCGACGATCGCGCCTTCGGGGGACTGCAGCCTCGCGACTGTCTGACCCCAAGGTTCCGTGCGCGGCGGATGCAGCAAGTCGAATCCGGCCAGCCCGAGCTTCTCCACAGCAGCGATCACCTCAGCGGCGTCCGACACGTCGAACTCGATGCTCACCTGGGGCACAGGCCGGCCGGCTGGCCACTCAGTCGTGCCGAAGCACGCCTCGGCAGCCTGCGATAACGGCCAGATTCCGAAGGACTTGCACCCGCCGATCTGCTCACTGTGCTGATAGCCGCCGGGCTTGCCCTGAAGCGGCAGCCCGAGTGCATCCACATAGAGCCGGCTGGTGCGCGGTGGGTCAGGCGCGACGACCGCCACCGTCGAAAGAAACTCGATGTTCACTGCACCTCCTCGTTACGTGTGCCTCGCCGACATCCGAGCACGGCTCGTCGAGCGGTGGATCGTACGTCGTCGTTTGCGGCAATCCAACCGCCGTTGCGGGTCGCTGTTTCGGGTGTAACCGCGAACACGGGCAAGACCGAGCTTGGTAGGTCGGCAGCTCGAACCGACGATCTCCCGAGCTCAGGACGCAACGCCGGGACAGCAGCTACTGGATCAGTAGTCCCACTTGCCGTTGAACTCGAGGTACGCATCCTGGTACTGGCCGAAGTCGAAGCAGAGCCTCACAGCATTGAGCGTCGCCCTGGTGACCTTCTGGTTCACCGTGTACTGCCAGCAGCTCATCCCGTTCTGATCTACCAGCGTCTTCGTCGGCTTGCCGACGTGCCTCAGCACCTGTTGCTTCGTCATTCCGAACGAAACCTTGTCCGTCACCGGGAACCCCGAGTAGGCAGATTCCTCACCGCCACGGCTCCCGCTTGATGCGGGCACGGTCGATCCCGAGTGACCTGGCGAGTGCACGACCAACACGACGACGAAGGCAGCGATGACGAGGACGGCGGCCGCCGCTCGCAACGCCCGCCGCCGCATGCGCGGCCGAGTACCATGCGTTGCAAGATACCTGGTTTGCGCCCGCGTCAGGCGAACCGTCGCTCAGGCGCTCAGGTGATCAGCGAATCGCGCAGTGCAAGCGCGACGGCGTGCGTTCGCGTGCGGGCGCCGAGCTTCGTCTTCGCGTGCTTGGCGTGCGTGCGCACCGTCTCTGCGGAGATGTGCAGCGTGTGGGCGATGCTCGCGTAGGAGCGGCCCTCGGCCAGCAGGTGCAGGATCTCCGACTCGCGGCTCGTCAATGGGCGCGACTGCCCGTCGCCGGCGATCAGGTTGCCGGCGAGCTGGGGGTCGACATACACGCGTCCTGAGGCGACGACTTCGATCGCGCGGACGAGGTCGACGAGCGGCGCGCTCTTCAACACGACGCCGTGCGCCCCGACCGCAAGCGCCTGCGTGCCCGTCGTCGGATCGCCGGCGCCGGAGTAGACGACCACGCGTGTCGGCAGGCCGAGCTCGCGCACGCGGCGGGCGATCTGGAGACCGTCGAGCTCCGGCATGCGAAGGTCGGCGACGCAGACGCTCGGGCGGTGCGACCGCACGGCGTCGAGCGCGCTCTCGCCGTCCGTCGCGATGGCCGGCACGCGGAACCCGAGCCGGTCGAGCAGTGACTCGACCGCGCGCAGGATCGCCGGATGGTCGTCGGCGACGACGACGCTGATCGACGAGCGGGCTTCACGCGCTTTCGCGGTCATTCCTAGGTAGTCGGCGGGTGGAAGTCCCAGTTGACTGGCCTATGATTCGTGACGATCGTGGCGTGCTGAGGCAGGTGGCCATCGTGCTGGTCCCGTTCCGGCCGGGGTGGCGCCGCCTCGTGCTGATTGCCGCCGCGCAGCCGCTGGTCGCCGGCATCGTCGCGGCGATCTCGCCGCTCCAGACGTTCCCGGGGATCGTGTGGGTGGCCGACGGGCTCGTGTGCGCCTACCTCGCCGGGCTGCTCGTTGCGCTCGCCGCAGCGGCGGAGGTCATCGCTCTCGTGCTTGTGCTGCACGCGCTGCCGGGAAAGACGCCGGCCTCGGGAGTCGCTGCCGGCATCGTCCTGATCGCGATCGCGAGCGCGATCGTCTCGGAGGCGTTCCGCCGGGAGCGGCTCGCGCGGCGCCAGACGGACGAAGCGAATGCGCGCAACCGTTCGCTGCTGGAGCTCGCGTTCGACGCCACCGTTCTGAGCGTCGACGGCGTGATCGCCGAGGCGAACGCGGGATTCGAGCGTCTCCTCGGATTGGAGCCCGGCGCTGCGGTCGGCCGAAGCCTGCTCGACTTCGTCGCGCCGGACTCGAGGGAGGCCGTCGAAGCTCGGCTCGCGGCCGGCGGCTCGGGGCCGCTCGAGTACACCGGGCTCACCGCTGCCGGAGAAGAGCGTGCTCTGCGCGGCGTCGGCATCAACGTCGTCTACCGCGGACGACCCGCGCGGCTCGGCGGGATCACCGACGTCACGAGCCAGCGCCGCGCGGAAGCGGAGCTGCACGAGAGCGCCGCAGTGCTCGCGCGCGCGCACGAGCTAGCGAAGCTCGGGAGCTTCGTCATCGACATGGCGACGCGAACCTCGCACTGCTCACGGGAGACGGCCCTCATCCTCGGCCGCGACGGTGCGTTCTCGATGTCCCTCGACGAGCTGCGCGAGCGGTTCGTTCCCGAGGACTGCCGCGAGGAGTGGATCGCGCAGCACGACGCCGCCTACCGCGCAGGCGGGCCGTTCTCGTTCACGCAGCGTATGCAGACGACGTCCGGCGAGCAGATCTGGGTTCGCATCCACGGGCTCGCCGAGCTCGACGAGCAGCGATCGCCGCTGCGGGCGGTCGCGGTCGTGCAGGACGTCACCGAGCAGCTGCGGCTCGAGCAGCAGGCGCGCCAGACGAAGAAGATGGAGGCGATCGGGCAGCTCGCGGGCGGAATCGCGCACGACTTCAACAACCTGCTGACCGTGATCGGCGGCAACGTCCTCCTGCTCGGCTTCGAGGAGCTCGCGCCGAGTGCGCGCGAGCACGTCGACGAGATCAACGCCGCCTCGGAGCGCGCGAGTGCTCTCACGCGCCAGCTGCTGACGTTCGCCCGCAAGCGCGAGCCCTCGCTCGAGCTCATCGACCTGAACGACGCGATCATCTCGGTCGAGGTGCTGCTGCGCCGGCTCCTCGGTCCCACCATCAGGATCGAGAGCGACTTCGCGATGGATCTCCGCGCCGTTCGCGCCGATCGTGCGCAGCTCGAGCAGGCGCTGATCAACCTCGCCCTCAACGCACGCGACGCGATGCCCGACGGCGGTCACCTGCGGATGGCGACGCAGTCCGCGCCGCAAGCCGCGATCCTGCAGGTGTCCGACACCGGAGTCGGCATGGACGACGAGACGCGCGACCGCATCTTCGAGCCCTTCTTCACCACGAAGCCGACAGGTGAGGGGACGGGGCTCGGGCTCGCGAACGTCTACGCGATCGTGGCGGACGCCGGCGGCGACATCGAGGTCGCATCCGAGCCCGGTGCGGGCACGACCTTCACGATCACGTTCCCCGCGGCCGAAGGAGCACAGTGGGCCGGAGACGTCTCCCGGGCTCCGGAGCAGGTGATGGCACGCGCGGGCCGCGTGCTGTTCGTCGACGACGAAGAAGCGGTGCGCAAGGTCGCGCGGACGGCGCTCGCGCGTGCCGGCCACGAACCGCTCCTTGCCGCGGGCGGACCGGAGGCGCTCCGGATCCTGACCGACGGCGAGCCGATCGACCTGCTCGTCACCGACCTCTCGATGCCCGAGATGAGCGGTGTCGAGCTCGCGCAGCGGGCGCGCGAGCTTCGTCCGGACCTGCCCGTGCTCTACGTGTCCGGCTACTCGGACAAGCATGCTGCGCCGGAGGCGGACGTGCTCGAGAAGCCGTTCACGCCGCGCGAGCTGAACGCGCGCGTCGCGGCGGCGCTGAGCGTCAGCGCGTCTGCAGAAGCTCGCTGACCGCGGCCGTCACCTCGGCCCCGGTGAACGGCTTGGGCACGAAACGCACACGGGCACGGTCGTCCTTCGGCTCGTGCTCTGCGTAGCCCGAGGTGAAGACGATCGGCACATCGACGCCGCGCTCCTCGAGCGCGCTTGCGAGTTGAAGCCCGGTCATGCGCGGCATCATCAGGTCGCTGACGATCAGGTCGTATGGGTCGCCTCGTCCGAGCAGGTCGAGCGCCTCGACGCCGTCGCCGGCTACGTCGATCGTGTAGCCCGCGCGCGTCAACAGCTCGGCCGAGACGGCGCGGACCATCGGGTCGTCCTCGACGAGGAGAATGCGCTCGCCGCCGCCCGGCACGAGCGGCGCCGGTTCGAGCCGGCGGGTGGTCTCCGCGTTCCGCGTCGCATGGGGAAGCGCGATCGTGAAGATGGTGCCGCGGCCGGGTTCCGAGTCGACGCTGATGCGACCGTGCGACTCGGCGACTGCGCCGTAGACGGTCGCGAGTCCGAGCCCCGTGCCCGCGCCGACGTCCTTCGTCGTGAAGAACGGCTCGAAGATGCGCTCGCGCGTCTGCGCGTCCATCCCGATGCCGGTGTCGCGCACCTCGAGAAGCACCGTCGCGCCGGCTACCTCCGTGCGGATCGTCAGCTGTCCGCCGTCGGGCATCGCGTCGCGCGCGTTGACGGCCAGGTTCAGGACCGCCTGCTCGAGCCGCGGCGGGTCGGCGAACACGGTCGTGTCGGCGTCCGTGAGGTCGGTTCGGATCTCGATCTGCTTCTCGATCACGCGGTCGAGCATGCGGCGCACGTCGCGCACGACCGAGTTGAGCTCGACGTTCCGCGGTTCGCTCGCGTCGTTGCGCGCGAACGCAAGGAGGCGCCGGACGAGATCTCCGGCGTGCCCGGCCGCGTGCAGGATCTCGTCCAGCTGCCGCCGCGACGCCGGCCCGGCGTCTGCGGCGAGTGCGAGCTGCGCGTTGCCGCCGATCACGAGCAGGAGGTTGTTGAAGTCGTGTGCGATGCCGCTCGCGAGCTGCCCGACCGCTTGCATCTTCTCGGTCTGGCGGACCTGCTCCTCGAGCAGCCGCTGCTCGGTGATGTCCTGCATCAGGCCGATGACCCTGACCGGAGTGCCGACCTCGTCCACGTCGACGAGCCCGTGGACGCGAACCCAGAGCTGCTCGCCGGCGAGTGTCTGCATCCGCTGCGTCGACGAGAACGTGCCGGCCTGGCGGTAGGCAGTGTCGTGGTGCTCGGCCCATGCGTCGCGCACGTCCTCCGGGACGAACCGCTCGCGGAACTCCTCGAGCCCGAGCGTGAACGGCCCTTCGCAACCGAGCAGGTGCGCGGTCTCGCGGGAGCCGTGCGTGCGTCGCGTCGCGAGGTCGACGGTGAAGCTGCCGAGCTTCGCGAGGTCATGCGCGCGCTCGAGTACCGCGGTTTTCTCGCGGAGCTCCGTCTCGGCGCGCTTCCGGTCGGTGATGTCCATCACGACGCCGACCATCCGCCACGGATTGCCGTCTGCGTCGCACTCGACGTCGGACTGGTCGCGCACCCAGTGGTAGCCGTCCTCGCGCCGGATCCGGAACTCGGCGCTCATCGGGCGCTTCAGCTGAAAGGACTCCCACCCGCGCCGGAGCACCTCGTCGCGATCGTCCGGGTGCAGCAGGTCGAAGAAGAGGGCCGGGTCGCGACTCTGCGCCGCCTCCTCGCTGATCCCGTAGATGCGCAGCGCCTCCGGCGACCACTCGTTGAGGTTCTCGCGCGGGTACCAGACCCAGCTGCCGACCCCGCCGATCTGCTTGACGTGCGTGAGGAGCGTGGTGCGCTCGCGCAGCATCTCGATCGCATCGCTCTGCTCGCTCACGTCCTCGACGACCGCGAGATAGATCTCGTCCTCGCGGTCGACCACCGAGCAGGTGATCCGCATCCAGGCCCGGCTGCCGTCGGGCTCCAGGTAGCACGAGTCGGTGACGAACCGGTCGACTGCTCCCGCGACGAGATCGCGGAAGAGCGGTGCGACCGTGTCCTCGGTCGGAGTGCTGAACTCCGAGCCCCGGTGGCCGATCAGCTCGTCGCGGGTCCGGCCGAGCATCCGGCAGAGCGCCGCATTGCAGTCGATGATCCGGCGCGAGGCGTCGAGCAGCGAGACCCCGACCGGGATCGCGTCCAGGAGCACCTCGAGGAGGCGCAGGTTGAGGCGCCCGCCCTGCACTACACCCCGGTATTCGGCCTGGCAATAGCCGAATGTAGGTAGGTCCGATGACCCTTGTTGGCGAGGCCGATCCGTTGCATCATGGAGTGGGAGGGCGGATGCAGAGCACAGAGAACGCGCGGACCTGTCTGGTCGCGGACGATCACCCGTCCGTGCTGCGTACGGTCACGGAGCTGCTGCGCGCGTGGGGCTGGACGATCGTCGCGAGCACATCGAACGGCGACGAGGCGCTCGCCAAGATCGAGGAGCTGCGGCCGCGGGTCGCGCTGCTCGACCTGCAGCTCCCTGGCCTCGACGGCATCGACATCGTCCGTAGCGCCGCCCGCGTCGCGCCCGAGACGGCGGTCGTCATCTACACGGGCAAGAACGACTCCGCGACGGTGCGCGAAGCGCTCGATGCCGGAGTCAAGGCGTTCGTCGTCAAGGAAGCGCCGCTCGAAGGGCTGAAGCGCGCGCTCGACACGGTGGCGGACGGTGGCCGTTACGTCGACCCGGTCGTGAGCGCCGCGCTCCTGCTCGAGCCCGACGGCGCGTCGCTGACCGATCGCGAGCGCGCCGTGCTGCGGCTGATCGCCGACGGCTACTCCTACGAGGAGGCCGGCAAGGAGCTCTTCATCTCGCCCGAGACGGTCCGCGCGCACGTCGCGAAGTCGCTCACCAAGCTCGGTGCGCGCTCGCGTACCCATGCCGTTGCCGAAGCTCTGCGCGCCGGCCTGATCGCCTAGGCGAGCGCCTTTCCGATGGCTTCGAGGACGCGGTCGGCCTGGAACGGCTTGACCACGAAGTCCTTCGCGCCGCACTTGATCGACTCGAGCACCTTGCTCTCCTGGCCGAGGGCCGAGCACATGACGACCTTCGCCGCCGGATCGGCCGCGAGGATCTCGCGCAGCGCCTCGAGCCCGTCCTTCTCGGGCATGGTGATGTCGAGCGTGGTCACGTCGGGGTGGAGCTCCTGGAACTGGGCGACCGCCTCGACGCCGTTCGCCGCCTCGCCGACGACCTCATGGCCGCCCTTGGCGAGCGCGTCGGTCAGCACCTTGCGCATGAACGCCGCATCGTCGACTACGAGAACACGTGCCATTGGTCAGTTGCCTCCTTGGTGGGTGGGGCGGAGCGCCGCAGCCGGATCGAGCAGCTGCTCGACGCGGACCGCCCAGTCCGTTTCGTCGATGAGCAAGAGTCGGGCCGTCGCGAAGCGGCGGCCGTTCACGTAGAGATCGATCGGGTCGTCGGCGCCGCGGTCGAGCTCGAGCACCGCTCCCGGCGTGAGCGCGACGGCGCGGCCGACGGCGAGCGTCGTCCGGCCGAGCTCCGCGGCGACCCGCACGCCGAGCTCGCGGATCGCCTGCGTGCTGAGCGCCGGCGCGGCATCATTCGTCGCAGTGTCGCCGTGCTGCTCCGCCACGCGGTCGTTCAGCGCGCGCGTCATGCGGACGACGAACGCGTTCGGGATCAGCTGGATCAGCCGGCAGGGCTCGCCCAGCAGCGAGAAGGTCACCGTCGTCGCGTGCGGCGTCGCCGGGTAGACGCCCTCCGCGTCGCGCGCGGCCGCGAGCAGCCTCGTCTCCGGTACGGAGATCTCGACCTCCTGGCCGAGCGCGTGGCCGGTGGCGCCCGCCGCAGCGGCCATGCTCTGGTTCATCGCCTCGCCGACGGCCGAGAGCTCGAGCTCGTCGAGCTCGTTCGCGTCGTCCTCGGCCGGCGGCTCCTGGCCCATCATCACGGCCGCGAGGCGGCGCGCACCGAGTCGCGTGACGACGAACACGTTTCCGCCGGTGACGCCGTCCACGTACGAGACGTTCGCGGCAACGGAGGGAGCGGGAATCGACTGCAGCGGCGACGCGCCCGCGGCGACGACCGCGACCGGGCCGCGCTCGACGCCGTCGGCGCAGAGCGACGAGAGCACGCCGAGGACGGCGTCCGCCGTCGACTCGCCGAGCGCCTTGAGTGCCTCTTCGGTCGTCACAGCCGCTCCGTGACCTCCGCGGCGCGCCGCGTGCCGCTCCGGCCGGGCTTCGCACGGTAGAGAGGCTGCTCGCCGACGCACACGTGGATGCCGCCGGCGGCCGGGACGCCGAGCCTCAAGACGTCGCCCTCACGCAGGGCGAGCACCTCGCCGATCGTCAGCTCGAGCGCGCCGACCTCGGCCCGCACCTCGACGTCGACGTGCTTGATCGCCTCCTCGAGCGCCTCGCCGAGCTCGGCGTCGAAGGCCTGGACGTCGGAGTGGTCGCCGTACTGGCCGCTGAGCCGGCTCGCGACGGACGCGATCGAGCGATGCGGAACGAGCAGTGAGATGGTCGACGAGCTGCGCTCGTCGCGCGTCTCGATCGTGAGCACGACGGTCGGCTCGCCGGGAGGCGCCAGCTCCACGTTCGCGACCTGCGACTCGATTGCGACGAGTGACAGGTCGAGCTCGAGCAGGTCGCGCCAGACGGCTGCGAGTTGCTCGAGCAAGCCGACGAGCGTGCGCTGCGTGAGCGCGAGCTCGATCTCGGTCAAGCCGCGGGCAACGGCTGCGTCGCCGCCGCCACCGCCGACCAGCCGCTCGATGATGCGAAAGATGAGGGCCTGCTCGACGCAGAGCAGGATGGTCGTGTCGAGCGGCTGCGTCGAGACGACGGCGAAGATCGACTGTTGCGGGACGCCGGCGAGCGCGCCCGACCAGGTCATCTGCTCGACGTTGATCACCTCGAGCTCGACCGGCGTGCGCAGCTCCGCGGACAGACGCGTCGACGCGGTGCGGCAGAACGACTCGTGCGCACGCTCGTAACGGCGCTGCTGGTCCGGCGCGAGCTTCGCAGGCCGCGTGAAGTCGAGATCGCGAACGCGCCGGGGGCGGCGCGTCCGCGCGACCTCGCGCTCGGGCACCTCGCCGGCCTTCGCGGCGGCGACGAGCTCGGCGATCTGCTCCGGCGTCAGGACGTCGCTCACCGCGCGCCTCCGTAGACCTCGACCTCGGCGCTGCCGGGCTCGTTGACGAGCACGCGGCCGGAGTCGACGTGGACGCGGATCGTGCGGCCCTTCGAGCCGCCGGTGGCGGCGGCGCGCACGGCGATGCCGGCTTCGGCCAGCGCTGCGCGTGTCGCCTCCTCGTTGCGGCGGCCGATGTCGAGCGTCGGCGACGAGCCGAAGGAGAACATCTGCGCGCCGCCGACCAGCACCGCGTCGAGCCGCGCTGCGATCGCGCCCAGACCGGTGAGCTGCCCGAGCAGCGCCGGCACCGCGAGGTCGGCGAACTTCGCCGCCGGCGCCTCGCCGTCGTGACCGGACTTCGGCAGGACGATGTGCGCGAGCCCCGCGAGCGGCCGCGTGCGGTCGATCAGCGCGAGCCCGATGCACGAGCCCAGGCCGATCGTGACGAGCACGTCACCGGCGTCCCGCGACACCTGCAGCTCGCCCATCCGGACCATCGCTTCGGTGCCGAGCGCGGTCACTCGCCGAGTCCGAGCCCTTCGAGGACCTCGCCGACGCCGTCACGGCTCGGCACGAGCATGAACGAGAGCGAGCACTCGGTGCCCTCGACGATCAGATCGGAGTCGAGGACGAGCGCGACGTCGGTCGACTCCGCGCCGGTGGCGAGCACCGATGCGACGATCGCGCCGAGCATGTCGGTGACCGTTTGCGGCGGGCGCGGTTCGAGCGCACGGCCCGTCATCGTGCCGAGCGCGCCGACGTACGCCGAGCCGAGGATGTTCCCGATCTCGCCGAGCGCGGAGAGCCCGACCTCGGTCGCCGGGTCGACACCGAGCAGCTCGCAGAGCCGCGCCGCGTCGTCGGGCGGGAAGAGCAGGAGCACGATCGCCTCGAAGTCGCCGAAGATCGGCAGCACGACCGCGGTCGTGAACGTCTCAGGCGGGCCGGCAGCCTCGACGGCGTCGGCGAGCGGAACGGCGAGCGCGTTCGGCACCGAGACGTCGACGGGGCAGCCGAGCAGGCTGGAGAGCGCGGTGGCCGCCGTCCCCGAGCCGATGTTCGCGAGCTCGCGCAGGGCGTCGAGCTGCAGGTCGGAATAGGTGTGCTTCATTGCGTGTGCCTCCTTAGGCGGCAGCCGGGACGGCCGCGACGTCGCCGTTCGCGATCCCGGCGACGGCGTCGCAGTCGACGATGAGGGCGATCTCGCCGTTCGAAAGGACGGCGCCGCCCGAGAACGATGTTCCGCCGCCCATCTCCTTCGGCAGCGGTCGGGTGACGAGCTCGCGCTGGCCGACGAGCTGCTCGACCGCGAGCGCGAGGCGCTGGTCGAGGCCGCGCACGACAACCGCGTGGCCCGCGTGATCCGCGCTGCCGTGGCCGAGCGTGCTCGCGAGGTCGAGGATCGGCAGCACGCCGTCGCGCAGCACGAGCATGCGCTTGCCGGCGACCGAGCGGACGGGGTAATCGTCGAGGTTCAGGGTCCGCTCGACGCGGTCGAGCTGGATGCCGAACGGCAGCCCGCGCGACTCGACGACGAGCGCCGAGAGGATCGCGAGCGTCAGCGGCAGCCGGATCTGGGCGGTCGTGCCGACGCCGAGCTCCGACTGGACGAGCACCTCGCCGCCGAGCTCGCGGATGGTCGTGCGCACCGCGTCCATGCCGACGCCGCGGCCCGAGATGTCGCTCGTCTCCTCGGCGGTCGAGAAGCCGGGCGAGAAGAGCAGCTCGACCGCGCGCTGCAGGTCGACGGAGTCGACCGCATCGGCCGGAATCAGGCCGCGCTCGGCTGCCTTGCGCGCGACGAGCCTCGGATCGATCCCGCGCCCGTCGTCGCGCACGGTGATGAGGACGCTGCCGCCGGCGTGACGCGCCGAGATCTCGAGCGTTCCGGTTGCCGGCTTTCCGGCCGCCTCGCGCGCCTCGGGCGTCTCGAGCCCGTGGTCGAGCGCGTTGCGTACGAGGTGCACGAGCGGATCGCCGAGCGCGTCGACGACGGTGCGGTCCAGCTCGGTCTCGGAGCCGACCAGGTTGAGCTTGACCTCCTTGCCCAGCTTGCCCGACAGGTCGCGGACCAGGCGCGGGAAGCGCAGAAAGACGACGTCCACCGGGATCATCCGGACCTGCATGACCATCGACTGCAGTGCCTGGGAGCTGCGCGTGAGCTCCTGCATGGCCTGCTGCAGACCGGGGATGTCCACGGCGCTGGTGAGGGCCTCGACGGCGGTGCGGTGGATGACCAGCTCTCCCATGGAGTGCATGAGGGCATCGAGACGCTCGGCGTCGACGCGGACGGTGCGAGCGGCGCCGGACCCCTTATGGGCGGCGGCCTTGGCCGGCTCGGCGGCCTTGGCCAGCTCCACGGGCACATCAGCCTCAGCG
>DASREW010000030.1:0-24033 GCA_035651895.1 Gaiellaceae bacterium
CCGTCGCCGTACCTGTTCCTGCTGGAGCTCGACGGGATCTCGCTCGTCGGCTCGTCGCCCGAGACGCTCGTGAAGCACGAGGGCGCCCGCGCGTCGGTCAACCCGATCGCGGGCTCGACCGCGCCCGGCGAGGGAGACGCGGAGCGCCTGCTCGCGTCGGACAAGGACCGAGCCGAGCACGTCATGCTCGTCGATCTCGGGCGCAACGACCTCTCGCGCGTCTGCGTCCCCGGCACGGTGACCGTCGAGCGGTTCCTCGAGGCGGAGCGGTTCTCGCACATCACGCACCTCGTGTCGGAGGTCGCGGGCACGCTGCAGCCCGGCGTGACCTCGTTCGACCTGCTGCGTGCCTGCTTCCCGGCGGGCACCGTCTCGGGCGCGCCGAAGGTGCGCGCGATGCAGATCATCTCGGAGCTCGAGGGCTACCGCCGCGGCACGTACGCCGGCGTGGTCGGCTATCACCTGCCGGGCATCGGCTTCGACACGTGCATCGCGCTGCGCACAGTGCGTTTCCAGAACGGGCGCGCGTACATGCAGGCGGGCGGCGGGATCGTCGCGGAATCCGATCCGGGCGACGAGCACCAGGAATGTCTGAACAAGCTCGCGGCGATCGAGGCCGCGATCGAGGCCGCGGAGGTAGGACGCTGATCCTCTTGATCGACAACTACGACTCGTTCACCTACAACCTGGCGCACCTGTTCGGCGAGCTCGGGGCCGACGTTGTCGTCCGACGCAACGACGAGATTACGCCGGACGAGGCGGAGACACTCTCCCCCTCCCACCTCGTCATCTCCCCGGGGCCCGGCCGTCCCGAGGACGCGGGCACGTCGATGGACATCCTCGATCGCCTGTGCGGCCGGGTCCCAATACTCGGTGTGTGCCTCGGGCACCAGGCGCTCGTGCAGCTCTTCGGCGGCACGGTCGGTCAGGCGCGTGAGCTCGTCCACGGCAAGGCGACGTTCGTGACGCACGACGGCCGCGGCATCTTCAACGGGTTGCCCGAGGACTTCCTCGCCGGCCGCTACCACTCGCTCGCCGCCACCTCGGTCCCCGACGTGTTCGAGATCTCGGCGACCGCGGCCGACGGAGAGGTGATGGCGGTCCGCCATCGCGAGCTGCCGGTCGACGGCGTGCAGTTCCACCCCGAGTCGGTGCTCACGCCGCACGGGCTCGACATCGCGCGCAACTTCCTGGAGCGGGCCGCATGATCCAGGACGCGCTCTCGAAGCTGCTCGACGGTGTCGACCTGACGCGCGAGGAGTCGCGCGAGGTGATGCACACGATCATGTCCGGCGAGGCGACGCCCGCGCAGATCGGCGGCTTTCTCGTCGCGCTGCGGCTCAAGGGCGAGACGCCTGCAGAGATCGCCGGCGCGGCCGAGGCGATGCGCGCGCACGTCATCCCGGTACAGGCGAAGCGCGACGATCTCGTCGACACGGCCGGCACCGGCGGCGACGGCGGCAAGACGTTCAACATCTCGACCGCCGCCGCGCTCGTCGCGGCCGCGGCCGGGGCGGCGGTCGCGAAGCACGGGAATCGCTCCGTGTCGTCGCAGTCCGGCAGCGCCGACGTGCTCGAAGCGCTCGGCTTCGACCTCGAGCTCTCGCCGGAGCGCATCGCGGAGTCGATCGACACGCTCGGCTTCGGCTTCATGTTCGCGCCGACGCACCATCCAGCGATGAAGCACGCGGGGCCGGTCCGGCGTGAGCTCGCCGCCCGCACCGTCTTCAACGTGCTCGGCCCGCTCACGAACCCGGCCGGCGCGCGCGCGCAGGTCGTCGGCGTGTACTCGCCGCTGCTCGTCCCCGTGATCGCCGACGTGCTCGCGCAGCTCGACGCGCGACGGGCTTTCGTCGTCCACGGCGCAGGCGGCATCGACGAGCTTTCGCCCGCGGGGCCGAACCTCGTCTGCGAGGTGGTCGAGGGCAAGGTGACGCGGCGCGAGATCGACCCGCTCGACCTCGGCGTGCCGCGGTGCGACCCCGCGGAGCTGCGCGGCGGCGACGCGGCGGAGAACGCGCAACGGATCCGCGAGGTGTTCGCGGGCGGCAACGGCGGTCGGCGCTCGGCGATCCTGCTCAACGCTGCCGGCGCGATCGCCGCAGGCGGGCATGCGGCCGACCTGCGCGAGGGCCTGGCGATCGCGCGCGAGACGCTCGATTCGGGCGCGGCCGCTGCCCGCCTCGACGAGCTGATCGCGTTCTCGCAGGCGGTGCGGGTATGAGGTTCTTGGACGCGCTCGCGGCGCCGGGCTTCGGCGCAATCGCGGAGTTCAAACGCCGCTCGCCGTCCGCGGGCGACCTGCGTCCCGGCGGCGACGTCGTCGACGTCGCCCGCACGTACGAAGCCGCGGGTGCGCGGGCGATGTCGGTGCTCGTCGACGAGCGCTTCGCCGGAACGTGGGACGACCTGCGCGCCGCTCGCTCGGCAACGACGCTGCCGCTGATCGCGAAGGGCTTCTTCTCGACACACGCGCACCTCGAGGAAGCGCGCGACGCGGGCGCCGACGCGGCGCTGCTGCTGCTCCGCGATCTGGACGACACACAGATGCGCGAGCTGCTCGCCGTCGCGACCGAGCTCGGCCTCGACACGCTCGTCGAGGCGCACGACGCGGCCGAGCTCGAGCGCGCGGCGGCGCTCGACGCGCCGATCGTCGGCGTGAACGCGCGCGACCTCTCGACCTTCGCAATCGATCGGCAGGCACAGCTCGAGCTCGTTGCGCGCGCGCCGCGAGACCGGGTGGTGATCGCCGAGAGCGGGATCGACACGCGCGCGCAGGCGGCTGCGGCCGAGCTCGCCGGCGCAAACGCCGTGCTGGTCGGCTCGACGCTGATGCGCGCCGGCGATCCGGGAGCCAAGCTGCGTGAGCTGCTGCACCGGCCACTGGTGAAGGTCTGCGGGCTGACCCGGCAGGAGGACGTCGACGTCGCGGTCGAGGCGGGCGCCGATCTCGTCGGCTTCATCCTCTCCGACACCTCGCCCCGCCGGGCCGACGCGGTGCTCGACGCGCCCGACACGGTCCTGCGCGTCGCGGTCTTTGTCGGCGAGCCGGAAGAGACCGACGCCGACCTCGCGCAGGTCTACGAGCTGCAGGACGGCCATCGCGCCCGCGACGCGAAGCTCGAGCGCGACGGCGAGGAGGTCGGCACCGTCGTCGACCTGCCGTGGCTCGAGAACGACTCGACGCATCTCGACCGCGCACGTGCGGCAACGGGACGCGTGATGCTCGCAGGCGGCCTCACGCCGGAGAACGTGAGCACGGCGGTCGAGCTCGTCAAGCCGTGGGCGGTCGACTCTGCACGCTCGACCGAGGCAGCGCCTGGAATCAAGGACCACGACCTCGTACGCCGCTGGGTGGAGGCAGCCAACGCATGACCACGATCAGAACCTTCGGCGCCTACGGGGGCCGGTACGTCCCGGAGACGTTGATTCCCGCGCTCGACGAGCTCGAGCAGGCGTGGGAGCAGCTGCGCAACGACCCGTCGTACCTCGCCGAGCTGCACGAGCTGCAGACGAACTACGCCGGCCGTCCGACGCCGCTCACGCGCGCCGAGCGCTTCGCACCGGACCAGCGCATGTACCTGAAGCGCGAGGACCTGATGCACACCGGCGCGCACAAGCTGAACAACGCGCTCGGGCAGGTGCTGATCGCACAGCGCCTCGGCAAGACGCGGATCATCGCCGAGACCGGCGCGGGAATGCACGGCGTCGCGACCGCGACCGTGTGCGCGCGCTTCGGCCTCGACTGCATCGTCTACATGGGCAGCGAGGACATGCGCCGGCAGGCGCCGAACGTCGAGCGGATGCGCCTGCTCGGCGCGGAGGTCCGCCCCGTCGAGTTCGGCACGCGCACGCTCAAGGAGGCGACGAGCGAGGCAATCCGCGACTGGATCGCGAACGTCGAGACGACGCACTACGTCATCGGGTCGTGCGTCGGCCCGGCGCCGTACCCGGAGCTCGTCCGCGAGCTCCAGCGCGTGATCGGCCGCGAGGCGCGCGAGCAGATCCTCGCCGCCGAGGGACGCCTGCCCGACGCCGTGGTCGCCTGCGTCGGCGGCGGCTCGAACGCGATCGGGACGTTCTACGACTTCATCGAGGACGAGGGCGTGCGGCTGATCGGCGTCGAGGCCGCAGGCGCGGCGTCGCTCGGCACGGGTCGCGGCGGCGTCCTGCACGGTGCCCGCTCGTCGGTGCTCGCCGACGAGGACGGACAGATCCAGGACGCGCACTCGATCTCCGCCGGCCTCGACTACCCGGGTGTCGGGCCGGAGCACGCGTCGCTCCGCGACAGCGGCCGCGCCGAATACGTGCCGTGCACCGACGACGAAGCGCTCGCCGCGTTCCACCGGCTGTGCGAGACGGAAGGGATCGTGCCGGCGCTCGAGTCGTCCCATGCGCTCGCACGCGGGCTCGACTGCGGCGCGGAGCTCGTGCTCGTCTGCCTCTCCGGCCGCGGCGACAAGGACCTTGCGGAGGTGCTGCGCCATGCCTAAGGCCCTCGTCGTCTACCTGATGGCGATGCCCGACACGCCGGAGCTCGCGCAGGCGGCGATCGAGGCGGGTGCAGACATCCTCGAGATCGGGTTCCCGTTCTCGGACCCGCTCGCCGATGGGCCGCTCATCCGCCGCGCGGGCGAGCGCGCCCTCGCGGCCGGGATGCGCACGAAGCGCTGCCTCGAGGTGCTCGCCGAGATCCGCAGCCGCGTCGACGTGCCGCTGATCCCGATGACGTATGCCTCGATCTTCGAGGCATACGGACGCGACGAGCTGGCGCGCGACGCGCACGACGCAGGCGCAACGTCGCTGATCGTCCCCGACCTCCCGGCGGACGTGTGGCCGGAGCTGCGCCGCGTGCAGCTCGTTGCACCGACGTCGTCCGACGAACGGCTGAAGCTCGCCGCCGACACGACCGACGGCTGGCTCTACCTCGTGACCGTCACGGGAACGACCGGCGCCCGCGCCGAGCTCGCGCCGTCGCTCGCGCCGCTCGCCGAACGTGCGCGGGCGGTGAGCTCGGTGCCGCTCTACGCCGGCTTCGGCATCTCAAAGCGTGAGCATGCACGCGCCGCCGGAGAGCTCTGCGACGGCGTCGTCGTCGGCTCGGCGGCGGTGGCGGCTGCGGAAGAAGGGCCTGCTGCGCTCGCCGCGCTCGTGAGCGAGCTGCGCGCAGGGCTCGACGCGCCCGTCGCCGCGTAGTCCAGGTGCCGGGCACTTCCAGCGCCTGGCACTATCGCGCCCATGCCTTCGGCCTTCGTCGTCGGCGCCGGCGTGAACGGTGCCGCCCTCGCACGCGAGCTTGCGCAGCGAGGCTTCGCGGTGACGCTCGCCGAACAGTACGCACCCGGAACCGTGCGGTCCGCCTCCGGCGGAGACACGCGCCTGCTGCGCGCCGCCCATGCCGAAGCGCGGTGGTACACCGACCTCGCGTGGCGCGCACGAGCCCAGTGGCTCGAGCTGCAGGAGCAGACGGGCACCCGCGTCTGGGAGCAGACCGGCCTTGCCTGGTTCGCGCACCGCCCGGACGGCTTCGAGGGTCGAAGCGTCGCCACGCTCGCGGCGGCCGGCGTGCCGCACGAATGGCTCTCGCCCGAGGCTGCGCGCGATCTCTTTCCGTCGCTGGCGGTCGAGGAGCTGCACGGCGTGCTCTGGGAGCCTGAGGCAGGTGTGCTGTACGCGCGTTCCGCGACGCAGCTCCTCACCGCGGAAGCCGTTCGCCTCGGCGCCGAGCGCCGCGCGGGCCTCGTCGTGCCCGCGGACGATCCGCGAGCGGACGTGGTCGTCTGGGCGTGCGGTGCCTGGCTTCCGAAGCTCTTCCCCGGGCTGGTACCGGTCACGGTCGAGCGGCGCGACGAGTTCTTCCTCGGCGGCGACGCGGGCTGGGCGGGCGCGCCCGGCTGGGTCGAGTACGACGCCGGCTTCTACGGGCACGGCGACGTCGGCGGGCTCGGCGTGAAGGTCGCGCCCGACCATCCGAGCGAGCAGGTCGATCCCGACACGCTCGAGCGGATCCCGCTGCCCGCGCGCGAGCAGCTCGCGCGGGACTTCGCCGCCCGCCGCTTCCCGGCCCTCGCCGACGCGCCGGTGATCGGCGGCCGCGTCTGCCAGTACGACCTCTCGCCGGACACGCACTTCCTCGTCGCGCGCCATCCCGAGCGTTCGTCGTGGTGGCTCGTCGGCGGCGGGTCCGGCCACGGCTTCAAGCACGGCCCCGCGTTCGCCGAGTACGTCGCGGACTGCATCGAGGAGCGGCGCGAGCCGGAGCCGTTCCACGCACTCGGCCCGAGGACCGGCGACGCCGGGCTCAGAACCGGGACCTAGCGACCGTGGAGAACCTTGACGGCCGACTCGCTCAGCTCCGCCAGCCGGTCGACGATCGTCCCACGCAGGTCGTCGGCGATCTTGTCGGCGAGCGTGGCGTCCTTGGCGGCGGTCGCGGCGTCGCGCCCGAACAACGACCTGGCGACGGGCGCGCAATTCCCGTAGCTCGCGAGAGCCTGCCGAAGGTCGTCGCCGATCAGGTCGACGGAAAAGGCCGAAGACTCGGTGACGACCTGCTGGACGCACGCGGCGACCTCTTTCGCCTCGCTGGGTGGCACCCGGGAGAGGTGGGACTCGACATAGTCGCCGAGGCTCAGCGCGGCGTTGTACTTCGCCGTCGCCACGACGGCCCGACTGACGGAGAGGGATACCGCGACCAAAGGCCCGCTCGCGAACATCGTCCGCCCCGGCAGGAGGTAACAGTCCGCCCCAGGCTTGCAGGACCCGCCGACCGCAAGCATCGCGGCTCGTTCGCCGAGGTCACCCTGTGGGACCGGCGGCCCATCCTGTTCCAGCGACTCTGAGCTGAGATTCGCCTTCAGCACGGTCGCGGCTGAGATGTTGATGAGCTGGATCTTGTCGGCCAAGTAGCGCGCATCGGCGCAGAGGACCGCATCCGCGGTGGCCCAGCTCCGCGTCCACCCCAGGCGGTGCGGGTGATTCGTGTCGCACGGCTTGTCGACCTGCCCGCGGGCGTCGGTTCGCGGCGAGAACAACAGTGCCGCGGCAATGAGTGTCACGCTGACGAGAGCCCCTGTGCCTGCCCGCACGCCGGTAGCTTCTCGCGCCGCGCGCTGCCTGTCCAGACCGCTACTCGTTCTGCGCGGCGGCCATCAAGAGCAGGCCGCCCGCGCGTGCGGCGCGCAAACGTCAGTCCTTGTGCGAGCCGGGCGGCTCGCGCGCCTCGAAGGCGAGCATGATCTTCCGCAGCAGCGCATTGAGCCGCTTCTGCTCGGCCGGCGAGAGCGCCGAGGCGAAGAACGCCTCCTTCCGCGCCTGCACGGTCGCGGCGGCGTCCCAGGCGGTGACACCCTCCGGGGTCATCTCGACGAGCACGCCGCGGCGGTCGCCCGGATCGGGAAGCCGGCGGATGTGCCCGAGCTTCTCCAGCCGGTCGAGCCGGCTCGTCATCGCGCCGGACGACAGGTCGAGCGAGCGCGCGAGCGCGCCAGGGGTGCTCGGCCTGCCGTCCTTGCGCAAGCGCAGGTGCGAAAGCACGTGCCAGTCCTCCGGCGTCAGGTCGTACTCGACGAGCGTCTCCTTCAGCGCGTTGTGGATGCGACGGTTGATGCCGCCGATCCGGTCGACGATCCCCTCGACCTCGAGATCGATCTCGGCGTCGATGTCGGCGACCCGCTTCAGGAAGCGGTCGATGTGATCTTCGGCCATCGGTTCCCACATTTTGACATCGAATCTCTTGACGTCAAGAGGTACGTCATCTATTATCTCGATATCGAGATACTTGAGGCCGAGAGAAAGGGGAGCGCCATGAGGCCTTCCGACCCGCTCTTCACGAAGCTCACGATCAACGCGCACGTCGAGCAGCTGCGCGGCCGCCGGTTGCCCCGGCGGCCGCGGTCGGCCCGCTCGAACTAGCCGCCGCGGCGGCTTCTGCCACCCGCCCGCGTTCTGCAAATATCGAGCCTCTGTCGCCGGAAACCCGCAACCGCCTGGTGCTCGTCGCGTGCATCCTCGGCTCGGTGATCGTCTTCGTCGACGCGTCCGTCGTGAACGTGGCGCTGCCGGCGATCCGGCGCGACCTCGGCGGCGGGCTTGCGCTGCAGGAGTGGGTCGCCGACGCGTACCTGCTGACCCTGGGCTCCCTGCTTCTCGTCGGCGGGTCGCTCGGCGACCTGTTCGGGCCGCGGAAGCTGTTCCTGCTCGGAATCGTTTCCTTCGGCGTGATGTCGGTCGTCTGCGCCGCGGCTCCCGACGGCACCGTCCTGATCGTCGCCCGCGGCCTGCAGGGCGTCACCGGCGCGATCCTGACGCCGGCCGGCCTCGCCGTGATCACGTCGACGTTCCGCGGTGAGGAGCGCGGCGCGGCGATCGGTGCCTGGACGGCGTGGACGGGCGTCGCATTCGTGATCGGGCCGCTCGTCGGCGGCTGGCTCGTCACGCACGCGTCGTGGCGCTGGGTGTTCATCATCAACGTGCCGTTTGCGATCGCCACGGCCGCGCTCGTCGCGTATGCGGTCCCGCACCGCGAGCCGACGGGGACCCGACCGCGCATCGACGTCGTCGGCGCCGTTCTCTGCGTGCTCGGGCTCGGCGGGCCCGTCTTCGCGCTGATCGAGGAGCCGGAGCGCGGCTTCGGCGATCCGCTCATCGTCGCGCCGCTCGTCATCGGGCTCGCGCTGCTCGGGTCGTTCGTGTGGTGGGAGCGCAGGCGCACGGCGCCGATGCTGCCGCTGCGGCTGTTCGCGAAGCGGAACTTCTCGTTCGCCAACCTCGAGACGCTCGCGGTGTACGCAGGCCTCTCGACGTTGACGTTCTTCCTCGTGCTCTTCGTGCAGCAGCTCGCCGGCTACTCCGCTCTGCAGTCCGGGCTCGCGCTGATGCCGATCTCGATCGTCATGTTCGTGCTCTCGCCGCGCGTCGGCCGGCTCTCGATGCGGCTCGGGCCGCGCTTCTTCATGGGCGTCGGCCCGCTCGTCGCCGCTCTCGGGCTCGCGGCGCTGATCCGCCTCCGCCCCGGCTTCACCTACTGGTGGGAGCTGCTGCCGCCGCTGCTCGTCTTCTCGGTCGGGCTGTCGCTGATCGTCGCGCCGCTCACCGCAACGGTGCTCGCGGACGCCGGCGAAGGCGACGCGGGTGTCGCGAGCGGCGTCAACAACGCCGTCGCGCGCGTCGCGGGCCTGCTCGGCATCGCGATCGTCGGCGCAGCGGTTGCGGGCGGCGACAACAAGCTCGACCTTTCGGGCTACCGCATCGCGATGGCCATCACAACGGGGCTCGTCGCCGCCGGCGGCGTCATCGGCCTCGCCGGGATCAGGAACCCGAAGCCCGCATGACCGAGACTCGCGCAGCCGAGATCGTGTTCGACCACGTCACGAAGCGGTACGTGGGCCGCGACGCCGCCGCGGTCAACGACCTCTCGCTGGAGATCCCGGCCGGGACGTTCTGCGTCCTCGTCGGGCCGTCGGGCGGCGGCAAGACGACGGCGCTGAAGATGGTCAACCGCCTGATCCCCTTCGACTCGGGCGAGATCCGCATCGACGGGCGCAGCATCGCCGACCTGCCGCTGACCGAGCTGCGCCGCGGCATCGGGTACGTGATCCAGCAGATCGGGCTGTTCCCGCACATGACCGTCGGCGACAACGTCGGCACCGTCCCACGCCTGCTCGGCTGGCCGAAGAAGCGCATCGAGGAGCGCGCCCGGGAGCTGCTCGAGCTCGTCGGCCTCGAGCCCGCCGACGCGAAGCGCTATCCCGCTCAGCTCTCCGGCGGACAGCGCCAGCGGGTCGGGCTCGCGCGCGCGCTCGCCGCCGACCCGCCGCTCCTCCTGATGGACGAGCCGTTCGGCGCGCTCGACCCGATCACGCGCTTCCGGCTGCAGACGGAGCTGCTCCGCCTGCACGACGAGGTCGGCAAGACGGTGATCTTCGTCACGCACGACATCGACGAGGCGATCCGGATGGGCGACCGCATCGCGATCCTGCGCGAAGGCGGTGTGCTCGCGCAGTACGACACGCCCGACGCGATCCTCGCGCACCCCGCCGACGACTTCGTCGCGCAGTTCATCGGCGAGGACCGGGCGCTGAGACGGCTTGCGCTGCGCACTCTTGAAACTCTGGAACTTGGTTCGCCCGGAACGGGCGAACCAAGTTCCGGTGTTCCGCGTGTACCGCCGTCCACGACTGTTCGGAACGCGATCTCGCTGATGCTGGAGACAGGCGCCGACCGCGTGGTCGTCGAGAACGACGGGCACGTTCTCGGGTTGTTCACGCTCGACGCAGCGAGGAAGCTCCTGTGAGGCTTGCCGGCGGCGGTCCCGTCATCCCGAACTTCGGCCAGGGAAGCTCGTGCGTCACCGGCGACCACGCGTTCTGCTGGGGCTGGGTCAAGCAGCACTGGGGCGACACGCTCGGGCCTGCGCTCGCACAGCACCTCGAGATCACCGCGATCGCGGTGGGCATCGGCTTCGCGATCGCGTTCCCGCTGGCGCTGCTCGCCCACCGCTTCCGCAGGCTCGAGCAGCCGTTCAGCGTCGTGTCCGCGCTCCTGTACACGATCCCCAGCCTCGCGCTCTTCCAGCTGCTGATCCCGATCACCGGGCTCGGGCTCACGACCGTCGAGGTGGCGCTGACCTCATACACGCTCGTGATCCTGTTCCCGAACATCGTCACCGGGCTACGCAGCGTCCCCGCCGACGTGATCGAAGCGGCGCAAGGGATGGGACTGACGCGCCTCCAGGTGCTGACGCGCGTCGAGCTGCCGCTCGCAGTGCCGGCGATCGTCGGCGGCCTTCGCATCGCAGTCGTCTCGACGGTCGCGATCGGGACGATCGCCGGGATCGAGGTCACGACGAAAGGGCTCGGCTATCCGATCTTCAATGCGCTGCAGGACCCGACGCCGTTCAAGACCGAGATCTACTCCGCAGGCGCGCTCGCCGTCGCGCTCGCGCTCGCAGCGGACGCCACGCTCGTCGTCATGCGCCGGTTGCTCGTGCCCTGGGCGAGGAGAACGGCATGACGGTCGCAGACATCGCGAATCTCCATACGTTCGTCGACGCATTTCGATTCATCGGCGACAACCCGGGCTTCCTGTTGACGAAGGCGTGGCAGCAGCTCGAGCTCTCCGGCGCTGCGCTCGGCATCGCAGCGCTCGTCGCGATGCCGCTCGGGATCGTGCTCGGCCACTACCACCGGTTCTCGACACTCGCGATCGGCGCGTCGATTCTCGGTCGTGGACTGCCGAGCCTCGTGCTGATTGCGGCGTTCTTGACACTGCTCGGCATCGGTTTCGTGAACAACATGGTCGCGCTCGCCGTCCTCGGCACGGGACCGATCCTCACGAACGCCTACGACGCGATCGAGGGCGCCGACCGCGACACCGTCGAAGCTGCGCGCGGGATGGGCATGACCGGTCCGCAGGTGCTCGCGAAGGTGGAGCTTCCGCTCGCGATTCCCCTGCTCTTCACGGGAATTCGCGTGGCGGCGGTCACGATCGTCGCCACCGCGCCGATCGCGGCGATCGCCGGCGGCGGCGGGCTTGGAGACATCATCGTCAACCAGGCGAGCTACCGCCTCGCGGGCGTGCTCGGAGCCTCGTTGTGCGTGATGGCGCTCTCCGCTCTCGTATTCCTCGTGCTCGTCGGCCTTCAGACAGCCGTAACGCCCAGGGGGCTTCGCCGTACTAGTGTCGTCAGAGACCTCACCACCTGAAAGGAGTGCACGTGATTCGCAAACACAACCGTCGTGCGGCGAAGGCAGCCTTCGCCATCAGCTTCGGGGTCGCGATCATCATCGGCTTGTACGCCGCTGTGTTCACGCGTCCCGCGCACGCGAGTGCAAACGCAGGGCCGACGATCATCCTCGGCACGAAGAACTTCCCGGAGGAGTACATCCTCGGCGAGCTGTACAAGCAGGCGCTCACCGGGGCCGGCTTCACGGTCTCCTACAAGGAGAACATCGGAGCAACGGAGCTCATGACCTCCTCGCTGCAGACCGGGAAGATCAACATGTATCCGGAGTACACCGGCGTGATCGTGCAGGACGTCTTCGGACACAAGACGTCGCCGAAGACCGCGTCCGCCACGTACCAGCTCGCGAAGAAGCTCGAAGCGGGCAAGGGCTACTCGCTGCTCGCGCCGACGCCGTTCTACGACACCGACGTACTCGCGGTGACGAACGCGACGGCCAAGAAGTACGGGCTCCATTCGATCGGCGACCTGAAGAAGGTCGGCCCGTTCAAGCTCGGCGGCTTCCCGGAGTGCAAGACGCGCAACACCTGCTTCATCGGCTACACGAAGCAGTACGGGCTGTCGAACGCGTCGTTCCTGCCGCTCGCCGGCATCTCGGCGTACGCGGCGCTCGACGCCGGCAAGGTGCTCGCGGCCGACGTCTTCTCGACCGACCCGCCGCTCGGCAAGAACTCGAAGTACACGGTGCTGAAGGACCCGAAGCACATCACCGGGTTCCAGAATGTCGCGCCGATCGTCAAGACCTCGCTGCTCCAGCAGCTCGGCCCGAAGTTCACGACGACCGTGAACGCGGTGTCGAAGGACCTGACGCTCAACGCGATCGTCGCCATGAACAAGGCGGTCGAGGTGAACAAGGCGAATCCCGCCAAGGTCGCCGCCGCGTTCCTGAAGGCGAACCACCTCAAGTAAGAGCTGTGCTCGCCGTGCGGGCGGCTGCTACGGCAGTCGCCCGCCGGTGACGCGCACCGCGGCGAGCGAGCCGATCAACAGCAGCCCCGCAGCAGCGACGAACCACGAGGAGACCTCGCGGCGCACCGTGCGCCGGGCGATGCTCGAGCCGAGCTGCTTGTACACGTTCGTCACCTTCGTGGCCGTCTTCGCGCGGAACATCTGCCCGCCCGTGACCTTCGCGATCTGTCCGAGCGTCACCGGGTCCGGCCGCACGGCGATCGACCCGCCGCCACCTCCGCCGCCGAAGAAGCCGCCGCCGAAGAAGCCGCCGCCGCCGAAGTTGAGCGTGCCGTGATTCGTGCCGAGCACGACCGTGAAGATGCGGATGCCCGCTTCCTTCGCGAGGTTCGCTCCCTGGAGCGGCGTCAGCGTTCCCCGCGTCTGGGCGCCGTCGGAGAGCAGGACGATCGTGCCGGGGATCTTCCCCTGCTTGCTGCGCGGCGCATCGCCGACGGCCTGCTTGACGACCTGCACCGTCTCGCCGATCGCGTCGCCGATCGCGGTTCCGGACTCGGGCGAGAGCAGCTGGATGCCTTCGAGCAGGATGCTCCGGTCGGTCGTCGGCGTCACGAGGACGTCGGGGCCGTTCGAGAAGGCGACGAGGCCGATCTTCACCTGCTTCGGGATCTTCTCGGCGAACAGCGTCATCGCCTCCTGCGCCGCACCCAGCCTGGTCGGCTTCACGTCGTTCGAGCGCATCGAGCCCGAGACGTCGACGAGCAGCACGACGGTGGCGCGATCCGACGGCTGCTGCACGTTCATCCGCGGCCGAGCGACGGCCGCGGACGCGGCCGTGACCGCGAGCAGGAACAGCGCGAGCGGCAGCAGCGTGATCCAGCGGCGGCGCGTGGTCGTCGCGACCGACGCGAGGACGTCGAGGTTCGTGAACGCGACGGCGTAGTTCGAGCGGCGCCGCTCGAGCCACCACGCGGCGACTGCCAGCGCCGGGACCAGCAGCAGCAGGAGCAGCAGGTAGGGGGAGCCGAAGCTCATGCGTTCGGAGCACACTCCGCGCCGGCCTGGACGATCGCGTTCGCGTCCGCGGACAGCGCGTCCGTCGCGGATGCCGTGACGACGACCTGCTTCTTCGCGATCGCATAGTGCGCATGGATCAGCGCGATGCTCGCGGTGGACGGCGGCTTCTTCGTCCGGAACGCGATCGCGTCCCAGCCGCCGATCAGCGTCTCGTTCGCGGCGCAGCCGACCCGCGTGAACTTCACGTCACCCGGCCCGATCACGACGATGCGCGAGCGGAGATCGAGATTCTGGCCGGGCGGGCTGACGGTCCGCGCCGAGGTCGTCGACCGCCCTCCCCCGCCCTGCACCGGAATGCAGCCGAGGAACGGCTGGAACGACTGCACCGAACCTGACGTCGACACGGCGCGGAAGAGCGCGTACTTCGTCGTCGTGATCCCCGGCCCGACGGGCGCGCCGAGCTGCGCGTCCTCGAAGGTCACGTGGACGGTGCGCGATGTCACCTGCGCGTCGAGCCCGCCGACGATGCTCTGGCCCTTCGGGCACGTCAGCAGGTACTCGGCGTTCCCATGCGGAGGCACGACGACCCACGGCCCGGGAACGCTGATGCACTTCTGGATGCCCTGGCACTCGTTGGTCGCACCTCCGGCAGGCGCCGTCGCGGCGGCAACCGCGAGAGCCGCAACGAGCGCGAGCAGGAACGCTCTCATGGGACCCTCCTCAGCCAGACGCCGGAGAGAATGCCGCCGGCGAGCATGAACGCGAGGGCTCCGGCGGCGAGGCCCGAGGTCACCTCGACCGTCTTCTTGCGCTGCCCGACGCGCGAGCCGAGCTCGTCGTAGATCTGCTTGACGTTTGCGCCCGCCGCGCCGCGCTGGAAGAAGCCGCCGGTCCCGCGGGCGAGCTGCTGCAGGGTCGCGGGCTGCGCGGGCACCTGGATCTGCTCGGTGTAGCCGCCCTTGATCTTCTGGCGGACGATGCCGTTCGGCGTGCCGAGCGCGATCGTCGACACGGGCGTCTTCGCAGCCCGCGCCGCCTTCGTCGCCTGCTGCACCGTCGTCCGCCCGAAGTTCTGGCCGCCGTCGGAGACGACGACCACGACCGCGGGCGGCCGGCGGCCCTTGACGGTGCCCTTCACCGAGGCCCCGACCTGCACGGCCTTCTCGACGGCTTCCATCAGCGCCGTTCCTTCGGGGCCGGTCTTCTGGCGCGCGAGCGCCGCGTCCACCTGCGTCAGATCGTGCGTCGGGGGCGTGACGACGGATACGTCGTTCGAGAACGAGACCAGCGAGAACTCGTAGCCGTGGGGGAGCTTGCTCATGAAGCGCCGGATGATCGCCTTGGCCGCCGCGAACCGCGTCGGCGACTCGTCGTTCGCCGCCATCGAGCCCGACTTGTCGAGCACGAGCACGACCGTCGCCTCCTGCGACTTGACGTGCCAGCTCGCGGTCGGCCGCGCGAAGCCGACGGCGAGCAGCGCAAGCGCGACCATGAACAGGGCGAACGGCAGGATGCGCACGAGGGCCGGCGGCCGGCGAACCATGTTCGCCTGCAGCGGCAGCGGCGCCCACGCGGCGGAACGGCTGTGCCGCCACTCGTCGAGGAACACGAACGCGACGACGATCGCGGGCAGCCCGAGGAGGACGAGCAGTAGCCAGGGCGACTCGAAGCTCACCGCGAGCGCTCCCGGCGGCGAAGGAATGCGGTCAGCGGCCGCAGCCAATCGCCCTCGGTCGACAGCGCGACGTGACGCACGCCGACCGTCGAGAGCAGGCGCACGAGCCCGGCGCGCTCCTCGGCCGCGGCGGCGGCGAACCGCTCACGCAGGCGGCGGTCGCTCGTGTCGACGCGCAGCTGCCGGCCCGTCTCGGGGTCGACGAGCCGGAGCTCGCCGACGTCCGCGAGCTCCTGCTCGCGCGGATCGCGGATCTCGACGGCGGCGACCGTGTGCCGCCCGGCGAGCCGAAGCAGCTCGCGCTGCCAGTCGAGCGGGCCGCGGAAGTCGGAGACGACGATGACGAGCGCGCGCTGCTTGACGACGCGGTTCGCGAGCTCGAGCGCTTCCCGCAGCGACCCCGTGCCTCCGGTCGGAAGCTCGCGCAGCACCTGCAACGTGTCGAGCAGCGCGCGCCGGCCCTGCCGCGGCGGCTCGACCTTCGCCTCCTCGCCGAACGCGATCGTGCCGAGCCGGTTCCCGCGCCGCGTCGCCGCGTAGCCGACCGCGATCGCCACCCCCTCCGCGACGTCCGCCTTGCGCCGCTCGGCGGTGCCGAACGCCATCGACTCGGACGCATCGAGCACGAGCCAGGTGACGAGCACGCGCTCGGCCAGCTCGATGCGCACGTGCGGCTCGCCCGTGCGCGCGGTCACGTTCCATTCGATGCGGCGAACGTCGTCGCCGGGCTCGTACGGCCGCAGCTGCCAGAGCTCGCTGCCGATGCCGGCGAAGTTCGAGCGGTAGTCGCCTGCGAGCAACCCGTCGACGCGCCGCCCGACCGTCAGCTCGAGCGCGCGCAGCGACGCGGCCGAGAGCTGGCCGGGGCCCGGGCGCTCGGGCGTCCGGGTCGGGGCGAGCGGATCGGTTGCGCTCGCTGTCACCTACGCCGCCGCGTTCGCGCGGCGCCCCAGGTCGATCTGCGGCAGCGGCACGACCGCGAGCACCTGGTCGAGCAGCGTGTCGGGCGGCACCTCTTCGGCGAGCGCACGGTACGAGAGCACGAGCCGGTGGCGGAACGCGTCGCGCACGAGCGCTTCGAGATCGGCGGGGACGACGTAATCGCGCCCGCGAATGAGCGCGAGCGCGCGCGCCGACGCGACGAGGCTGATCGGGCCGCGCGGACTGGCGCCGAACGCGACGTACTCCTTCACCTCGTCGAGGCCGCGCTCGCCCGGCTTGCGCGTCGCAGTCGCGACGTCGACCGTCCAGCTGATCAGGGCCGGGTCGACGTACACCTCGGTCACCTGCTGCTGCAGCGCCTTCAGCTCCTCGAGCGAGAGCATCTGCTGCAGCTCGGGTGGCGCTTCGAGCGAACGGCCGACGACCGTGAGCTCTTCGTCGTGCGCGGGATAGTCGACGAGCACCTTCAGCATGAAGCGGTCGACCTGAGCCTCGGGCAGCGGGTACGTCCCCTCGGACTCGATCGGGTTCTGCGTCGCGAGCACGAGGAACGGCGCCGGCACCGGGAAGCTCTGGTGGCCGATCGTCACCTGGCGCTCCTGCATCACCTCGAGCAGCGCCGACTGCACCTTCGCCGGCGCACGGTTGATCTCGTCGGCGAGCAGGAAGTTGCAGAAGACCGGGCCGAGCTCGGTGTCGAAGTCGGCGCGGTCGGGCCGGTAGACCCGGGTGCCGACGAGGTCCGACGGCACGAGATCGGGCGTGAACTGCACGCGGTGGAAGGTTCCGCCGAGCACGGCGGCCGTCGTCTTGATCGTCAGCGTCTTCGCCAGGCCCGGCACGCCCTCGATCAGCACGTGCCCGCCCGCGAGCAGGCAGACGAGCACGCGCTCGAGCATCTGCTCCTGGCCGGCGATCACGCGCCGGATCTCGAACAGCGCCTGTTCGAGCTTTCCGTCGGTCTCCATCGCTCCTCCTGCCTCGGGATCCATGCCTACAGCATTACTCCTGATTCCTAAGAAGTTCTCGTCAAATCGAGCGCTGCGGCCCAGCCGGACCGCAATATCTCCACCTCGTCGAGGGACCGTCTGGGCTCGTATACGGCCCCGATGCCGACCCCGGTTTCGCGGCCGGCCGCGAGTGCCGCCGCTCCGAGCGCCGTCGTCTCGGCCTCCGCAGCCACCTCGACCGGGATGCCGAGCAGGTCGGCCTGGAACTGCATCAGGAAGCCGTTTGCGGTCGCCCCGCCGTCGGCGCGGAGCGCATCCGGCCGCTGCGGCAGCGCCTCGACCACGTCGGCGACCTGGTGCGCGATCGCCTCGAGCGCCGCCCGGACGAGATGGGCGCGGGTCGTGCCCCTCGTGAGCCCCGTCACGAGGCCGCGCGCGTCGGCGTCCCACCACGGCGAGCCGAGCCCGGCCAGCGCCGGGACGAAGTGAACGCCGCCCGTCGAGTCGACGCTCTCGGCGAGCGCCTCACTCTCAGGGGCGGCGCCGACGAGGCCGAGCCCGTCGCGCAGCCACTGGATCGCCGCGCCGCTGACGAGCACGGCCCCTTCGAGCGCGTACCCGTCCGCGGCGGCGGTCTTGAGCAGGCCGTGCGGCGGCGGGCTCGCGTCGTCTCCGGTGTGCACGAGCACGAACGAGCCCGTGCCGTAGGTCGCCTTGCCGTCGCCGGCGGCGTGACAGCCCTGGCCGTACAGCGCCGCCTGCTGGTCGCCGGCGATGCCGCGAATCGTCACGGCCCGGCCGTTGAGCTCCCCCTCGCCCACCTCGTCCGCCGACCCGACGATGCGCGGCAGCACCTCGCGCGGAACCCCGAACAGCGCAAGCAGCTCGTCGTCCCAGTCGCGCGTCTCGAGGTTGAAGAGCAGCGTGCGCGACGCGTTCGTCACGTCGATCACGTGGTGCTCGCCGTGCGTGAGCTTCCACACGAGCCAGGAGTCGACCGTCCCGAACGCGAGGTTGTCGCGGCGGTGCTCGCGCAGCAGGAGCTCGAGCTTCGTCGCCGAGAAGTACGGATCGGGAACGAGCCCCGTCTTCGTGCGGATCAGGTCCGGGTCGAGCTCGCGGCAGCGAGCGGCGGTGCGGCGGTCCTGCCAGACGATCGCCGGCGCGACAGGCTCGCCGGTCGCGCGATCCCAGAGGATCGTCGTCTCCCGCTGGTTCGTGATCGCAACCGTGTCGTACTCGCCGCCGGCGTCGGCGGCGGACTCTTCGACGGTGCGCCAGATCTCCTCCGGGTCGTGCTCGACCCACCCCGGCTGCGGGAAGTGCTGCGGCAGCTCGCGGTAGCCGCGCGAGACGACGTGCAGCTCGTCGTCGACCAGCAGGCACGTCGTGCCCGTCGTGCCCTGGTCGACGGCGAGGATCACGAATGCGCGGCGACGAACTCGAGCGTGCGGCGCCACGCGTCGTCCGACGCGTCCTGGAACTCCTCCTGCTTGCGGTCGAAGAAGCTGTGCGGCGCGCCCGGATACTCGACGAGCTCGTGCTCGACGCCGGCGTTCGTCAGCGCCTCGTCGAAGGCGGCGTTTTCCTCGTGCGGGATGCCGGGGTCGTCGCCGCCCTGGAGAATGAGGATCGGCGCGCTGATCCGGTCGATGCAGTCCTCGACCCTGCTCGGCCGGCCGTAGAACCCGATCGCGCCCGCGAGCCCCTCGACCTCGGCCGCCGCGCGCCACGACGTGCTGCCGCCGAAGCAGAACCCGACGGTGAAGATCGCGGACGCACCGCCTTCACGCAGCTTCTCGGCGGCGGCGCGCGTATCCGCCATCAATCCTTCCGGCGTCGTCTGCTGGACGTGCGGCATGTAGTCCCAGTCGTTCTCGCGCTTTCCCACTCCGAGCGTGCGGCCGAAGTAGTCGATCGCAAGCGCGGCGTGACCGCGTTCGGCAAAGCGAAGCGCGAGCTCCTCGTAGAAGTGGTAGAGGCCGCGGACGTCCGGCAGGATCACGATGCCGGTCGAGGCCTGCTCGTCGGGTGTCGCAAGGAAGGCGGCGAGCTCGTTGCCGTCGGCGGCCTTCAGGGTCAGCTCGTCGTGAGAGACGGCTGCGCCGGCGATCTTCGGGATCGGCGGCTCGGAATCGGTGTCGAAGCACATGCGGTGAGCGTACGCGAACTCTGGAACTTAGTTGCCGCCTCCGGCGGCAACTAAGTTCCCTGGGTTTCGATGCTCCTCGCCGTCAAGCTCGTGCTCACCCCGTCCGTCGTCGTGCTGTCGACGCTGATCGGGCGGCGCTTCGGGCGGATCGCCTCTGGCTGGATCGTCGGGCTGCCGCTGACGTCGGGACCGATCGCGGCGTTCTTCGCCGTGCAGCACGGCCGCCTGTTCGCGGCGCGGGCGGGTGTCGGCTCGCTCGGCGGCGCGATCGCCGAGGTTGCCTTCTGCATCGCGTACGCGGCCACCGCGCGCAGGGCCGGCTGGCGGAGCGCCGTGCTTGTCGCGTCGGTCGCGTTCGCGGTCGCCGCGGCGGTGCTGCACGCGCTCGACGTGCAGCCGCGCGCCGTCGAGGTCGTCCCGCTCGGCGCCTGCGCCGCGGTGGCGCTTCTCGCCGGTCTCCGGCTCGTGCCGCACGTGCCGCCGCGGCTCGACGCGGAACAGGTGCTGCCGTCGCGCTGGGACATCCCGGCGCGCGCGGTCGTCGCGACGGTGTTCCTGCTGCTCCTCACCGGGCTCGCCACCGTGCTCGGGCCCCAGCTGGCGGGCGTGCTCGCCGTCTACCCGCTGTACACGGTCGTGCTCGCGATCTTCGCGCACCGGCACGAGGGCGAGCACGGTGCCGTGCAGGTGCTGCGCGGACTGCTCTTCGGGCTCTACTCGTTCGTCGCGTTCTACGTGGTGCTGCCGATCGCGCTTCGCCACCTCGGCATCGCACCCGCGTTCGTCGTCGCGTACGCCGCGAGCTTCGCGGTGCAGGCCGCTTCGATGCTCGCGTTGCTCAGCCGCCGCTGATCGCGGCGATCACGTCGACCCGCGAGCGCTCGTCGATCGGCGTGTCGAGCTGCGCCCGCGTCCGGTCGACGTACACGTGGATGTGAGGACGTAGCTGCTGGTGTCCCAGCTCGCAGAGCCGGTCGCGCAGCCCGGGGAATCGCTCCTCGAGCTGCGTGATCGCCTCGTCAACCGTCGGCGCGTCGAGCTCCACGCGCCGTGGCAGCCCCGCGAACAGCGGCGTCAGCGTCATCGGCAAATGGACGTCGGCCATCAGTCGAGAATCGCGACCTCGACGGACGAGATCGGCGGCAGGTAGCCCGCGATCTCCGTCCAAGACTGCGCGTCGTCGTTCGAGGCGAAGAGCTGTCCGGTGCTCGTGCCGAAGTAGTAGCCGGGGACGTCGTAGGTGTCGTTCGCCATCCCTTCGCGCAGCACGCCGACGAACGCGTTCTCCTGCGGCAGGCCCTTGTCGGAGCGCTGCCACGACGAGCCCGCATCCTCCGTGCGCCAGACGCACGCCTTGCCGTCCGGCATGACGCGTCCGTGGCCCGGGTCGAGCGGGATCACGTGGAACGTGTCCTTGTCGTGCGGATGCGCGGCGGCGGCGAACCCGAACTCGGTCGGCAGGCCTTCGGTGATCTCCGTCCAGCTCTGACCGGCGTCGTCGCTGCGGTGCATGCCGACGTGGTTCTGCTGGAACATGCGCACGCCGTCTGCGCCGCGCGCGACCTTGTGCACGCAGAAGCCGATCTCCTCGTGCTCGCGCGGCCAGTCGGCGCGCAGACCGCGATTGCGCGGCGTCCACGTCTTCGCGTCGTCCGTCGTCTCCCACAGGCCGACGCCCTGCACGATCGCCCACCAGTGGTTCTTGTCGTCCGCGTCCTCGAACACCGCCGACATGCCGAGGTGGCCCGGCGGCTGGTTGGCGGGATCGTCCCACTCGCCGAAGCCCGGCTGTCCCTCGAGCGTGGTCTTGACGGCCCACGTGTCGCCGTCGTCGGTGCTCTCGAAGACGCCCGGCATCTCGACGCCGACCAGCACGCGGTCGTGCCTCGCCGAGAGCACCGACACCTTCGAGATGCGCCGGCCGTCCTCGTACTCGAGCCCTTGCGACGAGTGCGTCCAGGTCTCGCCGAGATCCTTGCTGCGCCAGATCGCCGAGCCGTGCCACTCGCTCGCAGCGGCGGCGAAGAGCGTTCCGTTCGAGTCGACAATGGCGTGGTAGACGGGCCAGCCCTCGCAGAACGGGCCGCGAAGCTGCCAGTCGCGGCGCCCCTCGTCGCTCTCGGCAACGAAGCAGCCCTTGCGAGTTCCAATAGCGAGCACAGTGCGGGACAAGCCATTCACCTCCGGACGACGGGTTGACGCCAGTATGGACCGTGCGTGCGCCGAAAACTCATCGGTGATCCGAATACCTCTGTAACAGAGGTATTATCCGAGAGGTGAACGGCGACGAGCTCCTCGACTCCCTGGCCTCGCTCCGGCGCGCGATCCGGCGGACGGCCGGGCGGCCGAGCGAGCTGGCGACGCTGACGGGCGCGCAGCTCGAGCTCGTCCGGCTGCTCCGGCGCCGGCCCGGGCTCTCGGTCGCCGACGCGGCCCGCGAGCTGAGCGTCGCGCCGAACACGATCTCCACGCTCGTGCGCCAGCTCGGCGATGCAGGCTTCATCGCACGCCAGGTCGACAGTGCCGACCGGCGCGTCGCGCGGCTCGAGCTGACACCGGCGATCCGGGCGAAGGTCGAGGCGTGGCGCGACCGGCGCGTCGAGACGATCGACGCGGCGCTCGCCGGCCTCTCGCAGCTCGACCGGCGCCGGCTCGAGTCCGCCCTCCCCACGCTCGAACGGCTGATCGGCGAGCTCGAGCGCGCACAGGGCGCCGCATGACCGTCGCCGTCCGCGAGGCAACAGCCGACGCGGTCGCGTGCCACGGCGTCCGCCACCGCTTCGGCGACAACGTCGCGGTCGACGGCGTCGACTTGACGGTGCAAGAAGGCGAGGTGTTCGGCCTGCTCGGCCCGAACGGCGCCGGCAAGACGACCCTGATCCGGCTGATGAACACGCTGCTGCCGCTGCAGGAAGGCGAGATCGCCGTCTTCGGCAACGACGTGCGCCGCGCGAAGACCTCCGTGCGGCGGCTGCTCGGGTACGTGCCGCAGCAGCTCTCGATCGAGGGCGCGCTGACGGGCCGCGAGAACGTGATGTGGTTCGCGCGGCTGTTCGACGTGCCTCGGGCCGAGCGGCGCGAGCGCGTCGATACGGCACTCGAGTCGATGGCGCTCACCGACGCGGCGAATCGCCTCGCGAACACCTACTCAGGCGGCATGGTGCGCCGGCTCGAGCTCGCGCAGGCGCTCGTCAACCGGCCGGCGCTGCTGATCCTCGACGAGCCGACGATCGGCCTCGACCCGGTCGCGCGCGACAGCGTGTGGCAGCGCGTCGAGGAGCTGCGCGACGCGACCGGCATGACGGTGCTGCTGACGACGCACTACATGGAGGAGGCGGATGCGCTCTGCGACCGCATCGCCCTCATGCACCTCGGCTCGATCCGGGCGGAGGGAACGCCCGACGAGCTGAAGTCGGCGCTCGGACCGGACGCGACGCTCGAAGATGTCTTCCGCCACCACACCGGCGGCAGCCTCGACGACGACCTGGGAGGAGGCCTGCGTGCGATCCGAAGCACTCGTCGTACCGCGAGCCGGCTCGGCTGACCGGGGCGCGCCGCAGGTCTGGCGCCGCTTCCCGAACCGCGTCGGCACGTTCTGCCTCGTCGAGCTGCAGAAGCTCTCGCACGACCGCACGGAGCTCTTCACGCGCGCGGTGCAGCCGGTGCTGTGGCTCGTCATCTTCGGCGAGACGTTCAACCGCATCCACGCGATCCCGACCGGCCACCTGCACTACCTCGACTTCCTCGCGCCGGGGATCATCGCGCAGTCGGGTCTCTTCATCGCGATCTTCTACGGCATCCAGATCATCTGGGAGCGCGACGCGGGTGTGCTCACGAAGCTGCTGGTCACGCCGACGCCGCGCGCGGCGCTCATCCTCGGGAAGGCGTTCTCGGCGGGCATCCGCGCGATCGCGCAGGTGATCGTCGTGCTCATCCTCTCGGTGATCCTCGGCGTCGCGCTCACGTACAACCCGTTGAAGATCGTCGGCGCGATCGTCGTGGTCGTGCTCGGCGCGGCGTTCTTCTCGTGCCTCTCGATGACGATCGCGGGCGTCGTCCTGAAGCGCGACCGCCTGATGGGCATCGGGCAGATGATCACGATGCCGCTCTTCTTCGCGTCGAACGCGCTGTACCCGGTCGCGATCATGCCCGGCTGGGTGCGCGTGCTCAGCAGGATCAACCCGCTGACCTACGAGGTGGACGCGCTCCGCGGCCTGCTGATCGGGTCGAGCGCGAACCTGCTGCTCGACTTCGGGGTGCTCCTGCTCGCGGTCGTCGCCGGGGTGAGCGCCGCCTCGGCGCTGATCGGGCGGCTCGTCCGGTAACGCAGATCGCGCCCGGCGAGGGCGCGATCAGAAGCGCAGCGCCCGGCGGCGCTCGAAGCGCTCCACCGCGAGGTCGGCGAGCCGCTCGAGGAGCTCCGGGTACGGGAGGCCCGAGGCTTCGAAGAGACGTGCGTAGACGCTCGTCGCCGTGAACCCGGGGATCGTGTTCAGCTCGTTGACGAGGACCTCGCCGTCGGAGCGCACGAACATGTCGGCGCGCGCCATCCCCTCGCAGTCGGTCGCGACGAACGCCTCGACGGCGAGCCGCTGCGCGCGCTCGATCTGCTCCGCGGTGATCCGCGCGGGGACGACGAGGTCCA
>DASREW010000031.1:0-38084 GCA_035651895.1 Gaiellaceae bacterium
TCAGGGCTGCCGCCGCGACCGAGAGAGTGATGAGAATCCGCTGCTTCATGAGAATCCGCTGCTCCTTCAAAGGGATGACCTGCTTGACAGTCCCCACTATCGGGACGCACGGTGAGAACCCCAGGGGCGCCGCGGTATGAAAAAGGTTCGTAAGGATCGGGACGCGAAAACGGCGTCCCGAGTACCATCCCGCGCAATGCCGACTTCCGTTGTCACCGGCGGCGCCGGCTTTCTGGGGTCGCATCTGTGCGACCGATTGCTGCACGAAGGGCATCGGGTCATCTGCGTCGACAACCTCGAGACCGGCTCGCTCGAGAACATCGCGCACCTCAAGGACGACGCGTTCTCCTTCCTGAATCACGACGTCACCGAACCGATCTCCATCGACGAGCCCGTCGACTTCGTGTTCCATCTCGCGGCGCTTGCCAGCCCGGTGGACTACATGCGCATGCCGCTTGCGTCGCTGAAGGTCGGCTCCTACGGCACGCATCACGCCCTTGGTCTCGCCAAGTGGAAGCGCGCCCGCTTTCTGATCTCCTCGACGAGCGAGGTGTACGGCGACCCGCAGGTGCATCCGCAGCCGGAGACCTACTGGGGCAACGTGAACCCGATCGGGCCGCGCGGCGTCTACGACGAGGCGAAGCGCTACGCCGAGGCGCTGACGATGACGTACCACCAGCAGCAGGGAGTGGACACGTGCATCGCGCGCATCTTCAACACCTACGGCCCGCGCATGCGCCGTAACGACGGCCGCGCTTCGGTCAACTTCATCAACCAGGCGCTCGACGGCAAGCCGCTGACCGTCTACGGCGACGGGTCGCAGACGCGCTCGCTCTGCTACGTCGATGACCTGATCCGCGGGCTGTGCCTCCTTGCGTTCAGCGGCGAGCACCTGCCGGTGAACCTCGGCAACCCCGATCACGAGGTGACGATGCTCGAGCTCGCCCAGACCGTGATCAAGGTCACGGCCTCCTCGAGCGAGATCGTCTTTGAAGCGCTCCCCGTCGACGATCCGCAGGTACGCCGGCCGGACATCACGCGCGCCCGCCAGGTGCTCGGCTGGGAGCCGGAGATCGATCTCGAGGAAGGGCTGCGCCGGTGGATCGGCACGCTCGGCCGGGAGACCGTCCGGGCCTGACATGAGACGGGCAGGGGTCGTCATCGCCGTGCTCGCGGCAGCGGTCCTTGCCGCGAGCATGCGCCCTGCGCACGCGTCGCGCTACCTGCGCGTCGGCATCTTCGACCAGACGCAGACCGTCTTCCCGGACGATCCGGCAGCGACGTTCGGCCTGCTCAAGAAGCTGCACGTGCAAGAGATCCGCGTCACGCTCTACTGGGGCGGGCAGTTCGGCGCGGCCCGCCGCAAGCCTGCGCATCCGGCGAACCCGTTGGACCCGGCCTACGACTGGACGATGTACGACCACGTGGTCGAGAACGCGGCGAGCGTCGGCATCCACGTGCTGTTCTCGATCTACGGCACGCCGCCGTGGGCAAACGGGGATCAGCCGCTCAACCACGCGCCGACGAAGGGTGCCGATCTCCAGAACTTCGCGCGCGCGGCAGCCCTGCACTTCGATGGGAGCGCGAAGGACGTGGGCGGCGAAACCGTGCCTGCCGTCAAGGACTGGCTCGCCTGGAACGAGCCGAACAACCCCGTCTTCCTGTCGCCGCAATACAAGAAGTTCGGCAAGACCTGGGTGGTCCAGAGCGCGATCGACTACGCGAAGATCTGCAACGCCGTCTACGCGGGCGTTCACGGCACGCTGACCGCCGGTGAGCGCGTCGCGTGCGGCGGGACCGCGCCGCGCGGCGACAACGACCCGAACGAGGCGCGTCCGTCAGTCTCGCCGCTCGCGTTTTTGCGCGCAGTGAAGAAGGACGGGCTGAAGACGTTCGACGCATGGGCGCACCACCCGTACAACGCCTCGGCGACCGACCAGCCGACGACGAAGCCGGTGACCACGAACGGCGCCAAGGCGAACGCCGTCACCCTCGGCAACATCGGCGACCTGATCAAGCTCGTCACGCAGCTCTACGGCAACAAGCGGATCTGGATCACCGAGTACGGCTACCAGACGAATCCGCCCGACAAGCTGTTCGGCGTGACCTACGCCCAGCAGGCGAAGTATCTGACCGAGGCCTTCGGAATCGCGAAGAAGAACCCGCGCATCGACATGATGCTCTGGTTCCTGCTCCAGGACGACCCGAACCCGAACGGCTGGCAGTCCGGTCTGCTGACGGCGAAGGGCGCCAAGAAGCCCTCCTTCGCGGCCTTCATGAAGATGGCCGCGGGGCTGTAGCGAGCAGCTCGCGGTACAGACCGTCGATGTCGTCGACGAGGCGCTCGACGCGATAGCGGGGCACGACATTCGTCCGCCCGGCGTCGCCGAGCTGCCTGCGGAGCTCCGGATCGCGTGCGAGGCGTTCGAGTGCATCGACAAGCGCGCGGTTGTCGCCGGCCGGGACGACCAACCCGTCCTCGCCGTCCGTCACGACGTCCGACACGCCGCCGACGTTCGTGGCGACAACCGGTCGCGCGGCCGCGAGCGATTCGATTGCGACCACGGGCGTCCCTTCGTTGCCCGACGCGAGAACGAACGTGTCGAAGAGCGAGTAGTACGGCGCCACGTCGCGCTGGTAGCCGATGAACAGCACGTCACGCATCACCCCGAGCTCGTGAGCGAGCTGTTCCGCCGGTTCGCGATCAGGCCCGTCGCCGACGAGGCAGAGCGTCGCCTCGACGCCCCGGCTGCGTAGCTCGGCGAAGCAGCGGATGATGTCCGGGACGCGTTTGATCGCCGTCATGCGGCCGATCCACCCGATGACGAACCGATCCGCCGGGATGCCGAAGAGCGCGCGCGTCTCGGCGCGCTGGTCACCGTGCACGCGCGAGTCGAGGTCGATGCCGAGTCTGATGACCACGAACTTCTCGGGCGGGGCGACTCCCAGCTCGACGAGGTCGTCACGGACCTCGGGCCCAACGGCGATCAGGCGGTCGGTCGACCGGGCGAGCAGCCGCTCGGTCTCGCGGAAGAACTGCGTGCGAACCGGGTCGAAGTACCCGCGCAGCACGTGGCCGTGGTAGGTGTGGACGACCACGGGTGGCCGGGCGTCGCCGGCGAGCAGAGCCGCGAGCCGACCGACCGCCCCCGCCTTGGCGGTATGCGTATGGAGGATGTGCGGTCGGATCCGCCGGATCTCCTCGACCACTCGCGCGATGCTCACCGGATCGTGGACCGGCGAGATCTCCCGGTGCAGGTGCGGAACGTGCACGACGTCGACCCCGAGCTCGTTTGCGACGAACGCCATGGAGTCCTCGCCACGCGCAAGCTCGCCCGCGAGCAGGGTCGTGTCGTACCCGCGTGACGCGAGCCCGCGCGTGAGGTACGCGACGTGAAGGGCCGGGCCGCCCATGTTGAGGCGGGCGATCACCCGCAGGACGCGGATCCGTTCAGCCATGCAGGGCCTCGACGGTACGCGCGAGGCCTGCTTCGAGGTCGATCGTGGGCTCCCAGTCGAATGCTTCGCGCGCAGCGGTGATGTCGGCCCACGAGTCGCGGATGTCCCCCGGACGGGGCGGCGCGGTCTCGCGTCGCACCTCCTTGGCCATGATGCGCCCGATCGTGTCGGCCACCTCGTTGATGCTGGCCGGGCTGCTTGCAGCGACGTTGAAGATGCGTCCGTTCGCGTTGGCGGCTTCGCTGGCGCGGATCGTTCCTTCCACGACGTTGGAGACATAGGTGAAGTCACGGCGCTGCTCGCCGTCCCCCTCGATGCGAACCGGCTCGTCCGCAGCGATGGCGGTGACGAAGAGCGGGATCACCGCTGCGTACTGGGAGAACGGGCTCTGCCGCGGCCCGAAGACGTTGAAGTAGCGGACGACGACGCTCTCGAAGCTTTCGTAGACGCGCGAGAACGAAACGCAGTAGCGCTCGGCTGCGAGCTTCGCGACACCGTAGGGGGACACCGGATCGGGCGCCGCGTCCTCGCGTACCGGCAGGTCGCGGCGGGTGCCGTACACGGAAGAGCTCGACGAGAACACGACGCGCCGCACGCCCTCATCCCGCGCGGCCAGCAGCACGTTCAGCGTTCCCTCGACGTTGACGGCGCTCGAGGTGAGCGGATCCTGCACCGACCGTGGCACCGATCCGAGCGCGCCGAGATGGAACACGACCTCGACGCCACGCACCGCGTTGTGCACCCGTTCGTACGAGCGCAGCTCGCCCTCGACGACCTCCACGTCGAGGCCTTCGAGGTTCGCGCGGTTCCCGGTCGAGAAGTTGTCGAGGACGCGGACGTCGTTGCCGCGCTCGAGAAGCCCGCGCACGAGGTTCGAGCCGATGAACCCGGCGCCGCCGGTCACGAGGACTCTCATTCCTTGACCGCCACGACGTGCAGGTTGGCAAAAAGCGCCCCCGGCACGGGGTCGCGAAGGAGCGAAACGCGCGCGTCGAGCGCGGCGGCGGCTGCGTTGAGCAGTGCGATCGCCGGGCGCGCGAGCATCGCCGCACCCGCGCGCTTCGCGAGCAGGTGGAGATAGTTGCCGATCAGGAATGCGAGTGCCTCGGCGGACCCGGCGCCCGGGTGCACGGTCACGTTCGCGAAGCCGCCGTCGCGGAAGAGCCGCTCCAGACCCGTGTGCGTCCAGCGCCAGAGATCTTGCGGGTTGGGGTGGTACAGCATCACCCCGTGGGTCGATGCCAGCACGCGTCCGCCGGGCGCAGTCACGCGACGGAGCTCGCTGACCACCCGCCCCGGATCGTCCACGTGCTCGAGCACCTGGGTGCAGAGGACGATGTCGAACGAACCGTCCTCGACCGGCAGCGCCTCCGCCGACCCGGTGAGATCGGCATGCGGGTTCTCCTGCACGTCGACTCCGACGTACGAGGCCGCCTGCGCGAAGAACGGGTAGTACGGCTTCACGCCGCAGCCGACGTCGAGCACGCGCTTCCCCGCCGCATTTCGTCCCTCGTCGCGTAACCACTGGGCCAGCGGCCGGCGGAGCGACCAGCCGGGTGTGCTGCGTGACGGCTCACGGTGCTCGCGGCCGGGCCACGTGTCGAGATCGGCCACGCGCGCACCCTACCGAGGGGCTGTCAGCGAGTTGTGAAGCGCGACCGCGAGCCCGACCGAGAGCCACAGCAGCGCGTCGACCGGCAGTCCCGGCAGGAGCCCGGAGCCGGTGAACACGGCAAGCGCGAAGATCAGCCAACCGGTTCCGGCGACCGACTCCCACACGAGCTCGGGTGGGCCTCGGGCGGCCACGCGAATGAACAGACGCAACGTCGCCAGCACGATCAGGAGGAGCAGCAGGCCGCCGACGATCCCGAGGTCGGACAGCGTCTGGACGATGCCGTTCTGGACACCCCACGTGTGCGCCTTCGACGGGAACGACTGCGGCGCGGCATTCGGGAAGCGTGCGCGTGCACGCGCGAGGTACGGCTCGAACCCGTGCGGCAGCTCCGATTCCTGCCAGCCCACGCCGAGCACCGGATGGTGGATCCAGATCTCGACGCCGATGTATGCGAGCAGCGTGCGCTGCGCGTAGGTCTGGATCTGCGTCTCCTGCTTCGCCGCAGCGGAGACGCCGAGGAAGCGAAGGAACGCCTTGATCGCCGATCCGCGGAGCGTGACCGCGCCGAGAGTGACGAGTGCGCAGATTGCGATCACGGTGGCGATGCGGCCGAGCGCGATCGGCCCACGGCGGCGCACGAGCGCGATCCCGGCGAGGGCGGTCACGATCATCCCTCCGACCGAGTCGAGTGCGGCGGCGATTGCGATCCCGAACGCGCCCGTGAGCGCGGCCCACGGTCCCTCGCGCCGGCGCAGGCGCAGCAGGAGCGACGCGAAGCCGAGCGACAGCGCGGCGCCCGAGAACGCTCCGAGATCGTGGACGCCGATGTACGACGGCTCGCGCTGCTCCGGGCGGCGGCCCTTGAACTCGTTCACGAGGCCGAGGAACTGGAGCACCGCGATCAGCGTCAGGAACGTGGACCACAAGATGACGAGCCAGAAGAAGACCCGGCGGTCGACGCTGCGCCGGAGCGCGAGCGGTGCGGCGGCGGCAAGGAACGCGTACTCGACGAACTTCAGCGCGCTGACCAGGTGGTCCTTGAGCCCGTAGCTCGGGTCGAGATGCCGGGCCCAGCCGAGGCTCGCGAGCAGCACGAGGCAGAAAGTGACGAGCGGCCCCCAGACACGGCGGTTGCCGCGCAGGGGCCCGAACCCCTCACGGAGCCCCGACACGAACGCTGCGACGACCGCGGCGAGGATCGCGAAGTCGGTCAGGTCGGCGTTCACCGGGCCCGCGGAGACCGAGGGCTGGTAGTGCGCGTGCAGAAAGATGAACGGAACGGCGAGCGCGAGAACGACCGCCGCGGGCGAGGGCCTCTCGGAGCGCTCCACGAGGCCCCGACTATAGTCGGGAGGCACGATGGCCCCCCGTTCGACGCGCCGGCGCACGCTTACGGCGGCCGGCATCTACTCGGCCACCGTCTTCGGCTTCGCCACCTCGATCGTCGCCACGAAGGTCCTCGGCGCGGGGGATTACGCGCGCTACGCGACCGTGATGGCGACGGTCGGCTTCTTCCAGCTGATGCTCGATCTCACGATCGACGAGGCGATGATCAAGTACGGCTTCCGCTACACGACCACCGAGGACTGGGGGCGGCTCCGGCGGCTCTTCCAGGTCGCGCTCGCCGTGAAGGTGACCGGTGGCGCGCTCGGGATGGCCATCACCGCGATCCTCGCGCCGCTCTCGATGTGGATCTGGCCGCACCAGCACCTCGGCTGGCCGCTGCTCGTCGGTGCGTTCGTGCCGCTCGCGCAGTCGGCCGAGGGCGTCGCCGGCGGCGCGCTGATCCTGCGTGACCGCTACGACATCCGCGGCGCGTTCTACGCGATCTCGATGGCGCTGCGCCTGACCGGGACGGGGATCGGCGCGACGATCGGCGTGACCGGCGCGATCGCAGGCCTCCTGATCGCGCAGGTCATCGCGACGACCGCGATCTCGGTGACAGGGCTCGTCGCGTTCCGCCGCTTCCCGCGCGTCGACACCGCGCCGCTCGCCGAGCACGCCCGAGAGATGCGAACCTTCGTCGTCCAGTCGACGGTTGCATCGAGTCTCACGTCGCTGCGCGGCCTGCTCGGCACGATGCTGATGGGTATCGTCGCGCCGTTCGCGCAGGCGGGCTACTTTCGCAACGCGCAGGCGCCGCTTACGGGATTCGGCGCGCTCAGCTCCCCAGCGCGTCTCGTGCTGCTCGCCGAGCAGACCTCCGACTACGAGCGCGGCGACCGTGAGCGTGTCGTACGAGTGCTTCGTCGCTACATCTTCACTGCGACGGCAGCGATGATCGTGCTCGTCCCGGTCGGCTGGGTGCTCATGCCGTGGCTGATGCAGGTCGCGTACACCCACGCCTTCCGCGTTCACGCGACGACCGCGGCGCGCATCGTGCTGCTCGTCGGCGCGCTGCAGCTCATCTTCGGCTGGTCGAAGACCCTGCCGGTGACACTCGGACGTCCGGGGCTGCGCGTCGTCACACACGCCGTCGAGGTCGTGGTGTTCGTCCCGACCGTGATCGTGTTCGGCTGGCTGTGGGGCGCGACGGGCGGCGCGCTCGCGTTGCTCGCGTCGACGATCGCGTTCTGCCTCTACTGGGCGATTCTGCTCGTGCGCCTCCGTCCCGACCTGCGCCCGCTGCCGTGAAGGTCCTGATCGTCTCCGGGATCTGGCCGCCCGACGTCGGCGGACCGGCAAGCCACGCGCCGGAAGTGGCGGCGTTTCTCCAGGCGCACGGGCACGACCCACATGTGCTCGTGACGGCCGACGCGCCGCCGTCTGACGAGAGCTACCCGGTGACGTGGATCGCGCGCTCATCCCCGCCGGGCGTTCGGCACCTGCGCGCGCTCGCGGCGGTGCGCCGGCTCGCGCGAGGCGCGGACGTCGTCTACTCGACGGGCATGTTCGGGCGCAGCGGCACTGGGTCCCTGCTCGCGCGGCGACCGTACGTGCTCAAGCTCACCGCCGATCCCGCCTTCGAGCGCGCGCGCCGGCGCGGGCTCTTCACCGGCTCGCTCGCGGAGTTCCAACGCGAGCGATCTGCGCGAACGCTGCTGTTTCGTGCTGCGCGCGACGCGATCGTCGCGCGCGCGGCGGCGGTCGTCTGCCCGAGCGCGTACCTGGCGGAGCTCGCGCGCGCGTGGGGCGCGCCGCTAGCCGAGGTGCTCCCGAATCCGGCGCCGGACGCCACCGGTTTGCCGTCCCGCGACGACGCGCGCGCCCGTCACCGCTTCGACGGCCCGACGCTCGTTTTCGCCGGCCGGCTGACCGAGCAGAAGTCGCTCGACGTGGCGATCGACGCCGCACGACGCGCCGGCGTGCAACTCGTGATCGCGGGCGACGGGCCCGACCGCGCGCGGCTCGAGCGGTTGGGTGGCGCGACCTTCCTGGGCCCGCAGCCTCGGCAGACGGTGCTCGAGCTGTTCCGCGCAGCCGACGCATCGATCCTCTCCTCGAGCTGGGAGAACTTCCCGCACGGCGTGGTCGAGTCGCTCGCCGCCGGGACGCCGGTGATCGCGACAGCGGTGGGCGGCGTCGCCGAGATCGTCGAGGACGCCGAGAACGGGCTCCTCTGTCCGCCCGGAGACGCGGTGGCGCTCGCCGCCGCGATCGAGCGCTTTCTCGCCGACGACGCGCTCGCTGCGCACCTGCGCGCGCACGCTGCACCGTCTGTCGAGCGCTACAGTCCCGGGCGCGTGTACGGCCGACTTCTCGAGATCCTCGCGGCCGCAACGGCATGAAGCGCGTTCTCTTCGTCGGCAGGACCCGGTATGCCCGTCCCCTCGCGCTCACGCACGAGCGCAAGTTCGCTGCGCTCGGCGCCGTGCTCGATCTGCGCGTCGTCGGCACCGCCGGTTCGGGAAGCGGCGACCTGCCGCGCTTCACGCTGATCGACGGGCACTTCTTCTACGCGCGCGCCCCGTTCGTCGTTGCACGCGAGCTGCGCTCGTTCCGCCCCGATGCGATCATCGCGCAGAGCCCGTACGAAGGCCTGGTCGCACTCGTTGCGCGCCGGCTCGCTCGTTCGCGGACGAAGGTGATCGTCGAGATCCACGGCGACTGGACGACCGCGAGCCGCTACTACGGCTCGCCGCTCCGGAAGCTGATCGGCCCGCTGGCCGACAAGGCGGCCGAGGTTGCGGTGCGGCGGGCCGACGCAGTGCGGACGGTCTCCGGGTTCACGGCGGGCATGGTGCGTGCGCTCGGCGTCGAGCCGAAGGCGATCTTCCACACCTACAGCGAGCTGCACGCGTTCGTCGATCGTCCGACCGAGCCGCTGCCCGTCGAAGGGCGGCTGGCATTCGTCGGCGTGCTCGAGCGCTACAAGAACATCGACGGCCTCGCGCGCGCGTGGCGCATCGCCGCGCCGCGCGTGCCGGGCGTCACGCTCGAGCTCGTCGGCGACGGCCACAAGGTCGAGACGGTCGAGGTGCTCGTCCGCGACGTGCCCGGGCAGACGATCTGGCATCGCCGGCTCGAGCCCGCGGAGGTGTCGGCGCTGCTCGACCGGTCGTGGGCGCTCGTCCTGCCGTCGTTCTCCGAAGGGTTGCCGCGTGTGGCCGTGGAGTCGCTCCTGCGCGGCCGGCCCGTCATCGGGAGCACCGGCGGGGGGATCCCGGACGCGGTCCACGACGGTGAGAACGGGCTGCTCGTGCCGGTCGGTGAGGTGCAGCCGCTTGCGGATGCGATCGTCCGCTTCTGCACCGACGCACAGTTGCGCGAGCGCCTTGCCGCCGGAGCGCGGCCGTCCGCCGAGGCGTTCCTCGTTCCGCCGGAAGAGTACGCCCGGCGCGTCGCGGCTCTGGTCGAATCCGCGTAGGCTCGCCGTTCGTGCGCCGCATCATCTTCGTCACGCAGCAGATCGATCCCGAGCACCCGAATCTCGCTGCCGCGACCGCGATGGTGTCCGCGCTCGCCGAACGCGTCGACGAGGTTGTGGTCATCGCGCTGCGTGCTGTGCCGGGTGCGCTGCCTGACAACTGCAAGGTCTACGTGATCGGCGCGGACCGGCGGATGCTGCGCGGCCTGAAGTACGGTGCCGCGCTCGTGCGCAGCCTCTACCCGCGGCCGATGGGGCTCGTCGCGCACATGAGCCCGATCTACGCCGTGCTCGCCGCCCCGGTGCTGCGCCCGCAGGGCATTCCGGTCGTGCTCTGGTTCACGCACTGGAAGCCGAGCAGGCTGTTGCGTCTGTCCGAGATCCTCTCGAACAAGGTTGTCTCGGTTGCGCGCGGCTCGTTCCCGCTCCGCTCCGACAAGGTCGTGTCGATCGGGCATGGCATCGACATGTCGCAGTTTCCGTGCCAGGACCACGGCGAGGCGGCGCCGCCGCTGCGCGCGGTCGCGCTCGGGCGGACGTCGCCCGCGAAAGGGCTCGAAGCGATCGTGAAAGCCGTGCTGCTCGTGCGGGAGCGCGGCGTCGAGGTCGTACTCGAGATCCGCGGCCCGTCGGAGACGCGGGAAGAGCGCGAGCACCTCGTGTACCTGCAGCAGCTCGCGAGTGATGCAGTTCGCGTCGAGCCGCCGGTGCCACGGCCGCGATTGCCGGAGGTCTTCGCGCAGACGGACGTGCTCGTGAACAACACCGCCGAAGGCTCGCTCGACAAGGTCGTCTTCGAGGCGTGCGCGAGCTGTCTGCCGGTGCTCGCCTCGAACCCGAGCTTCGTCGTGCTGCTCGAGGAGGAGCTCCGGTTCGACCGCAACGACGTCGAGGGGATCGCCCGTGGCTTGACGTGGATCGCATCGCGCACGGCCGACGAGCGACGCGAGCTCGGGCGCGACCTCCGGCGCCGCGTCGAGGCAGACCACTCGTCCGAGACCTGGGCCAAGCGCGTGCTCGAGGTCGTGGAGAGCGCCTGACCGGCGTCCTGCACGTCCAGAAGGTCTCCGGCGTCTCCGGCTCCGAGGCGCATCTTCTTTCGCTGCTTCCCCGTCTTCGCGCCCGCGGTTTCGAGGCCGAGATGTTGGTGCTGCACGAGGGGGAGGACGGCGCCCGCGAATTCGTGGAGCGCATGCGTGCGCTCGACGTCCCGACGACGACGCTGCGAATGGCCTTCGACCTCGATCCGCGCGTGTCGTCGCGCGTCGTCTCGCTCCGGCCCGAGATGCTGCACACGCACCTCGTGCACGCGGACGTGCTGGCGCTCCCGGCCGGTGCGCTCGCGCGCGTTCCGGTCCGCGTGTCGACGAAGCACGGGTTCAACGAGTTTCGCGGCAACCCGGTCGTCGCGCGCGCCGATCGCGTCGCCGGGCGCTTCGCGCACGCGCAGATCGCGATCTCCTCCGGTCTCGCCGACTACCTCGCGCACGTCGAGGGCTTCGCGCGGTCGTCGTTCACGGTCGTGCACTACGGGATCGATGCGGGTCCCGAGCCGCCGCCCCCGCCCGCCGAGCCGAAGCTGCTCGCGGTCGGGCGGCTGATCCCGATCAAGGGCTTCGACGTGCTGCTGCGCGCCTTCGCGCAGGCGCGTGAGCAGATTCCCGAGCTGACCCTCGAGGTTGCAGGGGCGGGCGCAGACGAGGCGGCGCTTCGGGCGCGGGCAGGTGAAGGCGTGACGTTCCTCGGACGCGTGTCGCCGGTGGCGCCGCTGTACGAGCGCAACGCCGTCGTCGTCGTGCCCTCACGCGGTGAAGGCTTCGGAATGGTCGCGCTCGAAGCCGGTGAGCGCGGCCGCGCGGCGATCGTCTCGGATGTCGGCGGCCTGCCCGAGATCGTCGAAGACGGGCGGACGGGTCTCGTGGTCCCTGCCGAGGACGTCGAGAGGCTGAGCGCGGCGATCGTCGAGCTCGCGGGGAACCCTGAGCGCGTGCGCGCCTTCGGTACGGCGGCGCGTCAGCGCGCCGTCGAGTCGTTCTCCGCGGACGCCGCTGCAGACGGCGTCGCCGACCTGTACCGCCACCTGCTCCAGAAGCGCTCGACAGCGGCGGCCGCGAGCAGCACGAGCAAGAAGTCGTAGGGGACGCGGTACCGCGTCGTGCCGGCGAACGCCATCGCCGCCGCGGTGTTGTACGCGAGGATCGCGACCGCCAGCGTGACGAACAGGCCTGGCGCGAAGAAGAGGCCGAGAATCGCGAGCGCGTAGATCGGAATGATGTAGAGCGGCTCGCCGAGCGAGCGGGCCGTGTCGAGCCACGTCCCCTTTCCGGGACGGCCCTGTGTCTCGTGCGAGCGCGGATCCCAGAGGAGCTCGGTGGCCTGGCCCATCAGCTTCGCCTTCTCGCCCGGATGCTTCCGCCAGAAGACGAATGTCAGATGCTCGAACTTCCGCATTTGCCCGCACTCGCTGATCGGGATGTAGACATGGTGCTCGTTCCAGTAGTCGCCGACGTACTGCGGTGACGGCGGGAAGCTCCGCGGCTGCGGCACGTCGTCGATCCACTTGCCGTGCGCAAGCGTCTCGTAGGTGTTGACGTTGTTCGCCTTCCAGAGTGCGCGGCCGTCTGTGGTGATCGCGAAGCAGCCGACCTCGATGCGGTTGCGCACGAGCCACGGGGAGACGACGACGAACGCGCCGACGAGAACGAGCACGATCGCAACGACGCGTCCGCGCGGGAGCTTCCACGCGAGGAAGGCCGCGATCACGATCGGCATCGCCGCCAGCCGCGTGTTGCCGAGGATCGCCACGCCGAGCAGCAGGCCGGTGAAGGTGGCCCACCGCAGCGACCTGCGGTCGATCGCGATCAGCGTCGTCAGCACGAATGCCGCCAGCACGAGCTGATCGCAGATCTCGCGATTGACGTGCATGTCGTGCCAGATCAGGTACGGGTTGAGTGTCGCGACGACCGCAGCGAGCGCTGCGAACCGCGGCACGACGCGGCGTGCGATCGCGTAGACGAGGAGCGCCGTGCCGACGGCCACCGCCGTCTGCGCGAGACCGACCACGAGCCAGTGCCGGCCGAAGATCCAGTAGAGCGGGATCAGGAAGTAGCCGTAGAGCGGCTGTGTGTCGGCCGACGGATGCCCTGCGATGAACCCGAACGTCCCGCTCGAGACGAACGTCTGCGCGAACGTGTCGCTCTTCTCGGTGTACGACGTCAGGATCGCGTTGCGCTGCTCCAGGAGCACTGCGAGCCGTGGGAGGGCGGACGCGAGGACGACGGCTGTGACGGCGCGGTTCGGTTTCGCTGCGAAGATGCGCATCGTGTGGAGCGGTGAAAGGTACGCGGTCGTCTCCTGCCACGCCGAGAGACCGTTGGACGATCGCGTCTGGCGCGCCTTCGAGCGCCTGCTGCGCCGCCGGCCGGCCGGATTCGTCGTCACGCCGTTCCTGCGTCCCCCCGCCGACGGCGAGGATGAGGGAACCTGGCTCGAGCGCGCCCGCATCGCAGCGTCGCTCGCGCCACTCGGCCATCACACGCACTGGGGCGGCATCACGCAGGCGCGGCCGCGCGGAACCGTCGACGCGGCGGCAGTCGTGCGGGGCGAGGCCGAGTGGCTGCGCGAGCGGGGGCTCGCGCCCCGCTTCTTCTGCGGCGGCGGCTGGTACCTCGATGCGCAGCTCGCCGAGACGCTCGCGTCGCTCGGCTACGTCGACTGCACGGCGACCACGTTCAGGCAGAGCTACCTCGACGACAGCGCACCGCGGCTGCAGCTCGCCGGCCCCGCGACGATTCGCCTGCCCTCGGGCGCGACGCTGCTCGAGCTGCCCGCGACGCACTCGCTCGGCATGCTTGCGCGCGATCTCGTCTCACTGTGCGGGGCCGTGCACGTGCATTTCCACGACTGGGAGCTCGTCGACCGGAAGCGCGCCGCCGCGCTGGAGGCGCTGCTGCGCGTGCTGCGGCTGCGCCGCCGGCCGCTCGGCGTCGACCAGCTGGCCGAGCGCGCCGCCGCGGCGCAGGAGCTTCCGTGGCACGACCAGACTAAAATCCCGCGATGACGACCAACCCCGCTCCGCGTCCGCCGGAGGACGTACGTGCGGTGCGGCCGTACCTCTTCACGCGCACGCCGGTGAGGACGCTCGCACGTCGCCTCGTGAGCATGCTGACGCTCGTCCTGGTGGACATCTGCGGGCTCGTCATCGGGCTGTACGCGGCGCTCGCGCTGCGCGCGGCGATCTTCGATCCGAAGCCGATCCTCTGGGGCTTCCTCTGGGACCAGGAGACGAAGTGGCTCCCGTTCCTGCTCCTGCTGCTCGTGCTCGTGTTCTGGCGCGCGGGCCTCTATGCACCACGCGAGCTGCGCGAAGGCGCGGGGCGCGTGTTTCCGAGCGTGTTCCTCGTTGCGATCCTCTCGCTGGCGTTCGCGATCGGCACCGGCCAGCACTTCACGACGTTCGGGCTGTACGTCGTCGGCGCCGTGTTCGTCGCAGCGCTGATCGGTCTGTTCCGCGCGAGCTACGAAACCGCAACCGGCATCGCGCTGCGTGGGCTCGGCGTGCGCCGCAAGGTCGTCCTGGTCGGCGACCCCGACGCGCGCGCTGCCCTGCGCACGTCTCTCGGTGAGACGCGCGGCGGCATCGAGTACGCGTTCGTCGGCGAGATCGAGCCCGGCCCGCAGGTGGACGAGGCGCTCGCGCGCGAGCCGCTCGACGAGCTTCTCGTTGCCGACACCGGCATCGAGGAAGCGCGGCTGCTCGAGATCGTCGAGGCTGCGCATCGGCGCGGCGTAAAGGTGCGCGTCGCACCACGCACGACGGAGCTCCTGATCCAACGCGGGGAGTACGTGCCTGGGCAGGGCGTCCCGCTCTTCGAGCTGCGCCCGCCGATGTTCGCCGGCACCGACTTCGCGACGAAGCGCGCCTTCGACCTTCTCGTCGGTTCGCTGATCGTCGTCGTCGGCTTGCCGGTGTGGCTTGTGATCGCGCTCGCCGTGAAGCTCTCGTCGCGCGGGCCGGTGTTCTATGCCGACGCGCGAATCGGTCTGGGCGAGACCGAGTTCCGCATGCTCAAGTTCCGCACGATGGTCGAGGGCGCGGACCGGCAGAAAGCGGCGCTCGAGCGCGCGAACGAATCGGCGGGCGGCGTGCTCTTCAAGATCCGCGACGACCCGCGCATCACGCGCGTCGGCCGCATGCTGCGGCGCCTGTCGCTCGACGAGATTCCGAACGTGATCAACGTGCTGCGCGGCGAGATGTCGCTCGTCGGCCCGCGCCCGCTGCCGATTCGCGACTACGAGCGACTGGAGCCGTGGCATCGGCGCCGCTACCTCGTCCTGCCCGGGATGACCGGCCTGTGGCAGATCGCGGGGCGCTCCGACCTGAGCTTCGACGACCTCGTCAGGCTCGACTTCTACTACCTCGAGAACTGGTCGATCTGGCTCGACGTGACCATCCTCTTCAAGACGCCGTTCGTCGTGCTGGGCCGCAAGGGCGCCTACTAGGCGGCCCTAACGGTCTCGTAATCCGGGTTTGCGACACTTGACGCGTGGTCCGCGCGCCCAAGATCCTCGCCGTCGCCTCGTCGATCGACCTGAGCTTCCGCTACGGCTGCACGCCCGCGTGGTGGCAGCTCTGGAAAGGGCTCCACGCGGAAGGGGTCGACCTCGTCCTCACGCCGTACCGCGGCCGGCCGATCGAGTCGCCGTGGTGGCGCGTCGCCGAGAACCCCACCTACCGCGAGGGCGAGTCGTTTGCGTTCGCGCGCGACGCCGTCGCGCGTCTGAAGGGCGACACGCATCTCCGCCGCGCCGAGGAGAACCCCGAGGACGGCCTCGGCGACAAGATGACGCGCGAGCTGATCTGGCGGTGGGTGACGCCGCGCTGGCGGCGGCATCTCGAACGGCTGATGGAGCGCGAGCGTCCCGACGCGGTGATCGTCTTCACCGTTCCGATGGCGCACCTCCGCGGCATTCCGGCGTCGCTGCGCGAGCGCTTCGGCGTGCCGGTCGTGTTTTACGACGGCGACGTCCCGATGAGCCTGCCGGAGTTCGGCGGCATGGACACCGGCTTCAACTGGTACCACGACGCTGACCCGTCGGAGTACGACCTGCTGATCGCGAACTCGGAAGGCGGCCTCGAGCGCCTGCTCGAGCTCGGCGCGCGCCGCGCCGAGGCGGTGCACTGGGGCGCCGATCCGGAGTTCTTCCAGCCGTACGCGGTCGAGAAGGAATACGACGTGCTGTTCTACGGCTACGGCGACAAGTTCCGTCGCGACTGGATGCAGCAGATGGTCGGCGAGCCGTCGCGCCTTCTCGGCGACGTCGACTTCGCGCTCGGCGGCCGCGACTTCCGCGGCGATACGGGCAACGCGCGGCTTGTCGGCGACATCCCGTTCAACGTCTTCGCGCGCACCATCTCCGCCGCGCGCATCAACCTGTGCATCACGCGCCGCTCGCACGCAACCGTCTACGCATCCTCGTCGTGTCGGCCGTTCGAGCTGGCCGCCGCGGGTGCTGCGATCGTCTCCAACCCGTACAACGGGATCGAGCGCTGGTTCGACCCCGGCTCGGAGGTCATCGTGGTCAACGACGCCGACGAAGCGGTCGACACCTACCGGTCGCTGCTGGCGGATCCCGCTCAGGCCGAGGAGCTCGGCCGCCGCGCACGGGAGCGCGTTCTCGACGAGCACACGTATCGCCATCGGGCGCGGCGTCTGCTCGAGCTCGTCGGTCTGCGCGAGGAGGCGCATGTCGGCTGAGCGGCGCATCGCGGTCGTTCCGGCGTTCAACGAGGAGCGGAACATCGCCCGTGTCGTCGGCGAGCTGGGCGCGTTCGATCCCGAGCTCGACGTCGTCGTGATCTCCGACGGCTCGATCGACCGCACCGCCGAGGCGGCTGCGGCAGCCGGCGCGCACGTGCTGCGGCTGCCGTTCAACCTCGGCATAGGCGGCGCCGTCCAGACCGGCTTTCAGTACGCGTGGGAGCAGGGCTACGACCTGGTCGTCCGCTGCGACGGCGACGGGCAGCACATCCCCGCGGAGCTTCCGAAGGTGATCGCGCCGGTCGTCGCGGGTGAGGCCGACATCGCCGTCGGCTCGCGCTTCAGCGGCGGCGACGGCTACCGCTCGTCGGCCTCGCGGCGGATCGGGATCCGCGTGCTCGCGCTCGTCGTCTCGGGCATCGCGCGCCAGCGCGTCACCGACACGACGTCGGGCTTTCAGGCACTCAACCGGCGCGCACTCGAGCTCTTCGCCGCGGACTACCCGCACGACTATCCGGAGGTCGAAGGGATGGTGATGACGATCAAGCATCGCCTTCGCCTCGTCGAGGTCCCGGTCCAGATGCGGGAGCGCGAGCATGGGCAGTCATCGATCACCGCGCTCCGCTCGATCTACTACATGGCCAAGGTGCTCACGGCGCTCTTCGTCGGCCTCTTCCGGCGAAACGTCGTGCCGCTGGAGGACTCTGGCCGTAGGCTCGACGGAGGCCAGCCAGGAGCGGAGGTGCCGGCTTTGCCGGCGCCGGAGCGGAGATGATGCTCGCCGCCGGCACGCCGCTGAAGCTCTCGATCGCCGCGACGCTCGCCTCGCTCGTGCTCGTCCTCGTCGTCTTCGAGCTGATTCGCTCACGCCGCCTGCGCGAGCGCTACGCGCTGCTGTGGCTGCTCACGGGAATCGTGCTCGTCATTCTGTCCGCGTGGCGCGGCGGGTTGAACACGATCGCGTCGTGGCTCGGCGTTCGCGGCTACCCGCCGGCAGTCCTCTTCGCGGTCGGCCTGCTCTTCGTCATCCTCGTGCTGCTCCACTACTCGACGGTGATCTCGCGCCTCTCCGACCAGAACGTGATCCTGGCGCAGCGGCTCGCGCTGCTCGAAGCGAAGCTCAGCGACCGTTCGTCGCAGCCGTAGCCGGCCCGATCAGCATCAGGTCGCTGCCGTCCAGCGTCTTCGTGTAGTTCGCCATCAGCCCGACGCGGTACCAGTGGCGACCGGCGGAAGCGTGATCGACGAACGACGTCGCGCTCGTGTAGCCGATCGACGTCATGTCGAGGTCGCACTCCGCACCACCGGACGGCGGAACGGAGCACGTCGCCGGCCTCGACGAGCGGTAGACGACGTAGTAGACGCTCGCGGCGCGCGTACGGTAGGGGCGCCAGCTCAGTCGCACCGTGCCGTTTGTAACCTGCGTCGTCGCGGTGAGCCGGCTCGCGATCGGCGCGTCGTTGATGCGTGCCAGGTCGAGCACGTCGCGCGGGGTGCTCGCGGCGGGCGTCGCTGCGAGGACTGCGAGCGGGACGAGCCCCAACAGCACTGCCGCGATTCCCGCGGTCCGCAGCCCCCCCGGCAGCGCAGCCGGAGTGGTCGCCGGCGCGAATGCCCGAGCGCGCCGGGGGACGAAGTAGGCGATCGAGGCGGTCAGCAACGCGAACGCCGGCAGGCCCGGCTCGACGTAGCGGTAGTAGCTGACCGACGGGACCGACGCGAGGTCGGTGCTCCCCTTGACGATGACGAAGGCGATGAACCACACGCCCAGAAAGGCACCCTTCCAGGCCGAGCGGCGGAGCGCACCGAGCAGTCCGGCAACGGCGAGGAACTCCAGCACGCGCACACTCCAGAAGACGCCGCCGAGATCGCGGAGCTCGCCGGTGAAGTGCGACCAGTCGAGGTGGACGTAGCGGTTCGTGACCGCGACCACCGTGACGCGTCCCATGGCCTCGCGCGCATACCTCGCCGCGAGCAGCGGGACGTGCCCGAGGCCTTTCGCTTTCCACACGGTCAGGGCGGCGAGCTCGGGGACGACCGCCGCGCACCAGACTGCGATCGTCCGGATCTCGCGGGTGGCGGCGAGCAGGATGAGCGCCGCGGGGACGAAGAACCCGTTCGCCGGCTTGATCAGGATGAGCGCGCCCATGAACGTGCCGCCGAGCACGGCGTCCTCGACTGTCCGGCGTTCGGCCATGCGCAGCATCGCCCAGGCTGTGGCGAGAACCGCGACGAGCGACGGCAGGTCTGCCATGTCGGTCAGCCCGTACCAGTGCGGGGCGAGGAAGAGGTCGCGGAACTGGGGTGCGTAGGTCGCGTCGAACCCCGCGAGGAGCAGCACGGGGGCGACCAGCCAGAGCGCCAGCGTCCACCAGGCGAAGGTGCGGCCGAAGAGCAGGTCGGCGATCGCCCATACGAGCAACGCCGCGAGCGGCACGAGGACGACGAGCTGGAGCATCGTGATCACAGGAAGCGCGCTGACGAGGCTCGGGCCGGTGAGCCACGACAGCCACGAGTACAGGAGCGGCATCCCCGGGCCGACGACGGCCTGCGGCACGGCGTGGTGCGCGAGCACCCAGCCGTCGGTCCAGTACTCCGTCGCGTCGCCGCCGCTGTACCAGACGAAGCCGTTGTGCGTGCTCGAGAGAGCGATCGCCGCGCCGATCGCGAGCTGGATCGCGCATGCGGCCCCGAGCAGCGCTGCGGGACGGCGGGACGCGAGCCGGCGCGTCGCGTCGAGGGCCTGGGTCACGAGGGCGACCGGCGCGTCAGGCGCTGGCAAGCGCGTTCTGGCGATACCACGCGATCGTGCGCTCGAGCCCCTCGCGCAGCGACGTCGTGGCGCGGAAGCCGAACAAGCGCTCCGCCCGGCTCGCGTCGAGCGAGCGGCGGGGCTGGCCGTTCGGCATCGACGTGTCCCAGACGATCTCGCCCTCGAAACCGGTCAGCTCGGCGATCGTCTCCGCGACCTCGCGGATCGACGTCTCGACGCCCGTTCCGAGGTTGACCGGGTCTGCGCCGTCGTAGTGCTGCGCTGCGAGCAGGAGGCCGTCGGCGCAGTCGTCGACGTAGAGGAACTCGCGTGTCGGGGAGCCGTCGCCCCAGAGCACCACCTCGCCGCTCGACTCGAGCATCTTGCGGATCAGGGCGGGAATGACGTGGGACGTCTCCAGGTCGAAGTTGTCGCGCGGCCCGTAGAGGTTCGCCGGGAGCAGAAAGATCGCGTCGAGGTCGTACTGCTCGCGATACGCCTGGGCGCCCACGAGGATCGACTTCTTCGCGACGCCGTACGGCGCGTTCGTCTCCTCCGGGTAGCCGTCCCACAGGTGCTCCTCGGAGAACGGGACCGGTGTGAACTTGGGATAGGCGCACACCGTCCCGGCCACGACCAGCTTGTGCGCGCCGTTCAGGCGTGAGAGCTCGAGCACGTGCGCGCCCATCATCAGGTTCGCGTACCAGTAGCGGCCGGGATTGGCGCGGTTCGCGCCGATGCCGCCGACCTCCGCGGCGAGGTGGTAGACGAGCTCCGGTCTCGCGTCGGCGAAGAGCCGCTCGGCGTCGTCCCAGCGCGTCAGGTCGTAGTCCGCTCGGCGCGCGACGAAGACGTCGTCGCCGGCGTCCTCGAGCTTCGCGACGAGTCGCGAGCCGAGGAAGCCGCCGCCGCCGGTGACGAGAACCCGGCTCACGACGCCGGCGCCTGGTCGCGCGAGAGCCAGTCGACGCGGCCGATCCAGCGGTCGCGGTTCGCCGCGTACCAGCGGATCGTGCGCAAGACGCCTTCTTCCCACGAGACGCGCGGCGCCCAGCCGGTTTCGGCGGCGAGCTTGTCGTAGCCGACGCGCAGCGCCATCACGTCGGTGACGCCGGGGCGGAGACGTCCTTCGTCGACGACGACGTGGCGATCGCTGCCCCAGAAGCCGTGCTCCTCGCCGGTCTTCAGGATCAGCTCGCTCCAGTCGCGCATCGAGATGTTCTGGCCCTGGCCGTAGACGTAGTGGTCGCCCGCGACGCCCTGCGCCGCGACGGTCAGATGGCCGCGCACGCCGTCGGTCGTGAAGCAGAAGTCCCGCAGCGGCTCGAGCGCGCCGAGCTCCACGTCGGGCCGCGTGAGCGCCTGGGTGATGATCGTGCCGGTCACGTAGCGCGGGTTCTGGCGCGGGCCGTAGTTGTTGAACATGCGCGTGACGACGCCCGGCAGCCCGAAGGCGTCGTAGTAGTTCATCGTCAGGAAATCGGCTGCGACCTTCGCCGTCGCGTAGATCGACTTCGGGTTGATCGGAGAGCGCTCGTGGAGGATCAGGCCGCCGAGCTCGTCGTAGTCGTGGTGGTGCGAGACCGCCTCCCGCACGTTCCCGTACTCCTCGGAGGTGCCGGCGGTGTCGAACTTCTCCAGCTCGATGCCGTGGTCGATCACCGATTGCAGCAGGTTGAGCGTGCCGACCGTGTTCGCCATCACCGTCTCGTAGGGGCGATGCCACGACTCGCCGACGTGCGCCTGCGCACCGAGGTGGAAGATGTACGGCTTGTCCGTCGCCGGCACGAGATGGGCGCGCATCAGGTGATCGACCGACGTCTTGTCCGTGAGGTCGGCGAAGACGACCGTGAGGTCCCGGCGGAGATGCCCGATGTTGTTGAGCGCCCCCGACGACGTGGCGCGCACGAAGGCGATCACATTCGCACCGAGATGGACGAGCGCCTCGGTCAGATGCGAGCCGATGAAGCCGTCCGCTCCGGTGACGAGGCACGTGCGGTCGCGATAGATGTCGCCGAACTCGCTCCGGAGATCGTCGAGCTCTTGCCCTGTCCAGGTGGCTGTATCGTCGCCGGGCACGAATGGAGGGTAACGGGTCACGCGGTAGGGCGATACGCAGCGGCTTGCTGACGGGGATCTCGACCGCCGCCGTGAGCGGTTCGGCCGCGATTCTCGGCGTCATTCTCTCGCGAAAGTTTGGGCACGGCGTTAAGACGGACGGGTTCTTCGCCGCGTACAACGTCTACCTCGCCTTGGTGCTCGTGGCGAGCGGCCTGCGGGTGATCGTCCTACCGCGGTTCGCACTCGCACGGACCGAAGAGCGTCTGCCGCAGGAGGTGGGTGCGTGGCTCGCGGCGCTCACGCCGCCGCTCGCCGTCGTCACGGCGGTGGGGCTGCTCTGGCCGCGCGGGGTGGCCGAGGCGCTCGTCTCGAACGGGACGACGGTCGACGTCGCGCGGCGGCTCCTGCCCTGGGTGGTGGTCTCGGCCGTGGCGCAGGTGTACGCCGGCCTCGTCGCGAGCGCCCTCGCTGCGCTCGACGATTACGACTGGGCGGCGTGGGGGTTCGCCGGCGGGTCGGTCGCCGGCGTCGTCTTGACGATCGCACTCGTCGGGCACGGCGTGATCTCGTTCGGCTGGGGGCTCGCGCTGAACGGCGTGCTGACCCTCGGCATCCCGCTCGCGCCGCTCGTGGCCCGGCGCTGCATCGCGTACGCCGGCCTCCGGTCCTGGCGGCGGCTGCTCGAGCTGGGTGAGGGGCTTGCCCTGCCCGTCGCCCTCCAGGGCCTCTACGTGATCGGCTACCGGTTCGCCACCGGCACCGGAACCGGACGCGCGACGACGTTCTCCTACGCGTACCTCATCGCTGCGTTCCTCGTCGCGGTCACCGCGACGTCGATTGCGCTCGTCTCGACCGTCCCGTTTGCGCGTGAAGGCGCAGCACCCGAACGCGTCGCGCGTCACGTCGTCGCTGTCTCGTGGCTCTCGCTCGCGCCGATGGCGGCGGCGGCCGGCGTGTTCGCGCTGATCGGCGAGACGGTCGCCCGCCGGGTTCTGGGCGCCGCGTACGGCGGCGGCACCGGAACAGAGCTCGGGCGCCTCGTGGTCTATCTCGCGCCGTGGATGGTCGTCTCGGTGGCGGTCACGGTGACGTATCCGCTCGTCTTCGTCCGTGGCCGCGCGCGCTGGCTTCCCGCGCTCGCGGTCACCGTGCTCTCGGTGCAGGTGCTGCTCGCCTGGGCCGGGCGTGCGGCGTTCGGGCTCGCGGGCATCGCCGCCTCGGTCGCCGTCAGCACTGCGCTCGTTCTCGTCGCTCTGCTCGTCGCGCTCGGCGCATTCGAGCGCGTCGTTCGCGGGCTTGCCGTCGCCGCGCTTGTCTGCGGCATCGTTGCCGCGCTCGTCTTCGCAGCGCCGCGTGTGCTGCTCGGTCCGGTGCTCGCAGCCGTCGTCGGTGTCGTCCTCTACGTGGCGGTGCTGGCCCTCTGGCGTCCACGCGGTCTCCGGGCTGCCTGGGCGTACCTGCACGCCTTGCAGTAGCGTTCGCCGCCGTGCTCAAGGACCTCGTCCGGCGCCTAGGCCGCACGCCCGTCGGCAAGAACCTGATCCACGCGGCCGTGCTGCGTGACCCGTCGACGATGCGCTTCCGCAACGTCGAGCAGTGGCCGGCCGACGTGCGCGGCTTCGAGGATCTCGCGTTCATGTTCTCGTCGAACCAGCTGAACCACGGTGTCGCGTCGCTGCAGTTCGACGAGGCCGCGCTGCTCTTCCGGCTCGCCCGCGACGCACAGTCCGGGCCGTTCGCCGAGATCGGACGGTTCAAGGGCGGCAGCACGATCGTCTTCGCCGCCGCACTGCCCGACGGCGTCGAGCTCTGGTCGTACGACCTGCATGTTGCGCTCCGCGCCGACATGCCGGGCGCCGAGCTCGACGAAGAGCTGCGCACCGCGCTCGAGCGCTACGGGCTCGCGGGCAAGGTGCACCTCGTCGTCGCGGACTCGCGCACGGTCGAGCCTCCGTCGCGCGAGCTCGAGCTGCTCTTCGTCGACGGCGACCACAGCTACGAGGGTGCGAAGGCCGACTTCGAGCGCTGGGGAGCTTTCGTCCGGGCCGGCGGGCACCTGCTCTTCCACGATGCAGTCGACACCGGCGGGTACGGCAACGTCTACCCGGGTGTCGCGCGGCTCGTCGCGGAGATCGAGCGGAACGGCGGCTGGAAGCGCCAGGCGGGCGCCGGCTCGATCGCGCATTTCGTCAAGGAGTAGGCGATGCGGCTCGTCGCGGTCGTCCTGAACTGGAACGGCGGCGAAGACACGCTCGCCGCGCTCGCGTCGCTCGAGGGCATCGAGACGATCTGCGTCGACAACGGCTCGAGCGACGGCTCGGACCGGGCGGTCGAGGAGCGCTTTCCGGACGTCGAGCTGATCCGCACCGGCGAGAATCTCGGCTTCGCCGGCGGCTGCAACGCCGGCATCGAGCGCGCGCTGTCCCGCGGCGCGGACTGGGTGCTGCTCCTGAACAACGACGCGGTGGCGGGCGGCGGGCTCGCCGACGCGCTTGCGGCGGCGGCCGCCGCGCGGCCGGACGCAGGGGTGCTCGCCTGCAAGGTCTACTTCGCCGAACCGCCGGACGTGCTCATGTACGCGGGCGGCGAGGTTTGGCTGGCCCTCGGCTACTGGGGCCGGCAGGCCGGGTTCGGCAAGCGCGACGACGGCAGCTTCGACACGCTGCGCGACACGGGTCGCGCGACCGGCGCCGCGATGGCCGTGTCCCGTGCTGCGATCGAGCGCGCGGGGCTGCTCGACGATTCGCTCTTCCTCTACGGCGAGGATGCGGAGTGGTGCATCCGCATCGCGAAGGCGGGGTTCGCGATCGTCTTCGTGCCCGACGCCAAGGCATGGCACGTCGGCTCGGCAGGCACCGGCGGCCTGAAGTCGCCGACGAGCCTCTACTACGACACCCGCAACCTGATCGATGTTGCGGAACGGCACCGGCCGCTGCCCCGCGGTGCGCGCGCGCTCCGCCGCGCCGTCGTCGTCGGCGCGCATCTGCTGCTCGTGCGCAACCTCGCCGGCCTGCGCGCTGTGCTGGCGGGCTGGCGCGATGCCCGGCGTGGCAGGCTTGGGCCACGATGACCGAACGCCTCGGCTTCTACGAGCGCGTGCTGCGCCGTCTGCTCGAACAGGGGCTCGTGCGGCGCGAATGGCGCGTGCTCGTCGTCGCGGGCGGCGACCTCGACCGGCGCGCCTTCGCCGCGACGGGGTTCACGGACGTCACCGTGACGAACCTGTCGGGCGACGCGGACGAGGTGCAGGACGCGGAGCAGCTGACCTACGAGGACGACACTTTCGACTTCGCCGTCATCTCGGCGGGGCTGCACCACTGCGCGTCGCCGCATCGCGCGTTGCTCGAGCTGTACCGCGTTGCGCGGCGCGGCGTGCTGGCGCTCGAGGCACGCGACTCGGCGCTGATGCGGATCGCCCAGCGCGCCGGCGTCGTCGACGAGTTCGAGCTGACCGCCGTCGCGGACAACGAGTTCGCCTCGGGCGGGGTGCGCAACAGCGCGGTGCCGAACTACGTCTATCGCTGGACCGAGCGCGAGGTCGAGAAGACGATCGCCTCCGCGCATCCGCAACGGCGTCACCGCTTCGTGTTCTTTCGTGAGCTCGAGCTGCCCGGCTCGGTGCTCGATCTCGGCGGCAAGTCGCGCTGGCGGCTCGCCGAGGCGCCGCTTCGCCTCGTCACAAAGGCCTTTCCCAAGCAGGCGAACCTGTTCGCGTTCGCCGTCTTCCGCGAAGGGCTACAGCCCTGGATGAGCGACGACGACACGCTCGACGTGGCCGAGGTCGAGCGCCGGCTCGGGCGTCACCCCAGCTCGCCGTAGACGGCGTCCGTGAGCCGCGCCGTCTCGTCCCACGAGTAGCGCCCGGCGCGCAGCAGCCCGCGCTCCCGCCACGGCTCCGGATCGGCGAGCACGTCGAGGAGACCGGCTGCGATGTCGTCGGGGTCGCGCGGGTCGAACAGCCGCGCAGCGTCGCCGACCACCTCCGGCAACGACGCTGCGTTCGAGCAGGCGACCGGCGTCCCGCACGCCATCGCCTCGAGCGGGGGCAGCCCGAAGCCCTCGTAGAGCGACGGGAACACAAGCGCCTCGGCCCGTTGCAGGAGCGACACGACCTCGGCCCGCGGCAGCTGTCCGCGCGCTTCGACGCCGTCCGGTAGCCGGTCGTAACGCCCGCCGCCGGTGAGCACCAGTCGGAGGTCGGGACGCTCGCGGCGCACGCGCGCGAACGCCTCGAACAGCCGCGCGTGATTCTTGTGCGGCCACGGCTTCGCGGGATAGAGGACGAACGGCTCGCGTTGCACGTCGGCAGGACGCAATGTGTCGTGGTCGAGCCCCAGCGGCGTGACCCGGACACGCGCCGGATCGAGCCGCAGACGTTCGACGACGCGGCCGCGGACGAACTCACTCACGACGACGACGCGGTCGGCGTGTTGCGCGGTTCGGTCGTAGGCGACGGCGCGATAGGCGCGTTCCGTGCGCGAGAAGAGCTCGGGCAGATCGAGGTGCTGCACGTCGTGCAGGGTTACGACGCGCCGCGCGCGCACGCGGGGAAGCGGAACGGTCAACGGGTAGTGCACGACGTCGGCGTTCGCGGCGAGTCGTCCGTAGCGTGGGTCGACCGCAGCTCGCCCCATCGCGAGCAGGCGATTCCCGCCGTAGCCTGCGGCGACGACCGACGGCAGTCCGCCGGCTGCGTCGCGGGCGACCGGAGGCGCGAGCACCCGGTACTCGTGCTCGCCGACACGACCGAGCGCTTCGAGCAGGCCGCGGACGTAGACCTCGCTGCCGCCGACGTGACCCGGAACGAGCGTGAGGACGGGGATGGCGATCACGCGGCGATCGTAGTGCCCTATCGTTCCCGCGTGGCCCGGTCCCTGGTACGCCGCGTGGTGTCGACGCTGCCGGATCCCGTGCGCGAGCGCATCGCGCCTGCCTGGCGGCGCGCACGCGGCCGGCTCGGGCGCGGGTACGACGCGCTCGGCGAGATCGCGGTGACGCGCTCACTCCTCGAGCAACTCGGAGTGCGTGGCGGCACCGCCGTCGACGTTGCGGCGTGTGACGGCGTGACGAAGTCGAACACGCTCGCGCTCTACGAGAACGGCTGGCGCGGGCTTGCGGTGGAAGGCGATCCGCGGCGGTTCGCACAGCTCGCGCGTGTCTACTCCCGGCTGCCGCAGGTCGGCCTCGCAAGGCTGTGGGTCACACCGGCGAACATCGTCGGCCTGCTCGAGAGCGCGGGCGTCGGCGAAGACTTCGAGTTCCTCAGCCTCGATCTCGACTCGTACGACCACTATGTGCTCGCGGCGATTCTCGAACGGTTTCAGCCACAGCTCGTGTGCGCCGAGATCAACGAGAAGATCCCGCCGCCGCTCCGCTTCACCGTCACCTTCGATCCGGATCACGTCTGGCAGGGGGATCACTTCTACGGCCAGTCGATCTCCAAGCTGCACGAGCTCGCCGTCCGCCACGACTACGTGCTCGTCAGGCTGCACTACAACAACGCCTTTCTCGCGCCCGCTGCATCCGGTCTGCCCGCGAGCACGCCGGAGGAGGCCTACCGCGCGGGCTACCTCGACCGGCCCGACCGGCTGCGCGCCTTTCCCTGGAACGCGGACATGGAGGCACTTCACTCCCTGCCGCTCGACGAGCAGCTCGCCTTTGTTCGCCGGCGGTTCGCGGCCTACGAGGGACGCTTCGAGCTCGAAGCCTGAGTGCAGGCCGTCGCCGTCCTCCTTGCCGTCGCCTCGGCGTCTCTGTACGCGCTCTCGACGGCCCTCCAGGCGATCGAAGCACGAGTAACGCCGCGCGGCACCGCGCTGCGGGCGTCGCTCATCGCGCGGCTCGTGCGCCGGCCGTTGTGGCTGATCGGCGGGCTCGCGGGCGTGCTCGCGTGGCCGATACAGGCCGTCGCGCTCGGCGTCGGCTCGGTGGGGCTGGTGCAGCCGACCCTCGGGGCCGGGCTCATCGTCCTGCTCCTGCTCGGCGTGACGGTCCTCCACGAGCGGGTGGGGCTGCGCGAGCTTGCCGGTGTCGCTGCGATCGTCGCCGCCGTGGCGGCCCTGGCGTTCGCGGCGCCGGCGGCGACGGGCGCGTTCACCACCCCGGCGTCGTGGGGGATCGGCCTCGCGCTCGTCGTCGTTGCCCCCGCGCCGTACCTGCTGCGCGCGGCCGGTCGTGCCGGCGGGCGCGTGACGACGTTCGCGACCGGGCTCGCCTGGGCGTGGACCGGGCTCGGCACCGCACTCCTCGACGACGCGATCGGCGGCCGTCACTGGGCCGTTGCGGTGGGCTGGGCGCTCGGCGTCGGCGTTACGTCCTGGGGTGCGCTGCTGACCGAGATGACGGCGCTCCAGACCTGGCCTGCGACGCGCGCCATCCCGATCGCATTCGGCTGCGAGATGCTGCTGCCCTCCGCGCTCGCGCCCCTGCTGACGGACGAGGCCCCGCGCGGGCCGGCGCTCTTTGCGATCGCGCTCGTCATCGCGGGCGGCGGCGCTCTGCTCCTGGGCGGCTCCCGGGCGGTCGCGCGGGCCGCCCAGTCCCATACAGCGCCGTAACCAGCGCTCTTTACACTCCGGCGCATGGCCGAGGAGCCGACGGATGTCGCCGCCCTCTTCGCGCGGCTGAAGGAGGAGCTCCACGCGGCCGGCCCGCGCGGTGACGGCGTGCCGCCTGCGCAGGTGCGTCTCTCGATCCGCGACCAGGCCGAGCGGCTCTGGCCGATCTCGGCCGAGCGGCCGATCGTCGGCAAGGGCGGGCCGATCAAGAACGTCCTCCGCCGTCTGATGCGGTGGTACGTCGAGCCGGCTTTCGCCGACCAGCGCGCGTTCAACGACGCAGTGTTGAAGCTGATCGACGACCTCGACGAGCGCATCTCGCAGCTCGAAGTCAAATGAGGGTCGTCGTCGCGGCGCCGCAGGTGCCGTTCGTGCGGGGCGGCGCCGAGGTGATGGCGGACGATCTCGTCGGGGCGCTCCGGGCGCGAGGGCACGAGGCGGAGCTCGTCACCGTGCCGTTCAAGTGGTATCCGGAGGCGCGCGTGCTCGACCAGGCATTCCTGTGGCGGCTCGTCGACCTGACCGAGTCCGACGGCCGGCCGATCGACCGCGTCATCGCGACGAAGTTCCCCGCGTACTGCGTGCGTCACCCGAACAAGGTCGCCTGGGTGCTGCACCAGTTCCGCCAGGCCTACGACTACGACCGCACCGATCTCGGCCAGTACGACGAGTCGCCGTTCGACCGCGCGACGCGGCAGGCAGTTGCGCGGCTCGACGCGGTCGCGCTGGGCGAGGCGCGCCGCGTGTTCGCGACCTCTCGCAACGTCGCGGATCGCCTGCAGCGCTTCAACGGCATCGAGGCGGAGCTGCTGCCGCACCCGCCGCAGGCACTCGACTATCGCACCGCGGAGCCGGAAGGCTTCGTCTTCTCGGTCGGCCGGCTCGATCGCGCGAAACGCCTCGACTTGCTGATCGAAGCGGCGCGGCGCGAGCCGTCGCTCCGCGTCGTCGTCGCGGGCGCCGGCCCTGACGAGCAGCGGTTGCGGTCGCTCGCGAACGGCAACGTCGAGTTCGTTGGCCGTGTCGACGAGACGCAGCTCGCCGACCTCTACGCCCGCTGCAGCGCCGTCTTCTACGCGCCCGTCGACGAGGACTTCGGGATGGTCCCGTACGAGGCGTTCCTCGCCGAGAAGCCGGTGCTGACGACGACAGATGCGGGCGGGCCGCTCGAGGTGGTGCACGATCGCCAGACCGGGCTCGTCGTCGCGCCCGACGCGTCCGAGCTGGCGCGCGGCGCCGCGTACCTCGCCGCGCACGTCGACGAGGCGAAGGCGTGGGGACGGGCCGGTCGCGCGCTTGCGGAACGCGTCACGTGGGACGCCTGCGTCGACGCACTGCTGGGGTGATCCGATGAGAGTCGCCTACTACTCACCGCTGCCGCCCTCGCGTTCGGGGATCGCCGACTACTCGGCGCTGCTCCTGCCGGCGTTGCGCGAGCGCGTCGAGGTCGTCGTCGCCGAGCCGGGAAAGCGCGCGCCGGCGGCCGATGTCGCGCTCTACCACGTCGGCAACGATCCAGACGCGCACGGCTGGATCGTCGATGCGCTCGACGAGCGCCCGGGCGTCGTCGTGCTGCACGAGTACGTCCTGCACCACCTCATCGCGGGCATGACGATCGGCCGTGGCAACGGTCGCGGCTACCTCGACGCGATGGAGCGCGAGCTCGGGGTCGCGGGCCGCCTGCTCGGGCTCGGCGTCCTCGACAACCTGCTGCCGCTTCTCTGGGAGACGCAGCCGGAGCGCTTCCCGCTCTCCGGTCTCGTGCTCGACCGCGCGAGCGGGCTGATCGTGCACTCGCACTACGTCGGCGAGCGCGCGCGCCGCGCAGGCTACGGCGGCCGGATCTGGCAGATCCCGCACCCGGCCTGGCCGATGCACGACGTCACGCCCGCCGGTGACGTCAACGGTGAGCCACTGATCGGCTGCTTCGGCTTCCTGAACATGAACAAACGGATCCCCGAGCTGCTGCGCGCGTTCGCGGCGTTCCGGCGCGACCGTCCCGGTGCCCGTCTTCTGCTCGCAGGCGCCGCGGGCGAGCGCTTCGACGTGACCCGCCGGCTCGAGCGCCTCGGGCTGACCGAGGGTGTCGAGCGCCTGGACTACGTGCCCGAGGAGCGCATGTGGTCGCTGATGGCCGCATGCGACGTGCTCGTCAACCTGCGCTATCCGACGATGGGCGAGACGTCCGGGTCGGTGATTCGCGGCCTCTCGCTCGGCAAGCCGCTCGTCGTCTCCGACGTCGGCTGGTTCAGCGAGCTCCCCGACGACGTTGCGCTGAAGGTGCCCGTCGACGAGGTCGAGGTCGAAGTGCTGCAGGCCGCGCTGGAGGTCGCGACCGACCACGGCGCCGCGCTCGGCGCCTTTGCACGGACGTACGTCGAACGGGAGCACGCGCTGCCCCGCGTCGCCGCTGCCTACGTGGACGCGCTCGAGACAGCCGCCGGAGGCGACGCGGTGGACGACGCCGTCCTCTGGCGCATCGCCGAGGCGGCCGCCGAGGTCGGCATCGACGACGTGCAGGCTCTCGCGCAGGCAGCGCGCGCATCCGGGATCGTCTCGTGACGGTGACCGCCGTGCGGGCGCGGGCCGCCGCGGTGCCCACGTGGGCGTGGCCGGCGGCGGTGGTCGTCGTGTCGATCGCGCTCCGGCTGCTGCTCGCGCGCCGCATGGTCGCACCGTGGATCATGGTCGACGAGCTCATCTACTCGGAGCTCGCGAAGTCGCTCGCCGCGCACGGGACCTACGCGATCCGCGGCGTGCCCGCCCACGGCTTCGGCTTCCTCTATCCGCTGCTGATCGCACCCTCCTTCCGCATCGAGTCGGTGCCGACCGCATACGGCGTTGCGAAGGCGATCAACTGCGTCGTCATGTCGCTGGCGGCGATTCCCGCCTACGCACTCGCTCGTCGTGTCGTCCGCCCCTCGCTCGCCCTCGTCGTCGCCGTCTTGACGGTCGCGATCCCGTCGATGGTCTACACGGGGACGCTGATGACCGAGAACGCGTTCTATCCGCTGTTCCTCACGTGCGCGCTCGCGCTCGTCTGGGCACTCGAGCGTCCGACCCCGCTTCGCCTCGTCGTCCTGGCGGTTCTGTCGCTGCTCGCGTTCCTGACGCGCGCTCAGGCATTGGCGCTCGCGCCCGCGATCGTGACGGCCCCGCTGCTTCTCGGCCGCTCGCGGCTCAGGGAGTTCCGGCTGCTGTACGGCGCCGTCGCCGCGTTGGCGGTCATCGTGCTCGGCGGCGAGGCGGCCCGAGGGCGATCGCCGCTCGACGTGCTCGGCGCTTACCGCGTCACGAGCAGCACGCACTACTCGGTCGCGAGTGTACTGCGCTGGCTCGTCTACCACGTCGGCGAGCTCGACCTCTACGTCGGCGTGATCCCGTTCGCCGCGCTGCTCTTCCTGCTGACCACCCGCGAGCGCCGTTCGCCGCTCCTCGCCGCATTCGTCGCGATGACCGTCTGGCTGCTCGTCGAGGTCGCCGCCTTCGCGTCGACGCAGAGCCAGCGGATCGAAGAGCGCAACATGTTCTTCGTCGCGCCGTTCTTCTTCATCGCGCTCGTCTGGTGGATCGAGCGCGGACTGCCCCGGCCACGCGCCGCCGGCGTCTGCGCCGTGATCGCGGCGGCGGGCGTCGGCGTTGTTCCCTACAGCGGCCTGATCAACGGCAACGCGACCTCGGACACGCTCGCCCTCATCCCGCTCTGGGAGCTGCAGGACACGATCACGACGCTCGACGAGGTCGGCGCCGTCGTCCTCGGGATCGCGATCGTGCTTGCGATCGTGCTGCTGCTCGTCCCGACGCGTTACGCGCTCGTCTTGCCCGCGCTCGTGCTGGCGCTGTACGCCGTCGCGCTCTGGCCGATCGAGAACGAGCCGCACGGTGGCATCCACCATGCGTCGCTCGGCGCGCTCTTCGGCGGCACGTCGGAGTCCGACCGCGCGTGGATCGACTCGCGGCTCGGACACCACGCCCGGGTCGGCGTGCTCTTCGACTCGCTCACGATGGACAAGTTCACGGTCTGGACGAACGAGTTCTTCAACCGGTCGATCCGCACCATCTACGACGTGCACGGCCCGACGCCGGGCGCGCTGCCGGAGACGAAGGTTCACATCGATCCGAGGACCGGCCGCATCGCCGGGGTCAAGGAGCCGTACATCCTCACCTCGGAAGCGCTCGAGGTCGACGAGCCGGTCGTGGCGGTCGACGCGACCAAGGGCCTCGCCGTCTACCGCGTCACGCGGCCGCTCGGGATCCTCTCGCAGACGACCGGGATCTACGCCGACTCGTGGTCGGCGCCGACGGCGACGTACACGCGGTTCAAGTGCCGCGCCGGCCAGACGCTGCTCGCAACCGTGCAGGACGACCCGAAGCTGCGGCGGCCGGTGACCGTCGTCACCGCGAACGGCGTTGCCCATTCCGTGCTGCACGGCGCGACGCGTACCTTCCGCATCCCGCTGCATCCGGTCGGCTCACGCTGCGTCGTCCACTTCGACGTGGCGCCCGTCGCGCAGCCGTCGTCGGTCGAGCCCGGCTCGACCGACACGCGGCTCGTCGGCATTCGCTTCCTCGGCTTCGCGGTCCGATGAGGATCGTCTTCGACGTCAGCCCGCTCTCGCACGAGCGGACGGGCGTGAACAACTACATCCGCGGCTCGCTGCAGGGCATCGCGGAGGTCGCGCGCGAGCAGGGCGACGAGGTGGTCGCGTTCGCGCCGACCTCACAGGCCGGACGCCGCAAGATCAGCGAGACGCTCGCGGGGTTCCCGATCACGCTGCGCCTGAAGACCTTCATCGGTGCGCACGGGTGGCGGACGGCGTGGTCGCGCCTGGGGTGGCCGCCCGCCGAGCGCTGGCTGGGGCCGTTCGACGTCCTCCACTTCAGCGACTGGATGTACCCACCGCAGCGCCGCGGCGTACGCGCGACGATGGTGCACGACCTCGTGCCACTCCACTTTCCGGACTGGGTGACGCCGCGGACGCGGTCGATGCACACGCACAAGTACAGAAATGCCGCGCGTACGTGCGACGTCATCTTCACGAACTCCGCGTTCACGGCAGACGACGTCGCGCGGACGCTCGCATTTCCGCACGAGCGCATCGTCGTCGCTCACCCGGGCATCGGCGCCGAATACGGGGTCGACGGCGAGGTGGCCGATCTCGGCCGACCGTACGCGCTCACGGTCGCGACGCTCGAGCCGCGCAAGAACCTGGAGACGCTCGCCGAGGCCTGGCCGCTCGTCGGCTGGCCCGACTTCGCGCTCGCGCTCGTGGGCGGCCGGGGCTGGGGAGAGCAGCCGCGGCTCGACCGGCCGGGGATCGTCCGCCTCGGCCGCGTCGACGACGACGAGCTCGCGCGCCTCTACCGGGGCGCGTCGGTCGTCGTCTACCCCTCGCGCTACGAGGGCTTCGGCATGCCGATTACCGAGGCGATGGCGTGCGGAGCGCCGGTGGTCGCCTCGTCGCATCCGTCGCTCGACGAGGCCTGCGGCGACGCCGCGCTGCGCGCCGACCCGGAGAGCCCGCAGGCATTCGCGGACGCGATCCGCGAGGCGGTCGAGCGGCGGGACGAGCTGCGCGCGCGTGGTCTCGCACACGCGAGACGCTTCTCGTGGCGTCGGAACGGCGAGCTCCACCTCGAGGGGTATCGGCGATTCTCGTAGCGATCGACACGACGCCGCTCGCGCAGACGCGCGCCGGCACCGCCCGCTACCTGCGCGGGCTGCTCGCGCATCTCGACGTGCCGGTGCGCGAGCTCGCGTACCCGGCGACGACGCGCCTGCGGCGGCTCGCGGCTGACGCGCTGTGGTACCCCCGTCTGCGCGTCGACGGCGTCGACCTCCTGCACTGCCCGACGTTCCGTGGGCCGTTCGTCGCGCCCGTGCCGCTCGTCGTCACGGTGCACGATCTCGCAGTGCTCCGGCATCCGGAGTGGTTCAACCGCTGGACGCGGACGTATTCGCGTCTTGCGGTACCGCGGGTCGTCCGCGCCGCGACGAGGATCATCGCCGTGTCCGAGTTCACGAAGCGCGAGCTCGTCGCGCTGCTCGGCGTGCCGGAGGCGAAGATTCGCGTCGTGCCGAACGGAGTCGACTCCGTCTTCACGCCCGAGGGCGCGCGCGCGGGCGGCGAGTACGTGCTCGCGGTCGGAACGCTGGAACCGCGAAAGAACCTCGCGCGAATCGCCGCGGCGGTCAGCGGTGAGCTGCGCGTGATCGGCGCGCGCGGCTGGGGCGGCGTCGGCGTTCCCGGCAACGTCGTCTGGCTCGGCGAGGTCGACGACGACGAGCTCGCGCGTCAGTACCGCGGCGCCCGCTGTCTCGCTTACGTCTCGCTGTACGAGGGCTTCGGCCTGCCGGTCGCCGAGGCGCTCGCCTGCGGCTGCCCCGTCGTGACCTCTCGAGCGAGCGCGATGGAAGAGGTCGCAGGTCCAGATGCGACGTACGTCGACGCGACCGACGTGGAGTCGATCCGGGCCGGCATCGCGCGCGCGTTTCGGCCCGAGCCGCGCCGGGTCGCCTCGTGGCGGGACGTGGCGGCGGCCACACGCGCGGTCTACGAGGAGGTCGTGTGATCCTGGTCGACGCGGACGTACTCGGCCGTCGCCGCACCGGCGACGAGACCTACGTGTCGAACCTGCTGCGCGAGCTGCCCGCGGTCGCCGCGGATCTCCGCTTCGCAGCGATCACCCGCCGTCCCGATCTCGTTCCGGAGGGCGTCGAGGCGATCCACGTGCCTGCGCGGTCCCAGGAGCTGCGGATGGCGTGGACGCTGCCGCGCCTGCTCCGGCGGCTCGAGCCGCAACTCGCGCACTTCCAGCATGCGTTGCCGCTCGGCTGGCGCGGCCGCGCGGTGCTGACGCTGCACGACCTCTCGTTCGAGCGGGACCGGTCCAGTATGGGCTTCGCCGACCGGCTGACGTTCAAGATCGTCGTGCCGCGTTCGGCCGGGCGCGCCGAGCACCTCTTCGTCGTCTCCGAGCGGACGAAGCGCGACCTCGTCGAGTTGTACGCGGTGCCCGAGGAACGCGTGACGGTGACGCCGAACGGCGTCGACCCGGCGTTTTCCCCTGCTCAGGAAGAGGTCGGCACATGGGTACACATGCGCAGCTACCTGCTGTTCGTCGGTGCGATCCAGCCGCGCAAGAACCCGCTGGCCGCGCTCGAGGCCGCGCATGCGGTCGGGCTGCCGCTCGTCGTCGCCGGGCCCGAGAAGGACCCGGCGCTCGCCCGCCGCCTGCGCGACGGCGGCGCCGAGCTGCGCGGGTACGTCGAGAAAGACGAGCTGGCCGACCTCTACCGCGGTGCCGCGGCGCTGCTCCTGCCGTCGCGCTACGAGGGCTTCGGATTGCCGGTGCTCGAGGCGATGGCGTGCGGGACTCCGGTCGTTGCCTCGGACGACGACGCCTTGCGCGAGGTCGCCGGCGACGCGGCGGTCTACGCGCGCAATGGCGACCTCGCCGGTGCCGTCCGCCGCGCGCTCGCGAAGCGCGACGAGCTACGTACAGCCGGGCTTGCGCGGGCGCGCCTGTTCACGTGGCGCGAGACGGCGGCGAAAACGGCGGACGTCTACCGGCGGCTCCTCGGCGCGTGAAAGTCTCCGCGGTCGTCGTGTCGCACGGGAGCGCAGCCGAGCTCGCCGAGCTGCTGCCGGCGCTGCGGCCGCAAGTCGACGAGCTCGTCGTGATCGCGAACGTGCCGGGGTCGGCGCCGCCCGGCATCGCCACGCTCGAGAACGAGCGGCCACTCGGCTTCGCGGCGAACCTGAACAAGGGGTTCGCGCTGACGACCGGCGAGGCGGTGCTGTCCGTGAACCCGGACGCCGTGCCCCACCCGGGTGCGGTCGCCGCCCTTGCCGACTTCATGGCCGCGCGTCCACGCTGCGGCGTCGCCGGGCCGAGGATGGTCTACCCGGACGGAAGCCTGCAGCCGTCGCGCCGCCGCTTCCCGACCGTGTCCGGGACGATCGTTCGGCGGACGCCGCTCCGCAAGCTCTTCCCGACGCGACGGCACTTCCACCTCGACGAGCCGGTGCCGCACGAGCCGGTCGCGGTCGACTGGATGCTCGGCGGCTTCCTGCTGCTCCGGCGCGAGATGCTGCGCGAGCTCGGCGGCTTCGACGAGCGCTTCCGGCTCTACGGCGAGGACATCGACCTGCAGTACCGCGCCGCGAAGGCAGGTTGGGAGCGCTGGTACGTGCCCGGCGCGGTCGTCCGACACGTCCATCAGGCGGAGACCGACAAGCGCTGGCTGACGCGTCGCACGCTGTGGCACTGGGCCGGGGTCGTGCGGTTCGTGCGCAAGCACCCGGAGAGGCTGCGCGCGCTGTGACCGACGTCGGAGCGAAGTACGACCGGATCGCACACGGCTACTCCGAGCACGACTACGCCGATCCTGTTCGGTACGCGGCGCGGCGCGCCGCGGTCATCGTCGCTCTCGGGCCGCGGCTCGAGCCGGGCCGGAGCGTCGTCGACCTCGGCTGCGGCGACGGGATCATGGCCGCGCCGCTGATCGCGTTCGGCCTTCGCTACCGCGGTGTCGACGCGAGCCAGGCGATGGTCGACGCAGCCCGCGCCCGCAATCCCGGACTGCCGTTCGAGGTCGCGCGCAGCGAGGACTACGAGCCGCCGGAGCCGGTCGACGCCTCGATCTGCCTCCGCTCGTTCTACTACGCGCCCGACCGGCGCGCGTTCTTCCGTCGTGTCCGCAGCTACACGCGGGGGAAGTTCGTCTTCGACTTCCGCGCACGTGTGCACGAGCCGGCGTCGATCGTCGCCGACCTGCGAGCGGCGGGGTTCGAGCGGATCGCGTTCCGCCCGTTCTTCCTGCCGCAGCTACGGCAGCTGCCGCCGCCCCTCGTCCCGCTCGTCCAGGCGCTCGAGCGCACCGGTCCGCTCGCGGTGCTCGCGGCGCGTCGGTACGGGCGCACGTTCTGCGCTGCGTGGGTCGACTAGCGCAGGTCGACGATCGCGGAGGCGTGCGTGAGCCGGGGATCGTCGACACGCCGCACCGCGAAGCGGGGGTCGGCTTCGAACACGTGCAGCTCCTTCGCGTTGTAGTAGACGATCCTGGCGCGTTGACGAGGCTCTGCGGCGACGGCATCGCGGAAGCGCGCCATCACGGTTTCGTCGAACGGATTGAACAGATAGAACAGCGTCCCCTCGGGCGGCAGGAGCCCGGTCGCATCGCCGCACCTGATCGTCACCTGCCGCTGGCGGCGAAGCCGCTTCGCGGTGTCGGCGCAGATCTTCGGGTCGAGCTCGATCCCGATCAGCGTGTTCTGTGGATGGTGCGCGAGCAGCCAGTTGAGCGATCGTCCCTTGCCGCAGCCGACGTCGACGATCACGTCGCGTGGCTGGACGTCGGCGGCGGCGAAGAGGATCGAGAGGTCTCCGTAGTCGGAGTTGACGGCGTGGCGTGCGCCGAGGTGCGAATAGCGCGTCCGGATCGTTCCGCCGAGAGGTCGGCCGTAGCGGATGTCGCGAACCGCATTCGCGAACGTCGTCGGCAAGCGCCTGATCAGCCTGCGGAGGGTCAAGGCCGCGACCGAAGCCGCGCACGCCAGCGTGAGCGGACGCGTTCGGTGAGCTGGGACGCGTCGAGGCCGCGGCGTGCGAGCCGCGCCGCACCGAGCACGGGCGCGCGCACCGCGTTCGTGCGCAGACCGCGCCAGGTGGGGGCGAACACCGTCTCCTCACGCTCGAGGTGGCTGTCGTTGCTGAAGTGGCGCTTGTACGGCGCGTCGCCGGGCCCGAAATCGACCACGCTCAGCGACGGGTCGGCGATCGCGTCCTCGAGCACGCGCATGAGCAGGTAGATCCCCGGCCGCTGGCGGGCATACCCGGCATCGAAGCCGGTGCGGAGGAGGAACAGCGTGCCGCGGTAGGTCGCGCACTGCCAGTAGGCGACCGGCGACGCGCCCCGGTAGAGCACGTACGCGCGAATCCAGCCACGCTCGAGGCCGAGCCGGGCGAGCGCACGCTGCTCGAGCGTGTCGGCGAACCCGGCGCCGAGCGCCCGCTGGTAAGTCACGCGCGCGACGCGCTCGAGGTCGCCGACCAGCTGCTCGTCGTC
>DASREW010000032.1:0-189496 GCA_035651895.1 Gaiellaceae bacterium
ACCCGGTCGAGGAACCAGCGGTCGTGCGTGATCACCACGGCGCAGCCGGCGAAGTCGAGCAGCGCCTCTTCGAGCGCGCGCAGCGTGTCGACGTCGAGGTCGTTCGTCGGCTCGTCGAGCAGCAGCACGTTGCCGCCGCTCTTCAGCAGCTTCGCGAGGTGCACGCGGTTGCGCTCCCCGCCCGACAGCTGGCCGACGGGCTTCTGCTGGTCGCCGCCTCTGAAGTTGAACCACGAGGTGTACTGCCGTGAGTTGATCTCCTTCTTGCCGAGCAGCACGAGGTCCTGGCCGCCCGAGATCTCCTTCCACACGGTGTTCTTCGGATCGAGATCGCCGCGTGCCTGGTCGACGTATGCGAGCTGCACGGTCTCGCCGATGCGTAGCTCGCCCGAGTCGGGCTTCTCCTCGCCGGCGATCATGCGGAAGAGCGTCGTCTTGCCGGCGCCGTTCGGGCCGACCACGCCGACGATCCCGGCCGGCGGCAGCGAGAACTCCAGGTTCTCGTAGAGCAGCCGGTCGCCGAAGCCCTTCGTCACGCCCTTCGCCTCGATCACGGTGTCGCCGAGCCGCGGCCCCGGCGGGATGTGGATCTCGACGCGGTCGAGCTTCACGTTTTCCTCTTCCGCGAGCAGCTGCTCGTAGGCCTGCAGGCGCGCCTTCGACTTCGCCTGCCGCGCGCGCGGCGCCATGCGCACCCACTCGAGCTCGCGCTGCAACGTGCGCTGGCGCGCGGAGCTCTGCTTCTCCTCGACCGCGAGCCGGGCCTGCTTCTGCTCGAGCCAGCCGGAGTAGTTGCCCTGGTACGGGATGCCGCGGCCGCGGTCGAGCTCGAGGATCCAGCCGGCGACGTTGTCGAGGAAGTAGCGGTCGTGCGTGACCGCGACGACGGTGCCCTTGTAGTCGGCGAGGAACCGCTCGAGCCAGAGGACGGACTCGGCGTCGAGGTGGTTGGTCGGCTCGTCGAGCAGCAGCAGGTCGGGCGCCGACAGGAGTAGCCGGCACAGCGCGACGCGGCGGCGCTCGCCGCCCGAGAGGGACGTCACGTCGCGGTTGCCGTCCGGCAGCCGCAGCGCGTCCATCGCGTGGTCGAGCTGCGCCTCGAGCTGCCAGGCGTCTGCGCGGTCGATCCGGTCCTGCACCGTCGCCTGCTCCGCCAGCAGCGCGTCGTAATCCGCGTCCGGCTCCGCGAACTTCGCCGAGATCGCGTTGAACCGATCGAGGAGGTCGCGCAGCTCGCGGACCCCGTCCTCGACGTTCTCGCGCACGGTTTTCGCGGCGTCGAGCTCCGGCTCCTGCTCGAGGTAGCCGACGCTCGCGCCCGGCGCGAGCTCCGCGGTGCCGGAGGACGTCTCCTCCTTGCCCGCCATGATCCGGAGCAGCGTCGACTTGCCCGCGCCGTTGGGACCGAGCACCCCGATCTTCGCTCCCGGCAGGAACGACAGCGAGATGTTCGCCAGCACCTGGCGGTCAGCGCCGTAGAACTTGTCGGCGCGGTACATCGTGAAGACGTACTCGTAGGAACTCACAGCGAGCGCACGATAGCTTCAAGGAAGCTTCACCCCTGCGTCGTACCGTGGCACCGTGAAGCTCACCCTGGTTGTCGCCGCACTCGTTGCGGTGCTGTCAGCGGCCGTCGCGGATGCGGCGACCGCACCGCCCGTGAAGCTGACCGGGCTCACGACCTGGGCGAGCACGGGCTCGAGGCTCGGATACGTCGCGACCTCTGCAGGCGGCAGGCGCGGCTACCTCTGGACGCAGACCTACGGCGCCGGCGAGCCGCGCCCGCTGCGCACGACGGCGCCGATCGACGAGGAAGAGATCGACGCGCTCGCCCCCGGCCCGAACGGGACCTGGGGTGCGCTCGAGCGTTCCATCGGCAACAGCGGCAGCACCTACACCCTGGACGTCGTCTCGAGCCGGGGCGGAGGCGCCAAGGTCACGACGAGCGCACAGCCGATCATTCTCGTGGGCGACGGCACCTTCCTCGGCTACGTGGCCGTGACCTCGTCCGGCACCGTTCAGCTCTACCGGGTCGCAGGTGCACGCGGCATCCACGTCGCCGACCTGGCAGGCGTCACCGCGCCGCAGGACGTCGCCGCCGCGAACGGCCACCTGGCGGTTCGCGAACTGGACGGGAGCGTGGTCGTGCTCACCGACGGCGGTGCGCAACTCGCGACGATCCCCGCGAAGGCGGCGTCGGTTGCGCTCACGGCGAACCGTGTCGTCGTACGGACGCGCGACAGGCGGCTCGTCGTGTACGGCCTGGGCGGCGGGCTCGTCCACAACTGGAAGCTCTCGGCGGCGAGCTGGACGGCCGGCCTCGCGGCGTACGGCGCGTACGCCGTCTACCTCGGCGCCAACAAGGCGCTCCACGCCGTCCGGCTGTCGAGCGGCTCCGACCGGATCGTCGCTCGTGCGGGCAGCGGCTTCTTCTTCAACGGCGTGGCGCTCCAGAAGGCGGGCGCGCTCGTGCCGCTCTCGGTGGGGCAGACCACGACGTTCCGTTTCGTGCCCACAGCATCGCTCGGCTGACCTAGAGTTCCGGGCGTGCGCATCGTCGCCGCTGCGTTCCTCGCCCTCTGCTTCGCGCCGTCGGCGCTCGCGTGGACGCCGATCTCGACCGTCGTCGTCCCGAACACGATGCGGCCGAGCGCGATCCTCGCGCACGACGGCACCGAGCTCGTCGCGTACAGCGACGGCACGTCCAACCTGAAGGTCTGGTCGGGCACGACCGGCGACCACACGGTCGCGTCCGGCCTGCTGTCCGTCGGGCGCCCTGCCTTGCTGCAGCTCCCCGGCGCCCTCGAGCTGTACGCGCCGGCGACGACCGCCGGCTTCGCACAGCAGGGAGTCCTTCGCTGGGAGTCGACGAACGACGGCCAGTCGTGGACCGGGCCGGTGCAGACCAGCTCGCCCAACCTGGGCGACGTCGAAGGCGCCGCGGTGCGCACGGACGGAACGCCGATGTTCACACAGGACTCGACCTTCGGGATCCAGGTCTACCAGGGGTTGAACGGCGAGCTCTCCCACCAGGCGTTCAGCGGCTGCTGCGGCTACGCGGAGTCGCTTGCCGTCGACACGTCGAACTACGCGCAGCTTGCCTTCTGGTCGAATGCGAACTCGTTTCCGAATGAGTTCGTCTACGAGGGCCTCGACGGCACGGGCGCCCAGGCCGGCCCCGGACGCGCGTTCGGTGCACCCCAGACGGCGCCGCGCGACGACAACGTCCCACTCGTCGCCGACGGACTCGGCAACACCTTCATGGCGTGGGCCGGCGGCTATCCGACCGCGACCAGCCTCGCGGTGAACACGTTCCGCGGCGGCAACCTCGTCTACTCCGTCGTCGCGGCCGGCGGCATGTTCGCCGGCGGCGATCCGCACATGGCGCTCGCGGTCGACTCGGCGAACCGCCTCTGGACGGTCTGGTCGCAGGGGAACGCGGTGCACGCGCGCCGCTCCCGCAGCGCCGCGCACCACTTCGGCGCGCCGTCCGCCGCCGGCCTCGCCGAGGCGACTGTCTACCAGCTCTCCGCGATCGCGCTGCGGAGTGGGAAGGTGGACGTCTTCATCAACGACGGGCACGAGCTCTCCCGGCAGCAGCTCCTGCCCGGGCTGACCGTCAGCGCGTCGCGCACGAAGGCGACGGTCCTCGACGACGGTTTCGGCGTGAAGGCGACCCTGAAGGGCGGCGGCCACACCGTCGTCACGACCGCCGCAGGTAAGGCGAGCCTTACGACGTTCAAGAAGGGCACGCGCGTCGCGGTCACAGCTGCCGGCTACACCGCGGCGTCGTTCAAGGTCCCCTAGATACCCTTCGAGGGTGGCCGTCACCACCCCGAAGCTGAACGCCGAGAAGCTCCGCGCGGACTTCCCGATCTTCGAGCAGCAGTTCCACGGCAAGCCGCTCGCGTTCCTCGACTCGGCCGCGAGCTCGCAGAAGCCGCGGCAGGTGCTCGACGCAATGACGACGTTCTACGAGACGTCGTACGCGAACGTGCACCGCGGCGTCTACGAGCTGGCGGAACGCGCGACCGAAGCGCTCGAGCACGCGCGTGAGCGCTGCCGCGCGTTCGTGAACGCGCCCGCGGCGCACGAGATCATCTTCGTGCGCAACGCGACCGAGGCGATCAACCTCGTGGCGTACGCGTGGGGGCTGAAGAATCTCGGCCCAGGCGACGTGGTGCTCGTCACCGAGCTCGAGCACCACGCCAACTTCGTCCCGTGGCAGTTCATCGCCGGCAAGACCGGCGCCGAGTTCCGGATGCTGCCCGTCGAGCCCGACGGGACGCTGCATCTCGAGCAGCTCGACGAGCTCGCCGGCAGCGGGGACGTCAAGGTCGTCGCGACGGGCTACGTCTCCAACGTCCTCGGCGGAGCGAACGACATCCCGCGCATCGCGGCGTGGGCGCACGAGCGCGGAGCGATCCACGTGTGCGACGCAGCGCAGGCGGCGCCGCACAAGCGCGTCGACGTGCAGGCGCTCGGCACCGACTTCGTCGCCGTCAGCGGCCACAAGATGTGCGGTCCGAGCGGCATCGGCTTCCTCTGGGGGCGCACGGAGCTGCTGCAGGCGATGGATCCGTTCCTCACCGGCGGTCACATGATCCGGCGCGTGCGCGAGAACGAGTCGACCTGGGGCGAGCTGCCGCACAAGTTCGAAGCGGGGACTGCGCCGATGGCGGAAGCGGTCGGTCTCGCCGCCGCGATCGACTACCTCGAAGAGGCGGGGCTCGAGGCGATCGAGCAGCACGAGCACGAGCTCGTCGCGTATGCGCTCGACAAGCTCGCCGAGATTTCCGGCGTGACGACGTGGGGGCCGCCGGCCGACAAGCGCGCCGGCATCGTCAGCTTCGACGTCGACGGCGTGCACCCGCACGACGTCGCGCAGATCCTCGATCTGGATGCGGTTGCGATCCGCGCCGGCCATCACTGCTGTCAGCCGCTGATGCAGCGGCTCGGCGTCGTCGCCACGAATCGCGCGAGCTTCTACCTCTACACCGTGCCCGAGGAGATCGACCGCCTCGCCGCCGGGCTCGTCCGCGTCAAGGAGACCTTCGGAGTCTGATGTCCGAGCTCGAGCAGATGTACCGCGAGGTGATCCTCGACCACTACAAGAACCCGCGCGGGCACGGCGCGCTCGACCCGCACGACGCGCACGCCGAAGGACAGAACCCGCTGTGCGGCGACGAGGTGACGATCTTCGTGCGCTTCGCCGGCGACGGCGAGACGATCGACGAGATCGGCTTCGAAGGCCGCGGCTGCGCGATCTCGCAGGCGGCGACGTCGATGCTCACCGAGCTGGTGAAGGGCCGCACGGCGAGCGAGGTGGCCGAGCTGCCGAAGGAGGAGCTGCTCGAGGAGATCGGCATTCCGCTCACGCCGATCCGCCTCAAGTGCGCGATCCTCGGGCTCGGGGTGCTGAAGGTCGCGCTCCATCGCGCGAAGGGCACGCCGCTGCCCGCGGAGTGGCAGAGCCTCGCCGACGATCTTCAACTCGATTAGTGCCGAAGATCCACGTCGCGCCGCTCGAGGAGTTTCCGCCCGGCTCCACGAAGATCGTCACCGTCGGCTGGACCTCGATCGGCGTCTACAACTGCAACGGCACGCTCTACGCGCTCGAGGACCGCTGCTCGCACGACGACGGGCCGCTGTGCGAAGGCGAGTGGGACGAGGAGCTTTGCCGCGTCATCTGTCCGCGGCACGGATCGGCGTTCGACCTCACGAGCGGCCGGCCGCTGTCGCTGCCCGCCTTCGAGCCCGTGGCGACCTATCCCGTGACCGTCGAGGACGGCATCGTGCAGGTCGAGGTCGGCGAATAGCCGGCGACGGGCTGATCCGCTGCTGGGAGACGAGCGACCCGCTCTACCTCGCCTACCACGACGAGGAGTGGGGCCGCCCGGTGCGCGACGAGCGCGGGCTCTACGAACGCCTGTGCCTCGAAGGCTTTCAGTCCGGGCTCTCGTGGCTGACGATCTTGCGCAAGCGCGAAGGCTTCCGCGCGGCGTTCGAGCGCTTCGAGCCGGACCGCGTTGCGAGGTTCGGTGAGCGCGACGTCGAGCGGCTCCTGCAAGACGCGTCGATCGTGCGGCATCGGGGGAAGATCGAAGCTGCGATCGCGAACGCGAAGGCGACTGTCGCGCTACGAGACTCGACGCCGCTGCACGAGCTCTTCTGGTCGTTCGCACCGGAGACGCACGACGCCTCGCAGTGGCGCGCCACGTCGCCCGAGTCGGTTGCGCTGGCGAAGGCGCTGCGCAAGGCGGGCTTCCGCTTCGTCGGGCCCACGACCGTCTACGCCGCGATGCAGGCGTGCGGGGTCGTCAACGACCACCGGCTCGACTGCTGGGTGCGCGACGCCGTCGAGGCGGAGCGCCTCAGCGCGTGATCGTGATCTTCGCGGACGTGCGCGCGCTGCCCGCGGCGGCCGTCAGCGTCACCGAGCCGGTCTTCGTGCCGGCGGTGAACTTCGCGGTCGGACCGCTCGCGGTGACCTTCCCGTAGGCGGTCGACGAAAGCGACCACGCCGGTGTCACGGTGGTGCGGTTGCCGTACGCGTCGGTGGCCGTCGCGGTGAAGCTCGCGGCCTTGCCCGTCTTCACCGAGGCGCTCGCCGGCGACAGTGTCAGCTTCGCCGCAGCGGCGGGAACGACCGTCTCGGTCAGCGTGACCGCCGGAACGCCGGGCGCCGTGAACGTCAGCGTCGGCGTGCCCGCGAGCGTGTCGGTGTACGAGACGCTCGTGCCCGAGCTCGTGAAGGCGCCGTGCGTGGAGCTCGTCGTCTCCGTCACGGGCGACGGCAGCGTCGCCGGGTTGCCGTACGCGTCGTGCGCGCCGAGCGCGATCGTCACGGGCGTGCCGGCCGTCGTCGACGACGAGGCCGGTGTCGCGGTCAGCGTGGCCGGCGCGGCGGCGGCGACGTTCTCGACCTGCGTGACGGTCGCGTAGCCCGGGGCGGCAGCCGACACCGTCGGTGAGCCTGCAACCGTGTCGGTGTAGTAGACGGTCACCGACGACGCGCCGGCCGGGATCGTCGCGCTCAGCGTCGGCGTGACCGCGCCGCCCGCGACGGCGGCGAAGCCGCCGCCGGTCGAGCTCGACGACAACGTCACCTCGATCGGCCCGGACGCGTTCTCCGGGACGCCGAGCTGCTGCAGCGTGACCGTCAGCGGGACGGACGTGCCCGCGGTGAACGAGGACGGCTGCCCGAGCGACAGGGCGGTCGTCGCCCAGGTGCCGAAGCTCGCCCAGGCGCTCGTGAACGCGGCACCGGCGACGCTCGTGGTGCAGAACGTGCTGCACGCGGCGTCGACGTTCGTGCCCGAGTCGCGGATCGAGGCGGCGATGCGGGCGAGCACGGCAGCGGTCTGCGCGTTGTAGTCGGCTGTCGAGAGACCGAGCGAGTTCTGCGGCGCCCAGGCGAAGCCGAAGCGGTCGACGCCCGACGGCGCGCCGAGCGAGCGGTCGGCGTAGATCTGGCCCGAGACGAAGTCCTCCATCGTCGCCACGGGCACCGCCGTGTACCCGTACGCAGATGACCACGCCCATGCGGCGTTGCCGAATGCGACATACGTGCTGTCGATGAACGAGCGCGACGCCGCCTCGGCATCCGGGTTCGCGTTCGCCAGCGCCAGGACGTGGCCGAGGTACTGCTCCTCGACGTCGCGGCGCTGCTGCGGTGTCGTGTTCGCGACCGCATACGCGCGCACGTCGCCGTAGTCCTCCTGCGCCCAGTCGCTGGCGTACTGCGCGGCGGCGCTCCAGAACCCGTCGTCGGTCAGCCAGCTCTGCAGGTTGTCCTGGTAGGTGCCGGTGTCGGAGGTCGTCTGTGCGACGCCGGCGACGAAGACGACGCCCTTCACGCCGTCGGAGGCGAGCCCGCGCATGAACTCGAGCGCGTTCGCCCGCGCAGCGCCGGTGTTCGAGCGGACCGCGGACGAGAGCTCGTTCAGCGCCCAGGTGTCTCCGGCGGAGACGTCGAAGCCTGCCGCCGCCATGCGCTGGCGGGCCAGCACGCCTGCGTCGTAGAAGGAGCCGTTCCCCGCTGCAACCCATGAGCTCCACCCGTTCCAGCTGATCTCGTCGAGTGCATGGAAGCTCGGCCCGAGCGCGCGGATCTGCGCCGCCTGATTCGGGCGGGCCTGCGTCTTGTCCGCTGCGAGCGGCGGGACCGAGACGAAGTACTGCGCGCACGGCGAGGGCTGGGCTGCGAGCGTCGTGGCCAGGCGCAGCCAGTCGGTCTGCGCGTAGAAGATCGCGCGCGCCGGCCGGCAGGACGCGTCGTCGAACGCGCGCGGCGCCGACTTGGCCCGGGCCACCTCGGCCAGCCACAGCTTGTGCGTGGCCGCGGGCGTGAGCGACGGCACCGGCTTCGGGCTCGCTGCGAGCGCCGACGGAACGATCGCGAGCGCCGCCGCGACCACGAGCACGAGCTTCTTCACGAGACCCCCCTCGGATTCCAACCCCTGAGCGGGCGGCATCGTAGCCTCGATTGGTCCGTCCTGCCCGATCCGCTATGGTGGGTTTATCCGCGGAAAGGAGGTGGTCCGGCGTTGGAGACTTCAAGTACGGGCAGTGGAGGTACCAGCTCGTAGAGGCGTGTCCCCGGGACCACACCGGGAATCGTCTAGCCAGCGTGGGGGACTCGCGTAACGCGCCGCCGTTTCGGCCGGAAGCGCCTCTACGAAATCCCAGCTGGTAACCGGATCAGGGCCGTCCTACGGGGCGGCCCTCTTCTTTTCTAGGAGCCGAGGTGCAGGCGCGAGACCGTGGTGCCGGCGTTGTCCGGCGCCCACACGTCGCCGAACGCGACGTTCAGCACGAACGGGGCGCCGCCGACGTGGACGGTCTCGACGACGCGGTTCGTCGCCGGGTCGATGCGGCTGACGGTGCCGTCGCCCTTGTTGGGGATCCAGACGCGGCCGTTCGCGTCGATCGCGCCGTCGCCGGGGCTCACCCCGACGGGGACGGAGGCGATGACGCGGTTCGTCCTCGGATCGATCCTGATCGCGCGCCCCTTGCCGATGAGGTTCCCGACGCAGGTCACCCACGGGTCGTCCGCCCCGGCGACCGCGAAGTAGGCGGGGCGGAGGCAGCCCGCGGCGACCCTCGTCACCCGGCCGGTCGTGAGCGAGACGCGGAAGAAGTGCGTGTCGCCGTAGTTGTTCGAGCCGACCCACAGCGAGCCGAAGGCGAGGGCGAGCCCGGTCGGTGAGCCGCCGGTGTGGATCCGGCGGACGACCCGGTTCGTGTGCGGGTCGATCTCGACGACGATCCCGTTCGCGTTGTCGTCGGCCCACACGTGCCGGCCGTCGTAGGCGACGTCCCAGACGCCCGGACCGGCCGGGATCGCCTTCACGCGCCGCATCGTCTTCGGGTCGACCCGCTCGACCGTGTTCGAGCCGTAGCCGTCGACCCAGATCGAGCCGGCGCCGGCCGCGAGCCCGCACGGCTCCGGGCCGACCTTCACCGTTCCGACGACCTTGTTCGTCGCCGGGTCCACGCGGGAAAGCGTCGCCGAGCCGTAGTTCGCGACCCAGACGGAGCCGTAGCCCGCGATCTCCGCGCACGGCTGGATCCCGACCGTGATCGGTGTCACGGTCGTGGCTCCAGCCGTGGCGGCGGCGACCACCACGCTGGTGACGAGGAGGACGAGCCGCATGCCTCCTCAATATAGTACGACGACGGAGTAAATGCTACGTCGGCGGAGAAAGTTCTTCGAGAGCGGTCTCGAAGGCATCGCCGAGCTGCACCAGGGCGGCGCGCATCTCCTCTTCGTCGAAGTGCCGGGAAAGGGCCGTGCCGACGCGGTGGAGCGCGCCCCAGCCGCGCCGCCACTCGCGGTCGCCGCGGGCGGTGAGGGCGAACAGGAACGACCGGCCGTCGTCCGGGTTCGGGCGCCGGCTGACCGAGCCGCGCGTCTCCAGCCGGCGCACCGTGTCGGAGACGGTCGTCAGCGGCTCGCCGAGCTCGCGGGCGAGCTGCGTCAGCGGCGCTTCGCCGCGGGCGCCGATCAGGCTCAGCGTCGCGTAGCCGTCCGCGTCGACGCCGTTCGCGGCCAGCTCGCGCTCGACGAGCTGGGTCATGCGCTGGTTCGCCGCGACGAGCAGCAGCAGGAGCGAGAGCCGCTCTCTAGGCTGCGCGCCGGATCTGCTCGGCGAGGGGGACGAGTGGGAGTCGGAAGGTCTCGACGGCATCGTTGTCGGCGGCGATGTTGTCGCCGGACTCGAGCATTGCGAGCTGGTCGGTCGTCAGCGGCGCGCCCGGAGCCCACTGCGTGAGCAGTGCGCCGGTGCGCGCGAGCGACGCCGGAACGTGAGCGATGCGGCGGCGCTTGCCGAGCTCTTTCGCGATCGCCAGGTAGAGCTCGTCCCAGGTGACGACGTCGGGGCCGCCGAGGTCGAACGAACGGTTGGTCGCTCCCGGCAGGTCGACGCCGCGTGCGAAGTATTCGGCGACGTCCTCGACCCAGATCGGCTGGATGCGCTGCTTGCCGGAGCCGATCACCGGCACGACCGGTGCGTAGCGCACCTGTGCGAGGAACGTCGGGAGGATGCCGCCGTCGCCGAAGACGAAGCTCGGCCGGAAGATGGTGTGCTCGAGGCCGGAGCGGACGACCTCCTGTTCCATCGCGAACTTGGCGGCGAAGTAGGGCGCGACGTCGCGGTGCTCCTCGTCGCCGCCGATCGCGCTCATCAGGACGAAGCGCTCGACGCCTGCGTCTTTCGCCGCCGCGAGAGCGTTCTGCGTTCCCTGCACCATCACGCGCTGGAAGTCGTCCCGGCTGCCGCGGATGATCGAGACGAGGTGCACGACGTGCGTGCACCCGTCGGCCGCGGCGCGAAGGCTCGCGGGATCGGTGACGTCGCCGGTGACGAGCTCCGCATCGCCGGCGCGGGTGCCGCGGCCCGGCCGGCGCACGAGCACGCGCACGTCGGCGCCGCGCGCACGCAGCGCGCTTACGATCTTCGGTCCGATGAAGCCGGTGCCGCCGGTGACGAGGACCTTCATGAGGAGAAGTTCTCGTAGTAGCGGGACGGCGTCGGGCCGCGCTGCCCCTGGTACTTGGAACCGAGCTCCGAGCTGCCGTAGGGCGTCGACGCGGGCTCCGTCATCTGCATGAAGGAGATCTGCCCGATCTTCATGCCTTCGTAGATCGTGATCGGCAGGTTGGCGACGTTCGAGAGCTCGAGGGTCACGTGCCCGTCGAAGCCCGGGTCGATGAAGCCGGCGGTCGAGTGAATGAGCAGGCCGAGGCGGCCTAGACTCGACTTCCCCTCCAAGCGGGCTACGAGGTCGTCCGGGAGCGTCATGCGCTCGAGCGTCGAGCCGAGCACGAACTCGCCGGGGTGGAGGATGAACGGCTCGTCGCCGGAGATCTCGACCAGCTCGGTCAGCTGCTCCTGCGGCTGCTTGACGTCGATGTACGGGTAGCGGGCGTTGTGGAAGACCCGGAACCTGCTGTCGACGCGCACGTCGACGCTCGACGGCTGCAGCAGCGCGTCGTCGTAGGGGTCAATGCCGATGCGACCGTCGGCGATGAGGCGGGCGATGGTGCGATCCGAGAGGACCATGGGCCGATTCTTCCATCAGCGCGTCCGCGAGGGCGCGGAGTCCCTTCAGGAACGCCTCCCGCTCGCGGTCGTCGAGCGCCGCCAGCGCCTTCTCGAGCGGCCGGTCGTGCGCCTCGAGCCACTCGCGCATGCGCGCCGACGTCTCCTCGTTGAGCGCGACGACGGTGCGCCGGCGGTCGGCCGGGTCTTCGCGCCGCTCCACGAGGCCCCGCTCCTCGAGCGCGCGCGTGAGGGCGCTCGCCGCCGGCAGCGACACGCCCAGCGCCGCCGCCAGGTCGGAGACGGCCGTCGGCCCCTCCCCGGCGAGAAACGCGAGCAGCCCGCCCTGCCGCCGGCCGCCGCGGTGCAGCGGCCCCTGGCGGGCGCGCAGACCGCGCATCACCTGCCGCAGCAGCCGCCGCAGCTCGACCAGCTGGTCTCTTTTGGTTATCATCCAATAACTATTATCGAATGGAAAGAAAGGAGGTGAGCGTACCAATGCACAGAGGACATCACCACCACCGTCGCGGGCACTTCCGCGGGCGGCACGGCATCCCGTCGCGCGAGCAGCACGTCGAGCGGCTTCGCAGCTATCGCGAGCATCTCGAAGGCGAGCTGGCGAAGGTCGACGAGCTGCTCGGCCGTCTGGCCGACGCGCCCGAAGCGCCGGCTACGCCGAGCGAGTAGCGGGGACGTAGTAGCGGTCGGTGTACTCGATCACCGTCCGCTGCATCGAGAACCGCGGTGCAAGCTCCGCGATCGACGCCTTCATCATCTCGAGCCAGGCGTCCCGCGCTGCGAAGCGCGGGACGACCTCGTTCTCGAGCAGCTCGTACAGCTGCTCGACGTCGGCCTCGTCCGAGGCGCCCTCGATCGCCCAGCCGTACGCGGGGTCGTACGCCTCGGCCCACCAGCCGTCGAGCACGGAGAAGTTGAGGACGCCGTTGACCGCCGCCTTCATGCCGCTCGTGCCCGACGCCTCGTACGGCCGGCGCGGCGTGTTGAGCCAGATGTCGCAGCCCGGGATGATCGTGCGCGCGAGGTCGATGTCGTAGTTCTCGAGGAAGACGACCCGCCCCTCCGCCGCGCCGCGCGAGAGACGAACGATCTCCTGCATCACGTCCTTGCCGGGGGCGTCCTGCGGATGCGCCTTGCCGGCGACGACGACCTGCACCGGCAGGGCGAGCAGGCGCTCCAGGTCGGTGTAGACGAGACCGGCGCGCTTGTAGGTCGCGAAGCGGCGGGCGAACCCGATCGTGAGCAGCTCGGGATCGAAGCCGGTGCGCTCGGCGAGCCGCCGCTTCAGCGTGGCATGGGTGTCCCACAGCTCGGCGGAGTCGACCTCGCGCGCCGCGGCCCAGTTCGCCCAATCCGGCGGCGCCTCCGGCCGCACACCGGCGCGGCGGACCAGCTCCGTGAGCTCGGGCGCGAGCCACGTGCCGAGATGGACGCCGTTCGTGATCGCGTCGATCGGCAGGTCGAGCTCCTGCCACATCTCCCGCGCCACCTCGCCGTGCAGCTCCGAGACGCCGTTCGCGTGGGCCGACAGACGCAGCGCGAGCGGCGTGAGGCCGAAGCCGTCGCCGCCGTTCGAGCGGCCGAGCCCGAGCAGACGCTCCTCCGAGATGCCGGCGCGCTCGGCGAGGCTGCCGACGTAGCGGAGCACGAGGTCGTCGCCGAAGATCTCGTTGCCGGCCGGGACCGGCGTGTGCGTCGTGAACACCGTCGAGCGGCGCACGTGGTCGAGTGCCTCGTCCGTCGGCAGGCCGTTCTCGACGAGCACGCGCGTGCGCTCGATCGTCAGGAACGCGGAATGCCCTTCGTTGACGTGGAACACCGTGGGCTCGATGCCGAGCGCAGCGAGCGCGCGGACGCCGCCGACGCCGAGCAGCAGCTCCTGCCGGATGCGGTGCTCGCGGTCGCCGCCGTACAGCGCGTCGGTCAGCAGGTCGACGTCGAGGAGGTAGAGAGGAACGGAGCCGATGTCGTGACGCCACACGGCCGCCTTCACCGTCTCGCCGGCGAGGTCGACCTCGACGTCGACCGGCTCGCGCACGAGCCCGAGCGCCTCCGGATCGTTCGCGTTGTACGACTCCGTCTGGCGGCCTTCGTCCGAGACGCCCTGCGTGAAGTAGCCGCCGCGGTAGAAGAGGCCGACGCCGATGAGCGGCACGCCGAGCTCGGCCGCCGCCTTCAGGTGGTCGCCGGCGAGCACGCCGAGACCGCCCGAGTAGATCGGCAGGCGCGCCTCGACGCCGAACTCCATGCTGAAGTAGGCGACGAGGACGTCCCCGTCCCCGCCGTGCTCCTGCGACCACCAGGTCGCGGTGTCGTTCACCGTGTCTGTCATGGCAACCGGCGGGAAGCTAGCGAAGAGCGCGCTATGAGCGCGGCGTAAACGTGATCGGATTGGACACGGACACCTTGCCGTCGAGACCGCGCGCGACGGCGACCGCCTCGACCTTGACCTTCTTCGCGTAGTTGCCGGGATCGATGAACGCGCGGTAGGGCGACGAGTCGTCGACCGCCAGCTTCTGCCACGTGCCGCCCGCGCGCCGGGTCGCGAACCACACGCTCACGGGCTCGCCGGTCATCCTCGCGGTGAGGACGTCGTACTGGGTCGTCGGGTCCGGTCCGACCGTCAGCACCGGCTTCGCCGGCGCCGTCTTCGGCATGTGGATGCTCGGGACGACCAGCAGCGACGAGACCGGCGGGATTGTGAGGGTCAGGTTGCCCGTGGCCTTGCCGGTCCCGTACGCGACCGACCACGTTGCGCCGGGCGTTGCCGTCTTCACCGTGACCGTCGCCGGCGTGTCGCCGTTGTTGAACGCGACCACGACCTCGCGATCGGTCGCGGCGTCGATTCTCGAGACGACGAGCACCGCCTGCTTCGCGTAGCGGACGACCGAAGCGCCGGTCGAGAGCTCGGGATTCGCGTCGCGAAGCGCGGCGAGCTCGGTCAGATGGCCCTCGAGCGGATTCGTCACGTCGAACGACGAGCCGGTCCCGATCGGCGGCTCGCCGACGCGGTCCTGCGTCTGCCAGTCCGGCACCTGCGTCGGGAACATGTCCTGGCGTGCGGCCTGGTCGCCGCCCGTGCCGATCATCCCGACCTCGTCTCCCCACTGGACGACCGGCGCGCCGCGGAGCAGGTAGAGCAGGTCGTAGCCGAGCTCGACGTGCTGCAGGAGCGCGTCGCCGGAGAGCGTCGGCGCCTGGCTCAGGATCTCGTACGCCCCGCGGCCCATGTCGTGGTTGCCGAGGAACGTCGGGAACGACGGGTCGATGCCGTTCGGCGTGCGGAAGTAGTCGTCGTCGTTCAGGCGGTCGGCGATCCCCTTCGCGCTCGACGCGCCGGCGGCGTAGCCGGACGCGTACTGCTGGAAGGGGAAGTCGAGCACCTGCGGCAGGCCGCGCGTTCGGACGAAGTTGGCGAGCGTTGCATCGTCGTCCTGCGTCACCTCACCGAAGATCGGGAAGTCGTCGATCCCGACGGAGCGCGCCGCCGCGCGGATCTTCGGCACCCACAGCTTGAAGAACGCGGCGTTCACGTACTGCGCCGTGTCGACGCGGAAGCCGTCGACGTGGTAGCGCGTGATCCACGACGAGTAGATCTGCGCGAGGCCGTTCATCACGTTCGGCTTCTCGGTGAAGAGGTCGTCGAGCCCGTCGAAGTCGCCCTGCTCGAGACACTGCTGGCTGCACGAGTCGAAGTCGATGTCGCCCCGGTCGTGGTAGTTCAGCGGATCGTTCAGCCACGCGGGCTTCTTGATGTTCCTTTGCGCCGGATCGACGTACGGCACCTCCGGCATGTACCGCGCGGAGAGACACGGGAAGGTCTTCGCAGTGACGTACTTCGCCGCGTTGAAGAAGTTGCCGTGGCAGTCGCGGAAGGGAACGTCCGAGTAGGTGGCGCCGCCGGAGGGCTGGATGATGTCCGCCGTGTGGTTCACGACGATGTCGAGGTAGACCTTGAGCCCGAGCGCGTGCGCGGCGTTCACCATGTTCGCGAAGTCCTGGTCGGTGCCGAGGTGCGGATCGACGGTCGTGAAGTCGACGCCCCAGTAGCCGTGGTAGGCCGCGCTGCCGTTCTCGACGGGGTCCTGCTTCACGACCGGCGTCACCCAGAGCGCGGTGAAGCCCAGGTCCTTGATCCGCTGCAGGTGCTCGGTCAGCCCTTGCAGATCGCCGCCGTGGTAGTAGGCCGTGTCGGTCGGATCGAAGCCGGTCGAATCCTTGCCGCCGCTCAGCCCGCCCGTATCGTTGGCCGTGTTCCCGTTCGCGTAGCGGTCGGGCATGACGAAGTAGATGCGTTGGCTCGCGAGGGTGTCTTGCAACGGCGGCTTTGACAGGGCGGCGAGAACAGCGCCCGTCGGTGAGCCGCCGTCGCTCGTTCCTCGGGCGCTGCCCGCAAGAGCAACCATCGCGCAGGCGACGATTGCGTAAACCACCCACTTACCGGAGCGGTGCGCCACTGGCCTCGTCGAAGAAGTGGAGATTCTTGGTGTCGACCGCGATCGGCACCACGTCGCCGAGCTTCAGCTGCACGTGCGGCGGGAACGACGCGACGAGGTTCGGGCGGGAGCCGACGACCGTCTCCTCGCTCTCGCTCGCGAGCTGTTCTTCCTCGTCGCTGAGCTCGGCCTTGATGTGCCGCGCGTCGACGTGGAAGTACGCCATCGACTCGCCTCCGAGCGCCTCGACCAGCTCGACGGCGGCGTGGATCTGCGGCAGGTCGTCCCGGCCCTGCGCGGGATGGAGATCGTTCGAGCGCATGCCGACGATCACCTGCTTGCCGTCGTAGTCACGCAGGCGCGGGTAGTGCGTGAGCGCCTCGTCGGCGACCGCGAGCTCGTGGCCGCCGACGTTCACGGTGACGCTGCCGTTCACGGAAGCGGTGCCCTCGAGCAGGTTCATCGGCGGTGTGCCGATGAAGCTCGCGACGAACAGGTTCTCGGGACGGTCGTAGAGACGCTGCGGCGCGTCGACCTGCTGCAGATGTCCCTGGCTCATGACCGCGACGCGGTCGCCCATCGTCATCGCCTCGACCTGGTCGTGCGTGACGTAGATCGTCGTCACGCCCAGCTCGCGCTGCAGCTTCGCGATGTCGGCGCGCATCTGCACGCGCAGCTTCGCGTCCAGGTTCGACAGCGGCTCGTCCATCAGGAAGACCTGCGGCTGGCGCACGATCGCGCGGCCCATCGCGACACGCTGGCGCTGGCCGCCCGACAGCTCCTTCGGGCGCCGGTCGAGGTACGGCGTCAGGTCGAGCATCTTCGCCGCCCAGGCGACGCGCTCGTTGATGACGTCCTTCGACGCCTTGCGCAGACGCAATCCGAACGCGATGTTCTCGGCGACGCTCAGGTGCGGGTAGAGCGCGTAGTTCTGGAACACCATCGCGATGTCGCGCTCCTTCGGCGACACGTCGTTGACGACGCGGCCGCCGATCGAGAGCTTTCCGTCCGAGATGTCCTCGAGGCCCGCGACCATGCGCAGCGCTGTGGTCTTCCCGCACCCCGACGGCCCGACGAGCACGAGGAACTCGCCGTCGTGGATGTCGAGCGTCAGGTCGAAGACGGCCTGGACGCCGTTGTCGTAGATCTTGTCGACCTCGTCGAAGGCGACGTCAGCCATGTGACTTCCTTTCAGGCGGGTCTTCCGCTTGTGGGTGCTCGGTGTGGTCGAGATGCAAGGACGCAGGGAGTGGCCATATGAAGTTCATATGGCCGCGACTGAGGACGCCGCAGATCGGCCGCGCCGAGCGGCCACAGGCATCAAGGTTCGCCTGAAAGGGAGTCACGAGATCCTCCAGAGGGAAACGTTGGGGCTCTCGTAGAGCGGGTCGAGTGTCGAGAATGGGTACGCGATCTCCCCGGGCACGCGTGAGATCTGACAAAGCAGGCGGTCCTCGCGCGTCTCGCGGACGTACGCGATCGTGTCGGCAGACACGTGGACGTAGCGCATGCCGCCACGTGCGAGCGCGGGCGTCGAGCGGCGCAGCTGCGACAGCGCGCGATAGCGCTCGAGCGTGACGTTGTCCCAGTTGTCGGGGCGCGACCACGGCATCGGGCGCCGGCCGTCCTCGCCCCAGGCGCCGTCGAGGCCGAGCTCGTCGCCGGCGTAGATCACCGGCACGCCGGGCGTCGTCATCTGCAGGCCGATGCCCGCGTGCACGAGATCGGGATCGCCGCCGACCGTCGTGCGGAAGCGGGGCGTGTCGTGCGAGTCGAGGAGCGTCCACGAGTTCAGCACCGTCTGCCACGGCACGCCGCTGCGGAAGCGGCGCATCACCGCGACCATCTCCTCGCCGTCGTAGGCGGGCGCCGGCGCGGACGTGAACACGTCGTCGCCGCGCGTCGTGTCGCGGAGCCACCACCACGCCGGGCGCAGGAAGCCGGCGTAGTTCATCACGCCGTGCCAGCCGGTCCCGTCGAGGTCGGTCCGGAAGTCGTGACCGTGCTCGGCGACGACGAGTGAGCCGTTCGCGGCCGCGCGCGTCCAGCGCGCGACCTCGTGATTCAGGTCCGTCTCCCGGAACCGGCCGACCATGTTCGCCACGTCGATGCGCCAGCCGTCGAGGCCGGCGTCGAGCCACTTGCGGATCACGCCTTGCATGCGCTCGTGCAGCCGCTCGCTCGACCAGTTCAGCTTCGGCAGCGACTTGACGTTCAGCCACGTCGCGTATCCGTATGGAAGCGACTCGTCGAAGTAGTAGAAGTCGCGCTCGGCCGGAAACCACTCGTGCGTGACGCCGGTGTGGTTCAGCGTCAGGTCGCCGAGCAGCTTGAGCCCGCGTGCGTGCAGCGCCTCGGCGAGCGAGGCCAGCGCAGCGTCGCCGCCGAGCAGCGGGTCGACGCGCTCGAAGCTCGTCGCGTCGTAGCGGTGCGTCGAGCCGGCCGGGAAGAACGGCGTCAGGTAGACGAACGAGGCGAGCGACGCGATGTGGTCGAGGTGCTGCTCGATCCCGGGCAGGTCGCCGCCGAACCACTCGAGCGGGTTCGTGCGCCCACGGCCGGCCGGGAGCTCGTCCCACTCCTTGCGGATGAAGTCCGCGGGCGGGTCGTACGACGCGCCGGAGCGCGCGAAGCGATCCGGGAAGATCTGGTAGCCGACGGACTCCGCGTGCCACGACGGCGCGTCGCCGAGCGCGAGCACGAAGTCGTCCGCGCCTCCGACGTCGTAGGGATGCGCGCCCATGCCGTTCACCCAGGCGTAGCCGGCCTCGCCGCCGGCGATCAGGAAGCGGTAGCGGGTTACGGGGTTCATCACCGGGAAGCGGACGCTCCACCACGTCTCCCCGTCCGTCTCCTCGTCGACCTTTGCGGCAATCGTCGTCGGCTCGCCGTCCCAGCCCGTACGCAGCAGCACCTGCGTCGCCGCGCCGCGCCGCGTGCGCAGCCGGACGACCGCCTCGCCGCCGAGCTCGTCGGGCCGCTCGAGCACGTACAGCTCCGAGCCGTCGTGGTGCGGCTCCGCAAGCAGCGTCGTCTCCTCGATCGCAGCCACTAGCCCTTGACCGCGCCGCCGGTGAGGCCGGAGACGATCCAGCGCTGCAGGAACATGAAGAGGATCGTCACGGGCAGCGCCGCGAGCAGCGCACCGGCCGCGAACGGGCCCCAGACCTTGTCGTACTGGTTGGAGATGAGCCCTTGCATACCGACCGGCAGCGTGAAGTGCCCGGTCGTCTGCAGGATGGCCGATGCGATCACGAACTCGTTCAGCGTGAAGACGAATGAGATCAGCGCGACGACGCACAGCACCGGCGCCGCAAGGGGCAGGACGACGCCCCAGAAGATCTGCGCCGCCGTGGCCCCGTCGACTCGCGCCGACTCGTCCAGCTCCGAGGGAATCGTGTCGAAGAAGCCCTTCATCAGCCACGCCTGCACGCCCATCGAGCCGCCCAGGTAGACGACGATCACCGCGGCCAGCTGGTTGAGGCCGATCTCCGGGAAGATGTTGCCGACGTTGTAGATGATCAGGTAGATCGCTGCGACCGCGACGAACTGCGGGAACATCTGGATCAGCAGCAGCGTCATCATCCCGAGCCGGCGGCCCTTGAAGCGGAACCGGCTGAACGCGTACGCGGCGAGCGCGCCGAGCATCGTCGTGAAGATCGCCGTCAGGCCGGCGACGAGCATCGAGTTGACGAACCAGTGGAGGTACGGGACGTCGAGCTTGCCGCCGCTCGTTCCGACCACCTTGTTGTGGAAGAGCGCCCCGAAGTTGTGCAACGTCGTGTGGGTCGGGATCACCTGTGCGTCCTGGATCGTGTTGTCCGCGTTGAACGCCGACGACACGATGTAGACCACCGGGAACAGCGCGATCACCGCCGCGGCGATCGCGACCACGTGCCGCCACCAGGTGTCCTTGAGCTTCAGGCGCTTGCGCGGCCTGCCCACGCGCGTGTCCGCGAGCGTCGCCGTCACACGCGGCGTCGTGATCACCGTGGGTGTGAGATCCGCCTCGCTCATATCCGCTCCGGCGCCGGCCAAGCCGGCGCCTCCGCTCCTTGTGAGCCTCCGTCGAGCCTACGGTTCATCTCATGGTCTCCAGGGTCTTCGAACGCCAGAACGACACGCCGGAGATGCCGGCGACGATGAAGAAAATGATGATCCCGACCGCGCTCGCGAGCCCGTAGTCGTTCCCCTTGCCGGAGGCGATCGCGAGCTTGTACGTGTAGCTGATCAGGATGTCCGTGTTCCCCGCGATCGACGAGGCGCCGTTGTACGGACCGCCGCCGGTCAGCAGGTAGACATTGTTGAAGTTGTTGAAGTTGAACGCGAACGACGCGATCATCAGCGGCGCGACCGCGACGAGGAGCAGCGGCAGCGTCACGCGGCGGAAGATCTGCCAGGCGCCGCCGCCGTCCACCCGCGCTGCCTCGGTCAGCTCGTCGGGGATCGACTGCAGCGCGCCGAGAGCGACGAGGAAGAAGTAGGGCGTCGTCAGCCAGATGCTGACGAGCAGCACCGCGATGCGCGGCCAGGAGATGAACGGCAGCCACGAGAACACGTTGCCGCCGAAGAGCCACGGCACGTGTACGTGCAGATCGCGGTTCACGACGCCGAAGTCGTCGTTCAACAGACCGCCCCAGACGAGCAGCGACAGGAATCCGGGCATCGCGTACGGGATGATCAGGACCGACCGGTAGAGCCTCTGGCCGCGCATGCCGCGCTTGTCCAGCGCGATCGCGAGGAAGAGCCCGGCCGCGAACGAGAAGAAGACGCAGCCGGCTGCGAACACGAACGTCCAGAGGAAGATCGAAAGGAACGGCTTGCGGACGAGCGGGTCGTGGATGATGCGGCTGAAGTTCTTGAAGCCGGTGTACGTCTTCCAGCCGGGCTCGAGCTCGGACTGGCCCGCGGCGAAGGACCCGTCGCCGTTGTTCGGGAACACCTTGCCGTCCGAGATGCGAATGAACGCATCTCGATGTGCGTCGTACCGGAGCGTCGGCTTCAGCTCGACGGCCACGGTTGTCCCCTGCGGCTGGATCGACGACGTGCCGGTGGTCGGCACCTTGAAGTTCCGGAGCTGCTCGTCGAGCGCGAACAACGCTGCGCCCTTGTAGAGCGTGTACCCCTTCGCTGCGGCCGGGCCACCGAGCGACCCGAGCGTGTAGCTGCCCTTCGGCAGCGGCGTCAGCCCCTTCTGCGTGCCGACGTAGACCTTCCCGGTCGTCTCGTCGTGCAGGAGCAGGACGAGCTTCCCGGACGCGTCCTTCGCCGGCGCCATGTCGTACTGGCCGCCGTTCGCGGGCGGCTGCAGCGAGTTGATCTCGATCGTCGCGATCGCCTGTTGCTTGGTGAGGATGTGACCCGTCGAGTAGTTCGTGAACGCGACGTTGATCGTGTAGACGATCGGGATCAGCTGGAACGCGATCAGGAAGACCGTCCCGGGGATCATGAACTTCGCCGGGAGCGTCCAGCGCCGCGGCGCCAGGTACAGCCAGTCGACGGCCGCCGTCGCGACGACCACGACGCCGAGCGCCGGCCAGCGGTGGTGGGACACCAGCACGAACACCGCCCATGCCGCGAGCGCGTTGGCGAGACCGAGCAGCGCGAGCTTGATCGCGTAGCCGACCGTTCCGGAGAACAGCGCGATCGACCGGGCGACGATCCCCGGACGGAACACGGGCTCTGACGGGGGGGCGGGGGGTGCGGTGGCGGTCACGGTGTGCGCGAGCCGAGAACAGCGAGGGTGGGCGCCCGCGACGGGCGCCCACCCTCACGGATGTTCGCTAGCCGATCTTGTCCGCGATCGACTTCGCTGCGCCCTCGAACGAGCGGGCCGCCGGCATCGCGCCGGCTCCCTTCGTCGAGCGCACCCAGGCGGCGCCGAGGTCGCCCCAGACGCTTGCCATCTGCGGGATGTTCGGCATCGCGACGCCGCCCTTCGATGCCGCGCCGTACTCGGCGAGGATCGGGTCGGACGCCTTCGCGTTGATGTTCGCCGGCGCGCGGCCGCCCGCAGCAGCGAGCTGCGTCTGGGCGGACGGCGTCGAGAAGTAGTTCAGGACCAGGTCCTTCGCCGCGGCGTCCACGTTGTGGACCGTCGCGTACTTGGTGACCATCACGCCGTTGATGCCGAGGAACGGCACCGCCGGGTCGACGATCTTCGGCACCTGGACGACCTTGAAGTGGATCCCGGCCTTCTCGATCACCTGGTCGTTCCACGGCCCGGTGATCCAGTACGGCGTCTGACCCTTCGTGAACGCCGCCTGGCAGGTGTCGGAGGTGACCTCGGAGCGGATCAGCCCCTCCTTGTTCCACTTGTTGATCAGCGCAGCGTTCTTGATGAACGCCTTGTTCGCCACGCCGATGTTCGACGGGTCGAGGTTGCCCGCGCTGTTCGTGCCGAAGACGTAGCCGCCGAGGCCCGAGAAGAGCGGGTACATGTGGTACGCGTCGCCGCCGGAGCCCTGCTGGACGCAGAGGCCGAAGGCGAGGTGGTTCTTCTTCTTGAACTTCAGTGCCGTCGACTCGACCTGCGCCCACGTCGTCGGGACCGGAGCCAGCTTCGTGTTGACGAGGAGGCCGATGTTCTCGACCTGCACCGGGATGCCGTACAGCTTCTTGATCGCGGTGCCGTAGGAGAAGCCGTTGAGCGTGTAGCTCGGGAACTGCTTCTTGACCGCCGCGCTCGGATAGAGCGGCTCGACGAGGCCGTTCGCCGCCAGCTGCCCGGTCCAGTCGTTCGCTGCCAGAACGACGTCGGGAGCCTGCGCTGCGGCAACGGTGCCGAGATCCGTCTCGATCGAGCCGAAGTCCTTGGTCACGACCTGGACGGTTGCGCCGTTGGCGCTCGCCCACGCGTTCGCGACCTTGGTGACGGCGGGGGCGCGGTTCGCGTCCGTCCAGATGACGAGCGTCGGACCCGCCTTGCGGGACGCACCAGCTGCGGTCGCGAGCACGGCAGCGACTGCCGCGATCACGCCGAGGAGCGCCCACATGCGCTTCACGTTGTGCATCAGAACCCTTCCTGCTTGGGGAACATCACGACAGGAGCCAGCTGGGGGCAGGCACCAATGGGCGCGGCCTTGCTCATCGCGCCCTCACTGCTCCGGTGGAGCCACGAACGACGAGCTCCGGGTGGAACAGGTACTCATGCCGGGGCAAGTTCCGCCCGGCAAGCTGGTCGAGCAGCGCGCGCAACGCAGCGCTGCACATGGCGGGGACCGCCTGCCTGAGAGTCGTCAAGGCGGGATCGGTGAACGCCATCATCGGGGAGTCGTCGTAGCCGACGACGGAAACGTCTTTCGGCACCGCGAGCCGGCGCGAGCGGCACGCCTGGATCGCGCCGAGCGCCATCAGGTCGGAGGCGCAGACGATCGCGGTCACGCCCGCGTCGAGCAGCTTGAGCGCGGCGGCGCGGCCGCCTTCGATCGAGAACAGCGAGTGCTGGACCTTGGGCTTGCGCTCGTCGACCGCTGCCTTGAACCCTTCGACCTTGCGGACGACCGGCACGTAGTGCGCGGGGCCAGCGGCCAGGCCGATCTGCTCGTGGCCGAGCTCGCGCAGGTGCGCCACGGCGAGCCGCATCGCCTCGTGGTCGTCGTCGGAGACGAAGACCGCGTCGATCTCGTCGGTGTGGCCGTTCACGAGCACGAGCGGGATGTGGCGCTCGAGCAGCCGCTGGTAGCGGGTCAGGTCGGCGTTGACGTCGGCGTGCGCGCCCGAGACGACGATCAGCCCGGCCATCTCGCGGTCGAGGAGCATCTCCACCCACTCGTCCTCGGAGATGCCGCCCACGGTCTGGGAGCAGATGACGGGGGTGTAGCCGCTCTGGGCGAGCGAGGTCGCGAACCGGTGCCCGAACGTGGCGAAGATCGGGTTGACGAGCTCGGGCAGGACGACCCCGATCACGCGTCCGCGGGTCGCCCGGCGGTAGCCGAGGGACCGTGCGGCGGAGATGACCGCATTCCGTGTCACGTGCGAGACGCCGTCCTTGCCGTTCAGGACGCGACTCGCGGTGGCCTGGCTCACGCCAGCGTTTTCGGCGACGTCGCCGAGGGTCACCCGCATCGCGCGCGGGAAGCTACACCTACGGCAAAGTTGTTGCAAGTTTTCGGCAATCTCGTGAAAGACGCCTGAGTAGACGGTATTCAGCTATGCAGGCCGGGTCGTCCCTGCGCTACGCTCGAAGCTGTGGCTGCCACGCGCACGATCGACCTGAAGACCGCCGTTCCCGGGCCCCGCTCGCGCGAGGTGCTGGACCGGCTGGCGGCAAGCGTCGCATCCCCGCTCGCGCTCACGTTCCCGGTCGTCGCGGCCGAAGCGCGCGGGGTCTCGATCACCGATCTTGACGGCAACACCTTCATCGACTTCGCGGGCGGCGTCGGCTGCCTGAACGTCGGTCATGCGCATCCCCATGTGGTGCAAGCCGCGCAGGAGCAGCTCGAGCGGTTCTCGCACACCGACTACACCATCGTCCCCTACGAGGTCTACGCGACGCTCTCCGAGCGCCTGCTGGCGCTCGCGCCGTTCAGCGGGCCGGCGAAGGCGGCGTTCTTCAACTCCGGCGCCGAGGCGGTCGAGAACGCGGTCAAGTTCGCGCGGGCGTTCACGGGGCGCCGCGCGCTGATCGCGTTCGAAGGCGCCTTCCACGGCCGGACGGCGCTCGCGGTCGCCCTCACCTCGAAGTCGCACCCCTACAAGGCCGGGCTCGGGCCGTTCGCCCCCGAGGTGTACCGCGTGCCGTTCAACGACGCGGAGGCCCTGCGGCGTGCGTTCAAGGTGCAGGTTGCCCCGGAGGACGTCGCCGCGGTCGTCTTCGAGCCGGTTCAGGGCGAGGGCGGGTTCGTGCCGGCGACCCAGGATTTCGTCCAGGAGCTGCGTGCGATCTGTGACGAGCACGGGATCGTCCTCGTCTGCGACGAGGTGCAGACCGGCTACGCCCGGACCGGGCGGTTCTTCGCGATCGAGCACTTCGGCGTCGAGCCGGACCTGATCACCGTCGCGAAGTCGATCGCCATGGGCCTGCCGCTCTCCGGGGTGCTCGGCAAGGCCGAGATCATGGACGCGCCGGCGACCGGCGGCGTCGGCGGCACCTATGTCGGCAACCCGGTCGCCCAGGCCGCGGCGCTCGCCGTCCTCGACGTGGTCGAGGAGGAGGGCCTCGTCGAGCGGGCGGCGGCGATCGGCAGGACGATGCGCGCGCGGATGGAGGCCTGGCAGGAGCGCTGGCCGGCGGTCCGCGAGGTCCGCGGCCTCGGCGCCATGCTGGCGATCCAGCTCCCGTCGGCGGAGCGCGCCTCCGACGTGGTCGCCGAGGCGCTGCAGCGGGGCCTGCTGCTGCTGAAGGCGGGCGTCGACGGCGACGCGATCCGCGTCCTCGTTCCGCTCGTGATCTCCGACGGGGAGCTCGACGAGGCGCTCACCGTCTGGGAAGAAGCGCTGCAAGCTGCGCTTTAGTCCCAGACGACGGGGGTAGGCTCCCCGCGATGGTTGGTGAGGTTCTGGCCGACCGGTACGAGCTCGAGGAGCTCGTCGGCACCGGCGGCATGTCCAGCGTCTTTCGCGCGCACGATCGCCTGCTCGACCGCAAGGTCGCGCTGAAGATCCTGCACCAGCAGTACTCGGACGACGACGAGTACGTCGAGCGCTTCCGGCGGGAGGCCCGCGCGGTCGCGGCGCTCTCGCACCCGAACATCGTCACGGTGATCGATCGCGGCGAGCACGAGGACCGGCAGTTCATCGTCTTCGAGTACGTCGACGGCGAGAACCTGAAGCGGCTGATCGAGCGGCGCGGCCCGGCGCCGGTCGCGACGGCGCTCGAGCTGGCGATCCAGATCGCGCGCGGCCTCTCGTTCGCGCACCAGCAGGGGCTCGTGCACCGCGACGTGAAGCCGCAGAACGTCCTCCTGAACGGCGAGCTGCGCGCGAAGGTCACCGACTTCGGGATCGCGCGCTCGCTCGACGTCCAGCACGGGATGACGCAGACCGGGACCGTGCTCGGCACGTCGGATTACATCGCGCCGGAGCAGGCCCAGGGCCAGCGCGTCGACGAGCACACCGACGTGTACTCGCTCGGCGTCGTGCTCTACGAGCTGCTGACGACCGAGGTGCCGTTCCCGGGCGAGAACTTCGTCGCCGTCGCGATGCGCCACATCAACGAGCCGCCGCCGCCCGTCCGCGACAAGCGTCCCGACGTGTCGCCGCGCCTCGAGGCGGCGATCCAGCGCGCGATGGCGAAGCGGCCGGAAGACCGGTTCCCGACGATGGCCGCCTTCTGCGAGGAGCTCGGCGCGTGCCTCGCCGAGGCGCAGAACGCGGGCACGCAGGTCGTCCGGCCCGCGCGCGGCGCACCGGCGCCGCCCCGCCGCCGGGCGGCGCGGCGCGGCCCGTCGCCGTGGCCGGTGCTGGTCGCGATCGTGGCGCTGATCGCGATCGGCGGCGTCGTGGCGTACCTGATCCTCGACGGCTTTCCGACCACGAAGCACGGCAACGGCGGCGGCGGCAAGAACCCTCCGTTGCCCACGGGGGGCGCGATCACGCTCAAGGCGGTCGGGGTGTACGACCCACCGCCGGGCGACGGCCATGAGAACAACAACCAGATCCCGAACGCCACCGACGGCATCGCGTCCACCGCGTGGTCGACCGAGGACTATCACGACCCCCCGAGCCTGAACAAGCCGGGCGTCGGCCTCGTGCTCGAGGCCAGCCGCTCCGTCACGTTGCACCAGCTCGGGTTCTCGACCGACACGCCCGGGTTCGTCGCCGAGATCCTCGCCGGCAACGCTCCCACCGGGCCGTTCATGAACCACATCGTCGGCGCGTCGCAGACGACGTCGAGCCGCACGCGGTACACGATCACCGGCGGGCCGTACCGCTACTACGTCATCTGGATCACGCGGCTCGGCGGCGGCGGCATCGAGCACGCCGACGTGAACGAGGTCGCGGCGAACTAGAACTTCAGCGCGCGGCGGCGCTCGAAGCGCTCGACGGCGAGGTCGGCGAGGCGCTGCAGCAGCTCGCCGTACGGGATGCCCGACGCCTCGAACAGGCGTGAGTAGACGCTCGTCGCGGTGAAGCCGGGGATTGTGTTCAGCTCGTTGACGAGCACCTCCCCGTCCTCGCGCACGAACATGTCGGCGCGCGCCATTCCTTCGCAGTCGCACGCGACGAAGGCCTGGACGGCGAGCTGCTGCGCCCGCTCGATCTGCTCGTCGTCGATGCGCGCCGGCACGACGAGGTCCATCTCGCCCTCGTCGTACTTCGCCTCGAAGTCGTACCACTCGTTGTGCGTGACGACGATCTCACCGGGCAGCGACGCGAACGGCGTCAGGTTCCCGAGCACGCCGACCTCCACCTCGAGGCCCTGGACGAACCTCTCGACGAGCACCTTCTCGTCGTGCTCGAAGGCGAGCGCGACACCGGCCCGGAGCTCGTCGTCGTCGTGGGCCTTGGTGATGCCGACGCTGGAGCCGAGCCGCGCCGGCTTGACGAAGCACGGATACCCGAACGGGTTGCGTGGCTCGTCGCCGAGCCGGAGCGTGATGTTCTCGGTGACCGGGATGCCGTGGTCGCGGAGGACCGCCTTGAAGACGTCCTTGTCCATGCACAGCGCCGACGCGAGCACGCCTGCGCCCACGTACGGGACGCCCGCGAGCTCGAGCAGGCCCTGCACCGTCCCGTCCTCGCCGAATGGCCCGTGCAGCACCGGGAACACCACGTCGACGTCGGCCAGCGTGGTCGCGACCTCCCTGGGCGGGAGGCGCATGAGCTCGGAACCCTCGGAACCTGGTTCGCTCTGCGAACCAGGTTCCAGCCTTGCGATATCCCACCGGCCGCTCTGATCGATGGCGATCGGCACCACGTCTGCTCCCTCCGCCTCGAGCGCGTCGATGACGCTGCGTGCCGATGCGACCGAGATCGGGTTCTCGCTCGAACGGCCGCCGAGGATGACGGCGATGCGGCGCCTCACGGAGTCGTGGTGGTCGTCGCCGTCGTCGTCGTACCGCTCGGCGGGCCGCCGCCCTGCTGTAACTGGCCGACCTGGATCGTCACCGTCTCGCCCTGCTTCGCCGGCGAGCCGGGCGGCGGGGTCTCGGTCTGGACGATGCCGTCCTGGCTCGGATCGGTGACGGGCACGGGGACGACGTTCGGCGTGAGCTGGTCGGCGGTCAGCGTCTGCTCGGCGTCGGACTGGTTCTCACCGGTGACGTCCGGGATCTGCGACGGCGCCGGCCCCTTGGAGACCGACAGCGTGATCGTCGTGCCGCGCGGCTCGGGCGTGCCGGGGGCCGGGTTCTCGTCCACGACCTGGTCCTGCGGCTGGTCCGAGGTGACGTCCTGCCGGCTGACGACGAAGCCCTGGCCCTGGAGCGCCGACTTGGCGTTCGCGAACGGTGCGCCGCGCTCGTCCGGCACCGGGATCGGCTTCGCGCCCTTCGACACGTTGATGTGCACGACCGAGCCCTGGTCGATCTTGTCGCCGGCGTGGGGCTGCTCGGCGGTGACGGTGTCGGCCGGCTCGCCCGAGAAGATCCGGTTCACCTTGGTCTGGAATCCCGCGCCGGCGAGCTGCTCGATCGCCGAGGTGATGTCGAGCCCGACGACCGCCGGTACCACCACCTGCGGCTTGCCGGTCGACACGGTGAGCGTGATCACCGACCCCTTCGGGTACTTTGTCCCGCCGGGTGGCGACTCGCTCGCCACGAACCCCTTGGCGACCGTTGCGTTTGCCGCGTAGGTGAACTTCGGGATGAAACCCGCCGCGCGCAGCTGGCGCGCCGCGAGCGACTTCTGCACCAGCGTCTCGTCGGGAATCCCGACCGGCTTGTTGTTGTTCAGCTGGTCCTGCACCTTCTCGTAGAGGAACCAGCCGCCCGCAGCGCCGGCGAGGATCAGCCCGAGTGCGAGCAGCCACGGCCAGACCGACCGTCCGCGCGGCGGCTCCTCGTAGTCGTAGTACGGCGTCGGGGCGCGATAGACCGGCGGTGCAGGCGGCGCGACGATCGCGGAGCGGGGCCGCTGCACCATCGTCTGCGCGCTCGTGATGCCCGCGCCGGAGAGCACCTGCGTCATCGCGTCTTCGGTCTCGCGCGACACCGCGACACCGCGCGCGACGCGCGCGAGGTCGGCGTCCATCTCCTCGGCCGATGCGTAGCGCTGCTCCGGGTCCTTCGCGAGGGCGCGCATGACGATCGCGTCGAGATCGTGAGGGACGTCGGGACGAAGCTCCGACGGCGGCGCCGGCACCTGCGAGAGATGCTTCATCGCGATCTCGACCGGCGTGTCGCCCGTGTACGGGACCTTGCCCGTCAGCATCTCGTAGAGGACGATCCCGAGCGAGTAGAGGTCGGAGCGCGGATCGACGGGCGCGCCGCGTGCCTGCTCCGGCGAGAGGTATTGCGCCGTGCCGACGATCGAGCCCGCCTCGGTCATCTGCGACGCGCCCGACCGCGCAATGCCGAAGTCCGTCACCTTGAGGCGTCCGTCGCCGCCGACGACGATGTTGTGCGGCTTGATGTCGCGGTGGACGATGCCGTTGCGATGCGCGAACGCGAGCGCCGCGAGGATCTGGCGCGCATAGTCGATCGCGATCGGGATCGGCGTCGGCCCGTTCCGGACGAGCAGCTCCTTGAGCGTGCGACCGTCCAGGTACTCCATCGCGATGTAGTAGGTGCCTTCGGCGTAGCCGCGGTCGAAGATCGAGACGATGCTCGGGTGGTTCAGGCCGGCGGCGCTCTGCGCCTCGCGGCGAAAGCGCTCGACGAACTGCTCGTCGGACGCGTGCCGGTCGTCGAGCAGCTTCAGTGCGACGCGGCGGCCGAGCTCCTGGTCCTCGGCGAGGTAGACGTCGGCCATCCCGCCCGAGCCGAGCTTGCGCTTGATCACGTAGCGCCGGTCGAAGGTGCGGCCGATGATGGTGTCGACGCTCATACGGGGCCGACTAGTGCTTCGACGCGGGCGGCAGGATCGCCTGCATCAACTGCTTGGCGATCGGCGCCGAAACCGAGCCGCCGAAGCCGTTGTCCGAGTGCTCGACGACGACGGCGCCTGCGACGACGGGGTTGTCGGCCGGCGCGAAGAAGATGAACCAGGCGTCGTAGATGCGCCCGACTCCGGTCTCGGCCGTGCCGGTCTTGCCTGCCACCTTCACGCCCGGGATCTGCGCGGACGTCCCGGTGCCGCCGGTGACGACGGCCTGCATCATCGTGTTCAGGGCCGCGGCGGTGGACGGCTTCATCGCGTGCTTCCAGACCTTCGGCTTGATGTTCACGATCGTGCCGCCGCTCGGTGAGGTCACCTTCTTGATCAGGTGCGGCACCATGATCGTGCCCTTGTTCGCGACGGCGGCGGCGACGAGCGCCATCTGCAGCGGCGTCGTGATCAGCTTGTCCTGGCCGAAGGCGAGGCGGCCCGGATCCATCAGGCCGGTGTTGTTCAGCAGCTTGTGGTTCAGGTACTCGCCGCTCGGTGCGATCGTGCTCGAGGGAAGCTCGATCGGCGGCTGCGAGTAGAAGCCGAAGTCCTTCGCCTTGTCGATCACCTTCTTCGCGCCGAGCTTCATGCCGATGTCACAGAACACGGCGTTGATCGAGTGCTCGTACGCCTGGATCATGTTCACCTCACCGTAGGCCTCGGCCGAGCCTTCCGGGTTGAGCGCGTTCGAGACCTCCTTGCCGTACTCGGTGCAGTAGCCCTTGTCGTCGAACATCGAGTTCGGCGTGTAGACGCCGTCGTCGAGCGCAGCCGCCGCGGTCACGGTCTTGAAGGTCGAGCCCGGCGGGTAGAGGCCCTGGATCGCGCGGTTGTAGAGCGCGGACGACGACCCGGGGCATGCGCTCGGCGACTTGAGGATCTGCGCGTAGCCCTTGTTCGACTCGATGTCGTTCGGGTTGTAGCCCGGCTCGGACGCCATCACGTAGACCTGGCCGGTCTTCGGGTTGAGGACGACCGCCGCGCCGCACTTCCCCTTGAGGTCGTTCTCGGCGATCTTCTGCGCGTTCACCTTGAGGTTGAGCACGAGGTTGTTGCCGGTGATCGTCGTGCCCTTCGCCGTGTCGAGCAGCTTGTTCCAGATCGTCCCGAGGTTGGCGTCGGTGGCGGTGAGGTAGCCGTTCTCCTCTTCCTCGATCCCGGCGCGCGAGCGGCCCTGCGTCGAGTAGCCGATCGTCTGGGACGCGAGGCCGTTCGACGGATAGCGGCGGAGGTACAGCGTCTGGCCGCCGGACTTCACCGCGCGGTTCGTCGCCAGCACCATGCCGTTCGACGCGAGGATCTTGCCGCGCTTGATCCGGAACTGCGCGACGCGCTGGATCGCGTTGTCCTGCTTCGCGGCGAGGCCCGGCGCCGCCCACGACTGCCAGTACGTCGTGGCGACGATCAGCGCAGCGAGCAGCAGCAGCGCGACGATCGCGAGGTGGGAGATCTGCCTATTCACGGACGTTCGCCCGGTTCGAGACGAGGAGCAGGCCCGCGAGCAGCAGGAAGTTCGCGACGACGGACGAGCCGCCGTACGCGACGAACGGGAACGTGATCCCCGTCAGCGGAATCAGCCGCAGGACGCCGCCGACGATGATGAACGTCTGCAGCGCGAAGCCGAACGTGAGCCCGGCGGCCAGCAGCTTCGAGAAGCCGTCGTCGGCCTGGAGCGCGATCTTCATCCCGCGCGCGACGAAGAGCATCATGACGAGCAGGAGCGCCGCCGCCCCGATCAGCCCGAGCTCCTGCGCGAGCGCCGAATAGATGAAGTCGCTGTTGATCTCCGGTATGAGCTGATGGCCGCTCGTCGTCGTGAAGGTCCCTTTGCCGAGCCCCGCGCCGCCGAACCCGCCGTTCGCGATCGAGTAGAGCGACTTGACGAGCTGGTAGCTGTCGCAGTCCTGGCGCAGCGCCATCGTGCCCGTTTGCGCGCAGTAGACCTTCGTGGTCGTCCAAGGGTGCAGCCAGATCACCACACGCTCGCGGACGTGCGGGATCTTCTCGTAGGCGCCGGCGCCGCCGGCGATGAAGAGCGCGATGCCGACGACCACGAACGACAGGCGTGCGGTCGCGACGTAGAGCATCGACAGGAAGATCCCGTAGTAGAGGAGCGCCGAGCCGAGGTCGTTCGAAGAGACCAGCACGAGCATGCAGCCGCCCCAGATGACGAGCAGCGGCCCCATGTCCTTCAGCCGGCCTTGCGCGAGGACCTCGCGCTTCTCGCGCAGGTAGCCGGCCAGGAAGACGATCAGGAAGATCTTCGAGAACTCGCCCGGCTGCACCTGGAAGGCGCCGACGTGCACCCAGAGGCGTGCGCCGTTGACCGACTCGCCGAGCCCCGGCAGCTGCGGCAGGAAGAGCAGCGCGATCGCGCCGATGCCGAAGAGGTACTTGTAGTTCTCGAGCACGCGGTAGTCACGCGCGAGGCCGAAGAGCGCAACCGCGAACAACGCGACGCCGATCACGATCCAGAGGCCCTGCTTGAACGCGTCGCTCGGCCCGAGCCGGTAGATCTCGGTGACACCTACCGCCGTCAGGAGCCCCGCCATCGGGAGCAGGTATGGGTCGCTCTCCGGGACGGTGAAGCGCGCGACGAGATGCGCGACGAGGTAGAGCGCGAAGAAGAAGAGCGCGTAGCCGAGCGAGCCCCAGCTGACGAGCGACTGGCGCGCGATGTACACCGACGCGAAGCCGAGGCCGGTCAGGACGCCGACGGCGGCGAGGTAGAAGAGCTCGCGGTTACGAGGGTTGATCGTCAGCGTGCGAGCCCCCACCAGACGAGCGCGACGATGACGACGATCAGCGCGATGATCACGAGCAGCGCGAGCAGCCGCCTACCGATGCCTGCCTGGGGGGGTGCCGGGCCGGGCTCCGCCGCGAGCGCCGCGTCGATCTCGGCGGCCGGGACGACCATCGTGTCCGACGGGGCCGGCGGCGGCGCGATGCCCTGCTCGGGATGCAGCGTGTCCTCTTCGTCGAAGCTCGGCGCGGCGTGCTCGCGCGTGGGCTGGTCGGGATCGGCCGTCTGCGCCGGCGCGTCGTCGCCGACGATCTCGAACAGCACAGCGGTGATGTTGTCGTCGCCGCCGCTCCGGTTCGCGGCCTTCACGAGGGCTTTCGTCGCTGCGTTCAGGTCGTCGCGATGCTTGCGCAGGATCTCTTCGATCGACGAGTTGGGGATCATGTCGGAGAGCCCGTCCGAGCAGATGAGGTAGAGGTCGCCCGCCTGCGGGCGCACGGTGAACGCGTCGACGTCGACGTCGGGATCGGTTCCGATCGCGCGTGTGATCACCGACCGCTGCGGATGCATCTCGGCGTCGCGCGCAGAGAGCTCGCCGCGGCGGACGAGCTCCGCGACAAGAGAGTGGTCGTCGGTCAGCTGCTCGAGCTGGCCGTCGCGGAGCACGTAGGCGCGCGAGTCTCCGACGTGGCCGAAGGTCACGTCGCCGTTCGGCTCGACGAGCGCCACGGTCATCGTCGTTCCCATGCCGCTCGTCGACGGGTCGCTCGACGCGCGCTCGTGCACGCGCCGGTTTCCCTCCTGCACGAGCTGCTTGACCAGCTCCTCGCCGCCGCCGTTCTCGGCAGGCGCCTCGTTGAGCGCGCTCGCCGCGAGCGCGGAGGCGATCTCGCCGGCGCGCGCGCCGCCCATGCCGTCGGCGATCGCGAAGAGCGGCGGCCGCACGACGAATGCGTCCTCGTTCAGCCGCCGCTTGCGCCCGGGATCGGTCGCCGATGCAAAACGTCCTACTTTCACGGCTCGTACCTCAGGTCGGTCTCGCCGACGCGGACGACGTCGCCGGCGGCGAGCTTCCGCTCGCGCGTCAGCCGGATGCCGTTGACGAACGTGCCGTTCGTCGAGCCGATGTCCTCGACCCAGATGCCGTCCCGCCGCGGCTCGATGCGGGCGTGCCGCGTCGAGGCGTACTCGTCGCGCTCGAGCGGGACGTCGTTCGTCGGGCCTCGTCCGATCGTGACTGCGCGCGAGTCGAGCGTGATCACGTCGCCCTGCTCGAGCGCCGGGCTCGTCAGCACGACTAGCTGGCCGAAGTCGCGTCCCGCCGGCTGCGCGACGAGGCCGGCCGCGGCCGCCTGCTGCGGCGCGAGGATCATCGACTCCTGCGGCAGGCGCAGGTCGCGGCTCGCCGAACGGACGATGCGCCAGATGAAGATGTAGAGAAGGACGAGGAACGCGAGCTTCAGAACGAGGAGCGTCGTCTCGACCGGGGCCGAGGCAAGGAGGTTCGCCACCTACTGCAGCTCCCGGTTGAACGAGATCTCCGTCGAGCCGATCGTGAAGCGCGAGCCGTCCTCGAGCTTGAGCCGCTTCACGCGCTTGCCGTTCACCTCGACGCCGTTCGTCGAATCGAGGTCGACGAGCCAGTACGTCGCGCCCTCCTGCCGCACCTCCGCGTGGCGGCGCGAGATGTTCGGGTCGGCGATCTGGATGTCGGCGTCCTTCGAGCGCCCGATCACGACACGGCGCTTGGAGATCTGGTGCCGTTTCCCGTCCCACTGGAGCGCCGCGACCTCGCGCTGGATTCCGAGCTCGACCGGTGAGGCCGCCTCGGTCGCTCCCGGCGGTGCGGCTACCGGCTTGTAGACCATCGTCGCGTTCGGCTCCGCGTCGGTCTCCGGCCCGGGCGCACCGCCGTGCGGCTGCACCATCCGCGTCGCGATCCCGAACACGCCCACGTCGAGGTCGTCGTCGGTCTCGAGCTCCACCTTCGGCGGCGAGAGCAGGACGTAGTTCTCGCGCCGGCCGTGCTCGGCGAGGTACTCGCCGAGCTCGTCGCACAGCTGCTGCTCGTAGGACGAGAACTGCTCGCGGTCGGCCGGCGAGAGGTAGATCGTGTACTCGTTCGGGACGTAGACGCGCGACACCGACACGTTCCGGTGGTCGTCCATCTCCTTGACGAGCTTGCGGGCGAGCTCGACCGGCTGCACGTTCGTGCGGAACGCGCGTCCGAACACGCCCTCGAAGAGCGATTCGAGCTTGGATTCGATGCTGCGGAGGACAGGCATGGCTGCGGGCGGGGTGTTTCCCCGCGAGCGAAGAGTTTATGTCCGGCGGGGGACCGCGAGCGCGCACGCGGTCAGCCACGAGGCGGCGACGAGCGGCAGCACGGCCGCCGCGGGCGCGACGAGCGCCGTGGCGGCGAGGAGCGCGCCGCCGAAGAACGCGGCCGCCCACGGCCCTCGGCCGCGGGCGTACGGCAGCGCCACGGCGGCGGCGGCGAGCACGAGCGCCTCGATCGCGAGGGTCGGGTGGTCGCCGAGCTGGCGCCAGAGCGCGACGGCGACCGCCGCCGGCCGGGTCGAGCCGGTGATCCCGAGCCCGAGGGGCGGCGCCGAGCCGTCGAACGGAAGCGGCACGCGCCGCAGCCCGGCGACGAGCGCCGCGAGCAGGACGGCGGCCGCGGTCTGCACGCCGCGGCGGAGGTTCCCGCGGGCGGCCTGCGCGGCCAGGGGCACGAGCGCGAGCCCCGCGACCGGCGCGAGCAGCGGGCCGGCGGCGAGGAGCAGCCCGGCGCGCGCGTCGCGCCACGTGAGCGCAGCCCAGGCCGCGGCGAGGATCGCGTAGACGATCGCCAGGCCGAGCGAGATGTTCGCGAGCGGGAAGAACGCGACCGCCAGCGCGAAGACGAGGCCGGCGCGCGGGGCGGCGAAGCCCGCGGCGGCGCCGGCGGCGGCGAGCCCGAGCGGCCAGCCCGCCGGATAGAACGGCAGCTCCGCCGCCACCCAGCCCGCTGCGAGCCCGGTCAGCGCGCCCGGCAGGAGCCGGTCGACGGCGACGGCCGCGTTCACGCGCGTCGGGGCGGTGGGCTTCGAGCCCTTCTGCTTGCGCCGCCGGGGGAGCGACCTGAGCTCTTGCGCGAGCTTCTCGGCGGTCGGACGGCGCTGCGGATTGACGAGCAACGCGCTGGCGACGGTGTCGATGACGTGGCGCGGCAGGTCCGGGCGAAGCTCCTCGAGCGGCCGGGCGCCGCGCTGAATGCTGCGTGACGTCTCGCTCAGGTCGCCGCCCCAGAACGGATGCTCGCCGGCGAGCGCCTCCCAGAGCACGACGCCGACCGCCCACACGTCCGCCGCCTGGGTCGCGGGCAGCCCTTGCAGGCGTTCCGGCGAGATGTACGCGAGCGTCCCCGGGACGTCGCCGAGCGCCGTCAGCGTGTCGAACTCCGCCATCTGCGCGAGCCCGAAATCGAGCAACCGCACGTCGATCTCGCCGGATTCGGCCAGAAGGACGTTCGACGGCTTCACGTCGCGGTGGACGATCCCGCGCGCGTGCGCATGGGCGAGCGCCTCGGAGATCTGCGCGGCGACCTCGAGCGCGGCCCGATCGTCGAGCGCGCCGGCGCGCATCGTCTCGCGCAGCGTGCGGCCCGGCACGTACTCGTAGGAGATGTAGACGTGCGACGGATCGTGCGCCAGCGACAGGATCCGCTGGCAGCGCGGGTGCCGCAGCGACGCCGCGGCGCGGGCCTCCCGCTCGGCGCGGTGGCCGCTCTTTCCCTCGCGGGAGATGATCTTCAGGGCGACGTCGAGGCCGCTGCGCTCGTCGCGCGCGAGCCACACATGACCCATTCCGCCGGAGCCCAGCGGGCGCACCGGCCGGTACCGGCCCAGGAAGAGATCGTGCGCGAGCGCCGGAGAGGACACGCTGCGCTTCTACGGCCTAGCCAGGACATTTCCTCTCTGGGCCGAAGGAACGCGGTAGATTCGTCCAGGATTTCGCCTGCAAATGGACACGCCCGACGACGACATCGAGTTCGACTTCTTCGAGGACGAGCCCGCCACCAGGGAGGCTCAGACTCCGGCGCAGCGCGTGCGCCTGCCTCGGCGTGGCGGAGGCGGCCCGGCGCGCCGGCGTCCCGCAGGCCCGCCGCGCGGACTGACGCCGTTCGTCCGGCTGCTCGCTGCGGTCGTGATTCTCGTCGCGGTGTTCGTCTTCTTCGGGCTTGCGATCCAGTCGTGCGCGTCGACCTCGAAGCACGACTCGTACGCGAACTACATGGCCGCGGTCGGCAAGATCGCGAAGGCCTCGAGCGCCGACGGCACCGTGTTCGCGAACGCGCTGACGACTCCCGGGTCGAAGCCGGCCGCGCTCGTGCAGACGCTCGAGGGCGTCGTCACGACCGAGCGCCAGAACCTCGCGCAGGCCCAGAAGCTCAACCCGCCCGGCAAGCTCCGCCCCGAGAACCAGCAGGCGATCGAGGCGCTGCAGCTCCGCATCTCGGGCGTCCAGGGAATCGCGAAGACCCTCCAGACCGCCGCGAGCGCATCCTCGACGACCGGCGACGCGGCGACGCTCGCCGAGCAGGCGGCACGGCTCTCGGCCAGCGACATCGTCTGGTCGGACCTCTTCGTCGCGCCCGCGTTCCAGCAGGAGCAGGCCGACGGGGTCAAGGGCGTGCCGGTACCGAGCTCGCAGTTCGTCGTCAACTCGACGCTCGTCACCGAGCACTCGATGAGCGGCGTGCTGCAGCGGCTCAAGGGCGCCGCCACGGGCGGCACGCCGTCGGGCCTGCACGGCACGAACCTCGTCAGCGTCGTCGCGAACCCGGGCAACAACACGCTCTCGGAGACGCAGACGAACACGGTCACGGCCACGACCGATCTCTCGTTCGCCGTCACGGTCGAGGACTCCGGTCACTTCCAAGAGGTCGGGATCAAGGTCGACCTGACGATCGAGCAGTCCCCGGTGATCAAGAAGGAGCAGACAATCCGCGTGATCAACCCGGGCCAGCAGAAGACGCTCACGTTCACCGACCTCGGGGACGTGAAGTTCGCGCGCGCGGAGCAGATGAGCGTGACGGTCGCGGCGGTCCCCGGCGAGGTGCGCCTCGACAACAACAAGGGCACCTTCCCGATCATCTTCTCGCTCGGCTAGTTAGCCTGAGGTTGGATGGTCGATGCCACGATTGCGTGTGCGCGGCTGCGCGGCCTGGCCGCGTTCGACCGCGTGCGGTTCAGCCGCACCGGCGAAGCCGGCACGTCCGAGCCGCGCGCTTCGGCACGTCGCACCGGCTCCGATAGCGCTGCTATCGCAGCCGGCACGCCGCACCGCCCGAACACGCCCAGTCCGCCCCCCGCGACAGACGCCCTCGTGGCATCGCCCATCTGATGCACGTGACGGCGACAACCGCGCTGATCGTCGCGATCGCCGGCATCGCGGTCGGCGCAATCGGGCTCGGCGTCGCATGGTGGGCGACCGTGCGGGTGAAGCGCGTCCGCGACGCGCAGCGCTCGCTCCTCGGTGGCGGCCGGCGCGACCTGGTGGATTTCGCAGTGGGCCTGCAGGGACGCGTGGACGACCTGCACCGCGCCGTCGACGAGGTCGCCGCGAGCCTTGCGCGGGTCGACCGCCGCGTCGATGGGACGGTGACGAACACCGCGATCGTGCGGTATGACGCATACGAGGACACGGGCGGCCACCAGTCGGCGTCGCTCGCGCTCCTCGACGCGGCCCGCACGGGGCTCGTCCTCACTGCGATCCAGGGCCGCGACTACGCGCGGATCTACATGAAGGAGCTCGACCGGGGCCGCGCCTCAGTCGCCCTGTCGCCGGAAGAGCAGGAGGCCGTCGAGCGCGCCATGGGACGGTAAAGCGCGCGGGGGAGCACCTTCGGTTCTCCCCCGCGAGCCCCCTCTCCGACCCGTTGCAGCTCGGAGTGGGCGAGCACGGGCAAAGCCCGCACTCGCCGAAACTCGCGGTGCATTAGCAACCCGTGCAAACCCGACTTCCGAGTCGTCCGGAGATCCGCTTCCTCGGGTACATTCCAGCCAAGGTGCAGCAAGTACTCGTCCTGAATGCGAGTTACGAGCCGCTCAACGTGTGCTCACTGCGCCGCGCCCACGTGCTCGTCTTCAAGGGCAAGGCCGAGGTGATCGAAGAGCTCGATCGACCACTTCGCTCGGCCACCGACACGTTCAGGTGGCCACACGTGATCCGGCTCGTCCACTACGTCCGTGTGCCGCGGATGGTCCAGCGCAAGATCTCGCGCCGCGCGCTCTTCGCCCGTGACGGCTGGCGCTGCGTCTACTGCGGCACGTCGAACGGGCGGCTGACGCTCGACCACGTCATCCCGCGCTCGAAGGGCGGCGATTCGAGCTGGGAGAACGTCGTCACCTCCTGCGCGCCCTGCAATCTGCGTAAAGGGAACCGGCTGCCGCACGAGGTGCACATGGTGCTGCCGGCCAGGCCGCGTCCACCCGCGCCCGTGCTGTTCATCCGGCTCGCAACGCCGAAGATCCCGCAGCGCTGGGAGCGGTACCTCGCGCCCTACTCGACGTCGACTCCGGTCGCCGCCTAGTCGACCGGAGCAGGCGCGCGGCTCGTGCGGCGCGCGGGCGCCGGCGAGTGCGGCAGGCGCGTGCGCTGCTCGACCGCCCAGAGCAAGAGGGCCGCAACCGGGCCGGCGAGCCACGACCAGCCGAAGCGCCCGTACGCCACCTCGAGGGTGGTCACGAAGACGAGGACGATCAGCGGGGCGGCCCGGCGCACCTAGTCCGAACGCTCGACCGGCAGCTCCGGATACTGCTCCCACTCGGACCATGACCCCGGGTACAGGGCTCCGTCGCGACCGGCGAGGTGGAGACGGTGCAGGACGACGCATGCGGTCACGCCGGAGCCGCAGTAGGCGACGAGCTCGCCGCCGGGCAGCTCGGGCAGGGGCTCGTTCCAGGGCGCGTTCCGTGCGCCGGGAATCCTGCCGGGGACGCGGTCGACGGGATTCGGCTCGCCGCGGAAGCGCGCCGGCAGGCGCGCATCGACGACGACCAGCTCGCCGCGGCGTGCTGCGAGCTCGTCGCGCGAGATCGTGTCGCCGGTGCGCTCGCGGACGGTGAACGTCGCCGGCTCGGCCGTCTCCTCGCCGGCGGCCAGCGGGCCGCGCCACGCGGCGAGGTCGATCACCGCGCAGGCGCCGTGCCCGAAGTGGCGTAGCAGCCACCACAGCCGCTCGGCGCCTCCGAGCGATCCGTACGCGACGACGAACGTCTCGTCGCCGATCCCCGCCCGCGCCATCGCCGCCGCGAACGCCGCGGCGGGAGGCAGTGGATGCCGGCCCTCCGGACCGGCCGGCGCCGAGAGGTCGCGCTCGAGATCGACGAAGACCGCGCCCGGGATATGGCCGCTGCGGTAGGCGTCCCGGCCCGCAGCGGGATCGTCCAGCGCCCAGCGGCAGTCGACGAAGCGGTACTCCACGTGTGACATGACACCACGCGGCGGCGTAGGACGGGCATGAGACCCAACGCGCTCGTCCTCGTCGCACTCGCGGCCGCCGCCGCCGTCGTGGCTGCGCTCTTCGCCTTCGGCCGCCCCGCCGCCGCACACGGCGACACCGCCGCACACGGCGACACCGCCGCACCCGACTCCGTCACGACGCTCGGCGAAGGCGTCGTGACGCTCGTTCCCGACCAGGCGACGATCGACGCGGGCGTGCACACGCAGGCGACGACGGCCGCCGCGGCGCTGGCGCAGAACGCGACGGAGATGAACGCGGTCGTGCAGGCGCTGAAGGCTGCCGGCGGCCGCAACCTCCAGACCGAGGAGGTGTCGCTCTCGCCGCAGACCGATGCGAGCGGGAGCGTGACGGGCTACACGGCCGACGACTCGGTGTCCGCTCTCGCGGCGATCGCGGACGCGGGGAAGCTGATCGACGCGGCGGTTGCAGCGGGCGCCAACACCATCGACGGGCCGACGCTCTCGATCTCGGACTACGCCGCGCGGTACCGGGACGCGCTCGCGAAGGCGGTCGACGACGCGCGCGCCAAGGCCGCTGCGCTCGCGAAGGAAGGCAACTTCGCGCTCGGCGCGATCTCCTCCGTCTCGGAGCAGAGCACGTCGACCGCACCGGAGCCGCTCTTCAGGGCAGCGTCGACGCCGGCGGCAACTCCTGTCGAGCCGGGCTCACAGGACGTCACCGCCGACGTCTCGGTCACGTTTCGCATCACCTGAGCGGGCGGAGCTGCAGGCGCAGCGGCCGTTCGCAGCGGGCGCACACGCTGCGCGCCGCGCCCTTCCGTTCCGCGAGATGCACCGGCAGCGGCTTCTCGCACGTGCACCAGAGGTCTTTCACTGCGTGGTCGGACATGACCCGTCCTTCCTTCTCAACGTGGATCCCGCGGTGTGGAGCTCAGCTAGCCGGCGGCGGCGGGGAGGCGAAAGCGCCGGCTAGCACACGTTGAGGCGCGCGACGACGATCGCCTGGAAGGCGATCTGCTTGAAACCCATCGTCGTCGGCGTGGTGTGCATTGCTTCAAAAAGCGGAGTCGAAGCGGGCCGTGTCCCGTGGTCAGACCACAGGACACGGCCCGAAGAGCCCTAGGCGGCGACCGCCTCCTCCTCGGAGACGAGCGCCTCGTCGACCGGCACGGTCGCGATCGTCTGCAGGATGCGGCCGGCGATCTTGTACGGGTCGCCCAGCGAGTTCGGCCGGCGATCCTCGAGGTACCCGCGGTAGCCGTTGTTGACGAAGCTGTGCGGGATGCGGATCGAGGCGCCGCGGTTCGCGAGCCCGTAGGTGAACTCGTCGATCGCCGCGGTTTCGTGCAGGCCGGTCAGGCGCATGTGGTTGTCGGGCCCGTACACGGCGATGTGCTCGTCCTTCGCCGCGTCGAACGCCGCCATCAGCGCCTCGAAGTACTCCTCGCCGCCGACCTCGCGCATGTACGCGGTCGAGAAGTTCGTGTGCATGCCGGAGCCGTTCCAGTCGTGCTCGACGCCGAGCGGCTTCGGATGCCAGTTGATGTCGACGCCGTAGCGCTCGCAGAGGCGCATCATCAGGTAGCGAGCGATCCACAGCTCGTCGGCCGCCCGCCTGGAGCCCTTGCCGAAGATCTGGAACTCCCACTGCCCCTTCGCGACCTCGGCGTTGATGCCCTCGAGCTCGATGCCGGCCTCGAGGCACAGGTCGATGTGCTCGTCGACGATCTGCCGGGCGACGTCGCCGACGTTCTTGAAGCCGACGCCGGTGTAGTACTCGCCCTGCGGCGCCGGGAAGCCGAGCGGCGGGAACCCGAGCGGCACCCCGTCCTTGTAGAAGAAGTACTCCTGCTCGAACCCGAACCAGGTGCCGGGATCGTCCGGGATGCTGGCGCGGCTGTTCGACGGGTGCGGCGTCCCGTCCGGGAGCATGACCTCGCACATCACGAGCAGCCCGTTCTTGCGCACCGGGTCGGGGAAGAGCGCGACCGGCTGCAGCAGGCAGTCCGAGTTCGAGCCCTCCGCCTGGCGGGTCGAGCTGCCGTCGAAGCCCCAGATCGGAAGCTCCTCGAGGGTGGGGACGTCCGCGAACGCGACGACCTTCGTCTTGCTGCGCAAGTTCGGGACGGGCTCGTAACCGTCGAGCCAGATGTATTCGAGCTTGTACTTGGTCATCGCGCGCTCCTCATTCGGTTCCAGAAACGACAAAAGCCCCGCCGCTCCCGAAGGAGTGACGAGGCTCCGTTGCCTCCGCGCGCGCCGCCGTGGGCGCATCGCGTGCAGGAACCTTAGCGGTCCTGCCGGTCGGGCGGCAAGAGCGTGATCCCCAGCAAACGGGCAGCTGTGTGCTCGACCTGGAGGGTGGTGTGGTCGAGCCCGAACCGCTCGTGGAGGAGCGTCTCGAGCTCTCGCCGGATGCGGTGGCAGTCCTCGCCGCGCTCGACGAGCACGTGGGCGGCGAGCGCCGGGAAGCCGGAGCTGATCTGCCACACGTGCAGGTCGTGGACGTCGGTGACGCCCGCGTGGCCTCGCAGCGCGGCGCCGACCTCGCTCGGGTCGATCTCTTCCGGCGCCGCCTCGAGCAGGATCTTCCCGGAGGCGACGAGGAGCGGCCAGGCGGCGAGCAGCATCGAGCCGGCGACCGCCAGCGACGCGATCGGGTCGGCGCGCTCGAACCCGGTCGCCCAGATCACCGCCCCGGCGACGACCGTCGCGGCAAACGCGTACAGGTCGGTCAGGAGGTGCCGGAAGCTGCCCTCGACGTTCAGGCTCTCCCGGTTCGCGCGGGCGACCTGCAGCAGCGCCAGCACGTTCACGACCGCGCCGGCGGCGGCGGTGCCGACGACGAGCGGCGCGTGGACGTGCGGCGGGCTCACGAGCCGGAAGCAGGCCTCGATCACGATCAGTACGCCGAGCACGAGCAGGGTCGCGCCGTTCGCCTGCGCCGACAGGATCTCGGCCCGGCGGAACCCGAAGGTCATGCCGCCCTCGGGCGGCCGGCGTGCCAGCCGCGCCGCCCACACCGTGAGCCCGAGCGCGGCCGCGTCGACGAGCATGTGGGCAGCATCGGAGAGCAGCGCGAGCGAGTGCGCGACGACGCCGAGCACGACCTCGGCGACGAGGAACGCGACGATCAGGCCGAGCGCGGCGACGAGCGGCCGGATCGGCGTCTCGGCGGTCGCGCCGTGGTCGTGCCCGTGGTCGTGGGCCATAGGCCCTAGTGTTCCGCACATGGACGGCGTCGTGTTCGTCGAGATCCCGGCCGGATCGCGCAACAAGTACGAGTGGGACGAGGAGCTCGGCGGCATCGCGCTCGACCGGCGGCTCTTCACGTCGATGAGCTACCCGGCCGACTACGGCTTCATCGAAGGCACGCTCGCCGAGGACGGCGACCCGCTGGACGCGCTCGTGCTCGTCGGCGACCCGACGTTCCCCGGCTGCCGGATCCGTGTCCGCGCCGTCGGCGTGTTCCACATGGCCGACGAGAAGGGCCCCGACGAGAAGGTGCTCTGCGTGCCGCTCAAGGATCCGTCCTGGAGCGAGATCTCCGACATCCACGACGTCCCCGCGCAGCTCCGGAACGAGATCGAGCACTTCTTCCAGGTCTACAAGGACCTCGAGGACAAGAAGACCGAGACGTGGGGATTCGGCAACAGATCGGAGGCACAGGCCGTGATCGAGGCGGCGCGCAGCCGCGCCTCCTGATAGTCTCGACGTCAGTCATGTCCGGGATCACCAACGCAGACGTCACACCGCGCCGCTTCTAGCGGCACTGGTGCGTCTTCGTTCGGTCTCGTTTTTCTCTCGATCCCAAGGAGCATGGCGTGTCTTCAGCAGTTGCAGCAGTCGACGTACGTGACCTGAACAAGGTCTTCAGCAGGCGCAAGGGCCTCTTCGGCCGGCGCAGCCGTGCCGCCTTGAACGGGGTCGGTTTGCGCATCGAGCGCGGCGAGTGCGTGGCCATCCTCGGCCAGAACGGCTCGGGGAAGTCGACGCTCGTCCGCCTGCTCTCGACGCTGCTCCTGCCGGACGGCGGCACCGCGAAGGTGTTCGGCTACGACGTGTTCAAGGAGCCGCGCGCGGTGCGGCGGCTCGTCAACCGCGTGTCGGTCGAAGCGAGCTTCTTCAAGAAGATGAGCGCGGCGGAGAACCTCTCGTACGCCGCGCGGTTCTACGGCATGGGGCCCGGCGAGACGCGGCGGGAGATCCCGCGCATCCTCGAGCGCGTCGGCTTCCCGGCCGCGCGGCGCAACGAGGCGATGGAGAACCTGTCCCGCGGCATGCAGCAGAAGGTCGCGCTCGCGCGTGCCCTGCTCACCTCGCCGGTCCTGCTGCTCCTCGACGAGCCGACGACGGGTCTCGATCCGCGGTCGAAGCAAGAGGTGCAGTCGTTCATCCGCGAGATCCGCCAGCGGCACGACGCGACGATCCTGCTCTGCACGCACGACATGAAGGAGGCGGAAGAGCTTGCCGATCGCGTCGGGCTGCTCGACAAGGGAGTGCTGCTCTTCCTCGAGCCGGTGCCGCAGGTGCTCGCGCGCTACGGCGTCGCGACGCTTGAGGAGGCGTTCTTCGCCGCGACCGGGCGGACGTTCGAGGACGAGAAGACGGAAGAGGACGAGGACCGGGAGGTGTTCGCATGAGCGTAGGCTCGACGGAGCTCATCAATAGCGGAGCCGCCGGCTTGGCCGGCGGTGGAGCGGAGTCAGTGAGCGTAGGCTCGACGGAGCTCATCGATAGCGGAGCCGCCGGCTTGGACGGCGGTGGAGCGGAGTCATGACGGTCGATGTGACGCAGGCGTATACGCGGCGCCGTGTCGTGCGTGACGAGCTCGTCGGGCTCTACGGCGTCGTCGAGCGCAACCTGTATCTGACGAAGCGCTACCTGCTCTGGGACCTCGCGTTCCTGCTCTGGACGGTCGCGAACACGCTCACGATCGTGTTCATCGCGCGCGGCGTGGGCATCTCGCCGACCGAGCGGAACGCGCTGGAGACGAAGCTGCTCGTCGGCGGCGTCATCTGGGCGTTCCTCGGGATCATCTTCGAGATCGTCACCGAGACGGTCGCCTGGGAGCGCTGGGAAGGAACGATCGAGTACACCTTCATGGCGCCGGTGTCGCGCCCGGTCCACCTGATCGGCATGGGCGTGTATTCGGTGCTCTACGGCCTCGTGCGCGCAGGGCTCGTGTTCCTCGCGGTCGTCGCGTTCATCGGCATCCACGTGCCGCACGCGAACTACGGCGCAGCGGTGGCGCTGCTCGCGATCGCGTCGATCTCGTTCATCGGCGTCGGGATGATGACGGCCGTGCTGCCGCTCATCTCGCCGGAGAAGGGCACGCAGCTCGGCTTCGTCGCGCAGGGGCTGATGCTCGTCGTCTCGGGCGTCTACTACCCGGTCAGCGTGCTGCCCGGCTGGATGCAGTGGGTGGCGAAGATCTCGCCGGCGACCTACGCGCTGCGCGGCAACCGCGCCTCGATCCTGTCGGGTGCCGGCGTCGCGTGGGCGGACGTCTGGCCGCTGCTCGTGATCGGCTCGATCTCGATTCCGCTCGGGCTCTTCGTCTTCAAGGCCGGAGAGCGGTACGCGAAGCAGCGCGGGAAGCTGAAGCGGTCCGGCTAGATCGGTTAGGGTCGGCGCATGGGAATGATCGAGAGCAAGGACCGGGCGACCAGCGATCCCGAGGCGCGCAAGCGCGCCCTCAAGCAGATGGAGAAGGACGCGATCGAGTACGTCCTCTTCTGGTTCACGGACATCGAAGGGCACCTGAAGAGCTTCGCGATCACTCCGTCGGAGATCGAGGGCGCGCTCGACGACGGCATGGGCTTCGACGGCTCGTCGATCACGGGCTTCAACGCGATCGAAGAGTCCGACATGGTTGCGATCCCCGACCCGTCGACCTACCGGCTGATGCCGACGCGCGACGGCGAGGCGAAGGTCGGGCGCATGATCTGCGACGTCGTCACGCCGGACGGGCAGCCCTACGAGGGCGATCCGCGCTACGTCCTTCGCCGCGCCCTCGAGCGCATGCAGTCGCTCGGCTTCGACACCTTCAACGTCGGCCCCGAGCTCGAGTACTTCCTCTTCCGCGACAAGGGCGGCACCGAGACGCTCGACGAAGGCGGGTACTTCGCGATGACCGCGCTCGACGCGGCGACCGAGCTGCGCAACGAGACGATCCGCGCGCTCGAGTCGATGGGCATCGGCATCGAGTACCACCACCACGAGGTCGCGCCGTCGCAGCACGAGATCGACATGCGCTACGCCTCGGCGCTCGACATGGCCGACCAGACGGTGACGTACCGCCTAGTCGTCAAGGAGGTCGCCGCGAAGCACGGCGTGTACGCGACGTTCATGCCCAAGCCGCTGTTCGGCGAGAACGGCTCCGGCATGCACACCCACATGTCGCTCTTCAAGGAAGGGCGCAACCAGTTCTTCGACGGCTCCGATCCGTACCACCTGTCACCGGTCGGCAAGCAGTTCATCGCCGGCCTGCTCAAGCACGCGCGCGAGCTGTCGGGCGTCTTTGCGCAGTGGGTGAACTCGTACAAGCGGCTCGTGCCCGGCTATGAGGCGCCCGTCTACGTCGCGTGGTCGCAGCGGAACCGCTCGGCGCTGATCCGCATCCCGCTCTACAAGCCCGGGTCCGAGCAGGCGACGCGCGCCGAGATCCGTTGTCCCGATCCGGCGTGCAACCCGTACCTCACGTTCGCCGCGCTGCTGCACGCAGGCCTCGAGGGGATCGAGAAGGGCTACGAGCTGCCGGCGCCGATGGAGACGAACCTATACCACCTCACCGCGGACGAGCGGGCCGAGCGCGGGATCGTCTCGCTGCCGCACACGCTCGGCGAGGCGATCGACGAGTTCGCCGCGAGCGAGCTGATGCGGCGCGCCTTCGGCGACCACATCTTCGACAGCTACGTGAAGCTCAAGCGCGCCGAGTGGGACGACTACCGCGTCCAGCTCACCCAGTGGGAGCTCGACCGGTACCTCGGCGTGCTCTGAGAAGACGCCGCGGCGTAGGCTCGACGGAGCCGCGCAGCAAATCCGTGCCGGCTCGGCCGGTGCGGATTTAGAGGAACGTCCGGATCGACTCGCGCTCGACGCGGAGCCCGATCACCTTGGCGCCGTTGTCGATCTGCTCGATCGAGTCGGCGGGCACGAGCCGGCGCCGGCGGGCGAAGAACCCGGAGCGCACGGAGAGCGCATCGGGACTCTCGGGGGAGGTGCCGTACATCGGGCACTCGACCTTGCCGACCACGCGGCCCCGGGCGTCAGCGACGAGGAAGCCGGCGGTGCTGCGGAGATCGATTGCGAGTGCGCTCATGCGATGTCGAAGCTATTCCCCGTCTGCGAGGAAATACCTCGCCTCCCGTAAAACTTTTGTGAACCCGCTCAAGATCCCCATTTGCCCGACATCGCGAGCATGGCGACCGTGAGCAGCAGGAGGTAAACGCCGGAGAGCCCGGCGACGATACGGCCCGCGAGCGGCTTGCCGCTCCGTGACCACCACCAGGAGCAGAGCACGGCGGCGAGCAGGACGACGACGCCTGGCTCGAGCACGCCGTGGCCGATGCCGAGCCAGGTCGCCTTCGAGCTGCCGAGCCCTTCGTCGTGCTCGATCCAGTAGGCGCACCCGAGCGTCCAGGCCCAGGCGGGGAGCGCGACGATCAGGATTCGCACGGTCGCAGCGCGCAGCCCGGCCAGCGAGGTCACGAGTGCGGTCAGTACCGCGCCGAAGAGCGTCATCGCGCCGAGGACGTGCAGGAAGAGCGGCCAGAACGCGCGGCTGTAGGCGAGAAGCATCACGAGCCCGGCCTCCAGATCATCAGGACGAGGATCGCGATCGTCGCGACACCGGCGAGGTAGGAGACGGCGGTGCCTTTCGGGTCGCGAAGGAGGGCGCGCAGCTCCTCGGTCGAGGCGTCTCCGGCCGCGGCGAGCTGTTCGGCGAGCTTGCGTGCCCGCTCCTGGTGACGGCCGCCGACGCTGCCCAGCCAGCCGGAGACGGCCCAGAGGGCGAGCGCGATCCAGATCCAGGCGGCGCCGATCGAGAAGTGCAGCTCGTGCCAGAGCCAGATGCCGAACACGAGCGTCCCGGCGACGCCGACGAAGATCACCGGGAGGACGCGCTGGATCAGGCGGAGCAGGGTCGCCGAGTCGCTCGGCCGCTCCGCGCGGATCGCGAGCACGTTCAGGATGCCCGCGGCCACCGACCCGCCCACGAAACAGAACGCCGCGGCGATGTGGAGCATCAGCAGCCACTGCGTCGTGGACACGGCGCGAGCGTACCCTTGTCCACGGATGGACACGCGCGAGCGGCACCTGCGCCTGCTGACCGAGACGATCGAAGCGGTCAACTCGACACTGGACCTGCAGGAGGTGCTGTCGCTGGTCGCAACGAAAGTGCCGGACGCGCTCGGCACCGACGGCTGTTTCGTCTACCTCTACGACGAACGCGCGGACGAGCTGATCCTGCGCGCGACCCACGGGACGCCGATCGACGCGATGAGCCGCCGGCCGCGCATGCGTCCCGGCGAGGGGATCACGGGCACCGCCGCGGCTGCGCGGGCCCCGGTGATGCTCGAGTCGCAGGCGCACCTCGATCCGCGCTTCAAGCACTTTCCGAACCTGCCGGAGGACGAGTACGAGTCGATTCTCGCGGTGCCGATCCTGACGCGCGACGGGACGCTCGAAGGAGCGCTCAACGTGCGCACGCGCCTCCCGCGCGCGTTCGGCGAGGACGAGGTCGACCTGCTGCTCGCGATCGCGGCGCAGGTGGCGCAATCGATCGAGCACGCGAAGCTCTACGAGGAGGCGCAGCGCCGCGTGACCGAGCTCGAGGCGCTCGCGCGGATCTCGGAGGCGGTCTCGGACTCGCTGTACCTCGAGGAGTCACTCGAGGCGATCGTCAAGACCACGATGGACGCGCTCGAGGCGACGGGTGCGGCGCTCGTCCTCGACGACGGCCGCATCGCCTGGCCGGAGGGCGTCGCGTCGACGCATGCGATCCGGCAGCCGCTGCGGTGGCGCGGCCGCCAGATCGGAGAGCTCGTCGCCGACCGCGAGACGCCGTTCACGGACGTCGAACGCGAGCTGCTCGCATCGATCGCGACGCACGCCGCCGTTGCGCTCGAGCACGGCCGCGCGGTGATGCGCGGCGTGCTCGCGCAAGAGATCCATCACCGTGTGAAGAACAACCTGCAGACGGTGGCGTCGCTGCTGCGTCTGCAGGCGCGGTCCGACGACGCCATCGACCCGCGCGAAGCACTCGAGCATTCGGTCAACCGGATCCTGGCGATCGCCGCCGTGCACGAGCTGCTCACCGAGCGGCGCGAGGAGGACGTCGAGCTCGCGGATCTGATCGACCGGCTGCGCGCGATGCTCGTGCAGGGCGTCGGGGGCGGCAAGGACGTCAGCGCCGAGCTCGAGGCGGTGACGCTTTCGGGCGCGCGCGCCACGGCGCTCGCGCTCGTCTTCGCCGAGCTGCTGCAGAACGCGCTCGAGCACGGCGGTGGCCGCGTACGCGTGGAGCTGCAGCGGCGGAACGGCGACATCGTGCTGGCGATCGCCGACGACGGCGTGGGTGTGCGCGAAGGCGTCGCGGCCGGTACCGGCCTGTCGATCGTGCGCGCGCTCGTGCGCGACGAGCTTCGCGGCACGCTCGACCTGACCTCAGGGCCGGGAACGCGCGCCGAGGTCGTCTTCCCGGTGACGTAGGACGCGGGCGCCGCGCGCGGTCGTGCGATAGACGGTCGACGGCGGCCGAGTCGGCCGCACCTCGCGCCGGACGAGCCGCGCGTCTTCGAGGTCGCGGAGCGCAAGCGCGAGCGCGCGCGGTGTCACGCCGGGGAGCGAGGCGCGCAGCTCGGAGAAGCGTCGCTCGTCGCGGAGCTCGGCGAGCACCGGCACCGACCATTTCCGGAGCAGCGTCTCCGCATTGCCGGCGGCGAGCACGCCGGCCGCCACCGGCGCGGCCCGCCGTCCTCGTGCGGTGATCACGTACTCCGGTCGGAGCGGGTGGCCGTAACCGGGGTTCCGCGCAACGAGCTCGAGGTCGAGCAGCGCGTCGAGGGCGCGCCGCAGGGACTCCCGTCCGACCCCGAGCGTGCGCTGCAGCTCGACGAAGCGGACACCCTTCCGCTCGGCGACGAGCGCCAGCGCCGGCGGCGCCCAGCGATGGTGAAAGAGGTCGATCAGCTCGCGGGTTGACATAGAACACAACGAAGTATAAAAACGGGTCATGACGATCGACTACAACACCTCCAACTGCGTCATCTCGGTCGGCGTCTCCGACTACGACCGGGCGCTCGCCTGGTATCGCGATTTGCTCGGCTTCACGCTCGAGTACGAGCTGTCCGAGTACGGCTGGTGCGAGCTGAAGACCCCCTTCGGCTTCAACATCGGCCTCGGCCAGACCGAGACGGTCACGCCGGGCAACATCACGCCGACGTTCGGAGTGAAGGACATCGACGCCGCCATCGCTTACCTGCGCGAGCACGACGTGCAGGTCGAGGACTGGCACCAGGTCGGCGACATGGTGCGGCTCTCGACGTTCTACGACCCCGATGGAACCTCGTGGATGCTCGCCCAGGTGCTCGATCGGAAGGACGAGCGCGGATAGAGCTCGAGTCGTATTCGCTCGTGCTCCTGCGGGCGGGTGTGGCGGCCGACGGCTTTGCCGACGCCGAGCTCGACCGGCTGCAGGCGGCGCACCTCGCGCATCTCGACGCCATGGCCGTGGCCGGGAAGCTGGTGGGCGCCGGGCCGTTCCGCGACCAGGCAGACGCGTCGCTGCGCGGGTTGTGCTTCTACGCGTGCGACCTCGACGAGGCGCGTGAGCTCGCCGAGCAGGATCCGGCGGTGCGCGCGGGCCGGTTGACGGTCGAGGCGATGACGTGGCTGACGCAGAAGGGCGCGGTGGCGTTCCACCCGGAAGCGCGCCGCGGGCGCTGACGGCTTAGCCGGGCAGCCAGCCGTCGCGGTAGGCGACCAGACGGCTCTTGCCGAAGCGCGCGTACGCCTCCTTCGGCACGGTCGTCTCCGCAGCGACGCCTGCCCCGTGTCGAGTCGCGGCCTCGTCGACGGGGTACGCGCCCCAGTTCGGGCCGGTCGACGCTCCACGCGCACCGACCGCGAGCACGAGACAGGGCTCCGAGCCCGCCGCCACGATCGTGTGCCTGACGCCGGCGGGGCAGTGCACGAAGTCCCAGCGGCGCAGCGGCCGCTCCTCGCCCTCGATCACGAGCACGGCCTCACCGGCGAGCACGAGGAAGTCCTCCTGGTCTGCCTCCCAGTGGTACATCGACATCGGTTGGCCCGGCTCGAGCAGCGTGAGGTTCACCCCGAGCTGCTCGAACCCCGCCGCGCCCTCGATCCCGGCGCCCTCGAACTCGCACAGCACGCCGCGTCCGGGACGCTCCCACCACTGCGTCTCGCGCGCGTTCACGACGAACCAGCCCTGCCCTTTCGGAACGAGGCCGTTCTCCGTCGGGACGAGCTCGGCCTCGGTCAGGCGCCCTGGTCCTCGAACGTGAAGTGGAAGTGGTCGTCGTGGGCGTGGACGCCCAGGATCTGGTCGGCGAGCACCTCCGCGGCGGCCGGGGCGAGGAACACCCGCGCGCCGTCCCGTTCGACGACTTCGTCGCCTTCATGCGGCTCGGACGCATCGTCGATCTGGAGCTCGATGCCGTCCTCGACCTCTTCGGCCGTGACGCGCAACGGCCCGATCTGGATCAGCGCCTCCACCGCCTCATCCGCGATCTGCAGCATCGTGCGAGTCTATGTGCATGCGCATCCTGGTCGCGGAGGACGAGACGATCATCAGGCTCGATCTGCGGGACCTCCTCGAGCGCGCCGGGCACGAAGTCGCCGGTGAGGCGCGCGACGGCGAGGAGGCGGTCGCTCTCGCCCGCGAGCTCGAGCCGGACCTCGCGATCATGGACGTGAAGATGCCGCGGCTCGACGGGATCGACGCCGCGAAGCGGATCCTCGAAGAGCGGCCGCTGCCGATCGTGCTGCTCACCGCCTACGGCCAGCAGGAGCTCGTCGCGCGTGCGGTCGAGGCGGGTGTGTTCGGCTACCTCGTCAAGCCGTTTCGCGAGCAGGACCTCGTGCCGGCGATCGAGACCGCCCGGGCCCGGCACGCCGAGCTGCTCGCCGTGCGCGAGGAGGCCGACTCGCTCGCCGACGCTCTCGCAGCGCGCAAGGCGATCGAGCGCGCGAAGGGCCTGTTGATGGAGAAGGAGGGCCTGAGCGAGAAGGACGCCTTCGAGCGGCTGCGCAAGGCGAGCCAGGTGTCCGGGCGGCCGCTGAGGGTGATCGCGGAAGCCGTGATCGCTACGCTCGACCCGTGACGCACACGATCACACCTCCGCGCGAGCGCACGCGCCGAAGCAGCGGCTCCGGCACCGGAGACGCGTGGCGCGTCGTCGTCCTGAACGACAACCACAACACGTTCGAGGGCGTCGCGTTCGCGCTCGCCCAGACCATCCCCGGCGTCGACTACGACAAGGGCATGGCGCTGGCGAACCGGATCCACACGACCGGGCAGGCGATCGTCTGGTCGGGCCATCGTGAGGCGGCCGAGCTCTACCACTCCCAGCTCGAGGGCTACGGGCTCACGCTTGCGCCGCTCGAACGCTGAGGACGGCATCCGCCGCGTCTTCGAAGCGTTCCGCGGCGGCGATCCGCGGGCGCTCTTCGACGTCATCGCCGAGGACGCGGTGTGGACGGTCAACGGCACGGTGCCGGTCGCCCAGGTGTACGAAGGACGCGCGCGGATCTTCGATCTCTTCCGCGAGACGCGTCGTCTCACCGGCGGCACCTATCTGTCGACCCTGCGCTGGTTTCTCGCCGACGGCGAGCACGCCGTCGCCGTCTACCGCGCGCAAGGTGCACGCGAGGGGCGCGAGCTCGACATCGACCAGGTGCTCCTGATCGACCACGACGACGGCGTCTGGAAGCGCATCGTCGCCATCCCCTCCGACCCGCCGGCGTTCGAGGCGTTTTGGGCATGAGGCGTAGGCTTGACGGAGCCTCACAAAGAGCGGAGGTGCCGGCTTTGCCGGTGCCGGAGCGGAGATTGAAGATCGGGCTGCAGCTCCCGGAGGTGGAGCGCGACGTGCGGCGGGACGAGCTCGCTGCGATCGCGCGCGCCGGCGAGGAGCAGGGCTTCGACTCGCTCTGGGTCGGCGACCACCTGCTCTACCGGGGCGACGGCCGCTCCGAGCGCGGCCCGTGGGACTGCTTCACCACGCTCGCGTGGCTCGCGGGGATCACGCAACGTGTCGAGCTCGGCCCGCTTGTCGCCTGCACGGCGTTCCACGAGCCGGGGATCATGGCTCGCATGTTCGCGGCGCTCGACGAGCTGTCGGGTGGCCGCGCGGTCGCCGCCGTCGGCGCCGGCTGGAACGTCACCGAGTTCGAGGCGTTCGGCATCCCCTTCGACCACCACGTGTCGCGGTTCGAGGAGGCGTTCGACATCGTGCGGCGTCTGCTTGCGGGCGAGCGCGTCACCTTTCACGGCCGCTTCCACCACGTCGAGGACGCGGTGCTGCTGCCGCCGCCTGCGCGCCGGCCGAAGCTGATGATCGGCGCGAACAACCCGCGGATGCTGTCGATCACGCTGCCGCACGTCGATGCCTGGAACACGTGGTACTCCCGCTACGGGAACACCGTCGAGGGCTTTGCCGCCGAGAACGCGCGCGTCTCCGAGGCCGCCGAGCGCGCGGGGCGCGACCCGGCCGGCATCGAGCGCAGCGCCTGCGTCTGGGTGCAGGTGAGCGACGCGGGCGAGCGGCCGCGCGACGTGCCGCCGGTTCCGGCCGACCGTCTCCGCGACCATCTCGACGGCCTCGCCGAGGCCGGGGCGGACGAGACGATCCTCGTGCTCGACCCGATCACGGAGCACGCAGTGCGTAGTCTTAGCCTGTGATCGAGAAGGCCCCGTTCGGCTCGACCGGCCACGAGAGCACGCGCACGATCTTCGGCGCGGCTGCGCTCATGCACGACTCGACGACGCGTGCCGATGCCGACGCAGCCCTCGCGCTGCTGCTCGAGCACGGCGTGAACCACATCGACGTCGCAGCGAGCTACGGCGAAGCAGAGGTATGGATCGCGCCGTGGCTCTCGGAGCACCGCGACCGCTTCTTCCTCGCGACGAAGACCGGCGAGCGCGAGCGCGGACGCGCGCACGACGAGATCCGGCGCTCGCTCGAGCGCATGGGCGTCGACCGCATCGACCTGATCCAGCTGCACAACCTCGTCGACCGCGGCGAGTGGGAGACGGCGATGGGTCCCGGCGGCGCGCTCGAGGCGGCCGTCGAGGCACGCGACGAGGGGCTCGTGCGGTTCATCGGCGTCACGGGCCACGGGCTCGACGTCGCCGTTCGCCACCTCGAGAGCCTCGCGGAGTTCCCGTTCGACTCGGTGCTCTTCCCCTACAACTACGGCCAGCTCGCGGACGAGCGCTACGGGGCAAGCGTCGAAGAGCTGATCGCGGCCTGCGAGGAGCGGGGTGTCGCGATCCAGACGATCAAGAGCCTCTCGCGCGGCCGCTGGCTCTCCGAGGAGCACCACGCGGCGCCCTGGTACGAGCCGCTCACCGACCCGGACGACATCCACGCTGCGGTTGCCTGGACGCTCGCGCGGCCGGGCATCTTCCTGAACACGGTGAGCGACGTCGCGCTGCTCCGGCACGTGCTCGCCGCCGCCGAGTCGCCCGGAGCAGCCCCGAGCGACGAGCGGATGGACGAGCTCGCGATGCGGCCGCTCTTCGACGCCGCGTTCCCGGACTAAGAGCCTCTACGCCGTTCCGGCGAAGAGCTCTTCCCAGCGGGCGAGCAGCGCCTCGAGCTGCGCGCGCGCCTTCGCGTGCTCGGCGACGAGCGCCGCATCCGACCAGTCGGCGGCGAGCTTCTGCTCGATCTCGGCGAGTCGCGCCTCGGCCTGCTCCACGTCGCGTTCGACGAGCTCGAGGTCGCTCGGTCCCGGCCGCGGCTCGCGCTTCGGCCGCTCGCGCTTCGGCTTCGGCGGCGGTGCAGGCTGAGCGACCGACTCCTCCGCCAGGGCACGCTGGTAGTCCGCCCAGCCGCCCGGGTAGGAGGCGATGCCGCGGTCCTCGACGGCGAGCAGCCGCCCGGCGACCGCGTCGAGCAGCGCGCGGTCGTGCGACACGAGCAGCACCGTGCCGGGGAACGCCTCGAGCGCGGCTTCGAGCGACTCGCGCGATTCGAGGTCGAGGTGGTTCGTCGGCTCGTCGAGCACGAGGAAGTTCGCCCCCGACGCGACGACGATCGCGAGGGCGAGCCGGCGGCGCTCGCCGCCCGACAGCGAGACCACGCGCTTCTCGTGCTCGTCCCACCCGGAGAAGAGAAAGCGTCCGAGCAGCGCCTGCGCCTCCGGCCGCTTCAGGCCCGTGCCGGCCATCGCCGCTTCCAGCACCGAGCCGCGCTCGTCGAGCTCCGACTCGTGCTGGGAGAAGTACGCCGCCTCCACGCCGTGGCCGAGCCGCACCTTGCCGCTCACCGCGTCCCGGCCGCCGAGCATCGTCTCGAGCAGCGTCGTCTTCCCGGAGCCGTTCGGCCCGACGAGCGCGACGTGCTCGCCGCGCTCGATCGCGAACGAGGCGTCCGCGAGCAGGAGCTTGTCCCCGGCCTGGACGCGCAGGCCTTCGGCGACGACGACGTCGCGACCGGACCGCGGCGGCTTGAGGAACTCGAAGCCGAGCGTGCGCCGGCGATGGTCCGGCGCGAGCACGCGGTTCGACTCGATGCGCTTGATCTGCTTGAGCTTCGACTGCGCCTGCCGCGCCTTCGACGCCTTGTACCGGAACCGCTCGACGAAGCGCTCGAGCCGCGCGAGCTGCTCCGCCTGCCGCTCGGCGGTCTTCGCCTGATGCACATCGCGCGCCGCCTGCTCGCGGCGCCACACGTGCCAGGCGCCGGGGAAGTACACCGACTTCCCGCCCTCGAGCTCGAGCACGGCGGTCGTGACCGCTTCGAGGAACCAGCGGTCGTGCGCGACGAGGATCACCGCCGCATCGAGCGTGCGCAGCATCTCCTCGAGCCACTCGAGCGACTCGATGTCCAGATGGTTCGTGGGCTCGTCGAGCAGCAGCAGGTCGGGCTGCGACGCGAGTGCCCGCGCAAGCGAGGCGCGTGTCAGCTCGCCGCCCGAGAATGTCGCGAGCGGGCGGTCGAGGTCGGCTTCCGTGAAGCCGAGCCCGCGGACGAAGCCGGCCGCGCGGTCGCGCCAGTCGTAGCCGCCGGCGTGCTCGAGCCGGGCTTGCGCCTCGGCGTAGCGGCGCAGCGTGGCCGGATCGTGGTCGCCGGCGGCCATGCGCTCCTCGAGCGCGCGCAGCTCGCCTTCCACCGCAGCGAGATCGGCGGTCCCGGCGAGGACGTACTCGCGGAGCGGGGCCCGGGACTGCGCCGGCGGCCGCTGGTCGTGCAGCGCGATGCGAGCCCCCTTCTCGAAGGCGAGCTCGCCGCCCTCCAGCGACACCTCGCCGGCAAGGGCGCGCAGCAGCGTCGTCTTCCCGGCGCCGTTCGGGCCGGCGAGCGCGAGCCGGTCACGGCGCTCGACCTTGAACGAGACGCCGTCGAAGAGCACGCCGCCGGAAAGCTCCTTCCGGAGCGAGGACGCGATGAGCACCGCCATGCCCAGAAACTATCCTGCGTGGGATTCCGCTCCAGATCCCGAACTACGTTCGTGACGCGCGATTCGGCCTGACGGGGCGGATCGTGATCGTCGGCCTCGTGCTGGCGGTCCTGTTCGTCGTCCAGCTCGTCCTGACGCTCTCGTCGTACAGCTCGATCCGCCACCACACGAAGCAGGCCGATCACGCGGAGCGCTCGATCGTCGCCGCGGTCGACATGGAGAAGACGATCCTGAACGTCTCGTCGGGAACGCGCGGCTACGTGCTCACCCACGACCCGAGCTACCACACGATGTTCCTCCAGGCGCGCGCTGCACTGCCGAAGCAGGCGCGCCTCCTCGCGTCGCTCGCCCCCGGGCCGGGCACCGCCACGATCAACGCGGCGTGGCGCTCGTACGTGGCGACGTTCGCGAGCCCGCTCGTGGCGGAGACGAAGACGGATCCGGCACGGGCCCGCGCGCGTGTGTCGAGCGTCGTCAGCCTGCGTCTGATCAGCCACATCCGCGCGCTCATCGACAACTTCATCTCCGAGCAGAACACCCGGTCGGCGAACGACCGCCAGGCGGTCGCGGACGCGGAGCACCGCGGCAACCGGCTCGAGGTCATCGGTGCGCTCGTTCGCGTCGTGCTCTTCGCCGTGATTCTCCTCTACGTGTTCCGCGCGGTGATCGCGCCGCTGCGCCGCGCCGCCGCGGCGACCAAGCAGATCGCGGCGGGAGAGCTCGCCGTCGAGCTTCCACCGGGCGGCGTCGGCGAGGTCGGAGACCTCGCGCGCTCGTTCAACGAGATGGCCCGCTCGCTCGAACGCGGCCGGGCGACGCTCGAAGAGCAGAACGACGACCTCGAGCGGCTCGCGACGATGCTGCGCGCGGTGCTCGACTCGACGGTGGACGGGATCCTGCTCTCGGACTCCGACGGGAACGTGCAGCTCGCGAACCGCCCCATCGTCACGCTCACGCGCGATCTCGGCATGTCGTACGACGGTCCCGTCGTCGACCGGTTGCTTTCGGTCGAGGAGCGCATGAAGAACCCCGAGGAGTACCGCGCCGCGATGGAGCGGCTGCGCGCGAACCCGACCGAGCCGACGTTCGACGAGTTCGAGGACACGGTCAGCGGTCGCGTCTTCCAGGGCTTCACGAGCCCGGTGCGGGACGATCGCGGCACGTTCCTCGGTCGCGTGTGGACGCTGCGCGAGGTGACGCAGCAGCGCGAGCTCGACCGGCTGAAGGACGACTTCGTCGCGACGGTCTCGCACGAGCTGCGGACGCCGCTCACCTCGATGATGGGGTTCCTCGAGATGATCCGCGAAGGAGAGGCGGGGCAGCTGAACGACGAGCAGAACCGCTTCCTCGCGATCGTCTACCGCAGCTCCGAGCGGCTGCAGCGCCTCGTTGGAGACCTGCTCTTCGTTGCGCGCCTCGACGCGAACGGGCTGCAGCTCCAGTTCGCGAACGTTCGCGTCGACGAGATCGTGCACGACTGCGTCGAAGCTTCGAGCGCGCTCGCGCGTTCGCGTGACGTCGAGCTTCGCGCGGAGCTGCAGGAGGTCGAGCCCGTATGGGCCGACCGCGAGCGTCTCTCACAGCTCGTCTCGAACCTGGTGTCGAACGCGATCAAGTTCACGCCGGCCGGCGGCGCGGTCACGGCGCGCACCTTCGCCGAGAACGGCGATGCGGTCATCCAGATCGAGGACACCGGCATCGGCATTCCGAAGGGCGAGCAGGATCGGCTCTTCCAGCGGTTCTTCCGGTCCTCGACCGCGACCGAGCAGGCGATCCCCGGCACCGGCCTCGGCCTCGTCATCTCGAAGGCGATCGCCGAGGCGCACGGCGGCGGGATCTCGGTTCGCTCGGACGCCGGCGCAGGCACGTGCTTCACCGTGCGGCTCCCGCTCGAACGCAGAGAGGCTGCCGCCTGACGCGGATCGTCTCGCTCGACGTCGGCTCGTCGTCCGTGCGTGCCGTCGCCTACGGCGAGGACGGTGTCGCCGAGCCCGGCGACGCACACTTCGCGTACGCGTCGCACGACGCGGACGATCTCGTTGCCGCATGCCGCGCGGTGCTCGCACAGGTCGGCGAAGGCGATGCGATCGCGATCTCGTGCTTCTGGCATTCGCTGCTCCCGGTCGACGGCGACAACCGGCCGCTGTCGCAGCTCCTCACCTGGCGCGACATCGCGGGCGACCCACCGGCGCTCGATCCCGTCGCCTACCACAGCCGCACGGGCTGCTTCCTGCATCCGTCCTTCTGGCCGGCGAAGCTCGGGCAGGTTCGCGCGACGCGCTACCTCTCGTTCGCCGACTACCTGCTGCTGCATCTGACCGGCGAGCTGCGGACGACGGTCTCGATGGCGAGCGGCACGGGGCTCTTCGATCCGAACCGGCTCGCGTGGGACGAGGAGACGCTCGCGGCGTGCGGCATCGAGGCCGGGCAGCTCGCGCCCATCTCGGACGAGCCGGTCGCGGGCGTCTATCCGGCGCTCGGCGACGGCGCCTGCTCGAACGTCGGCAGCGGCTGCACGACCCGGGGTCGCGCGGCCGTGATGGTCGGCACGTCGGCCGCGACCCGCGTGATCTACGAAGCCGCGTCTGCCGACCCGCGGCCGGGGCTCTTTCTCTACCGCCTCGACGAGCGGCGGTTCTGCGAGGGCGGCGCGCTCTCCGACGGCGGCAACCTGCACGCATGGCTCGTGCGCACCCTGCAGGTGGCCGGCGACGAGGGCCTCGCCGAGCGGCCGCCGGCCGCGCACGGCCTCGTCTTCCTGCCGTTCCTCGGCGGCGAGCGCTCGCTCGGCTGGAACCCGGACCGGCGCGGGCTCATCGCCGGGCTGTCGTTCGCGACCACGGCCGCCGACATCCAGCAGGCCGCGCTCGAGGGCGTCGCCTACCGGCTCGCCGACGTGCTCGCTGCGATCGGCGACCTCGACTCCGTCGTCGCCACCGGCGGCGGACTGCTCGCGAGCCCGGCGTGGCTCCAGGTGCTCGCGGACGTGCTCGGCCGGCCGGTCGAGGTGTCGGCCGAGCCGGAGGGATCGGCGCGCGGCGCGGCCGTCGTCGCGCTCGAGCGGCTCGGGCTGCCGACGCCCCCGGCGCCTGTCGTGCGGATCGTCGAGCCGCGACTCGACCGGCTGGAGATCCATCTGCGCGCGCGCGAAGAACAACGGATACTCATGCAGGCACAGGAGGCGACATGATCGGGATCGTGGGGGGCGGCCTGGCGGCCGCGAAGCTCGTCGAGGGGTATCGCGAGGCAGGCGGTGACGACGAGATCGTCATCTGGTCGCTCGACCCGCACGGTCCGTACCACCGGCCGCCGCTCTCGAAGCGGCTGCTGCGCGGCGAGGCCGAGCCGAAGGATGCGCTGATCGCCGTGGAGGGCGCCGACGTGCGCACCGGCGAGCGGATCGAGTCGCTCGACCAGATCGAAGCGGACACGATCGTCATCGCGACGGGTGCGACGCCGCGCACCCTCCCGGGCACGCTCGAGTTCAGGACGCTCGACGACTCGCTCGGGCTGCGCGAGCGCGCCGCTTCGGCGCGGACCGCGACGGTCATCGGCGGCGGCTTCATCGGCTGCGAGGTCACCGCCTCGCTGACGCAGCTCGGGCTGCAGGTGACGCAGATCGTGCGTGAGCCCCGCGTCTTCGCGCCCCTGGAGTGCCCGCCGCTCTCGGAGGCGCTGCACGACCTCTACCGGGCGAAGGGCGTCGACCTCCGGCTCGAGGAGTCTGAGATCCCGGAAGCAGACCTCGTCGTCGCCGGCATCGGCGTGGTGCCGAATGTCGAGCTGGCCCGGGAGGCGGGGCTCGAGGTGCGGAGCGGCGTCGTCGTCGACGAGCAGTTCCGCACCGCCCGTGACGGCGTGTACGCGATCGGCGACGTCGCCGAGTTCTACGACCCGCTCTACCGCCGCCACCGCCGCATCGAGCACTGGTCGAACGCCGCCTACCACGGGACGACGCTCGGCAAGATCCTCGCCGGCGAGGACGCCCGCTACGACATCGTCTCCTCGTTCTTCTCGGAGGAGTTCGGCAAGAGCTTCCGCAGCTACGGCGACGCCTCCGGTCACGACGGAACGCGCCTCGAAGGCGACTTCCACGGGGAGCACGCGGTCTTCCGCTTCACCCGCGGCGGCCGGACGATCGCCGCCGTCGCCACCGGCCTCGACGACGAGGAGCAATCGGCGCTCCAGGAGGAGATCAGAGCCGGCGCGACGACCACCGCATAGTCGTTACGCTCGCAGGGAAGCGGACCCTGCGAGGAGGAGCGTTGGCGAACTCGGAGATCGAACAGCTCTCCATCGACACGATCAGGACGCTGTCGATGGACGCGGTGCAGAAGGCGAACATCGGCCACCCCGGCACGGCGATGGCGCTGGCGCCGCTCGCGTACCTCCTCTACACGGAGGTGCTGGACCACAATCCGGCGCACCCGCACTGGCCGAACCGCGACCGGTTCGTGCTCAGCGCGGGCCACGCGTGCATCCTCCAGTACTCGGCGCTCCACCTGACCGGCTACAACCTCTCGCTCGAGGAGCTGAAGCGCTTCCGGCAGTGGCAGTCGGCGACCCCCGGTCACCCCGAGTTCCGGCACACCGAGGGTGTCGAGGTCACCACCGGCCCGCTGGGTCAGGGGTTCGCGAACGGCGTCGGCATGGGCTTCGCCGAGCGCTTCCTCGCGGCGACGTTCAACCGCCCGCACCACGAGATCGTCGACCACCACGTCTACGTCATCTGCAGCGACGGCGACCTGATGGAGGGCGTCTCCTACGAGGCGGCGTCGCTCGCCGGGACGAACGCGCTCGGGAAGCTCATCTACTTCTACGACGACAACCACATCTCGATCGACGGCACGACTGCCATCTCGTTCACCGAGGATCGCGGTGCGCGCTTCGAGGCGCTCGGCTGGCACGTCCAGCATGTGAGCGACGCGAACGACCTCGATGCGCTGCGGGCCGCGATCGCGAACGCCCAGGACGAGACGGCGAAGCCGTCGGTCATCGTCGTCCGCTCGCACATCGGCTACCCGGCCCCGCACGCGACCGACACCGCGAAGGCGCACGGCAGCCCGCTCGGCGCAGACGAGGTGGCGGCGACGAAGAAGGTCATGGGCTGGGACCCCGACAAGTTCTTCTACGTCCCGGCCGAGGTCTACGAGCACATGAACCGCGTCGACCGCGGCATCGAGCTCGAGACGGCGTGGGAGCAGCGCTTCTCCGCCTGGTCGGAGGCGTTTCCGGAGGCGCGCGAGAAGTGGGACGCCGCCTGGGAAGGACGGATCGGCGCGTGGGACCTGCCCGAGTTCGAGGCGGGCGAGGAGCTCGCGACGCGCGACGCCGGCAAGGCGGTGATGCAGGCGTTCAAGGATGCGGTGCCGACGATGATCGGCGGTGCCGCCGACCTCGTCGAGTCGACGAAGACCGAGTTCGTGGGCGGCGGCCTCTTCTCCGACAAGTGGGCCGGCCGCAACATCGCCTTCGGCATTCGGGAGCATGCGATGGGCTCGATCGTCAACGGCATCGCGGTGCATGGAGGTTGCGTGTCGCCCTACGGGTCGACGTTCCTGATCTTCAGCGACTACATGCGTCCCGCTGTGCGGTTGTCGGCGCTGATGGGGCTCCCCGTCGTGTGGGCGTGGTCGCACGACTCGGTCGGGCTCGGCGAGGACGGACCGACCCACCAGCCGATCGAGACGTACGCGGCGCTGCGCGCGATCCCGAACTTCTGGTTCATGCGGCCGGCCGACGCCAACGAGACCGCGTATGCGTGGAAGGTCGCGCTCGAGCGCACGGACGGCCCGGTCGGCCTATCCTTCTCGCGACAGAAGGTGCCGACGCTCGACCGGTCCGACCTGGCGCCGGCGTCGATGCTGGAACGCGGCGCGTACACGCTGTGGGAGTCCGGCTCGCCCGATCTGATCCTGATCGCGACCGGCGCCGAGGTCGGGCTCGCGCTCGAAGCGGGACGCAAGCTCGCCGCCGACGGCACCGCGGTCCGCGTCGTCTCGATGCCGTGCTGGGAGCTCTTCGAGGAGCAGCCGGCCGAGTACCGGGACGAGGTGCTGCCGCCGGAGGTCAAGGCCCGGCTGTCGATCGAGCCGGGCGTCGCCCAGGGCTGGTCGCGCTGGGTCGGCGACCGCGGTGCGTCGATCTCGATCGAGCACTTCGGCGCCTCGGCCCCGGGCACGACGGTCCTGGAGCAGTTCGGCTACAACCTGGACAACGTCGTGGCGCGCGCATCGGCGCTCCTGGAGCGTGTCTCGTGAGTGAGGCGGATGCGGTGAGGACGTTCCTGTCGCTCGTGTCTCCCGGCTTCTGCATGGAGGGCGAGCTGCCGGCCGTGCACCTCGAAGGGATCGAGGTGCGGCACGACGGGCACGCGGTGGCCATGGTGCAGGCGGATGGGCGCACGCTGCCGCTCCGCTTCACCTTCGACGAAGGTCGCATCGCACGCGTCGAGGTGCTGTAGGTGCGTGTAGCGGCCGCCTTCGACCACCGGGGCGTGCATCTCAGGGAGGCCGTGCTCGAAGTGCTGGCCGAGCACGAGGTCATCGACTTCGGCACCGACACCGATGCGGTGCGCATCGACTATCCCGACAAGGCGCGCGAGGTCGGCGAGGCGATCCAGCGCGGCGACGCCGAGCGGGCTGTGCTCGTGTGCGGCTCGGGTGTCGGCGCTGCGGTGGCCGCCTGCAAGATGACCGGGATCCGCGCTGCGATCTGCCATGACTCCTACAGCGCGCATCAGGGCGTGGAGCACGACGACATGAACGTGCTCTGCCTCGGCTCCGAGATCGTCGGCCCATCGTTGGCACGCGAGCTCGTAGCGGCGTTTTTGAACGCGACCTTCATCGGGACCGGCCGGTATGCCGAGCGCCTGGTCAAGGTCGCCGAGATGGAAAGGACGATGAAGAATGGCGAAGTCACGCCTGCATGAGCTCGCCGCGCGCGGGCAGTCGGTCTGGTTCGACACGCTCTCGCGCGAGCTCGTCAAGTCCGGCGAGCTGAAGCGGATGATGAAGGACGACGCCGTGACCGGCGTCACGTCGAACCCGACGATCTTCCAGAAGGCGCTGTCGTCGGGCGACGCCTACGACGAAGACATGAAGAAGCTGCTCGAGGAGACGGACGATCCCGCCGAGATCTTCTTCTCGCTCGCGCTGCAGGACATCCGCGATGCGTGCGACACGCTCAAGCCCGCGTACGACGCGTCGAACGGCGCCGACGGCTACGTGTCGATGGAGGTTCTGCCGGGCCTCGCGTACGACACCGAAGGGACGTTCGACCAGGTGCGGTACATCGCGAAGGAGGTCGAGCGGCCGAACCTGATGATCAAGATCCCGGCGACGGTGCCCGGGTTGCCGGCGATTGAGGACGCGATCGCGCACGGCACCTCGATCAACATCACGCTGATCTTCTCGCTCGACCGCTACAAGGCGGTCGTCGAGGCCTACATCCGCGGGCTCGAACGGCTCGTCGCCGGCGGCGGCGATCCTTCGAAGATCGCGTCGGTCGCATCGTTCTTCGTGTCGCGCGTCGACACCGAGGCGGACAAGCGGCTCGAAGCGCTCGGCAAGCCGAAGCTCGAGGGGAAGCTCGCGATCGCGAACGCGAAGCTCGCGTACGAGCACTACCTCGAGGCGTTCTCGGGCCCGCGCTGGGAGTTCCTCGAAGGCAAGGGCGCGACGAAGCAGCGGTGCCTGTGGGCGTCGACGTCGACGAAGAACCCGAACTACCGCGACGTGATCTACGTCGAGGAGTTGATCGGCCCGGAGACGGTGAACACGATGCCGCTCGAGACGATCGAGGCGTTCCAGGATCACGGCGAGGTCCGCGGCGACACCGTGCTCGAGCGCGTCGACGAGGCGCACAAGCTGCTCGGCGAGCTCGCGAAGGCCGGCGTCGACTACGACGACGTGACCGACACGCTCGAGGCCGAAGGCGTGCAGAAGTTCGCCGACTCGTTCGACGAGATCGTCGAGTCGATCCGCGCGAAGCGCGGCTCGCTGGCGGCTGCTTGATGGGCGGGACCGCGCCTGCGGAGATTGTCGAGCGCGTCTGGGCGCGCGACGCGACGCTGTGGACGGGCGCCGACGAGGCGAAGTGGCTCGGCTGGCTCGACGAGCCGTGGCGCATGCGCGAGGACGTCGATCTGCTGCTGCAGTTCGCGGACTCGATGGTCGACCGCATCGACGCGGTCGTGCTCTTCGGCATGGGCGGCTCGTCGCTCGCCCCGGAGGTGCTCAAGCGGACGTTCCGGCAGGAGACGTTCCACGTGCTCGACACGACCCACCCCGAGGCGATCCGCGAGCTCGAACGAAAGGTCGACGTCGAGCGCACGCTGTTCATCTCGGCGTCGAAGTCGGGAACGACGCTCGAGACGCGCTCGCACACCGACTACTTCCATGCGAAGGGCGGGCTGTGGGCGGCGATCACGGACCCCGGATCGGAGCTCGAGCAGTTCGCGCGCGCCAACGAGTTCGAGGCGGTGTTCGCCGGCGAGCCGACGATCGGCGGGCGCTACTCCGCGCTCTCGCCGTTCGGGATGGTGCCGGCTGCGCTGATGGGCATCGACGTCACGGGCTTGCTCGGGCGGGCGCAGGAGATGGCCGAGGCCTGCCGCCTCGCCGAGGGCAACCCGGGCCTCGAGCTCGGCCTGTCGATGGGCGAGAACTGGCAGGACGGACGCGACAAGGTGTGCTTCCCGGAGAGCGAGGCCGGCTTCGGTCTGTGGGCCGAGCAGCTGATCGCCGAGTCGACAGGCAAGCAGGGCAAGGGGCTCATTCCGGCCCCCGGCGAATCGCCGGACGGCCCGGACCGGCAGGCGCAGGACGTGCGGCTCTCCGGCGAGTACGAGCTCGGCCAGGAGTTCTTCCGCTGGGAGTTCGCGGTCGCGGTCGCCGGCTCGATCCTCGGCATCAACGCGTTCGACCAGCCGGACGTGCAGGCGGGCAAGGACAAGACGCGGCAGATCCTGGCCTCCGGCGAGGAGCCGGACGTCTCGCCGAAGAGCTCGCCGGAAGAGCTGTACGCGCAGGCGCGGGAGGGCGACTACGTCTGCATTCAGGCGTTCGTGAATCCCACTGCGGCGAACGAGGAGAAGGTGCTCGCGCTCGCGGCGCAGGCGCGCGAGGCGACCGGGTGCATCGTGACGCACGGTTTCGGCCCGCGCTTCCAGCACTCGACCGGCCAGCTGCACAAGGGCGGCCCGCCGACGGGGCTCTACCTGCAGGTGGTCGACGACACGGGCGACGAGCTGCCGATCCCGAACCAGCCGTTCGGGTTCGCCAAGCTCATCCGCGCGCAGGCCGCGGGCGACTATGCACTGCTCGAGGAGCGCGGCCGGCGGCTCGCGAGGATCCGATTGGAGGATGTGTAGATGCAACTCGGCATGATCGGGCTCGGCCGCATGGGCGGCAACATGGCGAAGCGCCTCGAGGAGCACGGCCACGAGGTGAAGACCTACGACCCGGGCGTCGAGTCGACCGCGAAGACGCTCGAGGAGCTCCGCGACCAGCTCGCTGCGCCGCGGACGTTCTGGATGATGGTGCCGGCGGGGAAGGTCACCGAGGACACCTTCGACACGCTGCTCGGGCTCGCCGAGCCGGGGGACGTGATCGTCGACGGCGGCAACTCGAACTTCCGCGACTCGCAGCGGCGGTACGCGGCGGCGAAGGAGAAGGGCATCGGCTTCTGCGACTGCGGCACCTCCGGCGGCGTCTGGGGCCTCGAGGTCGGCTACTGCCTGATGGTCGGCGGTGACGACGGCCCGATCGCGCAGGCCGAGCCGGCCTTCCGCGCCCTCGCGCCCGAGGACGGCTACGCACACGTCGGCGGCGCCGGCGCCGGCCACTTCGTGAAGATGGTCCACAACGGCATCGAGTACGGGCTGATGCAGGCCTACGCCGAGGGCTTCGAGGTGATGAGCGCATCGGAGTTCGACCTCGACCTGCACGAGATCGCAGGCATCTGGCGCTACGGATCCGTCGTCCGGTCGTGGCTGCTCGAGCTGCTGCACGCGGCCTTCGAGAAGGAGGGCTCGCACCTCGAGAAGATCGAGGGCTACGTCGAGGACTCGGGTGAAGGGCGCTGGACGATTGCCGAGGCGATCGCCGAGGACGTCCCGGTGCCGGTCATCACCGCGGCGCTGTTCGCGCGGTTCGCCTCGCGCCAGAAGGAGTCGTTCGCTGCGAAGGTGAACGCGGCGCTCCGCAACCAGTTCGGCGGCCACGCCGTGAAGGCCGTCGAGACGGCGCAGGCGCAGACGCAGGATCCGCGGGCGTGAGTACGGCGGCGACCGAGAATCCGCTCGCCGAAGGCCTCCGGCTTCGCCGCCGGCCGGACCCGTGCATCCTCGTCATCTTCGGCGCGTCGGGCGATCTCACCTCGAAGAAGCTCCTGCCGGCGCTGTACGCGCTCGCCGTGCGCGGTCTGCTGCCGGAGAAGTTCGGCATCGTCGGCGCCGCGCGCACCGAGGAGACCGACGACGAGTTTCGCGAACGGATGAAGCAGGCGGTCAAGGACCACGCGCGCGATCAGTTCGACGAGGAGACCTGGGACAAGCTCGCGACGGGGATGCGCTACGTCACGCTCGACTTCGCCGACGACAAGGGCGAGGACGAGCTGCGGGACGCGCTGACGAAGCTCGACGAGGAGCAGGGCACCGGCGGCAACCGGATGTACTACTTCGCGGTCCCGCCGAGCGCGATCGGCACGCTCGTCGAGGAGATCGCCGAGCGCCGGAACGCCGAGGGCTGGGTCAGGCTGATCATCGAGAAGCCGTTCGGGCACGACCTCGCGTCGGCCGAGGCGCTCAACGCCGAGATCAAGGAGCACTTCGCGGAGAACGAGGTCTTCCGCATCGACCACTATCTCGGCAAGGAGACGGTGCAGAACATGCTGGCGCTGCGCTTCGCGAACGGCATCTTCGAGCCGATCTGGAACCGTCAGTTCATCGACCACGTGCAGATCACGGTCGCCGAGTCGATCGGGATCGAGAACCGTGCCGGCTACTACGAGCAGGCGGGCGCGATCCGCGACATCTTCCAGAACCACCTGCTGCAGCTCGTCGCGATCACGGCGATGGAGCCGCCGATCGACTTCACCGCCGACTCGGTGCGCAACGAGAAGGTGAAGGTGCTGAAGTCGATGCACACGCCCGGGCCGAAGCACGTCGTGCGCGGCCAGTACGGGCCGGGGTTCGTCGAGGGCGAGGAGGTGCGCGGCTACCGCGAGGAGGAGGGCGTCGCACCGGGCTCGATGACGGAGACGTTCGTCGCGGCGAAGCTCTTCGTCGACAACTGGCGCTGGGCGGACACGCCGTTCTACGTGCGCATGGGCAAGCGGCTTGCGCGGCGAGAGACGACGATCGCGATTCAGTTCAAGCGTGCGCCGCATCCGCCGTTCGAGGACGGCGCGGCGGAAGGGTTGCGGCCGAACGTGCTCCTCATTCACGTACAGCCGAACGAGGGCATCTCGCTCGCGATCGGGGCGAAGGTGCCGGGGCAGGGGATGACGATCCGCACCGTGCACATGGACTTTCTCTACGGCGGTGCGTTCCGCGAAGGCCTCCCGGACGCGTACGAGCGGCTGATCCTCGACGCGATGCTCGGCGACGCGACGCTGTTCACGCGCTCGGACGAGATCGAGGAGCAGTGGGCGCTCGTCGACGCGATCGTCGCGTTCTGGCAGCGCGACCGTCCGTCGTTCCCGAACTACGCCGCGGGGACGTGGGGGCCGGCAGCGGCGGATGACCTCCTGCACCGGGACGGACGGTCGTGGCGCCGACACTGATCGAAGACTCGTGGACCGGCGAGGACACGACGGTCGCAGAGATCGAGCGCGAGCTCGCCCGCCTGCGCTACGAGTCGTCGAGCGAAGGCTCGCAGCCGAATCTGCGCACGTCGGTGATGACGCACATCGCGTGGGTGCCGCCGCAGTGGCAGGTCGCCGCGGAGGAGACGCTCTCCGGGATGGCGGAGCGGCATCCGTCGCGCACGCTGCTGCTCGTGCCGAAGCCGGACGAGCCCGACGGGCTCGACGCGCTGGTCTCGATCCGCTGCTTCCCGGTCGGCGACCGGGCGATCTGCGGCGAGGTGGTCGAGCTCACGTTGCGCGGGACGCGAGCAGCGGCACCGGCGTCGATCGTGCTGCCGCTCTTGATCTCGGACCTGCCGGTGTTCTGCCGCTGGCGCGGCGAGCCCGACTGGGACTCGGCGGAGCTCGACCAGCTGATCGGGGTCATCGACCGGCTGATCGTCGACTCGACGGAGTGGGAGAAGCTGCCGGTGCCCTATGAACGGCTGGTGCAGCTCTTCGACCACGTCGTCGTGTCGGACATTGCGTGGGACCGCACCGAGCGGTGGCGCACGCTGCTCGCGTCGTTGTGGCCGGAGATCGGCTCGGTCGAGCGCGTGCGCGTCCACGGCACGGCCGCGCAGGCGTACCTGCTCGCCGGCTGGCTGCGTTCGCGCCTCGGTCACGACCTGGAGGTGGAGATCGACGAGCACGAGACGCTCGAAGGCGTCGACCTCGACGGCAAGCCGGCGAAGTTCCCTCCCGGCAGACCGCCCGGCGCGAGCGATGTCCTCTCCGCGCAGCTCGACCGCTTCGCCCGCGACCGCGTCTACGAGGACGCGGTGCGCGCTGCCGTCGGCGTCTGACAGCAGTCAGACACCTGTCTGACACACGCGACCGTGTCTTCTCTGCGCCGATTGTGTGAACGCGCTCGACGCGACCGCCGGGCTCCGGCACCGTGGCGGGATGGCTCCGCCTCGACTCGAGATCCCCGGCGCGATCTATCACATCAACAGCAAGGCAGTGCACGGAGCGAAGTTGTTCGTCGACGACAGCGACCGTTTCCTCTTTCTTCGGTTGTTGAAGCGTGAGGCGATCCGAAGTGACTGGTGCGTCCTCACGTACTCGCTGATGACCACGCACTTCCATCTCCTATTGCGCCTCGAGAAAGCGTCCCTGAGCAGCGGCTTCCACGCTCTCAACTCGCACTACGCGCGGCTGTACAACCGCCGGCACGACCGGCGCGGCGCTCTGTGGCAGCGCCGCTACTTCGACTCCATCGTCGAGACCGAGCGACATCTCTTCGAGGCGGTGCGCTACATCGCACTGAATGCACCACGGGCCAGGATCTGCAGTGACGCGCACGAGTGGCCATGGTGTAGCTACGGCGCTGCGGTCGGTCTCGCGCCGGCCGATCCGATCGTCAACGAGCGAGAGCTCCTGCGCCTCTTCGGGACACGTCCACGTGACGCACGACGGGCGTTGCGCAGGTGGGTCGAGAGTGCCGATCCGCGCTTCACTCCGAGTCAGACACGAACCTGACAGCTGTCAGACGCCGAGAAGTGAGACCACCTCGTCGTGGAGGAGGGAGTTCGTGGCGGCGAAGCTCTCGCCGGGCGCCGGAGCTGCGCCGGTGAAGGTCGTGCAGCGGCCGCCGGCCTCCTCGACGATCAGCGCGATCGCGGCGTAGTCCCACAGGTTCAGATCCGGATCGACCGCGACGTCGACCGCGCCCTCCGCGACGAGGCAGTACTGCCAGAAGTCGCTCAGCCCGCGCGTTGCCCAGGCCCGCGCCACCACGTCCGACCAGCCGGACGGCAGCTCGCGCGGGCTCGTCGTCGAGACGAACGCGTCCTCGATGCGCGCCACCGACGACACGCGGCACGGAGACCCGTCGGCGAACGCGCCCTCGTCGCGCGCAGCCCACCAGCGACGCCCGAGCGCCGGCGCCGACACGAGCCCGGCCACGACGACACCCTCGCGCTCGAGTGCGAGCAGCGTCGCCCACACCGGCACGCCGCGCACGTAGTTCTTCGTCCCGTCGATCGGGTCGACGATCCACCGCGCGTCGCCGCCGTCGTCGCCGAACTCCTCGCCGAGCACGCGCTCGCCGCGCCCCGACGAGGCGACGAGCTCCCGCAGCGCCTCCTCGGCACCACGATCCGCCTCGGAGACCGGAGTGAGATCCGGCTTCGTCTCCACGCGAAGGTCGGCCGCGCGGAACCGCGCCAGCGTGATCGCGTCCGCCGCGTCGGCAAGCCGATGCGCAAACGCCAGATCCGCCGACACACCGCTCACGCGGCTGACGCTACTTGACGACGACGAAGCTGTCGCCCGAGATGCGCAGGCGCACCGGCGTCGACCAGCTCATCTCCTGCGCGCCCGCGGGCAGCGCCGGATCGATCCCGCGCACGCGATACCACCACGTCCCGGTGTCAGTCTTCGACAGCGGCAGGACGATCGAGGTCGCCGCGGTCGTCGTCGACCACGTCGAGTTCCACGGGTAGAGCTTGCGTGAGACCTGAATCTCGTACTCGGTCGCGCCCACCGCCGGCAGCCACGCGACGAGCGGCGAGTCGTGCACGACCGGGTTCTTCGAGGCCGACGCGATCACACGCCCGTTGCTCGAGAGCCCCGACACGAACGGCGTTCCCTGCTCCGTCACGACCGGCTGCGAGACCTTGCCGAAGCTCATCCCGTCGCCTGCCTCGCACTGATCCTGCGGCACCGCCGTGTCGTGGTACTCGATCGGCACGCCAGACGTCTGGGTCTCCGTCGCTGTGGTCACGCCGTACGGCTGGATCTCGACCGGGACGACCGTCCAGTAGTACCGGCCGTTCGGCCAGCCCGAGTCCCACAGGTCGACCTCCGCAGGTTCGGCGCCGGACGCGCTGCCCGATGCCGACGTCACCGTCGTCGAGCTACCGGACGAGGTGCCCGTGCTGACCTGTGCACCGGGGGTCTCGTTCGGGGTCACGGTCTCGCCGGTCGCGTCGTAGGAGTGGCCCTCCGGCCCCGTCTGGAACGGCCAGGCGAAGCTCTCCCAGGTCGCGAGCGTCGTCGTGTCCTGCGGCAGCTCGAGCGGGCCGCCGACCGTCCGCGGCGCGAAGGCCGGCGAGCCGACGACCGATCCGGCGAACACCTGGTTGACGCAGTGATCGTCCGTGAAGATGTAGACGCGGTAGAGCGCCGGGAGCTTCGACGTGTAGGTCGAGAGGAAGGGGTCGTTGACCGGCAAGGATGCGGTCCAGGCGAAGCCCGGAGTGAGGTCGTGCGCCGACGGCGACTTGATGCTCTTGTCCCACGTGTCGGAGATCGTCGCGTCCGGCTCCGGTGTCGCGGTCGGCGAAAGCGACGTCGGGCAGCTGTACGTCGACGAAGGAAGCGTCGCGGACATCGTGCAGCTCGTGAACAGCTGGCTCCACGGCCCGAACGACTCGCGCGGCATCCCGTTCTTCAGCAGATCCTTGTCGTCGATGTAGCGCACTGCGCGCACGCGCCAGGTGATCGACGCCGGCGGCGTGCGGAACGTCCAGAACTCGCGCTCGTCCGCGACGTTCGTCGTCGTCTCGAACGCGGTCGAGCCGGAAAGCTGCGGGTAGAGCACCTCGTACGAGGTCGCGCCCTCGACCGGCTTCCAGCGGATGAGCCCCGGAGGAGCGGATTCCTGCTGCGGGTAGTCCTGATCCGTCCAGCGCATGTTGAAGCCGAAGGGCTGGCTCCACGGTGTGACGATCTTCCCGTTCGCCGACTCCCAGCGCACGTGCGCCCACAGCGCGTACGGCACGCCCGTCATCCAGGGCAGCTGGTGCGCGATCGCGACGGCCGGGATGGTCAGCTTCGTGTAGCTGAAGAGCACGGACTCGTCGCTGAACGAGCGCGAGTCGGCGAGCTCGAAGTCGTACGTGCCGCCCTTCGCCGACACCGGGTTCCACGAGAACGACGGTGTCCGCGGGTAGTACTGCTGCGCCGGCTCGTTCGGGTCGAGCAGGAACGCGTGCAGCCCGGTCGGTGCCGCGGTTGCGGCGTGGTACGGCGCCGGGCCACCGCTGCCCTCGACCGTCGCGAGGGAGCCGGGGACGAACACGAGCGCCGCCAGGAAGCAGGCAACGAGAACCTTCACGCTTTCTCTGTCGGCAGGCGGCCGCTAGGCCTTGAGCGCTTCGAACGCCAGTCCGGCGCCCAAAACGAGTGCGTCGGCCCCTGCGCGCCCCGCGATCTGCGTGTTTCCAAGCGCCAGCGCGGGCCAGCCGAGCGCGTTGAACGGGAACGTGTAGAGCGTCATCGCCGCCCGAACCTCGACCTCGACGGCATCGACCGGTGGTACGGGGCAGGACAGGACCGGGGTGACGAGCAGGTCGAATCCCGCCAGCGCCTCCTCGGCGCGTTCGCGCAGCTCCGCGCGGGCCCGCACGGCGGCGTCGTACTCGCCGTCGTCGACCGCCAGGCATCGTTCGATCTTGCCGCGGATGTTCTCGCCGTAGAGCTCCGCGTGTTCGAGATACAGCTCGCGGTGCACGTCCGCGACCTCGCGCATGAACGCGCGCACGACGGGCTCGGCGGTCGGGAAGTCGATCGTCGCGTCGTCGCTCCACGCGCGTGCGATCGCCAGGTCGTCGAGCGACACCTCCGGCACGTCGAGGTCGAGGAGCTCGATGCAGCCGGCGACGTCGCGAGCCATCGGGCCGGCGTGGTCGAAGCTCGGGGCGAGCGGGAAGATGCCGTCCGTCGGCCACAGGCCGTAGGTGGGCTTGAAGCCGGCGAGGTCGCAGCAGGCGGCGGGGATGCGAATCGAGCCGCCGGTGTCGGTGCCGAGCGCGACGTCCGCCTCGTCGAGCACGAGCGCCGCAGCCGAGCCGCCGGACGAGCCGCCCGCGGTGAGCGCGGGATGGCGCGGGTTGGGGACGACGCCGTAGTGGAGGTTCTGCGACGTGACCCCGTACGCGAACTCGTGTAGGTTCGTCTTGCCGACGTTGACGTAGCCGCGCGTCTCGAGCGCCGCGACGACGGGCGCGGTCTGCGCCGGCACGTGGTCGCCGAACACCGCCGAGCCGTAGGTCGTGCGGATCCCGGCGGTGTCGAAGAGATCCTTGACGGCGAGGCGGCGACCGCGCGTGCCGTCGGCGAGCTTCGTGATCCAGACGCCGTCCGTCATTCGAACACCGTCGGCAGCGACGGCTCTCTCGCGTGCTCGAAGCAGATGCGCAGCTGCTCGGCCGAGCTGCGCACTGAGAGCTCCGGCAGCTCGTCGGCGCCGAAGAACCCGACGTCGTCGACCTCGATCGCGTGAAGCTCGCCCGTCGCTTCGTCTGCGAGCTCACAGAGGAACGCGAGCTTCCAGCCGTAGAACGGCCAGCGCGGGCGATCGCGCGAATCCTGCTCCCAGATGCCGACGAGCTTCGTCGCGCGCCCGGTGTACCCGGACTCCTCGCGCAGCTCCTTCTCCGCACTCGTGCGCGGCGACTCGCCCGTCTCCGCCCAGCCGCCGGGGAGCGACCAGCGCGCGTCGTCGACGTTGCGCACGAGCAGCACCTTGCCGTCACGGAAGGCGGCTGCGCGGACGTCGATCTTCGGGCAGGCGTGCCCGGTCTGCGCGGCGAAGGTCTCGACCAGCGACTCGAGCGGTTCGAGCTCCGACGCCGCCAGCTCGGCGGCGATCGCGCGCACGGCCTCGTAGCGCTCGTGCTCGAAGGGGCTGCCGGAGTAGTGCAGCCCGTTCTGCGCGATCGCCTGCAGGCGCCGCGCGAGATCGAGCCGCGGTCCGTCTAGCTCAGCCAGAGGTAGACGAACGCGACGCCGAACGTGCCGCCGAACAGCACGCAGAACAGCACGAAGAGGCCCCACGCCCATTGGAGGTTCTTGCGTGCGAGCTCGCGCTCGAGCGCATCGGGTGCATCGACGAACGTCTCCGGAGGCAGGGGCTCGTGCACAGGCTCGGTCATCTAGAGCACCACCGTGTCGATCGCCATCGCGACGAAGAGGAGCGCGAGGTACAGCAGCGAGTAGTGGAACAGGCGCACCGCCGCGACGCGCTCCATCGTCCGGCGGAGCTCGAAGGCGAGCCATACGAACACAGCGCCGAGCAGGAGCGCGGCGATGCCGTACACGAGCCCGAACGTGCCGAAGCCGACGGGCAGCAGCGTGACCGCCACCAGCACAATCGAGTAGCGCACGATCTGCCGCGCGGTCTCGCGGTCGCCGCGCGTCACCGGAAGCATCGGGACGCCTGCGCGCGCGTAGTGCTCCTTGATCATGAGCGCGAGCGCCCAGAAGTGGGGCGGCGTCCAGACGAACACGATCGCGAACATCACGAGCGCCGCCCACCCGAGATGGCCGGATGCGCCGGCGAACCCGACGAGCGGCGGCACGGCGCCCGCGGCACCGCCGATGACGATGTTCTGCGCGGTCGAGCGCTTGAGGTAGCGCGTGTAGACGACGACGTAGAAGAGGTTGCCGGCGAGTGCGAGGAGCGCGGTCGGCAGGTTCACGAGCGAGTCGAGCAGCACGAACGAGAAGGCCGACAGCGCGAGCCCGAACTCGAGCGCGCGCGGCGCAGGCACACGGCCGGAAGCGACGGGCCGCTTCTCGGTGCGTGACCCCATCAGCTGGTCGATGTCGCGGTCGAGATAGTGGTTGAGCGCCGACGCGCCGCCGCACGCCAGGGCGAGCCCCAGCATCGTCAGCACGAATGTCGACGCGGACGGGACGCCCTGCGCGCCGACGAACACGCCGGCGCCGCCGGTCAGCAGGAGCAACGACATGATGCGCGGCTTGGTCAGCGTGACGTAGTCCCGCCACGGCCCCTGCTCGGCGTGACCGCGGAATGCGACCACCGCGACGTAGGCGGTCGCCGCGAGCGCCAGCCCGGCGAAGAGGAGGTGCACGTCACGCCCGGTGAGGAGCGCTGCGAGCCCGAAGAGGACGAGCGCCGTGAGCGCAGGCCCGAGGAGCCGGCGCGCACCGACCCACGCCGTCGCGACGAGCGCGGCCAGGGGCGGCAGTGCGAGCGCCGCGAGCACGCGGTGCGCGGTGTCCCAGCCCGCAGCGCCGGAGACGACGGCGAGCCCGGTTCCGACGACGGCGAGCAGGGCGGTGAGACGCGCGAAGACCCCCATCAGAAGCCGCGCGTCTCCGCCAGGCGGCGGCGCAGATCGCGCAGCGGCCGTGCGCTCGTCACGTACGGGACCTTGTCGAAGTTCCAGTCGGGCGGGGGCGAGGTCGTGTACCACTCGAGCGTGTCCGCCTGCCACGGGTCGTTGCCGGCGCGCGGCCCCGTGCGGAACGTCTTGATCACGTTCCAGACGAAGACGAGCGAGCCGAGCAGCAGGACGCCCGAGCCGATCGACGAGATCATGTTGTAGACCTCCCAGAGCCCGCCGTTCGAGTACGTGTAGACGCGGCGCGGCATGCCGAGCAGTCCGAGCATGTGCTGCGGGAAGAACGTCAGGTTGAACCCGACGAGCCACAGCCAGAAGTGCGCCTTGCCGAGGTTCTCGTCGAGGATCCGCCCGAAGATCTTCGGCCACCAGTAGTAGATGCCGCCGAAGATGCCGAAGATCGAGCCGCCGAAGAGCACGTAGTGCAGATGCGCGACGACGAAGTACGTGTCGGTGACGTCCCAGTCGATCGGGAACGCGGCCAGGAAGATGCCCGAGAGCCCGCCGATCGTGAACACGCCGATGAAGCCCAGGCAGAACAGCATCGGCGTCGAGAAGCTGATGTTGCCGCGCCAGATCGTCGCGAGCCAGTTGAAGATCTTCACGCCCGTCGGGATCGCGATGATCATCGAGCTGATCATGAAGAAGACGTCGAGCCCCACCGGCAGCCCGACCGCGAACATGTGGTGCGCCCAGACGAGCAGCGAGTAGAACGCGATGCCCGCGGTCGAGATCGCGACCGCCTTGTAACCGAAGATCGGTTTGCGCGAGAAGACCGGAAGGATCTCCGAGACCATCCCCATCGCGGGCAGGATCATGATGTAGACCTCGGGGTGCCCGAAGAACCAGAAGACGTGCTGGAAGAGCAGCGCGCTTCCGCCGTGCGCCGGGTCGAAGAAGTGCGTTCCCGCCTGCCGGTCGAGCAGCATCATCGTCAGCCCGGCCGAGAAGACCGGTAGCACGATGATCAGCAGCCACGCGTAGGTGACGATCGCCCACACGAAGAGCGGGATGCGCATCCACGACATGCCGGCGGTGCGCATGTTGTGCACCGTCACGACGAGGTTGATCGCGCCGACGAGCGACGAGATCGAAAGGATGTGCAGCGAGAGGATCCACAGGTCGGTGCCGTTGCCCGGCTCGTGCAGCGTCGACAGCGGCACGTACTCCGTCCAGCCGGCCGCCGCCGTGCCGCCCTTGCAGAAGAAGCTGAGCCACATCACGACGCCGCCCAGCAGGTACAGCCAGTACGAGAGCGCGTTCAGCTTCGGGAACGCCATGTCGCGCGCGCCGATCATCAGCGGTACGAGGTAGTTGCCGAAGCCCGCGAGGATCGGGACGATGACGAGGAAGATCATCGTCGTGCCGTGGATCGTGACCACCTGGTTGTACGACTGCTTGGTGAGGAAGTGCTCGTCCGGTGTGGCGAGCTGCGCGCGGATGAGCAGCGCGAGGATCCCGCCGGCGGCGAAGAACATGAGCGCCGTCCAGATGTAGAGGATCCCGATCCGCTTGTGGTCGACGGTCGTGAGCCACGACGTCAGCCGGCCGCGCCGCCAGTCGGCGCGGTAGGGCTGGACGGATTCGACGTTGACGGCCACTTACTTCGGAAGGGTCTTCGTGTAGGCGATCAGGGCGTCGATCTGGTGGCCGGTCCAGTTCTTGCCGACGGCGGGCATGACTCCGATGCTGCCACTTTCACCGTTGCGGAGCAGCGACTCGAGACCGGTCCGGTTCGTGAGCAGCGAGTTGCCGCCGATCGCCGGGCCGATGTATTGGTGGTCGAGGCGGTGGCACTTCTCGCAGACGCCCTGCCACTCCTCCTTGCCGAGCGCCATCGTGCCGGCGGCGCTCGCCCGGTTCGAGATGAACGTCTTGTACTGCGCGCGCGGCACGACCTTCACGGTCCCGTCCATCAGCGCGTGCTGGATGCCGCACAGCTCCGCGCAGCGGGCGACGTAGCTCCCCACGGGCGCATCGAACCACGTCTTGTTCGTCTTGCCGGGGATGGCGTCGTACTTGCCGCCGAGCTCGGGGACCCACCACGAGTGGTTCACGTCGTACGGCAGACCGACGATGTCCTCGTGCACGACTTCGTGCGCCGGCGCAACCATCGTGTTGATCGAGATCGCGCCGTTCGGGTAGCGGAAGAGCCAGTAGAACTGGTGGCCTTCGATGGTGATCGTCGTCTCGTTCGCGGCGGACGCCTTCGGGGCGTCGGTGATGCCGGGCAGCTTGTAGAAGACGAACGTCCCGATCGCGGCGAGGATCAGCACCGGGATGACCGTCCAGATGATCTCGAGGCGCGTCGCACCGTGGATCTGCGGTCCTTCGGCGGTCGCCGCGCGCTTGCCGCGGCGGTACTTGACGACGAACAGGATCAGCGCGCCTTCGACGAGCAGGAAGATCGCGCCCGTGAAGCCCGCCACGAAGATGAACGCGTCCGTGACGCGGTGCGCGTTCGGCGAATGGGGCGACGCGGGCAGGAATCCGGCGTTCCCGGCGAGCGCGACTGCGGCAAGGGACAGCGCCGCGACGCTCGTGACGAGGATGGCAAGGGCGATGCGACGCACTGCGAATGGCATCGTATAGAGCGTGGATTCAGGGAGTCAGGTAGAGCTGCCCCTCGGTGTCACGCCCCCGTTCGAGGTGTTCGTGAACGGCGTCCCGAAGCGCCCGGGCGTCGACTTCGAGCAGCGCGGCCGGACGCTTCTCTTCACCGAGCAGCTGACGCAGGAAGGCCGCCTCGGCTTCTGGCGCTGGCTCTCGCTCTTCCTCGGCGTCGCCGGGACCTACCGGCGCGACGACAAGGTGGACGTCATCTACCAGTCGGGCGGCCGCCGGACGGTCGTCACGCTGACGCCGGTGGCTCAGGCGGCCGGCGACGCCGGCTCCTGAGGACGACTGCCCCCGCAAGCGCGAGCGCGGCGGCGAGCAGGACGATCAGCAGCAGCCAGGACCGGCTCCCGCTCGAGCCCGGGCTCGGGCTCTTGCCTGCGGTTGTCCGCCGCAGCGCGAAGTGCGAGACCGGCTGCGCCTGCGGCGCCGGGCTCGGGTCTGCGGGCTCCGTCGCGTTCGTGGCGGGATGGGGCGGCGTTCCGGTCTCGGTCGGGCCCGTACGCAGTGACGCGAGCGACGTCACCGGGTCGCCCGCTGCGTCGCGTCCGGCGACGGCGACGGCGTGCAGGCCGCGGGCCGTTCCGGCGGGCACCGTGAATCGAACGGCCGCGACGCCGTGCGCATTCGCCTCGCCCTTCGCGACCGTCGTGCCGTCGAGGCTGACCGAGACCGAAGAGCCCGGTGCATAGCCGACGCCGGCGGCGGCCCAGGGCCGTCCTGCGGCTGCCGTTCCGCTCGAGCCCAGCGCGGGGTCGACCTTCACGACGACGGGGAAGGAGCTCACCGTCTGACGGTCGGCGCCGTCGGTCGCGCTGCACGAAACCGGCGTCCAGCCGGGTGCGAGCCCCGTCGACGGCCCCGGGTTGCACGCAACGGGCAGCGACTCGCCGAGATCGTCGTGCGCGGTCGGGCTCGGGTACGAGCTCGCGCCGCCCGCGAGCGGGCCGCTCGAGGCGACGAGCACGGTGGCGCGCTTCGGCACGACGATCACCGGCGCGTTCCCCGCTGCCGGTGCGGCGCGGTCGACGTCGACGGTGAACGGCCCGGCGGTGACGCACGTGCCGGCTTTGCTGCACACGGCGCGAGAGCTCGTCTGCGCGCGCGAGTCCGCCCGGCCCGCTGCCACAGCAGTCGCGAGCGCGAACGAGCTGTCGGCCGCGTTGCGCAGACCCGAGCCCGTGTCGGAGGCGGTGCACGCGACGCGCACATTCAGGTCGACCTTCCCGGTAGGGGCCGGCGCGCACGCGATGTGCGGCTTGGTCGTGTCGATGTGGATGCCCGTGATCGGCCCAGCGGTCGCGCACACGCCGACCTTCGAGCAGACCTGACGCGTCCCCGTCCGCGCGTCGGCAGTCGACCCGTCCACGGGCGCTCTCGCGACGAGGCTGAAGGATCCGTCGCTCGCGTGTGCGAGCCCGGACGCGGTGTCGTAGGCGCTGCACCGCACGGTGACCGAGGTGTTCGCCCAGCCGGCGGGCGGCTTGCTACACGCGACGGACGGCGGCTTCGCGTCGATCTGCACCGCCACAGGTCCGGCGACGGCGCAGTTCCCGACGGCGTCGCACACCTTGCGCGTGCCGGTCGTGTTCTTCGGCGCCCTTCCGACGAGCGAGAACGTCGCGCCGGTCCCGCGTGCGAGTCCCGCGCCGTCGTCGCGCGCCACGCAAGGCACGGACACAGGGCCGCGGCTCCAGCCGGACGGCGGAACGCACGAGACGGTCGGAGGCGCGAGATCGACCTCGAGCCCCTTCACGGGGCCGACGGTCACGCACGTCTGGACGACGCTGCACACGCGCGCACTGCCGGTCGAAGCCGCGTCGCTCACTGCACCGTTGCCGACGGTCGTCGTCAGCTTCACGGTCGACTGCGTCGGGTCGGCGAGCCCGGACCCGGCGTCGGTTACATGGCACAGGATGGTCGCCTGGCGGCCGACCCAGCCGGACGGGCGCGGCCCGCACGTGGCCACCGGCGTGCTCTTGTCGATCTCGATCGGGCCGAACGGTCCGACGGTCGAGCAGTTACCCGCGGCGTCGCAGACCTTCTCGGCCGGCAGGGTCACCCGGCCCGCCTGGCCCGCGGGCACGCTTGCCGTGAAGGTGAGCGACGACTGCGACGGTTGCGCGAGCCCCGAGCCTCCGTCCTCGGCGACGCAGTGGATCGTCACGTCGGCGGCCTGCCAGTCATCGGGGACGGGATCGCACGCCGTTGTCGGCGGGCGGCGGTCGAGAGCGATGCCGTCGACCGGGCCCGCGATCGAGCATGCTCCGTCGACGTCGCAGACCGTCCGCGCCGTCGTAGCGACGTCGTTCGACTCCGCGCCGTCGGGGAGCGTGGCGCTCAGGTCGAAGTGCGCGTCGCTTGGATCCTGCAGGCCGACGGTCGAGCTCGCCGTGCAGGCGATGGTGACGGTCGTCGTGCTCCAGCCCGACGGCGCGGGGCTGCACGAGACGGCAGGCCCGTCGTCGGCCTTCTGCTGCGCCTTCGCGGCCTGCACCGACGCGCCGCCTGCCGCGACGAGCAGCAGCCGGTACGGCTGCTTCGCATCCGACGGCGCCACCTGCAGCTCGTAGGTGCGGCCGGCGCGCGCGCGGAACGACGCGGGTGCCGTGCGTGCGGCGGCGCCGCCGGCAGACGACGCGACCTGCTGCCGCGCGGTCGTGCCGCGATAGACACGCACCGCCGGCGCGGGTCCAGCGGCGGCCGGCGCGACGGTGATGCGTTCGTTCGCCCGCGCCGTCCACGTGAACAGCTGCGTCCCCGTTCCGGTGACGAGGTCGTGACGTACGACGGTCGGCGCTGCCGTGTGCGACGACGGCCGCACGATCACGGCGACGACGACCACTGCAGTGGCGACGGCGAGCCCGGCTGCGAGCAGGCGTCTCATGCGCAGATGTTGGGCTTCGGGACGGTGACGATGCCGGCGATGCTGCCGCTCAGGCACACCTGGTCGTTGCTGTAGGTCACGCCGATGCTCCCAAGCGTGTTCGGATCGCTCCAGCCGGTCGAGACCCCCGACCAGCTGATGCTGATCGTCGGCGTCTCGTACCAGGCGCTGACGTTGACGTTCGAGTCGCCGAGGTGGAACCCGTTCTGGTCGATCGTTCCGGTGACGTCGTAGCTGAGCGTGCCGCCGACGAGCACCAGGTCGAGCGCGTTCACCGGTCCGAGCGTGCCGCCCTGGTTGTCGAGGCTCGCCGTGAGCGAGAAGCTGCTCGGGCTGGTGAAGCTGCCGCTCACGGTGACGGTTCCGACTCCCGACACGCTCGCGTTCGCGTCGAACCAGACACCGGTGCTCACGCCCGCATCCGCCGAGCAGTAGTTGCCGGCGCAGAGGCCGACGGTGCCGTTGACGGTGCTGCCGAAGAGGCTGAAGCCGGTCGTGAGCGACGCGGCGAGCGTCCCGTCGGCGTAGACGCCGCCGTTGACCGTCACGTTGCCGACGCCGAGCGGGAAGTTGTACGAGCCGCTCAACGTGAAGCCGCCGTTGCTGAGCACGGCGGATCCGTTCACCTGGCCGCCGAAGAACGACAGGTTCGAGACCTTGGCGTAGAAGCAGAACGCGGTGCCGCCGCCGAACGCGTAGCCGGCGTCGCCGTTCGGGTCGACCGTGTAGCTGACCGAATCCGGGATCGAAGACGTGAAGCTGCACGACGCCGAGAGCTGCCCTGACCCGACGGCAATCGTGCCCGCGGCGTCGATGCTCGTGCCGCCGATCGTCACGCGCCCGGCCAGTGCGAATCGCTGCGGCGTGAGGCTCGCGGCGACTTCCGAGACGGTGTAGCCGTCGAGCACGACCTTGCCGGCTGCGTCGAGCTCGTAGGTGAGCGATCCGCCGGTATCGCTCGCCTCGAGCAGCCCGTACAGCTGCGCGCCGTTCGTCTGCGAGCCGACGCTGAGCGAGCCGTCGCCGTGCAGGTACAGCGACCCACCGACGGAACCGGCGCCGAACGAGCCCGTGAATGCGACGCCGCCGAGTGTCATGTTCGACGCGGCGCTCATCGAGAGGTACCAGTCGCCCTGCTGCGCTTGCTGCTCCTGCCAGCCGTGCTTGCACGTCTGGAAGGCGGTCGTGCACTGGTCGTCGTCGACGACGAGCTGGCCCTGGGCGGGCGTCCCCCAGTAGAACGCGCCCGAGACGTTGACCTTCGTGTTCGCGATGCGGCTGAGGTCGAGCTGACCGTCGAAGTCGACGCCAGCGTTCGACATCTCGCCGCAGCCGGAAGCGGACACGCCGTCGAAGCCGATCGAGCCCGAGAACGCTGCCGCCCAGGTGCCGCTGTTCGAGTAGTCGACCTGCACGAACGGCCCGCCGCTCGCGGACGCGGTGCCGAGGTTCGGCCCGGAGACGATCGACGGACAGCTCGCGGTCTGGTCGGCGCCGATCTGCAGGCCGTCGTACGAGACCGGCTGCGCAGAGAGCGTGAGGTTGGCGGCGGTGATGCCGCTTGCGCCGAACGACAGGTTCCCCTGCAGCGTCGCGGTCGTGCCGAGGAACGTCGCGCTTCCGGACGCCGTCACCTGAACGCTCGGGACGAGGTCGTCGACGCTCGAGTCGAGGGTGTCCGAGCCGAGCGCGATCGGGCCTGCGCTCATGGACATGCCGAGGTGTGTGATCCCGATCGCCGAGCCGATGTTCCAGTTGTCGACCGACCCGCCGCCGGCGAGCCGCACGCCGTTCGCGCCGACCTGGACGCCCAGCCCGAGGCAGGCGCTCGGCGCGCCCGGGATCAGCCCGACGGAGCCCGAACCGGCGAAGTAGAAGCCGGTGAACGAGTGTCCGTGCGGAACGGCGTCGTTCACCGAGGACGCGCACGGCGCGAGGGTGGAGGAGCTCTGGCTCGGCGGAGGCGAGATGTTCGCGCCGAAGCCGAGCTCGAGGTCCGCGTTCAGGACCACGACTCCGAACTGCGGCAGCGGCAACGCGGCGACGTACACGCTCGCGGTCACGGACGGAGTCGGCGAGAGGCCGACCTGAGCGCTTGCGTGCACGACGTCGCCGAAGAAGTCCGCGTCGAAGCTCAGACCGAGCCCGATCGGGACCTGCACCCCGCCGATCTGGCCGCCGAACGGCGCGAACACGAAGTCGGCGTCGTCCACCTGGATCGCCGACGACGCGCCCGCTATCGCGTCGAGCGGCTCGAGGAACGGCTTGCCGTTGGGCTGCCCGAGCTCGATGTCGAGAACCGGCGACGTCGCGGAGACGTTCAACCCGAACGTCATCGTCTCGCCGTCGCTCTGGATGCCGAGGAGGTTGTTGATCTTCGTCGGCAGGATGATCTTGGAGGCGTAGATGCCGATGTTCGGGGTCGGAATGACCGTGCTGAAGTCGATGCTTCCCTGGATCGCGAACGTGTTGATGTCGAGCCCGCTCACGAAGAGCGCGTTGCACCATTCGCCGGTCGCGTCGGTGTACGAGTTGCTCGACGGCGAGCAGCCCTGCGGCGAGTGATCGGTCGGCTCGCCCTTGACCTCGAACGACGCAGTCACCTTCGCGGGCAGCTGCACCGCCATCTCCATGCGCAGGTCGAGGTCGGCGGGCGGCTGTGTCGAGGACGAGCCGGGGATGTTCAGGATCGTGTCGGCGCCGAAGCCGATCGTGCCGTCGCTCGAGAGCTCGACGAACAGGTCGCGGAGCTGGAGGTACAGACATTGCTGTGTCGGCGAGAGGGTGATGTTCACGTTGCCGTTCGTGCCCTTGCACAGACCGAACAGGTACGCCTGCGTCTGCAGCGAGCCGATCAGCGTGAAGCCCGCGGACGAGATCTGCGCCGCGACGACGACCGACGTCGGGCCCGTGATCCCGATCTTCTTCAGCACCGTGCCGACCGGGCCGGAGTTCGGATCGGCCGGGTTCGGCAGCGCGAAGTCGATCGCGACCGTCAGCGAGTTCGCCGCGAGGTCGACGGTGCCGTCGGAGGTGGAGCTGCCGGGCTCGGCGAGCTTGTAGTCGCTCACCGCGCCGGTGCTGAAGATCGCGTGTGCCGAGCCGGAGAGGCTGGGGAGGAGCGAGCCCAGGCTGCCGTAGCCGTCGACGATGAAGTCGTCGGTCGCCGTGTTGTAGTCGACCGCCGCGGCGAGCGAGACGCCGGCGATGTTCGCCTGGCCGGTCCCGGCGAGGGTCAGGGTCCCGCTCTGCTGCTCGACGTCGAAGTCCGCGGAGACGAGTGTGGCGTCGACGCCTGCCACGGGCTGCCAGTCGGCGGCGTGCGCGTCGATGAGGAAGTCGCCCGCGTTCCCGCCGAGATCGACGCACGCAGCGCCGGAGATGGGCATCGACGCCACGCCGGGCAGCGAGAGCGTCCCCGAACCGGTCACGGCGAGGTAGACGTCTCCGGAGCCGATCACGGACGTCGGGGTCTGGTTCGACGGTGAGGCAGGCGGTGTGCACGCGGCCGGCGGCGTGTCGTTCGCGAGCTGCACGGTCAGGTTCGACACCGTCAGGAACGACGTGACGGCCCACGACGACAGGCTCGCCGTCGCGGAGAACACCGGTCCGTTGCCGGTGTTCTTCACCGTCCCGAGGAACTGCAGGCAGTCGAGATTCGCGCTCGTGCCCGACCAGCTCGAGCACGAGGCCTGCTGGTTGCCGGTCAGGTTGAGCGCCCAGTGCGACGTGTCCGTGAACGTTCCGTTCAGTCCGACCGCGACCGACTTCCCGGAGGGGCCGACCTGCGCGGTAGCGGTGACGGCAAGCCCGTTGTTGTCGAGCTCGAGTGTCGCGCTCTCGATCGTCACGCCGGGTGCGAGGTTCGCCGTCCCGGTCGCCGACACGCTGAGGTTGTAGGTCGGCGCGCCGGAGGAGGGAACCGTGAGCGAGCCGCTGATCTGGCCGAGCGTCATGCCGAGCGCCTTGCCGTTCGTCAGCGACGCGTTCAGCGTCGTCGTGCCCGTCGACGCGGAGTAGGACCCGGTCAGCGTCGCCGAGCCGCCGAGCAGCGTCCCGCTCGCCGAGACGGTGATCGACGAGCCGTTGAGCGTCAGCGTCGTCTGCGGCGCGCTCCCGCCCGAGCCGGAGGCGAACGGCAGGAACGGCGCGCCGGGGAACGTCAGCGTCCCGGACAGGAAGCCGCCGGGCGAGCCGCTGAGCGCGTTCGCGTCGAGGCACAGCGGCTGAGAGGTCGGCACCGTCGCCGGCTGCAGCCCCCACGACGCGGGCAGGGCGAGCGAGCCGCCGGTGAGGCAGACCTTCGGGCTCGCGTTCGTGCCGAGCGTGATCTTCCCGGAGAGCGCCGTTCCCGTGAGCAGGCTCGGTCCGAGCGAGAACGACCCGTTCGAGAAGCTGATCGTTCCCGTGCCGGCGTTGCAGTCGATGCTGCCGCTGAGGGTGCCGAGGTTCGCGCTGCCCCAGCCCATCGTCACTGCGAGCGCGGTGTGCGAGGAGACCGCGTTCAGCGCCTGGTCGACCAGGCTGCCGCCCGTGCAGCCTTGTGACGACGGAGCACCGGCGCTCCCGATCGTGAGCGGCAGCGAGTAGGAGGCGGTCTGTCCGGATGCGTCCTTGACCACGACGCTCGCCGTATCCGAGCCTGCGACGCCGGGCGCCGTGTACGTCGCGCTCGCGCCCGAGGCCGAGATGTGCCCATTGGCCGCCGACCACGTGTAGGTGTACGGCGTCGCGCCGCCGGAGGCGGTCGCGGTCAGCGTCGTCGTCTTTCCCGGGTCGACCGTCGACGAGCCCGGCGCCGCGGTGATCGCGAGCGCCGCGGGCGCGGCGAGCGGGATCTGGATCGTCGCGGTGACGGTGCCGGCCGCCTGGCCGCCCTGCGTGGTCGACACGCACACGGGAACCGAGGTTCCTGCGGTGCGCGCGGCCGGCACGGTGACGAGCGCGTTCGTGCCGCTCGACGAGACGACCGTCGCGGCGAGGCTGCCGCTGCTGCCGGAGCACGCGCCGGGCGTCCAGCTGTACGTGAGCGACGAGGGATCCGACGCGCCATGCGGCGTGACGGTCAGCGTGTACTGGGTCCCCGGCACCGCGCCGGTGGACGGGAAGCTCGCGGGCAGCGACGCGCTGAGGACGAGCGGCGAAGGCGGCGGCCCGATCGAGAGCGAGTGCGAGGTCGTGCCGCCACGGCCGTCCGTGACCGTCGCGTCGACCTCCAGCATGCTGTAGCCCGTCGGCCAGTCGAAGGTGAAGACGTTCCCGCTGCCCTGGGGGCACGCCGCGTCGTTTCCGACCGCAACCGGTGTCGGCGGTGCGCCCGGCGCATTCACGTTGAAGCTCCACGTGAGCGCCGAGCCCTCGGGCGAGTGGGCGCCGACGCTGACCGTCACGCACGTTCCGGCCGCCACCGTCCGCGGCGTCGGTTGCGCGTGCGGCGCGGGCGAGGTGTTCTGGCCGTACCCAGGCGCATACGACTCGGGGGGCGCCGTATAGCTGACGACTGTCGTCCCGCCTGCCTTCGCGCCCATGGCCGTGATGACCGGCGCCTGCTCCGGAGCAGGGTCGACGTCGACGGTCGTCGTCGTCGAGTCGACGCGCGTTCCGTCCGTCACCCAGAGCTCGAACACGAACGGCTGCGGTGAGGTCGTCTGGACCGGCGGGAGCTGCACCTGCGGTTGCTCGCCGTAGAAGACGGTCGCTCCCGCCGGCGGCGCGATGCCGGCCGGCGCCGGGTTCGGGGCCTGCGCGGCCGCGCCCACCGGCGACACCGCGGGCGGCCCACTGAGCTCAGCCCAGACGTAGGTGAGCGGGCCGGCTCCGGTACCGCTCGACTTCGACCCGTCGAGCGTGATCGTGTTCGCCTTCCACGCCGGGTTTCCGCGCGAGTCGGTCTTGCGGATCAGGCTCGCCACCTCGGGCACGGTGCTCCCGGCCTGCGGCTCGCCCGCGAGCTGCGCCACCGCCTGGATGCCCGTGACGCTGAGCGGCAGCTGCTGCGACCAGCTCTGGAAGTTCCCGTTCGTGACGTCTTGCAGCGTCGCGCCGCTCGCCATCACGCCGGCGACCACGTTCGGTGCGTCCGGCACGGTCGTCGCGACGTTGACCTGGAAGCTGACCTCGAACCCCTCGCCGGCGGGCAGGTCGGCGCGGTCGCTGCAGAGATACGACGTCGAGCCCGATCCTCTCGCAGGTGTGCCGTTCGAGCACGAGATGACCGGCACGATCTTCTTCTTGCTCTTCTGCTTCGTCGGGTGGACCCCGATCTCCTCCGAATCGAAGCGCAGCTGCGCGGGCGGAGTGATCCCCGCGGGAAGCTGCAGTCCCACGGTCGCGCCGTTCGCCTGGTCGGCGCCGCTCGAGTTCGTCACGTCGACGACCAGGTAGCCCGACTCGCCGCGCTGAAGCGGCGCGGCGGAGCTCGTCGACGGATCTCCGAGCGTCGTGTGGACGGCGATGCCGTCGGCGGGCGGCGGCGGCAGCTGCGGCGGCTTGTAGTCGGTCACCGCGACGTTGTCCGCGGTCTCGGAGCTGACCACGGGGACGGAGATGTCGGTGTACGGGATGGTGGCGCTGAGCCGGCGAGCCTTGAGCACGCCCGACAGGCTCAGCACGCCGCTCGACGCGTGGCCCGAGAGGGTCAGCGTGCCGGTGCCGAGCTCGGCCGGGAGGTGAACGGCGACCGCAACCGGCGGGCTCGTGTGGCCGGGGGCGAGCGTGCCGTTCGACGCCGGCCGGTCGCACACGAGCGACACAGGCTGTCCGGCCGTCGCGCTGACGTTGCACTTCCAGCCGCTGCCGCTCGCCGGAGTCGCGATCACCTTTGCGCCGGCCGGGAACGAGTAGGTGAGCTCGAGGTCGCCGGTCTCGGGCGCGGTGCCCGTGTTCGCGACCGCGAGCGCGTAGCTCAACGTGCCGCCGGGAGCGACCCGCGCATTGGCGGCGAGCGTCGAGCGAAGCGCGAGCACCGGCGCGACCGTGTGGAGCAGCGCCAGGACGCCGACGCCGCTCGCGGTGCGCGGGCTGGCGGCATCCGTCGCCGTCGCCGAAACCCGTACCTGCGTCGTCTGCGCGTCGGTCGACGTCAGGCGAAGCAGCAGCGGCGGTAGCCGCGTGCCGGGGAGCGCGCTACCGGCCTGGTGACACGTGAGCGTTCCCGCACCGCCGGCGCCGGCGCAGCTCCAGCCGTCGCCGGCTGTCGAGGCGATCGTTGCTCCGGCGATCGCCGGGATGGTGACGCTGTCGCCGGTGGACGTCGGAGCGCGTCCGACGTTCGTCACGTTGACGACCGCGGCTCCGCCCTGCGTGTCGACGACCGACAGCACCTGGCGGATCCCGACCATGAGCATCGGCACCTGCGCCGGAGTGACGGTGGTCTTGCTGCTCGTCGTCGCGGTGTCGACGCCGTTCGTGAGCTGCGCGGACAGCGTCTCGGTCGATCCGGCCGCGAGCCCGGCCGCCGAGAGCGTGAGCGTGACGGCGGTGACGTTCGCGCCGGGCTGCAGCGTCGCGTTCGTCGTGCAGACGACGAGCGACGCAGCCGTCGTCGGGCAGCTCCAACCGGACGCGATCTTCGTCACGCTCGCGCGTCCGCGCGGCACATCGATGGAGAGCGTCGACGGCCCCGCGAGCGGCCCGAGCTTGTCCTCGACGACGACCGGCTCGAGGCCGGTGCCGCCGGAGACGATCTGCTGTGCGCCGTCGATGTGCAGCTCCGGTTGCGCGGGTGCGGCAGCCGCGAACGTCGCGGTGACGTCGGCGTCGGTCGACAACGTCACGGTGCAGGTCGTCGTGCCGGTGCAGTCGCCGGTCCAGCCGGAGAACGTCTGACCGGTGGCGGGCGTCGCGGTCAGCGTCACGACCGAACCGGCCGGATACGTCGCGGAGCACGTCCCGGGACAGTCGATGCTGCTGTCGTCGGCGGTGACCGTGCCGGCGCCCGAGGTCGTCACGGTGAGCGTGGCCGTCGTCTGCGTCTGCACCACCTCGACCGAGCCGGTGTCGCAGTCGGGGCCTTGCGGACGCTGTGTCCCGATCTGGTCCTCCTCGGGGCACGCGCTGTCCTTGCCGTTGTCGATCGCCGGGCTGCCGGCTCGAGGTGTGAGCGTGTCGGTGTCGCCGCCGTCGTCCTCGAGCGGCCCCAGCTGCGGGTCGGTCGCGATGAGGTCGCCGCTCTGGCCCTCTCCCCAGCAGGTTGTGTCGCTCGTGATGTTGCCCCCCTGCGTATAGACCGGGGCGTTGCAGTTCGAGCCGTTGACGCCGTCGAAGATCGTGTTGGTCGCCTGGACGTCGGCGCTGCCGTAGACGAAGACGCTCGACGCGGTCGGCGCGGCGTTGCCGGCGATCGTGTCGTTGAGCAGCGTCGCGTTGCTCGCGAGGAGCGCGCCGCCGCCGGAGACGGCGGCGTTGTTGTCGGCGATCGTGCTGTTCTCGACGTCGACCTCCTGGCCGAAGTCGTCGATGCCGCCGCCGATCCCGAGGCCGCCCGAGACGGAGTTGTCGCTGATCGTGCTGGCATAGACGTCGAGCGTGCCGTTCACGTCGATGCCTCCGCCCGACTGGTACGCGGTGTTCCCGGTCACGGTGACGTCGTCGAGATCGAGCTCGCCGCTGCCGTCGATCCACGCGCCGCCGCCGACGCCTTCGTTGGGCTCACCGCCGCTTCGTGTGTTGCCGCCCGTGATCGTCAGAGCGCTTAGCTGCGCGTCGCCGGACTGGACCTCCAGCACTCGCTGCCTACCGGTCTGCTCGATGGTCGTCGTGCGTGCCGAGTCGCCGACGAGTGAGACGTCCTGGTCGATCAGCAGCTGGCCCTGGGTGAGCGTGTACGTGCCGGCCGGAAGCAGGACCGTCCCCTCGTCGTCGACGGCCGCAAGGGCCTGGCGCAGCGAGCAGTCGTCCGGGCAGTCGCCGTCGCCGGCCGGGTCGTCGAACCGCGTGACCGTGATCGTCGAGAAGTCGACCTGCTCGTAGCTGTAGAGGTCGCCGTCCACGTCCTGCGAGGTGCCGTTCGGCCCGGTCACCTCGAAGTCGCACTCCGGGTCGTCGACATGTGCCGGACGGCCGACGAGCGGAGCGGGCGTCGTCGCGTCGATCTCGGTGTCGGAGACGACGGTGAACGTCGTCGCGTCGTACGACTCGTCGTTGTCGCAGTCGAGCTCCACGCGGGTCGCGCCGGTGAAGCCGGAGCCGTGGATGGTCACGATCGTCCCGCCGGTGTCCGCTCCGTGATCCGGAGAGACGGAGCTGACGGCCGGGACGACGACGTAAGTGAACTCGTCGGCGGACGACGTGGCCGAGGTGCCGGCAGCGCTCGTGACGGTTACGTCCACCGTGCCGGAGCCGGCCGGCGCCGTGGCCTCGATCTCCGTGTTCGAGTCGACGGAGAAGGACGCACTCGCCGAACCGAACGAGACACCGGTCGCGCCGGACAGGTTCGTGCCGCTGATGTCGACGGTGGTGCTGCCGTCTCCGAGCCCGGAGGTCGGACTGATCGACGTCACGGTCGGGACGCCGGCGTAGGTGAACTGATCGGCGACGTTGCCCGACGTCGAGGTTCCCGAGCCCGTCGTCACCGTCACGTCCGCCGTCGCACCGCTGCACGAGCAGTTCGGTGCGGTCGCGGTGATCGAGTCGTCGTTGTTCACCGAGAACGACGCCGCGACACCGCCGAACGCGACGTTCGTCGCGCCCGTGAACCCGTCTCCGTCGATCGTCACTGTCGTGCCGCCGTCGGTCCCGCCGGCTGCCGGGCTGACGGCGTCGACCGCCGGCGGGAAGGGGCCGCTTCCGGTGGTGAGCGCGAGGGCCGCGTTGGTCAGGTCGTTGCTGCTTCCGTCGAGCGGCGTGTACTCGCCGACCGCGAAGCAGTCACCGGGACAGGCGAGCGAGGAGAGCGTCGCGCCGCCGCCGGGGCTCGGCGTGGCGGCCGCGCTGAAGGTCGAACCGTCGAACGTCTCGGCGAAGGTCGTTTCGGGCCCGCTTCCTTGCGCGCCGACGATCAGACAGTCGGTCGTCGAAGAGCAGGCGATCGATGCGGCCCCGCCGCCCGAGCTGCCGTCGACTGCGGTCGTCCAGGTCGAGCCGTCCCAGGTCTGCACCGTCAACCCGTTCGAGCCGGGGTTGCCGAAGAAGCTGTGCGCGGCTCCGGCCGCGACGCAGGAAGTCGCCGTGAGGCAGGTGATCGTCACGAGGCTGTTGTTGGTTGCGCCCCCCTGGCCGACGTTGTTGTCGAGCGACCAGCCGCCGGACGAGCTCCAATCGAGTGCGAGCGCGCGCTGGCTGCCGCCGCTCGAGTACGACCCGACGGAGACGCAGCTCGAGGCGCCGGATGCGCAGCTGATCGCATCCGGGATGGTGTAGTTCGACCCAGGAGACGGCGGGTCGGACTCGGTCCACGAGCTGCCGTCCCAGACGAGCGAGAACGCGTAGTACCCGAACGAGCTACCGGTGTAGTCGCCGACGGCGACGCACGTGCTCGCCGATGCACACGACACCGCGTCGAGCGGCGCCTCCGAAGAGCTGTGGTCGCGGTTGACCGTCGGGAGCGGCGGCAGCGTCCACGAGCTCCCGTCCCAGTCTTCGATCACCGGCAGGTAGTCGTCGAAGCTGTCCTCCTCGTAGCCTGCCGCCACGCACCAGCTCGACGACGCGCACGACACGCCGGTGAGCGTGACATCGCGCGCGTCGCTGACGGCCGGGCTGCTCTTGAGCGACCAGCGCGTTCCGTTCCAGCGCTCGATCAGCCCGGCCGGGGTTCCCTGGTCGCCGACGGCCACGCACCCGGTTGTCGAGTAACAGCTCACCGACCGGAGCCACGCTGCGCCCGGACCGGGCGTGACCGCCGGCGTCTGTGTCCACGACGGACCCGAGCTGCCGGCGGACCCGCCCCCCGACCCGCCGGACGACGAGGTGCCGACGACGACCTCCCCCGCGGCGTCGACGGCGACGCACAGGTCGGCTCCCGGGCACGACACGCCGGTGATCGAGCTCGTGCCGTCGACGTTGTCGACGCTCCAGTCGCTCGCGCTGCCGGTCCCCGGGTTGGTCGAGGTGGCGATGTCGCCCTGATCGTCGCCCGCCACGCAGAACACGGACGACATGCAGTCGACGCTCTGGTAGGCGGCGCCGAGGTCGGTGGCCGTCCAGTCCGAGGCGCCGCCCGTCGGGTTGCCGGTCGTCGTGATGCCGCTGCTCGACGCGGCGGCGCAGAACAGCACCGACGGACAGGAGACCTGGGTGAAACCGTCCGACGAGATCGAGGTCGTGCTCCAATCGGCGGCGGACGGAGAGTTCGGGTACGTCGTCGTGATCGCATTGCCGCCGCTGTCGGCCCCGACGCACAACGAGAGCGCCGGGCAGGCGAGTCCCTCGAGCTGGTCGCCGCTCGAGTCGGCAGAGACCGCCGCGCTCCAAGAGCTCGAATCCGACGGCGCGTTCGAGTTGACGATGTTGCCGCCGGTGTCCGCCGCGAAGCAGAAGAACGTCGAGGGGCACGAGATGCTGCGCAGGTCGCCGACGCCGCTCACGGAGAAGGCGGAGAAGGAGCCGTCGGACGACGGTGACGTCGAGACCGCGATCGTGCCGAGCGCGCCGCTCGCGACACACAGGCTCGTCGACGGGCACGTGATCCCGTCGAGCGCGGTGGTCACCGGCTGCCCGACCGACGCCCACGTCGAGGCTCCGTCCGCGGGGTCTTGCGAGGCGTAGACGTTGCCCTGGTCGTCGACCGCGACGCACAGCGCCGTCGACGGGCACGAGATGCCCGTGAGGTGGTGGCCGGCGGCGATGGACGCCGGGGCGGTCCACGTGAGATCGCCGCCCGAGCCGCTTGCGATCGTCGGGCCGATCGCGCCGAGCAGCAGCAGGGCTCCGAGGAGCGCGGCGCCGTAGCCGAGGCTCCGGCGGAGCGTCAGGTCCGCACCTCCTCGAGCTGGACGACCTCGGCGACCCGGTCGAACCGGCCGGCGGCGGCGACGTCGTCGGACGATTCGCTCTCGAAGAGGTAGAGGCAGATCTCGTCGCCGGGGAGGTACAGCGCCTCGAGGAGGACGGCGCCCGTGTCGGTGCGCACTCCCTCGAGCGGCGACTCGAAGCCCCGCACGAAATACCGCTCGGCGAGATACCTGCCCACCGCGCGACGCTAAAGCCCCGGGAGGCTCGACGCTAGTGCGGGAACCCCCACACTTTGGTCTAGTGCGCCGCCAGCTCCGTCCGTGAGCGCACGCCGAGCTTGCTGTAGATGCGGGTGAGGTGACGCTCGACGGCGCTGACCGTGATCATGAGCTCGGCCGCGACCTCCTTGTTCGTGAGTCCCCGGCGGACGAGCTCGGCGACGCGCTCCTCGGCCTGCGTCAGCCCGGAGGTCGACTGCCGGCCGCCGAACCGCGCGAGCTCGAGCCGTGTCCGCTCCGCCCAGCCGGGCGAGCCGATCGCCGCGAAGAGCTGCTCGGCCTCCCTCGCCGCCTCGCGCCCGGCGCGGATCCGCTTCGCCTGCCGCCGTGCGCCGGCGAGCGCGAGCAGCGTGCGCGCCCGGTCGAAGGAGAGCCCGAGCTCGCCGAAGCGCTCCGCCGCTGCCGTGAGCAGCCCGTCGGCCGCCTCGGGCTCTCGCTCGGCGACGAGTACGACGCCGTCGGCGCGGTCGGACGCCGCGAGCCCCCACGGCTGGATCTGTGCCTCGGCGAGGGCGCGCAGGCGGGCCGCGACCGTGCGTGCCTCCGCCACCCGCCCGGTCGCGACGAGCGCCTCGACGAGGTCGGGTGCGACCGGAAAGGCCCCGGGGTCCTCGACCCCTTCGCGCTGCGTGTGCTGCCAAACCGCGTCGAGGTGCTCGGCGGCGTCGCCCGGTCGCCCGGCGAGCAGCGCTGCAACGCCGGCGGCGCGTCGCGACTCGAGCCACTGCCAGGTGTCCCGCCGCAGCGCCAGCTCGAGCGCCCCGTCGGCGAGCTCGGCGGCGTCGGCCGCGCCCCGCCCGACGGCGAGCAGAGCGCGGCAGCGGGCGAGCGCGGCCTCGTCTCCCTGGAGTCCGGTCGTCGTCACTTCCCACTCCTCGAGGATCGCCGCCGCAGCATCCCAGCCCCCGGCCCGGAGCTCGGTCTCGCAAAGGTGCAGCCGAAACAGGAACGAGCTGACCTCTTCGCCCCGTTCGTCGGCGAGCGCCCGCGCGCCGCCGAGCACGCGGCGCGCGTCGTCGGGCTCGCCGCGCCAGATGTGCCGCACGCCCAGCGCACGGTCGGCGGAGTCGTACAGGTCGATGCGCGCGTCGGACTCGATCTCGCGATAGCGCGTCATCAGGTCCGCGCTGTCGAGGCCCCGCAGGTGCCGGAACCACATCAGGTTGCCGAGCGCCTCCGCCTCGATCGCCTGGTCGCCGGCCGAGCGCGCGATCCGCGCCGCCTCTTCGCCCTGGTCGAGTGCCTCGGTGAGCCGCTCGACGAAACCGACCGCAACGATGAACGCGCGCTGCGTCATCGCCTGCGCGCGCAATGAGGCGTCGTCTCCCGCCTCCTCGATCGCGCGCGCGAGAAGCGACACGGCCTCCGTGTCCGAGTCGATCGCGAAGGTCAGGCGCACCAGCGCACGGACTCGGAGCGGCCCGGGCGGCAGCTCTGCGATCGCCCGCTCGAGGAGTGCGCGCACCCGTTCGATGTCCCCCACGGAGAACCAGTGGTCCGCTGCGTCGAGCATCCGCTCGTCGCGCGCCGGCGACGTCGGCGGCGTCAGTCGCAACGCGTGCGTGCTGAGCTCGGAGGCGGTCGTCGCCGAGCCGCGCCGGCTCGCGCGCCGGGCCGCCGCTGCGACGATGCGCGCGACCTCCTCGTCGGCCTGATCCTGCGCCAGGGCGAGATGGCGGACCGACCGTTCCTCGTCTGTCGTCGCCGCGGCGAGCGCACGATGCAGCTCGCGCACCTCGGCCGGCTGTGCGCGCGCGGTCGCCACGGCGCCGAGCAGCGGATGCGACGGGCGGGCGCGGTCGCCCTCGCGTGCGACCACACCCGCGGACGAGGCTGCGGCCAGCGAGTCGGCGCCGACCACCGCGCTCAGCTCGGACACGGTCGCCGACCCGCCGAGGGCGGCGGCGAGCAGAGCTCGCTCGGCTGGCGGGTCGAGCGTCGCGAGGTGATCGGCCAGCGCCGCCTCGATTCGGTCCGGCAGCGGCAGGTCGCGGCTCGAATCGGGACGGCCGCCGCTGCGCTCGATCAGCCGAGCGAGCTCCAGCGCGAACAGCGGGTTGCCGGCCGAGGTGTCGAAGATGCGCTGCAGGGTCGGCCGCGGAAACGCCACGCCGAGCCTGAGCTGCAGCAGACGGCCCGTCGCGCCGAGCGACAGCGGTGTGACCGCCACGACCTCGGCGTCCGGCCGCAGAACGAGGTCGAGCGGGCCGGGCGACTCGCCCGTGCCGGTCCGGAGCGTGAGCAGGAACCGGACGTCGTCCGGCGCGAGCCGGCGCGCGGCGTAGGCAAGCGCGGCCTGTGTGGAGTCGTCCAGCCACTGGAGATCGTCGATCGCGACGAGCACCGGCCCCCCGCCGGCCAGCGAGCGAAAGATCGACAGCACGGCGGCGGCCACGGCCCGGGACGACACCGGGCCGCCGTCGTCATCCAGGAGCAAGGCCGCGTCGAGCGCCTGCCGCTGCGGAAGCGGCAGCGCGGAGCGGTGGGTCGGCTCGACCGCGTGGAAGAGATCGGACAGGCCCGAGAAGCCGAGGCCTTTCTCTTCTGCGCTCGGGCGGGCGACGAGCGTCCGCACCCCGGTCCGAGCAGCGGCGACGGCGGACTCCCAGATGGAGGTCTTGCCGATGCCGGGCGGCCCTTCCAGCAGGAGCGCCGCGGCTGCCCCGCCCGTTCCGGCCAGGAACGTCTCGACAGCTGCGAGCTCGCGCTCGCGTCCGACGAGCTCGCCGCAGGTGCCCATGCGGTTCTGCATATCACCTCGAGGCGGCGACGACCACTGGCGGACGAGCCGCCGACGCGGACTACGATTGGCCGTCGTGGCGAGCGTTGCCGAAGCACCCCGCCGGCTGCGGCTCGGCTTCGAGGAGGCGCTCGCGTGGCGGTGGACCGTCCCCGTCGCCCTCCCGGCGCTCGCGCTCCTGTCGCTCTTCATTCGCACGCGCCAGCTGCACGGCGGGCTCTGGATCGACGAGGGGATCTCGATCGGCATCGCGCACGCGCACTGGACGTCGATCCCGCACCTGCTCCGCCAGGACGGATCCCCGCCGCTGTACTACATGCTCCTCGGCCTCTGGATCCGCCTCTTCGGTGACAGCGAAGCCGCGACGCACACGCTGTCGCTTCTCTTCGGCCTCGGCTGCATCCCGCTCGGCTACTTCGCAGGGCGCGCGCTCTTCGGGCGGACCGCGGGACTCGTCTGCGCACTGATCGCGGCGCTCGACCCGTTCCTCACGTACTACGCGCAGGAGACGCGCATGTACGAGCTCGAGGCGTTTCTCTCGTTCGTCGTCGCATGGTCGTTCGTCGAGGGGATCATGCGCGCGCGCAACGCGTGGGTGCCGGTGTTCGTCTTCTCGGTCGCGCTGCTCTGTTACGCCCACAACTGGGCGCTGTTCCTGTGCCTCGGGCTCGCGGTCACGACGTGGTTCGTCGTCCGCGAGCAGCTGAAGCGGTTCGCATTGGCGGCGCTCGGCGTCGCGGTGCTGTACCTGCCCTGGGTGCCGACGCTGCTCTTCCAGGTTCGCCACACGGGCGCGCCGTGGTCGACGCGCCCGAGCGTGCACGACCTCGCGCTGACGGCCGGAACGGTCGTCGGCGGCGACACGGAGTTCGTGGCTGTCGCGCTCGTCGCCGGCGCGGCGCTCGCCGCAGTGGTGAAGCACGGCGTCGGTGAGGAGCGGCGGATCGTGCTCGCCCTGGCGACGATGAGCGCGGTCACGATCGTCGCGGCGTTCATCACCTCTCAGGTGTCGCCGGCGTGGACCGATCGCTACTTCGCGGTCATCCTCGGCCCGATGGTGCTGCTCGCCGCGCAAGGCGTCGTCCGCGCGCGGCGGCTCGGCTTCGGGCTGCTCGTCGCGCTCGTCTTCCTGTGGGCCGGCTACTCCGTGCAGAACAACAAGGAGAACGCGCGCGGGATCACGCGGGGCGTGCAGCCGTACCTGCATCCGGGCGAGCTGATCATCTCCACGCATCCCGAGCAGACACCGGTGCTTCGCTACTACCTCGGCCCGGGCTACCACTGGGCGACGACGCTCGGCCCGACACCCGATCCGCACGTGTTCGACTGGATCGACGCGGTCACGCGGCTGCAGAACGCGAAAGCGCGCCCGACGCTCGACAGGCTCCTCGCCCAGGTGAAGCCGGGTCAGGAGTTCGTCGTGATCGCGCCCGTCTTCCGCGACTACCGCGCGTGGCGCGCCGAGTGGACGAAGCTCGTCTGGAAAAAGGCGACCGCCTGGAACTGGATCCTCGCCAACGACCCGCGTTACAAGGTGGTTGCGCACGTCGTCAGCGACGAGATCGCCTTGAAGGAGAACTACTTCAAGCCGTTGCAGGCGTTTGTCTATCGCCGGACTCGGTAGAGTCCTCCGCACGGCTCCGGCCGGCTCTTCATGGCGACGAAAGACACGACTCAGACGACGCTCGTCCTCGGTGGCGGGCCCGCGGGACTGACGGCCGGGTATCTGCTGGGAAAGCAGGGACGCGACGTCATCGTGCTGGAGGCCGACGACCAGGTCGGCGGGCTCGCGAAGACCGTCGAGCGCAACGGCTATCGGTTCGATCTCGGCGGCCACCGCTTCTTCACGAAGGCGGCGGAGGTCGACGCGCTCTGGCACGAGGTGCTCGGCGACGAGTTCCTGCGCCGGCCGCGCATGTCGCGCATCTACTGGAACAACCGCTACCTCGACTACCCGCTGCGCGGCCCTGACGTCATCCGCAAGCTCGGGCCGGTCGAGCTGTCGCGCTGCATGGCGTCGTACCTCGCTGCCGCCGTTCGCCCGAGCCAACAGGAGGACTCGCTCGAGGAGTGGGTGACGAACCGGTTCGGCCGCCGCCTCTTCGAGCTGTTCTTCCAGTCGTACAACGAGAAGGTCTGGGGCGTCCCCGCGTCGGAGATCCGCGCCGAATGGGCGGCGCAGCGCATCAAGGGGCTCTCGTTCTTCTCGGCCGCGCGGGCCGCGTTCTTCGGCAACAAGGGCAACAAGATCAAGAGCCTCATCTCCGAGTTCAACTACCCGCGCTTCGGGCCCGGGCAGATGTGGGACGCGATGACCGAGGCGATCCGCGAGCAGGGCGGCGAGGTGCTGCTCGACTCGCCGGTCACCCGGCTCGAGCTCGCAGGCGGGCGGCTCGTCGAGGTGGAAGCGGCCGGCGAGCAGTACACGCTGCCCGAGGCCGTCATCTCGTCGCTGCCGCTGCGTGAGGTCGTGCGCATGACGAGCCCGGCCGCGCCGTCAGACGTGCGCGTCGCCGCGAACGGCTTGCGCTACCGCGACTTCCTCACGGTCGCGCTCGTCGTCGACGGCGAGGATCTCTTCCCGGACAACTGGATCTACATCCACGAGCCGGGCGTCCGTGTCGGCCGCATCCAGAACTTCCGCTCGTGGTCGCCGTGGATGGTCCCGGACCCGACGAAGGCGTGCGTCGGGATGGAGTACTTCTGCTTCGCCGGCGACGAGCTGTGGTCGATGGACGACGACGATCTCGTCGCGCTCGCCGCCGACGAGCTCGAGCGGCTGCGCCTTGCTCCGAAGTCGAAGGTCGAGCGCGGTTACGCCATCCGGGTTCCGAAGGCGTACCCGATCTACGACGCCGACTACGCGCACCGCGTCGCGGTGATTCGCGGTTGGCTCGACCGGATCGAGAATCTGCAGCAGGTTGGACGCAACGGGCTGCACCGTTACAACAACTCGGACCACTCGATGCTGACGGCGATGCGCGCGGTCGACAACCTCGTCGACAGCGCCGACCACGACATCTGGGCGGTCAACGCCGAGAGCGTCTACCACGAGACGCACGTCGAGGACGAGCATCCGTACCGTGCGGCACCCGACACGCCCGAGCTCGAAGCATTCGCCACCTCCGGCACTGATTAGGAGCAGCCGGCTGCTGCTTCCGGCCGCGGTCGTCGTGGCCGCGGCGGCTGTGGTGTGGCTGACACTGCCGCTCGTTCAGACGGGACCGCTGAACGTGGACGAGGAGCTGACGCTCCGCCTCGCGCAGTACTCGTTCGGCCACATCTTCCACATCGTCTCGACGAAGCGCGGCGGCGGCCCGCTGCACTTCTGGCTCGAGCATTTCGTGCTCGGCTGGTCGCAGAGCCTGTGGGCGCTCCGCGTCCCGTCGCTCGTCTTCCTCTGCCTCGCGTACCCCGCGGTCGCGCTGATCGCCCGCCGCCTCCTCCGCGCCGACGAGTCCGCCGCCGCGGTCGTGCTGCTGACCGCGATCTCGCCGATCCCGGTGCTGTATGCGACGTTCGGCCGCCCGCACACGCTGCTCTTCGCGTGGCTGATGTGGGCGACCGTGCTGGTGCTGAAAGCGGCCGACGAGCGCCGCCGGTGGCTGTGGATCGCAGGAGGCGCCGCGCTTGGGTTGTCCGTGTTCGTGCATCCGACCGCGCCGCTCTATGCGCTGACGGCGTTCGGCGCCGCGGTGCTCTACGCACCCGGCTCATGGCGTGAGCGCGTCCGCATCGCGTGGCCGGGCGCGGTTGCGCTCGTCGTCACGTTCGTCCCGTACTACGTGAAGACGCTGCACGTGCTGAGCGACCGTTACGGCGTCGGCCAGAGCGGCACGTCCGGCCGCACGTTCGACGGCAGGCCGGTGTGGGTCGACGCGCTCTTCTACGTCGCGCCGGGAAAGCACGAGGTGAACTACTTCACACTGCTCGCGGCCGTCGGCCTCGTTGCGCTGGCCCTCCGGCGCGCGTATCGCGTGCTCGTCTTCTGCGTCGCGACCGTTGCCGCGCCGGTCCTGTTCTTCTCGGTGATCCCGACGAGCGGCGACTCGGCGCTCTTCTTCGACCGCTACATGATCCCCGTCACCCCGGCGTTCCTCATCGCCGTCTGCGCGGGCGTGTTCGCCCTCGCGTCCTGGGCGGGACGCTTCCGGCTCGTCGTCGCCGTCCTGATCGTCGCGGGTCTCTGCGGGATCGAGCTGCGGGCCGACCTGGCCCACCGGCGCGTCACGAAGGCAATCGGGATCGACAGCGTCGTGGCCGCGGTGAGCCACGAGCCGCCGGGCACCGTTCTCTTCGGCTCGACCGGGACGAGCGGTGCGAACTTCTCTGCCTTCGACTACGGCCATCCGGCCAACATCCTCGACCACCTCGTCGCGCTGCGGGTCTCGTCGCTCGACTACGTGGACGACGACTCCTGCGAGCGCGTCGAGCCGTTCCTGCGCGGGCCGCAGACGCCGCGCTACGGCCTGTGGCTGTTCTATGCGGCGTCACCGGACGAGACCGCGGCGGCAGCGCGCGCCCTGCACGCGACGCCGATCGACGGCCGCTACTTCGCGATCAGATCGAAGGCACCGCTCGCCCCACGAGCGCTGATCCGCGAAGGGGTGCGCCTTCGCACGGCGTGGCGGTCGGCCGTGCCGCTGAACCGCCGCGTCAACGAGCTGTTGATCGCCGACCGTGAGCTGCTCGCGGGCACGTGCGTTCCCTACGGCGACCTCGGTGATCCGGACATCGACCCACACTGGCCGCCGGTCAAGCAGAAAGCTCAGTAAGAATCCGGTGTGAACGCGACCGACGACCCAATTCGGGGATCCCTCTACCGGATACACAAGGCGATCCTGTCGCTGTGACGACCGTGCTCGTAGTGGACGATCAAGACGTCGTTCGTGACGTCGTGAGGCTCGCGCTCGAAGCGGCGGGCTACGCGGTGCTCGAGACCGGGTCGCCCCTCGATGCGATCGACCTCGCGCAGGAGAGCGGCGAGGAGATCTCGCTGCTCGTCACCGACGTCGTCATGCCGGAGATGGACGCCTTCGAGCTCGCCGAGCGCATCAAGAACGCAATCCCGGGCCTGCCGGTGCTCTTCACGTCGGGCTACACCGATGCGACCGCCGAGGGTCACTTCATCCAGAAGCCCTTCACGCCGGCGCAGATCGTCGCCAAGGTCGACGCTGTCCTCGCCGAAAGATCGTAAGGCGGTATACGCTGCCCGCCTGTGGCCGAGCGTTCGTCCTGGGCATTCCTGACCTCACACGGATCCGTCCTGCTGCAAGTGGCGGGCTCGCCCGACTCGACGGTGCGTGAGATCGCCGAGGCCGCGCGGCTGACCGAACGGCAGGCGCACCGCGTGCTCGCCGACCTGGTCGACGAGGGCTACATCGTGCGCGAGCGCAGGGGCCGCCGGAACCATTACCGGGTCAACTCGAACCGTCCGATGAAGCATCCGCTGGTCGCCGACAAGCGCGTCGGCGAGCTGCTCTCCGCGCTCGGCCGCTAGCTACGCCGCGCTGCGCGCGATGCGGCCGGCATCGAGCAGCTCCCGAACGGCGCGGGCGAGCTCCTCGCGCCCGAACGGCTTCTGCAGGAACGGCGCGCCGCCGTGCGTCAGCCCTTCCTGCGCGTACCCGCTCATGAAGAGCACGTGCTCCACGTCGATCGTGCGCGCGAGGCTCGGGCCGTCCGTCTCCGGCATGACGACGTCGGTCAGCAGCAGGTCGAAGTCGCTGCCGAGCGTGCGCGCCTCCCGCGCCGATGCGGCGACCGTCACGTCGTAGCCGAGTCCGCGGAGCAGCTGCGCCACGAGCTCGCGAACGACCGCTTCGTCGTCGACGACGAGGATGCGCTCCCGCCCGCGGGCCGGCACGACGTCGCTCACCGTCACGTCGTCGGACTCGCTCTCCGTCGCCGGGAAGCGCAGCGTGAACGTCGCGCCTTCACCCGGCGCGGAGCGCACGTCGATGGCGCCGCCGCTCTGCGTGACGATGCCGTAGACGGTCGCGAGCCCGAGCCCCGTGCCTTCGCCGACGGCTTTCGTCGTGAAGAACGGCTCGAAGATCTGCGCCTGCGTCGCGGCGTTCATCCCGACACCGGTGTCGGTGACTTCGAGCACGACGTCCCCGGCGGTGTTCCTCGTCGCGATCCGGAGCGTCCCGGCACCCTCCATCGCGTCGCGCGCGTTGACGGCGAGGTTCAGCAGCACCTGTCCGATCTGCGAAGGATCCGCCTCGACGGCGCGCAGCGACCGGTCGAGGTCGAGCTCGACACGCACACCCTCGCCGATCAGGCGCCGCAGCATCGACTCGATCTCGACGATGCACTCGTTCAGGTTGAGGATGCGCGGCTGCAGCACCTGGCGACGGCTGAACGCGAGCAGCTGGCTCGTCAAGCCGGCGGCGCGCTCGCCCGCGGCGAGAATCTCGCGCGCATAGCGCTGCTGGTTGGCGTCGGTGAGCCCGGAGGCGAGCAGCTCGGAGTAGCCGTTGATCGCGAGCAGCAGGTTGTTGAAGTCGTGTGCGACGCCGCCTGCGAGACGGCCGATCGCTTCCATCTTCTGCGCCTGCCGCAGCTGGTGAGCCGTCTCCTCGAGTGCCTGCTCCGTCGTCCGGTGCGCGAGTCGTGTGCGCTCCAGTGCGCGTCCCATGCGCGAGACGAGCGGAAACAGCGCGCCCCAGAGAAGCAGCAGCGTGGCGAGGGCGAGGAGCGTGAACGGCATGTCGAAGCGGTGGATCGACGCGGCGACCGGGCCGTAGGACTGGTAGATCTCGAACACGCCTGACGGGCTCGAGTGCCCGCGCAGCGTCAGCGGCACGTAGACCTCGAGCGCCTTCACGTTCTTCCCGGTCCCGCCCTCGTGGTTGAGGTGCGTGACGTCACGAACGATCCTGCCGGCGAGCACGCTGTGGAACTCGTCGAGGTCGTCGTTCGGCGTGCCGATCAGCGAGTGCACGTTCGAGTAGGTGACGCGACCGTCGGAGGCGCGGTAGAGCTTCACTCGCAGGCCGCCGCCGTTCAGCACCCGCGAGTCGAACAGCCAGTCGAGCTGCGCGCGCCGCGCGCCGGTCACCGGCTTCGCGAGGTCGGCCGGCTCGAGCTCGTCGCGCAGGATGCTCTGCTCGACGTAGACCGCGTGCGCCGCGACATTGCTCTCCGCCTGGCGCACCTCCTCGCGTTTCACGGCCCAGAGCAGCGCGCCGCCGGCGGCGGCGATGACGGCCAGCGTCGCCAGAGCGAACCGCAGGTGAAGGCGGTGAAAAGAAGGCACGGTCTTGGGGCGTGATCGGCACGAGGGGGGCGCGCCTGAGCCCCACTTGGGGGATGCCCCCTCTACGTGTCGAGCGCCGTGGCGGTTTCCTCGTCCTCGTCGGCGAGCTCCTGCACGTAGGCACGAGCCCGTTCCGGCGGCAGGCGCAGCCGGACGGCGAGGACGTAGATCGCGACGCTGAAGGCGGCGACGGCGCCGACGTCCCACCAGAACGGGATCACCTTGCGGCCGCCGTACTGGCCGAGATACGAGAGGACGAGCAGACCGGCGAGCTGCGGCGGAAACCAGGCGGCCGGCCGCAGCTCGATCGCCGGCAGCTCGCCGCGACCGAGAAGCCGGTACACCGAGAACACGCCGAAGCCGATCGCGATCGCGGCGACGAGGCGCCACACAACCGACCATTCGGACCAGTAGACGATCAGGTTCGCGACCACGAACCCCGCCGGCGCGAGCACCGGCTCCAGCGGAAGCCGGAACGGGCGGTCGAGGTTCGGCAGCTGACGCCGTAGCGCCGACAGGGCAAGCGGCGCCATCCCGTACGCGAGCGCAGCGGCCGAGGTGATGAAGCCGACGAGCTTCTGCCAGCCCGGGAACGGCAGGAAGACGATCGCGCCGACGGCGAAGCTGATCAGGATCGCGACGTCGGGGACGCCGCGCTGCGAGAGCCGCGCGACGGTCCGCGGCACGAACCGGTCGTGTCCGAGCGCGTAGGCGACTCGCGAGCTCGCGGCGGTGTAGAGCAGACCGGTGCCGCCGGGCGATACGGCGGCATCGACGTACAGCAGGATCGCGAGCCAGCTGAGCCCGATGGCCGAAGCGATCCCCGCGAACGGCCCCGCGCTGCCCTTGAACGCAAGCTTGGCCCAGCCGTGCGCGAGGTCGGACGGGTGCAGTGCACCGAGGAACACGACCTCGAGCAGCACGTAGATGACGACGCCGGCCACGATCGCGCCGATCACCGCGAGCGGGATGTTGCGCCGCGGGTTGGCGCTCTCGCCGCCCAGCTGGATCGCCTGCTCGAAGCCGTTGTAGGCGAAGATCACGCCGCCGGTCGAGATCGCCGAGAAGATTCCCCGGAAGCCGTACGGCGCGAAGCCGCCGAGCGCGTGGAAGTTCGCGGTGTGGAACCGCGTGACGGCGATCGCGACGATCGCGATCACGGGGATGGCGATCTTCCACGTGACGATCGCGGTGTTCGTGCGCGCGAGCCGGCGCACCCCGAGCACGTTGACGACCGAGAACGCGAACATCAGCGCGACGGCGATCCCGTAGCCCTGTGCGGTCAGGACCGTCTTGCCGCCCGACGTCGTCGTCAGCCAGGACACGTAGTGGGTGAAGTACTGCAGGGCGGCTTCGACTTCGATCGGCGCGACCGTGACCGAGCCGAGCCACCAGATCCAGCCGATCGCGAAGCCGATCACCGCGCCGTAGGCCGCGTGCGGAAAGCGCGCCACGCCGGCCGCGAACGGGAACGCGCCGCCGAGCTCCGCGTGGATCAGCGCGAGCAGCAGCATGAACACCGCACCGATTCCCCACGAGATGAGTGCGGCCGGACCGGCGATCTGCGCGGCATAGAGGGCGCCCAACAGCCAGCCGGAGCCGATGATCGACCCGAGCGAGACGAAGGTCAGCCCGAGGAGGTTGACGTCGCGGCGGAAGCGAGCGTTCGCGGTGGAGGCCGTCACGGCTCGAACACGTGCCCGTTCGGGCAACGGCTCACACGTTTCGCGGCCGAACCGCAGTGGAATCAGCGCGCCATGTCGCTCGCACTCGTTGCAGCTTTCACCGGCGTCTGCTTCGCCGGCGCGATCGCTGCGATCACGTACGGCCTGCGGTAGCCGCGGTTACTCGAGGCCGGCTTCGTGGAGGGGCCTGCGGCCCCAGGCGAAGCTCTGCGTGTACCAGCCCGCGAACGGGAGCAGCGTCACGCCCTCGCCGCTCGACTGGATGAACCAGCCGTTGCCGAGGTACAGCGCGGTGTGATCGACGACGCTCGGGCTCGAGTGGGGGCCGTGCCCGAAGAACATCACGTCTGCGGGCTGCAGCTTCTCGATGCCGATCCGCTTCGAGCGCGGCACCTCGCCGCTCATCACGTACGTCGTCCTGCCGCGCAGCACGCTCGCGAGGTCGCCTTCGCCGGCGTAGGACGTGAGCTTGTAGACGCGCCAGACGAAGCCGGAACAGTCGAAGCCGCCCTGTGCATGCACACCGAAGTCGACCTCGGCGGTCGGGCTCGTCCCGCCCCAGACGTACGGGTAGCCGACGTAGTGGACGGCCGTCGTGAGGATGCGGCGCTGCCACGGCGTGAAGGCCGGCAGCGTGAAGGAGTCGGCGGCCTGCTGCACGTACTGCGCCGACCACTGGTCGAGCCGCAGCACCTGCGCGAAGGAGTACGCGGCCTCGGCTCGAGTCACCGGCTCGTTGGGCAGGAGCTCGAGGTAGTCCTCGCTCGCGGGATGGTCGAGGCGCAGCCCGAGCATGCGCGCGACCGCTTCGGTGCCGGTCTCGGGCGGCGGCTGCAGCCCCGCGTGCTGGAGCGTCTGCTGGATCTCGCGGGCGGCGCCGTTCAGGCCGAGGTAGGCGACGAGTGCTGCGTCGAGCCCCTTCACGGTGACCGCCTTCGCCGGTGCGGCCGCCCGGTAGAGCACCGGCGTGACGACGGGCGCGGCCGGCGCGGTCGTGGTGGTGGTGGTCGTCGTCGCGTCGGCGGGGAGCCACGACTTGGCGATCGTGAGCTCGACCGGCGCGCCGAGCGGCGTCCAGACGGAGCCGGCGGCGTTCGCCACGGTGATCTGCCAGACCGCGATCGCGTAGCCGCCGCCGTCGAACGCGACGTTGACGGCGAGCTGGTGCGGCCCGTCTGCGAGCTGGGTCGTGTCGAGGCCGAAGTCGGCGGGCGATGCGTCCGCGGAGGCGCGCTCGCTGCCGTCGACCGCGAAGGCGACGCTCGCGACGTCGCGGCCGGTCGCGCTCACCTGGAACTGCACGTCCCCGCCGACGACCGCGTCGGGGCCGAGCGTCGAGTCGAGCGTCACCGGGGCCGGCGGGGGCGTGGGCGGTGCCGGCGGATGCTGGATCGCGTTGGTGGATGCGATCGCGGCGGCGAGGGCGCGCTCCGTGAGCGGCGCCTGCGGAGCGAACGTGGCCGGCGAGGTGCCGAGGACGCCTTGATGGGTCACGGCCCGGATCTCCGGGGCGGCCCAGTTCTGGTTCGCCGCTCCGGCCGAGCATGCGAAAACACCGCACAGCGCGGCGAGGGCAAGTCCGATGCGGCGGACCTTGCTCATGACCCGACTATCGACGGTATCGCGGCTGTCCGCGACTCCGCCTCCCCCGGACGGGCTAGGTCCGGCGGTCTAGAGAAAAGGCCGCGGGGCGGGCCGCTCGCCCGCCCCGCGGCGAGTCAAGGCTTACGGCCAGAAGGTCTCGAAATCTGCCGCGAGCGCAGCAAGGGCGAGCACGACGGTAAGGACCGCAGCAAGGCCAGGTGAGCGATAGAACCGCATACGGGCTGTCTCCTTCGGATCGATTGGACGACAGCCCCCGGGGGCCAGCAGGAACATTCTTCCTGTACAAGCCCTGCAAGCCAACTCGCGTAGTCAACACATGTGACTCTTGGCAACTATGATGCGCGGATGCCTCGCTCCCTGACGACGCACATCGATTCGCCGAAGGCCGTCGGCCAGCGGCTGAAGGAGGCGCGCGACCGCGCCGGCATGTCCCAGCGTCAGCTCGCCTTCCCCGGCTGCACAGCCGCGTACATCTCGCGGATCGAGGCCGGGGCCCGGGTGCCATCGCTGCAAATGATCAACCAGTTGGCGCTTCGACTCGAAGTGACCGGGCAATGGCTCGCGACCGGCGTCGAGGCAGACATTGCGGAGCCGGTTGACTTGATGGACGCGGAAGTTGCCCTTCGCCTCGGTGAGGTCGAAGAGGCGGAGAAGCTCTATCGCGCGCACCTGGAGCTCGGTGACCCGGCCCGGCCGACCGCGCTCGCAGGTCTCGGTCAGATCGCATTTCGCCAGGAGCGGCTCACGGATGCCATTGAGCTGCTCGAGGCTGCTCATGCGACGCGTAGCCGAAGTGCGCTTGCGGATCCCGGTGCGGCGGACACCCTCGGCCGCTGCTACGCAATGGCCGGTGAGCTCGAGTCGGCCATCGCGCTTTTCGAAGCGGCCGTTGAGGAGGCTCGGCGCGCGGAGGCGGTGCTCGAGGAGCTTCGGTTCTCGGTGCTGCTTTCGAATGCTCTGATCGACGCGGCCCGGTACGGCGACGCTCAGAAGGTCCTCGCGCGCGTCATCCGGATCGCCGAGAGCACCGGAGATCCGGTTGCCTCCGCTCGCCTCTACTGGTCGCAGTCCAGGTTGCATTCGCGCCGGCGCGAGCCCGTTCTTGCGACGCGGTACGCGCGTCTTGCCCTCGAGATTCTCGACCGGACGGAGAACGACGCCTACGTCGGGATGGCCTACCACCTGCTGGCCCACGCGGAGATCGAATCCGGCAACGCCGATGAGGCTTTGCGGCTTTTGGATCGAGGACGGGAGCGTTTCGGTCGCGAGCTGCTTCAGCGAGAAGACGCGAAGTTCACGATCACCGAGGCCCGCGCCCTCATGCTGTTGGGTCGTCATCGCGAAGCGGCGCGCAGCGCCGCGCGCGCCCTCGAGCTTCTGGACGCGATGGGGCCCGGAGACCGCGGGAAGGCGTACATCGCTCTGGCCGAAGTCTTCGCAGCGGCTGGCGACGATCCGCGCCAGAAGATGCTGCTCGGCCAGGCGCTCGACCTCCTTATCGACCACGGTGCGAAATCAGCCCTCGAAGCGGCCCGCCCGCTTGCCGACCTGCTCGAGGCGGAAGGTGACACCGCCGGTGCGCTCGCCGTTCTGAAGCGCGCCACCGATGCGGGCGTCACAGCTGCAATCCCGCACTAGCCGCGGTATCGTCGCGCGATGGCGCTCGCGCCCGTCGCGGCCAAGCCCAAGCTCCGTGGCGTGTTCCACGAGCTGGCGTTCTATGCATCGATCGGCGTCGGGATCCCGCTCGGGCTCACCGCCGAGGCGGGCCGCGCGCGCGCATCCGCAATCGTCTTCGCAGCCTGCGTCGCGATCTGCTTCGGCGCGAGCGCGCTCTATCACCGCCCGACCTGGCAGCCGCGCACCCGCTCGTGGCTCGCGCGTCTCGACCACGCCGGCATCTACTTCCTCATCGCCGGGACGTACACGCCGTTCGGTCTGCTCGTCCTCTCGCGCGGCTGGGCGATCCCGGTGCTCGCGATCGTCTGGACGGGGTCGGCGGCGGGGATCTTGCTCAAGCTCCTGCGGCCGGGGTTGTCGAAGCGCGTGTCCGCGGCGATTGCGATCGCGCTCGGCTGGGTGGCCGCCGTCGCGTTCTCGCAGCTCTTGAAGCTGCCGGTCGTCGGCCTCGTCCTGCTGCTGGTCGGCGGCGTCGCGTACACCGCGGGCGGGGTCGTCTACGCGCTGAAGCGGCCGAACCCGCTCCCCCGGGTGCTCGGCTACCACGAGGTGTTCCACCTCTGCACGCTCGTCGCGGCCGCGTGCCAGTACTGCGCGATCGCCTTCTACGTGCTGCCGCGCGCGTAATTCCCGGTTACACTTCCGGCTTGCAATTTGAGCGAGTTGGATGGTGCCGGTTTGCACTCTTCTTGCCCGTTCAGTGAGTAGTGGCAAGGAGGTGAAAGAAGTAATGGCAACCGGAACTGTTAAGTGGTTCAACGCTGACAAGGGCTATGGGTTCATCACCCCCGACGAGGGTGGGAAGGATCTGTTCGTCCACTTCAGCGCGATTCAGGGGAACGGCTATCGCTCCCTCGATGAAGGCGCGAAGGTCGAGTACGAGGCGCAGCAGGGCGACAAGGGCCCTCAGGCCGCGAACGTGACCGTCATCTAGCGTTTTCGGCGGCGCGCCCGGCGCGCCGCCGAAGATGCTTCCTCAGAGCACGACGAAGGAGAGACCGATACCTGCGAAGGAAGACAAGGTCGAGATGACCGGCGAGATCGTCGAGGCGCTCCGCAACGGCATGTTCCGGATCAAGCTCGACAACGGGCACGAGACCCTTGGGTACACGGCCGGCAAGATGCGCCGGTTTCGCATTCGCATGAACCCCGGCGATCGCGTCCGGATCGAGCTGTCCGCGTACGACCTCGATCGCGGCCGCATCGTCTACCGGTTGCGGCCGGGCGACGAGCGCCCCGAGTAGATCCCGCGATCATGGACGCCGAGGCGCGTGCCGCCCTCGAGCTGCCGGCGATCCTCGAGCGGCTCGCCGCCGTCGCAGCGACCGAGCTCGGCGCCGAGCGGGCGCGCGCGCTCGTGCCGTCCGCCGACGCGGACGACGTTCGCGTCCGGCAGGCGCTGACGACCGAGGCGGTCGCGCTCCTCGACGAGTCGCGTGAGCCGGCGCTCGCCGGTGCAAGCGACATCGGGTCGGCCGTCGAGCGCGCGGAACGCGATGGTGTGCTCACGCCCGCCGAGCTGCGCGCCGTCGCGGCGACGATCGCGGTCGGCGTCGCTGCGCGCCGTTCGCTCGACGGCGCGACCAGGCTCGGGGAGATCGCTGCCGCGATCGACCCTGCCTTGACGACGCTGGCGGATGAGATCGACCGCTGCGTCGAGCCGGACGGCAGCGACCTGCGTGACACGGCCTCACCGAAGCTGCGCAAGCTGCGCGCCGAGTTGCGGAACGGCGCCGAGCGGATGCGTGAAGAGCTCGCGCGCGTCGCGCGTTCCGCCGGTGTACGCGATGCGTTGCAGGAGTCGTTTCTCGCCGAGCGCGGCGGCCGGCCGGTGCTCGCGGTGCGCGCCGAGGCGCGCGATCGCGTGCCCGGCATCGTTCACGACGCGTCGAGCTCGGGGCAGACGGTGTTCGTCGAGCCGCTCGCAGTCGTCGAGCTCGGCAACCGGCTCGCCGAGGCGGCGGCAGACGCGCGCGAAGAGATGGAGCGGATTCTGCGCGAGCTCTCCGTCGCGGCCGCAGCGCGCGGCGATCTCCTGCGCGCGCTCGTCGAGGCGGTCGCAGCGCTCGACCTCGCGCTCGCCCGCGGCGTGCTCTCGCGCGGCTGGCACGGCGCCGTCGTCCAGATCGCCGACGCCGTTCGCCTGACCGGTGCGAGGCACCCGCTGCTCGACCGCGCGACGGCCGTGCCGATCGACCTCGACCTCGGCGCGCTGCGCGCGGTCGTGATCAGCGGCCCGAACACCGGCGGCAAGACGGTGGCGTTGAAGACGCTCGGTCTCGCCGCGCTGCTGCACCAGTGCGGGCTCCGGCCGCCGGCGGACGTCGCCGAGCTGCCCGTCTTCGATCACGTGCTCGCGGACATCGGCGACCGGCAGTCGATCGAGATGAGCCTCTCCACGTTCTCCGGCCACCTGCGCACGCTCGTCACGATTCTCGAGTCGGCGACTTTGCGCTCGCTCGTGCTGCTGGACGAGGTCGCCGCCGGCACCGATCCGGAAGAGGGCTCTGCGCTCGCGCAAGCGCTCGTCGAGCGGCTGGCCGCGCAGGCGCGGCTCACCGTCGTCACGACGCACTACGCGGAGCTCAAGGAGTGGGCGAGCGCGCGCAGCGACGTCGCCAACGCGGCGACCGGATTCGACCCGGGCACCGATCGCCCGCTCTACCGGATCGACCTCGGGCGGCCCGGCACCTCGCACGCGCTGCGGATCGCCGAGACGCTCGGCCTCGACCCGGTGGTCGTCGCCGATGCACGGGGCCGGCTCGACCCCGAGCGCCTCCGCGCGGCCGAGCTGCTCGCCGAGGCGGAAGCGGCGGAACGCGCGGCGACCGAGCGGCGCCGCGCGGCGGGTGAAGCCCAGCGGCGTGCCGAGCGGCGCGAGGCGGAGCTCGCGCGCGCCGTCGCGCGGGTGGAAGCCTCGTCCGAACGCGCCCGCGCCGAGGCGGTCGTCCAGGCCGAGCGCGACCTCGCAGCTGCACGCGCGGAGCTGACAGCGCTGCGCGGAGAGCTCCGCCGCGCGCGGAAGGCTCGACGCGAGGCCGACCAGGATCGCGCGCTCGGCGCCGCGACCGAACGCGTCCAGCAGGCAGAGCGTGCGTTCGCCGATCTCTCCGGCCCGCTCCCGCACACCGGCGAGCTCGCGGTCGGCGATCCGGTCGAAGTACCGGATGTCGGCGTGCGCGGCACGATCGCAGCGATTCGCGGCGACGAGGCCGAGGTCGCCGGCGCAGCCGGCCAGCGCGTGCGCATCCCACTCGCCCGCCTGCGCCCTGCGCGCGAGCGCCCACCCGAGGAGCGCACCGCGGCCGTGCAGATCCGAGCCGCGGCGCGCGGCGACGTCTCCGACCAGCTGGACGTGCGCGGGCACGCTGCCCACGAGGCGCGCGAGCAGGTGCGCAGGCTCGTCGACGAGGCTGCGCTCGCCGGCGTACGGGAGGTTCGCATCGTCCATGGCCGCGGGACCGGCGTCCTGCGCAAGGCGGTCCGTGACGAGCTAGAACGGCACCCGCTCGTCGCCGCGACCGCGAGCGACGCCGATGACGGCGCCACGGTCGCCAGCCTGTAGCACCACTGCGCCGAGCACGACGAGACCGCCGATGAGCGTTGCCGTCGAAGGCCGCTGCGACAGGAACGCCCACACCCACAACGGGCCGAGCACGATCTCGAGCAGCGTGATCAGCGCAACCTCGCCTGCAGGGATCAGGCGCGCGCCGACGGTGAGCAGCGCGAAGCCGAGGCCGATCTGGCAGATGCCGAGCGTCGCGAGGAGCGCGACGTCCTTGCCGCCGGCCGCGCCCGGATGCGCGAACGGTGCGGCGACGGCGAGGACGAGCAGCTGCGAGATGAACGTCGCCGGCGCCATCGACACCTCTCGGTGATGGCGGGTGAGCACGATCATCCCCGCGAACGAGGCCGACATGACGAGCGACAGACCGAGGCCGAGCGCGCTCGGCCGGCCGGGCCCGCCGACCATCAGCGCGACGCCCGCGACGGCGACGCCCATCGCGAGCCACGTTCGGCGTCCCACCGGATCGCCGAGAAACGTGCCGAGGACCGCGGCCAGGATCGGCGCGAGCGCCTGCATGAACAGCACGTTCGCCACCGACGTGTGGTTCAACGCGACGAAGAACGACGCCGACGAGATCGCGAGCAGCACGACGACTCCGGCGCCGCCGAGCCCCAGCACGCGGAACGAGCGCAACGTGCCGCCGCGCTCGGTGAGGACGACGTACGCGAGCAGCCCGAAGGCGGCAAAGACCGCCCGCCCGCCTGTCTGGGTCGCGGTGTCGACCGACAGCTCACGCTGCAGCAGCCCGGCACTCGACCAGGCGACCGCCGCCAGAGCGACGAAGAGCCGTCCACGTTGGCGATCGTCCATCGGCGACAATCATCGCGTGGTCCCGGAGCGCAGCGACGCGGTGGTGATCGGCGGCGGCGTCATGGGTGCCGCCGCGCTGCACTATCTCGCCGAGCTCGGCTGCGAGCGCCCCGCGCTCGTCGAGCGCGACACGCTCGCGTCCGGCTCGACCGGGCATTGCGCAGGCGGCGTGCGGACGCTCTTCTCCGACGACCTCAACGTGCGGATCTGCGAGGAGTCGATCCGGCGCCTCGAGGTGTTCGGTGCGGAGATCGACCTCAAGCTCTACGGCTATCTGTTCCTGCTCGACGACGAAGCGGACGCGGTGCGCTTCGCGGCAACTCCGGGCGCGGAGATGCTCACACCCGACGGCGCGTGCGAGCTCGTGCCGCAGCTCGAGCTCGACGGCATCGTGGCCGCCGCGTTCAATCCGCGCGCGGGATACGTAACGCCCGATCTCGTCGTGCAGGCGTACGCACGTCGGGCCGCCGAGCGCGGCGCGCAGATCGAGCAGTCATGCGCCGCGACGCGCATCCTCAGCGACCGCGGCCGTATCACGGGCGTCGAGACGGCGAAAGGAACGATCGCAACCGACACTGTCGTGCTCGCCGCAGGCGTGTGGTCGCGAGAGCTCTACGAGCTCCCGGTCGAGCCCGAGCGCCGCTTCATGTTCTTCACCGACCCCGCGCCGGAGTTCCCGCGCGAGCTGCCGCTCACGATCGACTTCGCAAGCGGCTTCTACTTCCACCGCGAAGGCGACGCGCTCGCCTTCGGGGGGCGCGAGCAGACGCTCGAGGACCTGGCGCCGGTCGCGGCGCGACGGCTGCCTGCGCTCGAGGAGCTCGGCGTGCGCTCGAGCTGGTGGGGGTGGTACGAGATGAGCCCCGACCACAACGCGCTCGTCGGAACCGCGGCCGATGTCGCCGGGCTCGTCTACGCCACGGGCTTCTCCGGGCACGGCTTCCAGCAGGGACCGGTGATCGGCGAGCACCTCGCCCAGCTCGCACTCGGCCTGGAGCCGACCTTCGACCTGTCGGAGTTCGCGGTCGAGCGCTTCGCGCGCGGGGCGGCGCGCGTCGAGCACAACGTCGTGTAGCGCATCGGAATTCGCTGCTCGTACGTTGAACGGGCGTGAAGGAGCGCGGCTTCATCGCCGAGGTGATTCGGAACCGGCGTCTCGCCGGCGTCGCCCTGATCGCCGCGATCGGCGGCTTCCTCTTCGGCTACGACACGGGCGTCATCGGCGGCGCGATGCTGTTCATGCAGAAGGACCTCGGTCTGCATTCGCACGGGATGCAGCAGCTCACGGTCGCGATCCTGCTCCTCGGCGCGATCGCCGGGGCCGCCATCTCGGGCTGGCTCGCCGATGCGATCAGCCGCCGCCGCACGAAGATCTGCTCCGGCACCGTCTACGTGATCGGCGCCGTCGCGTGCGCGCTTTCCCAGAACTACCCGGAGATCCTCGCGTCCCGGTTCGTGCTCGGCCTGAGCGTCGGCACCGCGTCGTTCGTCTCGCCCATGTACATCGGCGAGCTCGTCCCGAAGCGGATCCGCGGCGGCGTCGTCAGCTTCAACCAGCTGATGATCACGTCGGGGATCCTGCTCGCGTACATCGTCGACTGGGCCTTTGCGCCGCTCTCGAACAACTGGCGCTGGATGTTCGCCGTCGCCGCTGTTCCGGGCGCCGCGCTCGCGATCGGGATGTTCTTCATGCCGTTCTCGCCGCGCTGGCTCGTGCAGAAAGGCCGCGAGGACGAAGCGCGTGAGGTGCTCTCGCGTTATCGCTTCGACGAGGACGACGTCGACGAGGAGATCCGCGAGATCAAGGAGGTCGCGAGCGAAGAGGTCTCGCTGCGCGAGCTGATCGGCAAGAACCTCCGCAAGACGATGATCGTCGGCATCGCGCTCGCCGTCTTCCAGCAGATCGTCGGCATCAACACCGTCATCTACTACGCGCCGACGATCCTCAAGATGGCCGGCCAGCAGAACACCGGCGCCCTCACCGAGAGCCTGTACATCGGCCTGACGAACGTCGTCTTCACGATCGTCGCGATCCTGCTCCTCGACAAGCTCGGCCGCCGCTTCTTCCTCTTGTTCGGCACGACGTGCCTCACGATCGCGCTCGTCGTGCTCGGCGTGTTCTTCGCCTCGCCGACGCTGCAGAGCTCGGTCGGCTGGCTCGCGCTCGCTGCGCTGCTCTTCTACATCTTCGGCTTCGCGATCGGCCTCGGCCCGGTGTTCTGGCTGATGATCTCCGAGATCTTCCCGTTGCAGATGCGCGGGCCTGCGATGGCCGTGTGCACGATGTTCAACTGGGGCTTCAACTTCCTGATCTCGTACACGTTCCTGACGCTCACCGATGCGATCACGAAGGAAGGCACCTTCTGGCTCTACGCGTTCTTCGGCGTGTGCGCGGTCGCGTTCTTCGCCTGGCGCGTGCCGGAGACGAAGGGCCGTTCGCTCGAGGAGATCCAGGAAGAGCTCGGCTCCGACGCCGACCAGCAGCTCGGGCGGGACGACTCGTCCGGCAGGCGCGAGCACGCAACCGCTTAGCCCGGTTGATTGTCAACCTGGTTGACGATATCGTCACGTCATGCGTGACGAAGATCGCCACCCGTTTCCCGACGTTCTCGGTCTCGCGCGCCTCCGCTATACGCAGCGCCTGCGCGCTCAGCTCGCAGAGCTCGGCTTCGGTGACTTTCGCCGCGGCGACGGAGCGTGGGTGCGGATCCTCGCGCACGAGCCGACCACGCCGGGCGAGCTCGCCTCGATCATGGGCGTCTCGCCGCAGGCGGCGACGAAGGCCGCCGACACCCTCGAGGAGCGGGGCTACCTCACCCGCCGGATCGACGAGGGCGATCGCCGGCGCATCCTGCTCGAGCTCACGGAGCGCGGGGCCGCCTACGCCGCCGCGATCGTGAGTGTGGTCGAGGGCGTCGACGAGGAGCTGCGCCGCAGCGTGTCGGCCGCCGACCTCGATGCCGCCTACCGCGTGCTCGAGGCGATCGCGGCCGAGTAACCCGTTCGGGGAGTGGCGGCCGCGCCGGGTCGGCTGCTACAACCGCCCGGGGTTGAAAAAGCTACACGTATCGCTCGTAAGTCTCATTAAACCTGCGGCAGCCTGTGCCGCAATTCTCGTCTGCGCGGTCTTCGCCGCCCGGGCCGGCGCGCAGCCGGGCCTGCTCGTCGGCGTGACGGCCGACGACCTCCACTACGCGCAGCATCCGGCGGTGCTGCAGGCCGCGATCGCCGATCTCGGTCTCGACGCCGTGCGGTACACGCAGCAGTGGCAGGCGGGCGAGACGAAGCTGAGCTCGTCGGAGGCTGCGGGGCTCGCGCGCGGGGTCGCCAACGCGAAGGGCCTGCGGATCGTCCTCTCGGTCTACGGCGCCGCAGCGGCTGCGCCGCAGACGGACACCCAGCGCGCGGCGTACTGCTCGTACGTCCGCTCGATCGTTCGGCGCTTTCCGCAGATCCACGACGTCGTGATCTGGAACGAGTCGAACAGCTCGCGGTTCTGGCAGCCGCAGTTCTCGAACGGGAGCGCGGTCGCGCCGGCGCAGTACGAGGCGCTGCTCGCAGCGTGCTACGGCGAGCTTGAGACGGCGCGGCCCGGCATGAACGTGATCGCGACGCTCGCCCCGCGCGGGAACGACGATCCGGGCGCGAATGGCGTGACCGGCATCGCGCCCGCGGACTTCGTCCGGGATCTCGGGACTGCGTATCGCGCGAGCGGCCGCCCGGTGAAGATCTTCGACACGCTCGGTCTGAACGCGTACGGGCTCACGTCGGCGGAGCGGCCCTGGCGCGCGCACGTGCACTCGAACGACCTCTCGGAAGGTGACTACCCGCGCCTCCTCTCCGCGCTCTCCGCCGCCTTTGCCGGAACCGGGCAGCCGCTGCCGGGCGCGGGCGGCGTCTCCGTCTGGTACCTCGAAGACGGCTTCCAGACAACGATCGACCCGGGGAAGGCCTCGCTCTACACGGGCGCGGAGAACGCGAAGGCGCTCGTGCCTCCGCTCGCCGCTCACGCGGACAGCGCGTCGCCCGCCGCTACGTCACCGGCGCCCGACCAGGCGACGCAGCTCGCAGACGCGATCGAGCTCGCGTACTGCCAGCCCGGAGTCGGTGCGTTCTTCAACTTCCTGCTCGCCGACGAGCCGAGCCTCGCCGCATGGCAGTCGGGAGTGTTGTGGGCCGACGACACACGGAAGCCGTCGTTCTCGACGCTCGCCTCGGTCGTCGCGCAGGTGAAGGCGGGGACGGTCGACTGCAGCACGCTCCCCGGCGGCGCTGCGGGCGGTGCGGACGTCACCGTTCACGGACTGAGGGCGAAGGTCGGTTGATGCCCATCCGCCGCCGTCTCGCTGCAGGGATCGGTGTCGCGCTCGCCGCGGCCGCCCTCTTCGTCGCCGGTGCGCTGACCGCGACGGCGGACGACGGCTCGCCGGCGACGCCGACCGTCGCCACCACGACCGAGGAGACGACGACCACCGACGCGACGGGGACGACGACGGTCGCGACGACGACGACGGTCGCGACGACGACGGCGGCCGCGACGACGACCACGACGGCGGGCACGACTTCGGAGACGACGACTGCAGCGCGTTCGACGACGATTGCGGCGCCGCTGCCGACGACGACGCGCAACCGTCATCCGCAGATTCCCTCGTGGCTGATGCCGAAGCCGAAGCAACCGGCGCCGACGCCGACCGCCAAGCCGGTTCCCGCGCCGCCCACGACGACCATCGCGCCGCCGCCGCCCGCGCATCTCGTCGTCGCGAGCTCGTCGACGACGCAGCCGCTGACGGTCGGCTCGACGGTCACCTACTCGTTCGCCGTCACGAACAACGGCGGCGTGCCGACCCCGGCGACGCTCGCCGACGCGCTGCCCGCGGCGGTGCTGCCGATCGAGGCCGACCCGGACCAGGGCTCGTGCTCGGGCACGCAGAACGTGACGTGCGCGCTCGGCGCGATCGGCGCCGGGCAGACGGTCACCGTCAACATCGCCGTTCAGGTCGCGTCTGCCACAAGCTTCGCGGACGCGCCCACTGTCACCGCCGGCGCGGGTGTCGTCGTCGACGGCGGCGCGCCCGTCGACCTCTCGGCTGCGGCCGCGAGCCCGGTGCGCATCGTGGTCGCCGGACCGAAAGCCAAAGTGCGAGCTAAGAAAAAGGCCGCCCCGCGCCGGTGATCGCTACCGTGGGGGCCGTGCGGGCCCCCTCCAAACGTGTGCTTGGCTGCGCAGCGCTGCTCGTCGCGGTCGCAACTGCTGCGACTGCGTGTGGCAGCAGCTCCAAGTCCTACTCCGCGACCGATGCCTCGGCGGGGGTGACGATCAAGGTCTCCGGCGCCAAGGTGACGGTCGCGCGGTCGGGCACGAGCACGGCCGGCACCGGCGGAGGCGCGGGCCAGGTGGCCTGCGTCGACGACTACCACCAGCTCGCCACCGCCACGAGCGAGCCCGCGCCGGACACTCCCTGGTACGCCGCGACGCTGATCACGTGGCCGAACGCGGCCGACTCGACGACCGCGACTCTGTCGCACGCCCTCGACAGCCCGCCCGATCTCTGCATCGCTCAGATGTCGGACGGCAGCGCGCAGGCAGTTGCGTACTTCCGCCCGGCGGTCAAGTCGGGCATCCAGAAGACGCAGCAGTCGTCGCAGGCGAAGGCCGTCCTCCAGGCAGTCGGCCAGACGGCGACGCAGAAGATCACGAAGGGGGCGTTCCCCGGCGTGTCGGTGCTGCTCCAGGCGCTGACGGCGAGCGGCATGTACGCCACGAAGACGGCGACGCTGAAGGGCGTCACCGATCCCGGGACGCTCTACATCCTGACGAGCGAGACGACGGACAAGCAGGTCGTCGCCGCGATCATGGACAACACCGGCACCGTGAGCACCGTCACGCAGGGCCTCAAGGGCGCGGCGAAGATCGCCACGGTCAAGCCGAAGAAGACGACCAAGAAGAAGTAGCGCTCAGCCGCCCGACGACGTGGTCGTCGTCGTGTCGGTCGTCGTCTCGTCGGTCGTCGTCGGCGTCGTGTCGGTCGTCGTCTCGTCGGTGGTCGTGGTCTGCTCGGTGGTGGTCGGCGTCGTCGTGGAGCTCGTCGTCGTCGGCGTCGTCGTGCTCGGTGTCGTCGAGCCGGTCGTCGTCGTCTGCGCCGGCGTCGTCGAGGTCGCGGACGTCGTCGTCTGCGTGCTCGTCGTCTGCGCGGGTGTCGTCTGTGTCGAGGTCGTCGAGGTTCCCGTCTCGATCGGCTTCGCGAGCAGGCCGCTTCCGTTCAGCTCGTCGGTGATCTCCTGCTGCACGGCGGCCACCTGGGCGGCGACTGCAGCCGGTGACCCGTTCGCGCCGAGCGCGGAGATCGCGTTCAGCTGCTGCAGGGCGGCGTCGAGCTTCGCCACGAGCTGCTGGGACGGCTGCGCGGTCAGGGTGACCACCATCTGGTCGGCGATTGCCACGGTCACGCAGGCCGGGCAGTTCTTGTTCATCGCCTCGGCCGCGTTGATCGGCGCGATCACCTTGCTCTCACCGACGATCAGGACGAGTTGGAACGACACCGCGACGGTGGTGCAGCCGTTGCAGGTTGCGTAGGCGACGGCGGTGTTCTTGGCGTTCACCGGCGCGCCACCCGAGACGATGACGAGCCCGTAGGCGACGTCATAGGTCACGCCGCCCTTCGTGGTCGTGGTGGTGGGCTGCGAACCGGTCGATGATGACGACGACGACGTTGGGAGCGTGAACGGGAAGGCGCTCGCATCCGTCGTCGGGCCGGGCGTCGTGCCGGTGCTCGCCGGATCGGGCGCGGAGTCGCTGAGGATCGCGACCGCCGGATCCCCGTTCGAGGACGAGATCAGGTAGAGCGCCGGGTGCTTCTTCGTCGCGCCGCCGACGGGGATCATCGCGACGGCGAAGTGCCGGCCGGGCGCGAGGTGCACCGGCGCGGGTGCGGCGGCGGCCGCGTGGCTCGGGTCGATCCGGGCGGAGACGAGCTGCGTCGCACCGCCGAGCGTGCCGGAGTCGGTCGGGTGCACCGCCTGGTACTGGCCGGCAGGCCACCACGCCCAGGCGGCGCCGCATGCCGTCGCAGCCGCGACGGCGACGACCGCGGTGCGGCGGGCGGGCCGGCCGGCGCTCCACGCCATCGCCTTGCGGGCGAGCATGCGCAGGACGCGCTGCGAGACGAGGATGCTGCCGAAGACCGGCAGGAACAGTGCGACCAGGCGCAGCAGCGACGAGAGGAAGCCGACGACCTTCCCGTGCTCGGCGTCGTGCGGCAGCGTCGTCGCGATCGTGTGACCGCTGTCCCACGCACTCGTCGCGAGCCGGGGCAGGAGCAGGACGGCGCCGATCATCATGCTCAGGAGCACCGGAACGACGATCAACACCCAGAGCGTCACGAGCAGGCGCGCGCGTCCGGTGAGAGCCGACGGCTCGCGACGCCGACCCGGGATCAGCCGGCGGAGCGTCGGGCCGATGTGCGCATAGAGATCGGGGATGCCGGTCGCGTCGGCCAGTACGTGGTAGCCGTCCGACCTGATCACCGGCGACAGGTTCTTCACCATGATCAGGAACTGGAGCGCGATCAGCAGCAGCAGCGCGTCGACGTGCCAGAGGAGCCAGACGCCCATCGTGGCGACGGCGACGACAGCGTTGAAGTAGATGCCGCCAAGATCGACGCGCAGCCGTGCGCCCCGCGGCAGGCGATACGCGTCGGTGACGTCGGTGTAGAACGCCGGCCACACCATGTAGAGGCCCATCCCCATGCCGCCGGGGGTCGCGCCGCCGTAGCGACAGGCGGCGGCGTGGCCGAGCTCGTGGAAGCCGGCCGAGGCGATCGCGAGCGCGAACACGAGCAAGAGCAAGGTCGGCTTCTGGAACGCCTCCGCCGTCGCGCCCGAGACGCCCTTGTGCAGCAGCACGAACCAGAAGACCGCTGCGAAGCACACGACGACCGGGACGACGAGGACGGGAAAGAAGAGGAACATGAACGGCGCGGTGAGGATGCGCGTCACCTTCGGATTGGTGACGAGCACCTTGAAGCGCAACGCCAGCAGCGGGTTCCGCCGTGGCGGCGCTACGTGCTCCGTTCCTGCGAGCAGCCCTTGCTGCGCGAGCTTCTCCGCAAGCCGGTGGACGTGCTTCTCGTCGAAGCGGCGGCCGGTCTGCTCCGACATCGCGGCGGCCAGCTCGCCGAGGCTGCGCCGTCCGTCGAGGTTCTCGAGCAACGCGTACATGAGCGTCCCGAGCTGAACCACCTGCCCGTCGGCGCGTCGGACGAGCGCAGCGCCGTCCTTGTAGCCGGAGCCGTGGAGATCGCCGAGAAGCTCGATTCCCTCCGCCCGGTCGAGGGCAGCCGTGGGCTGTCCCTCGGCCGGGCGGGCGGGAGGATTGGCCGTAGCCGACATTCAGCTACTGCTGGTTGACGTCTGCGTTCTGGTCGGCCGTTGCGTCGGCGGTGACGTGGTCGAGGTTCTGCGAGATGTCGACCTCCTGCGGCGCGATCGCCTCGGCGGTCGCTCCCTCGGAGCCCACGTTTGCCGAGACCGCGGCGTCGATCGGGGCGGCGACGTTGCCGTTCGCCGCCACAGCGCCGTCGATCGGAGCGGCGAGGTCCGCGTCCGCGTGGATGTTGACGTTCGCATCGAGCAGGCTGCCGCCGCTCAGCAGCGAGTCGACCGAGCCGGTCGTCGAGTCGACCGCGCCGGTCGCAGCGCCGGTTGCACCGTCGACCGCGCCGGTTGCGGCGCCGGTCGCTCCGTCGACCGCACCGGTCGCTCCGTCGACCGCGCCGGTGGCGCCGCTCGTCGCTCCGTCGACCGCGCCCGTGGCGCCGCTGACCGCGCCGCCGGCGTCGCCGGTTGCGCCGTCGACCGCACCGGTTGCGCCGTCGACCGCTCCAGTCGCGCCGCTGGTCGCACCGTCGACCGCTCCGGCCGCGCCGCTGGTCGCACCGTCGACCGCACCCGCGACAGGCGCGGCTGCGTCGGTGGCCGGGGTCGCGTTCGCCGCCTCGGTGGCGGGCGTCGCGGTCGCGTCCGGCGTCGCGGTCGAGCCGGAGTCGGCCGTGCCGCCGTTGCTCGCGCCGTTCGCGGCCTGCGAGACCTCGGCGTGCTGCGGCGCCGTCGCATCGGCCGTGCCGCTGATGCCCTGGGTGATCGAACCGTGCTGCTCCGCCTCGGCGGCCGCCTGCGCGTCCGGGCTGAGAAGGTTCGCCGACGCCGACGCCTCGATCGGCGCGGCGACGTTCAGGTTCGCCGCTGCGGCCAGGTCGACCGGCGCAGCGAGATCGAGGCCGAGATCGACGTTCGCATTCACGTCGAGCAGGGACATGACTTCCTTGTTCGGCAGCGAGACCGCACCTTCGCGTTCGATCTCGTCCATCGAGACGCGCTCGCGCTCGTCACGTTCGTTCACGGGAGACCCTCCTTTTGCGGGGTTGCTCAGGGGAAACGGCCGGACGGCCCGCCGGGTTATGGGGGCGGCTGCGATCCTCTGGCCGTGACCACCGCGGAACCGGAGCTCGAAGCGCCGATCGCCCAGGAGCGCGGCGGCGCCTTCCGTTCGCTGCGCATCCCGTCGTTTCGCTGGTGGTTCGTCGCGCAGATCTTCTCCGGCTCGGGCGGCATGGCCCAGCTCGTCGGCCAGGCCTGGCTCGTGCTGCACGTGCTGCACAAGGGCGGCCTTGCGCTCGGCGTGATCTCGGCCGTGCAGTTCGCGCCGGTCCTGCTCGGCGGCGCGTGGGCCGGCGCGATGCTCACGCACCTCGACGTCCGCCGCACGCTGATCACCACGCAGATCGCCGCCGGCTCGATCGCAACCGTGCTCGGCGTGCTCGTCGTCACCGGCACCGTCCGCCTCTGGATGGTCGTGCTGTGTGCCGTCGCGAACGGCGGCGTGTTCGCGATCGACCAGCCTGCGCGACAGCTCTACGTCGTCAACCTGGTCGGGCGCGACCGCGTGGCGAGCGCGGTGGGGCTGTTCGAGGTGATCATCAACGCATCGCGTGTGCTCGGGCCGTCGTCGGGCGGCATCGTCCTCGCGCTGTTCGGGACGGCGGCGTGCTTCTTCGTGAACGCGGGATCGTTCGTCGCGCCGCTCGTCGTCCTGCTGGCGTACCGGCCACGTGAGACGGCGGCGCCGGCGCAGCGCCGGCGCACGCACGAGGCGCTGCACGCGGGTCTCTCGTACGCGCGCCACACGCCGGCGATCGCCGCCTGCCTGCTGATGGCGGCGGCCGGCGGAATGATCTTCAACACGGGCATCGCGCTGCCGGTGCTGGCCACCCACACGTTCGGGCTCGGCAAGGCGGGGCTCGGCGTCTTCACCGCGTGCTTCGGGATCGGCGCGATCCCCGGTGCGCTCGCCGCGGCGTACACGCGAGGGCTCGCACTCGGGCAGCGCGTGAGGCTGCTCTGTTTGCTCACCGGCTTCGCAGTCCTGGCCGTGGCGAGCGCACCCGACCGGCTGTTCGCGTTCCCGCTGATGCTGCTCGTCGGGTTCTTCTCGATCTGGATGATCGCGCTGGCGAACACGCTCGTGCAGCTGCGCCCGGATCCCAGCCTGCGCGGGCCGGTGATGGGCCTCTGGACGATGGTGCTTCCCGGCCTTTCGCCGGTCACGGGGCTGGTCACGGGGGCCGTGACGCAGTACGCAGGCCCGCGCTTCGGCTACGGGATCGCCGGCGTGGCGCTCGCCGGTGCGGCGCTCGCCGGCTGGCGCGCTCTCTCCGACTAGCGGGAAGAAATCAGCGCCCGCGGCCGTCTTGTCAGTCGGCTCCGGGTCGTCGCGGGGCTAGACAACCCCTGACACGGATGCCATAGTCCGAGCGGGGTAACAAGTCAGTCGAAGGGGAGGGGATCCTCAGTGGTGATCCGTCGCTTGCGGACGACGTTCGCCGTCGTCATTCTGCTCACGCTCGTGGTTGCGGGTGGCGTCGCGCAACGGGCGGGCGCGCAGCCGGCCGCGCCTCCGGCGCTGTTCTCGGCAACGTTCCTTCCACACGGCGTCGTTCGAGGCGGGTCGAACATCGAGACGCTCACGCTTTCCAACACGTCGGTGCACTCTTCGAGCTCACGGCTCGGATCGGCCGACGTCACGATTCCGAACGGTTTCCAGGTCACGGCCTTCAGCGTCTTCGAGACGCCGTTCCGTGACCGCAGCGAAGGCATATTCGGACCGAAGGATTGGCGCGTCTCCGTCAGCGGTGGTGCGCTTCACCTGCGCGCCGCGTCGTGGGGCGGCGGACACATCGACACGCTCCAGCCGGGCCAGTCGGTCACCGTGCTGCTCTGGGTGGAGAGCCCGTGCAACGCGCCCGATCCGACCACCTGGACGACCGTCGCAGGGACGAACTCCGGCGGGAGCGACTTCAGCTCGTCGTCGGGGACGCCGAGCCTGCGGTCGATCGGGACCTGCGGCTTCGACCTCGCGGTTCGCAATCCGCAGCACGTAGGCGTGCCGATCAAGACCACCGTCGTCGCGGTCGACGGCATCGGGCTTCCGATGCCCTCGTTCAACGGCACGGCCGCGGTCGGCGGGAACCTCGATCCGTCGCCGGGCGGCTCGGCGCCGAGCTACAACGGCTCGTTGAGTTTCTCGCACGGCGTGGCGGCGTTCCAGACGCTGGCGACCGCGTACGACGTCGAGACCGGCCGGCAGCTGACAGTGACGAGCGGCGCGATCAGCGGCAGCTCGAACCACTTCAACGTCGTCGGCGGCGCGGCGCCGGGGCAGCTCGACTTCGTGCAGCAGCCGACGGACGCCGACGTCTCCACTGCGATCGCCCCGGCGATCACCGTCGACGCGACCGACCAGTACGGGAACCCGGAGCCGCTCTCGTCCCCGGTGACCCTCGCGATCGGCAACGACGCCTCGTCGGGAGACGACGCGAACCTCGGTGGCACGCTCACGCAGACGCCGGCGAGCAACCTCGCGTCGTTCGGCGACATCACGATCGACCAGCCCGGCGACGGCTACACGCTGACCGCCTCGGCGGTCGGCTTCGCGTCGGCGACGAGCGCTGCGTTCGACGTCACCGACAGTTGCCCGTCCGGTGAGACCTGCCAGAGCGACGGCCAGGGAACGAGCGTGGTCGGTCCGGAAGGGAGCGAGATCACGTTCGGGCCCGTCGCGCAGACGTTCAACTGCGACGGCGAGGACCTGACCTCGATCGGCTCGATCGCGGACATCATCCCGCCGGAGGACACCGACCAGTCCACCCTGACGTACGTGATCGAGTACAGCACCGATGTGCTGCCGAAGAACTCCGACGGGTTCCCGGAAGCTCCGAGCGAGCTGTGCCTCAGCAAGGACGGAGGCGAGACGTACTTCTCGCTCGAGCAGTGCGGCACTCCGATCGACGACGACAACGGCGACGTCGTCGGGCCGCCCTGCATCGAGGATCAGGGCTTCACGCGTAACGGCAACGGCAACAACGAGACGAATCTCGGACCAATCACCGGGTACTTCTTCGAGTTCGAGATCCCGGCCGACGACCCGCATGCGGGTGGAGGTTGAGAGGCTAGGAGCCTAGGAGCCGAACGGCGGCCGCGCGACGCGTTGGATGCCGAGCCCTTCGAGGAGCTCGGCGCTCTCCGATGCGGCGTCGCGGTCGCCGTCCATCTCCGCCAGCAGGTCGAGCGAGAGCGCGAGCTGGAAGGTCGCGCCCGCCTCGCGGGCGCGGGCGACGCTGTCGTCGATCGCCGCGCCCGCGTCGTCTGTCCGGCCGAGCTGGAGGAGCGCCGACGCGCGAATACGCTGGACGTGCGACTGCAGCCCGGCGATCTCCGTGGCGTCGCCCGCGTCGGCGAGCACGTCGTCGGCGAGCTCGAGCGCACGCGTGCCGTTCCCCTGCAGTGCTGCAACCTCCGCCTGACGGACGCGCGTCTCGAGCACGAAGTTCATCGTCCCGACTGCCTTGAACTCCTCGACCGCCTCGGTGAGCAGCGCGGCTGCGGCGTCCAGGTTCCCGGCGCGGGCCTCGACGTAGCCGAGGTTCGACCGGCCGAGGCTCGCGAGCTCCTCGTAGCCGACGAGCTCACATGCCTCGATCACCTTGGTGAACAGCTCGCGCGCCTCGTCGAGCCGGCCCTGGTCCGAGTAGATCTCGGCGAGGTTGTTGTCCGCGCGCGCAGCGCCGACGGCGTCGCCGATGCGCTCCTGCAGCGCTCGCCCGCGCGCGTAGAGGTCGGCCGCCTTCACCCAGTCACCCGCGAAGTAGGCGTCGATCCCGAGGTTGTTCAGCGCGTCGGCCTGGCCGCGCAGGTCCCCGAGCTCCTCGTACAGCGTCAGCGCGAGCCCGCGGTAGGCATCGCGCTCCGGCGAGCCGCGCAGCATGTGGGTCAGGTGCAGCAACAGATAGGCGCGCGCAAGCGCCTCGACGTCTTGCGTCGGCAGCGCTCCGGCGACCACCTCCTCGCAGCGGGCGATGCACTCGGCGTAGCTTCCTTGCCGGAAGCTGACCCACGCCTTGCCGACGTCGAAGTCGAGGCGGAAGCGGCGGCGCGCCTCGACGTCGTCGAGTGACTCCGCCGCCGCGAGCGCCTGGTCGTACCACTCGATCGCCTCGGGGTAGCGACCCCAGTCCTGGCGGAGCCTGCCCTCGAGGCCCATCAGACGGACGCTCTCGTGCTGGCCGCGGGCGGTCTTCCGCGCCTCGGCGAGCGCCTGTGCGGCGTCGGCGAACTCGCTCAGGCGGCGCAGCGCCTGGGCGACGGCCTCCCAGACGATCGACACCTCGCTCGGTTCGAGGCCGGGCACGTCGTCGGCGACGTCGAGCGCGCGCATGTAGAGCTCGACCGCCTCGCGGTTCGCCCACTTCTCCCGTGCGCGCCGCCCACCCGCGGTTGCGTAGCGCCACGTCTCCGCGGGCCGCCCGGCCAGAGAGAAGTGCAGCGAGAGCAGCTCCGCGACCTCGTCCGGGTCGTCCGCATGGCGCTCTTCGAGCATCTCGGCCACGCGGCCGTGGAGCTCGCGGCGGCGGCGGAACGAGAGACCCTCGTACGCGGCGTCGCGGATGAGCGCATGGCGGAAGCGGAAGCCTCCGGCGACGGCCGGGTCGCGTTCCACGAACTCGGCGAGCCGGTCCCAGACCTCGGTGTCGGTGGCGGCCGACGGGTCGTCGCTGAGCACGGCGTCGAGGTCGGTGTAGTGGAACGACGCACCGAGGACGGACGCCCAGCGCAGCAACGTGCGGTCGCCGGGCGCAAGCCCGTCGATCCGCGTCGCGAGCAGCGCCTCCACCGTCTCCGGCAGCTCCTCGCTGCCGGAATCGCCGCTCGCGACCGCGAGCTCCTGCAGGAAGAGCGGGTTGCCTGCGCCGCGCTCGATCAGCGCGGCGGCTTCGTCGGCGGAGAGCCCCGCCTCGCCGGCCGCGGCCTCGACGAGCTTGCGTGCGTCGGCTTCGGGGAGCGGCTCCAGGCGCAGGGTCATCGCCGGCGCAGGCGGGACGCCTTCCGCGGCGATGAACCCGCCGGGAACCGGCCGCCGCGTCGTGCAGGCGAGCCAGGGGTGCGTCGACACCTGGAGCGCGAGGAAGCGCAGGAGCTCCGACGACGCCTCGTCCATCCAGTGGACGTCCTCGAACAGGAAGAACGTCGGCGTGTCGACGATCTTGCCGAGCAAGGTGCCGACGACGCCGTGCAGGCGCGCGCGCCGGAACGACGGCTCGAGCTCGTCGACCTCCGGCGTCGACTCGACCTCGACGTCGAGCGGCGCGGCGAGCAGCGGCGCCCACGGTGGCAGCGCCGGGTCGATCTGAGCGAGACGCGCCGCGAGGATCTCGCGGTTGGTCGCGGGCGAGCCGTTCAGCTCGACGCCGAGCAGCGTGCGCATCAGCGGCCGGAACGGGAAGTACGGCGTCGCCGCCTCGTACTGCTGGCAGCTCGACGTGACCATCGGCATCTCCTCGCAGTACGAGCGCAGCTCCTCGGTGAGGCGGGACTTGCCGAGCCCCGGCTCGCCGACGAGCTCCACGAGGGAGCCGAAACCGAGGCGGACGGGGGCGACGGCCGCGTTCAGCACCGCGCGCTCGCGCTCGCGGTCGACGAACGGCAGCTGCGTCCGCCGCGGCTGCTCGGCCGTCTCCGACGAGGCGAGCCCGTGGATCGAGAACGCCTGCACCGGCTCGGACTTGCCCTTCACCATGAACGGCTCGAGCGCGATCGCCTCGAAGCTTCCGCCGGTCCGGTCGAGGACGGTCTGCGCGGCGAGGAGCTCGTTCGCCTCTGCGCGCGCCATCAGGCGCGCGGCGAGCGCGGCCGTGTCACCGAGCACGGTGTAGGTGCGCCGGAACTCGGCGCCGACCTGGCCGGTGAAGACGCGACCTCGGCTCGCGCCGATGTGAAGCGGCAGGTCGTTCGCGCTGTCGAGCGCCGCGCGCAGGGTTCGCACCAGCCGTGTCTCGTCGTCGCCGGCTGTCTGCGGCGCGCCGGAGACGAGGATGATGCGGCCGCCGTTCTTGTCCACATCGCTCTCGAGGAACGTCACCTGGTGCTCGTCGGCCGCGTGCTGGATCGCGCGCACCACGGCGTCGAGCGCGGCGGCCGCGCCGTCGGCGCCGCGAACGACGAGGAGGTCGTCGAGACCGGAGAACTTCACGAAGCCGATCGCGGCGTTACGGTGCTCGCCCTCGAACCTGCCGACCTCGAGGAGCTGCGCGCGGAGCGGCCGCGGGATCGCCTGCTCGAGCGAGATCGCCGGCGGCGGCAGCGGCACGAGGCCGGCCTCGACCGGCGGTGCGCTCACGAGCAGGCGGCCGATGCCCTTCACGTCGCCGAGGCAGTCGGCGGGAATCGCCGCCGCGGTCTCGGGGCTGAGCAGGATCTCGCCCGCCTCCGAGCTCGCTTCCATCTCGACCGTGCGTGTGGCGCCGGGCCCGGCCACGAGCAGCTCGCGATGCGACTCGCCGACGAGGAAGAACAGGAAGCGGCCCGAGTGCATGCCGACGTGCATGCGCAGCTCGACGTCGCCCGCCGAGGTCTGCGGGTGCGCGATCGCCGCCAGCGCGTCGCGCATCCCAACCGCAGCCGCCGCCGCCCGACGTGCGTGATCCGGCCCGTCGAAGAGCAACAGCAGCGCGTCGCCCCCGAACTTGAGCAGCCCGCCGCCGTGCGCGTACGCGACCTCGAGCAGCGCAGCAAACGTCGCGTTCATGACGTCGGTGACCTCCTCGGCGCCGGCGCGGCCGAGCGCGGCGAGCTTCTCCGACATCGCGGTGAAGCCGGAGATGTCGACGAACGCGAGCGTTCCCTCGCGGTCGATCCAGAGCCGCTCGGGGTGGTCCGTGAGCCATTCGATCGTGAGCCGAGGGACGAACGGGACGAGCTCGTTCGCCGCCCCGGGCCTGGGCGAGACCTGGGTAGCCACTGCCTCCCTATTTTGCGCCGTTTGCCTCGATTCGACTAGGTTCCGCTCGATGAAGGCGCGGATCTGGGGGTGTCGCGGCTCCCTGGCCACGCCGGGGGAGCAGACCGTGCGCTACGGCGGCAACACGACGTGCCTCGAGGTGCGGGCCGCGAGCGGCAAGGTGCTCGTGCTCGACGCCGGCACAGGCGTCCGCGATCTGGGGCGAAGCCTCGCCGGCGAGCGGATCCGCGAGCTCGACCTGCTGCTGACGCACCTCCATCTCGACCACATCGAGGGGCTGGGCTTCCTGGCCGCCCTCTTCGACCCGGACTGCACCGTGCGCATCTACGGGCCTCGTCCCGACGGCGGGAGCCTCGCCGACAAGATCGCCGGGTACCTGTCGCCGCCGTACTTCCCGGTGCCGTTCGAGCAGTTCGACGCGTCGATCTCGTTCGTCGAGCTGGAGCGCGACACATGGGAGCTCGACGGGCTGACGATCACCGCCGCGCCGGTCCGGCACCGCGGGCCGACCCTCGCCTACCGAATCGCGGAGGGAGACCGCTCGCTCGCGTTCATCCCCGACAACGAGCCGGGGCTCGAGCCGGAATCGGGACTCGAGCTGGCGGCCGGCGCCGACGTCCTGCTCCACGATGCCCAGTACTCGGACGAGGAGTACGCGGCCCGTGTCGGCTGGGGCCACACGGGAACCAGCCACCTCATTCGCTATCTGGACGACGCGCGGCCGGCCCGCGCGGTGATGGTCCACCACGACCCTGCCCACGACGGTGAAACGCTGGAAACGCTGCTCCGGAAGGCGCGCGACGGGAGCTCCTGCCCGGTCGAGCTTGGTCGCGAAGGCCTCGTAATCGATCTTCCGCCGTCTTAGACTCGGCGAGTGACACGGACGTCAGAGGTTTCCGACGAAAGCATCGTCGCGCGTTGCCGTGCAGGCGACGCGGCTGCGTGGAACGAGCTCGTCGAACGGTTTGCGCGGTACGTGCACGCGATCTGCGTCACCGGTTTCCGGCTCTCCCGTGAGGATGCGGAAGACGTCTTCCAGGACGTCTTCACGAAGGCGTACCTCGGCCTCTCGACCCTGCGCGACGACGGCGCGATCCGGCCCTGGATCGCGCAGCTCACGCGTCGCGCCTGCATCGACCGCATCCGCGCCACCCGGCCCACGGTCGACGGGGACGCGGTGGAGCTCGCCGATCCGGCCGACACGCTCGGCGAGCTCGAGCAGGCGCTCGACGTCCACGAGGCGCTGCACGCGCTCGGCCCACCGTGCAGCGAGGTGCTCGACCGGTTCTTCGCCCGGGACGAGAGCTACCGCACGATCGGGGAGGCGATGGAGCTGCCCGCGGGCACGATCGCGAGCCGGATCTCGCGCTGCCTGGAGAAGCTTCGTGGGTCGATGGAAGATCGAGTCGAGCCGGAGCGTCTTAGAGATGGGTGACTCGATGAGACGCTATGAGATCGAAGAGCTGGGCCGGTTGCTTGCGCTCCTCCCCCCGGCTCCTGACGGGTGGGTCGAAGCCGCGCAGGAGCTGCCGCGGGCACGGGCGAGCCTCGATCTCTTGATTGCCAGGGCCGAGGAAGACGCGGAGCTGCGGGCGCGCGTCCTCGCCGACCTCGAGCAGGCGTTCGCCGAGGCCAACCTCCAGCCGACGCCGCGCCTCCTGGAAGAGGCGCGGCGCCGGCTGATCGAGTGAGCGCGTGAGCGACGGCGCCGTCCTCGAGATCGACGACGCCCTCGCGACCCTCGGGTCGCCGGCGCATGCTGCTGCCGGCGGCTCGGGCTCTGCGCTCGCGGGGGCGATCGCCGCGGCTGTGCTGGCGAAGGCGGCCCGCGTGTCGGGCCGCGCAGGCACCGCCGCGCAGGCGGTGGCGCTCGAGGACCGGCTGCTGCGCTTCGCCGACCGTGACGCTGCGGTGCTCGGCGAGGCGCGGGCTGCGCTCGCGCAGCGCGATCTCGACGGCGGACCGCGGCGCGACTTCGAGCTCGGGACGGTCCTGCGGCGGTCGCTGCTCGTGCCGTGCTCGATCGGCGAGGCGTGCGCCGACGTCGCCGAGCTCGCTGCAGAGGAGCGGGACGCCGTCGTCGCCGACTTCCGGCCGGATCTTGCCGCCGCAGCTGCGATCGCGGCGGGGGCTGCGTACGCCGCGGCGCACCTCGTGCTCGTCAACCTGCTCGCGTTGCCGGAGGACGACGAGGTCGTCGCGGCCAGGCGATCCGCCGACCGGGCCGTCCGTGTTGCCCGGCTCTTCGACGAGCTCTAGATTCCGTCAATGAGCGCGCTCGCCGAAGAGCCCCTGCCCGCGTGGTCGCTTCCGCGCGAGGCGGCGGCCCGCATCCGGATCGCGAACCCGCTTCCGGAGCGCGTCGACCGTGAGTGGGCCCTCGGCGGAGCAACGGGCGACGGGGTGCGCGTCTGCATCCTCGACAGCGGCATCGAGCGCGGGCATCCGCTGGTCGGCGACATCGCCGGCGCGGTGGCGGTGTCCGTCGACGAAGACGGCAAGACGATCGTCGAGCCGGACGAGGAGGGTGATCGTTGCGGTCACGGCACGGCGTGCGCGGGGATCGTGCGCGCGCTGGCGCCTGCGGCCGAGCTCCACTCCGTTCGCGTGCTCGGCGCCGGGTTCACCGGCTCAGGCGAGGCGCTGCTCGCCGGGCTTCGCTGGGCAGTCGAGCAGGGCTTCGACGTCGTGAACATGAGCCTCTCGACGACGAAGCGCCAGTTCGCCGAGCTGCTGCACGAGCTGACCGACAAGGCGTATTTCAACGGCACCGTGCTCGTTGCCTCGGCGCACAACATGCCCGTCGAGTCGTACCCGTGGCGGTTCTCGTCGGTCGTGTCGGTCGGGAGCCACGAGGAAGAGGATCCGCTTCGCTACTACGCCAACCCGACTCCGCCCGTCGAGTTCTTCGCGCGCGGTGTCGACGTCGACGTTGCGTGGGTCGGCGGCGGCTCGATCCGCGCGACCGGAAACAGCTTCGCGACGCCGCACATCTCCGGCATCTCCGCGCTGATCCGCTCCAAGCACCCGGCACTGACGCCGTTCCAGCTGAAGACGGTGCTGCACCTGACCTCGACGAACGTCCAGGACGATGGCTGACGATCGCCTGCGCGCCGCCGTAGCGGCCGGGCTGCTCGGCTCCGAGCAGGAGTTCGCGCGCCTGCTGCGCTCGATCGTCGAGGTCGCGCGCGCGATCTTCGGCGCGAAGGCGTCGTCGATCTTCCTGCTCGAGGAGGAGGCGAACGAGCTCGTGTTCGCAGCCGTCGCGGGCGAGGAGGAGCAGTTCCTCGTCGGCCGCCGCATGTCGGCTTCGTCGGGCATTGCCGGGTGGGTGGCGTCGGCCCGCACCCCGCTCGTCCTCGAGGACGTCCAGTCCGACCCGCGCTTCGCCCGCGACGTCGCCGAGGACACGGGGTACGTGCCGCGAGGCCTGATGGCGGTGCCGCTGCTCGAGGAGGAGCGCGTGCTCGGCGTCCTGCAGGTGCTCGACCGGCCCGAGCGCGCCCGGTTCTCGCTCCAGGAGATGGAGCTGCTCGGCCTGTTCGCGAGCCAGGCGGCGATCGCGCTTTCGCTCCTCGGCACGGCCCGAAAGGCCCGCGCAGCCCTGGCCGACGACGGCCAGGCCTCGCTCGTCGCCCAGCTCGCTGCCGCCCTCGACCGGCTCGAAGGCCGCCGCCGCCAGGGGGCCGAAGCCCTCCTCGAAGGGCTGGTGACCGTCCTTGCGGGCCGCTAGCCCGCATCCGGACCGGTACCGGGCGCCCCTTCCAAGTGCGAGAAGTTGCAGCTTAGAATCGACTGACACATGACACAGGGGGCATCCTTCTTCGACGGGCTCGACGACGACGATCTGCGCTGGATCCTCGACCGGCTGCAGCGGCGCAGCTTCGCAGCCGGCGAGACGATGCTTGCCGAGGGCGACGCGCCGAGCGAGATCTACATCGTCGAAGACGGCGCCGTCGACATCCTCATGTCCGACGGCCGCGGCAGCGAGCACAAGCTCAACACCGTTCGCACCGGGGCGAGCATCGGCGAGATGTCCGTCTTCAGCGGCCGTCCGGTCTCCGCGACCGCTCGCGCTGCAAGCGACGTCAGCGTGTACGTCCTCGACAAGACCGACTTCCGTCGTTTCGGCTCGATGTATCCGCGCCTGTACGAGAACGTCGGGTCGATGCTCGCCGCGCGCCTCGTCGAGGCGGATCACCGTCACGTCCGCGACGACCGCATCCGCGTGACGCTGCTCGAGGACGGCGGCGGTCCACCGCTCGCCGCGTATGCGCTCGCGTGCAGCATGGCGTGGCACGCGGCCGAGCCTGCGCTGCTCGTGCTCGGGCCCGGCGCGACGCGCGACGAGCGCCTCGAGGGGCTGGAGCCGCCGGTCGGTGAGCTGCAGCCGCGCGCGTACGTCGTCGACGCGGGCGGCGACCCGACGGTGAGCGCGGTGATCGCGCAGCACCCCGGGTGCAAGCACGTGCTCGTTCTGCAGGGCGCGGGCGAGCAGTTGCCGCACGTCGACCACATCCTTCGGCTCGTCGGGGCGCACGACGGCGACAGCGGCCTGCGCGCCGAGTACGTCATCCGCGCCTTCGTGGACGGCGCGGCTCGCGGCAGCCGCATCCGCGACCGGCGCATCGACGTGCAGCCGCTCGTGCCCGACGACGAGGCCTCGCTGCAGGACGGCGTGCTGACGCTGGCATCGCCCGCCGGACGTGCACTCGGCTCGGCGGCGCGCCACCTGACCGACCTCGAGATCGGCGTCGCGCTCGGCAGCGGCGCCGTCCGCGGCTGGGCGCACGTCGGGGCGCTGCAGGGGCTCGTCGAGGCCGGCATCCCGATCGACTACATCGCCGGCACGAGCATCGGCGCCGTCGTGGCGTCGGGCTACTCGGTCGGCATGTCGATCGACGAGATCACCGCAGGCCTGCACAACGCTGCGACGAAGCTGTTCCGCATCCGCCTGCCGCGCGGCGCGCTGCTCTCGCCGCACGGGTTCCGGGGCGCGCTGCAGGGCTCGCTTCACGACACGCTGATCGAGGAGACGCTCGTCCCGATCGCGGTCACGGCGACGGACATCGGTCAGCAGCGCGAAGTCGTCCTGCGCGAGGGTCTCCTGTGGCATGCCGTGCTCGCGAGCGCGGCGATCCCGGGCATCTTCCCGCCGCAGAAGCTCGGCGACCAGATGCTCGTCGATGGCGGCGTGCTCAACCCGGTGCCAAGCAACGTCGTCGCCGACATGGGGGCGTCGATTCAGATCGGCGTGCGGCTCACGCGGCGGCTTTCCGCTGCGAAGCAGGCGCGCCGCGCGCGCAAGCCGCGCCTGCTCGACATATTCACGAGCACGTTCGAGCTCATGCAGAGCAAGATCTCGACCGAGGCGGCTGCGTCGGCGACGCTGCTCGTCGAACCGACCTTCGAGAACTGGTCGGGCTTCGGGCTGCGGTCGTTCGAGCAGGGCCGCGAGTTCATCCCGAACGGCGTTGCCGCGGTCGAGGCTGCGATGCCGCGCATCAACTCCGTCCTGCCGTGGCTGCGGCCTCGCGAGCCCGCCGTCGTGCACCGCTGAGAGGAGAGTCGTGCTGGGACGCAAGAAGAAGGTGCACGTCAGCCGCCGGGCGCGGCTCGACGACGCGACCGCCGACGCGTACATCGCGGGGCTCGTCGACGTCGCCGCCGGGATCCGGCTGCCGGAGCTCTTCAAGAAGCCGCATCCCGACTCGATCTTCTCCGTCCCGAACCGCGGCGGCATCGGCGTCACCGTCCTGCGCACGAGCGACCTCCGTGAGGAGCAGGTGGTCGAGCTGATGCGCTATCGCCTCGCGCAGTACATCGAGGCGAACTTCGTCGAGCCGAACGTCGTCTACGAGCGGCGGCTCGAGTTCGAGCCGCTCGAGAACGTCTTCCCCGACGACATCCACGTGATCGCGGGATCCGTCGACGACGGCGAGATCCTCTGTTACGCGACGCTCGAAGCCTCGCCGGCGGCCCCGCCCGGAACGACGATGCGGACGAAGGACAGGCCGTTGATGCCGGTCGAGAAGGTGCACGGCTGGGGCATCTTCAATCGTCTCCCGATCGTGCCCGACCTCCCGCTCGCGCAGATTCGCGAGCTCGGCCGCTTCGTCAAGAACCAGCGCTACCACGGCGTCGAGGACAAGTCGATCCGCGGGCCGGTCGAGGTCGGCGTCGCGATCTTCCGCATGGTCGCGGAGACGCTCGCGTTCGAGCTCTCCGCCGTCGTCGGCGATCTCGAGGAGGGTGTGGCGAAGCAGAACCTCGACTTCTTCAAGGTGCCGCTCGTCGTCGTGCACGGCACGATGCCGCTGCAGGACGACGACTCGTGGCTGTTCCCCCGCTACCTGCGCCGCAGCGTCTTCCCGTTCGCGCTGCTCGCGAGCGACGCGGCGCAGTCCGTGCCGCGGCTGGACGAGATCGAGAAGTGCCTCGAGCGGCCGGGGAAGCTCGGGCTGCTCTCGCTGATGCGCCTGCGCAACCAGGAGGGCGCCGCGGTGCGCTCGAGCCTGGCGCGGGACGGCGGCATCGGCGCGCTCACCGACACGACGCTGACGCAGGTCGACGTGCCGATGACCGAGCGGCGGCAGGTGCGCGCGGCCGGCGAGAAGCTCGGCGCGACGCCCCTCTTCGCAGGTCTGTCGGACGCGGAGGCGGCGGTGCTCTCGACGTTCGTCGAGTCGGTCAGCGTCGATCCGGAGACGGTGATCGTCCGCCAGGGCGACGTGGCCGACGCGCTCTACGTCGTCGAGTCGGGCGAGGTGGAGGTGCGCTCACGCGGCGCCGACGGCAGCTCGACGCCGGTCGCGAAGATGGGCGCCGGCGACTACTTCGGCGAGATCGGCGTGCTGACCGGCGGTGCGCGCCTGGCGGACGTCGTGGCGCTCGAGCCGACGCAGCTGCTGCGCCTTTCGAAGGACGACTACGAGCAGTACCTCTCACACATCGTCGAAGTCGACCAGGAGCTCGGACGTACGGCGGCCGGCCGCGCGGGCGAGGCGGCAAGGAGGCTCCTCTCGTGAGCGTAGGCTTGACGGAGCTCAGCAAAGAGCGCAGGTGCCGGCTTGGCCGGCGCCGGAGCGGGACAATCATTGGGCAACCGAAGGTTGACCAATGAGCGCGAACGGCAACTCGTCCAGCCACTACGACGCGATCGTGTTCGGCTCCGGTGCAGGCGGGCTCACGTGCGCGACGACGCTGCAGAAGTACGGTCTGCGCACGCTGCTCGCCGAGAAGAACCCGTGGTACGGCGGCTACGCGCACGGCTTCGGCAAGGACGGCTTCTACTGGGACCACGGCGGCCACATCTTCCTGGCCTACCGGCTCGGCAAGCAGGCGCGCGAGGTGTTCCAGCGGCTCGGGCTCGACCAGCGCGTCGACATGGTCCCGGACCAGCACGACTACCGCTGCGTCTTCCCCGACGAGTCGATGGAGCTGCCGGCGGAGATGTCCGCTGCCGCCGACGTGCTCGCTGCGCGGTTCCCGGAGGAGCGCGACGGGATCGCCAAGGTCTTCATGACGATGGAGCGGATGATCGACGAGGTCGATCTGCTCGTCCCTGCGTTCCGCGTCCAGGGCAAGCCGGGACAGCGGAAGCTCGTCGACCCGGTGCTCGAGCAGTTCCAGCGGCCGTGGCTCGGCGACGCGTTCGCGCCGATCGCGCGCCTGACGCGCTTCCCCGGCGAGACGCTGCTCAAGTACCAGAACCGGACGTTCAACCAGCTGCTCGACGAGCACCTGCACGACCCGCTGCTGAAGGCGTACTTCTCGCAGCTGTGCGTCGGCATCGCGGCTGCGCCGGCGGAGCTCTCGGCGGTGATCGCCGGTGTGTTCTTCGTGCACGCGCTGCGCACGATGTGGATGCCGCGTGGGGGCTTCGGCAAGCTCGCGGAAGGGCTCGCGACGATGTTCCAGGAGCTCGGCGGCACGATCGAGAACGACGCCGAGGTCAACCGCATCGTCATGCGCAACGGGCGCGCGGCCGGCATCGAGACGGTCGACGGACGGCAGTTCACGGCCGACGCCGTCGTCTCGGCGTGCGACGCGAAGCGGCTCTTCCTCGAGATGCTCCCCGAGGACGCCGTGCCGGGCGACCTGCGCCGCCGGCTGCCGGGGATGAAGACGACGCCGTCGTTCTTCCAGGTGCAGCTCGGCGTCGACATGGATCTCGAGCCGTACCGCGACCGGATCAAGCGGCTGAACTTCATCTACCCGTACCCGGACATCGACCGTGCGATGGCGAACTTCCCGAACGGCAACGTCGAGGAGGCCGCGTACTACCTCTACGTCGCGACGCTCCATCAGCCGGAGATGGCGCCGCCCGGCCAGCACTCGATGAAGCTCGAGTGCCCGACGCGGCTCGACTCGAAGGGCATCGACTGGGAGCGCGACAAGGACCAGATCGCGGACACGTTCATCCGCCGCACCGAGGCGATCATCCCGGACCTGTCGAAGCACATCGTCGTTCGCGAGATCCGCACGCCGCTCGACCTCGCGCGCGACACCGGCAACTCGGAGGGCGCGTTCGCCGGCTGGGCGTTCACGCCCGAGCTGCTGACGCGCGCGAAGCCGAAGCAGCGGACGCCGGTGCCGGGTCTCTACATGGCCGGCCACTGGACGATGCCGACCGCGGGCGTACCGTGGGTGATGGTCTCCGGCTTCAACACGGCCGGCATGGTCTTCGCCGATCTCGGCAAGCGGAGCCGCGCGGTCGCGCCGGCCACGCCGTCACGCCAGGCCGAGCCGGTCGCCTAGTCCTAGTCGACCATCTGGGGCGGCGCCTCGACGCGCGGGCCCTCGTGGAGCTCGGGCACGAAGCGCTTCAACCACCGGGGCATCACCCAGTTGATGCTGCCGGCGAGCTGCATCGTCGCTGGCACCATGATCGAACGTACGAGCACGGTGTCGATCAGCACGCCGATCGCGAGCCCGAGGCCGATCTCCTTGATCGTGATGATCCCGGCGGTTGCGAACGAGCCGAAGACGCCGATCAGGATCAGACCTGCGGCTGTGACGACCCGGCCCGTGTGTTGCAGGCCCGTCGCCACCGAGCGCTCGTTGTCGCCCGTCTCGCGGTAGTACTCCTTGATCCGCGAGAGCATGAAGACCTCGTAGTCGGTCGACAGGCTGAAGAGGATCACGAACAGGATCGCCGGGGTGATCACCGCCACCGCGCCGACCGGTTTGAAGCCGAAGAGGCTCGCACCCCAGCCGTACTGGAAGATCATCACGAGGACGCCGTAGGTGGCGAGGACGGACGCCAGGTTCAGCAGGATCGCCTTGAGCGGCAGGAAGACCGACTGGAAGAACATCATCAGGATGAAGAACGTCAGGATCAGCACCGCGGCGACGAGGTACGGGAAGCGGCTGTAGAGCCGGTCGTGGAAGTCCTTGAACTGCGCCGTCTGGCCGCCGACGTCGGCCTGCACGCCGCGCAGCTGCGGGATGCTCGGGATGATCAGGTTCTTGATGTCCGAGACGAGCTGCTCGGTGCGCGCGCTGTACGAGCCGTCCTTCGGGACGATGTTGACGACCGCCTCGTTCGCCGCCCCGTTCAGGTTCACGAATTGCGCGGCGAAGTTGCGTAGCGCGACGAGGTAGTACTCCGGCTTGTTCGCATCGAGGACGCGCAGCGACCAGACGTAGGCGTCCTTCTTGCCGAAGTTCTCGGCGCGGTGGATGCCGTAACCCTGCACGACCGCGAAGCTGCCGGGCGGAAGTGGCGTCGGCGTGTCGTACGGCCCTTCCTCGGCTTGCGTGTTCGAGCGCGTGATCACCATCTCGGGCGACGAGAAGATCGTCAGCTTCCCCTTCGTGTCGACGATCAGCTCGGGACCCGGATGGAAGTGACGCGGGAAGCGCGCACCGGGCTTCGTGTCGGAGAGGTCGAGCACGATGTGCGCCTCGCCCTTCGGGAACGTATAGCCGAGGCCGCCTCCCGCGACTGCGCGCGGAATTCCTTCGAACGGGTCCGTCGGCCGCTGCGAGCTGTCGAGCCACGAGTCCTGGACCGCATGCAGCGGACGGACGTGGAAGACCACGGCGACGATCAGCTTCACAGGCTGCTTGCCGACGACGTGGATCTTCACGTTGGTGAGCGTCGGGACGACGAGCTGGTCGCGGCCCGTCAGCGTCACCGGCTGTTGCGGCGGGATGTACTGGCTCTTGTAGCGCTTGTTGAAGTCGGCGCCCGCCCAGTACGTGGTCTGTCCGCCGGAGGTGACCTGCAGCTTCCCCTGGATGACGCGGTACACCTGCAGCGTGTTCGCGACCTTGAGGTTCCGGGTCGTGCCCGGCCTGAACGTGAAGATGCCCCAGCCGAAGTACGACGGGTTGTACGGCACCTTCGGCGCCCACACGCTGATGTAGTTCGTCAGGTAGACGCCCGGCGTCGGGTTGTCCGGCGTCGAATGGCTCAGGTCGGGAGCCGGCCAGAAGTCCCACACACGCTTGAGCCGGTAGAAGCGCCCGTCCGTGCGCGGCTCCGCCGCCATGTAGCTCGCGAGCGAGGTGACGCTGTCCGCGCGCGGATCGGCGGCGAGCGTGTTCTGCAACTTGTCGAGCCCCATCAGGAAGGTCGGGGTGAAGACGCCGTCTTCCTTCTTCGTCTTGAGGACGATCTGGATCGGCGAGAGCGCGTTGTTGCCGAACTGCGAGTTGATGACGTTGAGCCCCTTCACCGACTCGCTGCTCTGCGGCAGCAGCCTGGCCGTCGAGCCGAGCATCTTCAGCCCGGCCGCCGGCAGCGCGAGCAGGACGATGATCGCGAGCGACGCGCCCAGCCAGATCACCGGGCGGCGCATGATCGCGTAGCTCCAGCGGTACCAGAACCCCTCCGTCTCCGGCTTCGGCGGCCGCTTCGGCAGCACGCGCCACATCTCGACGCGGCCGCCGAGCAGCGCGAGGGCAGCCGGTAGGAGGGTCGTCCCCGCGAGCAGGGCCGTGATCGCGACGAGCATCACACCGAGGCTGATCGACCGGATGACCATCAGGTCGACGAGCAGCGTCAGCAGGAGCATGCCGAGCAGCACCGTCACGCCCGAGTAGACGATCGACCGGCCGGCGGTCGCCATCGTCGCCTCGAGCGCCGCCTGCGTGTCGCCTCGAACACGCAGCTCCTCGCGGAAGCGGCTCACGACGATCAGCGAGAAGTCGATCGCGAGGCCGAGCCCGATCATCGACGCGACGTTCAGCGCGAACGTCGAGGTGTCGGTCGCGCTGCCGATCGCGTAGATCGCCGCCGACGCCGTCGCGACCGCGGCCGCGCCGAGCAAGAGCGGCAGGACAGCGGCCATCACGGTGCCGAACGTGACGAGGAGCAGGATCAGCACGAGCGTGAACGTCAGCACCTCGGCGCGGCGAAGGTCTTTCTCGCTCGTCGACTGGAAGTCGTGGTTGACCGCCGCTTCGCCGGTCACGTAGTGCGTGAGCGTCACCGGCCCGATCGCGTTGCGGACGCCCGAGATGTACGTCTGCGTCTGGCTCTCGTTCCCCTTCAGCGAGACGAACACGACCGTGGTGTGCTTGTCCTTGCTGACGAGCGTGGGCAGCAGCGTCTTGTAGTACGTGACGACGTTGGTGACGCCCTTCGCCTTGCGCACCCGCGCGGCCGCCGCCTTGACCTGCGTCTTGAACGCCTTGTCGCTGACGTGGAGCGATCCCGAGTGGAAGACGATCGCGACGTTGTTCAGTGCCGAGACCTTGAAGTTGCTGGAGAGGATCGAGGCGGCCCTCGCCGACCCCGAGCCGTTTGCCTCGATGCCGCCGGCCTTGAGGACGCTGTTCGCCTTCCCCGCGAACGGTGCGCAGACGAGCAGCACGGCGACCCAGATGCCGACGATCCACTTGCGCCGCCGGAAGACGAAGCCGCCGAACCGCGCGAACGGATCGCTTGCCATCCCGCCGCCGCCGTTCCCGTTCGGCAGCTCGTGCGGCTCGACGACGCTCATACGACGGCCTCCACCTCGCGGTGACGGACGTCGCCGCCCCCGACGCGCTCGAACCAGCGCATGACGTGGCCGGCGTACTCGTCGTTGAACGCGCGCGACACCGACCACTGGTCGGCGTGCATGCGGACGAGCTCCTTCTCGCAGCCGAGCCGCGCGAGCGCGCGCTCGTTGATGTGCGGCGGCCAGATCTTGTTCAGCTCGGACGTGATCAGCTGGACGGGCGTCCGGCAGTCCTCGAACGACACCGGCGGCACGCGCCGCTTGAACAGGTCGCGGGCGAGGTGCACGTTGTATCGCTTGATCCGCAGCGGATCCTTGCGGTAGATCGCGTACGCGGCCTGGTCCTCCGGCGAGCCGAAGATCGCCTCCCACGGCACGGCTTTCTCGGCGTCGAACGTCACCCACGGCGCGATCTTCTCGAGCACCGCGAGCCCCCAGCCCTGCACCCGGCGCAGCCAGCGCGGGTTCGCCCAGGCGACGTTGTCGAGATCGCCGAACTCGATCAGGTGGTGCAGCGAGAGGGCGCGCACGTTCGGGTTGTTGGCGCTCGCGTAGTACGCGGTCACGCCGTCCTCGGCGAGCCCGACGACGTAGACCTGGCGGCCGCCGTACTGCGCAGACGCCCAGTCGATCATCTGGCGCCAGAGATCGATCATCACGCCGATGTTGGGGCCGTTCAGCGGGCCGCCGCTCTGCCCGAAGCCCGGCAGGTCCCAGCTGACGACGTTGTAGCCCGCCCGCCAGAACGCGAGGTGCAGCCGCCCGCAGAGCAGGCCGTAGACGATGAGCCCGTGCGGCGCGCAGATCGTCGGCGCGTCGTCCGAGCGGTGGAAGACGCGCACGTGGACCGGCGTCTCGCCGTGGATGACGCCGGTGACGCGGACGGCTTCCTCGAGCTCGCCGACTTCCTCGGGAGTGAAGTACTGGCGCCAGTACGGATCGGCGAGGCCGGCATCTCCCCCTGCGGTCACCCGCCGACCCTACAACGTGATTCGCGTCACGAACAGTGAGTTGAAAAGCGTAAAACGTTGACTTTCGTGACAGGTGAGCCGTAGGCTCGCTCGGTCGTGCCCAGGCGTCTCCTGCTTCTCGCCGGGATCGTGGCGCTGGCCGCGGCACAGGCCGGTAACGCCGCGACCGGGCCTACGAAGGTCAGCATCTACGCGACCGGCCTCTACAACCCGAAAGGGATGGCGTTCGGGACGGACGGGTCGCTGTACGTCGCCGAGTCAGGCCCGCCGGGCAACGTCACCGTCCCGCTGCCGGTCAACTTCGGCGGCTCCGGGCCGATCGGGACGCGCGGCGCCGTGGCCAAAATCAGGCCGGGCGGCGGCGCGGCCGTGCCGTTCGTCACCGGTCTCCCGAACATCGGCCTCTACGGGGGCGTCGAGATGCTCGGCGCGGCGGACGTGATCTTCTCGAACGGGAAGATGTACGAGGTCGCTGCGGGCCACATGACCGTGTCGCCGAAGCTGTCGGTCGTCTCGCCGCAGGGCAAGCTGACGACGCTCTCGAACATCGGCAAGTTCAACAACGACAATCCGCCGCCTCCGTCGAACGGCGACGCGGTGCCGTTCGGGAACCCGTTCGCGATGGTCTCGGTCGGCGACAAGATCTACATCACCGACGGCAACTACAACCGCGTGCTCGTGGCCGACGAGCACACGGGGAAGCTGAGCATCCTCCATCAGTTCGCGCCCGACCCGACCTCGACCGGCCTCACCGTCGGCCCGGACGGGAAGCTGTACGTCGCGCAGTACGGGACGGCGCCGTACCTCCCGGGCTCGGGCGAGATCGACACCGTCACCACCTCGGGTGTCGTTCACTTCGGCGCGGTGAAGGGGCTGACGACACCGATCGCGACCGCGTTCGCGAAGGACGGGACGATGTACGTCCTCCAGTACGCGGCGAAGTTCGACTCGAAGAAGCTGCGCTACGTCGTCAACACCGGCGGGCTCTTCCGCGTCAACAAGGACGGCTCGAAGACGCCGGTCGTGACGCACCTGATGTTCCCGACGTCGATGATCTTCGGGAAGGACGGCGCGCTCTACATCACCGACTTCGGCAACGAGGCGAACTTCGGCGAGGGCACCGTGATCCGCGTCGTCCCCGGCGACACCACTGTGGTGGCGCCCAAGCTGCCGCTGCCGCGCGTGCACGGGACGTATGACGTGCCGAGCGCAAACTCGACGTTCGCCGGCACCAAGGCGATCAAGAACGCCGTGAAGCTCGACATCGTCGAGCCCAAGCAGGTGCTGAAGTGGGGCTTCTCGCCGAGCGTCATCCACGCCAAGGTCGGCCAGAAGATCGAGGTCACGAACACCGGCCTGATCTCGCACACCATGACCTCGGTCACGGGCGCGTTCGACACCGGCCTCATCAAGCACAACGACTCCGCCCTCGTCGTCGTCAACAAGCCGGGCACGTACAACTTCATCTGCTCGCCGCATCCGTGGATGAAGGGCACGCTGATCGTCACCGGCTCCGCCGGCGCGATCGCGGCGAAGTCGGCGCCGCTCGCGAAGGTGCACTCGCCGATGCTGAACGGCATGGCGGTGGTGCTCGTCATCGGCGGGATCCTGGTGGGCGTCTTCGGCCTCGCCTGGTTCGCCCGCCGCCGTCCAGGCCCGGCGGCATGAGCGTTTTTTACGCGTGGCTGGCGCGGCTCGCGCTTCGCCGCGCGAAGCAGCTCGCCGTCCTCTGGCTCGTGATCCTCGCCGCGGCCGCCTTCGGCGCCGCGCACCTCGAGAAGAAGCTGCAGGTCGGCGGCTTCAGCCTGCCGGGCACGCAGTTCAACACCGCGTCGAAGGTGCTGTCGAACGAGCTGCAGATCTCGTCCGACAAGTCGGTCGTGGTCGTCTACACCTCGCAGCACTATCGCGTCACCGACAAGCCGTTTGCGTCGCAGGTCGAGGCGTCGCTCGGGCGCCTCGCGAGGTTCCGCTACGTGACGAAGGTGCAGTCGTTCTACCACCCCGGACTGCCGTTCCTCGTCTCGAAGGACAACCACACGACGTACGCGATCGTGACGATGAAGGGGTCGGAGAACTTCCTCGAGCAGCAGACCCCGGCCCTGCGGAAGGTCGCGGCCGCGCCGCCGCTGACCGTGCACCTCGTCGGCCAGTCCGCGGTCAACTACGACGTCGAGAAGGCAAGCTCGAAGGATCTCGAGAAGGTCGAGCGGATCACGCTGCCGATCGTGCTCCTGCTCCTGATCCTCGTCTTCGGCTCCGTCGTCGCGGCGGGCGTGCCGCTCGTGATGGGCGCCGTCTCGGTAGCCGTCGCGCTCGCGCTCGTCTACCTGCTCGCGCTCACGACCGACGTGTCGATCTTCGCGCTCAACATCGGCTCGATGATCGGCCTCGGGCTGTCGATCGACTTCTCGCTGATCATGGTCAGCCGATTCCGAGAGGAGCTGCGCAAGGCGACGCTCGAGGAGGCGATGCACCGCACGCTGCAGACCGCGGGCCGCTCGATCACCTTCTCCGGCATCACGCTCGCGCTGACGATGACCGTCCTCAGCCTGTTCCCGGTGATGGTCATCCGCTCGGTCGCCGTCGCGATCGCGCTCGTGGCGGCGACCGCGATCGTCACCGGGCTCTTCCTGCTCCCGGTCGTGCTCGTGCTGCTGCACCGTCACCTGGACCGCTGGAACCTCCGCTCGAAGATCGGGTTCCTGCGCGGCGACGGCCAGGGCTGGCATCGCACGATCGCGCGGGTGATGAAGACACCGGTTCTGAGTATCTGCGCGGCGCTCGCAGTGATCGCGCTGATCACGGCGCCCGCGCTCTGGCTCAAGATCCGCGGCGTGACCGTCGACGTGCTGCCCGCGTCGACCGAGTCGCGGCAGGCGGTCGACCTGGTGCGCCACGACTTCGGCCAGGGCGAGCTGTCGCCGATCTTCGTCGTCGTCCAGGCGCCGACCGACGGCGGCATCTGGGATCCGCCCGTGCTCGAGGGCATCTACGAGCTGCACGAGTGGATGCTCCACGACCCACGCGTCGACCACGTGCAGTCGCTCGCGTCGCTCGTGCCGAACCCGTCGCCCGGCTACCTCGAGTCGTTATCGCCGGCGACGATCCTCACGAGCCCCGACCGGACCCGCATCGCGAAACAGGTGGCGACGCTGCACGGCGACAAGCGCACGACGGTGCTGATCGTCTACCCGAAGGACGGGCCGACCGACAAGTCGACGCAGTCGCTGATGCTCGACCTGCGCCACTACGTGAAGAACGTCATACCGGGCTTCAAGGGGATGAACGTTCTCGTCGGCGGTGAGCCGGCGGAGCACTACGACTTCATCCGGACCGTCTACGGCGAGTTCCCGATCCTGCTCGTGCTCAGCCTGCTCGTGACGTTCGTCGTGCTGATGCTCTTCTTCCACTCGCTGATCCTGCCGCTGTTCGCGATCGTCATGAACGCGCTCTCGCTGCTCGCGAGCTTCGGCCTGCTCGTGCTCGTGTTCCAGTGGGGGATCGGCGACAGCATCTTCAGCTTCAAGGCGCTCGGCGCACTGGAGGCGTACACGCCGGTGATGCTGTTCTCGGTCCTGTTCGGCCTCTCGACCGACTACCAGGTCTTCCTGCTCACGCGCGTGCGCGAACAGGTGCACCTCGGCAAGACGAACGAGGAGGCGATCGCCGCCGGGCTCGAGCAGACAGCGGGCCTGATCACCGCCGCGGCGATGATCATGATCGTCGTCTTCGGCTCGTTCGCCTTCACCGGCGTGCTCGTGATCAAGGAGATTGGCTTCGGCCTCGCCGTCGCGGTGGCGATCGACGCGACGCTCGTGCGCGTCGTCCTCGTTCCCGCGTCGATGAAGCTGCTCGGGAAGTGGAACTGGTGGATGCCGCGCGTCCTCGACGGCGTCATCCCGGAGATCGACGAGGGCGGTCTCGGCGACACGCCGGTCGCTCCGTCTGCGCCGTCCGCGCCGGCGCCCGCCCCCGGCTAGCTCAGTGGACGAGGTCGGGGGCGCTGCCCGCGCCCTTGCGCAGCGCCTTCGCCTGCTTGTTCAGGCGGAGGAGCGAGCGCAGGCGCCGGTACTCGATCCCCGGCTTCTGCGAGCGGGGCCGCAGGGCGGCGTCCGCGTCGATGACGACGCGCTTGCGCACGGGCCGCCCGGCGAGGATGTCGATCGTCGCCCGCACGGCGAGCACGCCGAAGAGGTTCGCGGTGTAGACGAGCTGTGGGAAGCCGCCGCCTTCGCCGCGGACCTGGCGCTCGAGCTCGGGGATGATCTCGATCGGGATCACCGTGAACGGGATCACGCGCGCGAGGAACTCGAACGGCTCCAGCTTCTCCACCTCGTCGAGCTTGACCTTGCCGTCGAGCAGCTCGGTGCTCGGATCGCGGTAGTCGTAGACGAGCAGCATCTGCACGCCGGCGATGTCGTAGCCCGACACGACCACCTTGCGCTTCTCGCGCGCGTGCCGGTGGAGGTGCACCTTGTGCCGGAGCGGCGGCTTCGTCGTGACGTCGACGCCGTCGAGGATCAGGTCGGCGCGGGAGGTGACGTCCTCGACGTTCTCCGCGGTGATGCCGTGGTCGTGCACCTCGCACGTCGCGTACGGGTTGATCTCCTTCATCCGCTCCGCAATGACCACGGCCTTGTTTCGGCCGACGTCCTGCAGGCGAACCGCCTGACGGTTCATGTTCGCGATGTCGTACCCGTCCGGCTCGGCGAGGATCAGGTTCTCGCAGCCGAGTCGGATCAGCGGCTCGACGGCTGCGCCGCCGATCGATCCGCAGCCCGCGACGAGGATCGTCGCCGTCCGCAGGCGCTCCTGCTCCTCGGGCGTGATCAGCGGCGTGTTGCGCGTCGTGAGCTCGGCGTAGAAGGCGTCGTGCGCAGGCAGAGGCCGGCCGTCGCCGAGCATTACTGACTCCCCTGTCACCTGCACCAGCCGATCCAACCATTGCGCCCGCCCTGATTCAAGCCGTATGGTGACTTTCATGGCACAAGTCGAGGCCAGGCCTCAAACCGCATTCGCCGCCACGGCCGCTCCGACGATCGGCGAGCTCTGGCGCCGCGGCGTCGAGGCCGGCTTCGAGCGGCCGGCGTTCCTCGTGCGCGAGGAAGCCGGCTGGCGGCCGGTCGGCTGGGACGAGGCGGCGACGCGGGTCTCGGCGCTCGCCAACGGCTTCCTCGCTGCCGGTCTTCGCAAGGGCGACAAGGTCGCGCTGCTCTGTCGCACGCGGATCGAGTGGACGCTCGCCGACTTCGCCCTGGCGACGATCGGCGCGGTCGTCATCCCGGTCTACCCGACCTCGTCTCCCGACGAGATCGAGTACATCCTGCGCGACTCCGACGCCAAGGTGCTCATCTCCGAGGACGAGGAGCAGCTCGCGAAGACGCGCGATCTCGAAGGCGCTCTGCCGGCGCTCGAGCGCGTTCTCGGAGTCGACGTAGCCGCGTCGGGCGGCACGCTCGCCGACATCGAGGCGGCGGGGCCCGGCTACGCGCTCGAGCATCCGCTCGCGGTGACGCAGTCGGCGTCGGACGTCGGGCCGGAGGACGTGCTCACCTTTCTCTACACCTCGGGGACCACCGGACCGCCGAAGGGCTGCGTCCTCACGCAGCGCAACTACGCGGCGATGGTCGAGTCGATCCTCGGGGTCGACGGTCTCTTCCGCGACGACGACACGGTGCTGCTCTTCCTGCCGCTCGCGCACAACTTCGCGCGGCTGATCCAGTTCCTCTGCCCGGCACTCGGGTTCACGCTCGCGTTCTGCCCGGACGTGCGCGGCGTCTCGGCTGCGCTCGCAGAGGTGAAGCCGACGCTCTTCCCAAGCGTGCCGCGCGTCTACGAGAAGGTCTACGCCACGGTCATGGCGACTGCGAACGAGAGCAGCCCGCTGAAGCGCCGGATCGCCGAGTGGTCGTTTGCGGTCGGCGAGAAGCGCGTGCGCGGCGGGCGCGGCCCGCTGCTCGCCGCCCAGAGCGCGCTCGCCGACCGGCTCGTGCTCGGCAAGGTGCGGGCGCGGCTCGGCGGACGGATGCGCTACGCCGTCTCGGGCGGTGCGCCGCTCGCGCCCGAGATCGCCGAGTTCTTCGAGGCGTGCGGCCTGACCATCCTCGAGGGCTACGGCATGACCGAGTGCACGACGGCGGCGACGCTGAACCGCCCGGGGAGAAACCGCATCCGGACGGTGGGTCAGGCGCTTCCCGGCATCGAGCTCAAGATCGACGCGGACGGCGAGATCCTGATTCGCGGCGCGACGGTCTTCGGCGGCTACTACCGGAACCCCGAGGCGACGGCCGAGACGCTCACCGAGGACGGCTGGCTCCGTTCGGGCGACATCGGGACGATCGACGGCGACGGCTACCTCACGATCACCGACCGCAAGAAGGACATCATCATCACGGCCGGCGGCAAGAACGTCGCGCCGCAGGGGATCGAGAACTCGCTCAAGGCGTCGGCCTACGTCTCGCAGGCGCTCGTCGTCGGCGACAACCGCCCGTACCTGGTGGCGCTGCTCACGGTCGACCGCGACGAGGTGGCTGCGCTCGGCGAGCCCGGCTCCGAGGCGGTGCGCGAGGCCGTGCAGAAGACGGTCGACGAGGTCAACGAGACGCTGGGCCGGGTCGAGCAGATCAAGCGTTTTGCGATTTTGGAGCGGGATTTCTCGCCCGAGGAGGGCGAAGTGACGCCGACGCTCAAGCTGAAGCGCCGGATCTGCATCGAGCACTTCGCCGGCGTGGTCGAGGATCTGTACGCCGAAGGCGGACGTGATTGACAGGTTTTCCCGGCGGGGGGAAGATAACTGACTCGTTCCCCGTCAAGTGAAGTGAAGGCCGCTCGAAGGGGCGGCGGAAACGTCAGGAGGAGCAGCGAGATGACCGAGCAGGAGCGCACGGAGACCACCACGACCGACGACGTCGAGGCGCACACGACCACGACGACCACGGACACCACCCCGGACGTCGAGGGTCACACGACCACGACGACCGACACCACCCCGGACGTCGAGGCGCACACGACCACGACGACCACCACGACCACGACCTAGTCGTCGCGGGTCGCTCTTCGAGCTAGCGGCGGGCGCGGCGCGCACCACGGGCGCGGCGCCCGCTCGGCGTCAGGACGTTCGACGTCTTGACGGTGAACCACAACACGCCTTTGCCGACCGCGCTCTGCGTCGCAGCGAGGGAGGGCATCAGTCCCATCTGGTTCATCACCTTGCGCGTGTCCCAGTAGAACTCGTCGCGCAGGAACTTGCCGTCGCGCATCGTCACCATGCTGAGCGCTTCGATCACGATCTGCCGGCCGGTGGGCGGCACCCCCATGAACGTTCCGAGGTGCGTGCCGCGGATCGACCACTGCTCCGAGACGTTGTCGCCGCGCGCGATCTTGTGATCGACGGTGAAGACGAGGTCTGGCAGCGCGGTCATCAGGCGCGTCAGGAACTCACGAACGGCCTGCTTCCCTTCGTAGGCCTCCTCGAGGCCCATGTTCTTCCAGACGATCTCCTCGTCGTAGAACTCGAGGATCCCCTCGACGTCGTGGGTGTTCCAGAACTCGAGGACGTTCGAGACCGCCGCGAGGTTCCGCTCCTCGGTCTCGGTCAGCGGGTTGGTGACCGTCTCTGTTGCCACTGCGGCGAACCTATCACCCTCGCCCGGCAGCGAGAAGGAGCGGCAGGTCGTGGACGTAGTCCCTGGCCGAGAAGCCGTCCGGGTAGACGGCATGCGTGCGCCCGTCCGGGCTGTAGGTGAGGACGAGGCTCGCGTGCGAGACGGTGTAGCCGCTCGTGCTGCCGGGGTCGGCCGAGGCGAGCGGGACGTCCGCTTGGCGCTCGGCGGTCCGGATCTGGGCAGGCGTGCCGGTCAGGCCTATGAACGCGTCGCTGTAGCGGTCGAGCCACCGCCGGAGCACGGCCTTCGTGTCGCGGCGCGGGTCGACGGTCACGAAGACGACGGCGACGCGGCTGCGCTCGGCCTGCGGCGCGTCGCGGAGCGCGGCGGCGAGCGTGGCCATCGTGAGCGGGCACGCGTCCGGGCAGTGCGTGTAGCCGAAGTAGAGGTAGACGAGCTTGCCGCGCGTCGCGGTGGTCAGGTCGTAGCGGCGGCCGGCGGTGTCGGTGAGCACGATCGCAGGCTTGCGGTGCGGGCCGGCCGGGACGAGACCGAGCACGCCGCCCGCACTCGTCGTGGTGGTCGCGGCCGGGTGCGCGCCGCCGCACCCGGCGCAGAGGGCCGCCGCACCGAGCATCGCGAGACGCGTGCGTGTGTCCATACCGCAAACATACGACGGTTTCACTCGTTCGAGGTCATGGCGGCGAAGCGGTCCGTCGATGGCACCTGCGTGCGCCTGCGTCTTTCGCTCACGATCGCACCGGCGCTCTCGATCGCGGCGGTGGACGTCCTGATGAACCACGCGCGAAAGGTCGACGTGACCAACCTGCACCAGCGTTCGGGCGCGTGGTCGGTGTTGAGCTGCGTGCTGCTCGCGATCGTCGTCTGTCTCTCCGTGCTTCCCTCGCGTCTCGCCGCGCTTGCCGCAGGGCTCGTTGCGGGCGGGACACTCGGCAATCTCATCTCGGCGCAGCAGAACAACGGCTGGATTCCGAACCCGATCGTGGCCGCGCGCGTCGCGTTCAACGTCGGCGACGTCTTCGTGCTGCTCGGTGTGCCGCTGCTCGTCGTCGCGCTCGCGCGCGTCGCGATCCTGAATCGCGAGCACATCGACCGGCACATCCCGCCGCGCCGGTGGGAGCGGGCGCTACGGCGCCGTCTCGGGCTCTGAGTCGGTAGGCGTCTCTGGGCGCCGGGCGACGCGCCGGCGCACGAACCAGGACGAACCGACCAGCGCGACGAGCAGCACGAGGCGCACGACCTGAAGGATGTCGAGCGCCGTCCCATGCGGGTGGAAGACGAACACCGCGAGGATGAACAGGACGATGATCGCGAGGCGAGCCGCAACGAGGATCCGCCCGGTCCGGCCGCCCCCTCGTAGACCCCAGAGGAGAAACATCCTTGCGAGGGTAACACTCTCCCTGACGTGAGCCGCCGGACGATTGCGCTGTTCGTCGTCGTGTCCGTTCTCTGCGGCTGCGGCGGCGCTGCCGCGCGAACGGGAGCAGTCGTCGTGCCGCGGGCGTGTGGGCTTCGGTCGTCTCCGCCGGCTGCGTGGCGCCACGTCGTCTGGATCTGGCTCGAGAACGAGGGCTACGCCAGTGTGATCGGCTCGCGGAGCGCGCCGTTCCTCACCGGGCTCGCGCACGCGTGCGGGCTCGCGACGAACTACTGGGCGATCACGCATCCGTCGCTGCCGAACTACCTGGCGGCAACCTCGGGCAGCACGTGGGGCGTCGGCGACGACAACGCGCCGTCATCGCACCCCATCGACCACCAGAGCATCTTCGGCCAGATCGCCGCCGCCGGACTGACGTGGCGGAGCTTCGAGGAGAGCATGCCGGCGAACTGCGAGCTCTCGAGCAGCGGGGAGTACGCCGTCAAGCACAACCCTGCGGCGTACTTCGTCCCGATCCGGCGTCAGTGCGGCGCGTGGGACGTGCCGTTGCGCGCGCTTAGCGTCGACGCGCTGCCGTCTTTCGCGTTCGTCACACCGAACCTCTGTAACGACATGCACAGCTGCCCGGTCGCGACCGGCGACGAGTGGCTGCAGCGGTTCGTGTCGTCACTCGTGGCAGGCCGCTCCTACCGGGCGGGTAACACGGTGCTGTTCATCACCTTCGACGAGGGGACCGGCTCGTCGAATCGCGTCGCCACGCTCGTCGTCTCGCCGAGCACGCGGCGCGGCACGGTTTCCGCCGTGAGGTTCGATCACTATTCGTTGCTCGCGACGACCGAGAAGCTGCTCGGGCTGCCGCGCCTCGGCAACGGCACCGACATGGCGCGCGCGTTCGGGCTGAGCTGACGGGCCGACGTCAGGAGTGACGCGCCTGCTGGTAGAGACCGGAAGCTAACGGTCTCCGGCCGCGAGCGCACCTGCCCGGCGGTCGCGTTGCCGCACTGCGCGGTAGGCGGCGTCGAGGCGGAGGCGCTCCGCGCTCGCGCGAAGCCTCTCCGCCCGCTCTGCCCGCTCGGCCGCGTCGGACGGTCCCACGGCCAGCTGGGCGAGCGTCGACCAGAGGGCGCGGCTGCTCTCCAGAAGAAGGCAACAGCCTTCGATCTCCGTCACCGGTGAGAGCGGCGACCGCCGGAGAAGGCGTCCGTTGAGCTTCAGCCGTCCAACCCTTTCCGCTGTCCAGGCGCCCGCGTGCCGGGCGCGGGACGGCGCGCTGTCGAGCCGGGCAAGGAAGCGTTCGAGGCAGGCGCGGTCGTCGTCCGCGGCGCGAGCGAGCTCGTCGCCGAACGTGGGTGCGCCGTCGGGGTGCGTTCGACGGGCGAGCGACGCCAGGGCGACGAGAAGCGCGTGGTGGTCACGCAGATAGATCGCAAGGAGACGCCCATCGAAGGCTTCTACCGACGTGCCGCCGTCCGGTTGGGCCAGGTTGGCCTCGGTGAGGAGGGCCATGCGTGTGCAGGCTCGGCGTCCGAACTCGACCTGTTTGTGATGACCGAGGAGCCGGAAGCCGAGTCGCACGATCGGGCTCGTGTCGGCCGGGTGTGAAAGAGCGTGCGTCCGGAACTCGACGTCGCCGCTCTCCAGCCACTTCCAGACCTCGAAGTCGCGCTGGCCCGCCTCGACATGCCCTTCGAGCGTGCGGTAGTTCCAGAAGAAGACCTGTGCTTCGCGGCCCTCCTCGACTCGCGTCTCGGTTCCGGCGTCGCTGACGCGGACCCCGGCATAGATACGCGCCCCGAGCGCATGCAGGATCAGCAGCATCTCTCGCTGCTCCAGCGGAACCTCCGGGTCGTAGCGCGCCTCGACGAGTGATGGATCGGCGAAGGCGTAGCTGCGACTCAGCGCAACCGCCGTTTCCCAGCTGCCGCCGGGCTCCGGAGGGCCCGGCTGCTCCGCCGGTAGCGGCTGGCGGTAGTCGTCGTGCTCCCAGCCTGCGCCGCCGAGGGTGTCGGGATCGAAGTTCAGTGGACGGCTCCGCAGCGCGGCGAGCCGCCGATCGACATTGCCTGGGCGGAAGTCGAAATCAGGTAAGCGCACGAACGTCCTCCACCTTTCGGCTGACGATCTCGATGCCGCCGGTCAGCCGCCCTCCGGCGACATCGGCGACCTGCTCGAGAAACGACGTCCACATGTGCAGCTGCACTTCCTTCGCCATTCGCAGGTGGGTGTAGAGCAGGTTCGAGAGACGGTCGCCGCTTCGCGCCCACGACTCGATCTCGAAGCGCAGGAAGCCATCCACGTTGGCCGCGCGGAACTCGATCTGGCCGGCTTCGAGATGGCCGGTCAGCGTCGCGAAGCGAAACGACGTCGGCGCGGCCGCCGTGACGCGCACAGGACCATCCCATGGTCCCGGCATGCGCACGACGAGCTCGTCACCGAGCGCGAGCCGACTGTCGCTTCCGCGTACCTTCAAGAACCGCGCGAGCTCTGTCGGCGTCGCCTGGTTCGGGTCGCCGCGGAGGCGGCTGATCAGCTCCTCGGGCGAGAGCCGCGCGTCGCGGACTCGCGCCCTGTACACGCGATGGAAAAGCGGTCCGACCCCGCCTTCGACCCCTTGCACGTCGTCGTCGACGACTGCCCCCGGCAGCTGGTGAGGAAGGTCGTCGATGCCGCCGGCCTCCTCGCTCCGGTGCATCGGCGTCGTCCGCCACATGTAGTGCCACGACGTCAAGGCGATCCCGACGGGCCAGAGTGCAGCCGTCCAGAGGCGTCGCTGAGCGGAGAGCCGATTCGCCACGAACCATCCCGCTACCCACGCGGCCGTGCGTCTGAACACGCGCGCAGCGGGTAGAGGGACGATCGTGATCGTCAGCCTGTTGCATCGACTCGGTTTCCGCGGCTCTGAGTTCCACGCCCTCTCGCTGGGCTCGGTTGCGCTGTGCATCGGCCTCTGGATTCGAGCGAAGACCGTCGACCAGGACGAGCGCGGGAACGCGGAACGGCGCGCCCTGTTCGTCGGTCTCTGGGCGCCCACCCTCTGGCAGATCGGCGACTCGGTGCAAACAGCCCGGCGGGTGGGGCCGCGGTTTCTCACCAGACGCTGAGCGGTTCCTGGTCGCTTGGTCTATCGCCTTGACGTGGGGAGCTCTGCTTGCGGTCTGCGCGCTCGTCAGGGCGCCGCGTTCACCATTGCGATCCGCTGCGCGATCGTCGGGTGATCGTCGAGCATCAGGTACGCCCACGTGGTCGGGTCGGGCTCGTCGTCGGACGTCGTCGCGAGCTTCACGAACAGCCCCCGCGCTGCCGTCTTGTCGTTCGTGGTCTGCAGCGCGACCCAGTCGGCCTCCTGCTCGAAATGGCGCGAGACGGCGTTCCGTGCAGGCGTCAGCACGAGCTGTGCGACGGTGAGCACGAGCAGTGCGAGTGGGATCGCCTCAGGGCGGCCCATGCCGCCGCGGCGCCGCGTCGCGAGGATGATCGCGAACGCGATCGGGATCAGAAACAGCGCCTCCCACGCGACCTCTTTCCAGATGTGATGCCGGCGCTGGTGGCCCAGCTCGTGCGCGACGACCACCCGAATCTCGCGGTTCGTGAACCGCCCGTCGAGGAGCGTGTTCCAGATGACGATGCGCCGACTCGGTCCGAGCCCGACCGCCTCGGAGTTCGCGAGCGACGTCTCTCTCTGCACGTTCTCGACCTCGATCGGGATGTCGAGCCCGTCGCGTCGCTCGAGCGCGCGTGCGCTCGCGGCCACCTGAGAGTTGCGCAACGGATGCAGGCTCGGCAGCACGTACGGAGTCACGAATGCCTCGAGGAGGTACAGCGCGACGAAGCACGGGACCGCGACGAGCCACCAGCGCTCGCCGAACCGCCGCGCAGCGAGCATGACGACGAACAGCGTGATCACGGCGATCAGCGCGCCGCCGAGGCCGAGCCAGTTGCCGAACAGCGCGTCGAGGTAGCCGATCTTCGAGAAGCCGTGGCGACGGTCCCACCACGTCTCGACGAGCGCGAACGGCAACCCGACGAGCCAGACGAGCGCAACGCCGAGAACGCCGAGCATCATCCCGGCGGTGACATCGCTTGCCTCGGTGCGTCGCACGATCAGGGCGCCGTAGCGCGCGTAGACGGCCAGCGCGAGCAGCGTCACGAGCGTCGAGCAGAGCCAGAGCCAGTCGACGATGCGCTCGTAGGACGACGCTCGGTGCAGCTGCTGCGGCGTGAAGTACCGGTGCACGTCGAGCCCGCTCAGATGGAGCTGCGGGACGACGCTCGCGTTCCACAGGAGAAACGCCGCGACTGCCCAGAGCGCGATCCCCAGACCGGCGCCCACCAGGACGAACACGCGCGGGCGGCCGGCTCGATCAGCCGACCGCCCGCGAACCGTGGTCGTCAAATCCGTTAGGCGGTCGCGGCACCGCCGCGGCGGCGGCTGCCAACCGTGAACACGATCAGCGAGATCACGAGCGCGGCAATGCCGAACAGCAGACCGAGGATCGCCCCGACCCATGCCGGCCGGCGGTTGCTCTTCCACACCCAGGCCGTCAGTACCGCACAGAGAACCTCGACGACAAGCAAAATGATCAGACCCACCTTGTCCTCCTCCAGGCGATTTCTCGTTTACAACTCACAAACGTCTCCACGAGGTACGGTCGGGGAGCGGGTCTAGACGTTTCGCCAGGCGACGCTGAGGCCGAGGTTGACGAGCGCCGCCGCCGCGAGGACCGCCGCGAGCCAGTGCCGGCCGGCGGCCCACAGCAGTCCGGCGCCGAGCGCGAACACGCAGAGCTTGAACCCGACGAGCGGCACCGGCGGCAGCCGTCGTTTCGCCGTCGGCGCGGCGACGAGCTCCCAGACCAGCGCGAGCAGCACGGGTGCGCCGATCGCGGCGACCGCGCGGACCGCCACCCCGGCGTCCAACCGGTAGCCCGAATACGCGACCGCCGCGAGGACCGCCAGCTCGAGGACGAACGCGAGTGCGAGGTTGGCGGACTTCACGCGACCGTGCGCCAGCAGCCGGTTCGCAGTCGCCGCGTCACCCGGATGTCGACGGGGGTGCCGAATGTCTAGACGGTACTGATGAAGGCAAGCTCCACACCGTCCGTTCGCAGCCGCCGGGACGGATCCGCGCCCTCGGGAAAAGGGATGCCCCCGGCAAGAATCGAACTTGCGCACGCGGTTTAGGAAACCGCTGCTCTATCCACTGAGCTACGGGGGCGGGAAGCGTCGAATGTAGCTCGCCGCCTCGTAAGGTGTGAGCCGCGATGGCCGACGACCAGCCCGAGCAAGACCACCCGGACGTAGTCCAGCGCGAGTACACGGATCCGTCGCGGTTCGCGGCTCGGTCATCGCTGTGGTCGCGGCGTGGCGGGCCGCGGGCGTTCGACGTCGCGTTCGACGCGCTGATCGAGCTCGCGCCGCGGCGCGTGCTCGAGGTGGGTTGCGGGCCCGGCGACTTCGCAGCGCGCATGCAGGAGGCGGGGATCGAGGTGGTCGCGCTCGACCAGTCCGAGCAGATGGTCGAGCTCGCGCAGGCGCGCGGCGTCGCCGCTCAGGTCGGCGTCGTGCAGGAGCTCCCGTTCGCGGATGCGTCGTTCGACGTAGCAGTCGCGAACTTCATGCTCTACCACGTCGCCGAGCTCGATCGGGCGCTCGCCGAGCTCGCCCGCGTCGCTCCCGTCCTCGTCGCCTGCACGATGGGCTACGACCAGCTACGGGAGATGTGGGAGCTCGTCGGTCGTGACCTGCGGCGGCGCGAGCGGCTCTTCATGCGCGAGACGGGCGACGAGCTTCTCCGCCCCCATTACGAGACCGTGCGGAGGATCGACCTTCCGGCGACGGTCGAGATGAGCGCCGACGACATGCGGCACTACATCGCGAACTCCGTCGCCCACCGGCACCTCGCCGAACGCGTGCCGGACTTCCCCGGCACGCGCACGATCACCGCGTCGACGGCGGTCTTCGTCGCGTCGAACGCCACCTAGCCCGGCAGCAGGCGCAGCAGCCAGAACGCGACCATGCCCGCCGCGATGGCGAGCGCGAGCTGCTTCGTCCGCCAGGCGACGACGCCGGAGAGGACCGCGGCCGCGACCCGGATCCCACCCTCACCGCGCGAGCCCTGCAGCGACGGGGTGACGAGCGCCGCGAACACCGCGATCGGGACGAAGTGCAGGAACCGCAGCCAGAACGCGGGCAGCCGCATGCGCAGCGTGAGGCCCGACAGGCGCGAGCCGAAGGTCACCGCCAGCATCCCGCCGCACGTGAACCAGAAGCTCACTCTGCCGGCTCCTTCCGCGTGAGCACCGCGCCGAGGAGCGCGCCGCCTGCACCCGCGCCGAGCACCGGCAGGCCGCCCGGCAGCCACTTCGAGAGCAGCCACGCGACGAGACCCGCGACGACCGCCACGACCACGTCGGCCCGGCGGCGCAGCAGCGGCACGAGCAGCGCGAGGAACGCGATCGGGAAGACGAAGTCGACGCCGATCTTCTCCGGGTCCGGGATCACGCCGCCGAGCAGCGCACCGGCGAGCGTCGCGAGGTTCCACGTGATGAAGAGGCTCAGCTCGGCGCCGAGCACGAACGGGAACGTGTGCGCGTCGCGCGCGATCGAGACGCCGTAGGCCTCGTCGGTCAGGAAATACGCGCCGACGACCCGCTCGCGCGGCGTCATCGGCACCCGTCGCGCCAGCGACATCCCGTAGAGCACGTGCCGCACGTTGAGCAGGAACGTCGTCAGCACGACCTCGAGCCCGCCGGCGCCTCGGGCGAACAGCCCGACGGCGCTCACCTGCGCGCTGCCCGCGAACACGAGCAACGACAGCGCCTGCGTCTCGATCAGCGACAGCCCGGCGTCGCGCGCGATCACCGCATACGCGAGTCCGAACGGCACGACCCCCAGCCAGAGCGGCATCATCGCTCGGAACCCGTGACGGAACATCCGCAGAACGCTAGAGGTCTGGGCGTGGCACGCGGCGCCGCGCTCTACGTCGGTGCGCTGATCGGCCCCGGCGTGCTGCTCGTGCCGGCGCTCGCCGTACAGGCGGCGGGCGCGGCGTCGATCGTCGCGTGGGGCGCGCTCGTCATTCTCTCGGCGCCGCTCGCGATCACGTTCGCCGCGCTCGGCGTCCGGCATCCGGTCGCGGGCGGCGTCAGCGCCTACGTGCGCGAAGGGCTCGGCGACGCCGCGGCTGCGGTCACCGGTGGCTGGTTCGTCGCCGCCGTGCTCCTCGGCGGCCCCGCCGTCGCGCTCATCGGCGGCTACTACGTCGCCGACCTCACCGGCTCGGGGACCGCGGTCGCGGCCGCCGTCGGCCTCGCCATGTTCGGGACCGTGATCGCCGCGAACGCGTTCGGCCTGCACGTGTCGTCGGGCTTCCAGCTCGCGCTGTCGACGGTCCTCGTCATCGTGATCGCGGTAGCGGTCGCGATCGCGTTGCCGGCGCGCGGCGGCCGGCACTGGACGCCGTTCGCGCCGCACGGCTTCTGGGCGATCGGCACCGCGGCGAACATCCTCGTCTGGCTCTTCATCGGCTGGGAGGCGGTCGCGCAGCTCGCCGGCGACTTCGCCGACCCGGAGCGCGACCTGCCGCGCTCGATGGCGCTCGCGTTCGGGATCGTCACCGTGCTCTACGCCGGGCTCGCCGCGGCCACGATCGCGGTCACGAGCGGGACGCACTCGCGCGTGCCGCTCGCCGATCTGATCGCCGTCGGCTTCGGCAAAGCCGGGCGGGATGCGACCGCGGTGCTCGCCGTCGCGCTGACGATGGGGACGATGAACGTCTACATGAGCGGCTCGGCCAAGCTGATCGCGGCGCTCGCGGCGGAGGGGGCGCTGCCGCGGACGCTCGCGCGCGACGCACACCGCAGTGTGCCGCGGCGGCCGCTCGCGCTCCTGCTCGTCGCGGGTGTGCTGCTGCTCGGCGGCCTCGTCGCCGGCGTCAGCACGACGAACGATCTCATCCGCGCGACCTCCGCCTGCTTCATCGCTGTGTACGCGTTCGCTCTGCTCTCGGCGACCCGGATCCTCACCGGCGCCGTCCGCGTCGCTGCGGGAGTCACCTTCGTGCTCGTCCTCGTGCTCGCCTGCTTCTCGGCCTGGTTCCTCGCCGTTCCGCTCGTGGCAGCGGCGGCAGCCCTCACGCTGCGCCGCGCGCTGGTAGAACGCTGAGCCGATGCACGAGCACCGCATCCAGACCCGCTGGTCCGACTTCGACTCGCTCGGGCACGTGACCGCTTCCGCCTACCCGGTGTTCCTCGACGAGGCGCGCGACGCCTGCCTGACTGCGCACGTCGGCGGCTTCGCGCAGTTTCCGTCCGTGCTCGTCCACCTTTCGCTCGACTACCGGCGCGAGATTCCCTATCCGACCGCGGAGATCATGGTGCGCTCGCGCATCGCCGAGGTCGGGCGCACGAGCATCACCTTCGAGCAGGAGGTGGTCGCGGGCGGCGAGGTGCGGGCGACCTCGCGCTCAGTGCTCGTCGCCTGGGACGCGGACGCACGCGCGGCGCGCGCGATCACCGACGACGAGCGCGCGAAGCTCGGCTAGACCGCGACGCGGACTTCGCCGGCGACGAGCACGCGCTCGATCTCGATCCGGTCGTTCAGCACGACGATGTCGGCCGGCAGCCCGACGTCGATCCGGCCGAGCTCGGAGTCGCCCAGCACGCGAGCCGGCGTCGTCGTGGCGGCCGTCACGGCATCCTCGAGCGGCACGCCGAGCGCGTGCAGGTTGCGAACGGCCTCGACCATCGTGAGCACGCTGCCCGCGAGCACGCCGTCCGGCCCGCGCACCGCGCCCTCGTGCACCTGCACGTCGAGCTCGCCGAGGCTCGACGGCCCGACGCCGCGGGGCGCCGCCGCGATCGCGTCGGTGATCAGCACGAGCCGGCCGCGCGCGGCGTGCGCGACGGTCTGCACCGTCTCGGGCGCGAGGTGGATGCCGTCGACGATGATCGAGACGAAGACGTCCTCGCGCGCCAGCGCCGCGCCGACGATGCCGGGATCGCGGTGCAGGAACGGACGCATCGCGTTGAAGAGGTGCGAGACCGAGCGCGCGCCGCGGTCGAACGCCGCGTGCGCCTGCGCCGCGATCGCATCGGTGTGGCCGACCGCGACGACGACGCCGCGCTCGAGCAGGCGATCGATCAGCGCCTCCGCGCCGGGGAGCTCCGGCGCCAGGGTCATCAGCCGCACCGGGCCGGCGTCGAGGAGCCGCTCGAGCAGGGCCGGATCGGGATCGCGTCGCGCCGATGCCTCGTGCGTGCCGAGCCGGTTCGGCGACAGGAACGGCCCCTCGAGATGCATGCCGAGGATCCGCGGCCGGCCGAGGTCGTCGACCGGCACCTGGCTCATCGCCGCGAGCACCTGCTCCTCGGGGCTCGTGATCAGCGTCGGGAGGTACGCCGTGACGCCCGTCTCGAGCAGCGCGTCACCGGCGCGCCGGTAGGCGGCGGCGTCGGCGTCGAGGAAGTCGACGCCGCCGAAGCCGTTCACCTGCAGGTCGATGAAGCCCGGGACGGCGAAGCCGCGCCCCCCGGACGACTCGACGCCGACCGCGGCGATGCGTCCGTCGTCCACCTCGATATCGCCGGCCACGAAGACGCCGTCGACGAGGGCTGCTTCAACTCCGAGCCTGCCGCGCACCGCACCAGTCTAGAAGTGGTTTGGTCGCTGGTCAATACCAGTTTGAGGACCGGTTGCGCAAACTCGCTTGTATCCGGCGGCTGTGGTCTATACCATCGCCGCATGGCAGCGATCGAGCTCGCCGGCGTCACGAAGCGTTTCGGCGCCGTCACCGCCGTGGACGACATCTCGCTCGAGATCGCCGACGGCGAGTTTCTCGTCCTGGTCGGGCCGTCCGGCTGCGGCAAGTCGACGCTCCTGCGCATGATCGCCGGCCTGGAGGAGGTCACCGAGGGCGCGATCCTGATCGGCGACGAGGACGTCACCGACCTTGCGCCCCGCAGCCGCGACATCGCGATGGTGTTCCAGACCTATGCGCTCTACCCGCACATGAGCGTCCGCCAGAACCTCGGCTACGGGCTGCGGGCGCGGCGCACGCCGAAGGACGAGATCAAGACGCGCGTCGAGGAAGTCGCGGAGCTGCTCGGCCTCACCGACCTGCTCGAGCGGCGCCCGGCGCAGCTCTCCGGCGGACAGCGACAACGCGTGGCGATGGGCCGCGCGATCGTGCGCAAGCCGCAGGCGTTCCTGCTCGACGAGCCCCTCTCGAATCTCGATGCGAAGCTCCGCGTCGGCATGCGCGCTTCGCTCGCGCAGCTGCACCAGCGGCTCGGCGTCACGACCGTCTACGTCACTCACGACCAGACGGAGGCGATGACGCTCGGGCAGCGCGTCGCCGTGATGCGCGACGGCCACGTCCTGCAGTGCGACACGCCGCAGGTGCTGTATGCCAAGCCGCGCAACGTCTTCATCGCCGCCTTCATCGGCTCGCCCGCCATGAACCTCGTCGAGGCGTCGTACGACGGCGAGCTTCTGCACTTCGGGCAGTACCAGGTGCCTGTCGCCACGGCGCCTGAGCAGGAACGGTTGATCCTCGGGATCCGTCCCGAGGGCTTCGAGGATGCGCAGTTCGCGCCGGGACTGCCGACGATCGACGCACGCGTCGAGGTGGTCGAGGACCTGGGCTCGGACGCCCATCTCTTCTTCCACGTGGACGCTGCGCCGATGACCGCCGAAGTCCTGGAATCCGCTTCAGAAGAGGGATTGCTGGCCGCGAACAAGGCACTCTTCACCGCTCGCGTCGATGCGAGGACGCGCGCGCAGGTGGGAGGCACGATGCGGCTCGCGGTCGATCCGGCGCGGTTCCACTACTTCGATCCGGCGTCGGGTGCGCGCCTCGATCCGGCTGCAGAGCCGGCCCTCGCCACCGCGTGAGCGTAGGCTTGACGGAGCTCACCAGGATGCGCAGGCGCCGGCTTCCCCGGTGCCGGAGCACGAAATGAGCAAGCAGCGAGAGACGCGGGAGCGGGTCCTCGAGCTGATCGAGTCGCTCGGGGTCGGTGACGCGATCCCGTCGGAGCGGCAGCTCGGCATCGACCTCGGCGTCTCGCGCCTCACGGTACGGGCCGCGCTCGACGAGCTCGTCCGCGAGGGCTACCTCGTGCGCCGTCGCGGCGCCGGCACGTTCGTCGCCGAACCGAAGGTCGCCAAGGGCATCGACATCACGTCGTTCAGCGACGACATGCGCGCGCGCGGCCTCACACCGGGAAGCCGCACGATCGAGCTGCGCACGATCGCCGCGGGTGCGCGCCTCGGCCGCATCCTCCACGTCTCGCCGTCCGAGGCAGTGGTCGCGGTCAAGCGCCTGCGCCTCGCCGACGGCGATCCGATGGCGATCGAGCTGCTGCACGTCCGCTCGTCGCTCGTCCCGAATCTCACCGCCGAGGACCTCGAGCGGAACTCGTTCTACGACCTGCTCGAGTCCCGCTACGACGTCGCGATCATCGGCGGCACGCAGACGGTGGAGCCGACCGTGACGAACGAGGAGGAGTCGCAGGCGCTCGGCGTGCCTCTGCATTCGCCCGCGCTGCTCTTCGAGCGGGTGACGCGAACCGCCTCCGGCGACATCGTCGAGTTCACGAGCTCCACCTACCGCGGTGACCGCTACCGGCTCGTCACCGAGATCGGCGTCGGCGGCCGGCCGCTGCAGCCGCTCGCCGTCACCGGACTAGACCAGTTCTGAAATTGGTATTGACTTTTCGGTGAACGTTGTGCGAGAGTCCAGACCAATGACCTGTGGTCTTGACCACACGCGCGGCCCCCGCCGCCTGACCGTGGAGGGCTCTAGATGAAGAGACGCAGCATCGTCGCGCTCTCGCTCGTCGCCTTGGTGGCGGCCGCTGTTGCGGCTACGACCTCGGCATCGACGAAGCGCGCGGCCTCGAATACGCTCACCGTCTGGTTGCAGACCGATGCGCAGTCCGGCTGGCCGGATGTCGTCGCGGCGGCGAACCAGCAGTTCGAGAACGACAACCCCGGCTGGACGGTCAACGTCCAGTACCAGACCTGGGGCGACCACCTGTCGAAGCTCGATTCGGTCCTCGCGGCCGGAGGCGGCAGCGGCAGCCCTGACGTGGTCGAGATGGGCAACACCGAGACCACCTCGTACATGGCGGCCGGTGCGTTCGCCAACCTCAGCTCGGCGAAGAGCAGCTTCGCGAACTCGAGCAGCTGGCTGAGCGGCCTCGCCAAGTCCGGCACGTACGGCGGCAAGCTCTTCGCCGTCCCGTACTACGCCGGCTCGCGTGTCATCACGTACCGGACCGACCTGTTCAAGAAGGCCGGGATCACCAAGCTGCCGAACTCGACGGCCGCGTATGCCGCCGACGCAGCGAAGCTGTTCAAGGTCGACAAGAAGAAGGGCTTTTCGCCGCTCTACATCGCCGGTACCGACTGGTACTTCGCGATGGGCTTCGTCTTCGACTACGGCGGAGGCATCGCCACCCAGGTGAGCGGCAAGTGGAAGGGCCTGCTCGAGTCGAAGCAGTCGATCGCAGGCCTGACCGCGTACAAGAACTTCTTCAACGCGGTCTCGCGGGCGAGCAAGACGACCGACGAGTCGCACCCGAACCCCTACGACGTCTACGCCCAGGGGCAGACGGGCTCGATCGAGGGCCCGAGCTGGTTCTCGTGCTGCGTCGGCAAGCAGTACACCGCCGACACCGCGCAGTTCGTGATGCCGGGCCACGTCGCGGGCACCTCCATGCCCGGGTTCCTCGGCGGCTCCGACCTCGCCGTCCCGGTGACGAGCGGAAGCAAGACGCAGGCAATCGACTGGATCAAGGACTTCACGAGCACGAGCTCGGAGAAGGCGCTCCAGGCGAAGGGCAACATCCCGAACGCGACCAACCTGCTCGGCAACAGCGTCAACGAGCGGGCTGCAGCGCGCAGCTGGTTCGTGCCGCAGGCCAAGCACTGGGTGGACGTCGAGAACGGGAACATCCTCCGCAACATGCTGGCTCAGATCCTCACCGGCCACCTGACGATCAAGCAGGCGGCGCAGTCGGCGGACGACAACATCGCCTCGGTGTTGAACCAGCCCTAACGCGTGTCTGAAGGGACCAGTACGGCCACCGCCGCCGGGACGCTCTTGGGGACGTCCCGGCGGCGGCGCCGTGTCTGGGGGCGGATCGGGCGCGGCGCCGTCCCCTACTCGCTGATCGCGCCGGTCGTCGTGGTGGTCGGGGTGATCCTCGGCTACCCGCTCTACTGGCTCGTCAAGCTCTCGACGGAGAAGTACGGGCTCTTCGAGCTGATCCGGCACCACGGCACGTCGATCGGGCTCGCGAACTACCGCTCCGTCCTGCACGACCAGGTCTTCTGGCACGCGCTCCTGCGCACCGCCGTCTTCACGGTCGCGAACGTCGGGCTGACGATGGTGCTCGGGATGCTCGTCGCCCTCCTGCTCGTCCGGCTGAGCGCATGGGTGCGCATCCTCGTCACGTCAGGGCTCGTGCTCGTGTGGTCGATGCCGGTCGTCGTCGCGGTGCAGATCTGGTACTGGATGAGCAACTCCGAGAACGGCGTCCTCAACTACGTGCTGACGAAGCTCCACTTCGGCGACTACTACGCGCACGACTGGTACGCGACCACGTTCTCGCAGCTCTCGATGGTCACGATGCTGATCGTCTGGGGTGCGCTGCCGTTCGTCGTGATCACGCTCTACGCCGGCCTGGCGCAGGTCCCGCACGACCTCGTCGAGGCGGCGTCGGTCGACGGCGCTGCGCCGTGGCGCGTGTTCAAGGACATCACGCTGCCGATCCTCCGGCCGATCCTGCTCATCCTCACCAGCCTCTCGATCATCTGGGACTTCGGCGTCTTCACGCAGCCGTACCTGCTGATCGGGCAGGCGAAGACGGTGCCCGGCAACTACCTGATGAGCGTCTACCTGTTCGAAGAGGGGTACTTCGAGAACAACTACGGCCGCGGCGCGGCGATCTCGCTGCTGATGGTCGTGATCGTCGCTGCGCTCAGCATCGTCTACGTGCGTCGCATGGTGCGGATCGGAGTCGAGCCGTGAGGTCGAAGCGCGCGCGTCAGGTGGGCTGGGACATCGTCGGCCTCGCGGTCTTCGTCGTGATGGTCTTCCCGGTGTTCTGGATGGTCTCGACGGCGTTCAAGTCGAACGAGCAGATCGTCAGCCTGAACCCGACCTGGATCCCGCTCCATCCGACGATCTCGCATTTCACGAGTGCGATCCACCGGCCGTACTTCTGGGCCGACGTGAAGAACAGCCTGATCATCGTGTGCGTGACGGTCGCGATCTCGATCGTGCTGTCGTTCCTGGCGGCGATCGCGCTTGCGCGCTACCGCTTCTCGGGGCGCACGCTGTTCATCGTGCTCGTGATCGGGATCCAGATGCTGCCGCAGGCCGGCCTGATCATCCCGCTCTACGTCGTGCTCGCGCGGTACCACGAGGCGAACGTCCTGAGCGGCGTCGTGATCACGTACCTCACGTTCGTGCTGCCGTTCTGCGTCTGGACGCTGCGCGGCTTCCTGCTCGGCATCCCGAAGGACCTCGAGGAGGCCGCGATGGTGGACGGCTCGACGCGCGTCGGCGTCTTCCTGAAGATCCTGCTGCCGCTGATGGGGCCCGGCCTCGTCGCGACGTCCGTCTTCGCGTTCATCACGTCGTGGAACGAGTACATCTTCGCGCGCATCCTCCTGAACGACCAGGCGAAGCAGACGATCACCGTCTGGCTCTCGTACTTCACCGGGACCGATCGCAACACCGACTGGGGCGCGCTGATGGCGGCCTCGACCCTGACCGCCCTGCCCGTCGTCGTGTTCTTCCTGCTCGTGCAGCGGCGCATCGCGTTCGGCTTGACCGCGGGGGCAGTTCGCGGATGAGCCGTAGGCTCGAGCACGCGGCTCGGTGCGTGTTCCCGAGCTTTCCGGGCTCCGCGCCGCCCGACTGGATCCGCCGCTTCCTGGCCGGCGGAGGCGGCGGCATCGTGCTCTTCGCCTACAACGTCGAAGGCTCGCTGCCGGAGCTGTGCGCGGCGCTGCGCGCGGAACGTCCCGAGGTGCTGCTCGGCATCGACGAGGAGGGCGGCGACGTGACGCGCCTCGAGTGGCGGACCGGAAGCTCGTACCCGAGCGCGGCCGCGCTCGGCGCGATCGACGACGTCGAGCTGACGGAAGAGGTCGCTGCCGCGATCGGCGCCGACCTCGCCGCTGCCGGGGTGAACTGGAACTTCGCGCCCGTCGCCGACGTGAACGTCCCGGACAACCCGGTGATCGGGACGCGCTCGTTCGGCGCCGACGCCGCGCTCGTCGCGCGGCACGTCGCGGCGTCGGTACGGGGCCTGCAGCGGCAGGGCGTTGCCGCGTGCGCCAAGCACTTCCCCGGTCACGGTTCGACCGTCGAGGACTCGCACCTCGCGCTGCCTGCGCTCGTCGGCGACGTCGAAGACGGCCTGCCGCCGTTTCGCGCGGCGATCGACGCGGGGGTCGCGTCGATCATGACGGCGCACATTCGCGTCCACGACGATGCGGCGACGCTCGACCCCGCAATCGCGCACGACGTCCTGCGTGACGAGCTCGGCTTCGAAGGCGTCGTCCTCGCCGACGCGCTCGAGATGAAGGGTGTGAGCGGACGTCACGATCCCGCCGACGCGGCGGTGCTTGCGGTCGAGGCGGGCTGCGATGCCCTGATCGTCGGGCACGACCTCGGCGAGGAGAGCGTCACGCGGATCGTCGCTGCGCTCGCGGAGCGCGTCGATCCGGAGCGGCTCGCCGACGCGGCCGGCCGCGTCGATGCGCTCGCCGCCCGCGCGCAACCGAGCGCCGGACCGGTCGAGCGCGACCGTCTGCGCGCGGCGGCAGCGCGCGCGCTGCGCGTCGAGGGCGAGGTCGCCGTCGGTCCGTCCGCGACGATCGTCGAGCTCCGTCCCGTCGCGAACATTGCTGCCGGTGAGCACGAGCACGGCATTGCCGGCACGATCGTCCGCGAGGGCGGCGCGATTCCCGATGCCGACGTCTACGTGGTGCGCGACGTGCATCGCCATCCGTGGATGGCCGCCGCCGACCGGCCGGGTGCCGTGATCGTCGAGACCGGGCTGCCGGTCTGGAATCCGCAGCACGCCCGCGGCCGTATCGCCACCTACGGTGCGGGTAGTGGCTCTCTTCAGGCAGTGGCGGAGCTGATCCGGTGACCACGCATCTCGAACAGGAGCTGCGCGAGCAGCCCGAGGCGCTCGCGCGGCTGCTCGAACGGCAGCACGGCTACGCGGAGCAGATCGGCGAGCTGTTCCGGGCGAGCGACGTGCAGTACATCCTGATCGCCTCGCGGGGCAGCTCGTCGAACGCGGCCCGCTACGCGCAGTACCTGCTCGGCCGGGCGCACCGCGTTCCCGTTGCGTTCGCGACGCCGTCGCTCTTCACGCTGTACGGGCAGCCGCCCCGGCTCGACGGAGCGCTCGTGATCGGCATCTCGCAGTCCGGCAAGTCGCCCGACGTCGTCGAGGTCGTCGCCGAGGCGAAGCGTCAGGGCCGGCCGACGGTCGCCCTCACCAACTCGCCTGCCTCGCCGCTCGGAATGGCGGCCGACGCGGTGCTGAAGCTGGAAGCAGGCGACGAGCATGCGGTCGCGGCCACGAAGACCTACGTGAACTCGCTCGGTGCCGTCGCTTTGATCTTCGCGGTGACGACGAACGACTCGCGTGCGCTTGCAGAGCTCCGGGAGACACCGGCTCGGCTCGCCGCGCAGCTCGACCTCTCGTGGGCGAACGCCGGAGCGATCGAAGACCTCGGCCCGATCGAAGGCGGCACTGTCGTCGCGCGCGGCATCAACTACTGCACGTCGTTCGAGATCGCGCTGAAGGTCCGTGAGCTCTCGGGCCTCCTCTTCGAGTCCTGGTCGGCGGCCGATCTGATGCACGGGCCGGTCGCTGCGATCGGACCGGGGTGGCCGGTCGTCGCCGTGGCGCCGTCCGGACCGGCGTTCGCGGAGCTGCGCACCGCGATCGACGCCGTCGCCGTCCGGGGCGCGCGGATCGTCGCGATCACCGACGACGCGTCGCTCGGCGCCACCGCCGGCGTCACGCTGCCGCTGCTGCCTGGCGTCCCGGAGTGGCTGAGCCCGCTCGTCGCGGTCGTGCCGGGCCAGGTGATGGCGATGGAGCTCGCCCGTCTGCGCGGCGTCGACCTCGACAAGCCGCTCGGCCTTTCGAAGATCACGCTCACGCGTTAGCGTCCCGGCGCAATGCACGTGGTCGAAGGAGAACGGCGCTTCGCGGCGCCGCGCGAGCGCGTCTTCGAGCTCGTCACCGACCCGGACGTGATCGCGGCTGCGATGCCGGCGGTCCGGAGCCACGAAGTCGCGGACGCGGACCACTGGCGGGCGAAGATCAAGCCGCCGCTGCCGCTCGCGCCGACGCTGACGATCCGTTTCGAGGTGCTCGACCGGCGGCCGCCCGAGCATGCCGAGCTTCACGCGCACGGTGGCGGCGCCGACGTCACGTCGACCTTCGATCTCGCGGCGGACGGCGACGAGACCGTGATGCGCTGGCGCACCGAGCTCCAGCTGACGGGGCTGCTCGGGAAGCTGGCCGGTCCGGGACTCGACGCGGTGGCGCAGCGTCAGGCGCAGCGAACGCTGGACGAGGTCACACGCCGTCTGTGACTTCGGCGTGGCGCTCGGCCACGCAGAGGCGCGCCCAGTGCTCCGCGCGCTCGAGGATCCGCTGCTCGACCTCGTCTCGCGACAGGCCGTCGAGCCGGTCGGCGGCGATCTCGATCCGTACCTGGTGGACCGACGCCTCGACGTGCGCATCGATCTCGTGCCGTTCCTCGGAGATGATCGACACCTCGCCGACCTCGTCGAGCAGCCATTCGGCCAGGCGGTCGATCTCCGCCGCCGTCGCCTCGCGGCCTGCGAACACGCCGAAGTTGACCCGCACCTCGATCGCAGGCGGGTCGTGGCGGTGCACGGCAAAGGCCATGGAGGGCTCGGCGTCCATCAGTGAATAGAACGATGCATGGTCGATTCCGGTTCCGTCAACCCTCGCGGGGCTGCCAGCGGAAGCCGCGGAGAGCCGCGACGAGGCCGATTGCGCCCCAGATCACGACGACGGCGATCGCGCCGCCCTGCGACCAGATGTGGTCGTGTCGTACCACGATGTTCCGGGTCAGCTTGGTGAAGTAGGTGAGCGGCAGGACGTCGGCGATCGCCCGCAGGAACGCCGGGTACTTCGCGGGCGAGAAGAACGTGCCCGAGATGATCGCCATCGGCAGGTAGACGAAGTTCACGACCGCCGACGAGCCTTCGGCCGAGCGCACGAGGCCGGTGAGGCCGAGACCGAGCGCCGCGAAGGAGGCCGCGCCGACGATCAGCGCGACGAGCAACGAGAACGGCCGGGTCGGCAGCCCGACCGAGAAGAGCAGCCGGCCGAGCAGGATGAGGATGACGGCCTCGATCAGAAAGGTGATGAAGGTCGAGACGAGCACCGCGACGAGGTACGTCCACGGGGGCAGGGGCGTCGAGCGGATGCGCTTCAGGACGCCGCTCTCGCGCCGGATCACCATCGTGATCGCGAGGCCCGCGAACGCCGTCGACGCGACCCCGTAGCCGATCATCCCGGCCTCGAGGAACGCGGCGCCGCGGATCCCTTCGATCTTGTCGCTGCCGTAGATCGACCCGAACACGAGGAAGAAGATCACCGGCAGGAAGAACGTGAAGAACGCGGCCTCGCGGTTCCGCCAGAACAGGACCTGCTCGGTGCGCAGCTCGTGCAGGAAGAGCCTCACTCCGAGGTCAGCTCCAGATAGACGTCCTCGAGTGTCGGGCGGCGCACCTCGAGCGCCTCCAGCTCTTCGCCGCGGGCGATCGCGTCGGAGGTCAGCTCGTGCAGGCGGCGGGTCGGGTCGTGCGTGCGCTCCACGAACTCGTCGCCGTTCCGGCGATAGCGAATCTCGGTCTCGACCTCGCCGCCGGTCAGCTCTGCCGGAGTGCCTTCGCGAACGATCAGCCCGTCGCGCAGGACCGCGACGCGGTCGGCGAGTTGGGCCGCCTCGTCGAGGTAGTGCGTCGTCAGAAGCACCGTCTTGCCGAGCTCGCGCAGGTTGCGGATCGTCTGCCACGCGGAGCGGCGCGCGCCCGGGTCGAAACCGGTGGTCGGCTCGTCGAGGAACACGAGCTCGGGATCGCCGACGAGCGCGAGCCCGAGGTCGAGCCGCCGCTGCTGCCCACCGGACAGCGTGCGCACGCGCGCGTCCGCCTTCTCGCCGAGCTCGACGATCTCGATCACCTCGTCGGGCCGGCGCGGCGACGCGTAGTACCCGGCGAAGACGCCGAGGCTCTCGCGCACGGTGAGATTCGGATAGAGCGAGGACGACTGCAGCATCACGCCGATGCGCTCGCGCCAGGCGGGGCCGCTCTGCTGCGGGTCGACGTCGAGCACCTGGACGTCGCCCGCGTCACGCTCGCGGTACCCCTCGAGGATCTCGACGGTCGTCGTCTTCCCGGCGCCGTTCGGGCCGAGCAGGCCGAACACCTCGCCGCGCTCGATCATGAAGTCGATTCCCTTGAGCGCCTCGTGGTCACCGTATGCCTTGCGGAGGCCCGAGACGGCGACGGCGGTCACAGCTCGAGCTCCACCACGTCCGCCGGAGCGAAGGCGACGTCGCGGCCGGTGAGTGCGAGCACGATCTCGCTGCAGTTCGGCTGATGGCCGACGGCGACCACCGTCTCGCCTTTACCGTCGACCGCGGCGCGGAGAGTCTCCGCGGTGGCGTCGAACCCCAGCCGTTCGTCCGGCTCCGCGCCGACGCCGCACGCGGCCGCGATCGGCTCCGCGGTCTCGCGCGCCCGGAGGTGCGGGCTGCAGACGACGGCGTCCACGCCCGCCGCGGCGAAGCGCTCGGCGAGCGTGCGGGCCGCGGCGCGGCCCGCGGCGGTCAGCCGGCGCAGTTCGTCGGGCTCGCCGGGCGCGGCCTCGGCATGACGGACGAGAAACACTCGCACGCGGCTAGCGTAGTCGCGCCGCGAGCTCGCCCAGCTCGGCGACGCGCTCGAGGTCCTCGTGCTCCAGGTGCTGGAGCATCACCCGCTCGACTCCGACCTCCTCATAGGCGCGCAGCCGCTCCTCGAGCTCGTCGATCGATCCTTCGAGCTTGATCATGATCGAGCACCGCAGCGGGTCGCGCCCGGCTGCAGCCGCCGCTTCGTCGAGCCGCTGCTTGCGCTCGCGCGCTTCCTCGACCGTTGGCCAGACGGTGTTGTACTCGTCGGCATGCGCGACGGCCGCTGCGACCGTGCGCGGTTTCGCCGAGCCGCCGACGATGATCGGCGGATGAGGCTGCTGCACGGGCTTCGGCCAGACGTCGTCTGCTTCGGTCCAGTGGCGCGTGATCTCGGCGAGCTGGCGGTCGAGCTCGTCGAGCCGCTCGCGCTGCGGCGGGAACGCGAATCCATAGGCGGTGTGCTCGGACTCGAACCACCCCGCGCCGAGACCGAGCTCGACGCGGCCGCTCGAGATGTGGTCGACGGTCGTCACCATCTTCGCGAGCACGGGAGCGCGGCGGAACGTCACCGGCGACACGAGCGTGCCGAGCCGGATGCGGCTCGTGATTGCCGCGAGCGCGGAGAGCGTCGCCCAGGCGTCGAGCGAGCCGGCGGGGTCGCCTCGCCCGATCGAGCGGTAGTGATCGGAACGGAAGAGACCGTCGAGGTTGGCGTCCTCGGCCGCTCGCGCCAGCGCGACCCATTGCTCCCAGGAGACTCCCTCCTGGCCCTCGATCATCAGACAGATCCGCACCGGGCGGAGCGTACTAGCGGGGCTGGATCAGGAGCTTCGACCAGCGCTCGCGTGCGGTCGGCTCGTCGGGGAACGACAGGTAGCCGAGCTTCACCAGCACGTCCGCGTGCGCGTCGACGAGCTTGCGCGCAATCGGGATCGTGAGCAGCTCCTGCCAGCCGCCCGCGTTGCCCCGCCAGAAGTGGACGTTTTGCGCCTCGCTCTGCAGCGAGCCGAAGTTGACCTCCGCCAGCACGTCGTCGTAGGGCTTCGCCGGCCGCTCGTCCAGCGCCTCCGCGATCAGCTCCAGCTCGTGGCGCGTGTCCGCGAGCAGGTCTTCATACCGGAGCCGCACATCGGCGCGGTCCCACCACTGCGGTGTGATCCCGAGCAGCGCTTTCGCGCGGTGCGACGTCGCGTAGCGCAGGAACGCGCGCGAGGTCGGCGTCGCGTCGAGGATCTTGCTCTCGTCGCCGTGTGCGCCGCCGAGCCAGTTCGCGGTCTGCGGCTCGTGGCGAGCGAAGTGGAGGATGGAGATCAGCACGTCGAGTGGATGGCGGGCGAGCACGACCACGCGGAAGCCGTGCCGCTCGAGCAGCGCTTCGAGCTCCGGCGTCCGGTCGGCGTGGAGCTGGACGACGACGCGGTCCGGCAGCGCTTCCCAGTCGAGATCGGCGGCGTCGTGGACGGAGCGCTCCTCGAGGTCGAAGAGCGAGCGCAGCAGTCGTCTCGTCCACATGTTCCCGGACCGCGGGGTGGACACGAGAAGGATCCGCATCCGATGGATTATGTGGCGGGAGTCTTACGGATGCCTAAGAAGGCGTCACGTACGCGGCCGTCAACCCGCCGTCGACCAGGAATGTCGCTCCGGTGACGTACGAGGACTCGTCGGAAGCAAGAAACAGCGCGCCGTTGACGACCTCGCGGGGCTTCGCGAGGCGTCCGGTCGGCCAGTGGACGCGCCGGCGCTCGAGGGCGGCCGGGTCGTCGCCGAAGATGCGGAGGAGGAGCGGCGTCTCGACGGGGCCGGGGCAGAGCGCGTTCACGCGGACGCCCTCGCGGGCGAACTGCACGGCGAGCTCGCGGGTCATCGAGAGAACGGCGCCCTTCGAGGCGGTGTACGAGATCTGGCTCGTCGCAGCGCCGACGATCGCGACGAAGCTCGCGACGTTGATGACGCTGCCGCCGCCACGCGTGAGCAGGTGGGGGATGCCGTGCTTGCAACAGAGGAACACGCCCTTCGTGTTCACGTCCTGCACGCGGTCCCAGGCGTCAACCGTCGTGTCGAGGACGGACGCGTCGTCGGCGGGCGAGATGCCCGCGTTGTTGTAGAGCACGTCGATGCCGCCGAAGCGGTCCGCCGTCGCGTTCATCATCGCGGCGACGCTGTCTTCGTTCGCGACGTCGACCTGGTGCGCGAACGCATCGCCGTTGCACTGCGCGACCGTCTCCTGCGCGGCTTCGAGGTTGACGTCGGCGACGCAGACCTTTGCGCCTTCCTCGGTGAAGAGCTGGGCGGCGTCGCGACCCATGCCGCCGCCGGCTCCCGTGATCACGCAGACCTTGCCGTCGAGACGCCCCATCAGCCCTCCGTCGAGTAGTAGACGTTCTTCACTTCCGAATAGCCGTCGAGTGCGTGCATGCCGAGCTCGCGGCCGAAGCCCGACTGCTTGAAGCCGCCGAACGGCGTCGAGACGCGCACGCTGGAGTTCGAGTTGATGCTCAGCACGCCGGTGTCGATCGCGCGTGCGACGCGCAGCGCTCGCGCGCCGTTCTGCGTCCAGATCGAGCCGGAGAGCCCGTACGGGCTGTCGTTCGCGATCCGGACCGCATCCGCTTCGTCGTCGAACGGGATCAGGGCGGCGACGGGGCCGAACACCTCTTCGTTCGCGATGCGGTCGGCCGGCGTCGCTTCGACGAGCGTGCACGGGAACCAGAAGCCCTTGCCGTCGGGTGCGTCGCCCTCGAAGAGCGGTGTCGTCTCGACGAAGCTCGCGACGGTCTCGCGGTGCTGCGCGGAGATGAGCGGCCCCATCTCGGTCGCGTCGCTCGTCGGATCGCCGACCTTTACGTTGCGGGTCGCATCGATCAGCAGCTCGGCGAAGCGGTCGTACGCGCTGCGCTCGACGAGAATGCGCGAGCGCGCGCAGCAGTCCTGGCCGGCATTGTCGAAGACGGCATACGGGGCCGCGGCAGCCGCTTTCTCCAGGTCCGCGTCGGCGAAGATGACGTTGGCGGACTTGCCGCCGAGCTCGAGCGTCACGCGCTTGATCGTCTGCGCGGCGCCTTGCATGACGCTCCGGCCAACCTCCGTGCTGCCCGTGAAGCCGATCTTGGCGACGTCCGGGTGCTCGACGAGGCGCTGGCCGACGACGGACCCCTTGCCGACGAGGACGTTGAGGACGCCTTCGGGGATCCCGGCCTCGAGCGCGAGCTCGGCGAGGCGGAGTGCGGAGAGCGGCGTCAGCTCGGCCGGCTTGAGGACGACGGTGTTGCCGCACGCGAGCGCCGGGCCAAGCTTCCAGGAGGCGATGTTGAGCGGGAAGTTCCAGGGCACGATCAATCCGACGACGCCGAGCGGCTCCCGGAACGTCATGTCGATCCCGCCCGCGACGGGGATCGTCTCGCCGTGGCGCTTGTCGACGGCGCCGGCGTAGAAGTGGAAGACGTCGGCGACCATGCCGACCTCGCCGCGTGCGCCGTTGATCGGCTTGCCGGCGTTCGCCGACTCGATGCGCGAGAGCTCCTCGCGGTGCTCCTCGACGAGGGTCGCAAGCCGCCGCAGAAGCCGCCCGCGGTCGGCGGGGCTGACCGCGCGCCAAGCGGGGAGGGCGGCCCGCGCGCGCGCGACCGCGGCGTCGGTCTCGTCGACCCCGGCCGAGTCGAGCACCGCAATCGTCTCCTCGGTCGCGGGGTTCACCACGGTGACACTCATGGCGCCGATTCAACCACGCGGCGTAGCCCCGTCGTTTGGCGTCGGGGCTAGGCGCCGGTGGGCGTGTTCGCTCCGGACGAGCTCGCGATAAGCGCTACGTGCCGTTGCAGGCACCGGTGACAGGAGTCCGAGAAGCCGTTCCGGGCGATGGAACGACCGGGGGTGCGCGCGCCCGAGTGTTGCCGAGAGACCGCTCCAATCCGTCTTACGCGGCGTGGGCGTCGCTCGATGAGAGCAGAGGTTCAGGTCGACGTAGCAGCAGGTGGAGAGAACGTCCCGCTCATCCTCGAGCCTGCGAGCGAAGAACCCGTGTCGGAAGAAGTGACCCTTGCCCGTCTGCCCGTAGCACTGATGAATCCAGCGTGAATACCCGCCATGGAGCTCTCGCATCGCTTCGGAGAGCCCTCCGTCGGTAAGTTCGACGACGAAGTGATGATGGTTCTTCACGAGTGCCCACGCGTAGGTCGTGATGCCGTACTTCGTGGTCACGCGTGCGTACATCCAGAGGAACATCTCGTGGTGCCCGACGGTCTTGAAGAGCGGCCGGCCGTACGTCCCGCGAGATCCGATGTGGTAGATCCCTTGAGGATCGATCGGAGCGCGGCGCGGCATTCCGGCCACGGTACGTCGGCGGGGCTCCGGCGTCATCGGCTGTGGAGGCTTTGTTGCGGTTACGGCACGTCGTTTGGCGACGGGTTTTGCCGCGCCGTGCGATATGTCTTCGCCTCCTGTATCAAGGCTTCGAACAGGGCGCGGTCTTCGCCGGCTTCCGGGTGCCACAGGACGCCCAGGGTGAAGCGGCGCGTTGGGTCCTCGAGCGCTTCCACGGTTCCGTCGGGCGCGCGGGCGGCGACGCGCAGGCCTTCGCCCAGCTCGCCGAAGCCCTGGTGGTGATGCGACTTCACGTCGTGGCGGCTCCGCAGGACCTTCGCGAGGCGCGTGCCGTCCTCGACGTCGACGTCGTGCTCCGAGAACACGCCGAGCACCTCGCGATGCAGCTCCGTGCCGACGCGATCCGGAACGTGCTGCTCCAGGTCGCCGCCCAGGGCGACGTTCAGGACCTGCGAGCCGCGGCAGATCGCCAGCATCGGCACGTCGCGCTCGAGCGCCCGCCGCATCAGCTCGAGCTCGAAGTCGTCGCGCTCGCGGACGACGCCGTTCGTCTCCGCGTGCGCGGCCGCGCCGTACAGATCCGGATCGAGATCCGAGCCACCCGTGAACACGAGCCCGTCGACGACGTCCAGCGTCGCATCCAGCTCTGCTCCCGGCGGCACGAGCAACGGCACGCCGCCCGACGCAACCACGGCACGCACGTAATCCGCAGGCACGAGCGCAGCGTCGAGCTGCCACGCACCCCACGCCGCCGGCGTCAGGTACGTCGTGATCCCGATGATCGGCTTCGCGCTAGCCACGCTCGTACAACCGCTCCCGCTCCCAGTTCGTGACGACGCGGTCGAAGAGCGCCTGCTCCGTGCGCGCGTAGTTCAGGTAGTGGTCGACGACGTCGTCGCCGAGCGCCGCGCGCGCCATGGAGCCGCCCTCCAACGCCGCGGTCGCCTCCCGCAACGTCGACGGGAACCGCTCGACCGACGACTCGTACGCGTTGCCCTCGAACTTCGGCGGGAGCTCAAGGCCGTTCTCGATGCCGTACAACCCGGACGCGATCGTCGCCGCAAACGCGAGGTACGGGTTGACGTCGCCGCCCGGGATCCTCGACTCCACCCGCATCGCACCGCCGGAGCCGACGATCCGGAAGCCGCACGTGCGGTTGTCCATGCCCCACGCGAGCGTCGTCGGCGCCCACGAACCGGCCGCGAAGCGCTTGTACGAGTTGATGTTCGGGGCGAAGAACACTGCGAGCTCGCGAGCACATGCGATCTGTCCGGCGAGGTACTGCTCGAATACCGCGCCGCCGCCGTCGAACGCCGGCGAGCCGTCCCGCCACAGCGACGAATGGATGTGGCACGACGAGCCGATCCACTCGTGCGACGGTTTCGCCATGAAGGTGATCGAGCAGCCGTTGAGGTGCGCGATCTCCTTGGCGCCGTTCTTGTAGATCACGTGGTTGTCGGCCATCGTCAGCGCGTCGGCGTAGCGGAAGTTGATCTCCTGCTGCCCGGGCCACGCCTCGCCCTTCGACGTCTCGACCCGGATGCCCGCGCCCTGCATGCCGTTGCGGATCTGGCGCAGCAGCGGCTCGTCGTAGGTCGTGGCGAGGATGTGGTAGTCGAGGATGTACGGCACGGACGGCGTCAGGTCGTCGTAGCCCTTGCGATGCGCCTCTTCGTAGGTCTCGCGCAGCAAGTAGAACTCGAGCTCGGACCCGACCATCACCTCGAATCCGTGCGAACGCGCACGCTCCAGCTGCGCGCGCAGCACCTGGCGCGGCGACGGACGCACGGGTGCCCCGTCGTTCCACTCGACGTCGCACAACACGAGCGCGGTCGCCTCCAACCACGGCAGCCGCCGCAAGGTCGAGAGGTCCGGGGCGAGATTGAAGTCGCCGTAGCCGCGCTCCCACGACGCGATCTCGTAGCCCGGAACGGGATCCATCTCCATGTCGAGCGCGAGCAGGTAGTTGCACCCCTCGGTGCCATGGCCGTGCTCGACCTGCTCGAGGAAGAAGTCGCGATGCAGTCGCTTCCCGAGCAGGCGCCCTTGCATGTCGGTGAACGCCATGATCACCGTGTCGAGCGACGAATCCGACCGCAGCTCCTCGAGCGTCAGCAACGCATTCCCTCCTTGAAGTGAGGGAGCCGGCGCGCGGCCGGCTCCCTCCGATCCGGTTTGTCTTCGATCCTACGCCGAGGCGGGCGCGGCGCCATGGCCGTGGTCGAACTGCTCCTCGATCCGCGCAAGCTCGTCCTCGCTCCCCTGCGCGACCGGCCCCTCGAACCAGTGGCGGGCCGACAGGAGCCACCAGCCGCCGACGAGCAGCAGCGTTCCGCCGACGGCGATGATCGCGTAGTTCACGTCGAGCCAGGTGAAACCGCTGTTCCACGGGATGCCGCCGGGAACGGTCGGCATGATGAACAGCACGGCGATGAACACCACCCAGAGACAGGCGGTCGTCCCGATCCAGCGGTAGTGCTTGCCCAGGTTCCACTCGCCCGGCTCCCACGAATCGCCCGCGCGGAGGCGCAGGAAGATCGGGATCGCGTAGGCGATGTAGAGGCCGATCGTCGCGATCGAGGTCACGGCGACGTACGCGATGTAGCCGTTCGTTCCGAAGTACGCGGGGAACGCGCACAGGAACGCGAGCACCGCGATCGCGATCGCAGCCATGTACGGAACCCGCTCGCCGTTGAGGCGCCGCCAGAGCTGATGCCCGGGCGTCGCGCGGTCACGCGAGAACGCATACAGCATGCGCGAGGCCGACGTGATCGACGACATGCCGCAGTAGAGCTGCGCCATGACGGTGATGAACAGCATCACCTCGGCGGTGTGCGTGCCGAGCGCGTCGAGATACACCTGCTTGACGGCGAAGGTTCCCGCGCCGGTCGTCTTCGCGACGTTCTGGATGGCGAACGTCACACCGAGCGCAAGGATGTAGCCGAAGACCGCCGAGACGACGATCGACATGATCACCCCGCGCGCGGCAGAGCGCGACGCGTTCTGCGTCTCCTCGCTCATGTGCGCCGAGGCGTCGTAGCCCGTGTACGTGTACTGCGCCTGCAGGAGGCCGAGCAGCAGCACGAACCACAACCACGAGTGTGAGAAGCCGCTGTTGTTGATGGTGTGGCCGAACACGGTGCCGAACGACTGGTGGTGGTCCGGCTTGACGATCAGGAAGCCGACGATGATCACGACGCCCAGGACGTGCCACCACACCGAGACGTCGTTCAGGAACGCCACGAGGCGGACGCTGAAGATGTTCATCAGTGCGTGCAGCGCGAGGATCGCCGCGTAGACGTAGATGATCTCGTGCGCCGTGCCCTTGAACGTCGACGGCCAGAGGAGCTGGAGCAGCGAGTCGGCGAAGAGCGCGGCGCCGTAGTCGATGCCGGCCGTGATCGCGATCTGGCCGATCAGGTTGAACCAGCCGGTGAACCAGCCCCACGCAGGCCCGCCCATCTTGGACGCCCAGTAGTAGAGGCCGCCGGCGGTCGGGTACTTCGACGCGATCTCGGCCATGCCGAGGCCGACGATGATCACGAACACCGAGACGACCGGCCAGCCGTACGCCTCTTCGATCGGGCCGCCGTAGTTCAGGCCCGCGTAGTACAGGGTCAGCGTGCCCGAGAGGATCGAGATGATCGTGAACGAGATCGCGAAGTTCGAGAATCCGCTCATCCTCCGCGAGAGCTCCTGCGCGTAGCCCAGCGCGTGCAGCATGCGCCGGTCCTTGTCGTGATGCGCGTGCGCTTCCACCAGACCTCCTATTGGGGGGTTAGTCCTGCCGGTCGGGTTGAATCGCCTGATTCTCCGTCACCCGTCGGCTGGGAAGCAAGCCGCGCTTGCAATCTCCGGCTGCTTTGCAAGGATCCGGCCGATAGGTCCCGCTAGCCGCAAGCGACCACTGAGGGGGAAGAGATGAGCAAGGGGGTTCTCCGCCTTTCGAGGCGTGCTCTGATCCTGCTGGCACTCTGCGCACTCGGCGGCTCCACCGCCGCGACGACCATGGCCGATTCCGGCGGGTCGTCTTCGTACACGCGGGTTTGCAACGCACCGGCACCGGGAGAGATGGCGTGTCTCTCCCTCAGGCGCACAACGCCGCCGATCGCGTCGCTGCCTGCAGGATTGACCCCGGCTGCAGCGGCCGCAGCCGTCTCGGGCTACGGCCCCGCCGATCTCGACAGCGCGTACAAGCTGCCGACGACCGGCGGCTCCGGCAAGACCGTGGCCATCGTCGACGCGTACGACGACCCGAGCGTCGAGAGCGATCTTGCGACGTACCGCAGCCAGTTCGGGTTGCCGGCCTGCACGACGGCGAACGGCTGCTTCCGCAAGATCAACCAGAACGGCGGCACTTCGTACCCAGCGGCGAATTCGGGCTGGTCGAGCGAGATCGCACTCGACGTCGAGATGGTCTCGGCGATCTGCCCGCTGTGTCACATCCTGCTCGTCGAGGCGACCAGCCCGTCGACCGCGAACCTCGGCACGGCCGTGAACCAGGCGGTGTCCCAGGGCGCAAACGCGGTCTCGAACAGCTACGGCGGCTCGGAGAGCTCGAGCGATCCGACGACGGGCAACACCTACTACAACCACCCGGGCGTCGCGATCACGGTGTCGAGCGGCGACGACGGCTACGGCGTCGAGTTCCCCGCGAGCTCGCCGTACGTGACGGCCGTGGGCGGGACGACGCTCAACAAGGCGTCGAACTCCCGGGGCTGGACCGAGTCGGCCTGGTCGGGCGCGGGCAGCGGCTGCTCCGCCTACGAGACGAAGCCGTCGTTCCAGCACGACTCCGGCTGCTCGCGGCGGACGGTGGCCGACGTGTCGGCCGTCGCCGACCCGAACACCGGCGTGGCTGTCTACGACAGCTACGGGTCGGGAGGCTGGACGTTGTTCGGCGGGACGAGCGTCGCCTCGCCGATCATCGCGTCCGTCTACGCGCTCGCATCGTCGCCCGCGGCCGGCGACTATCCGAATGCGTATCCCTACGCTGACCCGAGCGGGTTGTTCGACGTCACGAGCGGCTCCAACGGCTCGTGCGGCGGTTCGTATCTCTGCACCGGCACGACCGGCTACGACGGTCCGACCGGGCTCGGCACGCCGAATGGGACCTCGGCGTTCGGGCCGTCCGGGACGCAGCCGCCGCCGGCGAACGACTTCTCCGTCTCCGTCAGCCCGACCTCGGGCTCGGTCACCGCGGGCGGCGCCACGAGCGCAACCGTCTCGACGGCCGTGACCTCGGGGAGCAGTCAGACGGTGACGCTCAGCGCAAGCGGCGCGCCGAGCGGCGTGACGGTGACGTTCTCGCCGTCATCGGTGACGGCAGGCGGCACGTCGACCATGTCCGTGTCGACCTCGTCGAGCACGGCGGCCGGCACGTACCCGATCACGATCACCGCGACGGGGACGAGCGCGACGCACACGACGAGCTACTCGCTCACCGTGTCGAGCGCGGGCGGCGGCGGCAGCTGCTCGTCGGGCCAGAAGCTCGTGAACCCGGGCTTCGAGTCGGGCAACACCGGCTGGACTGCGACCTCCGGTGTCATCTCGAACAGCGGCGCACCGCCGCACTCGGGCAGCTGGTTCGCGTGGCTGGACGGCTACGGCCGCTCGCACACGGACACGCTGTCGCAGACCGTGACGATCCCGAGTGGGTGCAGCAGCTACACGCTGTCGTACTGGCTCGAGATCAACACGTCCGAGACCACGACCACGCACGCGTACGACACGCTGACGGTGAAGCTCGGATCGACGACGCTCGCCACGTACTCGAACCTGAACCACTCGACGAGCTACGTGCAGCACTCGTTCAACATCTCCGGCTTCGCGGGACAGAAGGTCACGCTGACCTTCACGGGTGTGGAGGACAACTCCCTCCAAACCTCGTTCCTCGTCGACGACACCGCTCTGACGGTGAGCTGAGCGCGGAAGGCGGGGAGGCACGCGCGTGCCTCCCCGCCTCTGCTTGACTGAGGCTCGTGGCCCGCTTCCGCTACGTCGTCTGCGACGTCTTCACCGACGCGCCGCTCGCCGGCAACCAGCTCGCGGTCTTCACCGACGCGCGCGAGCTCGACGACGAGACGATGCAGCTGCTCGCACGCGAGATGAACTTCGCGGAGACGGTGTTCGTCCTGCCGCCGACCGTCCCGGACGCCGACGTGCGGATCCGCATCTTCACGCCGGCGAACGAGCTGCCGTTCGCCGGCCACCCGACACTCGGCAGCGCCTTCGTGCTCGGCGGGCCGCTCTCGAAGATCGTGATCCGGCTCGAGACCGGCGCCGGCGTCGTGCCCGTGGCGCTCGAGCGGGAGGGCCCGACGATCGTCTTCGGCCGGATGGAGCAGCCGATCCCCGCCTTCGAGACCGTCGCCGAGACCGAGCGGCTGTTCGCCGCGCTCGGGGTTGCCGGCTCAGGCCTGCCCGTCGAGCGGTACGACCTCGGGCCGGGTCACGTCTACGTCGAGCTCGACTCGCCCGAGACCGTCGCCGCGCTCTCACCCGACTTCGCGGCGCTCAAGCGCGCGACGCGCGACGGGGCGAACTGCTTCGCTCGCGACGGTAAGCGCTGGAAGACGCGCATGTTCGCGCCGGACCACGGCGTGAGCGAGGACGCGGCGACCGGCTCGGCCGCCGGGCCGCTCGCCATCCACCTCGCCCGTCACGGCCGCATTGCCTTCGGCGAGGAGATCGAGATCCACCAGGGCGCAGAGATCGGCCGCCCGTCGACGCTCTACGCGCGCGTCGAGGGTGCCGGCGACGAGATCACCCGCGTCGAGGTCGGCGGCTCCGCCGTCGTCGTCGCGCGCGGCGAGTTCGCCCTCTAGGGGCAAACCCGCCGCGCGGAGTCGTCACGCAGCCTTCGGAGGCTGCGGCTTGGCGGTCGCCCGCTGAGCCCGCGCCTGCCGGCGCGCCTCGAGCGCGACGACCTTGGCCGGGCGCTGCCGCACCGAGGGCGCGGCGGGGACCGGATACAGATGCCGGTGCATCTTCGTCTCCTCTCGGTGTGGTCGGGAGGCAGACCTGCCTGCGCGCTCCGGAAAACCGCAGGCAAAAGCACCGGCTATTTCAGCAGGGGGTTTTACCTCCGGGGAAACGCAGGAAGATCGTTCTCAATTGTCTCGATGGGTGGTCGGAAAACAACGAAGGCGACCCTTTCGGATCGCCTTCGCACCAGCAGCCATGCGGCTAGGACCTAGCGCGCAGGCCTCCGGGCGAAGGCGGAGTCGGGGTTCGTGATGAGGGCGTAAGACATAGACATGGATCTCCTCCGGCCAGAGAGAATAGAGAAAGCGGCAACGCTGCGCAAGGGTGCATTGCGACGAAAATGAAAATTCAGAGAGAAATTCCGGTGACCTCCGGCAGCTCGACGGCCAGAGCCGTCCAGAACACGCCGCCGTTCCGCGACACGTAGAGGCGGTTGCGCGCCGCGTAGACGATCGTGTCCGGATCCGTCTCGTCGATCGCGACCGCGCGCCCCGGCGGCAGCCCGCGGCCGGCGGCGCGCCAGGTCGAGCCTGCGTCGTGGGAGACGAGGAGCGGCGGCTTCGCGGCGACGACCGCGACGACGGTCGCACCGGCTGCGGCGGCCGCGACGACGCGCGGCAGGTTGAGCGCGAAAACCGCTGGCGGCTCGAGCGCGACGTCGACCGGCTCGAGCTCCCCGGTCTCGAGGTCGACCTCGAACGTCCCCGACACCGTGGCGACGATCATCGCGTGAGCAGCGACGCGACAACCGAAGTGGCGCGCCGCGCGGCGCCGACAGGCCCGAAGCCCGCGTTCCGGCCGACGATGTAGGCGGTTGCGAACGCATCGCCGGCCCCCGTGGGGTCGCGCCGCAGGCTGTGGGCCGGCACGAACTCGTGCCGGCCGGCGAAGTAGACGGTCGAGCCGCGCGAGCCGTGCGTGACGAGCACCTCGCGCACGCCGAGCCCCGCCGGGTCGCCGAGCACCTCCGCCTCCTCCTCGGCGAGCTTCAGCACCCAGAGGTGGCGGAGGAGGTCGCGGTCGAAGTCGCCGTCGAGCCGCAGCGGGCCGATCTCGGGCACGCGGACGAGGCCCTGCCCGTCGAACGAGACGCGATAGCGGCGTGCCAGCGCCGCGATCGTCCCGAGCGGCCACTCGTGGCGCGCCAGAGGTGCGATGTGGATCCAGCGCGCGCGAAGGGGTGGGACGTCCTCCGGCTGCCAGACGTCGCCGAGCGCCTCGACGCGCATCGTGCGCACGTCGCCCTCGTACGAGAATGAGAACGCGGCGGTCGATTCGCCGGCGACGTAGCGCACCGGCGTCCCGAGGCGGACGAGCGGCGGGAGCAGCGCGTCGCGGTCCTCGGCGGCGCAACGGGCGACCACCCTCGCGGGCACGCGGAGCCGCTGCAGCGCGCGAGCTCCGTGGTAGGAGCCGCCGCCTACCTGAGGCGGCGCTCCCGGCACGAGGTCACGCGAGAGATTCCCGAGGAGCGCGATCACGGATGAGTGCTCGCGCGAGTATGGCGAGAAGGAACGCTCCGGCGAAGCTGGGCAGCGACGCCCCGCCCCACGGCAGCGCGTGCGGATGCGCGTGCGCGACGAGCCGCGTCCACCAGGACGGGCCTTGCGGCGAGAGCCATTGGTAGAGGCAGAAGCCGACGAGCCACGCAGCCAGCATCTCGAACCGTGCCTCCGCGGCGTGGAAGACGTCCTCGCGCGCATAGTGCCGGCCTGCGAGCAGCCAGTCGGCAAGGAGCACCGCGAACAGCGGCACGAAGAACGAGCCGAGCAGGTAGAGGAACGGCTGGTAGTTGCGCAGGTCGACGAGCAGCGCGCCGATGGTCGCGATCGCCGCGAAGCCGCCCACGAGCAGCCTCTGCGGCACGCGCGGCAGGAGGTTCTGCAGGCTGACCGCGCCGGAGTAGACGTTCGCAAACGCCTCGTCGCTCTCGTCGACGGTCAGTGCGAGCAGCGCGAGCACGCTCGCCACGCCGCCGGCGGCGACCGCGGTCAGCAGACCGGGCGCGTCGCTGATGTGGCGCGACATCGCGATCACCGCGCCGAGCCCGAACAGCGGGATCGTCGGCACGAAGTAGCCGAGGCCCGAGCCCCAGAAGCCCGACCTGCGCGTCGTCGAGAAACGGGTGTAGTCGGCCACGAGTGGCGTCCAGCTGATGATCGACGCGAGCACCAGGTCGAATCCCGGCCAGAACGCGTGCGTGCCCGGCCGGTGCCAGAGCGCAACCGGATGCCGGTGATAGAGCGACCACCACGTGATGTAGAGGAGCGAGGCGATCACGATCCACACGGCGAACTTGCGTACGTAGCGGCGCACGAAGCCGACTGGCCCCAGGAACGCGAGCACGGTCGCGACGACGCCGAACAGGATCTTCCAGAACGCGACGCCGCCGAAGCCGAGCACCTGCTGCGAGAGGGCGCTCGCGCCGGTCGCGATGATGATCAGCTCGAAGACCGACCAGCCGAGGCACTGCAGGACGTTCAGTCCGGTCGGGACGTACGAGCCGCGGCGGCCGAGCGGTGCGCGCATTAGCACCATCGTCGGCACCCGCGCGTCGGCGCCGATGAGCCCGCCCAGCCCGAGGAGCACGTTGCCGACGAACGCTGCCGCGACGATGGCGCCGAACGCCTCCGGCAGCGACAGTGCGAGGCCGTACTGGCTCGCCGGCAGAACGAGGAACGCGCCGGCGACGATCACGAGCAGCGACACCGAGAGGTTCGCCCACAGCAGGAAGCCGTCGAAGACGCCGAGCACCCGCAGGCGCTCCGGGACCGGCTCGATCCCCCAGCTCGGCGTGTCGTTCTCGTTCAGCGTCGTTCACTCCCTTCGCCGGCATGACCCGGATCAGGTTCGACGGGTGTGATCTCAGCCCCGGTCGGGGCACCCCGGTCCGCCCAGCCTAGCTCAGCCCCACCGCGGGTCTTCCGGTTCGAACCGGCGCGCGAGCGCCGGCGCGCCGACGAGCGCGACGGAGAGGTGCCGCTCCTGGATCGGGAGCGCCCAGGCCGCGAGCTCGGCGACGTCGCTCATGCCTCCGCGGACCGCGAGATCGGTCACCGCAGACCACACGGCGACCTCGCCCGCCTCGGCCATCGCGAGAAAGCTCCACGCCTGGATCGGATCGGTGCCCGCCTTGAACCACGCCCCGACGAGATCGACAGCACGCTCGTGCGTGGAGTTCGCGTGTGCACGCAGCTCGTCGAAGAGCTCCTCCGGCAGCTTGCGCTCGACGACGAGGCACCGCGCACGGGTCTCCTCGGCGTCGGCGCGCAGCTCCGCCAGCGCATCGCGCAGGTCGGGCAGCTCGATGCGCTCTTCGACCTGCCGCGTGACGGCCGCCGCCGCGATGGCGAGGCCGTGCGCCTCGGCGAGCTTCTGCTGCAACACCGTCAGCACTACGAGGACTCCAACTCGGTCATCGCCTTCGCGCGGTGCTCGGCGCGCTTGCGCCGCCGCTCCGCCTCGTCGCCCTGCGCGAGCTCGACGCACACGCGATACGCAATCGCGCCGCAGACGATCGGCACGACCCAGACCGCGACGCGCATCACGTCGATCGTCGCCGTGTAGCTGAGGTCGAAGAAGACGTTGACGCGGTCGACGGAGCCTGCGACGAAGATCAGCGCGACCCAGATGAACACGCCGACGCCGATCCCCGTGCGCAGCGGTGCGTCGCGGGGCCGGTCGAGCAGGTTGTGGTAGCCGTAGTCGTGCGTGATGAAGCGCCGCTCGACGTACGGCCACGAGACGAGGAACGCCAGGACGACGAGCGGGAAGAGCGCACCGCCCCAGAACGGGTTCGGCACGAGCGTGTAGTTGCCGATCACGACGTCGAAGCCCGGCATGAGCCGCAGCGCGCCGATCAGCCAGCCGAGGTACCAGTCGGGCTGCGCGCCGTTCGTCGAGAGGTACGTGTGGTACGGGCCCCACAGCCAGATCGGGTTGATCTGCGCGAGGCCGCCGAGCAGGAAGAGCACCCCGGTGGTGACGAACATCAGGCCGACCGAGCGGGGCGCCTGTCCGGGGAACGTCGGCACGCCCACGATCTTCCGTTCGGTCTCGCGCGGTCCCTGCTTGAACTGCGTGTGGTGTTTCATCGCGACGAGACCGAGGTGCGCGACGAGCAGCATCCCGATCAGGCCGGGGATGAGGAAGACGTGCGCGATGTACATGCGGGAGAAGAAGACGTCGGTCCCCGGAAACGGGCCGTGCCAGATCAGCTCGCCGAGGTTCCCGCCGATGAACGGGATCGAGATCGCGACGCCGTAGCCGATCGCGAGGCCCATGCCCGAGAGCAGGTCGTCGACGAGCGAGTAGCCGAGGTAGCCCTCGAGAAGCGAAACGAAGAGGACGGTGAGCCCGATCAGGTACGTGAGCTCGCGCGGCTTGCGGTAGGCGCCGGTGAAGAACACCCGCACGAGGTGCAGGAAGATCGCCGCGACGAAGACGTCGGCTGCCCAGTGGTGCGTCTGGCGCATCAGCAGGCCGACGCGGACGGTGGTGGAGAGGTTGAGGACCGAGTTGTACGCCTCGCTCACCTTCTGGCCGTCGAGCGGCTTGTACGGGCCGTGGTAGGTGATCTGCCGCGTCGAGTCGGTGTAGAAGAGCGCGAGGTAGGTGCCCGTGAGGACGAGCACGACGAAGCAGTAGAGCGCGACCTCGCCGAGCAGGAACGACCAGTGGTCGGGAAACACGTAGCGCGCGATCTTCCGCAGCAGCGGTGCGTCGCCTGTGCGCTGGTCGAGGACCTTGAGCGTCTTACGGATCACGCCGGGCTCGGCTTTCTGTTGCGGACGCCCCACCAGGACGGCCCGACCGCCTCGTCGAAGTTGCCGGCCGCGCGGAGGTAGCCGCGCCGGTCGATCTCGAGCGGCAGCATCGGCAGCTTGCGGCCCGCCGGGCCGAACTGGACGCTGCCGCCGTCGGCGGGGTTGAACGTCGAGTAATGGCACGGGCAGACGAGCGCCGGCTTCGGCTCGTCGGGCTGGAAGAGCGGCGCGCGGTAGAGAGAGATCGCGCAGCCCGCGTGCGTGCAGATCTTCGAGTAGGCGACGATCCCGTTCGCCGGGTAGTGCGCGAGCTCGGGCGGCAGGTCGAAGCTCGACTGCGGCAGCCGAACGAGCACGACCGGCGAGCCGAGCTCCTCCTCGTCGGCGCCCTCGGGGAATGCCGTGTAGAAGTCCTCCTCCTCGATGTCGCTCGCCTTCCAGGGGCGGCCGCTCTCGTCGACGAGGCGCCGGCCTCGCCGCCACGGCGTGCTGAAGAACTTCGAGATGCCGAACACCGGCCCGAGCGAGACGAGCGGTGTGACCGCCGCGACGCCGATCGCACCGACCGCGCCGGCGAGCGACAGCACGAAGAGGCGCCTGCTCACGAGGCTGTCGCCCGTCTCCTCGATCGCCTGGGCGAGCAGCTCCTGCTCTTCCGGGTGCTCCTCGGGCGGATAGTCCTCTTCGATCTCCTCGGTGACGATCAGCTGCCGCCCGGCGACGACGAGCCCGGCGCCGGCCAGGACGAACGCGAGGCCGAGCGAGAGCCCGAGCCACTGCGTCTCGTGCGAGAGGTGACGGCCAAACGCGTAGAGGAACGGGAAGGCAAGCGCGCTCAGCGCGGCGAGCCCGAAGAGGACGACCGCGGTCGCCTCCCAGCCCGGGCGCGGCGGCTTCTCCGGGACGATGCGCTCGCGCTCGGGCAGCTTGGCGCGGCCGCGGCCCGCGAGCAGCACGCCGAGCGACACGAAGAGGTCGCGCGCCTTACTCACTGCGATACCTCTTGCCGATGAGCATGCACGTGAAGATGAGCGCGGCGATCGCGATGAACCAGGTGACGAGCCCTTCCGGCACCGGGCCGATGTGGCCGAGTGCCCAGCCGCCTGCGTCGTCGGGGTGCTTCGTGTACTGCACGTAGGCGATCAGCGAGTTGAGCTGTGCGTTCGAGATCGCCTTCTTCGTGAAGCGGGGCATGACGTACGGGCCGATGCGCACCGCCTCCGCGATCTGCGTCGCGGTCGCGTCCTCGAGCGGCGGCGGCACCGCTCCGGTCACGTAGCCGCCCTCGGCGACGATCTGGTGGCAGCCGGCGCAGTGATCTGCGAAGAGGTGCTCGCCCTGGCTGAGGTTCCCGCGCTGCGGCTGCGGCTGGGGGATCTTCGGGCCGGCCCCGAGCGACGCGACGTACGCGGTGAGCGCGCGGATCTGCGCGTCGTCGAAGAGGACGCGAGAGCGGCGCGGCTGGAGCCCGAGACGCTGCAGCGGCATGTAGCCCGTACGCAGGTAGAAGTCGGCAGCAAGCGCGCCGACGCCCTGGAGCGACGGCGCGACGGCCTGCTGCTCCGCCTGCTCGCGGCCGGGGCCGGCGCCGATGGACTTCGGCGTCGTCACCCCGCTGCCGTTCATCCCGTGACACGAGACGCAGTAGCGGCCGAACAGGTGCTTGCCGTAGAGCACTTGCGCGCTGCCGGCGTCGGCCGGTGCGGCGGCGACGAGCGCGACGAGCACGATGAGGGCGAGCCTTCTCATGACTGCCGGCACGCGATGTCGACGAGGTTCGCGGTTCCGTCGAGCAGGACGATCATGATCAGGATCAGGTTCGCCACGACTCCGGCAACGCTGAAGAAGTGGATGCGCGTGAGGCGCCGGCTGTCGGCCTCCTCGGCAGGCGGCCCGTCGCCGAAGCCCGCGCCGCGCGTGCGCATGAACACCGTCACGGCGCAGAGCTCGGCAAGCGCGAGAATCGCGACGGTCACGCCCATGACGGTTCCCTGCCAGACGGGATTCGAGATCGTCCAGCGTGCGCCGACGCCGTTGCACTCGGCCTCTGTGATCCCGACGCCGCCGAAGTGCGCGACGAGCCAGGTGGCGGCGCCCGCGAGCAGCCCGACCCACTGGAGCGTTGCGAGTCGCCTAACGCTCATCCGCTCCGGCGCCGGCATAGCCGGCACCTCCGCTCCCTGTGAGCCTCCGTCGAGCCTACGGCTCATCCGCTCCGGCGCCGGCATAGCCGGCACCTCCGCTCCCTGTGAGCCTCCGTCGAGCCTACGGCTCATCCGCTCCGGCGCCGGCATAGCCGGCACCTCCGCTCCCTGTGAGCCTCCGTCGAGCCTACGGCTCATC
>DASREW010000033.1:0-3346 GCA_035651895.1 Gaiellaceae bacterium
CCGCATCCGAGTCGGCCACGATCCCGCCGCCCGCCTGGAGGTGCGCGATGCCTTCGCGGAGCCATAGCGTGCGGATCGCGATGCACGTGTCGAGCTGGCGCTCGGCCGGCATGCAGTACCCGACCGCACCCGCGTAGATGCCGCGCCGCCGGCCCTCGAGCTCCGAGACGATCTGCATCGCGCGCACCTTCGGCGCGCCGGAGACCGTGCCGGCGGGGAACGTGACGCGCAGCAGCTCGAACGGCGAGACGCCCTCGCGCAGTTCGCCTGCGACCTCGGAGACGAGATGGGTGACATGTGAGAACTGCTCCGGCTCGAGGAAGCGCTCGACCTTCACCGTTCCCGGCACGCAGACACGAGAGAGGTCGTTGCGCCCGAGGTCGACGAGCATCACGTGCTCGGCACGGTCCTTCTCGGAGGTGAGCAGCCGCTCGGCGTCGCCTTCGCCGCGTGCGGTCGTGCCCGCGATCGGGTTGAGGCTCGCGCGGCTTCCTTCCGCCTTTACGTGCGTCTCCGGCGAGGAGCCGACGAGCGCGACGCCGTCCAGCTCGAGCAGGAAGAGGTAGGGCGACGGGTTGATGCGCCGAAGCGCGCGGTAGACGGCGAGCGGCTCGACCGTGGTGTCGCGCTCCGCCCGCTGGGACAGCACCACCTGGAAGATGTCGCCGCGGCGGATGTGCTCCTTCGCGACCTCGATCCGCCGCTCGTGCTCCGCGCGGTCCGGGAAGCGAACCGTCTCGCCGTGCGTGGGGCGGATCTCGCTCGGGGCGAGGCCCCGATGCTCGAGCTGCAGGTCCGCCGGTCCCGCGAGGACCTCGGCGATCCCGAGCACGTGGTCGAACCGCAGGAAGACGTCCGCCACGACGAAGCGGCTCTCGGGCACGTCAGGCCCGTCGGCCGGCAGCGGCACCGTCGGCTCGAGCTTCGGCACGAAGTCGTAGCCCACGTAGCCGACGACCGCCTCGTCGAGCTGCTCGGCTTCCTCGAGCGTCACCAGGCGGTCGCCGCAGCCGACGAACGAGTAGCGGCCGAGGCGTCCCTGCTCGACGGATTCGAGCAGGAACGACGCGCGGCCCTGCTCGCGCAGCTGCAGATAGGCCCCGAGCGGGGTGACGAGATCGGTGTCGATGGCGGTGAACGTGGTCATCGGGATACGAAAAGACGACCCTCTTCGGGTCGTCACGGTCGAGCGGTGCAGGCTGTCCTCGGCGCGTCTTCGCTACGCGCGCAGGCTCCCGCCCCGCTCGCGGCGCCAGGCCCACCACGTCGAGGTCGAGAGAGTCATGTCGGAGTCAGGGTAGGCGCTCCTGGTTCAATGCGCAAGCCATGGCCGTGCCCGAGCTGCTCGAGTCGCTTTTGACCGCCTCCGGAATCTCCGGGCACGAGGAGGAGCCCGCGCGCGTCTGGCGCGAGGCCGCCTCCGCCTTCGCGGAGGTGAGCTCCGACACGCTCGGCAGCTCCTTCGCGCGCGTCCGAGCCGGCGACGGCGCGCCGACCCTCGTGCTGATGGGGCACATCGACGAGATCGGCATCTCGATCACGAACATCGAGGAGAACGGCTTTCTCTCGTTCACGACGATCGGCGGCGTCGGCCCCGAGACGCTCCACGGCCAGCGCCTTCAGATCTTCACCCGCAACGGGCCGATTCCGGCGGTTGCGTGCCGCAAGCGCGTTTCGCCGGAGCAGATCCGCGACCGCCCGAAGCTGGAGCTCGCCGACGTGCACATCGACATCGGCGCCAAGGACCGCGCGGACGCGGAGTCGCTCGTCCGCGTCGGCGACCCGGGCGTCTGGATCGGGCCGCCGGTCGAGCTCCCACACGGCCGGCTCGTCTCTAAGGCGCTCGACAACCGCCTCGGCGCGTACATCGCGCTCGAGTCCGCGCGGCGGATCGCCGAGAACGGGCGGGCGCAGGTTGACGTCGTCGCAGTCGCCGCAGTCCAGGAAGAGATCGGGCTCTACGGTGCGCGCGCGGCGGCGTACGGTCTCGACCCGCAGGTCGCGCTCGCGATCGACGTGACGATCGCGACCGATGTTCCCGGCGGCGACGCGAGTCGCGCCGGCCGCATCGAGCTCGGCGCGGGCGCGATGATCTCGCGCGGCCCGACGCTCAACAAGCGTGTGACCGAGCTGCTCTCCGACGTTGCGGAAGCAGAGGAGATCGCGCACGCGTACGAGGTCTATTCGCGCACCACGTCGACGGATGCGGACGAGATCCATCTCACGCGCGCCGGCGTGCCGACCGGGCTGCTCTCGATTCCGACGCGCTACGTGCACAGCCCGAACGAGATGTGCGATCTCGCCGACGTGGAGGCGGTCATCCGCCTGATCGTCGGCTTCTCCGAGCGCCTCACTCCCGAGACGTCGTTTCTGCGCTGATGGCACGCAGCGTGATCGTCAGTGCCGTGCGCACACCGTTCGGCAAGCTCGGCGGCGGGCTCGCCTCGTACCAGGCGACGCAGCTCGGGGCGATCGCGATCCGCGCCGCGCTCGAGCGCATCGGCGTCGAGCCGCACGAGCCGCAGTACGTCGTCATGGGGCAGGTGCTCCAGGGCGGCGCCGGGCAGGCGCCGGCGCGGCAAGCAGCGATCGAAGCAGGCCTGCCGATCGAGACGCCCGCAGACACGATCAACAAGGTGTGCGCGTCGTCGATCCGCGCGGTCGAGATCGCCGATTCGATGATCCGCGCGGGCGACGTCGACGTGGTCGTCACCGGCGGCATGGAGTCGATGTCGAACGCGCCGTACCTGCTGAAGAAGGCGCGCTTCGGCTACCGGCTCGGAAACGGCGAGCTGATCGACTCGATGGTGTCCGACGGACTGACGTCGACGTTCGACGGGCTGCACATGGTCCAGCAGAACTCGAAGGTGGCCCGCGAGCTCGGCATCTCGCGCGAGCAGCAGGACTCGTGGGCTGCGCGTTCGCACGAGCGGGCAGCGGCCGCGCAGGACGCGGGCCGCTTCGACGACGAGCTCGTGCCGGTCGGAGACGTGGTCGCCGACGAGTCGATCCGCCGTGACACGACGGTCGAGAAGCTGGCGGCGCTGAAGCCGGTGTTCGACCCCGAAGGGACGACGACCGCCGGCAACGCGCCCGGCGTGAACGACGGCGCGAGCTGCGTCGTCGTCTGCTCGGAGTCGTGGGCGCGGTCGCGCGGCCTGGAGCCGCTCGCGACGATCGTCTCGCAAGGGTATGTCGCCGACGACTTCGCGTACCTCGCCCGCACACCCGCGAAGGCGGCCGCGATCGCGCTCGCCCGTGCGGGGAAGACGATCGACGACGTGCAGCGGGTCGAGATCAACGAGGCGTTCTCGTCGGTGGCGTCGAACTCGACGCGGATGCTGGG
>DASREW010000034.1:0-95343 GCA_035651895.1 Gaiellaceae bacterium
CGGACGCGCTGGCTCCCGGGCTTCGTGCTCGGCGGGCTCGTGCTGCTCTCCGCAGGCTGCTGGCTGCTGACCGAGATCGGCCACCGGAACGTCCATGCGGTCGTGCTCGCATCCTCCGCGCTCCTCGGCGCCGGCGCCGGCGCAACCGTCGCACCCGCGCTCTGGTTCGCGGGCTTCTCCGTGGAGGCGGCGCTCGTCGGTCGCGTCTTCGCGCTCGTCGAACTGATCCGCGCCGAGGCCGACTACATCGTCGGGCCGGTGTTGCGGAAGATCGCGATGACGTCCGCGGGAGCCGCGGGCGCCGCGCACGGCATCCGCCACGCGCTCTGGCTGAACACGCTGATCGCCGTCGCGACGACCGCGCTCTGCATCGGCATCTGGCTCACGGGCCGCGGGCGCTTCCAGCGGCCCGACCTCGAGGCGTACGTCGAGGAAGGGAAACCTGGCGTCGACTCGCCGCCCCTCTTCGGCGCCCTCCGGCGCTACGCGTCCTCGCGCGCGCGCTGATCGAGCTGCTTCTGCAGCGACACGAGCGCGCGATGCTGCAGCGACTTGATCGCGCCCTCGGTCTTGCCGAGGATCGTGGCCGCCTCCGCGTTCGCGAAGTTGAAGACGAACTTCAGCGTGAGAACCTGCTGCTGCTCCGGCGACAGCTCCTCGATCAGCTCGAGCATCGACTTCCGGCCGATCGACTCGAGCGCGCCCGCCTCGGCCGAGGTCGACTCGTCGGGCTCCGGCTCCGGCACCTCCTCCTCGGGCTGCCAGCGCTTCGTCGCGCGAAAGTGGTCCATCGCCAGGTTGTGCGCGATGCGGAAGAGCCACGCGGAGAACGGCGCCGACTGCCAGCGGAACTTCCCGATCGACTCGAGCATCTTCAGGAAGGTCTGCGTCGTCAGGTCCTCGGCGTCGTGGCGGTTGCCGACGCTGACGTGCAGGTAGCTGTAGATCCGGTCGAAGTGGATCAGGTACAGCTCTTCGAGCGCGTCCCGGTCGCCCTTCTGGGCACGGTCGACGAGCACGCGGACGCGCTTCGCCTCCGATTCCTTCTTCTGGGTCGCAGCCTCGGACATAACCCCCTGACCTTCCCTCGTTGCCCCTGCCGGGGAAGTGTGTAACGTCGCTAGGCGACCGCGCCGAAGCCGACGCGGCTCTCGCGGGCGAACCGCTTGACGAACACGATTCGGCTCAAATGCACGGTGTAGCGGCCGTCTTCGGCCTCGAACGACCAGGCGGAATCGTGGTCGCCGGCGAGCGCCCGGTCGAGGTCGTCGGCGGTCTGCTGGGGGACGAGGACCGAGAGCACCTGCTGCCCGTCGAAGGCGATCTCGATCCGTACGCGGTCGTTGTCAGGCATCGCCGACGAACTCTGCCAGAACTCCGCCGGTCGCCTCGGGATGGACGAACGCCACCTGGAGCCCGAAGAGGCCCGGGCGCGGCTCCTGGTCGATCAGCTCGACGCCCTCGGCGGCGAGCCGGCGAAGCTCGGCGCCGACGTCGGCGGCCCGAAAGGCGACGTGGTGGAGGCCGGGGCCGCGCTTGGCGAGGAAGCGCCCCACCGGCGTGTCCGGCCCGAGCGGCGCGAGCAGCTCGATGCGCGACGGGCCCACGTGCAGCGACACCGCCTCGACGCCCTGCTCCTCCACCCGGGCGCGGTGCTCGACCGTCGCGCCGAAGAGCGCCTGGTAGCGGGCGACCGCGGCGTCGAGGTCGTCGACGGCGATGCCGACGTGATGAAGCTCGCTGGCGATGCCCGCAGGCTAGAGGTTTAGCTGGTCACGTCGACGCCGAGGGCGCGGACCACGCCGACCGCCTCGGACGAACGCGACTCCGGCTCGACGCCGGCGAACAGCTCGACGAGCTCCTCGCGCGTGAGCGTCTCCTTGTCGAGCAGCGCCGAAGCCACGCGGTCGAGCGCCACGCGGTGCTTCGCGAGCAGCCGTTGCGACTCCTCGTACGCAGCGTCGGTGAGCCTCGCCTGCTCGGTGTCGCGCAGCCGCTTCGTCTCCTCGGAGAGCGAGTAGTTGTCGGCGCGCATCGTGCGCGACGTGACCGCGTCGCCCATGCCCCACTCGAAGACCATCGCGCGCGCGATCTGCGTGACCTTCTCGAGGTCATTCGCGGCGCCGTTCGTGACGCGCCCGAACACGAGCTCCTCGGCGGCGCGGCCGGCGAGCGCCATCACCATCCAGTCGAGCAGCTCTTCCTTCGTCTCGAGGTACCGCTCCTCTTCGGGCAGGTGCAGCACGTATCCGAGTGCGGTGCCGCGCGCGATGATCGTCGCGCGCTGCGGCTCGTTGCCGACGAGATGCGAGACGAGCGCGTGCCCGCCTTCGTGATAGGCGAGGATGCGCTTCTCCTTGTCGGTGACGACACGGCGCTGCTGCAGACCGGCGACGACGCGCTCGAGCGCCCAGTCGAAGTCGGCCATCGCAATCATCGTGCGGCTCTTGCGACCGGCGGCGATGGCCGCCTCGTTGCAGATGTTCGCGAGGTCCGCGCCGGTGAGACCGGACGTCTGGCGCGCGACCGAGTCGAGCTCGACGTCGTTCGCGAGCGGCTTGCCACGCGTGTGCACGCCGAGGATCTCGCGCCGGCCTTTCAGGTCCGGCGGCTGGATCAGGATCTGGCGGTCGAAGCGCCCGGGGCGAAGCAGCGCGGGGTCGAGGTCCTGCAGCCGGTTCGACGCGCCCATGACCACGACCTGGTCGCGCGGGCCGAAGCCGTCGAGCTCGACGAGGAGCTGGTTGAGCGTCTGGTCGTGCTCGCGGTTGAACGAGTGCCCGCTGCGCGCCTGGCCGATCGCGTCGAGCTCGTCGATGAAGACGATCGACGGCGCGTGCTTGCGCGCCTCTTCGAAGAGCTTGCGGATGCGAGCGGCACCGAGACCGGCGAACATCTCGACGAACGCCGAAGCGCTCTGCGCGTAGAAGCGCGCACCCGACTCGTTCGCAACCGCCTTCGCGGCGAGCGTCTTGCCGGTGCCGGGAGGGCCGTGAAAGAGAATGCCCTTCGGCACGCGCGCGCCGAGGCTCTCGAACTTCGCCGGATCGCGCAGGAAGTCGACGATCTCCTGCAGCTCCTCCTTCGCCTCGTCGAGACCGGCGACGTCGCCCCAGGTGACCGAGACCTCCGAGCCGGGAGTGATCTCCATCGGCTTCACGCGCGGCATGAGCGCGACCGTCTTCCAGAGCAGCCAGACGACCAGGCACATGAGCAGGAAGAACATGATCGGCAGCCAGTTCAACGCGAAGTTCGACACGAAGTGCGAGAAGTTGAAGCCGGCCGAGCTCGCGACCGCCGTGTGGAGGTGCTCGGGGATGACCCGCGTCGTGCCCGAACGGACCGGGACGAACCCCTCGTGCAGCGGCGTGGCAGCGAGCATCTATGACCCCATCGGCAGCGGGACGCCGGAGCTAAAGCGGACACCGGCGGCGCGCCAGTCGGCGAGGCACGAAGCCGTTCGCGCCTCGTCGAGGCCCCGTGAGGCTCCCTCGACGAACGTCACGTTGCGGCCGCGCGCGAGCAGGCCGCGAACCGCGGCGTCGTCGCAGACGTCGGTCGCGACGCCGAAGACGATCACCTCCTCCGGGTCGAGCAGCTCCAGCAGGCGCTCGGCGTGCGGGTTCGTGAACACGTCGAAGCTCTTCTTCAGCAGCAGGAACTCGCGGCCCTCGAGGTAGCGCTCCGGCACGGGCGTCAGGCCGAGCGGCACCGGATCGTCCTGGCGCGTCTCGGGGATCTTCTCCGCGCCGCGCGTCCCGCGCAGGCAGTGCGGCGGGTAGGTCGCGCGAAAGTCCGGCGTGTCGGACAGCTCGTCGTCGGTCAGCTCGTGGTCGTCGGCGGAGGCGATGTGCGGGATGCCCTCCGCGCGCGCCCAGGCGACGAGCTCGGCCATCGCCGGCACCGCGTCCTCGGCGCCGGGCACGGCGAGCTTGCCGTCCGCATGGACGAAGTCGACCTGCGTGTCGACGTCCCAAAGGATGCGCTTCAAGAGACGCGCTCCAGCCGATCGTTCGGCCGGTAGCGCCGCCCTACCTTCGCCGACGGCTTGCCGTCGGTCATGACGATGTCGCCCGTGACGTCGTTCGAGCCGCGGATGAGCGACGAACCGACGCCGTACGCGTCGACCGGAACACCGTGCTCCTCGAACTCGACGATCTTGTCGATCGTGAACCCGCCCGACGCGACAATGCGCACCCGGTCGAAGCCGGCGCCGTCCAGCGCGTCTCGCACCTTCCAGACGAGCCGCGGGTTGACCCCCGTCGGCTTGAAGTCGCCCATCTCGTCCCAGAGGGCGCGGTCGACGAGCGACTCGGACGTGTCGACGCGCACACCCCAGAGACGCGGACCGAGCGCTTCGGCGACCTCGAGCGCCGTGCGCACGGAGTCGTTCTCGAAGTCGACGAGAACGGTGACGCTCATGTCCGCCGGCGCCCACTGGGCGAACCGCTTCGCGGCGGCGACGGTGTCGCCGTCGTAGGCAGCGATCAGCGAGTGCGGCACGGTGCCGAGCCCGCGACCGCCCCACCACGAGGCCTGCTCGTCGGTCGTGACGCCGATCTCCGCGCCGACGATCTGACCCGCGACATACGCCGCGTAGCCGTCGCCTGTCTGGACGCGATGGTGATCGTGCCGCGCCGGCATGAAGATGACCGGCTTCCCGTTCGCGGCGCGCAGCAGGTTGACGGTGTTCGTCGTGATCAGCGTGCGCCGCGACAACACACCGAGGTAGACCGTCTCGAGGTGCGCGAACGCGGTGTAGTCGCCTTCGATGGTGAGGATGGTCTCGTACGGCGCGATCGAGTCGCCGTCGTAGAGGGCATGCACCTCGAGCTCGTCGAAGTTGTCGGCGCACAGCTTCAGCACCGCGATCGCCTCGTCCATGCCGCCGAGGTACGCGTGCTTCTTCTGGAAGACCTGCATGACGACGTGCGGGTGGCGTCCCGCTTCGAGCAGCGCGGCCCGCGTGTGGTTGAAGTACGCGTCGGTGTACCAGCCGGCGCGCATCTTCTCGACCGGCAGGTCGAAGATCTGCGGATCGAGCCGCTGCTTGGTCGTGATCACCGCTCGAGCTCCAGACACGCCTCCAGTGCCGCCTGCGCGACCTCGAGCTGCTCCGGCGTCGGCTCCTTCGTCCCGGTGCGGTGCTGCAGCTCGTAGCCCGGCTTGGAGAGCGCACGAGCGAGCGGATGCTTCGGGTGGCGCGTCATCCAGCCGAAGAGCTCGACCGAGGCGGCGACCGCGCCCAGGCCGGCGGTCAGGCGCGCAGCGCGGCGATACCGGTCCGGCGCCTGCTCGGCGAGGAGGTTGCCCGCGGCCGTGGTCACCAGCATCGGGCCGACGAGATGGGAGCCGCAACGCTCGTGCTCCTTCGGCCGGTCCTCGTCGTGCTCGTAGCGGCCGATCGAGATGTGCTCGGCGCCGTGGTACTCCGCGAGCTCGCCGCCGCGCAGTGCAAGCGCTGCCGGCGCGAAGGACAGCACCGCGGCGAGCAGCTCCCGCGCAGCGGGCCGCAGACTGCTCCGCTTGGCGGCGTTGACGATCACCGCACTTGCGACCATCGAGGCGACAACCTGCGGCCGTTGGAACGGCAGCTTCGCCTCCGGCAGGGCGCGCTTCAGCTGCGGCAGCAGCGAGAACGCCTCCGCGAGCCGCGCCGGGCCGCGCACGAGCGGGTTGGTGACGTTGGCTGCGCGCAGCCGCTTGCGCTTCGCGACCACTTTCAGCTCGCCGTCCTCGGTGCGGATGGCGCAGGCCCAAGCGCGCGGGCCGTGCACGAGGACACCGTTGCCGAGGGCCATCCCGCCGAGGCGGACTTTCTCCTCCGTCACGAGGTGGAGCGTAGCCGGAGTGCGCTCTGCAGCCGCGCAGCCGCCGGGCCGGGACGGCCGTCTCCGATCGTCGTCCCGTCCACCGCGACAACGGGCATGACCTCGCGGATCGAGGAGGTGATGAACGCCTCATCGGCCCCGAGCAGGTCGGCCACGGGAAACGACCCTTCGTTGACCGGCTCGATGCTGCAGATGAAGCCGCGCGTCACGCCCGGCAGCACGCCTTCGCGCGTCGCCGGCGTGTACAGCTCGTCGCCGCGCCGCCACCAGACGTTCGCAGTCGACGCCTCGAGCACGAGGCCCGCACCGACGAACACGACCTCGTCCGCACCGTGACGCTCCGCCTCGCGCCGCGCGGCGAACGAGATGCCGTAGCTCGTCGCCTTCACACCGGCGAGCACCGCCGGCGGCTCGCCGACGTCGAACGTTCCGAGTGCAATCCCGCGACGGCGCTGCTCCTCGAGGTCGGGCGGCAGCGGCGCGGCGGTGGCGAGCAGCGTGGCGCTCGTGCGATAGAGCCGGAGCACGTGGTCGGGAGGCGCCGCGCCCACGACCAGCGCGACGAGCTCCTCGACGCCGTCGGGCGGGGCGAGCGCAAGCGAGCTCGCCGAATGCCGGAAGCGCGCAAAATGCTCCGCGAGCAGGAACGGACGGCCGTTGTAGACGCGCAGCGTCTCGAACGCAGCACCGCCCCGCAGCAGCGCCTCGTCGTCGGCGAGGAACACGGGCTCGGCCGGATCGACGAGCCCGCGGCCGGCGACCGCGGCAGCGACGAGCGTCACGCGGGCACCAGCCCGCCGACGGCGGCCAGCAGCGGCCGCGCCTTGACCCACGACTCCTCGATCTCCGCCTCGGCATCGGAGCTCCAGGTGATGCCGCCGCCGACCCAGAGGTGCACGCGTCCGCCGGCGATGGCGAACGTGCGAATCGTCAGTGCGAGGTCGAAGTCGCCGTTCGCGTAGACGGTTCCGAGCGCGCCCATGGACGCGCCGCGCCCGACCGGCTCGAGCCGGTCGATGATCGCCATCGCGGCGAGCTTCGGCGCCCCGGTGATCGACCCGCCGGGAAAGGTCGCGTCGAGAATCTCCGCAAGGCCGACGCCGGGCCGCAGCCGTCCCACCACCGTCGAGACGAGGTGCGTCACGCCGGCGAGCTCGTGCTGCGCCATCAGCTCCGGCCAGCGAACGGTCCCGATCTCGCACACGCGCGAGAGGTCGTTGCGCTCGAGGTCGACGATCATCACGTGCTCCGCCTCGTCCTTGGGCTCGTCGACGTCCTCGCCGAGCGGCCGCGTGCCCTTGATCGGCATCGTCCAGAGCCGGTCACCGCGCCGCGCGAGGAAGAGCTCGGGCGTCGCCGAGACGATCGCCCAGCCGTCGCCGGCGAACGTCTTCGTGTGCAACGGCCCGAGCGCCGCAGCGAGCGCGTGCGGCGACCCGGCGAACGGCGCGGACAGGTGCTGCACGAGATTGACCTGGTAGACGTCGCCGAGACGGATCGATTCGCGTACCGCTTCGATCGCGGCCGCGTACTGCTCGTCCGACCAGGTTCGCGACCACTCGCCGATCCGCGCAGTGCCGGGCACCGGAAGTGCATCGCACCTGGGCTGGACGGCGATGCGCGGCACGACGAGCGGCTGCGGTGACGGGTACGCGATGAAGACGTCGCAGTCACGTCCCTCGACCGCCGCCTCGAGCTCCGCAAACGTCGAGAGCTCAAGCACAGACCGTCTGCGCGGCGTGGCGCAGGAACCGCAGTCCGAGCTCGAGGTCGCCGACCGGCACGCGCTCGTTCGCCGAGTGGATCAGTCGCGCCGCGATCTCCGAGTCGAGCTCGCGCGACGGGAAGAAGCCGTATGCGACGGTGCCGAACGCTTCGCGCATCCAGTGCGAGTCGGTGAAGCCGGCGACGCAGATGGGCGCAGCCCGCGCACCGGGCTCCTCCTCCGCCACGAACGACTCGACCGCATCCCACAGCGGCCCGCCGATCTCGGACTGCGTGCCGCCGCGGCCTTCGATGTTCTCGAGCTCGTAGTCTCCCGGACCGAGCCACGCACGGAGCGCAGCCTCGGCGTCCGCGGGCGTCTGCCCGGGCAGGATCCGAACGTCGACGTCGATCTCGCACAGGGCGGGAATCACGTTCCGCTTGTCGGAGGCCCGGATGATCGTCGGCGAGATGGTCATGCCGAGCAGCGGCTCGATCAGCTCGGCGGCGAGCGGCGACACGTCGCGCGCCGCGGCGAGCGCCTCGGCCGGCGGCGGTGTCTGGCCGAGCACCGTCTCGAGAAACGCGGTCACTTCCGGGATCAGCTGCGGCTCGACCGAGAACTCGCCGAGGCGGGCGATCAACGGGCCTGCCTTGACGAGCGCGTTGTCGGCGATGCTCGGCATCGATGCGTGCCCGCTGCGGCCGCGTACGCGCAGGCGGAACGGTGAGGTCATCTTCTCGGACGTCGAGCAGAGATAGAACGCCTTGCCGCCGAGCTCGATGCGCTCGCCGGAGCCTTCGTTGACCGAGAAATCCGCACGCGCCGCGTCGGGATGCGTCTCGACGAGCCACTGGAGCCCGTAACCGGTTCCGCCCTCTTCGTCGGCCGCGGCGATGAAGATCAGGTCGCCGGAGCCGCGCCAGCCTTCGCGCGCGAGCGAGGCGATCGCAACCGCCGACGCCGCGACCTCGCCCTTCATGTCGAGCGCGCCGCGACCCCAGACGACGCCGTCGACGAGCTCACCGCCGAACGGATCGCGTTCCCACTCGGCCGGATCGGCGAGCACCACGTCGGTGTGCGACAGCATCGCGAGCGACGGCCCGTCGCCGCGGCCGCGAATGCGCGCGACGAGGTTCGCGCGCTCGGGCACGCGCGCGTACAGCTCGCACTCGACGCCGTTTGCCTCGAGGTACGCCCGCAGCAGCCCGGCCGCCGCCGTCTCGTTCCCCGGCGGGTTCGTCGTGTCGACGCGGATCAGCTGCTGGAGAAGCTCGCCTACCTCGCTCATTTGCGCGTGCCGAGAACGAGCAGGTAGCGCCGCGGCGCCCGGATGCCCCCCTCGGGCGTGCGGTAGCCCTCGTACAGCTCGACGAACGCCCGGTGGAACTCCTCGCGCTGCTGCTCGTCGAGGCGCTGCACGAGCGCGATCACCGGCGGCGCCGACTCCGAGAACAGCTTCCAGATCTCCTCGCCCGAGTCGGCGTCGAGCCACAGCGTGCCGTCCTCGAACTCGAGCTCGAAGTCCTCGCCGAGCATGTCCTCGACGTGATCCTCGCGCCCCCACTCGTACGCCTCGCGCCCCTCGATCGGCTCCTCGGTGAAGCGCCGGTAGAGCTCGCCGAGCTTCGGGTTCGGCTTCCACGCGCTGAACCCGAGCCGGGCGCCGGGGCACGCGACGCGCGCGAGCTCGGCGGCGACATTCGCGTGGTCGGGCGCGAAGACGAGCCCGAAGTTCGACACGAGCACGTCGAAGCACGCGTCCTCGTAGGGGAGGTACTCGACGTCGCCCTGCTCGAACGCGATCTCGACGCCTTCCTGCTCGGCTCGCTCGCGTGCCTTGGCGAGCATCGGCTCGGTCAGGTCGAGGCCGGTGACCGTCCCACCGCGCTTCGCCGCACGCACTGCCACCTCTCCGGTCCCGGTGGCGAGATCGAGCACGCGGTCGCCGGGCCCGATCCGCAGGAGATTGACGAGCTGGTCCTGAACCGGCGCGAACCGCGCCGCGAGCCGTTCGTAGGTACCTGCACTCCAGTCAAGGCTCATCCCGAAAGGATACTTTCGGCCGATGGGTGACCTCTTCAGCGAGGCGGCGGGACGGCGGCTCGGCGCGTCCGCCCCGCTCGCGCAGCGGCTCCGGCCCGCGACGCTCGACGAATTCGCGGGCCAGGAGCACGTGATCGGCGCCGGCCGGGCGCTGCGGCTCGCGATCGAGCAGGACCGCGTGCCGTCGATGATCCTCTACGGGCCGCCGGGCTCCGGGAAGACGACGCTCGCGCGGATCGTCGCGCAGACGACCGGCGCGGCCTTCGAGGAGCTCTCGGCCGTGCAGGCGACGGTGGCCAACGTGCGCGAGGTGCTCAAGCGCGCCCGCGAGCGGCTCGGCGCGCACGGGCAGCGCACGATTCTCTTCCTGGACGAGATCCACCGCTTCAACAAGGCGCAGCAGGATGCGCTGCTGCCGGGAGTCGAGGAAGGGCTCGTCACGCTGATCGGCGCGACGACGGAGAACCCGTACTTCGAGGTGAACTCGGCACTGCTGTCGCGCGCGCAGATCTACGAGCTCGAGCCGCACTCGCTCGACACGCTCCGCGGCGTTGTCCGTCGCGGCGCCGAGGCGCTCGAGGTGACCGTCCCCGACGACGTCGAGGAGATGATCGCGGCCCGCGCCGGCGGCGACGCCCGCAACGCGCTGAACATCCTCGAGCTGTCGGTCGAGACCGCGCGGGCGGAAGGCGCGGAGCTGGCCGCGCGCCATGTCGACGACGCGGCGCGCAAACGGCCGCTCGCCTACGACAAGGGCGGCGACCGGCACTACGACTTCATCTCGGCCTGGATCAAGTCGACGCGCGCAGGTGACGTGCAGGCGTCCGTCTACTACCTCGCGGCGATGATCGAGGGCGGCGAGGACGCGCGCTTCATCGCGCGGCGGATGATCGTGCTCGCCTCCGAGGACATCGGCAACGCGGACCCGCAGGCGCTGCTCGTAGCCGTCGCGGCGGCACAGGCGGTCGAGCACGTCGGGCTTCCCGAGGCGCGGCTCAACCTCGCGCAGGCCGCGATCTACCTCGCGCGCGCACCCAAGTCGAACGCGTCGTACATCGCGCTCGGCAAGGCGACGGAAGCGGTGCGGCAGCGGGGCAACCTGATGCCGCCGGCGGCGCTCCGGTCGGCGGCGTATCCGGGCGCGCGTGCACTCGGCCGCGGCCAGGGCTACCGCTACCCGCATGACGACCCGCAGGGCTTCGCCGTCGACTGCCTCCCCGAAGAGCTCGCGGGGACCGTCTTCTACGAGCCGTCCGGGAACGGCGACGAGACACCGCGGGCGCGGGACGCTACAGCGCTGCCTGAAGCGCCTGCGTGAACTGATCGGGCGTGACCGGCTTGGCGAGGATCGTCAGCCGCCCCGAGCGCCCGAAGGCGCGCATCTTCGCCCGCAGGGGATCGCCGGTGACGACGATCACCGGCACGTCCGGCGCCAGATGCTCGGCAACCGCGAAGCCGTCCATCCCGGGCAGGCCGACGTCGAGGACCGCGAGCAGCGCACGCTCGTCGCCGAGCGCAGCCAGCGCCTCCTCGCCGGAGGCGGCTGCGATCACGCGGTAGCCCTGCTCCTCGAGAATCGAGGTCATGTACGCCCGCAGCCCGTTGTCGTCCTCGACGACGAGCACCGGCTGCTGCTCTGCCATGGGGCGACGCTACCGGGGCGGCCCCGGCTGTCAACCCCCCTTCAGAGGATGCGTTTCCCGAGGGCGCTTGCGACGAGCTCCACGGCCAGCAGGGCGGTCTCGTTCTCCCGGTCGAGGATCGGGTTCACCTCGACGACGTCCAGCGAGTCGAGAGCGCCGGCCTCCGCGATCAGCTCGAGCGCGAGGTGCGCCTCCCGGTAGGAGAGCCCGCCCCGAACCGGGGTGCCGACGCCCGGTGCGAACATCGGGTCGACCGCGTCGAGATCGAGGCTCACGTGCAGGAACGGCTCGCCGGCCAGGAACTCGAGCGCCGCGCCCATGACGTGCTCGACGCCGAGCCGGTCGACGTCGCTCATCGTGAAGACGCGCGCGTCGAGCGTCCGGACGAGCTCGCGCTCCCCCGGATCGAGCGAGCGCACGCCGACGAGCGCGGCCTTGCGCACCGAGGGCGTCGGGTAGACACCGGTGGTGAAGTCGTCGCCGGCGACGCCGAACGCCGCGGCGAGCGGCATGCCGTGCACGTTGCCGGTCGGGGAGGTCGACGGCCGGTTCAGGTCGCCGTGCGCGTCGATCCAGAGGGCCGCGCCGGGCGACCCCGCGCGCCGCGCCATCCCGCCGAGCGTCCCCATCGCGATCGAGTGGTCGCCCCCGAGCACGAGCGGCACGTTCCCCTGGGCGACGGCCTCGTCGACGAGCGCCGCGAGCTCCTCGCACACCTGCATGATCGGCCCGAGGTACCGGGCGTTCGGCCGGCCCTGGTCGGTCGCCTCCGGGACCGGCGAGCCGACGTCGCCCCAGTCGGCGACATCGCGGCCCAGCTCGCGAATCCGCGCGGCGAGCTCCGCGTACCGGATCGCGGACGGCCCCATGTCGACGCCGCGCCGGCCGGCGCCCAGATCGAGCCCGGCGCCGATGATCGCGACCGGCTTCGGCGTTTCTGTCCGATTCATGCGGGAAAAGCTATGCAACCCGATGACCCACGGGCGGATCAACGTTCTCATCGCAGACGATGACGAGTTGTTCCTCGAGTCGCTGCGGGCGCTGATCGACCACCAGCCCGAGCTGGCGGTCGTGGCCGCCGCGCGGAACGGGCTGGAGGCGGTCGAGCTGGCCGGTGAGCTCAGCCCGGACGCGGCGGTGATCGACCTGCACATGCCGCTGCTCGACGGCGTGAGCACCGTCTCCCGGCTCCGGCGCGATCATCCGCACCTCTGCCTGATCGTGCTGACGGGCGATTCGGACACCGCGTTGCACGGCGCCGCGCTCGAAGCGGGCGCGGACGGCGTCTTCGAGAAGCACGAGATGGCCCGCGGGCTGGTCGAGCGGATCGCGCGCGGGCGATCCGCCGCCTAGGTCTGCCACGAGGCCCGGAAGGCACGCTGCGCGTCGCTCGGCTCGTCGAGCTCGATGCCGAGCGTGCGGAGCTTCGTGCGTGCGGTCAGGTCGTCGAGCTCGGCGGGGAAGTCGTTCAGGCCGGGCGGGAAGCCGCCGCCGGCGAGCCGGTGGAGCGACAGCGCCTGGACGGAGAACGAAAGATCCATGATCTCGACCGGGTTGCCGTCGAGCCCGGCGATGTTGACGAGCGCGCCGCCGACGAGCACGTGGACCTGCTTCGGGCCGAGCCGGTACGTCGTCACCCGCGGCCTCGCCTCGGCCGCCTCGTCGGCGAGAGCCGCGATCGCCGGCACGTCGATCTCCCGGTCGTGATGCCCGGCGTTGGCGAGGATCGCGCCGTCCTTGAGGTGCGTCGCGTCGTCACCGGTCACGACCTGCGTGAGCCCGGTGGCGGTGATGACGACGTCGGCCGTCGGCAGCGCGTCGCGAAGCGCTGCGACACGGCAGCCGTCCATGTGCGCCGTCAGCGCGCGCACCGGATCGATCTCGACCACGGTGACGTGACCGCCGAGCCCGGCGGCGGTGCGCGCCAGCCCTCGCCCGACGTGGCCGTAGCCGACGATGCAGAACTCACGCCCCGCTGCGAGGACGTTCGTGAGCGCGAGGATCGCGGTGAGCGCGGTCTCCCCGGTGCCGTACGGGTTGTCGAAGAGATGCTTGCAGCGTGCATCGTTCGCGGCGACCGCCGGGTAGGGCAGGAGGCCGTCCGCTGCAAGCGCGCGCAGACGCGCAACGCCGGTCGTCGTCTCCTCGCTGACGCCCTTCAGGTTCGCGTAGAGGTCCGGCCGGTGCTCCGCCATCCGCCGCGTGAGCTCGAGCCCGTCGTCGATCACGAGCTCTGCGCCGGACTCGGCGACGCGCAGCAGGTCCGCGGTGAACTCGTCGGGCGACGCGCCGTGCCGCGCGTGCACCTCGACGCCGCGGTCGCGCAGCGCGTCGCAGACCGCGTCCTGCGTCGAGAGCGCGTTCGACCCGGCGGCGACGACGCTCGCTCCCGCCTCCTGGAGCGCGAGCACGAGGCAGGCCGTCTTCGCTTCGAGATGAACGACGACCGCGACGCGCCGGCCTGCGAGCGCCCCGTCCTTCAGCCGCTCCTCGAGCAGCCGGTGCAGCACGGGCATGTGCGCCTTCGCCCACGCGATGCGCTGGTGACCTTCAGCGGCGAGACCGGACATCGACGAAAGACCTTACGCGGCCGAGACCGACATGGCGGGCTCGGCCAAGGGCGCGTTCTGCGTCGGGCAACGATGGCGAGGGCCGGACTTGAACCGGCGACACCACGGTTTTCAGCCGTGTGCTCTACCAGCTGAGCTACCTCGCCAAGCCGGGCAAGTGTAGCCGCACAAAAAGAGACGTCCGGACCGGTGCTACCGCGTCGCGAACGTCCCTGTGCCCTGGAGGTTACGACCGCTCGGACTTCCGTGCAAGGAGGGACTCGCCCGTCCCCACCTCGAAGTCCGCAACGTGCGCGAACCCGCGCGCAGCGAGCTCCGAGCGGACGCGCGCGAACGGGACGTAGATCGGCGTCCGCGGGCCGAGAGAGTACGAGACGGCGACGTGTCCGCCGGGCGCGACCACGCGAGCGACCTCGTCGAAGAACGGGATCATGTTGTTGAGCGTGACGAGGTCGAACGAGCCGTCGGGCTCGCCGAGCGCGGAGGAGTCCGCGACGTCGTAGCGCTCGCGCTCCGAGGACGCGAGCCGGCGGGCCTCGTCGATCATGCGCGGCGACAGGTCGACGCCGACCACCTGCGCGTCGGGCCACAGCTCGGCAGCGAGGCGCGCCGCGGCGCCGGAGCCCGTGCCGAGATCGAGAACACGCGCCGGAGGCGACGGCACGGCCTCGAGCGCGGCGCGGAGCGGCAGCAGGCGCTCGGGGCTGACCCGGGTCGCGTCCCACTGGGGCGCGAGCCGGTCGAAGTTGCGCTCGAGCGGGCCGCGGAAGAGCCGCCAGGTCGCCGGGACGCGCACGACCATCGTCGTCACGAACCGTGCGAAGCGCTGCTGCCGGGTCACGGGACGGCGATCCTGATCTCGTCGCCCGCGCCGACGCCGGTCAGCCCCGCCGCGTCGCCGCTTGAGATCGCCAGCGTCATCAGCCCGTACGAGTCCTCGTAGAGGATCAGCTCGCCCGCCTGCGCGTCGGCGAAGGTCTCGGCGACGAGCGCGTAGTAGCGGTCGAGCGCAAGCCGGATCTCGACCTTGTCGCCCGCCTCGACGCCGAGAGCGGCGACGTGCTCGCGACGCGCGTTCGTCGAGACGTTGCCGAACCGGTCGACGACGAGCACCTCGCCGGCGATCTGCGTCCGGCCAACCTCCGGGGCGGGCACGTCGATCCTGACGAGGTCGCCGGGCTCGACTGCCGGCCCGAGCTCGGCCAGCGGCACGCCCGTCGCGAGATGCGCGGCGGCAGGCGCGAAGACGTCCCGGGCGTGAAAGGTGTGCGACACGTTGGGCAGGCGGAAGCGCGCGTCGGCGAGCTCGTGCGCGGCCTCGACGCCGATCGCATCCGCAGCGAGCATCAGCAATCCGTTGTCGGGGCCGACGAACACGCGCTCGTCGCGGGTGCGCACGGCAACGGGCCGGCGCTCGCTGCCGACGCCGGGGTCGACAACGGCGAGGTGCACGCCGACGGGCAGGTACGGCGTCGTGTTCGCGAGCACGAGCGCGCCCTGCAGCACCGCCTGCGGCGAGATGCCGTGCGTGAGGTCGATGACGCGCACCTCGGGTGCGATGCGCGCCATCACGCCGTGACAGGTGCCAACGAAGTCGTCCTGGAGGCCGAAGTCGGTCAGGAACGTGATGACGCTCACGGGTGGGACTCCATCACACCGCGCACCGCATCGACGAGACCGTCGAGATCGTGCGTCCTCGCCTCGGCGACGACCGTCAGCCCGACACCTTCCGCAACGCGCGTCGTCTCGGGCCCGATCGTCACCGCCGGCGCCGCACCGCCGACGCCGGCGTACGCGCGCGCCGCCGACCCCGAGGCGAGCACGACGACGTCGCCGTCGGGTGGCTCCGGCGTGAGGAGCCGGGTGCGGTAGAGCGGGACGAAGTCCGCGCCGAGCGCGTCGATCGGGCCGCGCCTCGCCCCCTCGGCCGCCGCGAAGAGGACGCGTCCCGCCGGCTGCGGGAACTCGCGGAGCAGCCCGTCCTGCGACGACTCCAGCGGAACGAACGCCGGCTCGATCCCGCGTGCACGCAACGCCTCTGCAGTGCCGGGGCCGACCGCGGCAACGCGCGGCAGGTTCTGCCCGCGCCGTGCGATCTCGTCGGCGCCGTTCGGGCTCGTGACGATCAGCCAGTCGTAGCCGGCCGCGTCGACCGGCTCGTCCGACGTGCGCTCGATCTCGATCAGCGGGCACTCGACGACCTCGGCGCCGATCGCCTCGAGTGCCGCAACGAGCGGCCGTGCCTGGGCACGCGGCCGCGTGACGATGGCCCTCATCGCTGCAGCGCGAGCAGCTCGCGTGCGAGCGCGTCGGGGTCGTCCCCGCTTCGGCGCTCGATCCACTCGCCGTTCTCGCCGGCGATCAGCGCGTGCAGCGTCGTGCCGTCATGGTGCGCCGCGACCGGCGCGAGACAGCCGGCGCCGATCGTCGCGACACACCGACGCTCGGGCTCGACGCGCGCACGCGTGGGGGCGTGATCCGCGTGAGCGACGAGCTCCTCTTCGCCGGCGCGCACCTGCAGAGCGAGTGCGCCCTGCGCCGCCTCGGGCAGCATCACGTCGGGTTCGAGCCGGGCGCCGATCTCTCCCGTGAGCCCGAGCCGGTCGAGCCCGCATGCAGCGAGCACGATCGCGTCGAGCCCACGCTCGCGAAGCTTGCGCAGGCGCGTGTCGACGTTGCCGCGCAGCGGCTCGATCGAGAGCGACGGTTCGCGGGCGAGCAGCTGCGCGCGCCGGCGCGCGGACGCGGTGCCGATGCGCATGCCCGGCTCGATCGCAGCGACGCCGACGAGGGCGTCGCGCGGGTCGTCGCGCTCGAGGTACGCGCCGACCACGAGACCGTCCGTGTCGCTCGACGTCATGTCCTTCGCCGAGTGCACGGCGACGTCGATGCGGTGTGCGAGCAGCGCCTCCTCGATCTCCTTGACGAAGACGCCGCGCGCGCCGATCTCGCCGAACGGCTTCGTCCGGTCGCGGTCGCCTGCAGTCGTGATCGGCACGAACGCGATCTCGACACCTTCGCGCCGCAACGCCTGCGCCGCCTGCTCCGCCTGCGTGAGCGCGAGCCTAGAGCCGCGGGACCCGACGCGTACGAGCACAGTGCCTCCCCCCGCGCTTGCTGCGGCCGCACACCGGGAAGCCGAGCTTCACGCGCAGGAACGCAGACGGCGCCACCACCGGCAAAGGACGTTCGATCCGTTTCTCGCTCAATCTTCTTCCAGTCCGAAGAGGTGCTTCACCGCATCCGCGTAGACAGCGCCGTCCGCGCTGACCGCCGCCTCCTTCATCCGCACCGTCGGCAGATGCAGCAGCTTGTTCAAGATCTGCGCCGTCACCGATTCGAGGGTTCGGCGCTCGTCCTCGCTCACACGGACCTTGGCGAGCTCGGCGCTGCGAATCTCCTCGGCGCGCGCGCGCAGCGACGCGATCGCTGGCACGACGTCGAGCGACGCCCGCCACTTGCGGAACCGCTCAGCCTCCTCGTCGACGAGCTGCTCGGCGCGCTCGGCCTCGGCGCGGCGGCCCGACAGCGTTTCCGCGACGACCGCTTCGAGGTCGTCGATGTCGTAGAGGAAGCAGCCGCCGAGCTTCGCGATCTCGGGATCGACGTCACGCGGCACGGCGATGTCGATGAAGAAGAGCGGGGTGCGCCGCCGCGCCGGCACGTCCTGCGCGCGCAGGATCTGCTCGGGCGCCGCCGTCGAGCAGACGACGACGTCGACCTCGCCGAGCTTCGCCGCCAGCTCGTCGAGCCGCACCGCCTCCGCGCCGAACCGCTGCGCGAGCTCGCGGCCGGCGTCCTCGGTGCGATTCGCGACGTACGCGATCTGCGCGCCGCGCGAGGAGAGATTCGCCGCGGCCAGCTCGCCGATCCGGCCCGCGCCGACGAGGAGCACGCGGCGGCCGCGCAGCTCTCCGAACACCTGCGCAGCGAGTGCGGCAGCGGCCGACGACACCGAGGCCGGGCTCTCGCCGATCGCGGTCTCGGTGCGCACCCGCTTGCCGACGCCCAGTGCCTGGCGGAAGACGTGGTCGAGCACCGGCCCGGGCGTCACCGCCTCGTAGGCGTCGCGGACCTGGCCGAGGATCTCGCCTTCGCCGGGGACGAGCGAGTCGAGCCCGGCCGCGACGCGGAAGAGATGCAGCGCCGCCTCGTCCTCGTGCAGCCGATAGAGCACGCCTCCGAGCGACTCGCCCGCGAGCTCTTCGAGGGCGGCAACCGCGGCCTCCTCGTCGGCGCCGGCGAGGTAGAGCTCGGTGCGGTTGCACGTCGAGAGGCAGACCGCATCGCCCAGCGAGCGCGCAAGCTCTGCAGCAGCCGCTGCATCGAGCGTCACGCGCTCACGCAGCTCGACCGGTGCGACGTGATGCGACAGGCCGATGAGGGTGAGCGCGGTCACGTGAAGTGCCTCGCCGAGAGCACGAGCCGGGCGACGATGACGAGCGCGAAGCCGCCGAGCGCGAGGTACGCGGCGCGGCGCCCGGTCGGACGCAGGCCGACGAAGCCGCCGTACACCGCCCAGGTGAGCAGCGTGACCGCCTCGAGCGCGTCGAGCCCGCGATGCTCCTCGCGCAGCCGCACGAAGCCGGCAACGAGCCCGAGCGTGAGGAGCGGGAGCGACACGGCGACCGTCCGGCGTGTCAGCAGCTCGAGCGATGCGAGCGGCGGCAGCCGCAGCCGCAGGATGTCGGCGGCGCGGCGCTTGAGCCGCCGCTCTTCCCAGAGGTAGAGCCCGGCGAGCGCGGCCGCGAGCGTGAAGCCGGCGAACGCCGCCAGCACGAGCCCGACGTGCAGGACGAGGAACGCCGTCCCGTAGCCGGAGTTCGGATGCGCGTGCATGGCGCCGCCGATGCGCGCGACGACGAACAGCGCCGCAGCGAGCGGCATGACGGCGAGACCGAGCAGCCGGTAACGCGGGCGGCAGCCCCAGATCAGGTACGCGCCGACGATCAGCCAGACGAACAGGTCGAGCGACGCCGACCAGCCAGCCCAGGGAAAGCCGTCAGCGCGCGCGGCCTGGACGGCGAGCAGCGCCGTCTGCGCGAGCCAGCCGAGCCGCACGCCCCACGTCGCGGCACGCGTCGTCCGGGTGGACGCATACGCGAGCGCCGCTTCCCCGTAGCCGAGGAGGGCCGGCCAGAAGAGCGCCTCAACCACGGCTGCGCGCCTCCGCGACGAGGTCGCCGAGCTGCCGCTGGAGCCGCTGCAGCTTCGCGGCGATGATCGCGACCCACGCGAGCACGACCACGAAGACGACGAGATACGCCGCGGCCACGTACTGCCATTCCGACGGCGGCGCCTTGGGCGTCACGAGGAACTCCGCTCCGGTGCCGGCAAAGCCGACACCTGCGCTCCTTGTGGGCCTCCGTCGAGCCTACGGCCCAGTAGCTCCCGCAGCTCGCGCAGGTGCGCGTCGATGCGCTTGCCCGCGAGCTCGACGTGGTACAGCGTCGCGAACAGGCAGAGCATCGCCGCCCACGCGACGCAGAAGGTGAAGAACTGCGAGTGCGCCATCTGCGGCCCGTGCAGCGTGAAGACCTGCGGGTGCAGGAACTGCTTCGAAAGACGGATCGCAAGGAACGACACGGGGATGAGCACGACACCGAAGAGCGCGTACACGGCGCTCATCTGCGCGCGCATCGGACCTGCCTCGACCGAGAAGCGCAGCATGAAGTACGCGCAGTAGAAGAGGAACAGCACGAGAAAGAGGACGAGCTCGTCCTCGCCCCACGTCCACCACACACCCCACGACGCCTTCGCCCAGATCGAGCCGGTGATCAGCGTCAGGGCGCCGAACACGACGCCCTGGTGGATCGCGACGTAGCTCTCGAGGTCGGCACGCTCGTCACGCGTGCGCAGGTAGCGGAGCGCCTTCCACGCGCCCCAGCCAAAGCACGCGTACGAGGTGAGCGCGATCGGGACGTGGAAGTAGAAGATCCGCTGCTGAAAGCCCAGGGTCGCGTCGGTGGGCGCGTAGAAGAAGATCAGCGCGACCGCCGCGCCGAAGAGCGCCGTCGTCAGGGCCGCGAGCTTCACGCCGGAATGGTAGTCCCGCTCTAGGTTTCGGCGACCACGTACTCGAACGACGCCCAGGCGAGCAGGGCGAAGATCGCGTCGTAGAGCGCGAGGAACCAGAGATACCGCCCGACCCCGCCGACCACGATCGGGATCGCCATGGGCAGGAAGAGCAGCGGCAGCATGAGCTCACGCGCGCGGCCGGCGACCGCCATCGCCCCGAACAGCGTCCCGACCGCCGCGATGCCGAGGTCTGCGAGCGCGACTGCCGCCACGGTTCGGCCGTCGAGACCGGTGAAGAAGATCGAGAACGCCGGCAGGGCGACGACCTCGGCGGCGGCGAGGAAGCAGAGCACCGCGACCGTCTTGCCGAGCCAGATCGCGCTCCGGTCGCAGGGCGCGAGCACGAGCGCGTCGAACATCCCCTGCTCGCGCTCGGCGACGAACGCGCGCGTCAGCCCGAGCAGCGCGGTGAAGACCAGCGCCGACCAGAGGAGGCCGCGCGCAGCGACGACTCCGGTGCCGTGCGGGATCGCGAAGTGGAACACGGTGAAGGCCGCGATGATGAACAGCAGCATCGACGGCAGCGTCTCCTTCGCGCGCAGCTCGAGCAGCAGGTCCTTGCGCGCGAGCGCCCAGGTGTCCTGCGCGTACCTCACGCGAACGCCAGCCTCCGCGTCGCAAAGGGCTCGACGCGCTCCGGCTCGTGTGTGGCGACGATGGTCGTCCGCCCTTCGGCGAACACGCCGTCGAGGAGCTCGAGGCCGGGCGCGTCGAGCGCGTTCGCCGGCTCGTCCAGGACGAGCAGCGCGGGGTCGTGCAGCAGCGTGCGGCAGAGGCCGAGCCGCTGCTGCATGCCGCGCGAGTACGTCGAGACGCGCTGGTTGCGCACGTCCCAGAGGCCAAAGCGCTCGAGCAGCATGCCGACGCGCTCTCGCTCGACGCGATACAGCCGCGCGAAGAGCGTGAGGTTCTCGAGCGCGGTCAGCTCGCGGTACACGAGCGGCTCGTGGCCGAGATAGCCGATCGTCTCGCGCGCGGGCAGCTCGAGCGTGCCCGTGCTCGGCGCGGCGAGCCGCGCGAGGATGCGCAGCAGCGTCGTCTTGCCGGACCCGTTCGCGCCGGTGACGAGCAGCAGCCCGCCCGCCTCGAGCTCGACGCTCACGTCGCGGAAGACGCGGCGATCGCCGTAGCGCTTCGAGAGCGCGCGGGCGGCGATCACGAGCGGTAGACCTCGGCGGCGGCCCGGTGAAAGCCCTCGGGCCGGCCGGCGGCCGCGAACGTGTCGGCGATCTCCTCCATCTCGCCGATCCAGCGCCAGCCTTTCCTGGCCGCCGACGCTTCGGCGCGCGCAAGCCGCTCTCCGAGCTCGGGCGCAGCCGCACGCCAGTCGTCCTCGACGCCGAACGCACGCGCGACGTCGCGGATCGCGAGCAGCATCGCCGCCGTGCCCTTCGACCAGGCGGCGTAGACCATCTTGACCGCAGATGCGTTGGGCACGACATGCGTCTCGAGCCGGAACAGCGGCGCGACGTCTTCGGCGCCGGTTCCCGAGAGATAGATCACAGGCTCCTCCGGCCCGCCGATGATCGAGGCGTCGACGAAGCGTGGGTGGATCGCCGCGATCTCGGTCGCGTGCTGCGGCGAGATCGCGTTCGCGTCGACATACACGCCGTCGAGCCCGGCGCACGCGCGGGCGACGTCCAGCGCTGCGTGCGGCGGGCAGATCGAGAGGATCAGGTCGGCTTCGCCGACGAGCGCCGCGAGCGTGCCCGCATCGCGAAACGCCGTGGCGCGGAGCCGCGTGGCCTCGCTTCGTCCCTCCGAGACCCAGAGCACCTCCGCGTCGAGACGGCCGCCGACGGCTGCCCCCATCTCGCCCGGGTGCAGCAGCCCCACCTTCACAGGACGTCGAGCAGCACGAAGGCGAAGAAGGCGACCGAGATGACGCCGTTCATGGTGAAGAACGCCGCGTCGAGCCGGCGCAGGTCTCCCGGGCGCACGAGCGAGTGCTCGTAGAGCAGGAGGCAGCCCACGGCGACGACGCCGAGCCAGTAGAGAACGCCGACGGGCAGCCCGAGACCGACGCCGACGAGCAGCGCGATCGTCGCGAAATGCAGCGCCCGCGCCCCGGCGAACGCACCGCGCTCGCCGAACCGCGTCGCCCAGGAGTGCAGTCCCTGCTCGCGGTCGACCTCGACGTCGAACAGCGCGTAGAAGAGGTCGAAGCCCGCGACCCAGGCGGCGACTGCGCCGCCGAGCGCCCACGCCTGCCACGGCAGCTGCCCCTTGATCGCCACCCACGCGCCGACCGGCGCGAGCCCGTCGACTGCGCCGAGCCAGAGGTGGCAGAGCCACGTGAAGCGCTTGAGGTACGGGTAGACGACGAAGGCGATGACCGGGATCGGCGCGAGCCAGCGGACGAGCGGATCCAGCTCGAAGACGGCGACGGCGTACAGCGCGAACGCCGCGGCGCAGAACGACAGCACCTCGGACGCCGTCAGCGCGCCCGACGGGATCTCGCGCGACGCCGTGCGCGGGTTGCGCGCATCGATGCTCGCGTCGATCAGCCGGTTGAGCGCCATCGCGAGCGAGCGAGCGCCGATCATCGCAAGCGTGATCCAGAACAGGTCGTGGCCGGACGGCACGCCGTCGACGGCGAGGAACGCGCCGACGTACGCGAAGGGCAGCGCGAAGATCGTGTGCTCGAACTTGACGAGCCGGTAGTAGAGGCGGGCGATCTGCATCAGGCGGAAGTCTGCTGATGCGCGGTCGGCTCGTCGGCGAGAAGCGACAGCGCGTGCCCGAGCGCGGGCTTGAGCACCGCGTAGCCGTCGCGGCAGCCGCCGGTCGAGCCGGGCAGGTTGACGACGAGCGTCCGGCCCACCACGCCGGCGATCCCGCGCGAGAGCAGGCCGTGCGGCGTCTTCGCGATCGAGTCGGCGCGCAGCGCCTCGGCGATCCCCGGCGCCTCGCGCTGGAGCACCGTGCGCGTCGCCTCCGGCGTCACGTCGCGCGGCGCGAGCCCGGTGCCGCCGGTCGTCAGGACGAGCTGGGCCTCGGCGGCGAGCTCCTCGATCGCAGCCGCGATCGCGTCGGCCTCGTCGGCGACGACTCGCCGCGCCACCTCGTAGCCGTCGCCGCGCAACAGCTCTGCGAGCACGTCGCCGCTCGCGTCGTCGGCCTCCCCGCGCGACACGCGATCCGAGACCGTGAGCACCGCGGCTGCCGTCATGCCTTCTCCTTCGAGACGAGCTCAACCGTGAACGTGACCTGCTTGTCGACCGCCTTGACCATGTCGTAGAGCGTCAGCGCAGCGACGGACGCAGCGGTCAGCGCCTCCATCTCGACCCCCGTCTGCGCCGTCGTCTCCGCCGACGCGACGATCTCGACGCCGTCGCCGGTCACCGTCAGCTCCACCCCGGCGTGCGTGAGCGGCAGTGGATGGCAGAGCGGGATCAGCTCGGAGGTGCGCTTCGCCGCCATGATCCCGGCGAGCTGCGCAGTCGTGAGCGCGTCGCCCTTCGGCAGGTCGCCGAGCCGGGAGATCGTCTCCGGCGCAAGACGAACGAGCGCCCGCGCGACGGCGCGCCGCCGCTGCGCCGGCTTGCCGCCGACGTCCACCATCCGGACGGCTCCGGTCTCGTCCACGTGGGAGAGCTCGCTCACGGGACGAAGGCTACGCCGTCACGGCATCGAGGTCGGCGAGCAGGCCGTCGATCCACGCCCGGACGTCGTTGACGCGGACGTGCTCCTGGATCGCCTCCAGCCGACGGCGCCGCTCGCCCTCGTCCATCAGGAGCGCCTCGTGGAGGGCCTCCGCCTGCTCCCAGACGTCGATCGGGTTCACGGTGAGGCACCACTGGGCGAGCTCCTCGTGCGCGCCCGCGTTCTCCGACAGCACGAGGACGCCGCCGCGCTCGTTGACGAGCGGCGCCTCCTTCGCGACGAGGTTCATGCCGTCGTAGACCGCATTCACGAGCAGCACGTCGAACTGCTTGTACGCGGCGACCGACTGCGGGAAGTTGTCGGCGACCCGCAGCTCGATCGATCCCGGATGACGGTCGTTCACCTCCGCGACGGTGCGCTCGACCGCCTCGAGGTACTCGACGTACTCCGGGATCTTCTGACGCGACGGATCGAGCAGCGCGAGCATGCGCACGCGGTCGCGCCACTCGGGATGCGCATCGAGCAAGAGCCCGAACGCGACAAAGCCGCGCACGACGTTCTTCGACGGATCGGTGCGGTCGACGCGAAGGACGAGCTTCTCCGGCCGCGTCGCGACGATCTTCTCTTCTTCGGCCCGCACCTCCGGCGACGTGCGCAGCTCGTCGAACTCACCGGTGTCGATCGAGATCGCGTGATGCCTGACGTGTGTCGTCCCGCAGCCGCCGACCGTCTCTGCGCATGACCGTTCGAAGTTGCGCGCCCAGCGCGCCGTGTGGAACGCGACGACGTCGTTCGCGAGCAGCCCTTCGTGCACTGCACGGCGACAGTCGCGCGGTAGCACCGTCCAGTCGACCGGCCACGGAATGTGGACGAAGTGCGCGAGCACCGCATCCGGGCGCTCGGTCCGCACGAGCCGCGGCGCGAGGTACAGGTGGTAGTCGTGGAAGAAGACAGCGGCATCCGGAGTGTTGTCCAACTGGGCGACGACCGCGTCGGCGAACGTTCGATTCACCTGCTCGTAGTCGCGCCACGCCTCGTGGAACGCTTCGTCGACCGTGGGCTTCAGCACGCGCCCCCACAGCGAGTGCTGCACGAACCACAGCATCGGGTTCGCGACGACGTTGTAGTAGCGGTCGTACACCTGGGGATCGTGCGCGAGCAGGACGACCTCACCGTTGCCTTCTTCGGCAACGCGCCGGTCCTCGTCCGTCGCGGCGCTCGCGATCCACGTCACGTCGTGGTGCTCGAGCAGCCCGCGCAGCGCCGTGACGAGCCCGCCGCCGCCGCGCTTCGCGATCCGCTGGCCGTTCGCGTCGCGGTCGTACGTGACCGGCCCGCGGTTCGAGACGACGATCAGCTGCCGGCGAAAGGCCAACCGACGAGGCGTCAGCGGAGCAGCTTGACGAACCGGAGCCGCGATCCGCGCTCGTCGCCGCCGTCGAGCTCGAACTCGTCCGAGAGCGCCTGGATGATCGCGATCCCGAGCCCGCCCTCGGACAGCTCGTCGTCGTCGAGCGCTGCCTGCGCCGCGGCCGGCGGCTCGAAGCCCTCGCCGTGGTCGTGCACCTCGACGACGAGCCGGTCGTGGTGGAGCTCGTAGAGGATCTCGACGACGCCCTCGCCGCCGGCGTACGCGTGGCGGACGGAGTTCGTGCACGCCTCGGTGAGCGCGAGCTTGAGGTCGCCGAGCACCTCCGCCGAGACCGGTTCGGCCCGCAGGCGGGCGATGCCGGTCAGGGCGAGCCGGCCGAGAGTGATGTACTCCGCCTTGGCGGGGATGGTCAGGCGAATTGCTTGCGCGTGGCCGTTTTGGCCCATGGACGTCCACTTCCCATCGGATTCGAAAGGCAAACCTCGGAGATTCTGCCGAAATCTTCTGGACAACCTCGTCCAGGAGGCGCCTTCCCGATCGGACGCGTTCCTAACCTGCCGGCGACGGGCGCTCCGTCAGCTTCACCCGCACCGTGCGGCGAGCGCTGCCGCGAACGACCGTGAACCGCGCCACCTGGCCCGGGAGCAGCTGGGTTGCAACAATCCGCACAACATCTTCGGCATTCCTGACCGGGATACCGTCGATCGCGACGATCGCGTCGCCGCCGACGTGCACGGCGAGCCCCTCGAAGGCGGCGGTGTGCGTCCCCGCCTTCAGCCCGGCCGCGGCCGCCGGCCCGCCGGGCACCAGGCTGTCGATCAACGCGCCGGCGTGGGCCGCATAGCCGAAGTGGCTCGCGATCGACGGCGTCAGGTCCTCCGTGCTGACCCCGACGTAGGCGTAGTGCACCTTCCCGGTCGCGAGCAGCTGCTTCATCGAGCGGCGGGCCGAGTCGATCGGAACGGCGAAGCCGACGCCCTCGGAGCCGGCGTTCGCGCCGCTCGAGCTGATCTGCGCGTTGATCCCGATCACCTCGCCGCGCGCGTCGAAGAGCGGCCCGCCCGAGTTCCCGTGGTTGATCGGCGCGTCCGTCTGGATCGCGTCGACGAGGTCGTAGGCGGCGGCGGTGAGCGAGGGAATCGAGCGCTTCACGGCCGACACGACGCCGACCGTCAGCGAGCCGGCGTCGCCGAAGGGGCTGCCGATCGCCGCCACCGGCTCGCCGACGACGACGCGATCCGAGCGTCCGAGCGGAACCGGTGCGACCGGATGCTGGCGGGGATCGACGTGGAGCACGGCCACGTCGTCGTAGAGGTCGTAGCCGACCACCTTGGCCGGGACGCGGTCGCCGTCGGCGAACTGGACGTAGACGTTGTGCGCCACGGCGAACGACTCGCCGTTCGCCTGCCCCGCCGTCGTGACGACGTGCGCGCTCGTCAGGATCGTGCCGGTCTTCGAGACGACGAACCCGGAGCCCTGGCCGCCATCCGCGCCGGCGTCGAAGTAGGCGAAGATCGTGACGACGCCGGACGAGCGCTGCTTGTAGATCTGGGCCGGCTCGAAGCCGTTGCCCGCGAGCGGCTTGGCCACGACCACCGGCACCTGGACGTCCCCCTTCGGCTGCGCCGACCCGACGAAGACCGTGCGGGTCGAGCCGTGGACGACTCCCGTTGCCCGGGCGAGCACGAGCACGACGGCTCCGCCGAGGACGGCGGCGACGAGCACCAGGACGGCGGTCGGGCTCGAGCGCACTCTCGCGGCACTATACGATCCGGCCGGGCCGATCGGGTTTTTGGCTCTAGACGGCCGGTTGCGCCGTTTTCACGCTTTTCGCGGCCACCGGCTCGACGGGAAGGACGAGCGTGAACCGCGTCCAGCCGGGCTCCGACGTGAGCTCGATCCGGCCGTCCATCACCTCCGCCAGCTCGCGGGCGATCGCCAGCCCGAGCCCGCTCCCGGACGCCCGCTGCCCCTCGAGCCGGTAGAAGCGCTCGAAGACCTGCCGCTGAGCCGCGGCCGGGATCGGCGGGCCGTCGTTGCCGACGCTCAGGGTGGCGCGGCCGCCCTCCACCCCGGTGGCGAGGCGAATGCGGGTCCCGCCAGGCGTGTGGACCAGCGCGTTCTCGACCAGAACGCGGCCGATCTGGAGGATGCGGGCGCCGTCGCCGCGGGCGCCGGCCGGCTCCTCCGCCGCCAGCTCGAGCTCGTGCCCTGCGCCGGCGGCCCGCGGGCCGAACTCGAGCGCGAGCTCGCCGGCGAGCGTGCTCAGATCGACGGGGTGGGAGGCGACCGAGAGCCGCCCGGCGTCGAGCCGGGAGAGGTCGAGCAGGTCGGTCGCGAGCTTCGTCAGCCGATCGACCTGCACGCGCATCTGCGCCAGGAACTCGTCCCGGGTGGCCACGTCCAGGTCGGGCTCGTCCATCAGCTCGAGGAAGCCGCCGAGCGAGAAGAGCGGCGTTCGCAGCTCGTGCGAGGCGTTGGCGATGAACTCGCCGCGCGCGCGGTCGAGCGAGGCGATCCGCAGCCGCATGCGCTCGAACGCCCGCGCGAGCTGGCCGACCTCGTCCTCGCCGGGATCGACGACCGGCTCGTCGAAGTCCCCGGCGGCGATCCGCTCGGCGGCGGCCTCGAGCCGGCGCAGTCGGCGGGCGAAGAGCGAGGCGCCCGCGTAGCCGACGAGCACCGCGAAGACCAGGGCGATCCCGCCGGCGATGAAGACCCGGCGGCGGACGAGCGCGACGGTCGCGAGCTGGTCGTGGAGCGGCGCCGACAGCAGCACCACGTACGAGCCGACGGGCGAGGCGACCTCGGCGTACAGCTGGCCCTCCCGGGAGACGACCGCGCGGGCGAGCGTCGAATGCTCACGCGCCGCCGCGGCGACCCGATCGTTTTCGACCGAGCTCGAGTTCTGCTCGGTGCTCGAGTCGGCGATCGGCTCGAGCGGGCCGTTGGCGGCGAGCGCGTTGAAGACGACGACCCGCGCGTTCACGACCGGCTGCGTCGCGGCGGCGAACGGCTGCATGCCCGTTTCCGGCGTCGACGCCGCTTTCGGCATCACCGCGTGAACGAGCGAGGAGCCGAGGCTGCGCAGCTCCGCGTTCTCGAGCGACCGCTGGTACGACGGCACGACGATCAGGTACACGATCGCGAGCGCGCCGCCCACGACCACCAGGAGCGCGAGCGAGAGCCTGCCGCCGACGCTTTGAAAGGGGTTCACTTGTCGCGGAAGCGGTAGCCGACGCCGCGAACGGTGAGGATGTACTCCGGCGTGCGGGGCTCCAGCTCGAGCTTCTCGCGCAGGTGGCGCACGTGGACGTCGATCGTGCGCGGATCGCGGTAGTCGGCGCTCTTCCATAGCGCTTCGAGCAGCATCCGCCGGCTGAAGACGCGGCCGGGGTTGGCGGCGAGCGTGCGGAGAAGCTCGAACTCGACGTACGTGAGCTGCACCTGCTCGCCGCGTACCTCGACCGTCCGGCGCGGCACGTCGATCATGAGCCCGTCGGCCTCGATGCGCTCGTCGTCGCCGTTCGCCGGGACGTGCGGCGCGCGCGCCCGGCGCAGCAGCGCGCGGACCCGTGAGCGGAACTCGCGGATCGAGAACGGCTTCGTGATGTAGTCGTCGGCGCCGAGCTCGAGCCCGAGCACCTTGTCGAGCTCGTCGTCGCGGGCGGTGAGCATGATGATCGGCACCGTGCTCGTCGCGCGCAGGCGCTTGCAGACCTCGAGCCCGTCGAGCCGCGGCAGCATGATGTCGAGCACGACGAGGTCGACGGGCTGCGCCGCGAACTTCTGCAGCGCCTCCTCGCCGTCGCCAGCCTGGACAACGGTGTACCCGTCCTTCTCGAGCGGGAACGCGAGCACGGTCCGCACGGAGTCCTCGTCGTCGACCAGCAGGATCGTGGGGGAGGCGTCGGGCATCGTCCGGGCGGCGCTGCCAGGATAGCCCTCGATGGCGGCGACACCTGCTCCCGCGCGCCGGCGCCGGGCCCGCCGCGGCTCGCTCGAGCGCCCCGTGAACGCGCGGCTGTACCGCGGCGCGTTCCTCGTCGTCGCGCTGCCGCTGCTCCTGCTCGCCTTCGGGAACGTCCGGCCCGGCGCGCTGCCGGCGCCGCCGCTGCCTGCGAACTTCGACGGTGGCGGAGCGCGCTCGCTCGCCGCCGGCCTCGCGAAGGACTATCCCGACCGTGCGCCCGGGACGGGCGGCGCCGTCGGCGCCGCGGCCTGGTTCCGGGATCAGATGCGGCAGTACGACCTCCCGGTCCACTCCGATACGTGGCACGCGACTGTTGCCGGTCTGGGCAACGTACGTCTCGAGAACGAGTGGGCCGTCGTGACCGGTCAGTCCGCGCAGGCGATCGTCGTCGTCGCGCACCGTGACGACACCGGCTCCGGGCCCGGCGCCGACGACGACGCGAGCGGCACCGCAGCCCTCGTCGAGCTCGCGCGCGGCTACGTCTCGGGCGTGCGGTCGGTGCACACGATCGTGTTCCTGTCGACCGACGGCGGCGCGTTCGGCGGCGTCGGCGCCGCGCGCTTCGCCGCCCGCACGCACCTGCACATCGTCGCGGTCGTGAACCTGGAGGCGATCGCAGGCAACGGGCAGCCGCGGCTGGAGATCGCAGCGGACACGCCGCGCTCCCCTGCCGCCGCGCTCGTCGAGACCGCATCGCGCCGCGTCGCCGAGCAGACCGGCGGCTTCGCACCGCACCACACCGGCGTGCTCGGGCAGCTCGTCGATCTCGGCTTCCCGCTCACGCTCTACGACCAGGGCCCGTTCGTCGCACGCGGCATTCCTGCCGTGACGCTGACGACCGCGGGAACGCGCCCGCCGCCCGCGTTCACCGATCGCCGCGGCGAGCTGTCCCTCACCAACATCACCCGGCTCGGCCGCGCTGCGCAGCAGCTCGTCGGCTCGCTCGACCAGGGCGTCGAGCTGACGCAGGGCACGTCGACCTACCTGTGGGCGGGAAGCCGCATCCTGCGCGGCTGGGCGGTCGAGCTGTTCCTCTTCTCGCTGCTCATCCCGTACGCGGTGACCGTGATCGACCTGTTCGCACACTGCCGCCGGCGCGGCATCGCCTTGCTGCCCGCAGCCCGCAGCCTGCGCAGCCGCATCGCCCTGTGGCTCTTCGTCGGTGTCGTGTTCTACGCGCTCGGACTCGTCGGCGCGTGGCCGTCCGGCGTCGCGCGGCCGCCGAACCCGGAGACGCCTGTCGCCGGCGACTGGCACATGATCGCGCTGATCGTGCTCGCGCTCCTCGGCGGCGCGGGATGGCTCGTCACGCGGCAGCGTCTCGTCCCGCGGCGGGCGATCGGCGCTGACGAGCGGCTCGCCGGGGAGACAGCGGCCCTGCTCGGGCTGCTCGTCGTGGCTCTGCTCGTCGCGGCGACGAACCCGTTCGCGCTCGTCTTCGTCGTCCCCGCGCTCCACGCCTTCCTGTGGCTCCCGCACGTGCGCGCCCGGCCGGGCCCGGCGCGGGCCGTCGTGCTGCTGATGGGGCTCGCGGGACCGGCGCTCCTCGTGGGCTCGCTCGCCTTCCGTTTCGGCCTCGGCTTCGATGCGCCGTGGTACCTGATCGCGCTCGCGGGGCTCGGCGTCGTGCATCTCCCCGGGGTCGCGATCAGCCTGGTCGCCGCGGCCTGCACCGCACAGCTCGTGACGGTGGCGGCGAATCGCTACGCCCCGTATCCGGCGGCAGCTGAACGGCCGCCGCTCGGGCCGGTCAGGCAGCTCGTGCGGGCGGCCATTCTCGCCGTGCGGGCCAGGCGGCGCGTAACCGCAGAGCGTCGCCGTGCGTTCGGAGGCTAGATGCGCAGGCTCATCCGCTTCCTCGGCACGGCGTGCCTCGCCGCCGGCGTCCTCACGCTCGTGTGGGTGGTGGTCGTGTGGCGCTGGCAGGACCCGTTCACCGCGCTCTACACGCACATCGAGCAAAACAGGCTGTCGCATGCCTACGACCAGCGCGCGAGAGCCTTCCACGCACCGCAGCCCGCGGGCAAGCTCGTTGCCGACAAGCAGGAGCTTGCGGCCGACGCGGCCGCCTATGCGAAGACGCTCGAGCGAGGCGACCCGGTCGGCCGCCTGAAGATCGCGCGCATCGGCCTGAGCATGATCGTCGTCCAGGGAACGGACGAGAGCTCACTGAAGAAGGGGCCCGGCCACTACATGCCGAGCGGTCTTCCCGGCGAGGGCCGTCTCATCTACATCGCCGGGCATCGCACGACGTACCTGGCGCCGTTCTCCCTCATCAACGAGATCCGCGTCGGCGACCTGATCCGGTTCGAGGTCCCGTACGGAACGTTCGTCTACCGCGTGACACGCCACTACGTCGTTGCCGACGACGACCTCGCCGTGCTGCAAAACAGCGGGACCGAGATCCTCCGGCTGCAGGCGTGTCACCCGCGCTTCTTCGCGACGCACCGCTACATCGTCGACGCGAAGCTCGTGTCGGTCGCGCCGACTACAACGCAAGCCAGCTGACCGCGGAACCCTGCTCGAGCTCGCCGTCACCACGGGGGACGAGCACGAGCGCGTCCGCAGACGCCGTGCGCCCGATCATGTGCGACTCCTGCCCGGCGACCGGCTCGAGCACGCCGTCGCGCAGCCGCGCGCGCACGAGCTCGTCACGATCGGGGCCACGACGGAGCGACGCGCCCAGCACTCCAGCCCGGAACTCGGGCTTCGGGTCGAGCGCACCCTGAAGCGCACGCAGCGCCGGCCGGACGAACAGCTCGAAGCCGACGAGCGACGAGACCGGGTTGCCGGGCAGCCCGAAGACGAGCGCGTCACCGCGGGTCGCGAACGCGATCGGCTTCCCCGGCTTCACGGCAACACGCCAGAACACCTCATGCGCTCCGAGCTCGGCGAGCGCGGGCCGCACGAGGTCGTGCGGCCCGACGGACACGCCGCCCGACGTGATCAGCACGTCTGCGTCGAGCCCGCGTTCGAGCGCAGCGCGCGTCGCCGCCTCGTCATCCGCGACCGCATCGAGCAGGATCGGCTCTGCGCCTGCGGCCCGCAGCTGCGCCGAGAGCAGCAGCGAGTTCGACTCGTAGATCTCGCCCGGGCCGAGCGGCTCACCGGGCCGACGCAGCTCGGTTCCGGTCGCGAGCACGGCGACGCGCGGCCTCCGCGCACAGCGAACCGTCACGACTCCGGCCGCTGCGAGCGCCCCGACCTGCGGCGGCCCGATGCGCGCGCCGGCCGCGACGACGACCTCGCCGGCACGAACGTCGCCGCCGCGCGGCCTGACGTTCTCGCCGGCAGAGACGCCTTCGACCGTAATGCCGGGTTGCGTGCGCTCGATCGGCACGACTGCATCGGCCCCCTCGGGCACGACGGCGCCGGTCGAGATCTCGATCGCTTCGCCGGCGCCGAGCGCGACCTGCGCGGGCCGGCCCGCGGCGGACGCGCCGACGACACGCAGCTCGCCCGGGGTGTCAACGGCGCGGACTGCGTAGCCGTCCATGGCCGAGCTCGCGAACGGCGGCAGGTCGACGACTGCCCGCGCATCTTCGGCCGCGTACCGGCCGCTCGCGTCGGCGACCGTGACCTCCTCGGCCGCGAGCGGCCGTGTGTGCGCGAGCACGAGCGCGAGTGCTTCGTCGATCGTCGGGAGGTCCGCCACCGTGGATCACGATAATCCCGGCGGGATGGCGGACGAGCTGATTGCGGGGCGGTACCGGCTGATCGAGCCGCTCGGCCGCGGCGCGATGAGCGCCGTCTGGCTCGCGGAGGATCAGGAGCTCGGGCGGCGCGTCGCCGTGAAGACCCTCGCGCCGAGCGCCGACCGGCAGCGGTTCGAGCGTGAAGCCCGCGCGGTCGCGGCGCTCTCGCATCCCAACATCTGCGCGCTCTACGACTACGGCGAAGCCGAGGGCCGCCCGTTCATGGTGCTCGAGTACCTGCAGAACGGCTCGCTCGAGGAGCGGCTGCGGGCAGGCAAGCCGCTCCCGGACGCCGAGACGCAGCGCATCGCCACAGAGGTGGCTGCGGGGCTCGCGCACGCCCACGAGCGCGGGCTCGTGCACCGCGACCTGAAGCCGGCGAACATCCTGTTCGACAGCGAGGAGCGTGCGAAGATCGCCGACTTCGGCATCGCGCGGATGGGCGGCACCGGCACGCTGACCGAAGCGGGCACCGTCCTCGGCACCGCGTCGTACATCTCCCCCGAGCAGGCATCCGGCCGGCCCGCCGGACCGGCGAGCGACGTCTACTCCTTCGGCGTCATCCTCTTCCGGATGCTCACGGGCAGGCTGCCCTTCGTCTCGACGAACGCGATGGAGCTCGTGCGCATGCACCGCGACGATCCCGCACCGTCGGTCGCGGACATCCGCCCGGATGCGCCGGCGCGCCTCGAGGCGATTGCCGCAGCCTCGCTCGCCAAGGACCCGGCCGACCGGCCGCCGGACGGACGCGCGCTCTTCGCCGAGCTGCGCGGAGACGAGACGGCCGCGACGATGATCGCCGCCGGCGCCGCCACGGCGGGCGCGACTGCAGCGGCGACGCAGGTGATCCGCCGCGCGGCGACCGCGCGGCGCCGTCCGCCGGTCGTGCCGATCGCGGCGGTCGTGCTGGTCCTGCTGCTCGCAGGCGGCGCGCTCGCGCTCGTGCTGACGTCGGGCGGCGGCAGCGGGGACAACAGCGGCACCTCGCCCGGCAACGTGACGCTGCCGAACGCTCCGTCGTCGAAGACGACGACGCACCAGCAGTCGACGACCGAGCCGTCGACCACGTTCCGGCAGAGCACGACGACCCCGACCACGACGGTCACCCCTCCGACGACGACCGTGGCGCCGCCGATCACGACGACACCGCCGGCGACGACTGCGCCGACGACGACCTTCACGCCGCCGCCGACCACGACGGTCGCGCCGCCGCCGCCGACTACAACCGAGCCGCAGACGACAACGACCGAGCCGCCGCCCACGACGACGACCGCGACCGACGAGACGACGACCTAGCGGCCGGAGACTTGTTCGGGCGCCTGCTTGTCAGGCGATTGCGGTGAAGCGGTCGTCGGCACCGTGTAGGTCGTCGGCGCGGAGTACGTCTCGGTGTACGTCGGCTCGTAGGTGTAGCCGAGCGAGCCGTAGTACCCGCGCGTGATCGGCCGCCAGACCGGGTACACGTTCGGCGCCGGGAAGTCCTCGACCTTGCGGTGCCACAGCGCCGCCGCCATGTACTCGTGGAAGATCGGCACGCAGAACGTCGCGCCCTGCACCGTCTCGCCGTGCACGTCGGTCATCGGGATCTCCCCCGTCGGATAGCCCATCCACACGACCGTCGCGAGCTGGCGGGTGTAGCCGTCGTACCAGGCGTCCGCCCAGTTCGAGGTGGTGCCCGTCTTGCCCGCGCACGGATGCGTTCCGTCGCACGACCCCGCGCCCGTCCCGTACTCCGCGTTCTGCTGCAGCACGTCGTTCACCTTCCAGGCGACACCCTGCGAGACGACGCGCTTCGTCTCGGGCTTGCCCCAGCCGGAGTCCTTGTCGACGTGACCGCCGGGCAGGATCACCTTCGTGATCGCCATCGGCTTCGCGTAGACGCCCATCGCCGCGAACGTCGCGTACGCCGCCGCCATGTCGAGCGGCGAGACCGAGAGCGCGCCGAGTCCGATCGACGCGACGGGCTTGTCGGGCGTCATCTGCACGCCGAGGCGGTGCGCCATCTGCCAGACGTACCTCGGCCCGACGTCGAGCGTCAGCTGCGCGTAGACGGTGTTGTCGGATTGCAGCGTGGCGCGCGTCAACGACTCCGACCCGGAGTAGGTGTTCTCGAACGTGTGCACGGTCCACGGCGTCTGACACCAGGGGCCGTTCGTGCAGGTGAACGGCGCGGACGTGTAGTAGGTCGTGTCCGGATCGACCCCCTTCTCGATCGCGGACGCGAGCACGAACGTCTTGAACGTGGAGCCCGCCTGTCGCGCCGACTGCGCGACGAGGTTGAACTGGTTGCCCTTCGTCCGCACGACGGCGGTCATCGCGCGGATCGCACCCGTGCCGGGCTGGATCGACACGAGCGCCGCCGCCGGATCGGTCTTGTACGGCAGCACGTCGGTGATCGCCTTCTCGGCCAGTCGCTGCAGACGTGGGTCGATGGTCGTGTAGACCTTGAGCCCGCCTTCGGCCACGGTGTTCGCGCCGTACTGCTGCTCGAGCTGCTCGCGGACGTACGAGAAGAAGTAGGGCTCCTTGATGCGCGTGTAGATGTGTCCCGCCTTGAGCGTGATCTTCGCTGCGACTGCGTGGTCGTACTGCGATTGCGTGATGTCGCCGTTCGTGAGCATGGCGTGCAGCACTTCGTTACGCCGGATCAGCGCCGCCGCCTCGGCGTGGAACGGGTCGTACGCCGACGGCGCCTGCGGCAGCCCGGCGAGCAGCGCCGCCTGCGCGAGCGTCAGGTCCTTGGCGTTCTTCGAGAAGTAGGTCTCGGCCGCGGCCTGCACGCCGTAGGCGTGATTGCCGTACGGAACGGTGTTGAGGTAGTCGTCGAGGATGCGCTGCTTCGACCACTTGTGCGCGAGCTTGATCGCAAGACACGCCTCCTTCAGCTTCCGCTGCAGGGTGCGCTCGTCGCCCGTGTAGAGGTTGCGCACGAGCTGCTGCGTGATCGTCGATGCGCCCTGCACCACCTTTCCGGCGGTGGCGTCGGCCCACGCGGCGCGCACGATGCCGACGTAGTCGATCGCTCCGTGCTCGTAGTAGCGGCGGTCCTCGATCGCCACCGTCGCCTTCGGGAGCCACGGCGACATCTGCGCGAGCGTCACCGGGACGCGGTTGTGATCGGCCGGGATCGAGCCGAGCAGCGAGCCGTCGCTCGCGTAGACGAACGAGTTCTGGCCGATCTCGATCGGCCGCAGCGTGTTGAGGTTGCAGCCGACAGTGAGCGCGGCCCCCGCGCCGAAGCCGAACACGAGGAGCAGTGCGACGATCGCTGCGCCGAACGCACCGAGAATCAGGCCCGCGCGCCGCCGGCGCCGGAGCCGCGCCGAGCGCTTTCGCTTTCGGCCGCGCTGGGCGAGGATGAAGTCGAGATCGTCGAGGCGGCGGCTGCGAGAGCTCAAGAGGCAGTCCCCCCGGCGAGCCGCCCGGCGAGCGCGATGCGCAGGTCGCTCGCCGCCCGCTCCGCCGCTGCCTCCCCCGGGATCCACTTGCGCACCACGATGGTCGCGTTGTCCCCCGAAAGCTCGGTCACGTACACCTCTTCGCCGTCGGCCCTGATCCTCGCCAGGGTCTGCTCCAGGTTCGCGACCGGGACCTGGACGGATGCCTCGGCCAGCGTCTCCGAGCTCCGGATCGTCGAGTTCCTGATCGTCTCGGACGCGAGCTTCTCGTTCGGCACGACCAGCCGGTCGTTGTCGCGCGTGCGGAGCCAGGTGTAGGTCAGACCGATCTCCTCGACCACTCCCTGCGTCCCTTCGACCTCGACCTCGTCGCCGAGCCGAAGCGGCTGCGTGACCGCGATCAGGACGCCGGCAACGACGTTGCCGATCGTCCGCTGGCTTGCGAGGCCGATCACGAGACCGATGACCGCCGACGACGCGAGCACCGCGCCCGCGACGGCACGGATCTGCGGGATCACGAGCAGCGCCGACACGACGCCGACGAAGACGATCGCCGCCATCGTCACCTGCCGCAGCACGCGGTAGCGCGTCGCTGCTTCCGGCGCGAGATCGTGTCGCGCGATGCGCCAGTCGACGATCCGCGCGACGAGCGAGGTGAGGACGATCACCACGACGGCGATGACGAGCCGCTGCCAGAAAAGGGACACGACCGTTCCTATTCGCTCCAGTCGATCGGTTTCCGCCCCGCATAGCCGGCGCCGAGCGGATGCCAGAAGGTGACTGCGTCCTCGCCGGCGTGCCAGCACAGCTCGACCTCCTCACCGTCGCGGAGCGACGGGAAGTCGAGCAGCCCGAGGTCGAGGTCCTTGAGCACGACTCCGAGTGCCTCGAGCTCGGACGCGGCCGACGCGACCTGCTCCGCGAGCTGCTCGAGCTCCGCCTGCGCGGCGTTCAGGTCGCTGGCGGCGTAGCCGCCGCCGTTCCCTCCGATCGCGGTCACGAGCTTCCCCTGCTCGCCGACCAGCTCGTGCATCCGCGTCCGCGCGGCGACGAGGCGGTCGGCGACGGGGCGCACCTCGGCGAGGGCGCTGTTAGCCTCGGCAGGGGTGAAGAGGCGTTTCGGCACGGCGCCGGCCCATGGTACGGCGGAAGCGACACGCCTCGCGTGGTGGCTCGTGCTCGTCGGCGTGCTGGCGGTGCTCGGGTACGCGACGCGCTTCACGTCCGGCAAGCCCGACCCGCAGGTTCTCTACGAGTGGTCGAGCGTCGCGGGCGCCGTGATCCAGGACGCGATCGTGCTCGTGCTCGTGCTGTGGATCGCCGGCTTCTCGACGGCGCGGCTCGCGCTCCGGCAGCCGGTCTCGTGGCGCCTCGCCGCCAAGCTCGTCGGCGCGGCCATTCTCGCGATCTACGCGTTCGAGCTCGTCTACACCGCGATCGTCAACCCCGGCAACGAGCAGGGGCTGACGCCGAGCCACTGGGAGCCGCACCACTGGGTCGCGTACGTCGCGAACGCGGTCGTCATCTGCACGTGGGTGCCGTTCGTCGAGGAGCTGACCTTCCGGGGTCTCGGCTACACGCTGCTCGAGCCGTTCGGGCGCTGGCCGGCGATCGTCGTCGTCGGGATCGTCTTCGGTCTCGCGCACGGGCTCGTGCTCGACTTCCCGATCATCGCGGTCTTCGGAATGACGCTGGCGTGGATCCGCTCGCGCGTCGACAGCGTCGTTCCGGGCATGGTCGTCCACGGCCTGTTCAACGCCGTCGCCCTCATCGCCGCCGTCACGATCCACAACTAGATTTGGCGCAGTGCGCCGCCTCGTCCTCGTCGCGCTCGTGGGTCTCACGTTCGCTCCCGCCGCTCACGCGAGCTGCGGGGTGGTGACGTCCGCACTCACGGGTCGCGCCCCGTTGACGGTCACCTTCACGGCGCAGTGCGCGTCGGCCGCCTACACGTGGAGCTTCGGTGACGGGTCGTCGGCGACGGGGCAGAGCGTGCAGCACGTCTTCGCCCCGGGCTCGTTCCGGCCGACGCTCGCAAGCGACGCGGGCACGGACGCGCTCGGACCGGTCACGTCCGTGTCGCTGACCCTCACGGCGCCGAAGCGGGCGCACTACGGCGCGTGGATCGCGCTCATCGCGAAGGTCGTGCCGCGCATTCCGGTCACGCTCGGCGGCCGCCGCTTCGAGCACGGCAAGCTGCGCGTTCGCGTGCTGGCCGCGCGTCCGTGGACCGCCTCGGCGGACGGCGTGACCGCGACCGCGTCGGCGCTCGTCGTCCCGACGCTCACGCTCTCGACCCGCGGGGCGCCGATCGTCGGCGGCGACGTTCGTGTCGTGGCGACGCTGCACCCGGCGAGCGCAGGCACCGTCGCCGCGCCGCACGCGGTCGACACGCGCACACCGCACGTCGCCCACGTCGTCGCGACATCACGACCCGCGCCGGGGTGGGCAAAGGTGTCGGGCGCGCTCGCCGTCACCGTCGTCGCACCCGACCTCGGCCCGGGCGACACCGGCGCGAGCGTCCGCATGCTCGAGGAGCGGCTCACCGCCCTGCACTACGCCGTGCAGGTGAACGGTGCGTATGGCGACGACGACACCGAGGCCGTCTACGCCTTCCAGAAGATCGAAGGCCTCCCGCGCACCGGGCTCGTCACGCGAGCGGTGTGGCAGCGGCTGCTGACGGCGCACACGCCGGCGGCGCGGTACGCCGGCAACCACGTCGAGGTCGACAAGACACGACAGGTGCTGCTCGTCGTGCGCGGCGGCAAGGTCGTGCTCGTGGTTGCGACGTCCACCGGTGCAACCGGCAACACGCCGCTCGGCGTCTGGCACGTCTATCGCAAGGTCGCGGGCTACGACTGGGTCCTGTACTACCCGAGCTACTTCCTGCGCGGCTTCGCCGTGCACGGCTATCCCGACGTGCCGCCGTACCCGGCGTCGCACGGCTGCGCACGCATCCCGATGTGGGTCGCGACGACGGTTTACGGCTTGATGCCCGACGGCTCTACCGTGTACGTCTATTGAGCCGCGATCCGGTCATCGACGATTTCCGCACGCAGATCGACGAGGTCGACCGTGCGATCCTCGCTGCGGTCAACCGGCGGCTCGAGCTCGTCGCGGCGCTGAAGCGGCACAAGGACGAGCACGGCGTCGACTTCGTCGACACGGCACGCGAGGAACAGCTGCTCGCCGCACGCGAGCAGGACAACACCGGGCCGCTGTCACGCGACGGGTTACGGAGCTTCTACACCGCGCTGCTCGCGCTCTGCAAGCGCGAGCTCGGGTAGCGCTACTCGTCCTCGTCGTCGTCGTCTTCGAGGAGCGGCTCTTCGAGCTCGGCCTCGGCGAAGTCCTCCGCAGAGACGCGGTCCAGGAAGCGCTTGAACTCGTCGACGATCTCCTCTTCGTTGACCCCGTCGCCTTCCATCTCGATCGCGGACTCCTCGATCACCTCGTCGGCTGCGAAGATCGGCGCCTGTGCGCGCACGGCGACGGCGATCGCGTCGGACGAGCGCGAGTCGATCTCGACCTCGTTGCCGTTCTGCGCGACGGTGATCGACGCGTGGAAGGTGTTCTCACGCAGCTCGGTGACAGTGACGCGCACGACCTCGACGTCGAGCTCGCCGAGGATGTTGACGAGCAGGTCGTGCGTCAGCGGGCGGGGAACGGTCGCGCCCTGCAGCTTCATCAGGATCGCCGCCGCTTCCGGATGGCCGATCCAGATCGGCAGGTAGCGATTGCCGTCCGCCGTCTTCAGCAGCACGATCGGCTGCTTGCCGACGAGGTCGAACGAGACCCCGTAGATCGTCATCTCGACCATTCGTCTCCTAGATTACCCCGGCCCTTGGGGCCAAACGCGCGGGCGCTATCATGCGCCGGCTCGGGCGATTAGCTCAGTTGGTTAGAGCGCCGCTCTGATAAGGCGGAGGTCCCTGGTTCGAATCCAGGATCGCCCACTACGACGGCTTGCGAATCTCGGTCGACGCGACCGCGAGCCGTTCGCGCGAGGTGCGCGCCCTCGCGCTGTCGACCGCGCGGCGCGCCTGTGCGGCGCACTCCTCGATCTGCTCGACGCACTTCTGCAATCGCTCGCGCAGCTCCGCCACGCGTGCCTCGTCACCGTCGAACGCCGCCCCGCCGAGTGCGTACTGCAGCTGCGACCGTTCGCGGGCGAGCCTATTGGCCTCGAAGCGAAGACGCGTCACCTCACGTCCGGCACGTGTCCAGGTTCGCACCGACGCGCCGGTGAAGCCGGCGAGCGCGCGCGTGTGGTCGACCGCCGCGGCGGCGACGCGGTCGAACGACGAGCTGCGGCTCCGTCGTGCCTGCTCGACGTACAGCGCAGCGAGAAGGAGCGCGGCGACGAGCAGCAGGATCCCGACCGCGAGATGGCCGGTGACGAGCGCGGCCACGCCGGCGCCGAACGCAACGGCGGCGATCCCGATGACGAGACCGGCCGGCGACAGGCCGAAGTAGTGCGGCTGCACGCGCTCGTACTCCGCCGGCGTCTCGATCTCCGGCGGTGCCTGAAACGCGTCGGTGTCGGCGTCGTCCGTCAATGGAACGCGCGCGTGCGGTGCACGTAGTCCTCGACCGCGTGCAGGAAGCTCGAGTCCTGCGCGAGCTCGGCCAGGGTCAGCTTCGTCTCGGGGTCGATCTCCTCGTCGTCGTCGAGCTCGCGAAGGAACGGCTGCAGGCTGCCGCTCTGCGACATCTCCGCCATGCGCAGGAAGAGCTGGCGGGTGTCGTCGTCCTGCGAGATCGCCTCGAGGGACTCGATGTCCTGGAGGTGGGTGCCGTCCACGTTGGTGCAACGGCGCGGCCGGACGGCGGGTTACGGGTCGAGCAGCCGCTCGAGCGCCTCGGCGAGCTCCTCGAGCCCGGTGTCGCCGTCGACGGCGACCTGGAGGCCGGCCGAACCCACCTTCGCCTCGAGCCCCGTCAGGCGTTGGAACGCGTCGCGCACCCTGGCGGCAAGCGCCGGATCGACCGCGCTGACCCGCCGCTCGCGCGTGCGCGCGCCCGCGGTCTTGGCGGCCCGCTCGGCCGAGCGCACGGACATGCCGTCGCGCACGATCCGCCGGGCGAGCCGGCGCCGCTCGCCGTGGTCCGGGATCGAGAGGATCGCACGTGCGTGGCCCTCGGAGAGACGGCCGTCGGCGAGGAGCTCGAGCACGTCGTCCGGAAGCTCGAGCAGCCGGATCCGGTTCGACACGGTCGGCTTCGACTTCCCGACCCGCTCCGCCACCTCGCCGAGCCCGAGCCCGAACTCGTCGATCAGCACTGCGTACGCACGGCCTTCCTCGATCGGCGACAGGTCCTCGCGTGCGACGTTCTCGACGAGCCCGAGAAGCAGCGAGTCGCGGTCGTCGGCCTCGCGCACGACGGCGGGCACGGTGTGCAGGCCGGCCTCGCGCGCGGCGCGCCAGCGGCGCTCGCCGGCGATCAGCTCGTAGCCGCCCTGCGTCCGCGGCCGCACGACGACCGGCTGGATCAGCCCCTGCGTCCGCAGCGACTCGGCGAGCCCGCTGACGGCCTCCTCGTCAAAGCGCTTCCGCGGCTGGCGCTCGTTCGCGTGGATCTCCTCGAGGGGCAGCTGGGCGAGCGACGGCTCGGCGGCGCCGATCAGCACCTCGAAGCCGCGGCCCAGCCCGCGCCGTGGTGAGCTACTTGCGCTCGACAAGCTCCATCGCCACCTTCCAGTAAGCCTCGGCGCCGCGGGAGCGCCGGTCGTAGTGGGTCACGGGCAGCCCGTGGCTCGGCGCCTCGGCGACGCGCACCGACCGCGGCACGACCGCGGCGAAGACGAGGTCGCCGAAGTGCTTCCGCACCTCGGCCTCGACGTCGGCGGAGAGCTTCGTGCGCCCGTCGGTCATCGTCAGCAGCACGCCGGCGATCTCGAGCCGCGGATTGAGCCGTGCCTTGATCAGGTTGATCGACTGCACGAGCTGTGCGAGGCCCTCGAGCGCGTAGTACTCGGTCTGCACCGGGACGACCACGCGGTCCGACGCTGCGAGCGCGTTCACGGTGAGCGGGCCGAGCGACGGCGGGCAGTCGAGCAGGACGAAGTCGAAGCCCTCGACGTCCGCGAGCGCCTGCGCGAGATAGCGGTCGCCGTCCTCGCGCTGCGAGAGCTCGACCGCGGCGCCTGCGAGCTCGGGCTTCGAGGGGATGAGGTACAGGTTGTCGAAGCGGGTCGCCTTCGCGAGCTCGGCGAGCGGCGCGCCGTCGAGCAGGTCGTAGCTCGACGTGCCGTTCGCGCGCATGCCGAGCCCGGAGGTCGCGTTCGCCTGCGGATCGAGGTCGACGACGAGCGCCCGCTCGCCCGCCTCCGCGAGGCAGGCGGCGAGGTTGATCGCGGACGTCGTCTTGCCGACGCCGCCCTTCTGGTTCGCAAAGGAGTAGACCCGCGCCACGCCCGCCCCAATCTAACCGTCGAGCCGGACGCAAATCCCGCATGGACAAGCGGTTTTCACCGCACTTTGCGGCTGTGGACAGTCCGTCACGCTTACGGCACGTCGTTTGGCGTCGGGGGTGGCCGTTCAGGCCAGTGGGCGCTTCTTGGCGACGCCCACGCGGCGCGGGAAGCCCGCGGGGGTCGGGCCCGTCTTGCGGATCACCAGGAAGCCCTCCGGCGCATCTTCCAGCTCGCCGGCGATCCGCTCCGCAACACGCGCGACACGCTCCGGCTCGACCGACGGGCCGACCCACAGGACGACCGCGCCGCCTTCCCGCACGAGCGGCAGGCACCACTCGGCAGCCGTGGGCGGATGCGCGAGCGCCTTCGCCACCGCAACGCCGGCCCAGTCCGTTCCCTGCTCCTCGGCGCGTCCCCAGACGACGCGCACGTTCGCGGGCGCGACCGACTCGAGAAACGCGCACTTCCGCCGCTCCGCCTCCACCAGCACGACCTCTCGCTCCGGCAGCGCGTACGCGAGCGGGATGCCGGGCGCGCCGCCGCCGCTGCCGACGTCGGCGATCGTTCCGCCGAAGCGCGAGACGAGCTCGACCCCGCGCAACGAGTCGTCGAGCAGCACGCGGCGGGCCTCGGCGCGGTCGCGAATCGCCGTCAGGCCGGGCGTCGCGAGAACGGCGTCGAGCCAGGCGTCGAGCTCAGGCGGGGAGGACGACGACGTACCGATTCGGCTCCGTCCCCTCGCTCGCCGTCTGCACGCCGTCGGTCTCCTTCAGGCGCTCGTGCACGACCTTGCGCTCGACCGCGGTCATCGGATCGAGCACGACGCGCTCGCCGCGTGCTGCGCGCTCCGCTGCGCGCACCGCGATCCCTTCGAGCGTGGCGCGCCGCCGGTCGCGATAACCCGCCGCGTCGATCGTCACCGACTTGCCGCCGCCGCGCCTGAACGTCGCAGCGTTCGCGACGTACTGCAGCGCGTCGATCGTCTGGCCGTGCTTGCCGATCAGCAGGCCGACGTCGCCGCCGACACACGTGACGAAGATCTCCTCGTCCTCCTCGCTCACCTCGACGCGCGCGGCGATCCCGAGGGACGCGACCACACGCTCGACGAGCGCGCGCACATGCGCCGCCTGCTCCGAGTCGTCACCCCGGTCGACGCCTTCCGGCGCCGGCACGGACGCGATCACGCGCGCCGGCGTGTAGCCGACGCCGAGCAGGCCGCGCTCGCCTTCGCTCACCACCTGGAAGTGGACGCTCGCCTTGTCGAGGCCCGGCGCAGCAAGCTCGAGGTCGCGTAGCGCCTTCCACTTGGCCTCGCCGACGGTCTCCCCGGTCGCTTCCACGGAGACCTCGTCGCTCACCTGCGCGCGCCGCCCTTCTTCTTCTTGACCCGCCGGGTCTGGCCCGGCGGTGGCGGCTTGGGCTGGTTCGAGGCCGCTCCGTTCGACGAGTCGGGCGGCGGGTCCGCGGGCGGCGTGCGCGAGCTCCGCTTCGGTCCTGCCGCGGGCACCGCGCCCGGCTTCGGCATGAGCCGCCGCGTGATCAGGCCCTGCCCGACCGTCCAGAGGTTCGTCGTCATCCAGTAGATCGTCAGGCCGGTCGGGAAGCGCGACACGACGGTGATGAAGATGAGCGGCAGGAACATCATCATCCGGCGCTGCGTCTTGTCCATCTGCTGGCCCATGAAGTACGTCGACGCGATCTGCGAGCCCGCGTAGATCGCGAGCAGCAGGTAGCCCGACCAGTGGTCGGTCGCCTGCTTGTCGAGGTGGACGACGCCGAGCCAGGTTCCGGTGATCTCCGGGTGGGCACCGCGCGCAAAGTGCTTGAGCGTGAAGTAGAGCGCGATGAAGACCGGGAACTGCGCGAGCATCGGCAGGCACGACGCAGCCGGGTTGATGTTGTTCTCCTTGTAGAACTTCTGCAGCTCCTCCGACTGCCGCTGCCGGTCGCCCTTGTACTTCTGCTGGATCGCCTTCATCTCCGGTGCATGCGCCTGCAGCGCCTGCATCGAGTGGATCTGGCGGACCGCGAGCGGCACGAGCACGACGCGCACCGTGATCGTCACGGCGATGATCGACCACGCCCACGGCAGCCCGACCGTCGAGTGGAAGAAGTCGAGAATCGCCTTCATGACGTTCTCGAGCGGCTGCAGCACGTGGGTGAGGCCCATCACGATCACGGGTAGTCGATCCCTCCGTGTGACCAGGGGTGGCAGCGCAGCAGCCGCCAGGCGCCGAGCGGGATGCCCTTGAGCACGCCGTGCTTGCGGATCGCGAGCACCGCGTACTCCGAGCAGGTCGGGTGGAACTTGCAGGTGTTCGCCGGCAGGAGCCGCGAGATCGTCAGCTGGTAGAGCCGGATCGGCGCGATCGCGATCGTGCGCATCACGCCGCCGCCTTCCCGAGCACCTCGTCGACGCGCTGCTCGAGCCACTCGTGGCCGTTCGCCTCGGCGGCCTCCGGCAGGCCCTGTCGAACGACGAGCACGTAGTCGTTCGTCGGCGGGACGCGCTCCAGCCGGCCGCGCACGATCTCGCGGAGCTGCCGTTTGATCTTGTTGCGGACGACCGCGTTCCCGACGGCGCGCGGAACGGCGAAGCCGAGCCGGGGCTCCCCGATCGTCTCCTCGCGCGCGTAGAACCACAACGTCAGGAAGCGCGTGGACACGGAGCGGCCGTGGCGATACACGGCGTCGAAGTCGCGGGAGCGGGAGAGGCGGTTCCGCCGCTGCACGAAAGCTACGCCGACAGGCGCGCGCGCCCCTTGGCCCGGCGGCGCTTGAGGATCAGGCGGCCGGCACGCGTCGACATGCGCGCCCGGAAACCGTGCTTGCGCTTGCGCCTGCGTACGTTCGGCTGATAGGTCCGTTTCATTGCGTCCTCGCAGAGAGAAGAGCCGGACAAATCCGGCCCGCGGGCGAGTATAGCCGGACCTCTTCGCAGGTCGTTTGTCCACAGCCTGTGCCTGGTGGAAAAGCCGTGGAAAGGGCCACTGCGGCCGACGCTTCACACACACTTTCCACAGCTGTGGAGACCGTGTGGGCTGCCGAGAAAATCCCTGCAAATCGCACGAATCGTCCGCTGCGGACGAGGCGAGAAATCCTCATTGAGACGGCTTCCACACGCTGCTATGCTCGCCAACCCGCGAGTCGAGTGAAGGAGCGTTTGAACGAGCGTGGAAGGGCGAGTCGAACTGACGGCAGAAGACCTCTGGGACGACGTCTCGGCCCGACTTCGAGAAGCCCTCAACGACACGACCTTCACGACGTGGTTCGGCGAGGTTGACGGTGTGCACCTCGAGGACGACGCGTTCGTGCTCGCGGTCCCGAACGACTTCACGCGCGAGTGGATCGAGGGGCATTTCCTCGACCTGATCCGCGCCACCGTGCGCGACGCCGGCGGCGGCGAAGAGCGGCGGATCGGCTTCCGGGTGATCGAGACGGCGCCCCAGTCCGCCCCCGCAGCGGCCGCGCAGCCGACGGCGATCCGCCCGCTGCCGCTCGAAGTGATGGCCACGCGGACGGAGATCGCCGGCATCAACCCCAAGTACACGTTCGACTCGTTCGTGATCGGCTCGTCGAACCGCTTCGCGCACGCGGCCGCGCTGGCCGTCGCCGAGGCGCCCGCGCAGGCCTACAACCCGCTCTTCATCTACGGCCACACCGGCCTCGGGAAGACGCACCTGCTGCACGCCGTCGCGAACTTCGTCACCGACCACGGCGGCGGCCTCACCTGCCGCTACGTCACGTCGGAGACGTTCATGAACGACTTCATCAACAGCCTCCGCGACAAGCGCATCGAAGGGTTCAAGCAGCGCTACCGCACCTACGACGTGCTCCTGATCGACGACGTGCAGTTCTTCGAGCACAAGGAGCGCATCCAGGAGGAGTTCTTCCACACCTTCAACTCGCTCTACGAGGCCGGCCGGCAGATCATCATGTCGTCCGACCGCCCGCCGCGCGACATCTCCACGCTCGAGGAGCGGCTGCGCTCGCGGTTCGAGTGGGGCCTGATCACCGACATCCAGCCGCCCGACCTCGAGACGCGCATCGCGATCCTCCGCCGCAAGGTGATGGCGGACAAGATCGAGACGCGCGATCCGGAGCTGCTCACCTTCATCGCGTCACGCGTGTCCACGAACATCCGCGAGCTCGAAGGCGCGCTCACCCGCGTCGTGGCGTTCGCCTCGCTCACCGGCCGCGCGCTGTCGGTCGACCTCGCTCAGGACGTGCTCAAGGACGTCTTCCCCCAGGGCGAGTCGGCGCAGATCTCGATCGACAAGATCCAGGAGCTCGTCTGCGAGCGCTTCGGCGTCACGCGCGACGAGCTGACAGGCGACCGCCGCTCCCAGAACATCGTCTATCCGCGGCAGGTTGCGATGTACCTCGCGCGCGAGCTCACCGACTCGTCACTGCCGAAGATCGGCAAGGAGTTCGGCGGCCGCGATCACACGACGGTGATCCACGCGACGTCGAAGATCGCACGTCTGATTCGCGAGGATAGGTCTGTGTACAACCTGGTTCAGGAACTCACAGCTCGCGTCCGCCAGGCGCGCTGATCGCAGGAGGCTGTGTACGACCGCGACTTCTCCCCCGTCCGCACCCACAAGGAGAATGGCTCCAGCACACGGGCGGCGAGGGGTTTCCCCGGACCCACAGGCCTTACGACTACAACGAGGTTTTCAATAGATGATTGACTCAGAAATAATGGTGGGCACCGGGTTGAGGATTACGGTCGGAAAGGACGAGCTCGCGGCCAAGCTCGGAGTCGTTGCGCGAGGTGTCTCGACGCGCACGACCGTGCTCGTCCTCGGCGGTATCCAGCTGCGCGCCGAGGCGGGCCAGCTCCACCTCGCGGCGACCGACATGGAGATCTCGCTGCGCGCGGCGGTCGAAGCGCAGGTTGCGGACGAAGGGGTCGTGGTCGTGCCCGGCAGGCTCCTGCTCGACATCGCGCGCTCGCTGCCGGACGGCGAGATCACGATCGAGCACCGGCCCGAGGAGGCCGTGGTCGTCGTCTCCGCCGGCGGCGCCACCTACCGCCTGCACACGTACTCGTCCGAGGACTTCCCGCGCCTCCCCGACATCGAAGCGACTGCGCTGAACGCGGTGGATCGCGATGCGCTCGTCGAGACGATCGGCCGCGTCGGGCGCAGCGCCTCGCGCGACGAGAGCCGCCCCGTGCTCACCGGCATCCTCGTCCGCTTCGAGACCGGGAAGATGGTGATGGCCGCGACCGACGGCTACCGGCTCGCGGTGAAGGAGACCCCGGTCGAAGGGACGCTGCCGGAGCTCGAGGCGATCATCCCGGCGCGCGCTCTGCAGGAGCTCGCCCGCATCGCCGCCGGCGCGGACGAGGTGCAGCTCGGCCTGCAGGAGAACCACGTCGTCTTCGGCGCTGACGGCGCCTGGCTTACGACGCGCCGCATCGACGGCCAGTTCCCGAACTACCGCCAGCTGCTGCCGGAGCAGTTCGAGCACGAGCTGAACCTGCCGCGCGAGGAGGTGCTCGAGGTCGTTCGCCGCGTGTCGCTCATGGCCCAGCGCAACTCTCCGCTGCGCATGCGCTTCGCCGACGGCGAGGTCACCGTCTCTGCGATCACGCAGGACGTCGGCGAGGCACGCGAGTCGCTGCCGGCGCCGTACGCGGCCGACCCGCTCGAGATCGGATTCAACGCGGAGTTCCTGCGCGACGGCCTGGAGTCGGTCGACTCGGACTCGATCAAGTTCAAGCTGATCAGCCCGCTACGGCCCGCCGTGCTCGAGGGCGACGCGGACGACTACGTGTACCTGATCATGCCGATCCGTCTCGCCGGCTGATCTGCGATCGCGTAACGCTCCGTCAGTACCGGTCGTATCCGTCGCTCGACCTCGACCTCGCTGAAGGCGTCGTGCTCGTCGTGGGCCGGAACGGCGCCGGCAAGACCAATCTGCTCGAGTCGTTGCACGTCGCCACCCAGGGCTTCTCGCCGCGGACGCGTCACGACGCGCAGCTGATCCGCTTCGGCGAGCAGGCGGCGCGGATCGAGCTCGTCGGTCGCCGGGCCGGCACGCGGATCGACGTGTCGCTGACGCTCCGCGAGGGACAGGCGAAGGAGGCGAGGCTCAACGGCACGCGACTGCCGTCGGCCGAGTCGCTGCGGCGCGAGCTGTCGACGCTCGTGTTCACACCCGACCGGCTCGCGGTCGTGAAAGGTGGTCCCGCCGCGCGGCGCGCGTACTTCGACCGCGCGCTCGGCCGCCTGCTCCCGGCGCGTGCCGCGTTACCGCAGGACTACCTCGCAACACTCGCGCAACGGAACGCTGCGCTTCGCCGCGTGCAGCTCGGCCTCTCGGACCGGGCGGCGCTCGAGCCGTGGACCGCCCAGCTCGCCGAGCTCGCCTCGCAGCTCGTCGACTCCCGGAGGGAGGCGCTCGCGCAGCTCGCGCCCTCTTTCGCCGAGCGAGCGGACGAGCTCGGGCTCCCGGCCGCGCGACTCGACTACGCCGCCGAAGCGCCGACCGTCGAGCAGCTCGACGCACGCCTCGCCCGCGATGTCGAGCGCGGGTCCACCGGTCTCGGGCCCCACCTCGACGACGTCCTGATCGCGAGCGCCGACCGCGACCTCCGCCAGTACGGCTCGCAGGGCGAGCAGCGCCTCGCCGTCCTCTCGCTGCTGCTCGCGGAAGCGGAGCTGCTCGAGACCCCGCCGCTGCTGCTCCTCGACGACGTGCTCTCGGAGCTCGATCCCGGCCGCCGGCGGGTGCTCGCAGAGCGCATCGCGGGCATGGGACAGACGATGATCACGGCAACGCACGTGTCCGCCCTGCCGGTCGAGCCGGCGCAAGTCGTGGAGGTGGAACCTGGATCGGCTCGGTAGCGAGATTCGCGGCGAGCTCGCACGCTTCGGCCCGCAGGCCGGGATGCCCGAGCTGCTCGAGCGCTGGCCGGCGGCGGTCGGGCCCGCGATCGCGCAGAACGCGTGGCCCGCGCGCATCGCGAAGGACGGGACCGTGCACGTTCACACGGCCGATTCGGTGTGGGCGTTCGAGCTCGCCCAGCGCGCCGGCGAGATCGCGGGCCGGCTCGGCGTCGACAAGCTCCGCTTCGCCCCGGGACCGCTCCCGGAAGCCGCCGAGGAGCGCGCTCGACCCCCGCTCGAGCCCACCGTGGCCGACGACGCGCGTGCACGCGAGCTGGCGGCGGGAATCGACGACGAAACCCTGCGCGAAACTGTGCAAAAAGCGGTCAGATTGAGCCTCGCCAGGGAGCGTCGCGACCGCCCGATCTGATACACTTTACGTGCCTCGCAAAACCCTCGTTTTGCAGGCATTTCTTGATTATGGCGAAGACTCAGGCGAAGGCCGGATACTCGGCCAAGGACATCACCGTGCTCGAGGGCCTCGAGCCGGTCCGGCTCCGCCCCGGCATGTACATCGGCTCGACCGGCCCGCGCGGGCTGCACCACCTCGTCGAGGAGATCGTCGCGAACTCCGTCGACGAGGCGCTCGCGGGCTACAACGAGTCGATCGAGGTCACGATCCACCCCGACAACTCGGTCACGGTTCGCGACCGTGGGCGCGGCATCCCGGTGGACAACATGGACGACACCGGCCTGCCGGCGCTCGAGGTGATCATGACCAAGCTGCACGCCGGCGGGAAGTTCGGCGGCGGCGGCTACAAGGTCTCGGGCGGCCTGCACGGCGTCGGCGCATCCGTTGTGAACGCGCTCTCCGAATGGCTCGTCGTCGAGGTCGAGCGCGACGACAAGGTCCACCGGCAGGAGTTCGAGCGCGGTGTGCCACGCGGCCCGATCCAGGTCGTCGGCGAGTCCAGGGAGACGGGCACGACGACGACGTTCCTCGCCGACGCGGAGATCTTCGAGGAGACGCACTACGACGCGACCACGCTGCTCTCGCGGTTCCGCGAGGTGGCGTTCCTGACGCGCGGCCTGCGCATCTCCTTCGTCGACGAGCGCGCCGAGGGCGGCAAGCCCGTCGAGTTCCACTACGAGGGCGGCATCCGGGACTACGTCGCGTACATCAACGAGTCGAAGGACATCGTGCACCGCCACGTCGTCTACTTCTCGTCGGGGACCGAGCAGGGCGAGGTCGAGGTCGCGATGCAGTGGAACAACTCCTACCAGGAGTCGGTCTTCTCGTTCGCCAACAACATCAACACGCACGAGGGCGGCTCGCACATGTCGGGCTTCCGCTCCGCGCTCACCTCGACGATCAACAAGTACGCGCGCGACAAGGGCCTGCTGAAGGAGAAGGACGACAACCTCGAGGGCGAGGACGTCCGCGAAGGCCTCGCTGCCGTCATCTCGGTGAAGCTCCAGGACCCGCAGTTCGAGGGCCAGACGAAGACGAAGCTCGGCAACCCCTGGGTATCCGGCCTCGTCTCGACCGCGGTCAACCAGAAGCTCGCCGAGTTCTTCGAGGAGAACCCGACCGACGCGCGCCAGATCATCAACAAGGCGATTGCCGCGTCACGCGCACGCCAGGCTGCGCGCAAGGCGCGCGAGCTCACGCGGCGCAAGTCGGCGCTCGAGTCGATGTCGCTGCCGGGCAAGCTCGCCGACTGCTCGATCAAGGATCCCGAGTCGGCCGAGCTCTTCATCGTCGAGGGCGACAGCGCCGGCGGCTCGGCGAAGATGGGCCGCGACCGCACCTACCAGGCGATCCTGCCGCTGCGCGGGAAGATCATCAACAGCGAGAAGAACCGCATCAACAAGGTTCTCTCAAACAACGAGATCCAGGCGATGATCACCGCGATCGGCACGAGCATCGGCGACGAGTTCGATCTCGAGAAGCTCCGCTATCACCGCGTGATCGTGATGACGGACGCCGACGTGGACGGGTCCCACATCCGCACGCTGATCCTCACGTTCCTGTACCGGCAGATGCCGGAGCTGATCAACGGCGGCTACGTGTACATCGCGGTGCCGCCGCTCTACAAGGTGAAGCTCGGGAGCCAGGAGTTCTACTTCGAGAAGGACGCGCAGCTCGAGGAGCTGCTCGCGCGCGAGCGTGTCCCGGGAGTCGCCGCGCTCGATCGCAACGGCGCGACGGTGAAGCTGACGGAGGCGAAGTGGAACCGCTTCGTCAAGGACCTCCACCAGTACGAGGGCTACCACGCCCGTCTGCGTTCCGACTTCGGCGCCGCGGCGACGGAGCTGATGATCCTCCATCGCCTCGTCGAGCACGACATCGACAGCGCGAAGGATCTCGGCAAGGCGATCGACGCGATCGGCGAGAACGGCTACGCGCTCTCGCTCCTCGACGGTGGCGAAGACGAGTTCAGGATTCGCGTCGTCGAGACGGAGACGTCCGCCGCGCGCAACATCGCCGTTCCGGTCGAGCTGCTCGCGTCGCCCATCTACACGGGCCTGCGCAACGCGTACGCGAAGCTCGTCGACCAGCTCGGCGCGCCGCCGTTCACCGTGACGGTCGGCAAGGAGCAGGAGATCGTCGAGTCGTTCGAGGACCTGCACGCGCGCGTCCTCGAGGCGGCGAAGCAGGGCATGCAGGTCTCGCGCTTCAAGGGCCTCGGCGAGATGAACGCCGAGCAGCTCTGGGAGACGACGATGGATCCTGCGAAGCGGCTGCTGATCAAGGTCGAGGTGGAGGACGCCGCCGCCGCCGACCAGGTGTTCTCGATGCTGATGGGCGACGCGGTCGAGCCGCGCCGCATCTTCATCGAGGAGAACGCCACGAACGTCAAGTTCCTGGACGTTTGACGTGAGCGAGCTGGAGACAGGAGCACTCGGCCCCGGCCGGATCGAGTCGCGCGAGCTCGAGCAGGAGATGCGCTCGAGCTTCCTCGACTACGCGATGTCGGTCATCGTCTCGCGCGCGCTGCCCGACGTGCGCGACGGGCTCAAGCCCGTGCATCGCCGCGTCCTCTACTCGATGTGGACGAACGGCAACCGGCCCGGCCGGCCGTACGTGAAGAGCGCGAACATCGTCGGCTATGTGATGGGGAACTTCCATCCTCACGGCGACTCCGCGATCTACGACACGCTCGTCCGCATGGCGCAGCCGTTCTCGCTGCGCTATCCGCTGGTCGACGGGCAGGGGAACTTCGGCTCGATCGACGACGACCCGCCGGCGGCGATGCGCTACACCGAGGCGCGCCTCGCGCGCATCGCCGAGCGCATGCTCGAAGAGCTCGACTCCGACACGGTCGACTTCGAGCCGAACTACGACGAGTCGAAGCAGATCGCGAAGGTCCTGCCGGCGCGCTTCCCGAACCTGCTGGTCAACGGCAGTGCCGGCATCGCCGTCGGCATGGCGACGAACATCCCGCCGCACAACCTGAGCGAGGTCATCGACGCAGTCGTCGCGCTGATCGAGAAGCCCGACGCGAACGTCGAGGACCTGATGAAGCACGTGAAGGGGCCCGACTTCCCGACCGGCGCGATCATCGTCGGCCGCTCGGGCATCCGGGACGCGTACCGCTCGGGCCGCGGCCGCGTGGTCATGCGTGCGCGCGCTCACATCGAGGAGCTCCGCGGCGGCAAGAGCGCGATCATCGTCACCGAGCTTCCGTACGGCGTGAAGAAGGGCGGCGACTCGGGCGTCATCTCGAAGATCGCCGAGCTCGTCAACGAGAAGGTGCTCACCGAGATCTCCGACCTGCAGGATCACTCGGACCGCACCGGCATGCGCATCCAGATCGAGCTGAAGCGCGATGCGGTTCCGCAGGTCGCGCTCAACAAGCTGTTCAAGCACACGCCGCTGCAGACGACGTTCGGTGTGAACACCGTCGCGCTCGTCAACGGCGTGCCGAAGACGCTGTCGCTGCTCGAGCTGCTCACGCACTACCTCGACTTCCAGCGCGAGATCGTCACGCGCCGCAGCAAGCACGAGCTGCGCCGTCTCGAGCGCGAGATCCACATCCTCGAGGGCTACCTGATCGCGCTCGACAATCTCGACGCGGTCATTGCCCTGATCCGCAGCTCGGCCGACACGGAGTCCGCGCGCAACGGCCTGATGCAGCAGTTCGATCTGAGCGAACGCCAGGCGACGGCGATCCTCGAGCTGCGCCTGCGCGCCCTCACTGCGCTCGAGCGCACGCGCGTCGAGCAGGACTACCGCGACAAGAAGGAGCGCATCGAGGAGCTCCGCGACCTGCTCGGTTCCGAGGAGAAGATCGACGCGCTGATCAAGGAGGAGCTGCTCGAGCTGAAGGGCATCTACGGCCGCGGCGACGACCGCCGCACCGAGATCGTCGCCGCCGAGGAGGAGCTCGAGCTCGAAGACCTGATCGCGGAAGAGGACATGGTGATCGCGATCACCCGCTCCGGCTACATCAAGCGCCTCCCGGTCACCGCGTATCGCGAGCAGCGGCGCGGCGGCATCGGCGTGATGGGGATGGACCTGAAGGACGAGGACTACATCGAGCATCTGTTCGTCGCCTCGACGCACGACTACATCCTGTTCTTCACGAGCGTCGGGAAGGTCTACCGGCTCAAGGTGCACGAGCTGCCGCTCGGCTCGCGCCAGTCGAAGGGCCGCGCGATCGTCAACCTGCTGCCGTTCCGCCAGGGCGAAGCGGTGCGCGCGGTCATCCAGACGCGCAACTTCGAGGAGGCGAAGTACCTGCTGTTCGCCACGAAGAACGGCGTGGTCAAGAAGACCGAGCTGCAGGCCTACAACACGAACCTGCGCGCCGACGGGATCATCGCGATCAAGATGCGCGAGGGCGACGAGCTCGTCGGCGTCCGTCACTCGAGCGGCAAGGACGACGTGCTGATCGTGTCCAAGCTCGGGCAGGCGATCCGCTTCGCCGAAACCGACGTGCGCGCAATGGGGCGGGACGCGTCCGGCGTGCAGGGCATGAAGCTCCGCGGCGACGACGAGGTGATCTCCGTCGCGATCGCCTCCGACGACGCAGACCTGCTCGTCGTCACCGAGAACGGCTACGGCAAGCGCACGCGCGTCTCCGAGTACCCGAAGAAGGGTCGCGGCGGCATGGGCGTGAAGACGGTGCAGCTGACCGCGGCGCGCGGGCACCTCGCCGGCGCGCGCGTCGTCCGCGACGGCTACCAGGTGATGCTGATCTCCACCGGCGGCACGGTCATCCGCATGCCGGTCGAGGAGGTCAAGCGCCTCGGCCGCTCGACGCAGGGCGTGATCGTCATGCGCCTGCGCGAGGGGGAGCAGGTGTCGTCGCTCGCGCCGGTCGTCGAGTCGGGCGACGAGGAGGACGCGACTCCCTCCGACGGGTGACGTCCGCGTCGCCCTTCTGTGTAGTTTGAGGCGCTTTCCCTTCCTTTTTGCAAGGGATAGTGGTAGAAGTGTCAAGCGAGGGGTCGGGAGACGTCGAACGCAAAGGAAACCCTCGGATGGCGTATTCGAAGAACGTTGACCTGCTCGAGCCGATCGACATGGCAGAGCACCTCGACAAGATCGAGCTCTACCTCGGGCAAGTCTGTGCGATCGCCGGCATCTCGAAGATGCAGCTCGACTACTGGACGAACAAGGCCCAGATCCCGACCAAGGGCAAGAAGCAGCGGATCTACGACATGAATGCGGTCGAGACCGTGATGCTGATCAAGCAGGCGAAGGACAAGGGCCTGAACCTCGGCGCCGCGATCGACGCCGCCCGCCGCTTCCGCGACCAGCCGGCCGACTAGCCCGCGTCGCGGTCGCCGAACGCGGCGAACGCCTTCAGCATCTCGATCGGGACCGGGAACGCGATCGTCGTCGACTGCGACGAGCCGAGCTCGAGCAGCGTCTGCAGGTAGCGCAGCTGCAGCGCGATCGGATGCTCCTCGATCACGTTCGCGGCGTCCTTCAGCCGCTCCGACGCCTGGAACTCGCCCTCGGCGTTGATCACCTTCGCGCGCCGCTCGCGCTCGGCCTCGGCCTGTCGGGCCATCGCGCGCTGCATCCCCTGCGGGATCTCGACGTCCTTCACCTCGACGATCGAGACCTTGATCCCCCACGGCCCGGTCGCCTGGTCGATGATCTCCTGCAGGATCGCGTTGATCTTCTCGCGCTCCGACAGCAGCTCGTCGAGCTGGTGCTGGCCGAGCACCGAGCGGAGCGTCGTCTGCGCGATCTGCGAGGTGGCGACCATGAAGTTCTCGACCTGGACGATCGCGTCCTGCGGCGCGACGATCCGGAAGTACGCGACCGCGTTCACGCGCACCGGGACGTTGTCCTTCGTGATCACTTCCTGCGGCGGGATGTTCAGCGTGATCGTTCGCAGGTCGACGCGCACCATGCGGTCGACGATCGGGATCAGCCAGATCAGGCCCGGGCCCTTCGGCTGCGGGAACAGCCGGCCGAGCCGGAAGACGATCCCGCGCTCGTACTCGCGCAGCACCTTGATCGCGCTGATCGCGTAGAGCGCGAGGAAGAACACGATCACGACGAGGACGACGACGATTGCGGTCATGTGGCGATCCTATGCACGCGGAGGGTCAAGCCGTCCAGCTCGTCGACCGCGACCCGGTCGCCGGGCTCGAGCTTCTCGGCCGAACGTGCCCGCCAGAGCTCGCCGCGGACGAACACCTGGCCGCTGGGCTGGACGACGCCCTGCATGCCGACGATCTCCTCCGGGCCGACGCGCACGGGCTGCCGCCGCGCGGCGATCGACTTCGAGAGCCCGAACGCCCAGGCGCCGCCCAGGCAGGCGGTCACCGCGACGATCAGCGCCGTATCGGTGTGGTACGGCGACGGGGCGTTGTGAAAGAGCGTCGCTAAGCCGAACGCCATCGCGACGAGCCCGGCGAGCGTCAGCGCGCCGTGGGTGGTCACGTGCGCGTCGATGATCAGCAGCGCCGCGCCGAGCAGCACGAGCATCAGGCCGGCCCACGAGAGCGGCAGGATCGAGAGCCCGAACAGCGCGCAGACCATGCAGATCGCGCCGAACGCTCCCGGGATGACGATGCCCGGGTGGAAGAGCTCGAAGGCGAGCCCGACGATTCCGGCGAGGAAGAGCAGCGAGACGATGTTCGGGTCGATCAGCGTCGAGAGGAAGCGCGTCACGAAGCCCGGCTTCACGTTCACGATCTGGGCATTCTTCGTGCGGAGCGTGAAGTGCCGCGTGCCCGCGCTGACGTGGCGTCCGTCGATCTTGTTCAGCAGCGCGGGGAGCGTGGGCGCGAGCACGTCGACGACGTTTCGCTGCAGCGCTTCCTGGTCGGTGAGGTTCGAGGCGACGCGCACCGCGTTGTTCGCCCACGTTGCGTTGCGGTGATGCGACGCCGCGAGCCCGCGCAGCGATGCCGCTGCGTCGTTGATCTCCTTGCGCCTCAGGTCGCTGCCGATGTTCTGGCCGCTCGAGTCGATGGGAGTCGATGACCCGATGTTCGTGTTCGGCGCCATCGCGAGCACGTCTGCGGCCTGCGAGATCCAGACACCCGCCGACGCCGCGCGCGCCCCCTCCGGCGAGACGTACACAATTACGGGAATCGTGAGCGAGAGCTCCTTCTGCACGATCTTCCGCATCGAGTCCTCGAGCCCGCCCGGCGTGTCGAGCACGATCACGGCTGCCGAGTAGCCGTGCGACTCGGCGTGGCCGAGCTCGCTGTTCAGCCAGCTCTGCGTGACGGGATCGACGTCGCTCGTGAAGTGGATCGCGAGCACCTTCGGCGCAGCCTGCGCGGCGGCGGGCGCCGCGAGGGCGAGGAAACACACCGCGAGGAGCAGGCGTTTCACGATGGCGCCATTGTGCTCTCTGCGAGCCACCTGTCGTAGCCCCGCTCGAGCCGCTCGAGAATGTCGACGAGGAGCTCGAGCCGGTCACGGTCGACGAAACCCGCGCCGGGGAAGTCCGCGCCGCCGACGTTCACCCCGATCCCGAGCACGACGCGTTCGCTCGCCTCGGCGAGGATCCCTGCCGCCTTGCGGCCGTCGACGAGCACGTCGTTCGGGTGCTTGATCGTCGCGCCCGGGCCGGCAGCGCCGGCCACCGCGTGGGCGCCGACGAGGGTCAGCTCCGGCCAGGCGGAGAGCGGTGGTGGCGGGTAGAGCGCGACGGAGAACATCAGCGCCGAGTCGGTCCAGATCCGGCCGAGCCGGCCCCGGCCCTCCGTCTGCCGTTCCGCAAGCGCGACGGCACCGTGCCCGGCGTCCTTCGGCAGCATGCGCTGGGTCGTCGGCGCCTCCTCGGCCCAGTGGTACTCGCGGCCATAGGCGCCCCGCAACGCGGGAGCCACAACCTCGGGGCGGAGGAGCACGGGCACTAGAGTAGGCGCGTGCAACCTTCGCCGCGGCGCGCCCGTCGAATTGTCCGAGACCTGCGGCCCGACGGGCCGCTCGTCTACGAACGGCTCTCCGATCCCATTCTCGTGCGACGTGCCAAAGACGGTGACAAGCTCGCGCTCGCCGCGCTCTGCGAGCGGCACGCCCCGCGTGTCGAGCGGATCGCGCTGCACATGCTCCGCGACCCCGAGGATGCGCGCGATGCCGCCCAGGAGGCGCTCGTGAAGCTGGTGCAGCGGATCGGCCAGTTCCGCGGGCAGTCGCAGTTCTCGACCTGGCTTCACCGGCTCGTCGTGAACACGTGCAAGGACGTTGCCCAGGCACGCTGGGCGAGGCGGACCGAGCCGCTCGGCGAGGACACACGCATTGCTGCCGACGGCGATCCGGCCCGCAGCCTCGCCGACTCCGAGACGAGGCGCGAGCTGGGGCGCTGTCTGGCCGAGCTGCCCGCCGCGCAGGCGACAGTCGTCGCACTCAAGGACGCCTTCGACGTCTCGTTCGAAGAGATCTCCGAAGCGACGGGAATGCCGATCGGCACGGCGAAGTGCTACGCGCACCGCGGCCGGAACGAGCTGCGAGAGAGACTCTCGGCGTGACGGATGTCGTCATGGACAAGGCCGCGATCGAAGCGGTGCTGCCGCACCGCGACCCGATGCTGCTGATCGACGAGGTGCTCGAGCTCGTCGAGGGCTCGCGCGTTGTCGCGCGCAAGACGGTGACCGAGGACGATTGCGCCGGCCATTTCCCCGGCAACCCGATCATGCCGGGCGTGAAGATGGTCGAGGCGCTCGCCCAGTGCGGCGCGGTCGCGGTGCTGTCGCAGGAAGAGAACCGGGGCAAGCTCGCGCTCTTCGCGGGCATCGACGACGTGCGCTTCAAGCGCGTCGTGCGTCCGGGCGACGTCCTCACGCTCGAGTGCGAGGTCGAGACCGTGCGCGGGCCGGTCGGGCGCGGCAAGGTGCGCGCGACGGTCGACGGCGAGCTCGCGGTCCGCGGGACGCTGATGTTCGCGGTGGGCAGCGAATGATCGGCCGTACTTCGGGGCCGCGCATCTCGATCACGGGTCTCGGCTGCCACGTGCCCGAGCGCGTGCTGACGAACGACGACCTCGCAAAGCTCGTCGACACGAACGACGAGTGGATCGTCGAGCGGACCGGCATCCGCGAGCGGCGGATCGCCGCGGAGGACGAAGCGCTCACGGACATCTGCCTGCCGGCGGCCCGGCGCGCGCTCGCGATGGCCGGGGCGGAGCCGTCGTCGATCGACCTGCTGATCGTCGCGACCGTGACTCCCGACATGGCGTTCCCTTCGTCGAGCGCGCTGCTCGCCGACGCACTCGGGATGCCGGACGCAGCCGCCTACGACCTGTCGGCCGGCTGCACGGGGTTCGTCTACGCGATCGCGCAGGCGCAGGGGATGCTCGCGTCCGGCCTCGCGCACCGCGCGCTCGTCGTGGGTGCCGACGTGCTCTCGAAGATCCTCGACTGGACCGATCGCTCGACGCTCGTGCTCTTCGGCGACGGCGCCGGCGCCGTGGTGATGGAGCGAGTCGACGAGGGCGGCTTCCTCGGCTTCGAGCTCGGCGCGGACGGCGGCGGCGGCGCGAATCTCTGGCTCCCCGGCAGCGGGTCACGGAGGTTCGAGGACCCGGACCGCTTCGTGAAGATGAACGGCCGCGAGGTCTTCAAGTTCGCGACGCGCGTGATGGTGTCGTCCGCCGAGGCGATCCTCGCCGAATGCGAGAGATCCATCGACGACGTGGACGTGTACGTTCCGCATCAGGCGAACGTCCGCATCATCGATCACGCTGCACGGAAGCTCGGCGTCCCCCACGAGAAGACCGTCGTGAACGTGCACAAGTACGGGAACACCTCATCCGGCTCGATTCCGCTTGCCCTGGCGGACGCGGCCGACGACGGCCGGCTCGAGCCTGGCAAGCTAGTGCTCCTCACGGGCATGGGAGCGGGGCTGACGTGGGGCTCGGCCCTGATCGAATGGACTCACAAAACGACTGGAGCAGCGGCATGACCAAGATCGCGTTCATGTTTCCCGGGCAGGGCTCGATGGAGGCAGGCATGGGCCGCGACATCGCGGGCGCGGTACCCGAGGCGATGGCCGTCTTCGACGAGGCGTCCGTTGCGGCGGGCATGGATCTGAAGGAGCTCTGCTTCGAGCGGCCCGTCGAGGATCTCGTCGACACCGAGGTGCAGCAGCCGGCGCTCGTGACGACCAGCCTGGCGATCGACGCAGCCTTGCGCACGCGCGGTATCCGGCCCCATGTCGTCGTCGGCCATTCGGTCGGCGAGTTCAGCGCGCTCGGGGCCGCCGACTCGCTGACGGTTCGCGATGCGGTTGCGCTCGTCCGCCAGCGCGGAATCGCGATGGCGGAAGCCGCGAAGGCGCATCCGGGCTCGATGGCTGCGATCCTCGGTCTCGCCGACGAGGCGGTCGAGGCGCTGTGCAAGAAGATCTCGAACGTCTGGCCGGCGAACTACAACTGCCCCGGCCAGCTGGTCATCTCGGGCGAGACTCCTTCCGTCGACGAGGCGTGCGACGAGGCCGCTCGTGAGGGCGCGCGCCGCGCGATCAAGCTGCGCGTCTCCGGGGCGTTCCACTCGCCGCTCGTGGCGCGCGCGGCGGAAGCGCTCCGTCCGGCGGTCGAGCGCGTGCACATCGGCGAAGGCAGGGCGGCGTTCATGTCGACCGTGAGCGCGAAGATCGAGGACGCGCAGCACTACCGCGAGCTGCTCGTCGAGCAGCTGACGGCGCCCGTGCGCTTCACGCAGGCGGCGCGCGAGCTGATCGCCGGCGGCGTGACGACGTTCGTCGAGGTCGGCCCCGGCAACGTGCTCGGCGGTTTACTGAAGAGGATCGACCGCAACGTGCGCACGTTCTCCGTGAACGACCTGAAGTCGCTCGACGAGGCGACCGACGCGCTTGGCTGATCCCTTCTGCACCCTCGAGGGAAAGCTCGCGCTCGTCACCGGTGCCTCGCGCGGAATCGGCCGCGCGATCGCCGAAGAGCTTGCGCGCGCCGGCGCGGACGTCGTGGTCGGCTACCGCTCCGGCAAGGACGAGGCGGAAGAGCTCGCCGCCGCGATCGGCGGGAGGGCCGTGCAGGCTGACGTGTCGTCGCCCGAGGACGCGAAGCGGCTCGTCGACGAGGCGGGCGACGTCGACGTCCTCGTCAACAACGCCGGCTTGACGCGCGACGGGTTGCTCGCGCGCATGCCCGACGACGACTGGCGCACGGTGATCGACACCAACCTCAGCTCGGTCTTCTACACCTGTCGCGCCGTCACCCGGCCGATGATGAAGAAGCGCGGCGGCTCGATCGTGAACATCAGCTCCGTCGTCGGCGTGCACGGGAACTGGGGACAGACGAACTACGCCGCGTCGAAGGCGGGCATCATCGGCTTCACGAAGTCACTCGCGCGCGAGCTCGGCTCGCGGAACGTGCGCGCGAACGTCGTCGCACCCGGGTACGTCAAGACGGCGCTGACCGAGGTGCTGCCCGAGGAGGCAACCGCGGCGATGATCGAGAACACGCCGCTCGGCCGCGTCGCCGAGCCGGCAGAGATCGCCGGGGCGGTACGCTTCCTCGCTTCCGAGCAGGCGTCGTTCATCACGGGCGAGGTCCTGCTCGTAGATGGCGGATTGGGGATGTGATGAGCCGGCGAGTCGTGATCACGGGCATGGGGATGGTGAGCCCCCTCGGCAACGACGTGGAGACGTCGTGGTCGCGCCTGCTCGCCGGCGATTCGGGCGCCGCGGAGATCACCGCGTTCGACCACACCGACTACAACGTGCACTTCGCCTGCGAGCTGAAGGAGTTCGATCCGACCGTCTGGATCGACCGCAAGTCGGCGCGCCGGATGGATCGCTTCGCGCAGATGATCCTCGCGGCGGCGCGGCAGGCCGAACAGGACTCGGGTGTCGAGGTCGCGACGGCTCCGGACCGCTTCGGCGCGTCGATCGCGACCGGCATCGGCGGTCTGCACAGCTACCAGGAGTGCTACCACGTGCTGCTCACGAAAGGCCCCGATCGCGTAAGCCCGTTCTCGATCCCGTCGATCATCCCGAACATGGGCGCCGGCTGGGTCTCGATCGAGCTCGGCACGAAAGGGCCGCTGATGAGCGAGTGCACCGCGTGCGCTGCGTCGAACATGGCGATCGGCGATGCGATGGACGCGATCCGCATGGGTCGCGCGGACGTCATGTTCGCCGGTGGCACCGAGGCGCCGATCACGGAGGTCGGCATCGCAGGCTTCGATGCGATGCGCGCTCTGTCGCGCCGCAACGACGATCCGCAGCACGCGTCCCGCCCGTTCGACAACGAGCGTGACGGCCTCGTCATGGGCGAGGCGGCCGCGGTGCTCGTGCTCGAGGAGCTCGAGCATGCGCAGACGCGCGGCGCGAAGATCTACGCGGAGCTCGTCGGCTACGGCATGTCGTCGGACGCGGCGCACATGACGGAGCCCGATCCGACGGGTGAGAGCCCGGCGCGCGCGATGACGATGGCGCTCACCGATGCGGGCGTCGACCCGAGCGAGGTCGGTTACGTGAACGCGCACGCGACGTCCACGCCGCTGGGCGACACGGCCGAGACACGTGTGATCAAGAACGCGTTCGGCGCCCACGCGAAGAACGGGCTTGCAGTCTCGTCGACCAAGGGCGCAACCGGCCATTGCTTCGGCGCCGCCGGCGCGGTCGAGGCGGTGTTCACGACGATGGCGATCGTGGACTGCAAGGCGCCGCCGACGATCAACTACGACGATCCGGATCCAAGCTGCGATCTCGACTACGTGCCGAACGAGCCGCGTGATCTCCCGGATCTCGAGGTGGCGATGTCGAACTCGTTCGGGTTCGGCGGTCACAACGCCTCGATCGTCATCCGCCGCTTCGCGTAGCTCCGAGTAGGAAAACGCCCCTGCAGGCGCGAACCAGTCGCGCATGCGCACAAGCGTTGCCGTCCGCGACGACGCCTACCGTCCAGCCATGCGCCTTGTCGACCTCGGTGGCCGCCAAGTCGAGCTGCACATACGGCGCTCGAATCGTGTCAAGGGCCACCGCATCGTCGTGCGCTACGGCCTGCCGCCGGAGCTCGTCGTGCGCCCGCGCGCGTCGAACGAGCAGATCGACGAGGCGATCGACTTCCACCGGGCGTGGCTGGAACGCCAGCTCGCGAAGAAGATCGAGCCGAAGCTCGGTCTCGACCGTCTCCGGCTGACCGAGAAGCAGGGCCGGCTGGAGGCGCGTGCGCGGATCACGCTGCTCGCGCAGTCGGAAGCGGCGGCCTTGGGCGTCACGTTCTCGCGGATCACCTTGCGCGACCAGGTGACGCGCTGGGGCTCGTGCTCGAGCAAGGGCGCGTTGAGCTTCAACTGGCGGCTCGTCCTCGCGCCGCACGACGTTCTCGACTACGTGGTCGTGCACGAGGTGTGCCACCTGGTCGAGCTGAACCACGGCCCGCGCTTCTGGAAGCTGCTCGAGCGCCGCCGCCCGGACTACCGCGCGTCGAAGGCGTGGCTCGACGAGCACGGCTGGGAGATCCTCGCCTACCAGCCGCCGCTCGAAGCGGCTGCCTAGACTCATGCTGTGGATCGCTGGGCGACGTTCGACTGCTACGGGACGCTGATCGACTGGGACGGCGGCGTGCGGGCCGAGCTCGTCCGCGTCTTCGGCGAAGACGACGCCGACGCGCAGCTCGCGCGCTACCACGAGCTCGAGCCGGGACTCCAGGCGGACGGACAGCGCACCTACCGCGACGTGCTCACGGAAGCAATGCGCGCTCTCGGTGCGCCCGAGTCCGAGGCTCACGGCCTCGCCGACTCGTTGCCCGGCTGGCGTGCGTTTCCGGAGGTCCCCACTGCGCTCGAGGGAGCGCGCGGTCGCGGGTGGAAGCTCGCGATCCTCTCGAACACCGACACCGATTTCATCGCCGCCTCGCAGGTGCAGATCGGCGTCCACTTCGACGAGGTCGTCGTCGCCCAGGAGATCGGCTCCTACAAGCCGAACCACCGTCACTGGGAAGAGTTCTTCCACCGCACGCGCGCGCCGCGCGACGGCCACGTCCACGTCGCGGCTTCGTTGTTCCACGACGTCGTACCTGCGAACGAGCTCGGCTTGCGCAGCGTCTGGATCAACCGGCTCGGCGAGACCGCGCTGGAGAACGCGCAGCCGACGCGCGAGCTCACCGACCTGCTCGCGCTGCCGGAGACGCTCGATGAGCTCGTTCCGGCGTAGGTTCGTCGAGCCTGCCGACGCCGCTGAGATCGTCCGTATCGTCCGCGCGCTCGACGAGCGCTATCTGGGGCGTACCGAGTACTCCGCGACAGAGCTCGAAGAGAAGTGGCGGACGCTCGACCTCGGCCGGAACGGCTGGCTCGTGCTGGACGGCGACACACCCGTCGCGTTCGGCACGCTCGACGAGCGTCCCGACCCGCCGCGCAGCGACGGCTACGTCGACCCGGCGCACTTCGGCCGTGGCGCCGGCGGCTTCCTCGTCGACGAGCTCGAGGGCGAAGCATGCGCGCGCGGCGCGACCCGCCTGCACACCGCCGTCCTCGCCGTGGACGAGCCGGCGCAGCGGCTGCTCGAACGGCGCGGTTACCGTGAGATCCGCCGCTTCCTCGTGATGCGCATGACTCTCGCCGAGGAGCCGCCCGAGCCGCGCTGGCCCGACGGCGTCACCGTCACCGCGTTCGAGCAGGCGGACGGTCCCGCGTTCCACGCTGCGTACGAGGACGCGTTTGCCGACCACTGGAACCACCACCGGCGCGCGTTCGACGAGTGGCGCGCCGACCATCTCGACCGTCCCGACGCCGCCACCGACCTCTGGGCGGTCGTGCGCGCCGGCGACGAGATCGTCGCCGGGACGACGCTCATCCGCGAGCGCGAGGGCGCAGCCTGGGTGTCGCGCCTGTTCACGATCGGCGAGTGGCGGCGGCGCGGGGTCGGCGAGGCGCTGCTCCACGACGCGTTCGGGAAGTTCTGGCGCGAAGGCCGCTGCGAAGTGGCGCTCGGCGTCGACGCGACGTCGAACACCGGCGCGGACCGCCTCTACCGCCGCGTCGGCATGCACGTCGACTGGTCGTCGGTCGTCTACGAGAAGAACCTGAGATGAGCGCGTTACGCGCGAAGTGCCCCGACTGTCGCACGCTCACCGCGGTCGCGATCGGGCCCGAGTACCAGTGCCACGCGTGCGGGCGCGAGTTCGCGGCCGGTCTCGTGCGGGTGCCGCGGGCATGGGGCGACGGCGGCGAGGGGATGGTCGAAGCCGCAGCGATGGCGGCGCCGTGGCCGGAAGCGGCGACGATCGAGGAGGACACGCTCGAAGCGCAGTTCGCCGCGCTGGCGCGCGAGCTTCCCGAGCGGCCGCTCGTCCTCGGAGGCTGCTGCTGCTCGCACGTCGGCGCCGTCCAGGAGCTCGCCCGCCGGCACGGGCGCATCGCGGTCGTCTGGCTCGACGCGCACGGCGATCTGCACGTCCCCGAGACGTCGCCGTCCGGGAACGAGTGGGGCATGCCGCTCCGGATGATCGTCGACTCCGGCGCCGTCGCCCCCCGCGACGTGACGCTGCTGGGCGCCCGCAACCTCGAGCGTGAGGAGCACGAGTTCATCGCCGCGGCGGGCATCCGGCAAGAGCTCGGGCAGCTGCCGGAGCACGTCTACGTGGCGCTCGACGCCGACGTCGCCGAACCGGGCGACCTGGACGTCTGGATGCCCGAGCCGGAGGGGATCCGCCTGGCCGAGCTCGAGGCGCTCCTCGCCTCGCTGCCCCGGCCGGTCGGGGCCGGCTTCACCGGCTTCCTCAGGACCGAGCGGAACGAAGCCGTCCTGCCGCGGCTCGGTCACGCGCTCGGGCTGTAACCGGCCGGACGCGGCGAGGGGTCTAAGCTCTACGAGATGTCCGAGCCTCGGATCGACGTCCAGGTCGAGCATCGGCATGCCCCCGCGCCCGCCGACGCGAAGCACCCGAACACGTGCCCCAAGTGCGGCTCGCACTTCCGCGACGACGAGCTCGCCGCGTCGCTGTGGGTGTGCGCGCACTGCGGCCACCACTTTCCGATGCGCGCCCGCGCCCGCATCGAGTGGTACGCCGACGAAGGGTCGTTCGTGGAGGAGGCCGCGGACGTCCGCTCCGACGACCCGCTCGACTTCTTCGATCTCCGCCCGTATGCCGAGCGTCTCACCGAGGCCGAGCTGAACACCGGTCAGGGCGAGGCGATCATCGTCGGCCAGGCGTCGATCGACGGCCATGCGGTCGAGCTCTCCGTGATGGACTTCAAGTTCATGGGCGGCTCGATGGGCAGCGCGGTCGGCGAGAAGTTCTCGCGTGCGTGCGACTCGGCGCTCGAGCGCGGCGTGCCGCTCATCTCGGTGACGTCGTCGGGTGGCGCGCGCATGCAGGAAGGGATCCTGTCGCTGATGCAGCTCCCGAAGACGGTCTGCGCGGTGGAAGACCTCCACGACGCGCGCATCCCGATGATCACCGTGATGGCGCACCCGACGACGGCGGGCGTGCTCGCGTCGTTCGCGTCGCTCGGCGACGTGACGATCGCCGAGCCGGGCGCGCTGATTGCGTTCACCGGCCCGCGCGTCGTGCAGGAGACGACGCGCGAGAAGCTTCCGGACGACTTCGGCCTCGCCGAGCAGAACCTGCGCTTCGGCCACCTCGACGCCATCGTCCCGCGCGCCGAGCAGCGCGACTATCTCACCCGCGTGCTGAGGCTCTTCACATGAGCGTAGGCTCGACGGAGCTCATCAGGGAGCGGAGGTGCCGGCTTGGCCGGCGCCGGAGCGGGAAATGAGCGAGAGAGAACAGGAAGTCAGCCTGCGCCAGCGTCTGTCGGGGCTCTCGCGCCTGCCGCTCCTGCGCGGCGCGCGGCTCGACGGCGAGGCGCAGCGGCTCGAGAAGCAGCTCGAGCGGCTGAAGCAGGACACGAGCGACGAGGCCGTCTGGCGCTCGGTCGAGCTCGCGCGGCATCCCGAGCGTCCGTACACGCTCGACTACGTCGCGCGCTTCGTCGACGACTGGGTCGAGTTGCACGGCGACCGCGGCCGCGCCGACGACGGCGCCCTCGTCACCGGTCTCGGCAAGATCGACGGCCGCACGATCGCGCTCGTCGGCCACCAGAAGGGCCGCGACGTGAAGGAGCGCATCGACCGTCAGTTCGGGATGGCGTACCCCGAGGGCTACCACAAGGCGATGCGCGTGATGGAGATCGCGGAGCGCTTCGGCTTTCCGCTCATCTCGCTCGTCGACACTCCGGGCGCGTACCCGGGCGTCGCGGCGGAGCAGCACGGCCAGGGCGGCGCAATCGCGCGGGCGCAGGCGGAGATGGCGCGACTGACGGTGCCGACCGTCGCGTGCATCATCGGCGAGGGCGGCTCCGGCGGCGCGGTCGCGATCGCCGTCTCCGACCGCGTGCTGATGCAGGAGAACGCCATCTACTCCGTGATCACGCCCGAGGGCTGCGCGGCGATCCTCTGGCGCGACGGCGGGCAGGCGAAGAAGGCGGCCGCGGCGTTCAAGCCGGACGCGCTGCACTGCCTCGACCTCGGCGTGATCGACGGCGTCGTGGCGGAGCCGCCGGGAGGTGCCCAGACCGACCACGACGAGTCCGCGCGCCTGCTCAAGGCAGCGCTCGTCGAGGCGCTCGAGGAGCTCGAGGACGTCCCCGGCGACGAGCTTCGGCGCAGCCGCCGCGCCAAGTTCCGCGGCATGGGCGTCTTCGCGTAGCAATCGCTACGAGAGCAGGCAGTTTCCACACCGTCCACAGGGTTTTCAACGGGGATTTCCGGCTGCTGCACGCGTCGGGGCCCGCCGTTGCCGGCGGGCCCCGAGCGCCTAACCCCCCGTCAGGTGGAGAAGCTCACGCCGGTTCTCTCCGGGCGTTTCCGGCCCGAAACCTGTGGAAAACAGGGAAGTCGTGGCACGCCCGATCTGGTCAGGGACGATCTCCTTCGGCTTGGTCTCCGTCCCCGTGCGGATGTTCACCGCGACCTCCTCGCAGGAGCTCCGCTTCCACTTCCTCGACCGGCGCGACATGCAGCCGATCGGCTACGACAAGGTGAACAAGGAGACGGGCGAGTCGGTGCCGGCCGGCGAGATCATCCGCGCGTTCGAGGTCGACAAGGGGCGGTTCGTCGAGGTCAGCGAGGAGGACATCGACCGGCTCGACGTCGAGCTCACGCACGCGATCGACATCTGCGACTTCGTCCTGCTCGACGAGATCGACCCGATCTACTTCCGGCAGGCGTACTACCTGCTGCCGCAGGACGGCGCCGAGAAGCCGTATCGCTTGCTCCTGCGTGCGCTCGCCGAGACCGGACGTGTCGCGGTCGCGAAGGTCGTGATCCGCAACAAGCAGCACCTCGCCTGCGTGCGCCCGCTCGACGATGCGCTCGTGCTCGAGACGATGTACTACGCCGACGAGGTCCGGCAGCCGGAGGAGGCGCCGAAGCCCGACGTGCGGAAGGCCGAGGTCGACATGGCGAAGACGCTGATCGAGAACCTCGCCGCCGAGTGGGATCCCGAGCGCTACCACGACCGGTACCGAAACGAATTGCTCGACCTGCTGCAGAAGAAGGCCGAGGGCGCGCCGCTGCCCGAGCCGGCCGCCGAGGAGGAGGGCGAGGTGGTCGACCTGATGGAAGCGCTCCGCCAGTCGGTCGAGGCGACGAAGAAGAAGACCTCACGCAAGAAGCGCCCAGCGCGTAAAGCTTCGTAGGTGAGTCTCGGCGAGTACCGCAAGAAGCGCGACCCGAAGAAGACGCCTGAGCCGTTCGGGAGCTCGAAGCGCGGCAAGCAACCGCTGTTCGTCGTCCAGCGTCACGACGCGCGGCGGCTGCACTACGACTTCCGGCTCGAGCGAAACGGCGCGCTCGCCTCGTGGGCGGTGCCGAAGGGCGTGCCGCTCGAGCGGGCCGCGAAGGCGCTTGCCGTGCACGTCGAGGACCACCCGCTCGAGTACGCGAGCTTCAGCGGCGAGATCCCGGCCGGGAACTACGGCGCCGGCACCGTGGAGATCTGGGATCACGGCACCTACGAGCTCGAGGAGGAGAAGCCGAACGGCGAGCTGACGTTCGTGCTGCACGGCGAACGGCTGCAGGGCCGCTGGACGCTCGTGCCCGCGCACCTCGACGGCAAGGAGCAGAACTGGCTGCTGATCAAGCGTCACGACGACGACGAGACGCCCGTCACGCAAGGGAGCTACAAGCCGATGCTCGCCTCGCTGGCCGAGTCGGTCCCGCACGGCGAAGGCTGGACGTACGAGGTGAAGTTCGACGGCTGGCGGGCGATCGCATACCTCCACGGCGGCGACTGCACGCTGCTCTCACGCAACGATAAGGACCTGACGGAGCGGTTCGGCGAGGTGGCGAAGGCGCTCGTCAAAGCGGTCAAGACGCCGAACGCCGTCGTCGACGGCGAGATCACGCGCATCGACCCGAGCGGGCGCACCAGCTTCTCGGAGCTGCAGCAAGGGTCAGGCCCGCTCGTCTACTACGCGTTCGACCTGCTCGAGCTGGACGGCCGCCCGCTCGTGGACGAGCCGCTGACGACGCGCAAGCAGGAGCTTCGGAAGCTGCTCGACGGGCGCGTGAAGACCGTCGCCTACTCCGAGAGCTTCGACGACGGCGATGCGCTCTTCGAGGTCGCGCAGGAGCAGGGGCTCGAAGGCCTGATCGCGAAGCGATCAGACAGCACGTACAAGAGCGGGCGTCGCACGCGTGACTGGCTGAAGATCAAGACCGAGAACAACGACGAGTTCGTCGTCGTCGGGTACACGCGCGGGAGCGGCCGGCGCGCGAACACGTTCGGATCGCTCGTCCTGGCGGTGAACGAAGGCGACGAGCTGCGCTACGTCGGGAACGTCGGAACGGGGTTCGACGATCGCGAGATCGCGAAGCTGCTCGAGCTGCTGCGGCCACTACACCGCGATGCTGCACCCTTCAGCGCTGTGCCGAAGATGCCGCGCGTGCGCAAGGGCGACGTGCAGTGGGTCGAGCCGCGGCTCGTCGCGCAGGTCCGCTACGGCGAGTTCACGCACGACAACCACCTCCGTCATCCCGCCTACCTCGGCATCCGCGAGGACAAGGAGGCCGGGGAGGTGACTGCGCCCCAACCGAACAGTGCTGCCCTGAAGATCGAAAGCACGGTCAAGCAGGGCTCGCGCGAGCTGAGGCTCTCGAACCTCGACAAGCCGTTCTGGCCGGACGAGGGGATCACGAAGGGCGACCTCCTCGCCTACTACCGCGAGGTCTCGCCCGTCCTGCTTCCGCACCTGAAGGATCGCGCGTTCACCATGCGCCGCTATCCCGACGGCGCGTACGGCAAGGCGTTCTTCCAGAAGGACGCGCCGAAGCACATGCCCGACTGGATCCCCACGTACCACGCGCTCGTCTCGACGCGCGAGCGCTCACGCGCGAAGAAGTGGGTCGACTTCCCAATCGTGAACGACGAGCTCGCGCTGCTCTGGATGGTGAACATGGGCTGCATCGACATGAACACGTGGTACTCCCGCATCGACAAGCCGGACCGGCCCGACTTCGTGCTCTTCGATCTCGACCCGACGCCCGAGGTCCCGTGGACGCAGACCGTCGAAGTCGCGCTGATCCTGAAGGAGCTGCTCGACGCGCTCGAGCTCGTGTCGTTCCCGAAGACCTCAGGCGGCAAGGGCTTTCACGTGCTCGTGCCCCTGGACCGGCGCTCGACGTTCGAGGACTCGCGGCAGTTCTCGGAGATCGTCGCCGGCGCGATCGCGCGCACCCACCCGAAGCTCGCGACCACGGAGTGGTCGAAGGCGCGCCGGCGCGGTGTGCTCATCGACTCCAACCAGAACGGCGAAGGGAAGACGATCGCCTCGGTCTATTCGGTGCGTCCGCGTCCGAACGCGCCTGTGTCGACGCCGCTCCGCTGGGACGAGGTGAACGAAAAGCTGAACCCGTCGATCTACACGATGCCGGTCGTGCTCGAACGCGTCCGCGCACACGGTGACCTCTACGCGGACGTGCTCACCACCCGGCAATCGCTGGGTAAAGCACTCAAGCGGTTGGCTTGACCGGGTGCGTGTGCGCAGCCTCCTTGGCGACGGACAGCTCCTTGCCGTCGATCACGGCGTAGCGCTGGGCGATCGCGCTCAGCTCGTCGGAGGCTTCCTTGACCGCCTTCGCGAGCTGCGCGTCGATCGTCTTCTCGTCGTTCATGTAGAGCAGGCGCGTCCAGAAGGACGTCAGGACGATGGACACCCACGGCATGAAGATCGCGTTGCGCTCGAGCGCCGCCGACGGCCGCTGGACGAAGAACGCGACGAAGATGCCGACGGTCAGGCCCGCGAGGCCGACAGCGGTGATCGCCTCGCCGAGCGTCGAGGCCGTCAGGCCCTTGATGAACGCCGCGACGATCGCCGCGACGCCGAAGACCATCATTGCGACGTAGCCGAGGAACACCACGCGGAAGCTTCGGCGGAGATACGCCGTCGTGCGCGCGAGCGTCTCGATGTCGTCCTGCAGGATCGCCGCGGCGAGGTCCCGCAGCTCCTGCGTGGTGTGGATCGCGTCCCCGTGCCGCGGGCGGGGCAGCCTCAACTCGGTCATGGCATGCCCTCCTGTCTTGTGCTCCGGCGCGGGCGGGGCCCGTGCCTGCGAGGGGCGAGCCTAACCGGCGCCGAAGAGCGGAAGCAACCGGTGAAGGCCGCTGATCTCGACGGGGATCGAGCTCGGGCGCGCCTCGCCGCCGTCGGTGAGAACGCGTGTCGCGCCGAGCCCCTCGTAGGCGAGAGCCAGCGCAGCCGCTCGCAGGTCGGGCTCGCCGTCTCCGGTTGTCGAGACCGTGCGTGTCTTCCCGAAGCGGTCCGCGTGAAGCGTGCGCACGCCGATCGCTTTGCCGTTGCGGAAGCCGACGAGCGGCAGTGTCCAGTCATCCGCGTTCCAGGAGTCGAGGGCGGCGCGCTGAGCGTCGGCGCCGCCGAGCTCAGCTAGCTCGGCATCCGTCCCGAGTCTGACCTCCAGCCGTGAGGTGCGAAGCCGGAGGCGTGTCAGGGCGTGGGGCAGCTGCGTGTAGTAGTCGGCGAGATCGACCGCGACGAATCCAAGCTTCGCGTACAGCTCGCGCGGCCAGTCGTCCGCGAGTGCTTCGAGGAACACGACGTCCGCAGCTCGCAGCCCCTGCTCGAGCGCGTGCTGCACGAGTGCGCGGCCGAGCCCGTAGCCGCGGTGCTCGGTCATCACCTCGACGTCCTCGATCTGCGCTACGCCGTCGCGCGTGCGCAGTTCGCAGTAGCCGGCGAGGTCGTCGCCGGCGTACACGGCGAAGAAGCGCGTCGGCACCGCGCGGGCGACCACTCGTTTCATCTCGTTCAGCTGGCCGGCGATCTCCGGGTCACCCCAGGGCTCGCGCAGGATCGCGTGCGTCCGGTGCGGGATCAGCTCGTCGAGTGACGCCTCTCGAACTGCCGACGTGTCGACGCGACGGTCGGGCTCCCGTTCGTGCGCGAGCACGAGGTGGGTCGACCGGACCCAGCCGAGCTCGGCGAACCACTCGGCGATGCCTGGGCCGCCGCGCTCGACCACGACGCGCCGGTGAAAGCGCTCGGACATCGCCTCGTCCGTCTCGGCCGCGAGCACGTCGGCCGCAGCCGCGGCGCCGTGGACGCTGAGGAAGTTCGCGTCGTAGACGTCCGGGATCGTGTCGGCGAGGCGTACGACGCCGTGCGGTGTCGCCAGGTTGCGCGTGGCAACACGTTCCTGGAGCCCCAGGCGGAAATCCCGGATGCGCTCGGCCTGCACGGCTCGTATCTTCACCGCATGCCGGCGATCGCCGTCGACCATCTCCATGTCGTGCGCGGCGGCGCCGACGTCTTGCCCGATCTCTCCTTCGAGGTCGCGCCGGGCACCGTCACCGGGCTGCTCGGGCCGAGCGGCTCCGGCAAGTCCACGCTCATGCGGGCGCTCGTCGGCGTGCAGCGCGTCGCCGGCGGCCGTGTCGAGGTGCTCGGCCTGCCGGCCGGAGCGGCCGAGCTGCGCCGGCGCATCGCCTACGTGACCCAGGCGCCGTCGGTGTACGGCGACCTCACGCTGCAGGAGAACCTCGCGTACTTCGCGCGCGTGCTCGGCGCGCCGCGTTCGTCGGTCGAGCGTGCGCTCGACCTGGTGGGGCTGCGCAGCTTGGCGTCGCGGCCCGTCCGCACGTTCTCGGGCGGCCAGCTCTCCCGCGCCTCGCTCGCCACCGCGCTGCTCGGCGAGCCCGAGCTGCTCGTTCTCGACGAGCCGACCGTCGGGCTCGATCCGGTCCTCCGGCGCGACCTGTGGAGCACGTTTCGCGAGCTCGCGTCGGCCGGCGCGACCCTCGTCGTCTCTTCGCATGTGCTCGAGGAGGCGGACCGCTGCGACCGGCTGCTCCTCCTGCGCGACGGGCTGCTGCTCGCCGACGAGACGCCCGGCGAGCTGCGCGCCCGGACCGGGCGGCAGAGCCTGGACGACGCGTTTCTCGCGCTCGTCGAGGAGGGCGGATGAGCTGGCGCGTCACCTCTGCGACGGCGTTGCGCGTCCTGCAGCAGCTGCGTCGCGATCCGCGCACGCTCGCATTGCTCCTCGCCGTCCCGCCGCTGCTCGTGACGCTCTTCCGCTACGTCTTCGATGCGCAGCCCGAGACGTTCGATCGCATCGGCGGGCCGATGGTCGGCATCTTCCCGTTCACGACGATGTTCGTCGTCACGTCGATCGCCATGCTGCGGGAACGCACGACCGGCACGCTCGAGCGGCTGATGACGCTGCCGCTCGCGAAGCTCGACCTCCTTGCGGGGTACGGCCTCGCGTTCGCGGCGATGGCGACGGTTCAGGCGTGCATCACCTCGGCCGTCGCCTTCGGACTGCTCGGGCTCGACATCCACGGCTCCGTGCCCGCGGTGATCGGCCTGGCAGTGTGCAACGCAGTGCTCGGCATGTCGCTCGGCCTGTTCGCGTCGGCGTTCGCGCGCACCGAGTTCCAGGCGGTGCAGTTCCTGCCCGCGCTGGTATTCCCGCAGCTGCTGCTCTGCGGGCTGCTCGTGCCCCGCGCGCATCTCGTCACCCCGTTGCGCTGGCTCTCGACGATCCTGCCGCTCACCTGGGCCTACGACGGCCTGAGCCACGCCGTCGCCGGCGGCGCCGGAGGCATCGTCGCCCGCGACGCGGGAATCGTGCTCGGGGTGACGGTGCTCGCACTCGCGCTCGGCGCGACGACGCTCCGCCGGCGCACGCCCTAACGCAGCTCGTCGAGGCGCCGTTCGAGGAAGCGCCGCTCGGGCCCGTCGGGTGTCAGCGCGAGTGCCTGCTGGAATCCCGAACGCGCCTCGTCGAGCCGGTCGAGGCGGCGCAGGAGCTCGGCGCGGGTCGCGTGGAAGTAGCGGTAGCCGTCGAGCGCCAGGGCGTCGACGAGCTCGAGGGCCGCCTCGGGCCCGTCGACCTCCGCGACGGCGACCGCACGGTTCAGCGCGACGACCGGCGACTCCGTGATGCGCATGAGCTCGCCGTAGAGCGCGACGATCTCGACCCAGTCGCGCGGCTCGTCGGCGTGCAGCGAGGCGATCGCCGCCTGCAAGACGTAGGGGCCGCGGCCGCGCAGGGCGAGCGCGCGGTCGAGCGCCTCCCGGCCGGCCGCGATCTTGCCCGTATCCCAGAGCGAGCGGTCCTGATCGTCGAGCAGCACGATCTCGCCGCCCGCGTACCGCGCCTCCCGGCGGGCGTCGTGCAGGAGCATCAGCGCGAGAAGTCCCTGTGCTTCGGGCTCGTCGGGCATCAGCTCGCACGTCGCCCGGCCCAGCCGGATCGCCTCGGCGGCGAGATCGATCCGGCCGCTGTAGCCCTCGTTGAAGATCAGGTAGACGACCGTGAGCACGGCGGTGAGGCGCTCGGGAAGCAGGTGAGGCGGCGGCACGCGGAACGGGATGCCTGCCGACCTGATCTTGTTCTTGGCGCGCACCAGCCGCTGCGCCATGGTCGGCTCGGGTTGCAGGAACGCCCGAGCGATCTCGTCGGTCGTCAGCCCGCCGAGCGTCCGCAGCGTCAGCGCGACCTGGGCGTCGAGCGCGAGCGCGGGGTGGCAGCAGGTGAAGAGCAGCTCGAGCCGCTCGTCGCTGAACGTCGTGTCGTCCATCTCGTCCTCCACGGCCTCTGCGACGTCGAGCAGGCGCAGCTTCTCGGCGAGCGTTCGCTCGCGGCGGATGCGGTCGATCGCGCGATTGCGCGCCGTCGTCGTCAGCCAGGCGCCCGGGTTGTCCGGCAGGCCGTCGCGCGGCCACCGCTCCGCCGCGATCGCGAACGCCTCCTGTGCGGCCTCCTCGGCGAGGTCGAAGTCGCCGAGGAAGCCGATCAGGTTGGCGAGGACGCGGCCCCACTCGTCGCGGAAGACCTCGTCGATCAGGTCAGCGCTCCACGAGTGGCCGCACCTCGACCGAGCCGTGGCGCGCTGCCGGAATGCGGGCGGCGACTGCGATCGCGTCGTCGAGGTTGTCCGCCTCGAACAGGAAGAACCCGCCGAGCACCTCCCTCGTCTCCGCGAACGGGCCGTCCGTCGTCAGCGTCTCGCCGTCCTGGACGCGGACGGTCGTCGCCGTGGTCGCCGCGTCCAGCTCGGCACCGCCGACGATGCCCTTGGTCGCTCCGACCTCGGCGTACTCGGCGTACATCGCATTGCGTTCGTCCGCGGACAGGCTCGTCCAGTCGTCGTCCTTCCCGTAGATCAGCAGTGCGTACTTCACGTGCTCCTCCTTCGCTCGCTGTCGTCCTACGACGAACGGGCACCCGCAAAATCGACAGCCCGCTGCAAGAAGGTGAGCGCGCCCGTCTTGTCGAGCATCTCGTTGAGGTTGCCGCACTTGGGGCTCTGGACGCACGACGGGCAGCCGTCGCTGCACGGACAGCCGCGAATCATCGCTGCGGTGTCCCGCACCCAGCCTTCGAACTGCTCGAAGCCACGCTCGGTGATCCCCACCCCGCCCGCGTGACCGTCGTAGACGAACACCGTCGGCCGGCCCGTCTGCGGATGGATGTTGGTCGAGAGACCGCCGATGTCCCAGCGATCGCACATCGCCCACAGCGGGAGCAGCGCGATCATCGCGTGCTCGGCGGCATGCAGCGTTCCGAGCAGCTTCGGCATCTCCTCGAGCTCCGCCAGGTGCACGTGCTCCGGCAGGTACCAGACGGCTTCGGTCTCGAACGACGTCGCGGGCAGCTCGAGCGGCACGAGCTCGATCCGCTCCTGGCCGGAGATCGTCTTGCGCTCGTAGGCGACGACCTGCTCGGTCACCTCGATCGCGCCGAACGTGACCTCCATACCGAGACGCCACTCGACGCGAAGCGGCTCGACGATCGAGGTCATCGTCTCCTTCTTGGCCTGCGTGTACCAGCTGCCCTCGAACGGCTCGACGACCGCGTGCAGCGTCGTCAGGTCGAGCTCGCGCACGAGGTATGACTCGCCGCGGTGGAGGTAGACGGCCCCTTCGTGCACGGTGGTGTAGGCGCGTGAACGTTCGACGAGGCCGAGGACGTCGCCGGTGGTGCCGTCGACGACCGTGAACGCGTCGGGCTCGCTCGAGCGCAGCGCGACCTGGGCGGCGGGATGCTCGCGGCCTGCCCAGACGATGCCCGCCGGTGTCTCCTTCAGCAGGGGATCCTCGCGTCCGGCAGCGAGGTACTCGGGCTCGTCGTCCGCGGTCAGCGGCGCTTCGTACGCCGCCGCACGTACATGACCCGCGAGCACGCGCGGGCTCGAGTGATCGAGGATCGCCGCCTCGACCCGGCGGCCGAGCAGCGTGTCCGGCTCGCGCATGAAGAACTGGTCGAGCCCGTCCTCGCTCGCGACGAGCACGGCGACGCCGCTGCCGCGGCGGCCGGCCCGTCCCCACTGCTGACGCAGCGACGCGACGGTGCCGGGGAAGCCGACGCTGATCACCGCGTCGAGCAGGCCGACGTCGATCCCGAGCTCGAGCGCACTCGTGGCCGACACGCCGAGCAGGTCGCCTGCGGAAAGGCGCCGTTCGATCTCGCGCCGCTGCGCGGCGGTGTAGCCCGCGCGGTACGGCGAGAGATGCGCGTCGTCGCCGAGCCGCTCGGCCGTGAAGCGATGGATGAGCTCGGCCGCCTTGCGGCTCTTGGCGAAGGTCAGCGTACGAAGCCCTCGCTCGACGAACGCGGCCTGCAGCTTGGCCGCCTCCGCGAGCGCCGAGGCCCGCAGGCCGAGCTCCGCGTCGAGGAGCGGCGGGTTCCAGAGCAGGACAGTCCGCTCCGCGCGCGGAGCGGCATCGTCGCCGATCACGGTCACGCGGTCGCCGAGCAGCGCGGCGCCGAGCTCCCCGGGATTCGAGATCGTCGCGGACGCGAGCAGGAACTGCGGCTCCGATCCGTAGGCGCGGGTGAGCCGACGCAGCCGCCGCAACACGTTCGCGACGTGCGAGCCGAACACGCCGCGGTAGACGTGCGCCTCGTCGATGACGACATAGCGAAGGTTCGCCAGCAGGTCACCGAAGCGGTCGTGGTTCGGCAGCACGCCGATGTGCACCATGTCCGGATTCGTGAGCACGACGTTCGCGGTCGTACGAATGTGCCGGCGCTGCTCGGTCGGGGTGTCGCCGTCGTAGATCGCCGGACGCAGCCCCGTCGCGCGATAGCTCGAGAGCGTGCGGAACTGATCCTGCGCGAGCGCCTTCGTCGGGTAGAGGTAGAGCGCGCGCGTCTTCGGGTCGCGCGCGATCGCGTCGAGGACGGGCAGGTTGAACGCGAGCGTCTTGCCCGACGCGGTCCCGGTCGTGACGAGAACGTGCTCACCGCGTCGGGCGGCGTCCCACGCCTGGCGCTGGTGCGCGTAGAGGCGATCCACGCCGATCGCCGCCCGGGCGACTGCGCAGAGGTCGTCGGGCACCGCGGCGAACCGCGCCTCGCGCGCCGGCTCCACGGTCAGGTGGGCAACCTCCTCGCCCTGGAGGAGGCCCTCCCAGCGAAGGACGTCGACGCTCACGGGCCAATCGTAAGATGCGTGCGATGGCGGGTCTGGCCACGTTCTCCGGTAGCGACCTTTCGCGGTTCGGCGATGCGATCCGGGCGATCCCGCGGCGCGTGCGGACGATGGAGGAGTCGGCCAAGGCGGTGACCGACTTCCTCTGGGACGAGCTGCACGACGACCTCGCCCTCGTCCGGCTCTACAAGACCCATCCCTACGCCCAGCTGCCCGGGGAGCTGCAGGAGTTCGCCGGCGGCCTCACGGGCGGCGTGCCGAGCCCGGACGTCCGCTGCCTGACGCTGCTCGCGACGCGGGGGCTCGAGCCGGAGTGGAACGACCGGCGGATGTCCGAAGGGCACAAGGCGATTCCGCTGCCGAACGTCGAGTTCGTCCAGCGGCTGCCGATGGTCGCGGGCCTCGTCGAGCAGCTCGGGCTCGAGCTCGCCGACGTGGTGCAGCCGGAGCGCAAGCGCGTCCTCGAGCTCGCGCAGCGCACCTACGGCGTCTTCCACGTCGAGGAGGCAGCGGGGAGCCCCTTCGTGCCGGCGCAGGAGTTCGTCGAGCGCCACGGAGTACGGTCGGCTCTCGGCTTCGGCGGAGTCCTGTACACCGGCGACTTCTTCGCGGTCGTCGTGTTCGCGCGGGTGCACGTCGACGCGCGCACCGCCGACGTCGTGCGCGTGCTGTCACTCGCCACGCGCGTCGCGCTTCTGCCGTTCGGCATGCGCGTCTTCGACTGACGCGCCGCCCCGGCGCAGGCACTCCTCGAGCGCGAGGCCGTCCGCGAGCGCCAGCAGGAACCCGGCCGCGAAGGCATCCCCTGCCCCGATCGGCGACTCGGCGAGCACGCGGCGCGGCCGCACACGCGCCCGGTGACCTGCGGCGACGGCCTCGGCGCCCGCCTCGGCGAGCGTCGCGCACACCACGCGATGGCGTGGAGCGAGCGTGTCGAGATCGAGATCGGGCCCGAGCACGACGTCCGCGCCGGGCGCGTCGGCCAGCACGCCCTGCAGGTCGACCGCCCGCAGCCCGTGCGCGAGCCCCACCGTGAGTACCGGATCGGGCAGGTATGCGGAGACGAGGGTCACGCGCGCCTCGGGCAGCTCCTCGAAGACGGCGCGCTCGTTCGCGCCGCGGTCGGCGACCACGGCGTCGCCTGCGTACACCGTCGTGCCCGTGCGTGCCTGGATGACCGAGAAGAGCGCCTCGACCCCGAGGCGGGCAAGCTCCTCTGCGATCGCCCGTCCGGTCGCGTCGTCGCCGACCGCGCCGACGACCGCGGCCCGCGCCCCGAGCCGGGCCGCCGCGCAGGCCGCTTTCACGGCCGAGCCGCCCGCTCCGGCGCCGACGCGCGTGTGGAGACGCGTTCCCGGCCGCGGGGCCGGCAGCCGCACGTCGAGCATCACGTCACCGACGGCAACGAAGTCCAGCACGCCGCCGATGCTAGCCTCGTCGTACCGGGGTGCCCCGTCCGGGGCTGAGATCACACCCGTCGAACCTGATCCGGTTCGCACCGGCGAAGGGAGTGCTCCACCATCGTTGCTCGCGCATTGACGATTGCCGGCTCCGACAGCGGGGGCGGCGCCGGCATCCAGGCCGACCTGAAGGCGTTCGCCGCCGCGGGCGCGCACGGCCTGTCGGCGATCGTCGCCCTGACCGCCCAGAACACGACCGGCGTCACCGCGGTGCACGAGCTCCCGGCAGAGTTCGTCGTCGCGCAGCTCGACGCGGTGTTCTCCGACATCGGCGTCGACGCTGCCAAGACGGGAATGCTCTTCTCGCGCACGATCGTCGAGAGCGTCGCGTCGTTCCTCGAGGAGTATCCGGTCACGCTCGTCGTCGATCCGGTGATGCTCGCGTCGTCCGGCGCGCAACTGCTTCAGGACGAGGCGGTCGACGCGCTCGTCGGCCGGCTGTTCCCGCTCGCGACGGTGGTGACGCCGAACCTTGCCGAGGCGCAGGCGCTCTGCCGCCAGTCCGCGCAGGCCCTGAAGCCGGAGCTGGCCGAGCGTCTCGTCGAGCTGGGAGCGGCGGCGGCGATCGTCACCGGCGGGCACGGCGACCCGGTCGACCACCTCTTCGACGGGCACGAGCACGTCGAGATCCCCGTCGAGCGGCTCGAGATCGCTGCAACGCACGGCGCGGGCTGTACGCACTCGGCGACCCTCACGGCGCTGCTCGCTCGCGGCCTGCCGCTCGTGGAGGCGGCGCGCGGCGCTGCGCTCGCGGCGGTCGGCGCCGTTCGGCACGGCCTCCCCGAGCTCGGCGCCGGCGACGGCCCTGTCGACGTCCTCAACGTGAAAGGAAGAACGTGAACGCCGGAGATTCGCTGCGGCGGCTGCGCGAGACGAAGCCGCTCGTCCACCAGATCACGAACTACGTCGTCATGAACGAGACGGCAAACGCAACGCTCGCACTCGGCGCGCTGCCGGTCATGGCCCACGCCCGCGAAGAGGTCGAGGAGATGGTCGGTCTCGCCGGTGCGCTCGTGCTGAACATCGGCACGCTCTCGCCGGACTGGGTCGAGGCGATGCTGCTCGCCGGGCGTGCGGCGAACGACGCCGGCACGCCCGTCGTGCTCGACCCCGTCGGCGCCGGCGCGACGAGGTACCGCACGGAAACGGCGAAGCGGCTGCTCGATGAGATCGGCGTCGCGGTGCTCCGCGGCAACGCCGGCGAGGTGGCGACGCTCGTCGGGATCGACGCGGAGGTGCGCGGTGTCGAGTCGATCGACACCGGCGCCGATCCTGCCGAGCTCGCACGGGCCGCAGGGAAGCAGCTCGGTCTCGTCGCCTCGGTCACCGGCCCCGTCGACCACGTCTCCGACGGCGAGACGGTGGTCGCGGTCTCGAACGGGCACGAGCTGATGGCGTCGATCACCGGCACCGGCTGCATGTCGACTGCGCTGACGGGCTGCTTCCTCGCGGTGAATCGCGAGCAGCCGCTCGACGGCGCGGTCGAAGCGCTCGTCGCGTTCGGCGTCGCCGGCGAGGACGCGGCCCGGGGCGCAAACGGGCCGGGCTCGTTCCACGTCGCGCTGTACGACGCGCTCGCGGCGCTGGATCCGGACACGCTGGACGGGAGGGCGCGTGCGGCGTAGGGTCGACGGCGCCGCCGGAGAGCGGGTTCAGGTCGGATGAGGGTGCACGCGCTCGTCGAGGATCTCGAGACTGCGCGGCTCGCGGTCGCTGCCGGCGCGACCGTGGTGCAGCTGCGCGTGAAGGCGCCCACCGAGGTGGTCGTCGAGCGCGGCCGCGGCTTCCGTGACCTCGGCGTGACGTTCGTCGTCAACGACGACGTCGAGGCGGCGCTCGCGCTCGGTGCGGACGGCGTGCACCTCGGCCAGGGCGATCCCGGCGAACGCACGCAGGGACTGCTGCTCGGTCGCTCGGTCGCGACCGTCGAGCAGGCGCTGGCCGCCGCCGCCGACTACCTCGGCGCGGGGCCGATCTGGGCGACGCCCTCGAAGGCGGACGCCGACCCGCCGATCGGGCTCGAGGGCCTGCGGCAGATCTGCGCCGCGGTGGACATCCCGGTGGTCGCGATCGGAGGCGTCGACGCCTCGACCGCGCCGGCCTGCATCGAGGCGGGAGCTGCGGGAGTCGCGGCGATCCGCGCCGCCGCCGATCCGGCGCTGAGGAGGGCCGTTGACGACGCTCTCGCAGCTCGGTGAGCTCGGACTGCTCGCCGAGCTCGAGCGCCGCGCGCTGATCGTCGGCACCGAGCACGACGCCGCACGGGTCGACGAGCTCGTGCTGACGCAGGATGCGCTCGTCGAAGGCGTGCACTTCCGCCTCGACCGGCTCTCCTGGCGCGAGCTCGGCTTCCGGGCGGCGGCGGTCAACCTGAGCGACCTCGCGGCGTCAGGCGCCGCGCCGCGCGGGCTGCTCGTCACGCTCGCCCTTCCCGGCGAGACGGCGGTCGACGACGTCCTCGCGTTCTACGAAGGGATCGCCGAGACGGGCGTGCAGGTGATCGGCGGGGATACGACGGCGGCGCCGGCGGTCGTCGTCTCGGTCACGGCGCTCGGCCGCGCGGAGCGTGTGCCCGGACGCGCGGGGGCGCAGCCCGGCGACCTGCTCGTCGTCACCGGCCCGCTCGGCGCGGCCGGGGCCGCCTTCCGCGCCGGCCGCTACCTCCGTCCGCCGCTTCGGCTCGCGGAAGGCGCGCGGCTCGCGAAGACCGCGCACGCGCTGCTCGATCTCTCCGACGGCATCGCCGTCGACGCAGGCCACATCGCCCGGCGCTCCAGCGTCCGCTGCATCGTCGAGCTCGACCGCGTCCCCCGCGCGCCGGGCGCCGAGCTCGCCGATCTCGGCTTCGGCGAGGACTACGAGCTACTCGCGGCCACGGCCGAGCCGGAGAGCTTCGCGGTCGTCGGCCGCGTCGAGGCAGGCGAAGGCGTCGAGCTGCTCCTGCACGGCGAGCCGTACGAGCTCGCCGGGTTCGAGCACTACAGATAGGCGGCGAAGGCCTTCTCGAAGTGCTTCTTCGGGCGGGCGCCGAAGACGGACGCGCGCGGCTCGCCGTCCGCGAAGAGGATCACCGTCGGCAGCGAGAGCACGCCGTACCGCTGCGCCGTGCGCGGGTTCGCGTCGATGTCGATCTTCACGACCTCGAGCGGCAGCTCTTCGAGCGCCGGCTCGATCGCCTTGCACGGGCCGCACCACGGCGCCCAGAAGTCGACGACCACCGGAGCTCCCGCGGCAAGCACCTCGGTCTCGAACGTGGCGTCCGTGACCTCGCGCATCAACCCGTCACCCGCAAGAGCGGCACGCGCCAGATCGCTTCGAGCACGACTGCCTTGCTCATCTTCGACTGGCCCGCCAGCCGGTCGACGAACGTGATCGGGATCTCGACGACCCGGAAGCCGAGCCGCTTGACCCGGTAGGTCGTCTCGATCTGGAAGGCATAGCCGCGCGGCGTGATCGCGTCGAGATCGAGCCGCTCGAGCACGGTCCGCCGGAAGCACTTGAAGCCGCCGGTCGGGTCCTTCACGCCCATGTGCAGGAAGAAGGCGGTGTACAGCGAGCCGCCCTTCGAGATGAGCCGCCGCAGCAGCCCCCAGTTCCGAGTGCCGCCGCCCGGGACGTAGCGTGAGCCGAGGACGAGATCCGCGCCGTCCTCGGCGGCCGCGATCAGTCGGGGCACGTCCGCCGGGTCGTGCGAGAAGTCGCAGTCCATCTCGAGCACGAGCTCCGCGCCGGTGGCGAGCACGGCCCGAAACCCGTCGACGTACGCGCGGCCGAGGCCCTCCTTGCGTGGGCGGTGCAGCACGTCGACGAAGCCGAGCTCGGCCGCCAGCCGGTCGGCGAGCTCGCCGGTGCCGTCGGGGGAGCTGTCGTCGATCACGAGCACCCGGTCGCCGTCCCGCAGGACGTCCCGCAGCGCGAACAGCATCCGCTCCAGGTTCTCGCGCTCGTTGTACGTGGGCAGGCAGACGGTCGCGCGCATGGCCGGGCCTATGATCGCGATGTGCCCGACTTGCCGCGGAATGAGGTGCTCGCCGACCAGTTCGACCTGCTCGGCGACCTGATGGAGCTGCAAGGCGCCGACTCGTTCCGCGTCAACGCCTACCGCAAGGCGGCGGCCCGGATTCGCGAGACGCCGACGTCCGTTGCGCAGCTCGCGCTGGACGGGAAGGCGAAGCAGCTGCAGGACATCGGCAAGACGATCGAGGCGAAGATCGTCGAGGTCGTCGACGACGGCGAGATCCATGCGCTCACGAAGCGCAAGGAAGAGGTGCCCGCCGAGGTCGCGACGTTCATGCGGCTGCCGGGGCTCGGGCCGAAGACGGCGCGCCGCATCTGGCAGGAGCTGGGGATCACGACCGCAGCCGATCTCAAGGCCGCGGCCGAAGCCGAGCAGCTGCGCGGCCACGCGGGGATCGGGCCGGGAACCGAGGCGAAGATCGCCGCCGCGCTCGCCGCGCCGGCCGCGACCGAGGGCCCGCGCCGGGCGCTGCTCGGGACGACGCTGCCGAAGCTGCGCGCGGTCGTCCAGGTCTTGCGCGAGCATCCGGCGTCGGTCGAGGTCGATCTCGCCGGCTCCGCCCGCCGCATGCGCGAGACCGTGCGCGACCTCGACATCATCGCGACCGCGACCGATCCGCAGGCGCTCGTCGACTACTTCTGCTCGCTGAAGTGGGTCGTCGACGTTGCGGCGAAGGGGACGACGAAGGCGACGGTCGTCTCGCACGACGGGCTGCGCTTCGACCTTCGCGTCGTGCCGCCCGAGAGCTACGGCAACCTGCTGCAGCACTTCACCGGCTCCAAGCATCACAACGTCGCGCTGCGTGAAGACGCGGTGCGCCGCGGCTTCTCCGTCTCGGAGTACTCCGTCACGGTCGTCGAGACGGGTGAGGAGCATCGCTTCGCGCGCGAGGAGGACGTGTATCGCTTCCTCGAGTACGAGTGGATCCCGCCCGAGCTGCGCGAGGACGGGGGCGAGCTCGCAGCCGCGCGCGCCGGCACGCTTCCGAAGCTCGTCGAGCTGTCGGACCTCCGCGGCGACCTGCACACGCACACCACGTGGTCGGACGGGAAGGACTCGCTCGAGGCGATGGTCGAGGCGGCGATCGCGCGCGGCTATGCCTACTACGCGATCTGCGACCACGCGCAGCGCCTCCGCGGCGACCTGCTCCGGCAGCAGTCCGAGCAGATCGACGCGTTGAACGAGCTCGTCAAGCCGTTCCGGATCCTCAATGGCATCGAGGTGAACATCCGCCCCGACGGGACGCTGGATGTCTCCGACGACGAGCTCGCCACCCGCGACTGGGTGGTCGCCTCGGTGCACTCGCGCTTCGATCACCAGCCGACCGAGCGAGTCTGCGCGGCGATGGAGAGCCTGTACGTCGACTGCATCGGCCACGTGACGAACCGCAAGATCGGCAAGCGCAACCCGTCGCTCGTCGACGTCGAGCGTGTGATCGAGAAGGCCCTCGAGACCGGTACGTTCCTGGAGATCAATTCGCAGCCGGACCGGCTCGACCTCACCGACGTGCACGCGCGCGCAGCGCGCGAGGCAGGCCTCAAGCTCGTGATCGACTCCGACGGCCACCAGATCGGGGCGCTCGACTACGTCGAGCTCGGCGTCGGCCAGGCGCGGCGCGCGTGGCTGACGAAGGACGACGTCCTCAACACGCGCACGTGGAAGCAGATCGAGAAGCTGCAGAAGCGGCGATGAGCTCCTTTCGCGACGACCTCGACCGCGCGGCCGACTGGGTCGACGCGTACCTCGCGAACCTCGGCGACCTGCCGGTCGCGGCGAACGTGCAGCCCGGCGACGTTCGCGCGAAGCTTCCCGCGTCCCCGCCCGAGCACGGCGAGCCGTTCGAGGCGCTGCTCGCCGATCTCGACGCGCTGATCCTTCCGGGCCTGACGCACTGGAACCACCCGCGCTTCTTCGCGTGGTTCTCGAACACCGGCTCGGAGCCGGGCATCCTCGCCGAGCTGCTGATCGCGGCGCTGAACGTCAACACGATGACGTGGCTCTCGTCGCCCGCAGGCACCGAGCTCGAGCTGACGGTCCTGGACTGGCTCGCACAGCTGCTCGGCCTTCCGTCCGGGTGGCACGGCCACATCGAGGACACCGCGTCGACGGCGACGGTCGCCGCGCTGGGGGCGGCGCGTGCGGTTCGCCCGGGCGGCGTCGTCTACGCGTCGGAGCAGGCGAACTTCAGCAACGAGAAGGCGGCGCGGCTCGTCGGGCTCGAGTTCCGGAGCGTGCCGGTCGACGACGACCAGCGCATGCGTGCGGACTTCCCGCTCGACGACGCGACGGCGGTGATCGCGACGGTTGGGACGACGGGCACGACGGCGGTCGATCCGGTCCCCGAGCTGGCGTGGCGTTGCGAGCAGGCCGGCGTCTGGCTGCACGTCGACGCCGCGTATGCCGGCTCGGCCTGGGTGTGCCCCGAGCTGCGCTGGAGCGCGGCAGGCGTCGATCTCGCCGACTCGGTGGTCGTCAACCCGCACAAGTGGCTGTTCACGCCGATGGACTGCTCGACGCTGTGGACTCGGCGGCCGGAAGCGTTTCACGAGGCATTCGCGCTCGTGCCCGAGTACCTGGCGGCGACCGAGTCGGCGATCGACATCAAGGACTACGGGCCCGCGCTCGGCCGCCGCTTCCGGGCGCTCAAGCTCTGGGCGGTGCTGCGCTGGTACGGGGCAGAGGGGCTGCGCGCGCTGATCCGCGAGCACGTCAGGCTCGCACAGCTCTTCGCCGAGCTCGTCGAGGCGGAGCCCGGCTGGGACGTCGTCGCGCCGCACCCGTTCTCGACCGTGTGCTTTCGCCACACGGAAGCGGACAACGACGAGATCGCGCGGGCCGCGACCGCGACGGGCGAGCTGTTCGTCGCGACGACGAAGCTGCGAGGGCAGACGATCATCCGCCTCGCGATCGGCAACGCCAAGACGACCGAGGACGACATCCGGCGCTCGTGGGAGGTGCTGCGGTCGTGCGCGTGAAGGCCGTGGTCTTCGACCTCTGGGAGACGTTGATCGACTGGAACCACGAGGCGAACCAGCGGATGCACGCGCGGCTGCGCGAGCGCCTCGGCTTCGACTTCCACGAGCGCTGGAACCTCGCGCGCGAGCGCTACACGGCGCCGGTCCGGGACGTGCTCTCGCGCGTCGGCGTCCCGGGCGACGCGCTGGACGACGTGCTCGCGATCCGCGCCGAGTTCGTCGGCGGCTGCCTCGTTCCGCGGGAGGGCGCCGTCGAGACGCTCCGCACGCTGCGCGAACGCGGGCACAAGGTCGGACTGATCACCGTGTGCACCGAGGACGTCGAGATCCTCTGGCCGGACACGGAGTTCGCCGGGCTCTTCGACGCAGAGGTGTTCTCGAACAGCGTCGGTCTCGCCAAGCCCGACCCGCAGATCTACCTGCACTGCTGCGAGCTGCTCGGTGTCGAGCCGAGCGACGCCGTGTTCGTCGGCGACGGGGCGAACGACGAGCTCGAAGGTGCGCGGCGGGTCGGCATGGAGGCGATCCTCATCCACCGTCCGGGCGAGGACCCCTTCTGGCCGGAAGTGCGAGAGTGGGACGGTCCGCGTGTGACGTCGATACCCCAAGTCCTGGAGGTGCTGGAGCGGTGCTGATCACGACCATGAACGACATTCCGGGGAAGCAGGTGGCCGAGGTCTACGGTGAGGTGTTCGGCCTGACGGTCAGGTCGCGCAATCTCGGCTCGCAGATCGGCGCCGGGCTGAAGTCGATCATCGGCGGCGAGCTCGGCGGGATGACGAAGATGCTCGCGCAGGGGCGCGAGGAAGCGATCGCCCGCCTCACCGAGGAGGCCGAGTCGAAGGGCGCGAACGCGGTGATCGCCATGCGCTTCGACACCTCGGAGCTCGGCAACACGTGGACGGAGATCTGCGCGTACGGGACGGCTGTGCGGCTCCAGAACGAATGATCCGCCGCTCCGGGAGGGACGAGGCCGAGACGCATTTCGCGCTGCAGCGCGCGGCGTGCCTCGTCGGGATGGAGCACATCTTCCCACCCGACCGTTATCCGTTTCCGGACGACGCGGTCCGCGAGCGGTGGCAGGCCGCGACGGGAACCGTGCTCCTCGCCGAGCGGGACGGCGAGCCGGTCGGCGTCGTGCTCCTCGAGCAGTGCTGGCTGCACGGTTTCTACGTGCGCCCGGACCACTGGGGCACGGGCGTTGCCGTCGAGCTCCACGACGCCGCGCTCGCGGCGCTGCCGGACTGCGCCGAGGTGAAGCTCTGGGTGCTCGAGGAGAACCACCGCGCGCGCCGCTTCTACGAGAAGCACGGCTGGCGGCCGAACGGGGAGACGCGCGAGGTCCCGTACCCGCCGAACCCGCTCGACGTCGGCTACTCCTACGTTCGCGAGCAGCCGTGAGACGGCGTCGCCGGCAGGCGCCGGCGCTCGAGCTGCTCGACGCGACCCTGCCGGAGCTGCGGCGCGGGCTGACCGAGAGCGCCGCGCGCACCGTCGCGTACGAGCTGTTCGAGAAGCTCGGCTACGGCGCCGTCGCCGTGTCGGACACGCACGAGGTGCTCGCGTTCGTCGGTGCGGGCGCGGATCACCACGGCCCCGGCGACCAGCCGATCCGGCCGGTCTACGAGGCGATCGCGCGGAATGCTCCGCTCCTTGCACCGCTCGGGATTCGCACCGAGTGCGCGAACCCGGCGTGCCCGCTCGGCGCCGCTGCGGTCGTGCCGTTGCAGCTGCTCGACGGCCCCGCCGGCGCGATCGTGGCGTACGCCACCGCGGGCAGCCCGCTCGACGAGGGCTCGGTCGAGACGCTCGAGTCGCTCGGGCGGCAGCTCTCGGCGCAGCTGCAGCTCTCCGAGCTCCACTCCGCGACGACGACGGCGCTGCAGGCGCAGATGGAGCCGCACTTCGTCTTCAACGCGCTGAACACGATCGCCTCCTTCATCCGCACGGATCCCGAGCGCGCACGCAGCCTCGTGCTCGCGTTCGCCGACCACCTGCGCAGCAGGCTCGCGCGACCCGGTGAGTTCGTCACGCTCGAGGAGGAGCTGCGCCACGTGCGGAGCTACGTCGAGCTCGAGCAGGCGCGGTTCGGGGCGCAACTCGAGGTCGCGATCGATGCCGCACCGGACGCGCTCGTCGTCCGCCTGCCGCCGCTCGTCGTGCAGCCGCTCGTCGAGAACGCGATCAAGCACGGCAAGACCGACCGGCCGCTGCATCTGCTCGTGCGCGCGCGGGTGCGGCGCGGCCGCCTGAGGGTGACCGTGCGCGACGACGGGCGCGGCATCGCGCGCGACGCGATCGAGCGCGTGCTCGAGCCGGGCGTCGGCGAGGGCACCGGCCTCGGGCTCGCAAACGTCAACCTGCGCCTCACCGCGCACTACGGCGAAGGCGTGCGGTTGCGCTCGTTCCCGTTCGGCACCGTCGTGCGGCTCGAGGTGCCGGCGTAGTGGCGATCCGGGCGCTGCTCGCCGACGACGAAGCGCCGGCGCGGTCGGAGCTGCGCTACCTGCTCGCCGCGCATCCGGACGTCGAGGTCGTCGGTGAGGCGGCGAGCGCAGCGGAGGCGCTCGCCTTCGCCGCTTCGTACGACGTGCTCTTCCTCGACGTGGAGATGCCGGGCGCGACGGGCCTCGAGACGGCACCGCAGGTGCACGAGCGCCGCGATCCGCCCGCCGTCGTGTTTGTCACCGCGCATGCGGAGTACGCCGTGGACGCGTTCGCGGTCGAAGCGTTCGACTACCTGTTGAAGCCGGTCGATCCGGATCGGCTTGCGCGGGTGCTCGAACGCCTCCGCGAGCGCACGCTCGAGAACGCGGCGCCGCCCGTCGAGAAGGTCGCGGTCGTCTCGGGCAGCAGCACCGAGCTGATCGACTTCGACCAGATCCACTACGTGCAGGCCGACGGCGACTACAGCCGCGTGCACACCTACGACCGCTCCTACCTCAGCACGGCCTCGCTCGGCGAGCTCGAGGAGCGGCTCGCTCCCGCCCGCTTCGCGCGCATCCATCGTTCGTACCTCGTGAACCTCGCGAAGGTGGCGGGTGTGCGCCGCGCCTCGCCCGACCGGCTGCGCGTGCAGCTCGCCGATGCGGAGCGCACGGAGCTGGACGTCGCGCGCCGGCAGTCGCGCGAGATCAGAGAGCGCCTCGGCCTGTAGAGGCTAGAGCCGGCTCAACAGCTCGCGGAACGCCTCGGGCGAGCCGATGACGACGTCCGCGAGCTCGCCGAGCTGGGACGGGCCTTCGCTCGAGACGATCGCGACGCGCACCGCGACCTCGAGCCCGTCGAGGGCGCGGAAGCCGTCGAGGTCGGTGACGTCGTCGCCGGCGTAGAGCGCGCGCGCGAGTCCTTCGCGTTCGAGGAGGGCGCGTACGGCGGTGCCCTTCGACGCGTCGAGCGGGGGCACGACCTCGAGCACGAAGCGACCCCACTTGGTCCGGTAGCCGGCGGCGAGCGCTGCGGCCGCGACCTCTTCGAGCTGCTCGCGCGCCGCCTCCCGGTCGGACGCGGTCCGGTAGTGGAACGCGGCCGTGAAGGGCTTCAGCTCGACGGCGGCCCAGCCGGTGGTGCGTGCGAAGGCGTGGATGCGCTCGGCCCACGCCGCCGCTTCCGGCACGAGCTCGAGCCCGTGTTGCCCGACGATCTCGAGCTCGTCGACCCCGACGATCCTGTGCGCGGTCGCCGAGTCCCGGCCGGTGACGCAGGCGACGAGGCCGTAGCGGCCCGCGAGCCGCCGCAGCTCGGCCCGCGTCGCCTCCGGCACGGAGGCCGACTCCGGCCGCTCGACGATTGGCGCCAGGACGCCGTCGACGTCGAGGAAGACCGCGGCGCGCTGCGGCTCGGCGGCGAGGGCGGCGAGAGGCTCCACCGCGCGTAGAGTAGGCGAGGCACGCGACTCTCCTTTGCGGACTCGGCGCGGATGGTGAACACTTCCGGGGTGACCGACACGGACGACATCTGGATCCCGCTCGTCGACGAGCCGATCGGCTCGATCGTCGCGACGCTCCAGGCGGAGCACCCGGACATCGACCGGCTGGTCTCCAGCCCGCACAAGATCCTCGCGTTCCGCACGTTCGCGTACATCCGTGTCGGGATCCTGCTCGGACAGCTCCTGGTCGAGAACGACGTCCCCGCCTACGACGGAACCGAGACCTGGATCGAGGCGCTTTTGCGCGACGACCGGCACCGGGAAGCGGTCGCGAACGAGCTGCGCACCGTGGCGGAGGAGATCGCCGCCGATCCGCGCTACGCCGACGACGAGGCGATGGGCCCAGACGACGAGGCGCGCGACCGCTTCCGCGAGTTCGCGAAGAAGCAACTCGGTTAGCGGCCACCCCTGGCATCATCAGGTGCAGTGCGCCCCGCCCTCGCACTGCCGCTTCTGCTTGCCCTGATCGCCGCCGTCGCCACGACGAGCGCAGGCGGCGAGGCGCGCACGCCGACCGCAGCCGCAGGTGCGCTCGCGATCAAGCTCATCGTCCCGAACACGGCCGCCGTCTCCACCCAGGCGGTGAACGTGCCGCCTGCGACGTCACCCGCAACGACCGATGCGTACAAGTATCCGAGCGACGGCTCGATCATCAGCGCGGCATCGACCACGGCGAGCGCGACGGCGACGGTCACGACCAACGCGGCCGCTGCCGCCGAGAGCGACGTGACGCAGCTCTCGCTCTTCGGCGGCGAGCTCACCGCGACCGCCGTCACCGCGCGCACGTCCGCGGGGACCGGCTATTCGGGAGCGGGCGGGAACGCCAACGGCAGCGCCGTTCAGAACCTCGTCGTCGACGGCCAGCCGGTCACTGCCACCCAGACGCAGACGCCCATCCCGGTCGGCGGCTGGGGCCAGCTCTCGCTCGACGCCGAGACGGTCGACCGGACCGCGCCGCTCGGGTCGAGCGGCTACCGCGTCGAGGTGATCGAGCTCGACCTGAAGCTCGTCGCAGCGCATGGAGGCCTGCCCGCCGGCAGCGAGCTTCAGATCGGCTACGCGAAGTCGGCCGTCCAGACCGCCCCGCCCGCGGCGCCGCCCGTCACGACCACCGCGCCGGTGACGACGCCGCTCGACCCCACCGCCGGCGACGCGCCGCAGCTGCTCCCGAAGCCGGGCACGGCCAAGTCGTCGCTGCCGCAGCCGCTGTACCACGTCCACCCGAAGCTGAAGGCCGGGCCGTACATCTTCCCGGTCTACGGCCCGAGCTCGTACATCGACACGTTCGGCGCCGAGCGGAGCGACGTCAGCGGCGACTTCCACCACGGCGACGACATCTTCGGCCAGCTCGGCCAGCCGCTCGTCGCCGTGACGAACGGGATCGTGTTCTCCGTCGGCTACGAGAAGATCGGCGGCAACCGCCTCTGGATCCTCGACAGCCAGGGGAACCAGTACTACTACGCGCACCTTTCGGCCTACTCGACCGCGATCCACAACGGCTCGCACGTGAAGGCGGGCGAGGTCGTCGGGTTCATGGGCAACACCGGCGACGCGGAAGGGACGCCGTACCACCTCCACTTCGAGGTGCACCCGGTCTCGTACCTGTACCTCGGCTACGACGGCGCCGTCGACCCGACGCCGTACCTGAACAGCTGGAAGCACGAGACGACGCTGCCGTTCCCGATCCCCGGCGGCTGGGTGCCGGCCGTGCCGGGCGCAACGGCGGCACCCGAGCCGGGGGCGATCCTGCTCGGGGAAAGCGACATCTCGACCGCCTCCGGTCTCGACCCGAGCTCGCTCCAGGCGGCGCTGAAGCCGGTCGCGGCCGCGACGCTCCGGCAGGCGCTCGTTCCCGTGGTCTCGACCGCGGCGAAGGCGCCCAGGGCGCCGAAGACGTACCCGGGCCGGGGCTAGAGCTAGCTCCCGTTGTTCGAGGAGTAGTCGCCGCCGAACTCGTCGGCGCCGCTCGAGATCATCTCCTTCAGCCACTTCCGGGTCTCGGGCCCGGTCACCGGGTTGAAGAGGATGCCCAGCGCGATGCCTGCGACGAGCAGTGTCGAGTTGCGTCCGCCGTGGCTCTTCTTGCCCTGGAGCCGGTCGGCCGCGTTCCGGAGGTCGTCGATCGCGTCCTTGAGCTTGTCGCGAATCTCGTCGTCGGTGGCGACGCGCGTCGCCAGCGTGACCGCGCCCCGGCCGCCGATCAGCTCGTTGTAGAGCTCCCGCGCCGTTCCGAACGCGCTCATCACGTCGTCGCGGAGCTTCTCGTCCGACATCGCCCGCTCGACGTAGGGTTTGACGTTCCCTGCCGCGTCGTAGACCTTGTCCTTCGTCTTGGCCATGCTCGCTGAATCCTTTCGCCTCGTTACCGCGCGCCTGATACCCCGGCCTTCCCGATGCAAACAGGCCGCGCTGCTGCTTCCGCTGCTCATACTCGCAGGCTGCGGTGGGTCGGGGCACCCGAAGGCGGCGCGGTGGGAGACGATCTCGACCGACTCGTTCCGCTTCCAGGCGCCGCACGGCTGGCCGTGGCACACCCGGCAGGGCATCGTCGCCGCCTCGAACGACTCCGAGCTCGTCCAGGTCGCGCCCTTCCCGCTCGCGAAGACCTACACCACCGCGCTCTTCGGCAAGGTGCAGCGGGAGCTGATGACGCGCATGCGGACGGTCGCGCAGCAGACGGACGGACGGCTCACCGGTCGCAACGACGTCACCGTTGCCGGGATCAAGTCGCACCTGTACGACGTGACCGTCGGCGACCACGTCGACGAGTACACGTTCGTGCTGCGCGGCAAGCGGGAGTTCCAGCTGCTGTGCCGCCGCAAGAAGAGCAACGCCGCACCGTTCTGCGAGCATCTGCTCGCCACCTTCAAGCTCTAGATCAGGAGGGCTTCGCGGCGGCGCGCACGATCCCCTGCGACGCGCGCGGGCGGGCGCGCCGGCGGCCGTCGAACGCGGCGGTGAACACGTCCTCGATCGTGTCGGCCGGGATGAACTCGATCGCCTCCCGCGTCTCCGGCGGCAGGTCGTCGAGGTCGGGCTCGTTCTCGCGCGGGTAGATGACGCGCTTCAGACCGGCGCGCTGCGCCGCGAGCGACTTCTCGCGCAGGCCGCCGATCGGCAGCACCTGGCCGGTGAGCGTGATCTCGCCCGTCATGCCGACGTCGTCGGCGACCGGCGTGTCGCGCACGAGCGACGCGATCGCGGTCGCCATCGTCACACCCGCCGACGGCCCGTCCTTCGGCACGGCTCCGGCGGGCACGTGGATGTGCACGTCGTGGTTCGCGAACCAGTCGTCCGGCAGGCCGAGGTCCTTCGTGTGCGCACGCACCCACGACAGCGCCGCCTGGGCGGACTCCTGCATCACCTCACCGAGCTGGCCGGTGATCGTGAGGCGGCCCTTGCCCGGGTACGCGGTCGCCTCGATGAAGAGCACGTCGCCGCCGACGGTCGTGTACGCGAGGCCGGTCGCGACGCCGGGGTCCGACGTTCGCTTGCGTACCTCGCCGCTGAAACGGCGCGGCCCGAGCCACTCGCGCAGCCGTGTGTCGTCGACGCGGAGCTTCAGCGCCCGCCCGGTCGCGACCGCGGTCGCAGCCTTGCGGCAGACGTCCGCGAGCCGGCGCTCGAGGCTGCGAACGCCCGCCTCGCGCGTGTACTCGCGGATGACGGTGCGCAGCATCTTGTCGGAGAGCTGCAACTGCGATTTCTGCAAGCCGTGCGCCTCGAGCTGCTTCGGCAGCAGGTAGCGCTTCGCGATGCCGAGCTTCTCGTCCTCGGTGTAGCCCGAGAGCTGGATCACGTCCATGCGGTCGAGCAGCGGCCCCGGGATCGTGTCGAGCGTGTTCGCGGTGCAGATGAACAACACCTTCGACAGGTCGAAGGGCAAGTCGAGGTAGTGGTCGCGGAACGTCCTGTTCTGCTCCGGATCGAGCACCTCGAGCATCGCGCTCGCCGGGTCGCCACGCCAGTCCGCGCCCATCTTGTCGATCTCGTCGATCAGGAGCAGCGGGTTCGCCGACTCGGCGTCGCGCAACGAGCGGATGATCGACCCCGGCATCGATCCGATGTACGTGCGCCTGTGGCCGCGGATCTCCGACTCGTCGCGCACGCCGCCGACCGACAGGCGCACGAACTTGCGGCCGAGCGCGCTCGCGATCGAGTGGCCGAGCGACGTCTTGCCGACGCCGGGCGGGCCGACGAAGCACAGGATCTGCCCCGAGATCTGGTTGCGCAGCTTCGCCACGGCGAGGTACTCGATGATCCGGTCCTTCACCTTCTCGAGGTCGAAGTGGTCCTCGTCGAGGACCGAGCGCGCGTGCTCGAGGTCGAGGTTGTCCTCGGTGAACTCGTTCCAGGGCAGCGTGAGGATCCATTCGATGTAGGTCCGGATGACCCCGTACTCGCCGGCGGCGGCGGGCAGCTTCTCGAGCCGCGTCAGCTCGCGGTCGGCCGCCTTGCGCACCTCGTCGGGCAGCTCGCCGAGCGCATCCAGCCGCTCGCGGAGCTCCGCCGCCTCCGCCTGCTCGGGATCGGACTCGCCGAGCTCCTGCTGGATCGCCTTCAGCTGCTGGCGCAGGAAGTACTCGCGCTGCCCCTTCTCCATCTCCGACTGCACCTGCGACTGGATCTTCGAGCCGAGCTCGAACACCTCGAGCTCGCGGTTCAGGATCGCCGAGACGGTCCGCAGCCGCTGCTCGACGTTCACCTGCTCGAGGATCTCCTGCCGCTCCTCCGTCTTGATCGTGCGCAGCGTCGAGGCGACGAGATGACAGAGCGCGCTCGGATCGTCGACGTTCGCGGCTGCGAGCTGCAGCTCCTCGGGCAGGTACGGAGCGAGACCGATGATTCGCGCGAACAGCCCTTGCACGTTCCGCGTCAACGCCTCGAGCTCGGGTGTCTCCTCCAGCACATCGGGAAGCGCAGCGAACTCTCCGAGCAGGTACGGGTCGGCGTCGATGCGGTGCACGAGGCGAATGCGGTCGAGGCCCTGCACGAGTATGCGCAAGGTCCCGTCGGGAACCTTGATCATCTTGTGGACGAGCGCGACCGTGCCGACCTCGTAGATGTCGGCGAACCCCGGCTCGTCGATCGAGCCGTCGCGCGAGGTCACGAGCGCGAGCAGCCGGTCGCCGGCGACGACGTCGTCGATCAGCCGCACCGAGCGCTCCTGCCCGATTGCGAGGGGCGTCATCGACTGCGGGAACACCACCGTCTCCTTCAGCGGGAGGATCGGCAGCGCCGCCGGCAGCTCGACGAGCGCTTCGTCGGGCTCGGAGACCTCGAGCGGCGCGTCAGTCAAGGCGCTCCACCGTGATCCTGTGGCGCCCGGCCGGTTGGGCCTTCTCGACCACCGGCAGCTCGATCGTCAGGACGCCGTTTTCGAACCGCGCCTGCGCCCGCTCCGGGTCGACGTCCTCTGCGAGGCGCACCTGG
>DASREW010000035.1:0-56104 GCA_035651895.1 Gaiellaceae bacterium
CATCCGCTCCGGCGCCGGCATAGCCGGCACCTCCGCTCCCTGTGAGCCTCCGTCGAGCCTACGGCTCATCCGCTCCGGCGCCGGCATAGCCGGCACCTCCGCTCCCTGTGAGCCTCCGTCGAGCCTACGGCTCATCGCAGCGCCGCCGAGACGACCGTCGCCGTCACCGCCCAGGTCAGGAGGGTGACGAAGTGCCAGTACCACGTGATCGCCTGGACCGCGTTCGCGCGGTACGTCGTGATCCCGCGTGCGAGCTTCCAGAGCAGCCAGAGGTTGAAGACGATCCCGATCAAGACGTGCGCGTGATCGGCGCCGAGCAGGACGTAGTGGCTCGAGGTGTAGGCGTCGCGCCCGATCGGCAGCGTATGGAGCTGGTCGGAGAAGTCGTGCACCTCGTAGGCGAAGTACCCCGACTGCACGATCACGGCGACGACGAGCAGCAGCCTCGTCGCGGCGAGCCGCCCTTGCCGGACGGCGCGCCAGGCGAGCTGCATCAGGCCGCTCGAGGTGCTGAGGATCGCGACCATCACGAGCGGCAGGACGACGGTCGGCGAGGGATCGTGCGGCGGCGGCCACGCCGGGTCGTTGAAGCGCAGGTAGAAGAACGTGCCGATGAACGCCGCGAAGAGCACGCCTTCGCTCGCGATCAGCATGACCACGCCCCACCATGCCGCCGGCGGCCCCGTCCGGCGCACGATGACGCGCGTCACCGCCGGGGTGCCGGTCGCGGCGGTCGTCCGCGGGACATCGGCGATCTTGCGGCCGCCGGCGATGTAGTCGGTCATCTCACGACTCCTGCGGCTCCTTCGAATGCCAGCCGAAGAGCGAGACGACGCAGCCGATCGCCATCACCCCGGCGACGCCGTACTTGTGCAGCACGAGCATGAAGAAGACGAGGAGCAGGCTCAGCGCGAGCAGCACGGGCCACGGCGAGTCGTGCGGCATCTCCACGATCTCGTCGAACGTCCCGTCCACGGGCGTGACCGCTGCCTGCTCGTGCCCTTCCTGCAGCACGAGGATCCCGGCCGCGAGCTTGCGGCGGTCCTCGGCGCGGTCCTCCTCGTCCCAGTTTGCGTACGCGCTCGACACCCGCGGGATGACGGCGTAGTTGTACGCCGGCGGCGGCGAGCTCGTCGTCCACTCGAGCGTGGGCCCGTGCCACGGATCCGGCCCCGCCTCCGCGCCGCGGAAGTAGCTGTAGACGAGGTTCCCGATCAGCATCAGGATCCCGACGGCCGTGAGGTACCCGCCGATCGTCTCGACAACGTTGTACGACTGCCAGCCCATCCCTGCGGGGTAGGTGTACTGCCGCCGCGGCATGCCGAGCAGGCCGACGATGTGCATCGGGAAGAACAGCACGTTCGTCCCGATGAACAGGACCCAGAAGCTGATCTGTCCCGGCCGCTCGAAGTACAGCTTGCCGGTGACCTTCGGGAACCAGTAGTACATGCCGCCGAAGATCGGGAAGACGGCCGCCCCGAAGATGATGTAGTGGAAGTGCGCGATCACGAAGTACGAGTCCGTGACCTGCTGGTCGAACGGGATCGCCACGAACATGATCCCGGAGAGGCCGCCCATCACGAACATGAAGATGAAGCCGGCGATGAAGAGCAACGGCGTCTTGAACTGCGCCGTTCCGAGCACCATCGTCATGCACCACGCGAACACCTGAATCGTGCTCGGGATGATCACCATCGCCGTCGCCGCCGCCACGAAGACGGCGGTGATCGTCGGCAGCCCCGTTGCGTACATGTGGTGCGCCCACACGCCGAAGCCGATGAAGACGACGAGCAGCTCGGCGATCGCAACGAGTGGGAACGCGGCCACGCGTCGTTGCGTGAACGCGGGGATGATCTCGGTCGCGATCCCGAACGCGGGAACGATCAGGATGTAGACCTCGGGGTGCCCGAACATCCAGAAGAGGTGCTGCCACAGGTAGGCCGAGCCACCGTGCGCGACGTCGAAGAAGTGCGTGCCGACGTTGCGGTCGAGGAACAGGAAGATCGTGTCGGCGGTGAGGAGCGGCAGCGCGAACAGCAGCCCGCCTGCGGCGGCGAGCATCGCGAAGCAGAAGAGCGGCATGCGGTTGAACGACATGCCCGGAGCGCGGGACTTGAAGATCGTGACGATGAACTGTGCCGCCGTCAGTGTCGACGCGATCCCGTTGAAGATGAGCGCGAGGCAGTAGAAGTCGATGTTGCGGCCGGGATCGAACTGCCTGCTCGCGAGCGGCACGTAGTCGAACCAGCCTGCGTTCGGGGCGACGCCGAGCACCACGCTCGTGTAGAGAAAGATCCCCGAGCCGAGGAAGATCCAGTACGACAGCGCGTTCATGCGTGGGAACGCCATGTCGCGCGCGCCGATCATCAGCGGGAGCAGGTAGTTGCCGAACGCCCCCGTCGTCATCGGGATGATGAAGAAGAAGATCATCGTGACGCCGTGGAGGGTGAAGAGCTCGTCGTAGGTGTTCGGCGACACGAGGTGCTCGTTCGGCTCCAGGAGCTGCGAGCGCATCGTCAGCGCTTCGACGCCGCCGGCCCCGAAGAGCACGAGCGTCGTCCAGAAGTACAGGAGCCCGATCCGCTTGTGATCGGTCGTCGTGAACCAGCCGAGGATCCCCGGCCGCTCCTGCCACATCTCCGCGAGCAGCTCCATGCGCTCGGCGGCGGCGGAGTTCGGTGGCGTCGCGATCGCCACTACTTCAACCCCTCGAGATACGTGACGAGCGCGTGCAGCTCGCTGTTTCGCAACCTCATCTGCGGCATCTCGTTCCCCGGCTTGAAGTGCTGCGAATCCGCGATCCACTGCGCAAGATCGCTGCGGCTGTTCAGGAGCGTGCCGGCACCGATCGTCGCGCGCGTCCGCAGGTGCGTCAGGTCGGGGCCGACGTCTCCGGATGCCGGCGTGCCGCGGATCGCATGGCAGTTCGAGCAGGACGAGCTCATGAAGTCCTTCTCTCCCTGTCTCGCCGCTGCCGTTGCCGGCGGGCGCGCGGGGCGCTTCTGATTGCTGAGCCACTGCGCAAACGCAGTCGGGGTCTGCGCGTAGACGTAGAACACCATGTGCGCGTGCTGCAGCCCGCAGAACTCCTCGCACTGGCCGCGGAAGACGCCGGTCGCGTCCGCGTCGAGCTCGATCGCGTTCGTGCGGCCTGGGATCGCGTCGATCGTGCGATTGAGGCGCGGGACCCAGAAGCTGTGGATCACGTCGGCCGTGCGCACCTCGAGCCGGACCGGCGTGTTGACCGGCAGGTGGATCTCGTTGGCGGTGACCACGCTCGTGCCGGGGTAGCGAACCTCCCACCACCACTGGTGTCCGACGACGAGGATGGTGAGCCTGGTCGCGCTCTTCGCCGGCGCCTCGGTGATGCGGATGACGAAGAGGTCCGAGACGACGAACAGCGCCGCGATCAGCGCGATCGGCATGACGATGCCCGCGCCGATCACGACCTTGAACGCGAGCCGCTCGCCTTCCTTCGGATCGTGACCGGGGCGGCGGTGCGCCTTCCGCCACGCGATCAGGATCAACAGGACGACGAGCCCGATGCCGAACCAGGAGACGGCCATCATCCACCAGAAGAGGCTCGCGATGTCCTTGGCCTGATGGCTCTTCGGCGCGAGGGTGCTCTGTTCGTTGTCGCACCCGGCGAGCACCGGCACGAGGGCGCAAAGAGGCAGCAGGCGGCGCGGCGTCATCTCCCGCGGGCCGGATACCCGCGCGGCCCGACGAAAAACATATCGCGGTACGAACTAGTCCCCGGCGAGCAGCCGGCGCAGCACGTACGGAAGGATCCCGCCGTGCCGCAGGTAGTCGCGCTCCCGCGGCGTGTCGAGGCGGACGCGCGCGCGGAACTCCGTGCCGTCGGCGCGCACGGTCACCTCGTCGGCGTTCGCGTTGTCGACGCCGTGGATCGAGAACGTCTCGCGGCCGGTGAGCCCCAGCGACTCGACCGAGTCGCCCGGCATGAACTGCAGCGGGAGCACTCCCATCATCAGGAGGTTCGAGCGGTGGATCCTCTCGTACGACTCCGCGATTGCCGCTTTGACGCCGAGGAGATTCGGCCCCTTCGCCGCCCAGTCGCGTGACGAGCCCGAGCCGTACTCCTTGCCGGCGAGGACGACGAGCGGCGTGCCCTCGGTGAGGTAGCGCTGCGACGCCTCGAAGATCGTCATCTCCTCGCCTGACGGGACGTGCACCGTCCACGTGCCTTCGGACTCGGGCACGAGCTTGTTCCGCAGGCGGACGTTCGCGAAGGTGCCGCGCACCATCACCTCGTGGTTGCCGCGGCGCGCGCCGTACGAGTTGAAGTCCTTGCGCTCGACGCCGTGGTCGACGAGGTACCTGCCGGCGGGCGAGTCGGGGCGGATCGACCCGGCCGGGGAGATGTGGTCGGTCGTGACGGAGTCGCCGAGCCAGACGAGGCAGCGCGCACCCTCGATGTCCGACACCGTTCCCGGCTCGCGCGTCATCCCCTCGAAGTACGGCGGGTGGCGCACGTACGTCGAGTCCTCCTGCCACGCGAAGAGCTCTCCTTCCGGGACGGGCAGCGCGCGCCATTCGTCGTCGCCGTGGAAGACGTCGCTGTAGGTCTCCGCGAACTGCTCGGCGCGCACCGACGACGCGATCACGTCGCTCACCTCCTGCGCGCTCGGCCAGATGTCGCGGAGGTAGACGTCGCCGTCCAGCGGCTCCGTCTCGAAGTCGATGTCCATGCGGCCCGCGAGCGCGTACGCGACGACGAGCGGCGGCGAGGCGAGGTAGTTCGCCTTCACCTCGGGATGGATGCGCGCCTCGAAGTTGCGGTTGCCCGAGAGCACCGAGCAGACGACGAGGTCGCCCTCGGAGATCGCCGCCGAGATCTCGTCGGCGAGCGGGCCCGAGTTGCCGATGCACGTCGTGCAGCCGTAGCCGACCGTGTTGAAGCCGAGCTCGTCGAGCGGCGCCTGGAGACCCGCCTGCTCGTAGTAGCGCGTGACGACCTTCGAGCCGGGCGCAAGCGACGACTTCACCCACGGCTTGCGCTGCAGTCCCTTTGCGAGCGCGTTGCGCGCGAGCAGGCCCGCCGCGACCATCACCTGCGGGTTCGAGGTGTTCGTGCACGACGTGATCGCGGCGATCACGACCGAGCCGTGGTCGAGCGCGTAGTCCGTACCGGCGACCGGCGTCCGGTGCGGCTCGACGTGCTCGGCCGTCGCGACCGCCGCCTCCTCCGGCAGGCGCTCGCCTCCCGGCTGCTGCTCCTGCGTCGGGTCCGAGGCGGGAAACGTGTCGGCGAGGTCCTTCTCTTCGCTGCCGTTCGCGTAGTCGACGCCGAACGAGCCGAGCGTCTCGACGAATGCCGACTTCGCGCTCGCGAGCGGGACGCGGTCCTGCGGGCGGCGCGGGCCTGCGATCGACGGCTCGACGTCGCCGAGGTCGAGCTCGACGACCTGCGAGTACGTCGCGTGCTCGGACGGGTCGTGCCACAGCATGTTCTCCTTGCAGTACGCCTCGACGAGGGCGATCCGCTCGGGCGAGCGTCCCGTCAGCTTCAGGTAGTCGAGCGTGATCTCGTCGACCGGGAAGAAGCCGCACGTCGCGCCGTACTCGGGCGACATGTTCCCGAGCGTCGCGCGGTCGGCGAGCGGCAGCGACGAGACGCCTTCGCCGAAGTACTCGACGAACTTCCCGACGACGCCGGTCTTGCGCAGGATCTCCGTCACCGTGAGCACCAGGTCGGTCGCGGTGGCGCCTTCCGGCAGCGCGCCCGAGAGCTTGAAGCCGACGACCTGCGGCACGAGCATCGAGAGCGGCTGGCCGAGCATCGCCGCCTCCGCCTCGATACCGCCGACACCCCAGCCGAGCACGCCGAGGCCGTTGACCATCGTCGTGTGCGAGTCGGTGCCGACGAGCGTGTCGGGGAACGCGGCGCCGTCGCGAGTCTCGACGACGCGCGCCAGGTACTCGAGGTTCACCTGGTGGCAGATGCCCGTCCCGGGCGGCACCACCTTGAAGCCGTCGAACGCCGTCTGGCCCCAGCGCAGGAAGAGGTAGCGCTCGAAGTTACGCTCGAACTCGACCTCGGTGTTCTTGTCCAGGGCCCACGGTTTGGCATAGATGTCGACCTGCACCGAGTGGTCGATCACGAGCTCGGCCGGAATCAGCGGGTTGATCTTCGCCGGATCGCCGCCGAGATCGGCCATCGCATTGCGCATCGCAGCCAGGTCGACGACCGCCGGAACACCGGTGAGGTCCTGCATGAGCACGCGGGACGGCATGAAGGAGATCTCGTGCGACGGGTCCGCTTTCGCGTCCCAGCGCGCGACAGCGTCGACGTCGGCTTCGCCGCCGTTCCGCAGGACGTTCTCGAGCAGCACGCGAAGCGTGTACGGAAGCCTGGCGACGTCGTAGGAGGCCTGGAGCGCGTCCAGCCGGTGGATCTCGTACGACCGGTCGCCGACGCTGAGCTTTGACGGCGAGGCCATACCTCGATTGAACCAGAAGTCCTAGAGAAGCTGCCGTGCGAAGTCGATGAACGCGCGCTGGTCGAGGCCGACGTCGTGCAAGGAGACGTGCGTGAAGCCCGCCTTCTCGTACTCGTCGATCTTCTTCCGCCACACCTCCGGGTCGCTGCCGAGCACGAGCGAGTCCTCGAGATCGTCTTCGCGCACGAGCTCGGCGACCGCCTCGAAATCACGCGGGAGCTGCAGCTCCGTCGACACGTCGCCGCCCATCGCGGTGTTCGGCTGGCGCTCCTTCGCGATCTTCTTCGCCGTCTTCTCGTCCGGTGCGTAGCAGCCCGTCACCTTTCCGTAGATCGGGCCGGAGCCGCCCGCCTTCTTGAACGTCTTCACGACGTCCTCGTCGGGCGAGGTGTTCATCGTCCCGTCGCCGACCTTCGCCGCGAGCTTGGCCGCGTTGTCGGCCTTCGCGGCGACGATGATCGGCGCGGGGTCGCTCGGCGCGTCGTACAGCTTCAGCTGCTCGACGGTGTAGTGCTTGCCGCGGTAGGTCTCGTACTCGCCGCCGAAGAGCTTGCGGATGATCTCGACCGCCTCTTCGAGCATCTCGAGCCGCTCGTCCGCGCGCGGCCAGCGGTCGCCGAGGACGTGCTCGTTCAGGTTCTCGCCGGTACCGACGCCGAGGAAGAAGCGCCCCTCCATGAGCGCCTGTGCTGTCGCCGCAGCGTGCGCGACGATCGCCGGATGGACGCGGATCAGCGGGCACGTGACCGCCGTTCCGAGCTGGATGCGCTCGGTCGCCTGCGCGATCGCGCCGATCACGCCCCAGACGAACGGGCTGTGCCCCTGCGCGTCCACCCACGGGTGGATGTGGTCGGAGATGAGGAGGTGGTCGAAGCCCGCCTCCTCGGCGAGCACGGCGTTCTGCACGAGCTCGCGCGGGTCGTGCTCTTCGGATGAGAGCCAGTAGCCGATCTTCATGTACCCGGCGTACCGAGCACGGCGCTTGTAAAACTCCGGGACGTGGCGGTGGAGCGGCACATCGTCGGTCTTGGCGGCGGCGGAGACACGGTCGAGCAGACGCAGCTGCTCTACGACTACGTCCTCGGCCTCGTCGGCAAGGACCGGCCGAACCTGATGTACGTCCCGACCGCGATCGCCGAGGACCCGGCCGGCTTCGCGGGGTTCCACGATCGCTTCGGCAAGCGGGCCGAGCTCACCCACCTCCGCACCTTCCCCTGGCCGCCCGAGGACCTGCGCGAGGTGGTGCTCGCACAGGACGGCATCTGCGTCAGCGGTGGCAACACCGCGAACATGCTCGCGATCTGGCGCGTGCACGGCATCGACGCGCTGCTCCGAGAGGCGTGGGAGAACGGCTGCGTCCTCTGGGGTGCGAGTGCCGGGATGATCTGCTGGTTCGAGGCGGGCGTGACCGATTCGTTCGGCCCGCAGCTCGAGGGGATGGACTGCCTCGGCTTCCTGCCGGGGAGCGCGTGCCCGCATTACGACGGCGAAGAGCGGCGGCGGCCGCGCTACCGCGAGCTGATCGACGACGGCTTTCCGGAGGGGATCGCCGCGGAAGACGGTGTAGCCCTCCACTACACGGGTACGGATCTCACCGAGATCGTGACGTGCCGCCCGGGCAAGACGGCGTTCCGGGTGACGCGCGACGGCGAGGAGCGACTCGACGCCAGGGAGTTGAGATGAACTCACAGCGCGCGGCCCAGGTTCAGGTCGTTCTCGAGGGCATTCCACTGCCCGCGACGAAGAGCGACCTGATCGCGTACGCGCGTGCGCAGGATCCGGCGGTCGTCTCCGACCTCGAAGGGCTGCCGGACGAGCTGTTCCGGCGGCTGGACGAGGTCGGGGAGCTCCTGATGCGCGTGCCGTCCGCGCCCAAGCCCGGGCCGAGACTGCCTCGCGCGGAGAGCGGCGTGCCGCCCGGCGGCGCCGACTACCTGACGCCGTTCCCGGACGACACCGGCAAGGTGCGACACGACGCGCCGCCGGCGAATCCCCCGCAGAAGGCGATCGAGCAGCAGACGAAGCGCCAGAAGCGCCAGGCGTCAGCTCAGTCCGACTGAGCAGCGACCCGTTTCGCCACGCGCTCCCGTTGCGGGAGCACCGTGTAGCGGGGATCGCGCGCCGACTGGAACCCCGCTTTGAAGACCGACCAGCGGAGCGCGAGCTCGCCCGCGAGGACGAGCGCCCCTCCGGTCGCCGCTGCCGCACGGCTCCGGCGGCCCTTCCACGCGAGCAGGCCGGCGCCCGCAAGCGTGCAAGCCTTCGTGATCTTCTTGAAGCGGCCTGCCTCGCCCGTCCGGTAGACCTCGCCGACGAAGCCGAGCTTCCGCTCCATCGCCTGCATCAGCCCGAGCTCCGCGACGACGCCGCCGATCGCCGCGCGGCGCGCCGGTCCCGCTGCTTCGAGCGGCGTGAACATGGCCGCTGCCGCACCGGCGCTCGCGGTTGCGCTCGCGCCGAACAGCCACGGCAGCTCGTCGCGCGCTTCGCTCCACACGGGAATCGCGGTGTTCGCGACCAGCGCACCGGTGTAGGTCGCGAGCGGAGGCCCGGTCACGCACGAGACGAGCTCCGCCGCCCACTTCACCGGCCGCAGGACGCCGAGCAGCTCGAGTGCCGCAGCCGTGTTGGAGGCGCTGCCGGAGATGCCGAGGATCCAGCTGCCAACGCTCATCGGCGAGGTGACCTTGAACATGCGGAACATGTTCAGGAACCGCTCCGGCCGGCCGAGGTCGCTGATCAGGAGCAGGGGCGAGACGAGGTCCGCCGCGGCGCCGACGTAGAGGGCCGTCTTCGCGAGCGGGTCGTTGCGGGTCACGCGCGCGAGACCGTGCAGCATCGAGGACGCGCCGGCGATCCCGCCGGTGAAGAAGTACAGCGGGATCTCGGCCTGCCACACGGGCTCCTTCACGATCGGGCGCCCGTAGTACGAGCGCATCGTCGTGCCGCGCTCGGTGATCGAGCCGCGCCAGCCGGTCGTCCCGCGCGGGAGTCCGTCTTCGGTCATTCCCTGCCTCCGAAGAACGCGGCGGCTACGCCGACGGCGAGTGCGACCGACGCGAGCGCGGTCGACCGCCACAGCCGCGGCAGGTGCTTCGTCGGCACGACCGGGTCGGGCGGGAGGCCGTACACCTCGGGCTCGTCGAGCAGCAGGAAGAACGCCCCGAAGCCGCCGACGCCGTCGTTCGGATCGTGGCCGTAGAGCTGTGCGCCGTTCCAGCGCTCCGCCTGCAGCTTCGCGAGACGCTTCTCGGCACGCTCGCGCAGCTCGTCGACCTCGCCGAACTGGATCGAGTTCGTCGGGCACGCCTTCGCGCAGGCCGGCTCGTGGCCGCCCTTCAAGCGGTCGTAGCAGAGCGTGCACTTCCACACGCGCCCGTCCTCCTTCTTCCCGAGCAGCGGCAGCGCGAGCGGCGCGTCAGCGGCGCTGCGTGGAAGATCGCGCTTGTCGATCACGCCGAACGGACACGCGGGAACGCAGTAGCCGCAGCCGTTGCAGACGTCTTCCTGCACGACGACGGTGCCGAACTCGGTGCGGAAGAGCGCGCCCGTCGGGCACGCGTCGAGGCAGCCGGCGTGCGTGCAGTGCTTGCAGACGTCGGACTCCATCAGCCAGCGCAAGGGGGCCGCGGCGGCGGCCGTGTCGACCGAGGCCGTCTCGCCGTCGAGCTTCAACGGCTTGCGCTGCTCGATGAACGCGACGTGCCGCCAGGTGTTCGCGCTCAGGCGCGAGGTGTTGTCGTAGCTCTCGCCGGTCCAGACGAGGCCGTCTTCCGGGATGAGGTTCCACTCCTTGCACGCGACCTCGCACGCCTTGCAGCCGATGCACACCGACGTATCGGTGAAGAAGCCCATGCGCGGCTTCGCCTCGTCGCCGTACGTGACGCGCTCGTCCGCGTACGTCTCGAACGCGGCGCTCATGTCGTCTCCGTCACCTCTTCCGGCTCGACGTGCGGATCCTGCTCGCGGCGCGACAGCGCCTGCTCGCGCTTTTCCGCGACCGCGGCGGGGAGCGCGGGGCCCTTCGGCCGCCGGCCGGGACGGATGTCGCACGAGAACGCCTTGACCTCCTGGATGTGCACGTTCGGATCGAGCGCCATGTGCGAAAGGTCGTTGGCTGCGCCGCCGGTCGTGAGCCCGCGCGTTCCCCAGTGATACGGCAGGCCGACCTGATGGCGCGTCGCGCCGTTGATGCGCACCGGTCTCATGCGGTCCGTGACGAGCACACGCGCTTCGATCGCAGAGCGAGGAGAGCTGATCGTCGCCCAGCCGCCGTTCTCGAGCCCGCGCTCCTCGGCGAGCTCGGGATGCACCTCGACGAACATCTGCGGCTGCAGCTCGGACAGGTAGTCGACGAAGCGCGACATGCCGCCGGCCGTGTGGTGCTCGGTCAGGCGGTACGTCGTCGCGACGTAGGGATAGACCTCCGCGCCCGGCTCGTCGGCGACCGGTGCATACGGATCTTCCGGCAGGTCCTTGTTCTGCTGCCGTGCGGGATTCGCCCGCTGGGAGTAGAGCGGGTTCGCGAACGGCGACTCGTGCGGCTCGTAATGCGTCGGCAGCGGGCCGTCGTTCAGGCCCTGCGGCACGTAGATCCAGCCGAGCCCGTCCGCCTGCATGATGAACGGGTGGTCGCCGCGGATCGCGTCGGGACCGCGCGCGCCGTCCGGCGGCACGTAGTCCGGCGACTTCTCTTCGTCGAAGTCCGGTGTGTCCGTGCCCGTCCACTTCTCCTGCTTCGGGTCCCACCAGACGAGCTTCTTGCGCTCGGACCACGGCTTCCCGTCGGGATCGGCGGAGGCGCGGTTGTAGAGCAGCCGCCGGTTCGCCGGCCACGCCCACGCCCACTCGAGCGCGGTGTAGCTCTGCTCCCAGTGCGGCTTCCTCCGGGCGGCCATGTTGATGCCGTCGGCGAAGACGCCGCAGTAGATCCAGCAGCCGCACGCCGTCGTGCCGTCGTCCTTCAGCAGCTTGTAGCCGGCGAGCGCCTGCCCCTTCGCGTCCCAGCCACTGATCTCGGCGAGCACGGACTCGGCGTTCGGCTCTTCGTGCTGGCCGCTCGTCGGGTAGTGCCAGGTCAGGTCCTGCACCGGCCGGTCCTTCGGGTCCTGCGACTCCTCGAGCTTCTCGCGGATCTTCTTGCCGAGGTGGTAGTAGAACCACAGCTCGGAGCGGCAGTCCTCCTTCGGCTCGACCGCCTTGTGGTGCCACTGCAGCAGCCGCTGCGTGTTGGTGAACGAGCCGTCCTTCTCGACGTGCGAGGACGCAGGCATGAAGAACACCTCGGTCGGGATCTGCTCGGTCGTCAGCTCGCCCGACTCGATCTCCGGGCTGTCGTACCAGAACGCCGCCGTCTCGATCTCGACGACGTCGCGGACGACGAGCCAGTCGAGCTGTGCGAGCGCGAGCCGGTTCGCCTTGCCGTTCGCGGAGCCGACGGCGGGGTTCTGCCCGCAGACGAGGTATCCCTTGACCTTGCCCTCGAGCATCTGCCGGACGGTCCAGTAGTTCGAGTTGTCGTCGTCGATTCGCGGCAGGTACTCGAAGCAGAAGTCGTTCTCCTTCGTCGCGGCCGCGCCCCACCACGCCTTCAGGAGCGACACCATGTAGCTGCTCGCGTTGCCCCACCAGCCGCCGGGCGCGGTCGAGCGCTCGATGTACTCGTCGAGACCGCCGTAGTGCTCGACGTGCGGCATCTCGAGGTAGCCGGGCAGCGTGTCGTAGAGCGTCGGGATGTCCGTCGATCCCTGAATCGACGCGTGCCCCCGCAGCGCCATGATCCCGCCGCCCGGACGCCCCATGTTCCCGAGCAGGAGCTGGATGATCGCCGCCGTCCGGATCAGCTGGACGCCCTTCGTGTGCTGCGTCCACCCGACGGCGTAGACGAACGCGCCGGTCTTCTCGCGGCCCGAGCTGTCGCAGAGCGTCTTCGCCACGTGCAGGAACTCGTCCACGCTGCAGCCGCACGTGTCGGCGACGAGCTCCGGCGTGTAGCGCGCGTAGTGGCGCTTCAGGATCTGGAAGACGCAGCGCGGATGCTCGAGCGTGTCGTCCGTCTCCGGCGGGTTCCCGTGCGACATGCCGCCGCCCGCGCCGCCGTGGCCTGCTGCGTGCCCGCTCACGTGCGAGTCCTGGAAGCCGGCCTCGCGATTCCCGGCGGCGCCGTGCACCGACGTGCCGGCGTACTGCCAGGTGGTCACGTCGTACTTCCCCTGCTCCGGGTCCCAGCCCGAGAACAGCCCGTCGTTGTCCTCGGTGTCCGAGAACTCCTCGTTGATGATCACCGGCGCGTTCGTGTAGCGCTTCACGTACTCGTCGAACCAGCGCTCGTTCTCGAGGATGTAGTTGACGATGCCGCCGAGGAACGCGATGTCGGACCCGGCGCGGATGCCGACGTGCCTCGTCGCCATCGCGCTCGTGCGCGTGAACCGTGGATCGACGTGGAAGACGTGCGCGCCGCGCTCCCGCGCTTCCATGACCCACTGGAAGCCGACGGGATGGTTCTCCGCCATGTTCGACCCCATGATCACGATGCAGTCCGAGTTCATGAGGTCCTGCTGGTAGTCGGTGGCGCCGCCTCGCCCGAACGAGGTGCCCAGACTGGGCACCGTGGAGCTGTGTCATATGCGGGCCTGGTTCTCGACCTGCACGATCCCGAGCGCGGTGAGGAGCTTCTTCATCAGGTAGTTCTCCTCGTTGTCGAGCGTCGCGCCGCCGAGGTTGGCGATCCCCATCGTCCGCTTGGCCGGGTTGCCGTCCTCTGTCTCTGCCTGCCAGGTCTCCTCGCGCGTCCGGATGATCCGGTCGACGATCATGTCCATCGCCTGGTCGAGCGGAAGCTCCTCCCAGTGCGTGCCGTATGGGCGCCGGTACTTGACCTTGTATTCGCGAAGCGGGCTCGAGTGGTAGGCCTTCGACGCCGAGCCCTTCGGGCACAGGCGGCCGCGCGAGATCGGGCTCGCCGGGTCACCCTCGATCTGGATGACCTCGCCGTCCTTGACGTAGACGAGCTGCGCGCAGCCGACGGCGCAGTACGGGCAGATCGACTGCGCGACGTGGTCGGCCTTCGCTATTCGCGGCTCGAGCGTCCGTGAGCGCTCGCTCTGCGCCGACCTGCCCAGGCCCAGTGGGTCACCGTCGCGGAGCTGGCGGACGACCGGCCACGACTCGAGCAGCTTCGTGAAGCCCACGGGAACGGTGTTTCCGTCCCGTTCGCGGCGTGAAACATATCGTGATGCGATTTAGCCCTGGTCGAGCGCGTCGAACACGCGCCGCAGCTGCGCGCGCTCGGCTCCGAGCTCGTCGTGCACCGCCGAGAGCCGGGCGAGCCCGTCGTCGGTGAGCGACAGATGCACGACGCGGCCGTCCGCCTTCGACGCCTCCCGCCGCACGAGTCCCGCCGCCTCGGCCCGCTGCACGAGCTCGGTGACCGCGCTCTGGGTAAGCGCGAGCGTCGTCACGAGCTCGGAGACCGTTGTCGTGCCGCTCTCGGCGCCGGCGATCTGCAGCAGCAGGAGATACTGACGCGGCGTGATCCGGTGGATCCGCGCGGCGTCCTCGCTGCGGCGCAGGAACCGGCGCAGCTCGGCGCGGAACTGGGCGGCAGGGGCGTAGCGGTTCTCGTCCACGCCTACGTTTTTGCACTACATCGGCTCGGAATCAAGTCGTGCGTGCGGCGGGTCGGTCGGTTTTTGGTGTGGACGGACGTCACGATCCGCTGAGCGCGGATGCAAGCGCCGCGAGATCCGACTCGTCGTTGTAGGCCTGCACCGAGACGCGCATCGCCCAGCCGTCGCGCGTCTCGACGACCGGCACCTCGATCCGGTGCTCGTCGTAGAGCCAGGCCTTGAGCCCGGGCGGGTCGGGGTGCTCGACGCGGTAGCCGCGCATCTGCGCGAAGTCGTCGGTCAGCGGCTCGAACGGAAGCTCGAGCGACGCGAGCAGCTCGTGGCAGCGGGCGCGGACGCGCGGCCAGTCGTGCTCGGCCTGGAAGGCGATTGCCGCGGGGACGGCGAGATAGGCGGAGGGGTCGCGCGTACCGGCCCAGCGATGTCGGTCGGCGAACGGCGCGTCGTCGAGCCAGTCCCATGACACGACGGCGGGCTCGATCAGGTCCTGCACGTCCGGCCGCGCATAGAGGAACGCCGCGCCCTTCGGCGCGCAGAGCCACTTGTGGCAGTTGCCCGCATAGACGTCCGCGCCGATCGCCTCGAGATCGAGCTCGATCTGGCCCGGTGCATGCGCGCCGTCGATGATCGAGAGCGCGCCGGCTGCGCGCGCGGCCTCCACGACCGGCGCAAGGTCGTTCACCCGGCCGGTCGTCCACTCGATGTGCGAGCAGAAGACGACGCGCGTGCGCGGGCCGGGCTCGAGCTCGGAGAACGCGCGGCGCGTGATCGTCGCGCCGGTCCGGCGGCGGACGAACTCCCACAGGAGCTCCATGCCGCCGTACTCCGCGTCGCCGAGCAGCACCTCGTCGCCTCCGCCGAGCTCGAGCGAGCGGACGACGGCGTTCAGCGCCGCGCTCGCGTTCGGCGCGAAGACGAGGTTCGCCGGCGCGGCGCCGAGGTACGCGGCGAGCGTCGACCTCGCCGCCTCCAGCCGCGCGGGGAAGCCGCGCTCGAGCGCGAGAAACTCGACGGGCTGCCGCTCGAGCTCGCGCTGCAGCCGCTGGTACTCCGCGAAGACCGGACGCGGGCAAGCGCCGAACGAGCCGTGGTTCAGGTAGACGACGCCGGGATCGAGCAGGAACTCGTCCCGCAGGCTTAACCCGCGATTAATGGCCCCACACACCCGTTCAATCTGGTGCCGTTATAACCGCCCTCGTGGGCCCCAGTCGCACATCTCCTTTGCGCGCGTTCGAGCTGCTCGTGGTCGCCGTCGTCGGCGGCGGGCTCGCGCTCGGCGGCGCCGCGCTCTTCGGCGACCTCGGGTCGCACACGACGATCCAGCAGATCACCCGGTCGAGCACGACGAACGCCTCGGTGACAGCTGCGCCGACCGTCGGTCTCGCGCCCGAGCGCATCTACTCGCAGGACTCGCCCGGCGTCGTTCAGATCACGGCGACGAGCGTGACGCAGGTGCCGAGCGACCCGTTCGGCCTGCTGCCGTCGACACCCGAGACCGAGCAGTCCCTCGGCTCCGGTTTCGTCATCGATCGCGCGGGCCACATCGTCACCAACTACCACGTGATCGCCGGCGCGCAGAAGGTGCAGGTCTCCTTCTCCAGCCAGGATCAGCTTGCGGCCACCGTCGTCGGCAGCGACAAGTCGACCGACGTCGCCGTGCTCAAGATCGACGCGCACTCGCGGGCGCTGACGCCGCTCCCCCTTGGCGACTCCGACGCGGTGCGCGTCGGTGATCCCGTGTACGCGATCGGCAACCCGTTCGGGCTCGACCGGACGTTCACGGCCGGCGTCGTGAGCGCGGTCGGGCGGCAGATCACCGCGCCGAACAACTCGCCGGTCGAGAACGCGATCCAGACCGACGCCGCGATCAATCACGGCAACTCCGGCGGCCCGCTCCTCAACGACGAGGGACGCGTGATCGGCGTCACGTCGCAGATCCAGACCGGGAGCAACGACGCCAGCTCCGGCAACGTCGGCGTCGGCTTCGCCATCCCGATCAACACCGTGCGCGACATCGCCTCGCAGATCATCTCGACCGGCAAGGCGCAGCACGCCTTCCTGGGTGTGAGCGCGCTGCCGATCACCTCGCAGGTTGCGCAGCTCTTCCACCTGCCGACGACCAAGGGACTGCTCGTGCAGCAGGTGTCGGGCGCTGCCAAGTCGGCCGGCATCAAGGGCGGAACGACGAGCGTCGTCGTCTCGGGTGAGAGCTACTGGGTCGGCGGCGACATCATCACCAAGATCGACGGCAGTCCCGTCACGACCTACCAGCAGCTCGTCACGGCCATCCTCACGCACAAGCCGGGCGACAAGCTGAGCATCGAGCTTTGGCACAAGAACGCCAAGAAGACCGTCACGGTGACGCTCGGAGCGAAATCGTGACTCAGCTTCGGCTCTCACCGTAGAGCCGATGCGGAAGATCGGCCGGCGCCCGTCTGCCTGCCCGGGCCCGGCCGATCTTCCTTTTCTCTGAATGCTCCGTCGCGCCGCTACCTTGTGCGCCGATGGAGCAGGGGCAAATCGTCCTCGAGCACACGGTGCCCGAGGAGGCAGCGGAGCTCTGGGTCGAAGACGACGCCGACCGCGACGGCTGGTTCTGCGTGCGCACCGACCCGTTTCCGTGCCCGGCATCGGGCTGCACGTTCGTCGCCGAGTTCATGACGGCGGCGCACCTCATCCTCGTGTGGCAGGAGGTCGACGACCCGAATCTCCTCAAGCACGCCGCGCGCGCCCGCGACGTCGGGCGCAATCCGCGCGTCACCGGCTACCGCTCGGAGTTCGGCCCCAGCGCGTCGTACTACGCCTGGATCGCCGCCGGCCGGCCGGTGCACGGCGTCAAGCAGGCGTGATCGAAGCCCATTTCGGCGAGAGCACGCCGTTCTCGCTCGGCGTCGAAGAGGAGCTGATGATCCTCGACGCAGAGAGCCACGAGCAGGTGGCCGCCGTCGACCGGATCATCCGCGGCGTCGAAGGGCGCGAGCTGCCCGGTCAGGTGAAGACCGAGCTGTTCGCGTCGGTGTTCGAGACGAACACAGGCGTGTGCGCGGCCGTCGCCGAAGCGGATGCCGCCCTTCCCGAGCTTCGGCGCGCGGCCGCCGAGGCGGCGGCGTCGGAAGGGCTCGCGATCGCCGCCGCTGCCACGCACCCGTTCGCGCGGCCGGAGGCGCAGCCGATCGTCAAGGAGGAGCGCTACGTCACGTTCGTCGGCTACGGCGGCATCTCGGTGCGGCGCCAGGGCGTGCAAGGCCTGCACGTGCACGTCGGCATGCCGACGGCAGACGACTGCTGGCGCTGCCTCGAGCTCGTGCTCCCCTGGCTGCCCGTGGTGCTCGCCCTGTCCGCGAACTCGCCGTGGTTCGCGGGCGAGCTCACGGGAATGGCGTCGAACCGCGCACCGGTGCTCGCCGAGCTGCCGCGCGCGGGCACGCCGCCCGCGTTCGCGTCGTACGCGGAGTGGGAGGCATGGGTCGAGCGGCTCGTGCGCCTCGGTGTCACCGAGGAGTACACGCGCATCTGGTGGGACGCGCGCCCGCATCCGAAGCTCGGAACGCTCGAGGTGCGGATCGCCGACCAGCCGACCGACGTGCGTCTGTCGGTCGCGCTCGCGGCGCTCCTGCAGGCGCTCTGCGCGACGGCGCTCGACGGCGGGCTGCCCGAGCCGCGGGCCGAGCTCGGCGACCGCGGCCGCGCCGACTACGTCCAGAACCGCTGGTCGGCGGCGCGGTTCGGGCCGCGCGCGAAGCTGCTCCATCCGGACGGCGAGGCGTACGTCCACGCGTCCGAGCTCGGCGCCGAGCTGCTCGACCGCATTCGCCCGGCCGCCGAGCGGCTCGGCGGCGCCGACGCGCTCGGCCGGATCGACCCGGCGACGTGCGAGGCAGATCTCCAGCTCGCCGCGACCGACGCGCGCGAAGCGGCCGCGTGGATCGTCGCGCGCACGCTAGCCTGACGCTGTGGCAGTCGTGACGGAGACGATCCAGGTGAGCGGCATCCGCTGCGAGAAGTGCGTGATGCGGCTCGCGGGAACGCTCGACGGCTTCGACGGGCTCGAGTCCGCGAACGCGAACCTGATGGGACAGGTCACGCTCAGCTACGACGACGAGCGCACCACGAGGGATGCGCTCGTCGAGCAGCTCGCCCGCGGCGGCTTCCGCGAGCAGCAGTTCGTCTAGTTACTTCCGGTCGTCGCGCGACCACGACGGGTCGCCCGAGTTCGTCGGGCGGTCGAAGCTCGCGGGCGCCTCGATCGTCGAGTCGCCCGCGCCGCCGAGCGTCCCGAGACGCTCCGAGGGCGCCGGCTCGATTCCGTGCCTGCGGCCTTCGGTCTCGGCGTTGTCGAGCGTCGGGTCGGGGTCGACGACCGCGACGTCGACCAGGCCGTAGTGGAGCTTGATCGCGTTCGGATCGAAGTCGTCGTCGTCCACCTTCGGCGAGTCCGAGACGAGCTCCTTGGCGACCGTCGCCCGCAGCTGTCCGTCGTACTCGTGCAGGAACTCCTGGGGGATCGCGTGCTTCGACTTGAACACGTGACCGAGCTCGACGATCGCGAACCCGTCCCGCTCCGCGACGACCGTTCCCAGCTTGTGGTCGTCGGCACCGATGATTTCCTGTCCGTGCATGCGTCCTCACCTCCGGGTGGCGGAATACGTGGATACAACGGGGAATGGGACGGTGCGGGTGCGCGTTGAACCCGTTGCTAGGGTGGCTTTTCGATGAGCGACAGCGCACCGACGGCCGCCGAATCACGCCGACTCGCCCAGGAGGCGAGGGATCGCGTCCGCTTCGAGGAGGAGGCGCTCGAGTTGAGCGACCAGGTCTATCGGGTGGCCCGTAGGCTCACCGGCTCCCGGGAGGAGGCAGAAGACCTGGTCCAGCAGGCGTACGAGCGGGCGTTCCGCTCCTGGCGGCAGTACACGCCGGGCACGAACCTGCGCGCCTGGCTGCTGCGCATCCTCACGAACCTGAACATCGACCGCGGCCGGCGGCAGCAGCGCACGCCGCAGACGACCTCGCTCGACACGAACGAGGCGGGCGACTACTTCCTCTACAACAAGCTCGAGTCGCAGCTGCCCGACGAGAACCCGGACGAGGACCGCGTGCTCGAGCGGCTGAGCCAGGACGCGATCGTCGACGCGCTCGCCGAGGTGCCGCACGACTTCCGTGACGCGATCGTCCTGGTCGACATCGGCGAGTTCTCGTACGCCGATGCAGCGCAGATCCTCGACATCCCGATCGGCACCGTCATGTCCCGCTTGCACCGCGGCAGGCGTATCCTGAAGAAGAACCTCGCGGACGGAGCGGTAGCTTGATCGATTGGTGCGACAAGTGCGAGGAAATGATGCAGCCGTTCCTCGACGGGACCTTGTCGGACGACGAGGTCGCGGAAGCGGAGAGCCACCTCGAGAAGTGCAGCTGGTGCGCGAAGCGCTACCACTTCGAAGAGCGCCTGCGCCACTACGTGCGCGTCGCGGTCAGCGAGCCGATGCCGCCCGAGCTGAAGGCGAAGCTCGCGGCCCTGCGCACACCTCTGGACGCCTGAAACCGAAACCTGGTTCTGCGAACCAGGTTTCTGTCTGATGCGCTTCTACCCTTGCTGCGCGACGGTCTTGGGCCCGACGATGACGAGCAGCTGCTTCGCCGTCAGACCGGGTGTCGCCTGCGCCGCCACGCCGAGCTGGCGGGCGAGACGGACGCCGACGTCCTTGCCGCCGGATCCGTAGAACACCGTTGACTGCTTGTAGCTGAAGCGGTCGGCGCGGCCGACCTTCGAGATCGTGTAGCCCATCGCGCCGATGCGGCTTGCGACCTGGCGCGTCCAGGCGATGTCGCCGTTGCCGTTCTCGACGCGCACCTGCAGCTTCCACGGCGCCGGCAGGTTCGCGTTCGGGATCGCCTCGACCGTGCGCGTGCGCGTCTTCGTCAGCTGCAGGTTCGGCGCGACGACCATCACCGCCAGTGCAGAGAGGAGCGCAGCGACGGCGCCGACGGCGATGAGCCGCGTCTTCGCGTTCACACCGATCGTGCGTCCGACAGGGAGCCCGGCGAGCTTGCGCGCCTCGGCCTTGTCGATGCCGAGCGCCGTCGCGTAGACGACCGCCGCCATGATCGCGGCGCTCTGCGACGGGAAGCGGTAGAGCCGGCCCTCCTCGATCCACTCGACCTCTTGCTCGGTGAGGCCTGTGCGCAGGGCGACCGCCCTCGTCGTCAGCTCACGCCGCTCGCGGGCGCCCTTGAGCGGAGACGGCTCGGGGATCGTGTCGAGCGGATGAGCGAGCTCGAGCATGGCGGCCTTCATCTTTCGTCGTATCGGCTGTCATCCCTGTCCCCTGGAGAGTGAAGGTCCGAACACTCGACGAGCACCGGATCGAGCGCGCGGCCGCCGGCGTCCGGGATCGCGTCCCAGGCGCTGCGGGCGAGCGCGACCGGGTGGCTGCGCGTCTCTCCGTCGTAGGTTGCAGCAGCGACCGCCGCCGGATGGGCGGCGACGCGGTCGACCGCGCGTGGGTCGAGATCGGGGCCGTCTGCGAGCACGATCACCGCGCGCTCGACCTCCGGGCCGAGCGCGGCGAGCCCGGCGCGCAGCGAGGCGCCGGGACCGCGCTCCCACTCCTCTGCGCGGACGATCCGCGCGCCGGGGGCCTCGAGCTCGTGCGCCCCTTCGACGACGACGATCTCGTTCACCGAGGACTCACGGAGCGCTGCGAGCACGGCGGGCAGGAACTCGCGCTGCTTCACGCCGCCGTAGCGCGAGGACGCGCCGGCCGCGAGGACCACAGCGCTAACGGACGTGAACGGTCGCCTTCTCGATGACGACGTGCTTCGTCGGCAGCTGCTCCGCGTTGCCGAAGGTGCCGATCTTGTCGACGACCGCGAGGCCCGAGGTGACCTTGCCGAGCACGGCGTAGTCGGCGGGGAGCTGGGCGTTCCCGGCCGTGACGACGAAGAACTGGCTGCCGCTCGTGCCGGCGGCTTCGTCCTGTGCCTTCGCCATCGCGACGACGCCGTGGGTGTACGCCGTCGAGGCGGGCGGCGCATCGACGCACTCGTAGCCGGGGCCGCCCTCACCGGTGCCGGTCGGGTCGCCGCCCTGGATGACGAAGCCCGGGACGATGCGATGGAAGATGAGGCCGTTGAAGAAGCCCTTGTCGGCGAGGTAGACGAACGAGGCGGTCGTGTTCGGCGACGTCTTCGTGGCGAGCGAGAAGGTGAAGCTGCCGTAGTTCGTCTTCAGCGTGACGCTGTAGCTCTTGCCGGACTGCAGCGCGTCCGTCGGCGGGGCCTCCTTGCGGCTGCCCGACGGCGCGGCGCTGAACGTCTTGCAGTCGAGCGCGCTCTTCTTCGAGCCGCCGCAGCCGGCTGCGAGGACGGCGAGCGCGACGACGACGGCGCCTAGCTGCAGCCGGCGACGGAGCGCCACACCTGATCCACGTTTGCGACGTACCGGACGACCTCGCCCGAGGGCGCTCCGCCTGCCTCGGCGACGGCGGTCGGTCCGGCGTTGTAGGCGGCGAGCGCGAGATCCGCCGAGTCGAACTGATCGAGCAGCTCGTGGAGGTAGCGCGCGCCGGCGAGCACGTTCGAGCGCGCGACGTCCGGGTCGAGGTCGAGCGACCGCGCGGTGGACGGCATCAGCTGCAGCAGCCCTCGCGCTCCGGCCGACGACGTGGCGGCCTGGTTGAGGTTCGACTCGACCTTGGCGACCGCGTACAGCATCGCCGGCGGCACCTGCGCATCGGCGGCGGCGGACTCGAAGATCCCGCGGAGATCGGCCGGGAACGGGCAGCGCTCGAGGCGCACGTCTGCGACGTGTGCCTGCCGAGGAGCCGCTGCGTTCGCGACCGTCACGCTGCGCGTCTGGGCGAGAACCGCAAAGGTCGCCGCGACGCCGCCGACGAGCGCGAGCAGGGCCAGCCGCCGATGAACCTCCCTCCCCACGATCGGGCGGGATTCTAGACCAGGTCCTAGACCTTGTTCAGAGCCGCGACTGCCCGTCGGACCAGCGTCTCCGCCACGTCGACCTTGTAGGCGTTGCCGGGGAGCGGCGTTGCGGACTCGAGGCCGTCCGTGAGGAGCCAGGGGATCGGCGCGACGCCGGCCAGTGCGATGCGCGTCTCGCCGTCCCGGCGGGCGGCGGCGACACCGACGATCGGGAACGCCCAGCGCTTCCGCTCCATCGCCTTCAGGTACACGCTGCCGTCGGCCGGCGGCACGTCCACCTCCAGGATCAGCTCACCGGGTTCGAGGGTCGTCGTCCGCCGGTCGGTCTCGTCGGGCAGGCGGTACAGGTCGGCGAGAGGGAGCTCGCGCCGGCTCGTTCGCAGCGTGGCGCCGAGCGCGAGCAGCGCCGCGGCGACGTCCGACGGATGCGCCGACGCGCAGAAGTCGTTGGCGAAGATCGCGTGCTCGCGGTGCTCGCCTTCGCGCGCGAAGCACTCGTCGCCGCCGTGAAGGCGGCACGGCCACTGCAGGCGCCAATACCAGCAGCGCGTCGCCTGGAGCAGGTTGCCGGCGAGCGTGCCCATGCCGCGAAGCTGGGGGCTCGCTGCGAGGCGGCATGCCTCGCGGAGCGCGTCCGGCACCTGCGGGTCGCACTCGAGCTCGGCGAGCGTCGCGCCCGCGCCGATCCGGCCGACCTCGATCCCCCGCGGAACCACCCCGCGTATGTCGACGAGCGTGTCGGCGTGGAGCAGTCCCGCCCGCAGCAGCGGCACGATCTCGGTGCCGCCTGCGAGCGGAGTGGCGTCGCCGACGTCGCTAGTCGACGCCCGCAGGAGCTCCATGCCGCTCTCTCTCCTTCGCTTCGCGCAACGCGCGCAGCATCTCCTCGCGGGTGATCGGCAGCTGCCGCACGTCGGCGCCGGTCGCATCGCGGATCGCGTTCGCGATCGCGGCTGCGGTCGGGATGATCGGCGGCTCGCCGAGCCCCTTCGAGCCGAGGTTCGTCAGGTGCGTGTCCGGCACGTCGACGAGCTCGCTCACGATCTCCGGCACGTCGGCGATCGTCGGCAGCTTGTACGCGTCGAGCGTCGTCGTCAGGAGGCGGCCCGTCTTCGGGTCGTGCAGCCGTTCCTCGGAGAGCGTGTGCCCGATGCCCTGGATGATCCCGCCCTCGATCTGGCTGGACGCGCCCAGTGGGTTGATCACGCGCCCGACGTCGTGCACCGCGGCGATCCGCTCGACCCAGACCTCGCCGGTCTCCACGTCGACCGCCACCTCGGCGACCTGGACGCCGAACGTGAGCACCTGCATGCCGGTCGGGTTCGGACCGCGGGCGCCCTTGCCGAGGATCTGCGCGCTCTCGAGCACCGAGACGATCTCCGCGAGCGGCGTGTCGGGTGCCAGCCCGCGCTGCTCGGCAATCTCCTCGACCTGCCGCCGCGCGTCGGCCGCGGCCGCGCGCACGGCCGGCCCCATCGACGGCGTCGTCGAGGAGCCCGCGCTGATCGACGCGAACGGCCCGCGTGCCGAGTCGCCGAGCGACACCGTCACGTGCTCGAAGGGAATCCCGAGCTCTTCGGCCGCGATCTGCGCCATCGCCGTCTTCGTGCCGGTACCGATGTCCTGCATCGCCGTGACGACCGTCGCGCGGCCGTCCGAGCCGACGCGCACCCACGCGTAGCTCGGCGGCCCGCCGCCGCCGTACCAGATCTGCGACGCCATCCCGACGCCGCGCTTCACGATCTCCGTCGAGCGCGCGCGCACCTCGTGCCGGCGCTGCCAGTGCGGCTCGGCGCGGCGGTAGCACTCGAGCAGGTTCTTGTCGCTGTACTCCGTGCCTTCGGGCGTGTGCTCGGCGTGGTTGCGGCGCCGCAGCTCGAGCGGATCGAGGTCGAGCTTCGACGCGAGCTCGTCGAGCAGCGCCTCGAGCCCGAAGGTCCCTTCGACGAAGCCCGGCGCACGGAACGCCTTCATCGGCGGCAGGTTCAGCTTCGCGCCGTAGGTGGTCGTCTTGACGTTGTCGCACGCATAGAGCATCTGCATCGGGCCCTCGGTGCCGGAGGACCAGCCGTCCCAGCCGACGGCGTTCACGAACTCGCCGCCGAGCGCGGTGAGCGTGCCGTCGCTGCGCGCGCCGACCGTCAGCCGCTGGATGGTCGCGTTGCGGTTGCCGGCCGCGGTGTTCTCCTCGCGCCGGGTCAGCGCGCACTTCACAGGCCGCTGCGTCCGTTTCGCGAGCTCCGCGGCGATGAACGTGTAGTCGTCGGGCGAGTTCTTCGACCCGAAGCCGCCGCCCATGTAGTGGCAGATCACCCGCACCTTGTCGCCCGGCAGGCCGAGCCCTTCGGCGACGTCGTCGCGGATGCCCCAGATGTACTGCGTCGAGATGTGGACGTCGACGCCGTCGCCGACCCACTCGACCACGGCCTGGTGCGTCTCCATCGAGTTGTGCAGAACGACCTGCGTGCGGAACTCGGCTTCGACGACGACGTCGGCCTGCGCGAGGCCGCGCTGGTAGTCGCCGCGCTCGCGCACGCGCGCCTCGCCGAGCAGCGCGCCGCGCGCGACTGCTTCGTCCGGATCGAGCAGCGGATCGAGCACCTCGTACTCGACGGCGATCGCACGCAGGGCCGCGCGCGCTTGCCCGAAAGTGTCGGCGCAGACCGCCGCGATCGCGGCGCCTTCGAATTCGCAGTCGCGGGTGAGCTCGTCGAGGTCGTCGGGGCCGATCGCCGCGTGCACGCCCGGCAGCGCAAGCGCGGGCGCGAGCTCGAGCTTCGTCACGCGGGCGCGCGGATAGGGCGAGCGCAGCACCGCCGTGTGCAGCATCCCGGGCAGCTTCAGGTCGGCCGTGTAGACGGCACGGCCGCTCGCGCGCTCGATCCCGTCCACGCGCGGGATCGGCTGTCCGACGATCTCGCGCGGGCCGGCCGGCCATTGCTCCAGAGCGTCCTCTTCGACGACGAGCCAGACCTCTTCGTAGCGGCCCTCGACCTCTTTCTCGGTGCGAATCAGGCGTGCCACGTGCGAATCGCCTCCTCGATCTTCGGATAGGTGCCGCAACGGCAGAGGTTCCCGGCCATCGCGTGCCGGATCTGGTCCGTCGTCGGGTTCGGTGTCGCCTCGACGAGCGCCACGGCGCTCAGGATCTGCCCCGGCGTGCAGAACCCGCACTGCACCGCGTCGTTGCGCACGAACGACTCGATCATCGGGTGGTCGCGCAGACCCTCGATCGTCGTCACGCCACCGTCGACCGTGTGCGCGAGCGTGATGCACGACAGCGTCGGCGCCCCGTCGACGAGCACCGTGCACGCGCCGCAGTGGCCCTCACCGCATGCGACCTTCGTGCCGGTGAGCGACAGGTCGTCGCGAAGCCATTCGGCAAGCGTCGTGCCGACCTCGGCGCGCAGCTCGTACTCGTGTCCGTTCACCTTCATGCGGCAGTCACCGCCTCGATGTCCGCGATGTGGATCAATCGATGCGTCAACCGCATCGTCTGGCGCGCCTCGAGCTCGTCCTCGATCTCGGGGATCGTCGCCCAGAGGTCCCGTGCGGACTCGAGCAGCTCGCGGATCTTGTCGACCGACTCGACGTGGCCGTTGCGTTCCGCGCACGTGTTGATCGCGAGACCGAGCACGCCGACGGTGTCGGGCTGACGGCCCCAGAGAAGCGGCGTCGCCATCGACAGGTACTGGTGGATGCGGGCGAGCTGCATCGGCTGCGAGAGCGTGCCGGTTCCGACCGGCGCCGTCGGCTCCGGAAGGTCGCGGCCGTCGGCAAGCGCGTTCGCCGTGCCGGCGAGCATCCCGCGCAGCTGGTCTTCCGAGTAGCCGGCGAAGAGCGCCGTCTTGATCGCGATCAGCAGTGACGACGGCTGCTGCCCGTAGGGATAGTCGCTCGCGTAGACGACCTGCTCCGGCGGCACCTGGCGGTAGAAGTCGAGCAGGTCGACGGGGCTCCAGGTCGACGTGTCGAAGAGGACGCCCTTCCGCCCGGCCATGTGGCGTGCGAGCTCGGCCAGGTCGGCGATGCCGGCGTGGGCGAGGATCAGCGTCGACTCCGGATACCGCTCGACGAGCGTCGCGAGCCCGCTTGCGATCGGCGGCAGTCCCCGGCCGGCGTGGATCAGGATCGGCACGCGAAGCTCGGCGGCGAGCTCGAAGATCGGACCGAGCCGCTCGTCGGTCGCCGTGAACTTCTGCGCGCGGGGGTGAAGCTTGATGCCGCGGGCGCCGAGGTCGAAGCACCGCCGCGCCTCCTCGAGCGGCGACTCGTTCAGGTCGAGCCGCACGAAGGGGATCAGCCGGCCGCCGCTTCGCTCGGCGAAGGCGAGCGTCCGGTCGTTCGCGGCGCTGAACGCCGGGTGCCGGTCGGGCTCGTCGAGGCAGAACATGAACGCGCGCGAGATCCCGTACTCGGCCTGCAGCTCCTCGAGCTGGTCGTAGTCGCCGACCATGCCGTCGATGTCGTGCCCGAGGTGGAGGTGCGCGTCGAAGATGTCCGCGTTCTCGGGCAGGAGGCGCTGAAGCTCACCCTTCCACTGCTCGACGAGCTCGAGCGCCCGTGCGCGCGCGTCCATGAATCTGAGTCTAGATATGGTCCGCTTTATGCCAGACGTATTGATCTACGCAGACACCTTCCGCTCGCCCGAGCTGCGCCACGAGATCCCGCTGGGGATCCCCGATCCGATCCTCTACCTGGAGAAGGACGGGAAACGCCACATCGTCACGCACTCGATGGAGGCGGCGCGCCTCGCGGAGCTCAATCGCTACGAGCTTCACCTCACCGACGAGCTCGGACTCGACGAGCTGGTCAAGTCCGGCAAGTCGCGCGACGAGATCCGGAACGAGCTGCAGCTGCGCGGCGTCCGCGAGGTCGGGATCGAGAGCGCGGTCGTCCCCGAGACGTTCCCGCTCTGGCTGGCGGACCACCTGCGCGCGAACGGCATCGAGCTGCGCACCGACGCCGAGCTCTTCGACGAGCGGCGCCGCGCCAAGACGGCCGACCAGCTGGCCGGGATGCGCCGCGCGCAGGCCGCCGCCGAGGCGGCGATGGACCGCTGCCGCGAGCTTCTGCGCACGCGCGTCGGGAACGGCGGCCTGACGGTCGAGGAGGTGAAGGGCGCGATGAGCGTCGTCTTCGCCGAGCACGGCACGGCGGCCGACGACTTCATCGTCGCGCCGGGCCCGCAGGGCGCGATGGGGCACGACATGGGCTCGGGCCCGATCGAGCCAGGCGTGCCGATCGTCGTCGACATCTGGCCGCGCGACAACGAGTCGTTCGTCTTCTGCGACATGACGCGCACGTTCGTCGTCGGCGATGTCCCCGACGACGTGCGCGAGTGGCACCGGCTCTGCAAGGAGGCGCTCGATCGCGCCGTCTCCGAGATCGGGCCGGGCGCGGACTGCAAGGCGATCTTCGACGGGACGTGCGAGATCTTCGAGGCGGCGGGTGAGCCGACGCAACGGACGAAGGCGCCCGGCGTGCCGCTCCACGACGGCTTCTTCCACGGGCTCGGGCACGGTGTCGGGCTCGAGGTGCACGAGGAGCCGGGCTTCGGGCTGATGTCGGACAAGGCGCTTCTCCCCGGCGACGTCGTCACCGTCGAGCCCGGTCTGTACCGCAGGGGGTACGGCGGCGTGCGGCTCGAGGACCTCGTGCTCGTCACCGAGAGTGGGGCGGAGAACCTCACGCGGTACCCGTACGACCTTGCGCCGTAAGACACGAGCGTTATGGTTGACCCAATCGGGTTCCGTTCCTATGCGCCCGGCCTTCCGGGCGAGAAGGAGGAGGCATGGCAGCAGTCGAGTCGCTCCCCGCGGCCGACCCCGCACCGCTTGGGCTCGCAGGCTTCGCCCTGACGACGTTCCTGTTGAGCGGGCACAACGCGTCGTTCATCCCCGATCTGATCTGGGTCGGGCCTGCGATCTTCTACGGCGGCCTCGCGCAGTTCATGGCCGGGATGTGGGAGTTCCGCAACCGCAACGTGTTCGGCGCCACCGCGTTCTCGACGTACGGCGGCTTCTGGATGGGCCTCGGGCTCTTCGTCATCCTCGCGGGGACGACGAAGTTCACGAGCGGCTACGCCGGAGGAGACCTCACAAACGCGCTCGCGTGGTACCTGTTCGCGTTTGCGGTCTTCAACACGTACATGTTGATCCACTCGACGCGGGTCACGATGGCCGTGTTCCTCGTCTTCCTGACGCTCGAGATCACGGAGATCGTGCTCGTGATCGGCTTCTTCAACCTGTCGCACGGCGGAACCGCCTGGTGGCTGCACTTCGGCGGCTGGTGCGGCATCGTCACGGCGGCGGTGGCCTGGTACACCTCGTCCGCCGGCGTCGTCAACGGCATGGCCGGGCGCGTGGTCTTCCCCGTGGGAGCTGCGCTCATGCCGGCAAGAAGCCCAGTTCCCGCATAACGGAGAGGAGATCGGCTCGTGTCCACTGAAACCGGCCAGGCAATCGACACGCTGTTCCTCGAGGAGCGGCGCTATCCGCCCCCCGAGGAGTTCGCGGCGCAGGCGAACGCGAAGCCCTCGATCTACGACGAGGACTTCGAGTCGTTCTGGGACCGGGAGGCCAAGGAGCGCCTCACGTGGTTCGAGCCGTTCTCCACCCTCTACGAGTGGAACCGCCCGTTCGCGAAGTGGTTCCTGGGCGGGAAGCTCAACGTGTCCTACAACTGCGTCGACCGGCACGTCGAGGCCGGCAAGGGCGACAAGGTCGCCTTCCACTGGGAGGGCGAGCCCGAAGGGGACACGCGCACGATCACGTACGCCGACCTTCAGAAGGAGGTCGTCGCGTTCGCGAATGCATTGCAGGAGCTCGGCGTGCAGAAGGGCACCGCGGTCGGCATCTACATGGGGATGGTCCCCGAGCTGCCGATCGCGATGCTCGCCTGCACGCGCCTCGGCGCACCGCACACCGTCGTCTTCGGCGGCTTCTCCGCCGACTCGCTCTCCGGTCGCGTGAACGACATGGGGTGCGAGGTGATCATCACGCAGGACGAGGCGTGGCGGCGCGGCTCGACGGTGGCGCTGAAGAAGATCGCCGACGAGGCGATGGACGATTCCCCCGGTGTGAAGAAGTGTCTTGTCGTCAAGCGCACCGGCGGAGACGTGAACATGCAGGAGGGCCGCGACCACTGGTACCACGACGTGCGCGGCTCGGACGATCCGTCGTCGTGCCCGCCGGAGCCGATGGACTCCGAGGACCTGCTGTTCCTCATGTACACGAGCGGCACGACCGCGAAGCCGAAGGGCATCAAGCACACGACGGGTGGCTATCTGCTCGGCGCAGCGACGACGCACTACTACGTCTTCGACCTGAAGGCCGACACCGACGTCTACTGGTGTGCAGCCGACGTCGGCTGGATCACCGGCCACAGTTACATCGTTTACGGCCCGCTGTGCAACGGCGCCACCTCGGTCATGTACGAGGGCACGCCGGACTACCCGGACAAGGACCGCTGGTGGGACATCGCGGAGCGGTACGGCGTGACGATCCTCTACACGGCGCCGACGGCGATCCGCACCCACATGAAGTGGGGCCCGGAGTACGCGCAGAAGCACGACCTGTCGAAGCTGCGCCTGCTCGGCTCCGTCGGTGAGCCGATCAACCCGGAGGCGTGGATCTGGTACCAGGAGAACATCGGCGGCGGCAAGGCGCCGATCGTCGACACCTGGTGGCAGACCGAGACGGGCATGATCATGATCACGCCGCTTCCCGGCGTGACGACGACGAAGCCGGGCTCGGCGACGCGTCCGTTCCCCGGCGTCGACGCCGCGATCTACAACGAGCAGGGCGAGGAGGTCGGCCCCGGCGGCGGCGGGTACCTCGTGCTGAAGAAGCCGTGGCCGTCGATGCTCCGCGGCATCTACGGCGACGACGAGCGGTACAAGGAGACGTACTGGTCGAAGTACGGCGACGTCTACTTCGCGGGCGACGGCGCGCGTGTCGACCAGGACGGCGACTTCTGGCTGATGGGCCGCGTCGACGACGTGATGAACATCTCGGGCCACCGCATCTCGACCACCGAGGTCGAGTCGGCGCTCGTCGACCACAAGGAAGTCGCCGAAGCGGCGGTCGCGGCGCGCAACGACGCGATGACCGGCCAGGCGATCGTCGCCTTCGTGACGCTGAAGGGCGGCGGCGACGGCTCGATCGAGAAGCTCGAGGAGCTGCGCAACCACGTCGCGCAGAAGATCGGGCCGATCGCGAAGCCGGCGAACATCGTCTTCACGCCCGAGCTGCCGAAGACGCGCAGCGGCAAGATCATGCGGCGCCTGCTCCGCGATGTGGCGGAGAACCGCCCGCTCGGCGACACGACGACGCTCGCCGACCCGACCGTCGTCGAGGAGATCCGCAAGCGTGGCCAGGAAGAGCAGTCGAAGGAAGACTGAGCCCGGCCTTGACCTTCCCCCGGGGGGAAGCTTCATGCTTCCCCCCGTGAGGGTCGAACACGACGAACTACTCTCGATCGGGCGCTTCTCGCAGCTCACCGGGCTGACGGCGAAGGCGCTTCGCCACTACGACGACATCGGCCTGCTCAAGCCGGCGACCGTCGACGGGGACACCGGCTACCGCTTCTACGCGCTCGACCAGGCGCGCGAGGCGGAGACGATCGTGCGGCTGCGCTCGTTCGAGCTGCCGCTCGACGAGATCGCCGCGATCCTCGCCGACCCCTCGCTCCTGCACGAGCGGCTCGTCGTCCAGCGCGCGCGGCTCGAAGGCCGCGTCGTCGAGACGCATCGCATGATCGTCGAGCTCGACCGCCTGATCCGCGACGAGGAGGTCCTGGTGCCGGACGAGAGAGTGCAGTACACGATCGAGGAGCTTCCCGAGCTGACGCTGGCGGCGATCCGGGCGAAGACGCCGTTCGAGGAGCTGATGCGGGCGATCCCCGAGAACATCGGCCGCACGGCGGAATGGGCGTTCGCGAACGACCGCCTGCCCGCCGCGCCGGTTGCGGTGTGCCCGCCGCCCGAGGACGGGGTCGTCGACCTGAAGGTCGGCTGGCCGGTGAGCGGGACGGTCGAGCCGCCCGCGCCGATCGAGCTCTACCGCTGCCCGGCGGGCCGCGCGGTCGTCAACGTCTACCACGGCGACTTCCCCGGACTCCACGCCGCGTGGCGCCAGCTCTACGAGACGCTGCGGGCGGACGGGATCGAGCCGCAGGGCGAGATGCGCGAGCACTACGAGACGAGCCCGGAGGAGGTCTCCGACCCGTCCGAGCACGTGACGCGCCTCGTCTGGCCGCTCGACTAGGGCCTGGCTACGCTGCGGCGAGTGCTTCCCGCGCTCGCTGCAGCCCTCGTCCTCGCGGTGGCGCCCGGTCACGCCGCGACGGTTCGTGTGCCCGTCGCGAACGTCTGGGCGGCGCCGAACGCCGGTCATCTCCCGTTCGACCCGCACGTCTGGCCGACGTCGGCCGTGACGGTGGATCAGCGGCTCGCGCTCGTCGGGCACATGCCGACGCAGGCGCTCTACGGCGAGCGCGTCCTCGTCCTGGCGCAACGGGGTGACTGGAGCGAGATCGCCGTGCCGGACCAGCCGTCGCCGTTGAACGCGCGCGGCTATCCCGGCTGGGTGCGAACGTGGGAGCTCGGACCTGCGTTCGCGGCGCCGAAGGTGGTCACGGTGAAGACCGCAACGCTCGAGAACGGCACGCAGATCGGCTTCGGGTCGCAGGTGCCGGCCGGCGCGCTGCCGGCCGCCGACACCCGTGCGCTGCCGCACACGCGCGCCGATCTCGTGAAGACGGCAGAGCAGTTCCTCGGGCTGCACTACCTGTGGGGCGGTCTGTCGCGCTGGGGCTACGACTGCTCCGGCCTCACCTGGGCGGTGTATCGCACGCACGGCATCACGATCCCGCGCGACGCCGACGCGCAGTTCGCCGCCGGCCGTCCGGTGGCGATGTCGAAGCTGCAGCCCGGCGACCTGCTCTTCTACGAGCATCCGGTCGTCGGCCACGTGGCCATGTACATCGGCGGGGGCAAGATGATCGAAGCGCCGAACTCGCGCAGCGAGGTCCGCATCGTTCCGGTGCGGACGAGCGATTTCGACGGCGCACGCTCGTTCTGGCGTTGAGGCGCCTCGTTCTCGCAGGCGTCGTCGCGATCGTGCTCTTCGCGACGATCGGACAGCTGTCGCACCACGGCGGCGTGTCGGCCGGCGGTTACGCCGCGGACACCCTGCCGTTCCTCGGTGCGTGGCTCGTGTTCGCGTATGCGACCCGGCGCTTCGTGCCGACGTGGGTCGGCGGCGTCGTCGTGGGCGTCGCGATCCGGGCGGTCGTGCTGTCGCACTATCGCTGGAGCGAGCTCTCGTTCCTCGTCGTCGCGCTCGTCTTCATCGGCGCCGTGAGCTTTCTCGTGTGGAGGTTCGCGCGCGCATGATCGAGGTGCCGCTGCGGCGCAACCGCGACTTCCTGCTTCTGCAGGCGGGACAGCTGCTCTCGACGTTCGGGTCGAGCATGTCGTCGGTCGCGTATCCGCTGCTGACGCTCGCGGTCACGCACTCCGCGGCGCGGGCCGGGTACGTCGGCGCGGCGGTCTTCGCGCCGCTCGTGCTGATCGGTTTGCCGGCAGGTGCCGCCGCCGACCACTTCGACCGGCGGAGACTGATGATCGCGTCGGATGCGACCGGCGCCCTGGCCCTCGGGGTGCTGGCGGGCGCGGTCGCGACCGGTCACGCCGCGTTCTGGCTGATCCTCGTCGTCGCGTTTGTCGACTCGTCGGCCGGGGTCGTCTTTCGTTCCGGGCAGAGCGGAGCGTTTCGCGCCGTCGTGCCGCGGTCGCAGCTCGCGGCAGCGGCGAGCGCCGCTCAGGCGCGGCAGGCGACGGTTCGCCTGGCGGCGCCGCCGGTCGGCGGCGCGCTGTTCGGCGTCGCTCGCTTCGCGCCGTTCCTCTCGGATGCGTGCTCGTACGCATTCTCGACCGCGTCGCTCCTGCTGATGCGAACCCGCTTCCAGGAGGAGCGCGACGAGATGCGTGAGCGGCCGCGTCTGCGCGAAGGGCTTGCGTACTTCATGCAGATGCCGTTTCTGCGCGCGACGATCGGGATGATCGCCGTCAGCAACTTCACGTTCACTGCGTTGCAGCTGACCTTGATCGTGCTCGCGAAGCGTCATGGTCTGTCGAGCGCGACCATCGGCGGCTTCGTTGCGCTCGTCGGCGCGACGACGCTGGCCGGCTCGTTCCTCTCGCCGCTCCTTCGTCGCGCGTTCACGCTGCGCGTGATCCTGCTCTCCGAGTTCTGGGCTGCGCTCGCCTACGTCGCGTTTCTCGTCTATCCGAGCGTCTACGTGCTCGCGGCTGCGCTCGCCACACAGGCATTTTGTTTTCCGAACACCGACTCGGCGACGACGGCGTATTCGTATGCGCTCATTCCCGATCATCTGCTCGGCCGCGCGATGGCCGCCTCGAACACGCTGCGCGCGGCCGCTGCGCCGCTCGGCCCGCTCGCCGCCGGGCTGCTGCTCGGCGTGCTCTCGGTGCGTGCGACCGTCGCGATCGCGATGGCCGCAACACTCGTCGCCGCCGTTCTCGGCACCGCGAGCCACGCAATCCGCGAGGCGCCGAACCGGCTCGAAGACCTCCCCGGCTAGGGGATTGTTTGTGGCAGTTCGGTAACCCTTCCCAGGGAAGGGTCGAGAACGAAGCGAGCGTAGTTCTCGCGCGCGCGGCGGGGCGTATCGCCGAAGAATCGGAGCTGCGCGCGGACGTCGTGGAACGGGCGAGGCCTGACGAAGCTCATCGTCGCGGCGAAGCCGGACCAGGCCCATTCGGCCGGTGATGTGCAGAGATGTGCGGCGACCGGGTTGAGATCGATGTACCGACAGACGGTCATCACCTCTTCCTCGGTGACGAGCTCACGGGCGAAGCACGAGTGCTGCACCAGGTGCCCTTGGTTCGTTCTGCCGTACACCGCGTTGATCCGGCGCGCGAAGCTGTGATTGACGCGCCGCATGGCTTCCCACAGACCGCCATCGGCGAGCTTCACGAGGAAGTGATGGTGGTTCCAGATCAGCGCCCAGTCGAGGGTGATCAACCCGAACTCCGTCGCCGAGCGCGCGTAGAGCTCGAGGTACAGCTCGTGCTCGCCGGCCGTCTGGTACAGCGGCTGGCCGAAGCTGCCGCGTGTCGACACGTGGTAGTACCCGGTGGGGTTCATCGGCGGACGCCGCGGCATCGCACGAAGCTAGCGCCGCGACTCTGTGCGGCACCGACCTGGGGATGAATCGTTGCGCTTTTGTCACCCTTCCCAGGGAAGGGGGTTCGGGTCAGAGCAAGCGCTCGAAGGACGCCGCGTCGTCGAACGGGCCGATGACGGCGCAGCGGAGGCCGCTCGAGCCGATCACGTCCTGCGCGACGCGCTGGACGTCCTCGACCGTGACCGCATCGAGCCCCGCGAGGATCTCCTCCGGCTCCGCTGCTTTCCCCTCGAGCACCTCGCGGCGGAGACCGGTGAGCAGCAGCCCGTTCGGGCTCTCGGTCTGCAGGACGAAGCGGCCCTTCGCGAGCGCGCGCGCCTTCTCGAGCTCTTCCGCCGGCACGGGCTCGTCGGCGAGCTTCTTGAACTCGGCTGCGATGACCTCGACCGCCTCCTCGGCCCGCTTCAGGTCGACGCCCGCCTGCGCGTACAGCGTTCCGGTGTCGGTGAACGAGCTGTTGAACGCGAACACGTAGTACGCGAGCCCGCGCCGCTCGCGCACCTCGAGGAACAGCCGCGACGACATGCCGGTGCCGAGCACGGTGCCGAGAAGCTGCAGCGCGTACCGGTCGGGATGGCCGACGGGGTACGAGGGAACGCCGAGCGCGACGTTTGCCTGGTCGGAGTCCTTGCGATGAACGTGGACGCGCGGCTGCGTGCTCCGCTCCACCTCCGCCGAGGCAGGTCCGGCCGGGCTCGACCCGGACAGATCGCCGAGCAGGCCTTCGAGCATCGGCAGCAGACCGTCGCCGACCGCGCCGGCGACGCCGACGACCATCCGCTCGGGCTTGTACCACGTGCCGATGTAGTCGAGGAACGTCTCGCGCGTCGCGTCGAGAATCGTCTGCTTCGTGCCCAGCGTCTCCCAGCCGAGCGGGTTCGACCCGAAGAGCAGCTCCTCGTACACCGAGCCGATGTAGTCGCGCGGCGTGTCGACGTACATGTTCATCTCTTCGATGATCACGCCCTTCTCGCGCTCGAGCTCCTCCGCGTCGAACTTCGAGTTGCGCAGCATGTCGACGAGGACGTCGAACGCCTGGTCGCGCTGCTCGCCTGCGCAGCGGATGTAGTAGCCCGTGTACTCCTTCGACGTGAACGCATTGAACTCACCGCCGATCGAGTCGACCTCCATCGCGATGTCACGCGCGGTCGGCCGCCGCTCGGTGCCCTTGAAGAACATGTGCTCCGAGAAGTGCGCGATGCCGCGGTTCGCGGCGTGCTCGTAGCGCGACCCGGCGGCCAGCATCACGTAGCAGGCGACCGATTGCGCGTGGTCGAGCGGCGCGGTGAGAACACGCAGGCCGTTCGAGAGGCTGTGGCGCTCGAAGACGCTCATCGCTCGGAGAGTAGAGAAAGGAGCTTGGCCGGCGGCAGGTCAGCGAGCGATTCGACGACGAGGTCTGCGGTTTCGCCGAGGCCGAGGTCCTTCGTCACGGCGTTCGGGATCCCGACGACGTAGATGCCCGCAGCCTGCGCGGCAGCGGCGCCGTTCGGCGAGTCCTCGAAGGCGACCGCCTCGTGCGCCTCGACCCCCAGCTGCTCGAGTGCCTCCAGATACAGCGTCGGGCGCGGCTTCGCGCGCTCCGCGTCGTGGTCGGCGGTGACGATCGCGTCCCAGCCGTACGCACGCTCGAGCCGCTCGAGATGCATGTCGATCCAGCGGCGCGACGCGCTGGAGACGATCGCGCGCTTGAGCCCACGCTCCTCGGCCGCCTCGAGGTACTCCGCGATGCCGGGCCGGAGCTCCTCCGCCTCGAGGATCGACAGCTCGTGCGCGTAGCGCTTCTCGTTCCATTCGTCGCGATCGAGCGGGCCTGCGAGCTCTTCGAGATTGCCCCAGATGTCCCAGCCGTCGACGGTTCCGACCATCAGCGCCCACTTTTCCGGCGGCAGCTCGTGTCCGTGCTGCCGGTACAGCCACTCCCAGCCGGCGCGCGAGGCGGTCTCGGTGTCGAGGATCAAACCGTCGAAGTCGAACAGAAACGCGCGAACCGGCACCGCGGCGATGGTATAGACGTGCTTGTGCCCGGCGAGATGAGACGCGCGGTGGAGTCGCAGCCCGACTGGCTGCGTCGCGTGCCGACCCATATGCGGCTTCCGGAAGAGGCGACGGTCGTGCACACCGGCTGCGGCACGTCGTTCCACGCGGCGCAAACCGGCGGCTCGGCGGTGCAGGCGCTCGAGGCGGTGCTCGACCCGCCGCGCGCGGACATCATGGTCTGCGTCTCGCACGAGGGGGAGACCGAGCTGACGATCGAGGCCGAGCGCGCGTTCGGTGGCGACGTGTGGCTCGTCACCGGCCGTCCGGACTCGCCGCTCGCGGAGCTGTGCGACGAGGTGATCGTCTGCACGCCGGCGATCGAGCGTTCGTGGTGCCACACCGCGAGCTACACGTGCGCGGTCGCCGCGATCCAGTCGCTGCACGGCGAGGAGATCTCCGAGCTTCCTGCGGTCGTCGAGACCGCGCTCACACAGGACGTCGAGCCCTTCGACGAGCAGCGCGTGCTGGTCGTCGGCGCCGGCCGCGACTGGCCGACCGCGCAGGAAGCGGCGCTCAAGCTGCGCGAAGGGGCGTGGGTCGACGCCTCCGCGTTCGAGACCGAGACGATCCTGCACGGGCACCTGGCGGCAGTCGACGAGAACGTGCGCGCCTACGTCCTGCAGGGTGAGGGTCGCGCGGCCGAGCGCGCCGCCGACGTCGTCGCTGCGCTCGACAAGCTCGGCTGCCCGGTCGAGCTCGTGCAGACGCGGCACCCGGTCGTCGACATCGTGCGCTTCCAGCTGCTCACGCTCGCCGTCGCCGAGGCGCGCGGCATCGACCCCGACCCGATCCGGCGCACGCCGGGCTCCAAGTGGGCGGACGCGGCCGGGTCGGCGTACCCCGGCTAGCCGCTCAGCGCAGCCAGATCACGACGATCCAGATCAGGATCGCCGCGGCGAGGACGGCGAGGGCCTGCCACCAGCGCAACCCGCTTCCTCGCCACATCGACTCGCCCGAGCGGGCCGAGCCGAGACCGGCATCGCTCGGCCGCTGACGCCAGAACTCCTTCGCCAGCGAGTCCGCGGTCGCGCCGGTGACGCCCATCTCGACGAGCAGCGCCGACAGCTGGGGCGCCGACGTCACCTGCCGTTGCAGCTCCGTGCCGTCGACCTCGATCATGACCCACCGGTTGACGCCCCAGGTCAGGGTCGCCTCGTCGTGTCTCACCTGGACCGGCTTCATGGCATCGCGATATTCTTGCCGGAATGCGCTGGTGGCGGTCCCGCAGAGGCCGGATCGAGCACGACGACGCCGAGCTCGGCGACGCGCAGCGCCGCGAGAACGAACGCATGCGCGCCCAGGCCAAGAGCCTGTTCGTCCCCTACGCGGGGAAGAACTCGTGGCAGAGCCGCACCGAGCGCGCGTTCAAGCCGCCGAAGTACTAGAGGCTCGCGAGCGCCTCGAGCAGCCCGTCGACCTCGTCCGGCGTGTTGTAGTGGACGATGCCGACGCGCACGGCGCCGTCGGCGAGCCCGAGCCGCTCCATGATCTCGACGGCGTAGTAGTTGCCGTCCCACACGGCGAAGCCGCGCTCTCCGAGCCGCGCGGCCGCCTCCTGCGGTGACAGCGAGTCGTGGGTGATCGCGAACGTCGGCACGCGTCCGTCCATCGTCGGGACGCCGTGCAGCGTCCAGGCGCCGGGCAGGCCGGCGAGGAACCGTTCGCCGAGCTCCCGCTCGTGCGTCGTGACGAACTCCCAGCCGACGTCCTCGAGGTACTCGACCGCCGCGACGAAGCCGGCGAGCAGCTCATGCGCGAGCGTGCCGGTCTCGAAGCGGTTGCCGACCGGGAACGGATCCGCCGGGCGCACCTTGTACGGCCGCCACGACTCGAGCAGCTCGCGCCGGCCGAACGCGAGACCGAGATGGGGGCCGTAGAACTTGTACGGCGAGCAGAGCAGCACGTCGGCGGCGAGCGCCTGGACGTCGATCGGCCCGTGCGGCCCGTAGTGGACGGCGTCCACCCAGGCGAGCGCGCCGGCCTCGTGCGCGAGCGCTGCGATCTCCGCGACTGGCGTCACCGTCCCGACCGCGTTCGAGGCGTACGGGAACGCGACGACGCGCGTTCGCTCGGAGAGCAGCGACGAAAGCTGGTCGAGGTCGAGGCGGCACTCGTCGTCGACGTCGGCGAAGCGCACGACCAGGTTCCGGTCGTGCGCGAGCTCGAGCCACGGCGAGATGTTGCCGTCGTGATCGAGGCGCGTGCACACGATCTCGTCGCCCTCGCTCCACTCGCGCGCAGCCGTGCGTGAGAGCGCGAAGTTGAGCGTCGTCATGTTCGCGCCGAACGCAACCTCGTCGATCGTCGCGTTGAGGAAGTCCGCCGCCGCCGCGTGCGCGTTCGTCACGAGCGCGTCGGAGCGGCGCGACGTCGCGAACGCGCCGCCGAGATTTGCGTTCGACTCCCGCAGGTAGCCGGCGATCGCGTCGACCACCGAGTCGGGCACCTGGGTCCCGCCGGGGCCGTCGAAGAACGCGAGCGGCCGCTGCAGCGCGGTGAACCGCGCGCGCACCGACTCGACGGTGCTCAGGACACGCGCCACGTGTATTCCGGCTTGACGATCAAGGACGCGCCGACGAAGCAGTCGCGCTCGGCCTTGACGATCAGGTCGTCGGCTTCGTTCGTGCGCGGCTCGAGCTGCGCGTCGATCTGCACCGCGATCTGCACGAACCGGTAGCGGTTGTCCTCGCCGCTCTTCGTGACGGTGCCGTGCGCCGATCCGGAAGCGCTCAGGCTGTGACCGGCGCGCCGCGCGTGGTAGGCGAGGCTGTCGATCGAGCAGCGTACGAGCGCGGCGAGTAGCAGGTGGTCGGGCGACCAGCCTTCCGGCGGCACGAACTGGCCGCCGCCCGGAATCGTCATGCGCCCGGCGCCGTCGACTTCGACGGCGTAATCCAGCGTCTTTGCGGCGACGGGCACAGCCGAACGCTATCCGTCCGGACCGGGTCCTAGGGTTCGGACCCATGAGGCTCAGGACGCTTTCCGAAGCAGAGTGCTACGCGCGTTGTTACGGCGCCAAGACCGCCGAACGCGTCAGTGTCGTGAAGCGGCTCACGCCCGGTGCCGCGCGACGGACCCGCGGCGAAGAGCTGCGCGAGCTGTTCGAGGAGCGCCTCGACCAGCGCGGCCCGGAGGCGGAGGCGGCATGACTCGCACCTGCCGCACCTGGACGAATCGCCGCCGGCCGACCGTGACGGCGGGCCGCCGGCCCGCGCCGCCGCTCCCGAGCTCCTGGGTGTGCACCGCGACGTGGACGCAGCGTGTGCCACGCTGCAAGCCGCGTGGCAGACGCACCTAGCTCGGTTCCCGATGTCCTCGCTCCCGGCCTCGCCTGCGTCTTCTGCGGGATCAACCCCGGACGCGTCTCGGCTGCCGCTGCCGCACACTTCGCGAACCCGCGCAACGACTTCTGGCGGCTCCTGCACGATGCGGGCTTCACACCGCGGCTCTACGACCCGCAGGAGCAGTTCGAGCTGCCGTCGCTCGGCCTCGGGCTCACGAACGCCGCGTACCGCACCACTCCGGGGTCCGGCGATCTCCGTCGCGGCGACTTCGACCGCGACGAGTTCGAGGCACGCATCGCGGCGATGAAGCCGCGGGCGGTCGCCTTCGTCGGTAAGGAGGCGTACCGCGGCCTCTATGCGGAACGCGCCGAGCTCGGCCCGCAGCTCCGCTCGATCGGGCCGACCGGCCTCTTCGTGCTCCCGTCGACGTCGCCCGCGAACGCCGCCGTCCCGTACGACGAGCGGCTGCGCCGGTTCCGCGAGCTCCACGAGTGGCTCGAGCCCAGGCCGCGCGAAGCCGCCCGCGCGCTGGTGATCGATCGCGACGACCGCGTGCTGCTCGTGCAGTACCGACGCCTGGTCGGCGACGACACCTGGTGGGGAACGCCGGGCGGCGGCATCGATCCGGGTGAGTCGCACCCTGTCGCGCTCGCCCGGGAGCTGCGCGAGGAGATCGGCCTGCACGAGGTGGAGCTCGGGCCGCACCTCTGGGATCACGTCGGCGAGTTCCCCTGGATGGGCGTGCTCTACCGGCAGACGAACAGCACGTACCTCGTCCGCGTCGACACGCACGAGCCCGAGGCGACGATCGACCTCACCGCCGAAGGCGTGGCCGACGTGCGCTGGTGGACGCTCGCCGAGCTCGACGCCGAGCCTGGGCCGTTTGCTCCGCCCGACCTCGTCGAGCGCGTGCGTACGATCCTCGCGGCGTGATCTCGGTCCTCGTCACGATCCACTTGCTCGCCGCCGGCGTCTGGTTCGGCGGCTCGACGGCGCTCGTGTTCGTCGGCGTGCCGGCGATCCGCACCGTCGAGGGTGAGCAGCGAGGCCGCGCGATGCGCGACCTCGGGCTGCGCTGGCGGCCGATCGGCTACGGCGCCCTCGTGATCGCGGCCGTCACCGGTGTGCTGCTGGCCGTCCACGACTGGCGGCACACGGACTCGTTCCAGATCGTGCTCGGCGTGAAGGCGCTCGCGTTCGTGTGCCTGCTCGTCGTCTCCTACTTCCACAACTTCGTGCTCGGCCCGCGGCTCCAGGCCGAGATCCGCGAGGGCCGCGAGCAGACGACGCGCCCGCGGCTCGTCGCAGTCGGCTGGACGAGCTACTCGCTCACGATGCTGCTGCCGGTCCTCGGCGTCGTCCTGCAGCGACTCACCGCTTAGGAATCCGATCCGTGATCGACCTTCCGCCGGCGCCGTACATCGTGAACGACCGCGCCGTTCCGGCGACCCCGATCGCCCAGTAGCGGAACGGCGTCTTCGTGCCCCTCGGCGCGGCGACGGTCGGGCTCGAGTACGTGTCACCCGCCGCATTCGTGATTGCGATCTTGCGGGCGAAGCCGACCGTGACCCCGAACCAGATGTGGCCGCCGGGGACCGCGAGCGGCAAACCGGCGTACTGATCGGAGGACGGCGCCAGCCGGTCGACGCACGCGGAGCGCGTGCCGGTCGGTGCGGTCAGGCGGAAGCAGATCCGGCGTCCGCCGATCGTGGTGAGCGAGACGTCGTAGGTGTGTCCTGCCAGCGTGAGGTGCGTCGTCGCCGTGACGTGCCGGTCGTGTGTGCTGAACACCCAGCCTCCCGTGGCCGCGAACGCGGCCGCGGCGGCGAACGCGGCGGCAGCGGCAGCGACCGGCACGGCGACGCGCAGGCTCGCGCGCCGCGCGCGGCGGCGCACGTCGAGCCAGTCGCCGGTCGCGGTCTCGTTGAGCGCTGCGAAGCGCTCGGCCAGCACGTCGGTCATCCCGCTACCTCCTGCAGCTCGTGGTGAAGCGCGGCGTGTGCCTGGGCGAGCGTCGCCGCGACCGTTCCTTCTCCGATCTCGAGCGCCGCCGCGATCTCCGGGTACGTGAAGCCCGCGAAGTAGCGCAGGAAGACGATGAGCCGCCGGCGCGGCGACAGCGAGCGAATCGCCGCCGCCAGTCCGGGGTCGCGCTCCGGATCGAGGATCGACAGGTCCTCCGGCAGCTCCTCGAGTCGCGCGCGCTTGCGCTCGCGGAGCGCGAGCCGGAACGCGATCTGCCAGACCCAGGGTGCAAGCGATGCGTGGGCGCGCAGCTCGTTGCGCTTGCGCAGCGCGATCGCGAACGCCTCCTGCACGACGTCGTGCGCCGCCTCGTTGCTGCCGACGACCGGCGCCAGCGCGTTGCGAAAGCCGGAATACCGTTCGCGGTAGAGCTGCTCGAGCGGGCCCATGGTCAGAGAGAGCATCGGCGGCGGACATTCCTTTAGTGAGACCGCCGTCTCGCCGATACCACCTTTCCATGCGGCTCCTCGCTGTCGTTACTGCCCTTCTCGCGGTGTTCGTCGGCACGACGACGCCTGCTGCGCGAACGGTCACTGCGAGCGGCGCGGTCGACCCGAGCGCGATCCCGCTCGGCGGCGAGCCCTACGTCGGGACGTCGCCGAGGGTCGGCTACATCGACTCCTGCCAGACGTCGTTCACCGGCGGTGGCGCCTACGTCGCCGGGCCGTGGATCGACACCGCGAACCGCACGTGGGACGAGGCGACGAAGATCGCCGTGAGCGGCGCCGTCAGCTGGTCGGGGAAGGCGTCGTACTCGGTCAAGACGAGCGGCAGCTCGCGTGTGATCGCGTTCAACGACCTGCCGACGAACCACACGACCGGCACGTTCCCGATCGCCTCCACCGATCCCGCCTACGGCTACGACCGGAACCCGAACCACATCGCCGCTCAGAGCTCGACGTGGAAGCTGCCGCTCGACCCGAAGGCCGGTGCAAAGCCGACGTGCCTCGGCATGGGTGCGATCGGCGTCCTGAGCGACGGGGTGTACCTCTACAACGGCCTTGACGCGGGCGGCCGCGACGCAGCCGCCTACGAAGTGCTCGACGCCTGCGGCGGCCATCCGGACCAGTCGTCGCGCTACCACCATCACGACATCCCGCCCTGCCTGCTCAACCGCGCGCCGGACGGAGCCGCAACGCTCGTCGGCTACGCGCTCGACGGCTACGGCATCTACGTCGTCAAGGACGCGAAGGGAAACCTGCCGGCGAACACCGCGCTCGACGCGTGTCACGGCACGACGAGCACGGTGCCGTGGAACGGCAAGCTGACGTCGATCTACCACTACGTCGCGACGCTCGAGTACCCGTACACGCTCGGCTGCTACCACGGCACGCCGATCTCGGTCGCGAAGGCCGGGCCGGGCGGCGGCTCGGGCGGCGGCGGCGGCGGCGGCGGCGGCGGCAATCCTCCGCCTCCGCCGGGCGGCGCCGCCGCCGCCGAGGCCCGGGCACTGACTCGGGCGGTCAGCCGGTCCAGCGGTTCGTGATGGGCGTGCGCCGGTCGCGGCCGAACGCCTTCGGGCGGAGCTTCACGCCCGGCGGCGCCTGACGGCGCTTGTACTCGGCGCGGTCGATCATCCCGAGCGCCCGGTCGACCACCTCCGGCTCGAAGCCGTCCTGTGAGAGCTCCTCCCGCGAGCGGTCGAGCTCGACGTACGCCTCGAGCACCTTGTCGAGCTTCGGATAGGGCGGGAGCGAGTCCTCGTCGCGCTGGTCTGCGCGCAGCTCCGCGCTCGGCGCGCGCTCGATGATCGAGACCGGGATCAGCTCGCGCCCGGCCCGCTCGTTCAGCCAGCGTGACAGGCGGAAGACGTCCGTCTTGTAGACGTCCTTGATCAGCGCGAAGCCGCCGGCGAGATCGCCGTAGAGCGTCGAGTAGCCGACCGAGAGCTCCGACTTGTTGCCGGTCGCGATCACAAGCCAGCCGAACTTGTTCGAGAGCGCCATCACGATCGTGCCGCGGATGCGTGCCTGCAGGTTCTCCTCCGCGAGATCGGGCGCACGGCCCGCGAACGACGACGCGAGCGCCGCCGTGAACGCCTCGACGACCGGTTCGATCGCGATCTCGCGGAAGTCGATGCCGAGCGACTCCGCGAGCCGCTGCGCGTCTCCGCGCGTCCCCTGCGAGGAGTAGCGCGACGGCATCGAGACGCCGTGCACGCGCTCCGGTCCCAGCGCCTCGACGCAGAGCGCCGCGACGAGCGCCGAGTCGATGCCGCCCGAGACCGCGATGACGACGTCGCCGAAGCCGTTCTTCGTGACGTAGTCGCGCAGCCCGAGCTCCAGGCCGAGCCGCATCTGCTCGAGGTCGTCGAGCCGTGGCGCGATCGGCCCGCCGCCGCCGCCGTCGAGGTCGACGACGAGCAGCTCCTCCTCGAAGCCTGCCGCGCGCGCGATCACCTCGCCGTTTGCCGCGACGACGACCGAGTTGCCGTCGAAGACGAGCTCGTCCTGCGCGCCGACGGTGTTGCAAAGGGCGACCATGCACCCGTTCTCGGCGGCGGAGCGGCGGACGATGTCTTCGCGTTCGCGGTCCTTGCCGACGTGGAACGGCGACGCAGAGATGTTGGCGACGAGCTTCGCGCCCGCCGCCCCCAGCTCGGAGGCCGGCGGTCCGGGCACCCAGATGTCCTCGCAGACGGTGAGCCCGACGGTCGTCCCCGCGATGTCGACCAGCACCTGGTCGTTCCCGGGCTCGAAGTACCGCTCCTCGTCGAACACGCCGTAGTTCGGCAGGTGGTGCTTGCGGTAGACGTCGCGGATCTCGCCGTCGCTGAGCACGAAGCACGCGTTGTAGAGGACCCCGTCGTACAGCGGCGCGCCGACGAGCGCGGTGATGCCGTGCGTCGCCTTCGCGACCTCGTCGACGGCGCGCTTCGCCGCGCGCACGAAGCCGGGCCGGAGCAGCAGGTCCTCCGGCGGGTAGCCGGTGATGCACAGCTCCGGGAAGAGGACGAGATCGGCGTTCGCTTCGCGCGCACGGCCGAGCCAGTCGACGACGCGGGCCGCGTTGCCGTCGATGTCCCCTACGACGCTATTGATCTGGGCGAGCGCGAGTCTCATCGGTTTTCGCCTCTGGGTCGAAAACTCTACCACGACGCTCTGCGAGGGCGGCGCGCCGCCAGCGGAGATAGAGCGCGATCGCGCAGAGGAACACGGCGAAGCCGGCCCAGCCGATGAACGCGTTGTGCAGCTGCGTTCCGATCGCGCTCACGACCGCGGCGACGACGAGGACGCCGATCAGCTGCCAGCGGAGCGTGTCGGGCCGCATACTGCGGCCAGTATGGCGATGGTGATCGCGCACCGCTTTCGCGGGCCGGCGGCGAGCGGGAACGGCGGCTACAGCTGCGGGCTGTTCGCGGGCGCCGTCGAGGCAGCGGTGACGCTGCGTCTTCCGCCGCCGCTCGACACGCCGTTCGAACGCGACGGCGAGGGACGCGTCTGGGCGGCCGGCGAGCTGGTCGCGGAGGTGCGCCCGGACGAGGTCGGCCTCGACGCGCCGGCGCCGGTCGGCTGGGACGACGCGGTCGCCGCGCAGAAGCCGGATCTGGACTCGCCGTTCCCGCAGTGCTTCGTCTGCGGCCACGCCCGCGGCGGGGACGCGCTCCACATCCACGCGGGACCGGTCGGCGGGCGGGACGTGGTCGCTGCGCCGTGGCTCGTCGCCGCCGACACGGTCGGGCCGGAGTTCGTCTGGGCGGCGCTCGACTGCCCCGGCGCGTATGCGACGGGAGTGATCGGCCGCGGCACCGTCGTGCTCGGCAGGCTCACCGCCCGCGTCGACCGCGTGCCGCAGGCAGGCGAGCGGTGCGTCGTCGTCGGCTGGTCGCTCGGCAGCGACGGTCGCAAGCACGGGGCGGGAACCGCGCTCTTCGGCGACTCAGGCGAGCTGCTCGGCCTCGGGCGCGCCCTCTGGATCGAGCCGCGCAGCTGACCGCACCTCGCCGTCGACGACGAGCCAGGCTGCGTCGCCGTCGTGCGCGATCTCCACGCGTTCGCCCAGGTCGATCGGCTTGCGGTACTCGAGCACCGCGCGCAGGCGGCCGCCGAGCCGTCCGGCCCACACCTCCTCGAGCGGCGCCCAGTACGCCGCGTTGTTGACGTGCCCGAGCCGGTCGATGTCGACGACGCGGATCGGCCAGTCGCGGTCGGGCGGGACGGTCGGCGGCGGCAGGGTCAGCTTCGTCGAGGCGCGCCGTCCCTCCGTCGACGGCCCGTAGATCTCGAGGAAGCCGTCGTCGAGGCGCAGCGGGCGCAGGTCGCGATCGAGGTGGATCCACACGCTCTCGGCCTCGATGTGGCCGCCGCCCGACCCGTGCAGGCTGTAGCGGCGCGACGCCGCCGTCGGCGCCGTCCCGCTCGCCCACGTCTCGAGCTCGACGCGCAGGTCGTCCGCGAACGGCTCGACCACCTCGAGCTCCGTGCGGCGCACGACCCAGAAGTGCCTGCTCGGTGGACGGCCGACGTCGATGACGTCTTCGCTCGCCGCGTCCTGCAGGTAGCGCGCGACGACGTCGAGGCGCAGGCGGCCGGTCGCGTCCACGTCGGAGAGGCCGATCGTGCGCTCGATGCGGAAGCGCCTCACTGCATGTACTGCGCGACCGCCGCGGCGAGCGCGGCCTGGCCGGCGGCGTCGAGGTGCTCGACGTCGCCGTTGATCACCGGGTACGGCGGCGCGACGATCACCTCGCAGTCGAGCTCGGCACGGTAGGACGCCTCGAGGTCGTGGCCGTCGAACGGCGGGGGGCAGACGACGAGCACGTCGCCGACTTCGCAGCGGCGCGCCACGTCGACGAGCCGGCCGACGCAGCGGGCGACCCGGTCGTCGTCCATGAAGTTCACGTCGTTCGTGCCCAGGTAGATGACGACGAGGTCGACCGGCGCGTGCGAGTGCAGGCACGGCAAGAGGTACGGCAGCCCGTTCCGTCCTTCCGAATCCGGCCGGTCGACGGTCGCCGTGCGGCCGCCGAGACCTTCGGCGATCACGTCCCAGCCGTCGCCGAGCAGCCCCTGCAGGATCACCGGCCAGCGCTGCTCGCGCGGGAAGCGCTCGCCGCCCGAGCCGGCGATGTGGCCCCACGTGTTCGAGTCGCCATAACCCACGACCGTCTTCATCGCTGCAACCTAATCGCCTGGAGGTCGCGTTCGCGCACTTCGTCGATGCGCCCGAGCAGGTCGTCGACGTCGCTCGCCTCCGCGTGGAGGTAGCGGCCCGCGAGCGCGTCGTAGCGGCCCGTCGCGAGCTTGCGGATGAGGGCGGGCGCGCACTCGGGCGGCGTCCACGGCGAGTCGTCCGGCCAGTCCGCCGTCATCTCCGTGCGCACGAGGCCGGGGCTGAACAGGAACACCGGCACGTCCGGGAGCGTGTTGTTGAGCGTCTCGGCGTAGCGGCCGACGGCGGCCTTCGAGGAGGCGTACGCGACCGCCTCGGACCCGGGGAGGTACGACGCGCCGCTGCCGGTGATCGCGATGCGCGAGCAGCCGCGCGCGAGCGCCGCCCGGCAGCACAGGTGCACGCCGAGAACGTTCACCTCGAACGTGCGCCAGAAGTCACGCGCGTTGCCGACGCCCGCGTTCGCGACGAGGAAGTCGACCGCGCCGATCGCGCCGAAGCCCTGCTCCACCGACGCGGCGTCCGCGACGTCCATCTCCACCGCCCGCCCGTCGATCTCTGCCGCGACCGCCTCGATCTGCTCGCGTGTCCGCGCGGTGACCACGACGTCCCAGCCGTCCTCGGCGAGCCCGCGCGCGATGTTCGCGCCGACGCCGCGTCCGCCGCCGGTGACGACGGCGACGCTCACTGCACCGCCGCGGCGATCGCGTCCAGCGCCTCCGGGTTCTCGAGCGACGAGAGGTCGCCCGGATCCGTGCCGAGCGCCTTCGCGCGCACGGCGCGGCGCACGATCTTCGCGGAGCGCGTCTTCGGCAGCGCGGCGACGAAGAAGACCCGGTCGGGCGCGAAGGCCTTGCCGAGCTCGCCGGCGACATGCGCCGCCACGTCCTCCGGCGTCGCCTCGGCGCCCGGCAGCAGGCAGGCGAAGATCCACGCCGTCTCGCCCTTCACCGCGTGCGGTACGCCGATCGCCGCCGCCTCCTGCACCGCGGGGTGCCCGACGGCGGCCGACTCGAGCTCTGCGGGACCGATCCGCTTGCCGGCGATGTTGAGCGTGTCGTCGGAGCGGCCGTGCAGGAACCAGAAGCCGTCTGCGTCCGCCGAGGCCCAGTCGCCGTGCACCCAGACGCCGGGAATGCGCGACCAGTACGTCTCGACGAACTTCTCCGGGTCGCGCCAGAAGCCGCGGGTCATGCCCGGGAACGGACGGCGGCAGACGAGCTCGCCCACCTCGCCGGTGCCGACGAGCGACGTCCCGTCGTCATCGACGATGTCCATCGCCATGCCGAGCGCGGGGCCGCCGACGGAGCACGCGGCGATCGGCTCGATCGGCGTCGGCGACAGGAAGCACGCGCCGACCTCGGTGCCGCCCGAGCAGTTGATGATCGGCACGCGCGCGCCGCCGACCTCCTCGAAGAGCCAGCGGTACGGCTCGGGGTTCCACGGCTCGCCGGTCGTGATGAACGTCCGCAGCGACGAGAGATCGGCGTCCGGCGCGCCGTGCGGGAGCAGCGCGCGCGCGAGCGTGGGCGAGAGGCCGAGCGAGGTGACGCGCTCCTGCTCCACCGTGCGCCACAGCCGGTCGGGCGTGGGCCAGTCGGGCGCGCCCTCCGCGAAGACGATCGTCGCACCGGCTGCGCCGGCCGCGACGAGCGTCCACGGCCCCATGATCCAGCCCATGTCGGTGGCGAAGTGCATGACGTCGCCCGCGTGCAGGTCGGCCTGGTAGCAGCCCTCGCGCACGATCGAGACGAGGAAACCGCCCTGGACGTGGACGACGCCCTTCGGCTTGCCGGTCGTGCCGGAGGTGTAGGTCAGGAGGTACGGGTGCTCGCTGTCGACTTCCAACGGCGGCAGGTCGCCGGGAAACTCGTCGAGCTCGAACGGAGCGAGGACCACCTCGACATCGTGGCCGGCCTGCTCGAGGATCTCTAGCATCGGCACCGTCTTGCCGCGCCGCGACGACTCGCGCGTCGTGATCACGACCTTGGCCTCGCTCGCCTCGAGCCGCTGCGCGACCGCCGGCGTCGCGAAGCCGGAGAAGATCGGCACCTGGATCGCGCCGATGTGCGCGATCGCGTGCGAGGCGATCGCCACCTCCGGCGACATCGGCAGGAAGATCCCGACGCGGTCGCCCGGCTCGACGCCGAGCGCGACGAGGCGCTCGGCGAGGCGGGTCACGTCGCGCGAGAGCTCGGCGAACGTGCGGGTCGTGCGCGTCCCGTCCTCGGCGAGGCCGACGCAGGCGAGCGCATCCGGCGTTCGCTCGGCCCAGCGGTGGACGCAGTTGCGCGGGATCGAGACCTTGCCGCCGACGAACCAGGTCGTCCACTCGGGGCCGCGCGCGTCGTCGAGCACCCGCTCCCACGGCGTCGAGAACTCGACCCCGCTGTCGTCGATGCAGAGCGGCCAGAACCAGTCCGGCTCCTGCCAGGAGCGCCGCTGGAGCTCCCGCCAGTCCGCTGCGCCGGAGCGGCGGAGGAGCCGCGTGGCGTTCGCGCGCTCGCGGGTCTCCGCGTCGGGCGTCCAGACGGGCTCGGTCACGCGCGAAGCCTAATCGCGCCGCGGTTGTTAGCGTCTGCTAAGTTAGGGCGCACTAACTATTCGAGGGAGAAGCGAGATGAAGCAGCGGCTGGTGACGGAGGAGAACAAGAAGTGGTGGACGCTCGCGGCCGTGTCGGTCGGGCTGTTCATGATCATGCTCGACAACACGATCGTGAACGTCGCGCTGCCGTCGATCAGGCGGTCGCTCGGCATGTCGCTCGGCCAGCTCGAGTGGATCGTCGCGGGCTACGCGCTCACCTTCGCCGCCTTCATGCTGACCGGAGGCAAGCTCGCCGACTTCGTCGGCCGCCGGCGCATCTTCATGATCGGCCTCGTCGTCTTCACCGGGGCGAGCCTCGCCTGCGGCCTGGCGCCGAGCGGGGGCTTCCTGATCGGGTCGCGCGTCGTTCAGGGTCTCGGCGGCGCGCTGATGAACCCCGCGACGCTGTCGATCATCACGGCGACGTTCGCCCCGCGCGAGCGCGGGCGCGCGATCGGCATCTGGGCCGGCGTCTCCGCGATGGCGCTCGCGATCGGCCCGCTCGTCGGCGGCCTGCTCGTCGAGCACGCGAACTGGAACTGGATCTTCTTCATCAACGTGCCGGTCGGCGTGATCGGCTTCCTGACCGCACCGATCTTCATCGAGGAGACGCGCGACCAGTCCGCCGAGCAGCGGCTCGACATCCCCGGTCTCGTGGCCTCGGCGATCGCGCTCTTCTCGCTGACCTACGCGTTCATCGAGGCGAACACCTACGGCTGGACCGACGCGCGCATCCTCGCGGCGTTCGCCGTCGCGGCAGTCGCGGCAGCCGCGTTCGTGCTGCTCGAGCGGCAGCAGCGTGCGCCGATGCTCGACCTCTCGCTCTTCCGTAACCGTACGTTCGCCGGCGCCAACGGCTCGATGCTCTTCGTCGGGCTCGCGATGTTCGGGACGTTCTTCTTCGTCTCGCTCTACATGCAGAACGTGCTGCGCTACTCGCCGGTGCAGGCGGGCGCGAGCTTCCTGCCGATGACGCTTCTGATCATCCTGATCGCGCCGCGCGCCGGTGCGCTGACGGACCGGGTCGGCTCGCGCTGGCTCGTCGGCTTCGGCATGACGATGCTCGCCGTGATGCTCTTCTACTACACGCAGCTCGGCGCGCACGAGAGCTTCTGGAAGATCCTGCCCGGGCTCCTGATCGGCGGCATCGGCATGGGCTCGACGATGACGCCGCTGACGGCGGCCGCGATGAGCGCCGTGTCGGCGGACAAGGCCGGCGTCGGCTCGGCGGTGTTGAACTCGGCACGCCAGGTCGGCGGCTCGGTCGGGATCGCGGTGATGGGCGCGATCGTCGGCTCCTCGACGACCTACCTCGGCGGCTTCCACGACGCGCTGCGCGTCGGGTCGCTCCTCTGCCTCGTCGGCGCGGGTGTCGCGGTGCTCGCGGTGCGCAAGATCGAGCATCCGCATCCGGCGCCGCAGCACCAGGTGGCGGTCGAGGCGTGACGCAGGCTCCGGCAAAGCGCCTGACGGCCGATGAGCGGCGGCAGGCGGTGCTCGACACCGCCTGCCGCGTCTTCTCGCGGTCGAGCTACCGCGGCGCGACGACGGCCGAGATCGCCCGCGAGGCGGGCATCTCCGAGCCGATTCTCTACCGGCACTTCGGCTCGAAGCGCGATCTCTTTCTCGCGTGCCTCGCGGAGGCATGGCGCACGTTCCGCGAGGACGCGCAGTGCACGGTCGAGCGCGATCCCGCCGGGTGTCTCGGCGCGGTCGCGGACGCGTACATGGCGAAGGGCAAGAAGATCCGTGTCATCGACCTGTGGCTGCAGGCGCTGACCGTCGCCCCCGAGGACAAGGTGATCGCTTCCGCGCTTCGCGGGCAGATTCGCGAGGTGCGCGACTTCTTCGCCGAGATCATCCAGGCCGGCCAGGAGCGCGGCGTCGTCAACGCGGAGCGCGACCCCCAGGCCGAAGCGTGGATCTTCGTCGCCGCGGGCCTGCTGGTGACGATGGACGCCCGTCTCGGCGGCCTGCTCGGCGACGACCTGCAGCGCGTGCGCGCAGCTCGCCGCGCGTGGATGCTCGCGCAGCCGTAGCCCGAAAGGCTCGAACCTGGTTCTTGCGAACCAGGTTCGAGCCTCATGTTCGGGCATTGAGCCCGAACATGAGAAAGCCCCGGCTGCGGCACCCGGGGCTCTCCCTGGTCAGGCGGGGCGCCGGTTGGGCTGCTCCCGGATCGTTCGGCTCTGCGGCCCAGCCAATCGATCCGGTCGAGCTTGCCTCTGACGCTCCCCCCACACTCGGCCTGGCGTCAAGCCGTGTGCAAGGTTCGCTCACTGTACGGGCCATGTCTCAAACTGTCAAGTAACCCGGTCAAGTGATCTTTGGGACGCGTGCTTGACCCGGATTTCCTGCAACCATGCCTCTTTTGAGGGACTGTACGAAAGGGGGGATTGCGCTTCCGTCAAGTATCCGGCATGCTGCGCGCACCCGATGACTCCTCGCGCCGCACGAGCGAGCACCACCGGCACGGTTGCCGCACCCCGCGTTCCGCGGCTCGGCGAGCGCCTGCGCCAGCTTCGGGTGGCGGCCGGCCTCACGCAGACGGATCTCGCGGGCGACCGGTTCAGCAAGGAGTACATCTCGCAGATCGAGCGCGGCAAGACGCGCCCGACGGCCGAGACGATCGACTGGCTCGCGCTGCGCCTCGGCGTCGACGCGGGCTTCCTCGCGAGCGGCGTCTCCGCCGACGACCGCGCGAAGGCCGAGGCGATCCTCGCCCAGGCGGACGCGCTTTCGCAGGAGCACCGTTTCGACGAGGCGATCGCGGAGTACACGCGGGCGCTGCCCGCCGTGCTCGGCACCGGCGCGGCCGAGCTTCGCGTCCGCGTCCTGAACGGCGAGGCGATGGCCCGCGCGCAGAGCGGCGACATCCAGTCGGCGCTCGCGCTGCTCGCCGAGTCCCGTGCGCTCGTCGAGCACGAGACGTTCTCGGACGTCGACCGCGCCGAGGTGCTCTACCGGCTCGGCGTCTGCCGCTACAAGCTTTCGAGCATCGCCACCGCGGTCGCGCTCTTCAACGAGGCGCTCACGCTGGCGGAGCGCTCGGGTCTCCCTTGCGACGAGCTCCGGCTCAACGTCTTCGCGTGGCGCTCGCGGTGCTACCGCCGGCAGCGCGACTACGAAGCGGCACGCGAAGACGTCGAGCGGGCGCTCGAGCTCGCCGAGGCGCTCCGCGACGCGCGTGCGCTCGGCCCGGTGTACTTCCAGGCCTCGAAGCTCGCCGAGCGCGACGGCCGCTGGGTCCTCGCGCGCACGTACGCCGAGAAGGCCAAGGCCCAGTACGAAGAGATCGAGGACCGCGCCAACATCGGCCGGCTCCTCAACAACGTCGGCGCGATGGACTTCCTGCTCGGCAGCCACGACGACGCGATCCAGCGCTTCAAGGAGGCGTACGCGATCGCGCTCGAGGTCGACCGGCAGGAGGACGCGGCGACGGCAGTCTCCTCGCTCGCCCAGGTTCACCTCCGCACAGGCGACTCGGTTCGCGCGGAGGAGCAGGCACGGCACGCGCTCGAGATCATCGGCGAGCGCGACGACATGCTGGACGAGATCGGCAACGCCCGGCTCGTGCTCGGGCGTGCGCTGCTCGAGCAGGACCGCCTCGACGAGGCCGAAACGGTGTTCGGCGAGGCCGAGGATGCATTCGCAAAGCTGTCGTCGGCGTCGCACCGCGCGGCCGCGTGGATCGCCCAGGGCGATCTCGCGACGCGGCGCGGCGACGAACGGCGGGCGGCCGTCCTCTTCCGGCGGGCCGCCGAAGCGCTCCAGGACTTCCGGTTCTAAGGGAAGGAGGTGTTCTCTGTGGCTATCAAGTTCGCTCTCTTCCTCAAGCGTCACCCGGTGTTGGTGGCGGTCGTGCTCACGGCCTTCGCGCTCGTCGCGGCCAGCTTCGGGCATATGAAGGGAACGTGGGACGGCCCGATCTGATGCGGGCAAGCGGACTGTCTGGTGGGGAGCCGGCAGTTCGCCCGACGTCGTACGGGACCGCAGGCTAGGCGCGGTCCGTTTCCATCGCTGGCGACGGGGGCAGACCGCTTCCGATGGCCAGCCGGGGCAAGCTTGGACGCGCCTTTGAGGTGACGCGTGCCGCGCGTCATGCCCACCTCGTGCGGGTGCTGCGCGAGGTCGGTGTTGTGCGCGCAACGGAGGCGACGCCCGAGGGCGCCGTCCGCTTCAGGGAGGCGCTCGAAGAGCTCGGCACGACGTTCGTGAAGCTCGGCCAGCTGCTCTCGTCGCGGCCGGACCTCCTGCCGGACGAGTACATCCGCGAGCTCGAGAAGCTCGTCGACGACGTTCCGCCCGTCCCGTTCGGGCCGCTGCGCGACGTGATCGCCGAGGACATCGGTCTCGACCACTTCTCGTCGATCGACGAGACGCCGCTCGCGACCGCGTCGATCGCGCAGATCCATCCGGCGCTGACGAAGACCGGCCGCGACGTCGTGATCAAGGTCCGCCGGCCCGGGATCGTCGAGCAGGTGAACCTCGATCTCGAGCTGTTGCGGCGCACGGCCCGCATCGCGGAGCGGCGCTCGACGACGGCGCAGCTCCTGCAGCTGGAGGCGCTCACCGAGGAGCTCGAGCTGCACCTCCGCGCCGAGCTCGACTTCCGCGAGGAGGCGAACAACGCCGAGGTGATCGCAGCCGTCCTCGAGGACTTCCGCGACGACCTCTTCATTCCCCCGGTGATCCATCCGTTCGTCAGCGAGCGCGTGATCGTGCTCGAGCGGGTGGAGGGAGAGAAGGTCGTCGACCGGCCGGGGATCGCCGAGGAGCGTGCGCAGGAACTCGCCCGGTCGCTGTTCCGCGCCTACGTCCGGCAGGTGACGCTCGCCGGCGTCTACCACGCGGATCCTCACCGCGGGAACGTCCTGCTGACGCCGGACGGGCGTCTCGCGCTGCTCGACTTCGGCCTGATCGGCCGGCTGGACGACGACACGCGCACGTCGCTCGCGCTCCTGCTGCTCGCGGTTGCGCAGAACCGTGCCGACGACGTCGCCGACCTCATCCTCGAGCTGTCGCTGACGACCGCGGAGTCGGACGAGGCGGGCTTCGTCCACGACCTCCGGCGCAAGCTGCCGCGCTACCACTGGCGGCCGCTCGAGGGCATCCGCACGGGCGAGGGCCTCGCCGACCTGCAGCGGCTCTGCCTGCAGCACGGCATCGCGCTGCCGACCTCGTTCGCCCTCGTCGGCAAGACGCTGTCGCAGGCAGAGAGCATCGCGCGCTCGCTCGATCCGAACCTCGACCCCGTCGAGATGCTGCGCGACGAGGGGCGGCACGTGATGGCCGAGGAGGCGGAGCACCGCCTGCACCCGAACCAGCTGATGGCGCTCGCGTTCACCCAGGGCCAGCCGCTGCTGCGGCTGCCGCGCCAGCTGACGCAGCTCGTGCACAAGGTGGAAACCGGCTCGCTGAAGGTGGGGATCGCGCCGGTCGAGCTCGAGGACTTCGAGCACCTGCTGCGCTCGACCGCGAACCGCGTCGGCGCTGCGCTGATCGTCTCCGCGCTGCTGCTCGCCTCCGCGCTGATGGCGCGGGTGAATCACACGATCTCCGTCGTCGGCTTCTTCTGCGCCGTCGCGCTCGGCCTGATGATGCTCTGGCGGATCTTCCGGACGCCCGGAAGCTTCTGACGGCTACGCGAAGTCGCGCGAGCCGACGCGCTCGATCACGACCTGCGGGACGCGCGCGTTCGGCGACAGGCGCAGGCACATGCGCACGACCTCGGCGCAGTCCTCGGGCCGGATCATCTCGGCCGGCGGGATGCCGGACCACTCCGCCATCGGCGTGTCGACGAACCCGGGGCAGATCGCGATCGCGCGGATGCCGTCTCCGTCCAGCTCCTCGTTCTGTGAGCGCGTGAGCGCGATCACCGCGGCCTTCGTCGCGCCGTAGACGGTCAGCCCCGGAGTGGGGCCGGTGCCGGCGATCGACGCGAGGTTGATGATCCAGCCCTTGCTCTGCTTGAGGTGCGGGATCGCTTCGCGCGAGACGAGCAGCAGCCCGCGCAGGTTCACGCCGAGCTGCAGGTCGATGTGCTTCGCCTGCAGCGACTCGACCGTCCCGGCGATGCCGATGCCCGCCGAGTTGACGAGCACGTCGATGCCGCCGCAGCGATCGACGTGCTCGGCGACGACGCGCACGCAGTCCTCTTCCTTGCTCATGTCGGCCGCGATCGCGTGCGCGCCGAGCTCGCCCGCGGCCGCCTCGATCTTCTCCCGCGTCCGCGATGCGAGGGTGAGCTCGTAGCCCTCGTCGCGCAGCATGCGCGCCATCGCGAGCCCGATGCCCGAGGAGCCGCCGGTGACGAGTGCGCTCGGCACAGTGCGAGCCTAAAGGAGTCCGGGCAGGCAACGCGAATGCGAGCCGCGTACGACGTTCCTCTCCCCTGACGGCGGCGGCTCCCTCGGGCCGCCGCTGTCGTATTCAATGGGAGACGTGACGAAGCTCACCGACCTGGCGACCGCCGGGGGCTGCGCGGCGAAGTACTCGGCGGCGCGGCTCGAGGAGCTGCTGCGCGGGTTCGTCCCGGTGGAGGCCGAGAACCTGCTGGTCGGGCTCGACCCGGCCGACGACGCCGCCGTCTACAAGCTCGACGACGAGCGCGCGCTCGTCTTCACCGTCGACTTCTTTCCGCCGCTCGTCGACGATCCGGCGGACTACGGCGCGATCGCGGCGACCAATGCGCTCAACGACGTCTTCGCGATGGGAGGCCGGCCGTTGCTCGCGCTCTCGATCGTCTGCTTTCCCGAGGAGTTGCCGACGGAGACGCTCGCGCAGATACTCGCCGCTGCCGACGAGCGGGTC
>DASREW010000036.1:0-11656 GCA_035651895.1 Gaiellaceae bacterium
CTTCGCGGTGAAGCGGCCGGTGCAGAAGCTCGCCGGCTTCGGTGCCGGCGTCACGCATGGGTGGGCGTCGCTCCGCGCACGGCGCGGGTGGCAGGCATCGGTCGACGAGGCCAAGGCCGCCGCCGCCCGCCGCGAGCGCGATCTCGACGAGGAGCTGAAGGCCACCCGTGGCTGACGAGATCACGCTGACACTCCCACGCGAGGCGGACTTCCACCGGGTCGCGCACCTCGTCCTCGGCGGCCTCGCGGTCCGTCTCGACCTGACGATCGAGAACCTCGAGGATCTCGAGCTGGCGCTCGACGCGATCCTCGACCGCACGGACGCGACCGTCGGCGACATCACGCTGCGGATGCGGGTGTCCGACGGCGCGCTCGAGACGATTGTCGGCCCGCTCTCGACCCGTCTCCTCGACGAGATCGAGCGGGAGCCCGACGGCGACGCGCTCGGACTGCGACGGGTGCTCGACTCCACGGTCGAGGACGTGCACGTGGACGGTGATTGGGTTCGGCTGACGAAGAAGGTGACCGCGCGTGGCTGAGAACGACAAGGTCCTCCTGCGCCGCTACCACGAGGAGGGCGACCTCCAGGCGCGCGAGCAGCTGATCGAGCAGTACATGTCGCTCGTGCGCTCGCTCGCGCGGCGCTACAGCTACCGCGGTGAGCAGCTCGACGACCTGATCCAGATCGGCTCGATCGGCCTGATCAAGGCGATCGACCGCTTCGACGTCGACCGCGGCGTCGAGCTGACGACGTACGCAACGCCGAACATCATCGGCGAGATCAAGCGCCACTTCCGCGATCGCGGCTGGGCCGTGCGTGTGCCCCGCGGCCTGCAGGAGCTGAACGTCCAGCTCTCCAAGCTGATCGAGCAGCTGACGGTGCAGCTCAGCCGCTCGCCGACCATCCCCGAGCTCGCGAAGGCCGCAGGCGTCGAAGAGGAAGAGGTGCTCGAAGCGCTCGAGTCCGGCCGCGCCTACTCGTCGCTGTCGCTCTCGTCCGGCGGCGGCACGGAGGACGGCGAGGAGCTCGATCCGCTCGAGTCGCTCGGAGAGGTCGAGCACCAGTACGAGGTCTCCGAGGATCGCGCGGTGCTCGCGCCGGGCTTCAAGGTCCTCGACGAGCGCGAGCGCCAGATCCTGCACCTTCGGTTCTTCGAAGGGCTCACGCAGTCGCAGATCGCACAGCAGGTCGGCATCTCGCAGATGCACGTCTCTCGCCTGATCCGCCGGGCGCTCGAGAAGATCCGCGACGAGATCGCCGCGGACGAGCTCGATCCGGACCGCGCGGGTTGAACGTCCGCCGCTTCGGCGAGCGCGGCGGACGGCCGTTCTTCTTCTGGCACGCGCTCGGGCCCGACACCTCGGGCGCGTACTTCGAGGACGTCGGCACGGTGCTCGGCGGTCGGGGGTACGACGTGTACGCCGTCGACGCGCCGGGGTTCGGCGACTCACCTGCGCTCGAGCCCGACGCGTACCGGCTCGAAGCGCTCGCCGAGCTCGTGCACGGCCTCGGCCTCGAGCGGCCGGTCGTCTCGGGCCATTCGTGGGGCGGCGCGGTCGCGGTCACGTACGCGGGGCTGCATCCGGAGAACGTGCGCGCGCTCGTGCTCTTCGACAGCGGCCACATCGACTACGCAGCCCTCGCCGACGTCGATCCCGACCGCACCGCGGCGGAGTGGGCGGACGAGGTACGCACCCGACCCGATCCGCGCAACGCCGAGGCGCGCGGTATGGCGATGTGGGGACTCGCGGCGTCGGTCAGCCGCTACTGGCCCGTGCTCGCGGAGCACGCTGTCCCGACACTGGTCTTTCTCGCGACCGCTCCGCCGCACGGCGACCAGAACCGCGAGCACATCGGCCGCTTCGAAGCAGCCGTGCCGCACGCCGACGTGCGCTGGCTCGAAGGCGCCGGGCACGGGATCTTCGACGACGTCGAGGCGACCGAGCTCGGCGCCGAGATCGCAGACTGGCTTCAGTAGCGCCTCCGTACACTGTTCGTCGTGACCATGACGACGAACGAGCTGCGCGAGGCCTTTCAGCGCTTCTATGAAGAGCGCGGGCATCTCCGTGTGCCTGCGCACTCGCTCATTCCGCCGGCGGACGATCTCTCGACGCTGTTCATCATCGCCGGCATGCAGCAGTTCAAGCCGTATTTCCTGCGCACGAAGGAGCCGCCGCGCGATCGCGTCGTCAGCGTGCAGCCGTGCCTGCGCGCCGGCGGCAAGGACACCGACCTCGACGAGGTCGGTCGCACGGATCGCCACTGCTCGTTCTTCGAGATGATGGGCAACTTCTCGTTCGGCGACTACTACAAGGACGAGGCGGTCGACTTCGCCTGGGACTGGGTGACCGGCGTGCTCGGCCTCGAGCCCGAGCGCCTGTGGGCAACGGTGCATGAAGGCGATCCGGCGCTCGAGCTCGGCGAGGACGCCGTCGCGATCGCCGCGTGGGAGCGCAAGGGCATACCGCCCGACCGCATCGTGCGCCTCGGCAAGGACAACTTCTGGCAGTCGGGCGAGACCGGGCCGTGCGGGCAGTGCTCGGAGATCTTCTACGACCGCGGCGAGAAGTACGCGTGCGGCGACCCGGACTGCGGCCCGGGCCACTGCGACCGGATCATGGAGATCTACAACCTCGTCTTCATGGCGTACGACCTGCAGCCCGGCAACGTGCTCGTCGAGCTGCCGACCGCGAACGTCGACACCGGCAACGGGATCGAGCGCACCGCGTGCGTCCTGCAGGACGTCAGCTCGGTGTTCGACACGGACGGCTTCCGGGACATCATGGACTGGATCGAGCGCGAGTCCGGCGTGCCGTACGAGCGCGACGACGTGTCGCGCCGCGCGCACCGCGTGCTCGCAGACCATGGCCGCGCGGCGAGCTTCCTGATCGCCGAGGGGATCGAGCCGTCGAACGAAGGCCGCGGCTACATCTGCCGGCGGCTGCTGCGCCGCGCGATCCACCAGGCGCGGCGCATCGGGCTCGACGCGTCGCATCGCCTTGCCGGTGTCGTGGTCGCGCAGATGGGCGACGCGTACCCGCTCCTGCGTGAGCACGCCGACGACATCGAGCGCATCTGGCGCGTCGAGGAGGAGCGCTTCTCCGAGACGCTCGCGCGCGGCACGAAGGTCTTCGACGATCTCGCCGGCAAGGAGGCGATCACCGCCGACGACGCGTTCTTGCTCACCGCGACGTACGGGTTCCCGATCGAGCTGACCGAAGAGCTCGCCGAAGAGCGTGGTCAGCCGGTCGACGTGGACGGGTTCCGTGCGCTGATGGAGGAGCACCGGGTCGTGTCGCGCGCGGGCGGCGAGAAGAGCGATCTTCAGCGTGCGGCGGAGTTCGCGCAGAGCGCGGGCTTCGAGACGGAGTTCGTCGGCTACGGGAAGACCGAGGTGCTGACGCAGGCGGGCGCCGTGCTCGACCTCGGCGACGGCACGTTCCTCTGCAAGCTGCGCGAGTCGCCGTTCTACGCCGAAAGCGGCGGCCAGGTGACCGACGACGGTGAGCTCGTGCACGAGGAGAGCGGCGCGACCGCCGTCCTGCGCGCGGCCTACAAGCTCGGCGATGATCAGGCGCTGCTCTTCGAAGGCAGCGGCTTCGCCTCGGGCGACCGGGTGCGCGCCGTCGTCGCGTGGTCCGAGCGCTTCCCGACCATGGCGAATCACACCGCGACGCATCTGCTGCACCAGGCGCTGCGCGACGTGCTCGGCGACCACGTCAAGCAGGCCGGCTCGGCCGTGCGCCCCGACAAGCTCCGCTTCGACTTCACGCATCCGCAAAAGCTGACGCCCGAGGAGCAGGACCGCGTCGAGCGGATCGTCAACGAGAAGGTCTTCCAGGCGATCCCGGTGCGCACGTACGTGACGCCGATCGAAGAGGCGCGCAAGCTCGGCGCGATGATGCTCTTCGGCGAGAAGTACGGCGACGAGGTGCGCGTCGTCGAGATCGGCGAGTACTCGAAGGAGCTGTGCGGCGGCACGCATGTGCGCTCGACCGCGGAGATCGGCCCGTTCGTCATCCTCAGCGAGAGCTCCGTCGGCTCGGGCGCGCGCCGCATCGAGGCGGTCACCTCCGGCGAGGCGTGGGCGGTGCTCGAAGGCCGCAGCCGTGAGCTGGCTGAGGTGCGTGAGGAGCTCGCCGCCGCGCGGCGCGACGCAAAGAAGCCGAAAGCCGAGGCCGCCGGGCCCGACATCGTCTGGCAGGACCGCCACGACGGCATCTACGTCGCCGAGGTGCGCTTCGACGGCCCGCTGCGCGACCTCTCCGACCGGCTGCGCCAGCAGGAGAACGCGAAGGCGGTCGTCCTGGCAGCGGTGAACGAGGACAAGGTCGCCCTCGTCATCAACCTCGACAAGTCGCTCGAGTCGGTCGACGCGGTCAAGATCGTCCGTGAGCTCGGCCCGATCATCGGCGGCGGGGGCGGCGGCCGAGCGACCCTGGCCGAGGCGGGCGGCAAGAACGTCGACGCGGTGCGCGACGCGCTCGAGGCAGGGCGCGACAAGCTCGCCGCCGCGATCGGGTGACCCGCCGCCGGTGAAGGTCGTCGCGCTCGACTTCGGCTCGGCGCGCACGGGTGTCGCCGCCTCCGATCCGACCGGGACCGTCGCCCGTCCCGTGACGATCGTCGAGCGCGCTGCCACGCCCGACGGCTTTGCGAAGCTGCTCGCGGTGATCGAGTCGGAGGCGCCCGAGGTGCTCGTCGTCGGCATGCCGCTGACGCTCCGCGGCGAGCACGGCGAGCAGGCACGTGAGACCGCCGAGTTCGTCGAGCGCCTGCGCGCGGCCGTCGGGGTGCCCGTCGAGACGTACGACGAGCGCTTCACCTCCGTCCTTGCAGGCGGCGACGACGCCCGCGCAGCGGCACACCTGCTCGCCGGCTACCTGGAGCGGCTCCCGCGATGATGCCCGTGCCGCGGAAGCGCGGCCCGACTCCGGAGCAGATCCGGCGGCGTCGCCTGACGGCGCTCGTCCTCATCGTCGGCACGCTGCTCGCAGTGGTCGTCGCGATCGTCGTCGCGCTGCCGCACGTCCGTCACAAATCCGCGCCGACGACGACGGCGATCGTGCTCGCGCACCAGTTCCGGATCGTGTTCCCGGAGGGCTTCACGCGTGCGCAGATGGCGAAGCGCGTGCACGACGTCGCGCTGATCGCGGAGCACAAGAGCGGCAAGCCGGTGCTCCTAAAGGAGAACGCCTACCTCGCTGCGACGAAGAAGATCTTCGTTCCGTGCGTCACGCCGCACACGTGGACGCACGCAGAGGGCTTCCTCTTCCCGGCGACGTACGACTTCGATGCGACGACGACCTCGGCGCAGCTCGTCACGGAGCAGATCGAGGCGTTCTGCCAGAACTGGAAGACCGTCGATCTCGCGTACGCGAAGTCGAAGAACCTGACGTCGTACGACGTGCTGAACATCGCGTCGATGATCGAGCGCGAGACGCTCGCGCCGGACGAGCGGCGGCTCGTGGCGGCGGTGATCTACAACCGGCTCCACGACCGCATGCCGCTCGGGATCGACGCCACGCTTCGCTACGGCCTGAACATCTCTCCGGAGAAGTCGATTCTCGAGTCGCAGCTGCAGAACCCGACGCCGTACAACACGCGCCTGCACCTCGGCCTGCCGCCGACGCCGATCGCCAATCCGGGCCTCGCCTCGATCCAGGCTGCGGCCCATCCGGCCAAGGTCGACTACCTGTACTTCGTCCGCAAGCCCGACAAGGTGCACAACTTCTTCACCGCCAGCGCGACGGCGTTCGCACAGTACGAGTGCGCGCACGGGTACGGCTGCGGATGAACTACGTTGCGCTGCTCGGCCACCCGGTGTCGCATTCGCTGTCGCCGCGCATGCAGAACGCAGCCTTTGCCGCACGCGGCCTCGACTGGGACTACACCGCCTTCGACGTGGAGGACGTCGTCGCCGCGGTCGGGGCGCTGCGCGTGCTCGGCTTCGCCGGCGCGAACGTCACGATCCCGCACAAGCTCGCAGTGGTCGCGGCGTGCGACGAGGCCGACGGGGACGCGGTCAACACGCTCGTGTTCCGCGACGGGCGCGTGATCGGGAGCAACACGGATACCGAGATCCTCGCCGGCGTCGAGGCGACCTCGGCCTGCGTGATCGGCGCCGGCGGCGCCGCCCGGGCGCTCGCGCCGGTGCTGCCGGCCGACACGAGGATCTACACCCGCAGCGGCGAGTGGCCGCCCGACGCGACCGGCTGCGACCTGATCGTGAACGCGACGCCCGTCCGCGAGGAGCTGCTCGTCGAGCCCGCCTTCGGCCAGACGGTGGTCGACCTCGCCTACGGTCAGGGCGAGACCGCGCTCGTCACGGCCGCGCTCGCAGCCGGGTGCACGGTGATCGACGGCCGCGAGGCGCTCGTGCGGCAGGGAGCGGCCAGCTTCCGCCTCTGGACCGGCCTCGAGCCGCCCCTCGAGGCGATGCGCGCCGCGGTCGGAATCTAGGCTTAGCCGCCAATGGCATTGCGGCTCTCATCCGCCGGCGAATCGCACGGGCCTGGGCTGGTGGCGATCCTGACCGGCCTGCCCGCCGGGCTCGAGCTCGATCGCGAGGCGATCGACGGCGACCTGAAGCGGCGGCAGGAGGGCTACGGCCGCTCGCCGCGGCAGCAGATCGAGCAGGACCGCGTCGACGTCCTCGCCGGCCTGCGGCACGGCAGGACCCTCGGCACGCCGCTCGCGCTCGTCGTCTGGAACCGCGACCACAAGAACTGGACGTGGGGGATGGCGCCGTGGCCGCCGGAAGGCGAGCCGGAAGGCAAGGGGACGAAGCCGGTGACGCTGCCGCGGCCCGGCCACGCCGACCTCGCCGGCGTGCAGAAGTACGCGCACGACGACGTGCGCAACTCGCTCGAGCGCGCCTCCGCCCGCCACACCGCAGTGCACGTCGCCGCAGGTGCGGTCGCGAAGGCGCTGCTTGCAACGGTCGGGATCGCCGTCTCCGGCGTGACCGTCGACGAGGAGTCGCTGCGCGCCGCGATCGACGAGGCGCGCAAGGAGCGCGACACGGTCGGCGGCGTCGTCGAGGTGCGCGCGACGGGCGTCCCGCCGGGCCTCGGCTCGTACGCGACGAAGGAGGACCGCCTCGACGCGCGCCTCGCCGGAGCGCTGATGGGCATCCAGGCGGTGAAGGGCGTCGAGATCGGAGAGGGCTTCGCGCTCGCGTCGCTCCGCGGCTCGCAGGCGCATGACGAGATCGGCACCGACAAGCGACGTGACACGAACCGCGCGGGCGGGATCGAAGCGGGCATGTCGAACGGCGAGGAGATCGTCGTGCGCGCGGCGATGAAGCCGCTGCCGACGCTGATGAAGCCGCTGCGCTCCGTCGACCTCGCCACGGGTGAGGAAGCGACGGCGCTCGTGGAGCGGTCGGACGTCGCCGCGGTCGAGGCGCTCGCGGTGGTCGCCGAGGCGGCCGTTGCCTGGGAGCTCGCCGTGCTCGCGCTCGACAAGTTCGGCGGCGACGCGATCGGCGACGTCGTCGCCGCGCACCGCGCGTACTGCGAGCGCATTCAATGGCATTGAATGCGCTGGGCAGGCACATCGCCCTCGTTGGGTTCATGGGGGCGGGCAAGTCGACGCTGGTCCTGCCGCTCGCCGAGCGGCTCGGCCGCGCGGGCTACGACCTCGACGAGAACGCCACCGAGACGATTCGCGCCGTCGGCATGGAGCAGTTCCGCGCGCAGGAGATGCAGCGCACGCTGTTCTCGCTCGAAGGCAGCACGCCGAGCGTCTTCGCGCTCGGCGGCGGCGCGGTCACGACGCCGGAGATCTGCGACGAGCTCGCCCGCTCGGCGTTCACGCTGCTGCTCGACGTCGACGTCGAGACGGCGTGGCAGCGCGCGCAGGGGAGCGATCGTCCGCTCGCGCAGGACGAGTCCGAGTTCCGGCGGCTCTACGAGGAGCGGCGCGCGCTCTACCGCGACGTCGCCGACGGGTCCGCCACCGACCTCGACGGCGCTGTGCTCGCCGCCGCCGGTGTGATTCACGAGCCGGGCGCGCTCGACCGGCTCGGCGAGCTGGTGCCCGGCACCGGCCCGGTTGCGCTCGTCGCCGACACGACCGTGCTCGAGCTGTACGGCGAACGTGCGCGAGCCGCGCTCGGCGATCGGCTCGTCGCGACGCACGAGCTGCCGTCCGGCGAACACGCAAAGCAGCTCGAGGTCGTCGAGCGGCTGTGGTCCGAGCTGACGCTCGACCGGACCGGGACGATCGTCGCGCTCGGCGGCGGCGCGCTCACCGACACGGCGGGGTTCGCCGCCGCGACGTACCTGCGCGGCGTGCCGTGGGTCTCCGTGCCGACGACCCTCGTCGGCCAGGTCGACGCCGGCATCGGCGGCAAGACGGCGATCGACATCCCCGAAGGCAAGAACCTCGTCGGCGCGTTCCACTGGCCGGCGCGCGTCGTGCTCGACGAGCACCTGCTCGAATCACTGCCCGAACGCGAGCGCCGGCAGGGGCTCGCCGAGCTGATCAAGACGCAGCTCCTCGCCGGCGACGAGCTCGACGTGCGCGGCGCCGCGGCCTACAAGAGCGCGCTCTGCCTGCGCGACCCGCACGACCGCGGCGTGCGCAACTGGCTCAACCTCGGGCACACGTTCGCCCACGGGCTCGAGGCGGCCGCCGACTTCGACCTGCCGCACGGCGAAGCGGTCGCACTCGGGCTGCTCGCCGCGCTGAAGCTCTCCGGCCGGGACGACGCGCCGGTGCGCGAGGCACTCGACCCGCAGCCGGTCGCCGTCGACCGCGAGCGCGCCTGGCAGGCGCTCCTTCGCGACAAGAAGCGCACCGGCGACGCGATCAACCTCGTCCTGCTCGGGCCGGACGGTCCGTACGTCGAACCGCGCCCTGCCGACGAGGTCCGCGCAGCGCTGGATACGCTCATCTCGTGACCCAGGTCCTCATCCTCAACGGCCCGAACCTCGACGTGCTTGCGCGCCGCGACCCGAAGCTCTACGGCGGGCTCAGCCTGAACGAGCTCGAGCGGCGCATCTACGACTGGGCGCACGCGCTGGAGATCACGGCGCGCTGCCGCCAGACGAACAGCGAGGGCGAGTTCATCGAGTGGATTCACGACGCGTACGACAACGTCGACGGCGTGATCGTGAACGCGGGTGCGTGGAGCCATTACAGCTGGGCGATCCGCGACGCGCTCGAGCTGCTCGAGGTTCCCGTCGTGGAGGTCCACCTCTCCGACATCGAGAACCGCGAGGAGTGGCGGCGATTCAGCGTCGTCGCCGAGCTCGCGTCTCATCGCATCATGGGCAAAGGCCCCGACGGCTATCGCGAGGCGCTCGAGTACCTCGCAGGAAAGGCGGCGACATGACGCGTCTCGCGGCGCTTGCAGAACGGCTCGAGGAGCCGCTACTCGTCACGAACCTGACGAACGTCCAGTACCTCACCGGCTTCGAGAGCTCGAACGCCGCGTTGTACGTGCAGCCGAGCGGCGAGACGACGCTCTACACGGACTTCCGCTACATCGAGACCGCGCGCGAGATTCCGGACGTCGAGGTGCAGATGACGAAGCGCGCCGTGATGAGCGACCTCGGCGAGTGGCTCAGCGGCCGCGTGCAGTTCGAGGCGAACGTGCTGCCGTACCTCGAGTGGCAGCGGCTCGACGCGAGCGGCGCCGAGCTCGTCCCGACGCAGGGAATCGTCGAGGAGCTGCGGGCCGTGAAGGACGAAGAAGAGGTCGCGAAGCTGCGCAAGGCGGCGCGGATCGCCGATCGCGCCCTCGAGGCGCTGACCGCCGAGACGTGGGTGGGGCGGACCGAGCACGAGGTCGCATGGCGCCTGCTCGAGCTTTGCCACGCGCACGGCGCGGACGACCGCTCGTTCGAATCGATCGTCGCGTCGGGTCCGCGCGGCGCGCTTCCGCACGGTCGCCCGACCGATGCGGTGATCGAGAAGCGCACCCTCGTCACCGTCGACTGGGGCGTCATCGTCGACGGCTACAACAGCGACTGCACGCGCACGTTCTCGACCGGGGAGCTGCCGGGGCGCTTGCGCGAGATCTACGACGTGTGCCTCGACGCGCAGAAGAAGGCGGTCGCCGGGATCAAGGCAGGCATGACGGGGATCGATGCCGACGCGCTCGCGCGCGACCCGATCGAAGCCGCCGGCTACGGCGCGAACTTCGGCCACGGGCTCGGCCACGGCGTCGGGCTCGCGGTGCACGAGGCGCCGCGGCTCTCGACCGAGTCGCCGGACACGCTCGTCGCGGGCCACGCGGTCACGATCGAGCCGGGCATCTACCTGCCGGGCGAAGGCGGCGTGCGGATCGAGGACCTCGCGATCGTCCGTGACGACGGCGTCGAGCTTTTGACGTCGTTCCCCAAGGAGCTGATCGAGGTCGGGTAACCCCGGGGTGTCAGGCACTTCCGTGCCTGACACGTTCTCGGCGTGCAGCGCGGTTGCCAGGCACGGAAGTGCCAGGCACGAGGGCAGCTTCCGCTACCCTCCGCCGCCGATGGCCGAGGTCGTCTCCACCAACCAGTTCCGCAACGGCATGCACATCGAGCTCGATGGGCAGACGTGGCGCATCGTCGAGTTCCAGCACGTGAAGCCGGGCAAGGGCGGCGCGTTCGTGCGCACGAAGCTCAAGTCGCTCGGCTCCGGCTCGGTGGTCGACAAGACGTTCCGCGCCGGCGAGAAGTTCCCGCGCGTTCGCACCGAGCAGAAGAACATGCAGTACCTCTACGACTCGGGCGACGAGGTCGTCTTCATGGACGGCGAGACCTACGAGCAGCTCTCGCTGCCGCACGCCGACCTCGAGGACGAGCTGCCGTTCATGCAGCCGTCGTCGGTCGTCCAGGTGATGTTCGTCGGCGGCAGCCCGTCAGGCGTCGAGCTGCCGGCGTCGGTCGTCCTCGAGGTGACCGAGACCGAGCCCGGGATCAAGGGCGACACCGTCTCGAACGTGACGAAGCCGGCGACGCTCGAGACCGGCGCCGTCGTGCAGGTCCCGCTGTTCGTGAACGTGGGCGACAAGATCAAGGTCGACCCGCGCGAGAAGCGGTACATCCAGCGAGCCTGAACGGCGGCGTGGCTGCGCCAGCGCTCAGGATCGCCCTGCTCACGAACGGCAACCGGCACGGTGAAGAGATCCACCGGGCGCTCTGCGCGAGATCCGTCGGGCTGGAGGCGGTCGTGTGCGAGGTCGTCCCGCTCGGTCGGGCCCTGCGCCGTGCTGCGCGCCGCGGGCTCCCGCCGCGGGAGCGCCTCGTCGTGCTCGCACGCTGGGTCCGCCGCACCGAGCGGGTGCTGCGCGCGCGGCGGGCGTACCGGCGCCGCGGCGCCCGCGTCATCACGACGGGCGCGCTCAACGGCGAGCGGATGCGACAGGACGTCGCGGCGCTCGCTCCGGATCTGCTCGTTCTCGGCGGTATCGGGATCATCCGCGGCGAGCTGATCGCGATCCCGCGCGCCGGCGTCCTGAACGCGCACCCGGCGCTCCTCCCGTGGGTGCGCGGGACCTCGGTGGTCGCGCACTCGCTCCTGCTCGACGTCGCAGTCGGCGCGACGGTGCACTACGTGGACGCGGAGATCGACCACGGCCCGATCGTGGCGCGGCGGCTCGCGAACGTCGAGGACGTCGCCGACCTCGTCGAGCTGGAGCGGCGCGCCTACGCGACGGCC